>NZ_LFYT02000012.1 GCF_001270065.2 Limnohabitans planktonicus II-D5
CCAAACGTCGGACTCTGCGAGTGCCGACCTACAGGAGCCATGGATTGGTAGGTCGGTGGTCGAAGACCCCGACATGGGGCTGCTGAAGCCCGCCAAAGTTGAATCGGGTTCAGCGCCTAAGCGGGCAAACGTCGGACTCTTCGAGTGCCGACCTACGGGGGCCATGTATTTGTTGGTCGGTGGTTGAAGACCTCGACATGGAGCTTGCTGAAGCCCGCCAAAGTTGAATCAGGTTCAGCGCCCAAGCGGGCAAACGTCGGACTCTGCGAGTGCCGACCTACGGGAGCCATGTCTTCGTAGGTCGGTGGTCGAAGACCACGACATGGGGCTGCTGAAGCCCGCCAAAGTTGAATCGGGTTCAGCGCCTAAGCTCACAAACGTCGGACTCTGCGAGTGCCGACCTACGGGAGCCATGTATTTGTAGGTCGACGGTCGAAGACCCCGACATGGGCTGGTGAAGCCCGCCAAAGTTGAATAAGGATCAGCGCCAAAGCCCATAAACGTCGGACTCTGCGAGTGCCGACCTACAGGAGCCATGTATTCGTAGGTCGGTGGTCGAAGACCCCGACATGGGGCTGGTGAAGCCTGCCAAAGTTGAATCAGGATCAGCGCCAAAGCTCACAAACGTCGGACTCTGCGAGTGCCGACCTACGGGAGCCATGTATTCGCAGGTCGGTGGTCGAAGACCCCGACATGGTGCTGGTGAAGCCTGCCAAAGTTGAATCAGGATCAGCGCCCATGCCCGCAAACGTCAGACTCTGCGAGTGCCGACCTACGGGAGCCATGTATTCGTAGGTCGGTGGTCGAAGACCCCGACATGGGGCTGGTGAAGCCCGCCAAAGTTGAATCAGGATCAGCGCCCATGCCCGCAAACGTCGGACTCTGCGAGTGCCGACCTACGGGAGCCATGTATTCGTAGGTCGGTGGTCGAAGACCCCGACAGGGGCTGCTGACGCCCGCCAAAGTTGAATCAGGATCAGCGCCCATGCCCACAAACGTCGGACTCTGCGAGTGCCGACCTACGGGAGCCATGTATTCGTAGGTCGGTGGTCGAAGACCCTGACATGGGGCTGGTGAAGCCCGCCAAAGTTGAATCAGGATCAGCGCCAAAGCCAGCAAACGTCGGACTCTGCGAGTGCCGACCTACGGGAGTCATGTATTCGTAGGTCGGTGGTCGAAGACCCCGACATGGGGCTGGTGAAGCCTGCCAAAGTTGAATCAGGTTCAGCGCCCAGGCCCGCAAACGTCGGACTCTGCGAGTGCCGACCTACAGGGGGAGGCCTGGGGAGGCTCGTGGCCTCATGAACCTTGTGATGCGCGGATGCGGTTGACTTGCAGTGGCGTGACTTCGCTGGCCTGGTTGCCCCATTGGGTGCGCAGGTGTGTGAGCACGGCGGCGATGTCGCGGTCGTCCAGCTCCAGCACCGCAGGCGGCATGCCAAAGGGCTGGGGGTGCCCTGCGGTGGCGGGGCCAAAGCCTCCGTACAACACCATTTGCACCAGATTGGTCGGGTCGCGCAGCAGCACCGCCCGGTTGCCCGCCAGGGCCGGATAAGCCACCAGGCCCGCAGCGGTTGTCGCGCCCCGGCCTTGTTCGCCGTGGCATTGGGCGCAGTGGCGGTCATAAATCTTGAGCCCTTGCTCGGCCACGCGGGGGCTGATGGCGGCCTTTGGACTGGTGGACGTGGCAGCCGCGGTGGCCGCAGGGGGGCTGTTGCGCGATTTCAGATACACCGCCATGGCCTGCAGGTCGGCGGGGCTCATGTGCTGGGTGCCTTGCAGCACCACTTCGGCCATGGGGCCGCTGGTCTGGGCCTGGGGGGCGTGCCCTGTGCGCAGCAGCTGCACGATGTCGGCCAGGGGCGTGCTGGCCAGGCCGCTTTCTGATTCGCGGGTCAGATCGGGCGCGTACCAGTTGACCACCGGTATCAGGCCGCCCGACAGATCGTCCACCGGGCCGCTGGCACCCAGGCGGTTGCGCGGGCTGTGGCAGGCTGCGCAGTGGCCCAGGCCTTGGACCAGATAGGCCCCCCGGTTCCATTCGGCGGTTTGGGTGGGGTTGGGTTGAAAGGGGCTGGGCTTGAAGTACAGGCTGCGCCAAACGGCCAGCGCTGCTTGGGTGCCCAGGGGCCACACCAGCGTGTGGGCGGGCTGAGCCTGCGCAACCGGGGGCAGGCTTTTGAGCCAGGCCAGCAGGGCGTCGCTGTCGCTGCGGGTGATGACGCTGGTGTGGTTGTACGGGAAAGCCGGGGTGAGCAAGCGCCCACCTTTGGAGCGGCCATGGTGCAGGGCTTGCCAGAAGTCATCGGCGGTCCAGTGGCCCAGTCCGGTGGCCATGTCGGGTGTCAGGTTGCTGCTGAAGACGCTGCCGAAAGGTGTGTCAATGCGGCGGCTGCCCGCCATGCTGACGCCGCCACGGGCGGTGTGGCAGGCCACGCAGTTGCCTGCACGGGCCAGGTACTGACCGCGTTCGATCTGGCCGGGGTCTGCAACGGTGCTGATGCTGGAGGGGGGCGGTGCTGAGGAAGAAGGCAGCCAGGTGTCTCCCCAGTTGTCCCAGACCACCCAGGCCGACAAGGCCAATGCAGCGCCCAGCAGGCCCAGACCGATGCGCTGGATCAGGCGGCGGTTCATGGCTTGGCTCCTGCAGAAGTTGGGTTCAGTTCGGGCGCACTGCCGCAGCGCCATGCCTCGGGCAGGGGCGGTGTCTGCGGTGCCAGGGCTGCAGGGCGCGTGTCGGCAGGCAGGGGCTGGCGTGCCAGCCAGCTGGACACGGCAATCAGGTCATCGACAGGCACACGCTGGATGACCTGGGCCATGCAGTCGGGCGCATGGGCCTTGCGCTGGCCGGTTTGCCAGGCACCCAGTTGGGCGTTCAGATAATCAAGCGGCAGGCCCAACAGGCCTGGCACGTTGGGTTGCACGCCGGTCAGGCGCGCGCCGTGGCACTGGATGCAGGCAGGCAGGCCGCGCGAGGCATCGCCCTGGGTGACCAGCTGCTGACCGCGTGCCAGGCGTTCGGCCGAAATGGTGTTGGCTGCGGTGGGGCTGGGGTAGGGCAGTTGCAGGTCGGCGAAATACCGGGCCATCTCGCCCAGGTAGTCGTCGCTCAGCGGGTCGATCAGGCGGGTCATCAGATCGTAATGGCGTCTGCCTTGGGCAAAGTTGCGCAGCTGGTTGTGCAAATAACCGGCCGGTTTGCCCGCCAGGCGGGGGTAATAGCCATCGGGGCCTGCGCGGCCTTGTTCACCGTGGCAGGCGGTGCAGGCACGGGTGCGCTCGGCCATGTTGTCGGCAAAACGGGCCGGGGTCTGGGCGGCGGCGCTCAAGGCCAGGACCCCCAGCAGGGTGCCCACCAGCAGGCGGGCACAGGCCACACTGGATTTCATGCGATAAAAAAACGTCATCATGCTTGGAAGATAACCGAAGCGGCGACAATTGCAGGTTTTGCGCCCGATGTGCAGACACCTTGGGCGCTCAGTTCATTCATTCAAGTTCAAGCCATGTCCGATATCCAAGTCCGATTTGCCACCCATAAAGATGCCCCCGCCGTTGCCGCCTTGCATGTGAGCGCCTGCCGCGCCGCTTATGCCGGTCAGGTGCCCGACACCCACTGGGAAGCCACGCCTATGGCCAAACGCGTGTCCTACTGGAAAGAAGCCATCGAATACGGCGAGCCGCAAGTCATTGTGGCCCTGGCGGGGCAAGAGATTGTGGGTTTTGTGGGTTTTGACCGTTCTCGTGACCCCAAATCGAAAAACACCACCGGCGAAATCTGGGCCATTTATGCCGCCCCCGAGCGCATCGGCCAAGGCGTGGGCCTGGCCCTGTGGGACGCGGCCCGTGAAGGCCTGGAAGACGAAGGCTGCACCGATGTCACCGTCTGGCTGCCGCTGTTGCATGAAAAAACCCTGCGCTTTCATGACCTGGCCGGTTTCAAGCGCGAAATGAACACCGCCCGCACCGTGCCTTTGGGCGGGGTGAAAGTGGAAGAAGTGCGCCTCAAGCGCAAGCTGGCTTGAGTCTGAAACGGCCCGCCAGTCCATGAAACTCTTGCTGGCACCCATGGAGGGCCTGCTGGACCACACGCTGCGTGACATGCTCACGCGGCTGGGGGGCGTGGATTTGTGCGTGTCCGAGTTCATCCGGGTCACCAACACGGTGTTGCCGCGCCGGGCCTTCATTCGCGTGGCGCCAGAGTTGCTGAACAACAGCCGTACTCCCGCAGGCGTGCCGGTGCGGGTGCAACTGCTGGGCTCTGACCCGATCTGCCTGGCCGACAACGCTGCCGCCTTGGCAGAGCTGAACCCGTATGGCATCGACCTGAATTTTGGCTGCCCGGCCAAGACGGTGAACCAGCACCGGGGCGGGGCCGTTTTGCTGGACGAGCCCGAACTGGTGGGGCAAATCGTTGCGGCGGTGCGCCGTGCAGTGCCTGCCCACATTCCGGTGTCGGCCAAGATGCGGCTGGGCTACAACGACGACAGCCGCGCCGAAGACTGCGCCCAGGCCATTGAGGCCGCAGGGGCCAGCGATCTGGTGGTGCACGCCCGAACCAAAGCGCACGGCTATCGGCCCCCGGCATACTGGGACCGCATCGCGGATTTGCGCCAGCATGTGCGCTTGCCCATGGTGGCCAACGGCGAAATCTGGACCGTGGCCGACGCGCTGCGTTGCCGCGAAGTGACCGGTTGCGAGCGCCTGATGATCGGGCGTGGCATGGTGGCCGATCCCGGCTTAGCCCTGGCGATTGCCCGGCACGATGCGGCTGTGGGCAAAGTGTTGGGTGGTACTGCAGGTGCTGTGGCTGCTGCAGGCAGCCTCGCACCCGGTCAATCCGTGGCGTGGTCACAGATCGTCGGCTTGATGCGCCTGTTCTGGGTGGGCATCAGCCAACGCGTAGCGCCCAGGCATCGGGCCGGTCGCCTCAAACAATGGCTCAACTACATGCGCCGCGTCTACCCCGAAGCCCAACAAGCCTTTGACCAATTGAGGCTGGTGCACGACGCCAAACACATCGAAACCTGGCTCAGTCAGCAATCCAACGCCAGCGCCCCGTAGGTCGGTGGCTTCAGCCCCGACGTTTTGGGCCTCCGGCAAAGGCCACATGTCGGGGCTGAATCCGCCGACCTACGAATGCAAGGCCTCCCGTAGGTCGGCACCTTAAGGTCCTACGTTTTGGAGCTCCGGCAAAGGCTTTATGTCGGGGCTGAAGCCAACGACCTGCTGTTGACCCGGCCCCATGGTGCTTGAATTTTTGTCATGTTCAACGTTGGGTGTGGGGTGGGCTTTTGTAGGGGCCTTGCCCTGCAAGCGATGGTCTGCGGTCCACAAGCGTCATGTCGCCAGCAGGGCTGGCTCCCACAATGCCCATGTCTTGGCGCACAGGACCTGTTCTGCGCAAATGCTCATGTCCGCCAAACCCACATGCGTCGGGGTCTTCGACCGCCGACCTACGGCATACGCAAATGCGGGAATGCCGGGCTTATTGGCTGGCCAGGTGGGCGGCGACTTCGGCGCGCAGTTGGTCGAGTTGGGGGGCCAAATGGCTGTAGGCGGCGCGGACTTCGGCGGGCTCGCCGTGTTTGCTCAGTTGCTCAACCATGACGACGCGCTCGACCAAGCTGTCCACACAAAACACGGGCGTGAAGCCCTTGAGCTGATGCAGGATACGGTTGGCACCGTTGACATCTTCCTTGTTCAGAAATTCTTGCAAGCGGGGCAAGTCTTCACTCAGAGTTTGTTGCAAAGTCTTGAGCAGCGACAAAACCCCATTGATGTCGCCAATGAATTCCATGGCCCGGTCAATGGACAGGTAGGTCGGATCTGCAGCTTGGCTCATACAGTAAGGATGCGGGTTAAATGAAAAAAGAACGTAACAATTTGAAACGTCTGATGATCTTATTCTAGTCAAGCAATGCGGCCAAGCCCAATTCGGGTTCAAACCGCTTGTTTTTGTACATCAATCGGCTCGGGCCCGGAAAAGCGACTTGGGTGACGGAATGGCGTGGATCGCCCGGGTAGCAGATGGTGCGGATGCCGTCCTGGTCGAAGGGTTCGGGCTCGATCACGGGGGGGCGGCGGCTCTGGGCTTCGGCCAGGACGCTCTCCGTGTGCGCGTGCCGGGTCAGATGCACCAGGCTCATGATCTGCGGCGGTGCCAGCTCAATCTGGCGGTCCCAGTAGCGGATCAGCGCTTGACGCGGGGTGATCCACAGGGTTTCAGTGGTTTCGTGGTTGTCGTGTGCGGCGGTTTGCCCGTCGGGCACGCGGGTGATGAAAAACCGCGTGTCAAAGCGCTTGTGGGTGACCGACGCCTGGCGGGGCGTGATCCAGCGTGTCCAGGGCACCAGGGCTTCGGTGCGCAGCTGCAGCGACAGGTGTTGAAAGGCTTCAGACCAGCTTTGCCCCTGGGTCAGGGCGTTTTGCAGGGCTTGCAGATCGGGTGTTTCGCTGTGCGCCTGGCCCAGCAACACGCGGCATTCTTCAAAGGCTTCGCGAATCGCGGCTACAAACAAGGCGGCGGCGCGTTCTGCGGGCAGCTCGGGCTCGGCCAGGCGCTGGTGCAAGGTGGCGGTGTCCTGGCTCAGCCTTGCCAGCAGCGCGGGACTGTGGTCGGCTGCGTCGAGCTTGCCGCCCGGAAACACATACGCACCCCCCAGCACATTCGACGCCTGATGGCGCTTGAGCAGCAGCACCTGCAGGCCCTCGGCGTGGTCACGCAGCAAGACCACCGAGGCGGAGTCCAGCGGCGGGGTGGTGATGATTTCAGTGTTCAGTTCCATGAGGGTGTCAATCGGGTAACACAGCGGGCAGACCGGCTGCTTTAAAGTTCGGCGTTAGGCTTTTTCAGAGAGCTGCCAGATTAGCAGATGGCGTCCGGCGGTCCTGTCACCCATTCACATCTATTCGAACAAAGGAAAACCCATGAGCATCGAATTCAAAGGCCGCGTGGCCATCGTCACCGGCGCAGGTGGCGGGCTGGGCAAACAGCATGCCCTGGCACTGGCCGCACGCGGTGCCAAAGTGGTCGTCAACGACCTGGGCGGTGACGTGCACGGGGTGGGCGGCTCAGTGTCGGCCGCACAGGCGGTGGTTGACGAAATCCGCGCTGCGGGTGGCGAGGCGATTGCCAACGGCGCTTCTGTGACCGACTTTGAAGCTGTGCAAAAAATGGTGCAGCTGGCCATGGACACCTGGGGCCGGGTGGATATTTTGGTCAACAACGCGGGCATCTTGCGTGACAAGAGCTTTGCCAAGATGGAGCTGGCCGACTTCAAATTGGTGATGGATGTGCACGTCATGGGCGCGGTGCATTGCACCAAGGCCGTGTGGCCCATCATGCAGGCGCAAAATTATGGCCGCGTGGTCATGACCACTTCGTCGAGTGGCCTGTATGGCAACTTTGGACAGGCCAACTACGGGGCGGCCAAGATGGCGCTGGCGGGCCTGATGCAAACCCTGTCGATTGAAGGCGAAAAACACAACATCCGCGTCAACGCGCTGGCCCCCACCGCCGCCACCCGCATGACCGAAGGCCTGATGCCCGAGCAAGTGCTCAAGGCCCTGGAGCCCAGCGCCGTGGTGCCCGCCATGCTGGTCATGGCCAGTGAGGACGCGCCCAACCGCACCATCATCTGCGCCGGCGCGGGCAGCTTTGAGGTGGCCCACATCACCCTGACCCAAGGCGTGCACCTGGGCACCGGCCCCGACACCCCCGAACGCCTGGCCCAGGCCCTGAGCCAGCTGCACGACACCCAAGGCGAAACCGTGCCCCGCTCGGGTTCAGAACAAGGCGCGCTGGAAGTGGGCAAAGCGATGAAGGCGCATGGGGCTTGAACCGCGAATTGAGCCGGGTAATCAAGCGGTTCAGGGACAGCATTCTTGGTCAAGAACTCCAGCCTGAATCAGGCCCAACTCAGGTCAATTGCCTCGCCAAAGCTTGCAATTGAGGGGCAATGCGTTCTCGTAGCCAGACCTCGTCCAAGGCCCGCCCTTGAAATGAACAATTGATGGCGGCAAGCTCCCCCCGGTCAATGCGCCCCAAAGGGACGGCGACAGCTTGCACATCGGGGAAGACCTCTCCGACCGACACGCAGCATCCGTACTTGGGATACTGGAGCAAATTTTCCGTGAGCTTGGGGCCAAACCTGTGCCAGTCCTGAGGCGTTTTGACCTGAATCTGGTTGAGCAAGGCTTCACGTTCAGGGGGGCGGCAAGACATCAGGTACGCCCGGCCGATGGCTGTGCCCGCCATCGAGTGGCTGGTGCCGACTTCGAGGGGGTAAATCCTTTTGTCAAAAGACCTCACGGTTTCAATGTAGAGGATGGCCAGTCGGTCGCGAATGCCGATGGAGATGGAGCCACCCGTGGCCTCGGCCAACTCCAGCATCAGAGGGCGGGCTTGTCTGCGCAAGGTGAACTGTGCCAGCAAGGGATGACCCAAGGAAATCACGGCCGAACCCAACTGGTACTTGCCGTAATGTTCGGTGGGCATCAAGTAGCCCATGCACATCAGGGTGTAAGTCAATCGGGAGATCGTGGCCGCAGGCAGCTTCAATTTTTGGGACAAGTCCTTGTTTCCCAGCACAGCTTGTTCGGGCGTGAAGCAGCGCAGCAACTCCATGCCACGCGCCAAGGTGGTGGCAAATTGTTTGTCCCCGGCGTACTCCTGAAGGCTGGCGGGCGCACGGTTGGGAGGTGTCTCGAGTTTTGGCATATTGGAATATTGTTCAATATATCGAAATTTAACCTGAATCAAGACCTTGCCCTCACTAGACTGGGTCTTGTAACAAAAATGCCATCACCAAAGAGTGACGGGCCACAGGAGACAAGACGTGCAACTCAACGATTTGCCCAGCCACGAGATACCCGCGCTGAATGGCAACAATGCCCCCATTCACCAAGAAGATGTATTCAAGGACATGACGGTCATTGGGCAGGTGCCCAGTGATCTGAATGGCCTGTATGTGCGCAACGGACCCAATGCTTACTACCCACCCGAGTGGCGATATCACGCCTATGACGGTGATGGCATGTTGCATGCCGTACGTTTCGAAAACGGTCAGGTGACTTACCGCAATCGCTGGGTCAAAACATCGGCCTTGCAGGAAGAGCAAGCTGCAGGGCATGCCCTGTGGAAGGGTCTGAAGGAGCCTTGGCGCACCGACCGTCCCGATGAGCCTTTGAAGAACACCGCCAACACGGACGTGAAGTACCACGCGGGTCGTTTGATCAGCATGTGGTACCGCTCAGGTATGCCCTATGCGGTAGATCCTGACACCCTCGAAACCCTTGGACCGTCAGACTTTGATGGCAGCATCAACCGCTTATCGGCCCATTCGCGGCCCGACGAACACACTGGCGAATTGCTGTTTTTTGACTACAGTCTGAAAGCGCCCTACATGCAATACGGCGTGGTCGGTCCAGACCGCCAGATCAAACACAAAATCGATGTGGACCTGCCAGGCCCCAGTTTGCCGCACGACATGGCGATCACCGAGCACTTCACCATCTTGCATGACTTTCCCTTGCGCCCCGACCCCGAGGCACTTGCCGCAGGGCGCTACAAGTTGCGTTTTGATGCAGACCAACCCTCTCGTTTTGGCGTCCTCCCGCGCTACGGGCAGCCCCATGACATTCGCTGGTTCCATGCCAAGCCCACTTATATGTTGCATGTGGTCAATGCCTGGGAGGATGGCGATGAGGTGGTCATGGTGGGCACACCTTACCGACTGCACGAAGATGAGCAAGGTCGTCCCGATGCACGTCGACTTGAAAAAACCATCCATCTGCGCCAGCGCGATTTCATGCTGTATGAATGGCGCTTCAACCTGGCCACCGGCCAAACGCATGAGCGCGTGATTGACGATGTGCTCAACACCGAGTTTCCGGTCATCAACAGTCTCTACCAAGGGCGCAAGAACCGCTACTCCTACAACATCATCTTTCCCCAGGGCGGCAAGGAAGAGCCGCGCTTTCCGGGCCTGGTCAAGTACGACCTGAGCACGGGGGGGTATTTGGCCTACAGCGCGGGGCCCAAGTATTTCTACAACGAGCCTGGATTTGCACCACGAGACAACGCGCAATCCGAAGACGATGGCTATCTGGTGGTCCCTGTTTGGAACCCGGACGAGCAACGTTCAGAAATCCAGGTGTTCGATTGCAAGGGTGCACGTATGGCCGAAGGTCCAGTGGCCCGCATTGTCTTGCCTCGCCGCATGCCGCATGGCTTTCACGCCACATTTGTCAGTCAAAACACCCTGAATCGCTGGAAATAAACATGATCCTGGTCTCATCCGAAAACATCAAAAATTATGTCGAACAGGGCTGGTGGACAGAGGAAACTCTGGGCGAGTTGTTCATCAAAACGGCAGAGCAGCAATCACAGGCCATGGCCGTTGTGGACCCGCCCAACCGCAGTGACATCTCAGGCGATGTCTCCTTGAGTTGGACCTGGGGGCAATTGCTGCAGCAAGTCGGCAGGTACAGCGCCCTGCTGCATGCGCAGGGTTTGCGCAAGGACGACGTGATCGTCATGCAATTGCCCAACTGTGTGGAGATGCATGCCATTTACCTGGCGTGCGCCATGACGGGTGTGGTGGTGTCGCCTGTGCCGGTGCAATACCGCGCGCATGAGCTGACGCATGTTTTTGCCACCACGCAAGCCAAACTGGCGATCACAACCGAACGTGTGGGCAATTACCCTGCTGCGCAACAATGGGCCGCGCATGCCCACCTTTTTGAAGGCTTGCAGCACATTTGGTCTTTGGGTCATGACTTGCCGCAAGGTGTGCACAACCTGAACAACTTGCTGGGCAACACCTTGCCATGGAGTGCGCCCCAGTTGCGACAGCACATGCACGACGAGGGTGTGACGGCGCATGATGTGCTCACCATTTGTTGGACTTCAGGCACGGAGGCCCGTTCAAAAGGGGTGCCTCGCAATCACAACGAGTGGTTGATTGCAGGCCAATCCGTCAGCGACGCAGGGCAGTTGCAACGGGGGGCTCAGATGTTGATTCCTTTCCCCTTTGTGAACATGGCCGGCATTTCATCGAGCCTGGCGGCCTGGCTGGTGGTGGGCGGCACTTTGCACCACCACCATCCCTTTGATCTGGATGTGTTCGTGAACCAGTTGCGTGCACACCCCATGGATTACAGCGTGGCAGCGCCTGCGGTGCTCAATTTGCTGCTCAAACAAGCTGAAAAAATGGAGGGCGCTGACCTCAGTCGCCTCAAAAGCGTGGGCTCCGGCGGTGGACCTTTGTCCGAGTGGATGATGGAGGAGATGAAAAACCGTTTCGACATCGAAGTGGTGAATTATTTTGGCTCCAACGAGGGTGCAGCTTTGAGCTCGTCGCCTCAAGACATGCCAGAACGCAAGCAGCGCGCTTTGTATTTTCCTCGCATGGGGGTGCCAAGCTTTACCTGGAAAACGTCAGTCGCCCAGAAAATCCAGACACGCCTCGTGGACATCGACACCGGAGAGGACATCCACGAAGCGGGACGCATTGGTGAGTTGCGCTTCAAAGGCCCGACGATATTCAGTGGCTATTACAAAGCACCGGAATTGACCGAGCGCGCTTTTGATGCGCAAGGGTTTTACCGAACCGGTGATTTGTTCGAAATTGCAGGCGACGCTTCACAGTTCTACCGTTTTGCCGGACGGCACAAGGACATCGTGATTCGTGGGGGCATGAACATTTCCTCTGAAGAGATCGAGGGCTTGTTGCTGAGTCATCCCCAAGTGCGTGATGCTGCCGTGATTGGACTGCCTGATCCGGTCATGGGTGAGAGGGTGTGCGCTGTGGTCGTCGCACAAGCCGGTCAGGACATCACCTTGCAAAACCTGGTGGACTACCTCAAGCACACCCAGGAAGTCGCAGCCTTCAAATGGCCGGAAAAATTGATCCTTCTCGATGAGTTGCCCCGCAACCCGGTGGGCAAAGTGCTCAAAAGACAATTGCGTGAACGTTTTGCTGCAGAACCCTCTGCCCCATCAGCCATGGCTGGAGCCACCTCTTGAGACCTGTCCTCTTGCTGATTCAAGGCATGCTCAATGATGCGGGTGTGTGGGCCGATGTGCTGCCTTTGCTGCCCCAGCATTGGGAAGTGCGCTTTGCCCAGATACAAACTCAAGACAGCATTGCAGCCATGGCCCGTGATGCCTGGGCGCAACTGTCCGATCTTTCGGCGGACACATCCGTGATGGTGGCCGGATTTTCTTTGGGCGGCTATGTGGCCATCGAGATGTTGGCCAATCCACAAAGGACTTTGTCCGCGGCGGCGCTGATGTCCACATCGCCTTTGCCAGAGACCGATGAAGGTCGGCATGTGCGTGAAAAAACCATGGCGGCCATGCAGGCCAATTTCCCCAAGGTGGTGGAGGGGATTGTCAAATTCGGTTGCCACGAGGCGACTGAGGCTGTTCAGGAGCGCGTGCGTCAAATGATATTGGCCGTCGGTTGCGAAACGGGTTTACGCCAGACACGCGCCATCATGGGGCGCAGTGATCACCGCCATGCACTGTCCCGACTGACACTGCCTGTGGCGCTCCTGTGCGGAGAGCATGACCGTGTGACACCGCCCGCATTGACCCATGAATTGGCGCAATGCCTGCCGCATGCCCAGATTCATATCGTCCCAGGCAGTGGCCACATGCTGCCTGTTCAGCAAGCGCAGGCCGTAGCGCGTGTGCTGTCTTCCCTGCATCCTTGAAATGAACCCTTTAACCAGAGAGAGTCCTATGAAAAACCCCCTGTCCTGCTTTGCCATACTGGCTGCCTTGCTCCTGGGCATGGCCACAGTTCAAGCACAAAACTTTCCCGACCGCCCTGTGCGCGTGGTCGTGCCCTTTGCCCCAGGCAACACCCTGGACAATGCCTTGAGACAGGTGGCAGAGGAGTTCAAGAAGAACACAGGTCAGCCCATCGTGGTGGACAACAAGGCCGGTGGGTCAGGCATCATCGCGGCTCAAAACGTCATGCAAGCGGCTCCTGATGGCTACACATTGCTGTTGTCCAACACCAGCATGATGACCATCAACCCCTACACCTTTGCCAAGTTGCCTTACGACCCTGAAAAAAGCTTCAAACCGGTCACCGGATTTTTGGGCGCTTCACTGGTTTTGGCCGTGAATGCGGCCAATGTGCCCGCCAACAACGTCAAGGAGTTCGTGGCTTGGGCCAAAACGCAAAGCGGTGGTGTGTCTTATGCATCGTTTACAGCTGGAAATTCATCCCACTTTGCGGGTGTGATCATGAATCAGCGCACAGGGCTGAACATGCTGCATGTGCCCTTCAATGGCACCCCGCCAGCCGTGCAGAATTTATTGGGTGGCCAAGTCCATGCTGCCTTCTTGCCGCTTTTGGCAGTCAAGTCCCACGTCGAATCGGGCAAAGTCAAAGTGCTGGCCGTGTCCAGTCCGCAGCGCTCGCCCCTGCTGCCCCAAGTGGCCACTTTCACAGAGCAAGGGCTGCCTGATCTCGAAATCTACATCTGGTCCGGGCTGTCTGCACCTGCTGGCACGCCGGATGCCGTGATCAGCAAACTGCAGGCCGAATTTTCCAAAATTCTCAAGTCACAAACCATCATTGAGAAGTGGCGTGCGATTGACTTTGAGCCATTGCCTTTCAGTGCTGCTGAGTTTCTGGCGTTCACCCGCAATGACGCCAAACGCTGGCAAGAGGCGGTCAAAATATCGGGGTTCAAGGCCAGCGAATAAATTGATTAACCCTTCGCCATCAATCGGGCGCACTCTTTGTGATCCGGCCCTTTGAAGTCTGCAGGATGACTTCAATCTTGCACCTGGTGGGAGCTCGCCCTGCTGACGATCAGACGCTTGTGGACCACAGGCCTTTCGCTTGGCTGGCAAGCTCCCCAAAAATCCTCCCAAGGGGCAAGACAAGGCTCAGACTTCATCGGGCCAAATCAATAACTGAAAGCAAGTCCCCCTTGGGCTCCACTTGTTTCATGTTTGTCAAACTCGCTCGCGCCCGAGGTCACACCTATGCCCAAATCGTGGAGTCCTATCGCGACGCCAGCGGTGAGCCGCGTCAGCGCAACTCCGATCTACGGCGAACGTGTTGTCGGGCGGTGGTCGAAGACTGCGACGCATGTTTTTTTCGCTGCATCGCCAGAGCGGGCAAGACCCGGCGCGCGAAACGTCGGCATTTCCCGCGCAACCTCCTCGGCCAACTCGATCACCTCCATGGCGTAGTCGCTGCTCCACGCAAAACAACTAATGAGTAGCACTTCGTCGCTTAACGTGGCGGAATGAAATAAAAGTCGCCGACGACTTGGTCATAGATCGCCGGCACCTGCTCGTGGCCTATGCTGCGTGCTTTCTCCACAACCTTCTTTCTGACTTCCCGTACGACGTTATCCACCCTTATGCCCGGTGCATACATTTCCTCAAGCAAGATGCGGGTGAACAGACCATTGGGGCTTGTGTCCCCTGAGCCGACCTTATCCAGGGCCTGCTGCCCGGAGCCTGCCGAGAAAATGATCATTTGTCCTGAGGCTGCCATCGTTGGCGCTAGGCCACGTCCGCCGATGGCGCGGCCCCGTCTTGGAAAGGGGTTGTCCCGGCAAGCGTCTATCAAGGCTAGCGTGAACTTCGCGTTTTTCTCGCTCATGTCGTCCAGCAAACGCTGAAGTTGCACAGCCTCGTCCTTCACTTGGTCCTCGGATTCACCCTTGATATCCGTAGGGAGAAGGTAATTTGTGCCCGAAAGCTGTAATCCATGACCGGCATAAAAAAACAGCACCTCGTCACCGCTGTTTACGCTTTCCTTGAACTGGCGAATCACCGCCCTCATGCTCTTTTCAGACAAGTCCGTCTTGAGGGTGACGTGATAGCCAAGATTGGACAGGCTTTTCGCCATCGCCTGTGCATCGGCTCGGGCGTTCTGCAATTTGGCGACAGATTCATATGTGTCATTACCGATGACCAGCGCCTTCTTGTACGGAAGCGCCGCGATGCGAATCGACTTGTCGATCGTGGGCTTCGCAGGTTCAGCGTTCTCGACTTTAGTCTGCATACGCTCCTTCTCCCTGCGCTCCAATTCAGCTGTTATCTTTTTTTGCAGTTCTTCTTCTAATCTGGCGGGATCCGACTCTCTGCCGGTAAACCTTGATTCACTTGTGGAGGACGATGGAGGGGGGCGGCATTTGTCTGGGTTCTTGGCGCATTCGAAGAAATTGACCTGCGCACTAACGTTCACGCAAAGGAAAAGGCCGAGCATGCAAGTCCCAACTCTATTGACGAAACTGGATGACATAGGACTCTCCTCCTTCGAATTTCAGCTTTATTTCACCCGTGATTTTCTTTCTCCAAAAGCTGTAGGAAACGTCGCCAAAGTTGAATTCACCCCGGCGGTCTGGAACGCATCGAACGGGAATCTTAAATCGCTTATCCGACTGCATAAGTGCGTCGAGCCTGTCAATGCCTTTCATTTGAGATTCGAAAATGTCAAGCTCATACCGACACAACTCACTGCCATCGAAGCCGAAGATTCCCGCGTTTTTGCTTCCCATGGTGAGTAGAACGGGTGCCCTGCTGCCAGACCCATCAACGAGGTCGGCCGCGAGCTTGAAAGATTCGTCCAGCAGCAATTCATCGTCATTCGACTTCCAGAGGGCCCGTTTCCGGCCGTGAATCGTTAACTCCGTTTCAAGTACGGACCTACAAGCACAGACCTGCTTGACGTCTGGTGGCAGCAATGACAACTTCTCTTCAAACATCCGCTTGTTGCAACCGTCTTCCGTGATCTTGCGGTCGGCAGGGGTGATAGTGCCGTTCCAGCGGGTATATGTCCATGCGCTGATGGGGCAGAAACGTGGGGGCGAGTAAACGATCCAGTCGGCGGTGGTGGCGCGGTTGGCATATGCGCCTTTTTGAATCTGCAACTGGTACTGGAACCAGGGCAGGCTCAAGATCGGTTTAACTTCGCCAGATTGCATCTTGACGTCAACAAGGTCGAATTGCGCCAATGCGTTGACATGAAAGGCAATCAACGACAGCAGACAAAGGAGTGTCCTCATCACGTTTGCGCCAGATGCGTTGTAAACGGCTCAGTTTAGCTCCAAAGCGGGCTGCAACGCTTTTAGTCAGAGCGTTTCATTGGCATTCCCTCAAACCTGTAGACACTTTCACTGTTGTTGATCCAGTCAAACCCAACCTTGGCGCCAAACGCTGTCATCCTGCAGTTCACGCCAGGCAATCACCTGTGTCGCCTTGGAAAACACCGCTTCGATTTCCACCAACTCGATCGGGTCGGTGGGCAACTCAGGTTGAATCACCCGGCTGACCAAGAAATGCTTTTGCTTGGCCACGGGCTTGACCGCCGTCCACTTGGTCAGCAGCAGTTTTTTGGAGTTCAGCGGGTTCATGGGTGAATGCCTTCAGCGACTGTTGTGCATTTCCCGCGTTACAGCCTCGGCCAACTCGATCACCGCCATGGCGTAGTAGCTGCTCCAGTTGTAGCGTGTGATGGCGTAGAAGTTTTCTGTGCCGGCCACGTAGCTGGGTGGGTTGTTGCCGTTGCGCAATTCGATCAGGGCCAGTGGGCCGTTGTGGGTGAGAGCTGGGCCTTGGAGGGCGGCGCCTTTGGCGGTGAAACTGGCCGCGCTGAAGGTGGGCAGGATGTCGGGGGCAAGCAGGGCGTCCATGTCGGTTTGGCCGGGGGTGAGGGTCACGGCGTAGTGTGTGGGCATGCCCGTGCGCCACTGGAAGGCCTTGAAGTAATTGGCGACTGAGCCGATGGCGTCAGTCGGGCTGCCAAACAGGTCGATGCGGCCATCGCCGTCGAAGTCCACGGCGAAGCGAGTCCAGCTGGACGGCATGAATTGCGGCAAGCCCAGCGCGCCTGCGTAGCTGCCGCGCACGGCCAAGGGGTCGGCTCCGCTTTTTTGGCTGAGCTGTAAAAATTGTTCCAGCTCGGCGCGGAAAAACGCCTGGCGTTCTGCTGCACGCGGGTGGGCCAATGGAAAGTGAAAAGCCAAGGT
Source organism: Limnohabitans planktonicus II-D5 (assembly GCF_001270065.2). GTDB lineage: Bacteria > Pseudomonadota > Gammaproteobacteria > Burkholderiales > Burkholderiaceae_C > Limnohabitans_A > Limnohabitans_A planktonicus. Next base: position 17,011 of record NZ_LFYT02000012.1, read on the forward strand.
GCCCAAGGCGTCGACGATGCGGAAGTTGCCGGTGTTTTGTCCGTACAAGGTTTCCACCCCGATGATGCCGACGATGATGGCGGCGGGCACGCCGTATTCGCTTTCGGCGCGCTCCAGGGCGGTGCGGTGGGCAAGCCAGAATCGGGTGCCTGCCTGGATGCGGATGGGCTCGATGAAGCGTGCCCTGTAAGCCCCCCAGTCTTTGGCCGTGGGGCTTGCGGGGGGCAGCACGAGTTTTTCCACCAGAGGCAGGCGCTGTGCTGACTCCAGCGTCTTGAGCACCCAGGCGCGGTCGAGTTGCAAGCGGCCGGCTGCGTCATGCGCCCAGGCCAGAACCTCGGGGTTGTCCATCAGGCGTGTGCCTTTTGCAGGGACTCTGGGGTGGTGTGGCTTGCGACTGGAAATCGGTGTTTGGGCCGTTTTGCCTGCTTGCTTGTCATGGCGGTTGACCGCCAGGGCGGCCTCTGACCAAGTCAGCGAGATCAGCAAACCGAACAGGCCAGCGCACAAGGGGTTCAGGCGTGGTGCCTGCGGGGTGGTGTGAAAGTGGGCGAGAAAATTCATGTCGGTTCAGTTTAATCGCCCGACGACCCACCAGGCAGAAACAACGGAACATGTCTCGGTAGGGTAGAGCGTTGTCAGTGATTGGCAGATGTCGGACGCTTCGAGTGCCGACCTACGGGGGACTGATTGTCTTTTGTAGGTCGGTGGTCGAAGACTCCGATGAATGCGGGTTGATCGGTGAGGCTTTAGATGCGATGGGCGTCAGATATTGCAAGCTGGGCGTGGTAAGCTGAAATTGATAAACATGCAGTAATTCAAAAAATTCAACACTTCCGATCGGTGTGTTGAACTTGCAGGAAGACAAGCCATATGGGCGCGACGGGTTATTTCACACATCCCACATGTTGGAAACACGAGATGGGTGCGGGCCATCCAGAATGTCCAGAGCGGCTGGGTGCCATTGAGGACCGTTTGCTGGTCACTGGGCTGGACATGGCTTTGCAGCGGCGAGAGGCCGGGCCAGCCGCTTTGGCCGACATTGAACTGGCCCACGGGCGCATGCATGTGGCGTCTTTGCGGGGCCTGAGCGATGTGTTGCGTGAAGACATGGCCGCTGGCGGCCCCAGCCACACGTCGATCGACCCGGACACGCTGATCAACGTTCACACCTGGGATGCCGCTTTGCTGTCAGCCGGGGCGGCGATTGAGGCCACCGATGCGGTCATGGCTGGTGAGTTGGAGAACGCTTTTTGCGCTGTGCGCCCGCCCGGTCACCATGCATGCCGGGACAAGGCCATGGGGTTTTGCTTTTTCAACAACGTGGCCATTGCCGCCAAGCATGCGGTGGAGCGCTATGGGCTCAAACGCGTGGCCATCGTGGATTTTGATGTGCACCACGGCAATGGCACCGAAGACATCGTGGCCGGGGATGAGCGGATTTTGATGGTCAGTTTTTTTCAGCACCCGTTTTACCCGGAGGGCGGTTCACAGTCGAATGCGCGCAATCTGGTCAATTTGCCCGTGCCCGCTTACACCCGGGGCATGGACATCCGGGAGTTGATCGACATGATGTGGATGCCGCGTCTGGAGGCGCACCGGCCTGAGCTGATTTTCATCAGCGCAGGTTTTGACGCACACCGCGAAGACGACATGGGGCAAATGGGGCTGGTCGAGCAGGACTATGCCTGGATCACCCAGCGCATCAAGGATGTGGCCCTGCGCCATGCCAAGGGGCGCATCGTGAGTTGTCTGGAGGGCGGCTACAACCTGAACGCTTTGGGCCGCAGCGTCGAGGCGCATTTGCGCGTGCTGGCCGACGTTTGAGCCCTGACTGGGCCGCCGAGCGGCCTGCGGCTTTGGGCACAATCGGGGGCATGACTGATTCAACTGTTCCCACAGGGGCCGATGTGCTGCTGCACGAGCGCGATGCGCGCGGCGTGCACCGCCTGACCCTGAACCAAGCAAGCACCTTCAACACCCTGGGCGAGGACATGCTGCATGCCCTGCAAAACGCCCTGCACCAGATCGCTCAGGACGAGCACGCCCGCGTGGTGGTGCTGGCGGCGGCGGGCAAGGCTTTTTGCGCCGGGCACAACCTCAAGGAAATGCGGGCGCAGCCCGAGATGGCCTACTACCAAAAGCTGTTTGCGCAGTGCACGCGCATGATGCTTTCCATTCAGAACCTGCCGGTGCCGGTGATTGCGCGCGTGCAGGGTGTGGCCACCGCTGCGGGCTGCCAGCTGGTGGCGCAATGCGATCTGGCGGTGGCGGCCGAGACCGCCCGCTTTGGGGTCAATGGCATCGATGTGGGTCTGTTTTGTGCCACGCCCAGCGTGCCCCTGGTGCGCAATATGCACGCCAAGCAAGCCATGGAAATGCTGCTCACAGGCGGCTTCATCAACGCGCAAGAGGCCAGCCAGCGCGGCCTGATCAACCGCGTGAGCCCACCCGAGGGGCTGGATGCACAAGTGAATGAATGGGTTGACTCGATCTTGAGCAAACCCCGCGAAGCCGTGCGCATGGGCAAGGCGCTGTTTTACAAGCAGCGTGAAATGGGCATCGAAGCTGCTTACCAATTGGCCGGTCAAACCATGGCCTGCAACATGATGCACGCCGACGCCCAGGAAGGCGTGCAGGCATTTATTGACAAAAGGAGCCCCGCATGGCGAGCATGAAGTCACTTCACATCACCGACCCCCTGGCTTGGCTGGACACGCTGGTTCGTGCCGATTCCTTGCACGTTTTGTTGGCGTTTGTCGTTTGTGTGGGCTTGTCCTGGGGGGCTGCCTGGCTGGTGCGCCGCGCCTTTGCAGGGGCCGAGTTGTCGATCCTTTTGGGAAAACGCTTGGTGGACGGGGTGCTGTTCCCCACTTTGTTGCTGGGCCTGACCTTTGCTTCGCGTGCGCTGTTGACCACCGACCACCCCATGGCCTTGTATGACATCTTGTTGCCGGTGTGCATTTCTCTGGCTCTGATCCGTCTGGGCGTCAAGGTGATGCAGGTGGCCTTCGGAGAAGCCCATTTTGTGAGGGTGCTGGAGCGCACCATTTCCTGGATGGCATGGCTGGCCGTGGTGTTGTGGGTCACAGGGGTTTTACCGCTGTTGCTTGAGGAACTTGATCAAATCCGCTGGAAGGTCGGTGGCAGTGTCTTGTCGATGCGCACATTGATCGAGGGCGCGCTGACGGCAGGTGCCGTCATGATCGTCATGTTGTGGGTGTCGGCTGCGCTGGAGTCTCGTTTGCTCAGATCGGCCACGGGCAGCGATTTGTCGCTGCGCAAAGTCATCAGCAACACCGTGCGCACTGCTTTGATGTTTGTCGGCTTGATGCTGGCTTTGTCCACTGTGGGCATTGACCTGACGGCCTTGTCCGTATTGGGTGGTGCGGTGGGCGTGGGCATTGGTTTTGGCCTGCAGAAGTTGGCGGCCAATTACGTCAGCGGTTTTGTCATCCTGGCCGAGCGCAGCATGCGCATTGGCGACATGGTGCGGGTCGACGGGTTTGAGGGCCGTATCACCGACATCAAGGCCCGTTACACGGTCATTCGGGCCTTGTCGGGGCGTGAATCCATTGTGCCCAATGAAATGTTGATCACCCAGCGGGTGGAAAATCTCTCGCTGGCCGATCCCATGGTGTCGCAAAGCACGCAAGTGACGGTCGCCTACAACAGCCCTGTGGACTTGGTTGTGGACTTGCTGCAAGACGCCTGCAAGGCCCAAGCCCGCGTGCTGCCCGAGCCTGCGCCCACTGCTTGTTTGGTCACATTTGGCGTCTATGGCCTGGAGTTTTCCGTGTCGTACTGGATTGCCGATCCAGAAAACGGCCCGCTCAAACTCAAGTCAGACATCAACCGCGCCATCTTGCAGGCTTTGCATGCCCACGGCATAGACATTCCGCCCCCCCCTCCTGCGGTGCATGCCCTGTTGCCCCCCGCTGCCTGATCCTGACGGCATGGCCGAGTATTTGCAGGTCGCTGCCGTTTTGCAGGTCGGCGGCTTCAGCCCCGACATGGGGCGGTTGCCCAAGCCTGCAAACGTCGGACGCTGGGAGGGGCGAACAACGGAGCAGGTTTTTCATCCGGCCTTTGAAGTATGAAGCGATGATCAGACGCTTGTCGCATGCGGGTAGCGCCTCGGTCTGTGTGGCAGCCCCGCCGCCTGCGCGATGGGTGTTGGTCGGCGGGGGGGATTGCAGCGGGGGGTGATCGCAGCGGGGGCAACGCTCCCACAAGTGAAGAGCCCTGCAAACTTTACAGGGCCGCACCTATAGAGAGCTCTTCGAAGACTCCGACGAATCTTGTGTTGATGCTGTCAGGGCTACTGACCATGAAAAACGGCACGCCTTGGCGTGCCGTTTTTGCAATTGGATGACGCTGTCAGTCCATCATGGAGGGCAGCCACAGGCTCAAGCCCGGGAATGCCAGCAAAACGCCCAAGCAGATGATCAACACCACCACCAGCGGCCAAACACCACGGAAGATGGTGCCCAGCCCCACTTTGGGCAGCAGGGTGTTGATGACGAACAGGTTCATGCCCACAGGCGGCGAGATCAGACCGATCTGGATCACCATCACGATCAGCACACCAAACCACACCGGGTCAAAGCCCAGCTGCGTGACGATGGGGAAGAACAGCGGAATGGTCAGCAGCACCATGGTCAACTCTTCCATCACGGTGCCCAAGATCACGTAGATCAGCATCATGGCGCCCACGATCATGATCGGCGACAGGCCCAGGTGGGTGATCCACTCCTTGAGTTCCATGGGCATGCTGGTGAAGTTGACGAAGTTGGCAAAAATGGTGGCCGAAATCAGCAACGTGAACAGCATGGCGGTGGTGCGGGCTGATTCGACCAACACCTCAAACAAGGCCTTGAAGCTCAGAGCCCCCCGTGCCACGGCAAACAGGAATGCACCCATGGCCCCCATGCCAGCGCCTTCGGTGGCGGTGAAGAAGCCGCCATAGATGCCGCCCAGCACAATGACCACCAGCAGCAAAACCCCCCAGATGCCGCGCAGTGCCGCCCAGCGTTGTGACCAGCTGAATTTTTCGCCTGCTGGCGCATGTTCGGGGTCACGCGAGGTCATGATCACCACGGCCACCATCATGAGAATGGCGGTCATCAAGCCGGGAATCACCCCAGCCGCGAACAATTTGCCGATGTGGGTCTCGGTGATGATGCCGTAGATCACCATGATGGTGGACGGCGGAATCATGATGCCCAGGGTGCCGCCCGCTGCGATCACACCGGTGGACAGTGCATCGCTGTAGCCGAGCTTTTTCATGGACGGGTAGGCCACTTTGCTCATGGTTGCAGCCGTTGCAATCGACGAACCGCAAATGGCCCCAAAGCCAGCACAGGCCGCGATGGTGGCGTGCGCCAATCCGCCACGGCGGTGACCGATGAAGGTGTAGGCAGCATGAAAGAGTTCATGTGCCAGTCCAGCACGAGCCACAAAGTTGCCCATCAGGATGAACAGCGGGATCACCGAGAGTGTGTAGGCAAAACCGGTTTCGTAAACCACTTGGGCGGTGCTGGCGAGCGCCGGCATCCAGCCGCGGGTCAGGCCAATGCCCACCAAGCCCACCAGGCCCATGGAGAAAGCCAGAGGCACACGCAAGAGCGCCAGGCCAAAGATGGCCGCAAATCCAATCAGCGCTTCAATCACAGCACGCCTCCTTCGTTGTCTTGTTGTTCCTTGAACATCAAGCTCAAGTGGATGAGGCCGGTGAAGGCGCACAGCATGCCCATGCCATAGATGAACGGGGCTTTGAGAATTTTGAGTTGGGCCGTGGTTTCACCGGTTTGCAGAAAGTCGCCACCGGTTTTCCACATCAGCCAGCCCAGGGCAATCAATGCGGCACCGCACACCAGGTGCACCAAGGCGCGTTGGATTTTTTTGATGAAGTCGGGCAAATAGGGGTCCATCGAGTCGAACACCACATGTTCGCCACGCTCGGACACCAAAGGCAGAGCGCCGAAAATGACAACCACCATCAGCAATTCGGTCAATTCCAGAGACCCGGTGATGGAGTTGCCCAAAAATTTTCTTCCCCCTACATCGAGGAAGGTGAGCAGCATGATCGCAAAGAGGGCGATTCCGGCGAGTAGCCCGCAAAGGGTTTCAAGCAGTTTTTTCAAAACAGGTGTCTTTCAAATTCAAAAGGCGGTCCCCTCTTACAGACAGGGACCGCCGGTTGTTCCTTTTGCCCCATCGGGCAAAGCGGGAATCACTTTTCCAGTTTGGCGATTTCGGCGCGGAAGTCAGCCAGCACTTTGGCTGGGTTCTTCAGGCCCTTGCCTTCAGCGGCTTTGACCCAGGCTTGCTCCAGAGGTGCGGTTTTGGCTTTGACGTCGGCAACGAACTTGGCATCGGCCTTGGTGACCGCCACACCGTTGACTTGCATCAGCGCAAAGGCGCGGCGGTCCACTTTGTCCCAGCCACGGCCAAAGATGCGGGCAGCGGTTTCGCCAGAGATGGCATCCACGGCTTTTTTGTCTTCTGCAGACAGCTTGTCGTACTTGGCCTGGTTCATCATGAAGACGAAGCTGGTGTTGTACAGACCGCCTGGGAAGGTGGTGGCGTGCTTGATGATTTTGTCGATCTTGAACGATTCGGTGGACTCTGCGGGGAACAGCGTGCCGTCCATCACACCGCTGGACAACAGTTCATACGAGTCCGGTGCGGGTTTGAGCGTGACATTCATGCCCAGCGCTTTGGACATGTCGTTGACCATGCCACCGCCAACGCGGAATTTCAGGCCAGACAGGTCATCCACCTTGGTGATGGGGCGCTTGGTGTTGAACACAATGCCAGGGCCATGGGTGAACAAGCTGATCACCTTGACGCCAGGGTGCTCGGCCGCAAATTCTGGGTGCTTGTCACTCACGCGGCTTAAGGCGACCGAGATGGTTTCGGAGCTGTTGCCCAGGAAAGGCAGTTCGGCCATTTGCGGAGCGATGAAGCGGCCGGGGGTGTAGCCATGTACGGTGTAAGACACGTCGGCCAAACCATTTTTGACCGCGTCATAAGTGCCAGGGGCAGGCGTCACGCCACGGGGCAAGATGTTGCATTTGATGCGGCCTTTGGTGTTGGCCTCCAGCAGGTCGCACCATTCTTTTTGGGCCATGCTGGCTGTGTGGGTGGGCGGCAGCCAGCTGGAAACTGTCAGAACAGTTTGAGCTTGAGCTGTGCCAGCCAAGCTGGCCAGAGCTGTAAATGACAAGGAAAACAGGATTTTCTTCATGGTGGACTCCACACAAATTGATGATTAAACATAATCTAATCGGTTGATGACCAGACTGCTATGGATAGTAACCCGAATTCACCGACCGATTGGTCGGTGAATTCCCGGGGGTAGGATGTAACAGTTTGCTTCAGTTGAGTGTGTAAAATACGAACGGTCGTGCTTTTTTTGGGTGATTCGATAACACCCAAGGGTAATTTGGTGCAAAATTGCTGTTTACGTTGACGTAAACGTCAATTGATTTCAGACTTTCAAAATCAATCCAATCGGAGATGCTTTCATGAAAATTCTTGTTCCCGTGAAGCGGGTGGTGGACTACAACGTTAAAGTGCGCGTGAAGTCCGATGGCTCCGGTGTGGACATCGCCAATGTCAAGATGAGCATGAACCCCTTTGACGAGATCGCCGTTGAAGAAGCCGTGCGCCTGAAAGAAAAAGGTTTTGCCACCGAAGTCATCGCTGTGTCTTGTGGCGTGGCCCAGTGCCAGGAAACCTTGCGCACCGCCATGGCCATTGGTGCCGACCGCGGCATTCTGGTCGAAACCCCGGCTGACTTGGACCTGCAGCCCTTGGCAGTGGCCAAGTTGCTCAAGGCCCTGGTGGACAAAGAGCAACCCGGTCTGATCATTTTGGGCAAGCAAGCGATTGACGACGACTGCAACCAAACCGGCCAAATGCTGGCCGCGCTGGCTGACCTGCCCCAGGCCACTTTCGCCTCCAAGGTCGAAATCGTGGACGGCAAAGCACAAGTCACCCGCGAAATTGATGGTGGCCTGGAAGTGCTGTCCATCAGCTTGCCCGCTGTGATCACCACCGACTTGCGCCTGAACGAGCCGCGTTATGTGACGCTGCCCAACATCATGAAGGCCAAGAAAAAGCAACTCGACAACTTCAAACCAGAGGACCTGGGCGTCGATGTGGCCCCACGCATCAAGACCTTGAAAGTGGCCGAGCCCGCCAAGCGCAGCGCTGGCATCAAGGTGCCCGATGTCGCCACGCTGGTGGATAAATTGAAAAACGTGGCCAAAGTCATTTGAGGTTCAGGGTTTGGCGTTGTGTGTTCAGCGTGAAATTCATAACGCTCAACGCTCAACGCTCAACCCTTAACGCCCAACCCCTAACCCTCAACGCTTAACGCTCAACCATCATGACTTCTCTCGTCATTGCAGAACACGACAACGCCTCGATCAAAGGCGCCACCCTCAACACCGTGACCGCTGCCGCCGCTTGCGGTGGTGACGTGCATGTGCTCGTCGCAGGCCACAACGCAGGCGCTGCAGCAGCGGCTGCTGCCCAGATCGCAGGTGTTGCCAAAGTGATCCACGCCGACAGCGAAGCGCTGGCACACAGCTTGGCCGAAAACGTCGCCGCGCAAGTGCTGGCCATCTCCAGCAACTACAGCCACATCCTGTTCCCCGCGACCGCTGCTGGCAAGAACGTCGCCCCCCGCGTGGCCGCCAAACTCGATGTGGCGCAGATCAGCGATGTGACGCAAGTCATCTCGGCCGACACCTTCGAGCGCCCGATCTACGCGGGCAACGCCATGGCCACGGTACAAAGCACCGACGCGACCAAAGTCATCACCGTGCGCACCACCGGCTTTGATGCCGCAGCCGCCACGGGTGGCAGCGCCGCGGTGGAAAGCGCAGCCGCCCAAGCCGACAGCGGCAAGAGCAGCTTCACGCGCAGCGAAATTGCCAAGAACGACCGCCCAGAACTCACAGCCGCCAAGATCATTGTGTCGGGTGGCCGCGCATTGGGCAGCGCCGAAAAGTTCAACGAAGTGATGACCCCCCTGGCCGACAAGTTGGGTGCTGCCATCGGTGCCAGCCGCGCAGCGGTGGACGCAGGCTACGCTGCCAACGACCTGCAAGTGGGCCAGACCGGCAAGATCGTCGCACCTCAGCTGTACATTGCAGCGGGTATCTCGGGTGCGATCCAGCACTTGGCGGGCATGAAGGATTCGAAGGTGATCGTGGCGATCAACAAAGATCCTGAGGCCCCCATTTTCAGCGTGGCCGACTTTGGCCTCGAAGCCGATTTGTTTGCCGCTGTGCCTGAATTGACCCAGGCGCTCTGATTCATCAGCATCACCACAAAAGGCATCGTTCGCGATGCCTTTTTTGTAACCTCACCCAGACTTACCGGAGACTTTCATGAGCTACACCGCACCCCTCAAGGACATGCTGTTCAACATCGAGCACCTGGCCCGCATCGACCAGATTGCGACAATTCCTGGCTTTGAAGACGCTGGTCTGGAAACCGCGCAGGCAGTGCTGGAGGAGTGCGGCAAGCTCAACCGCGATGTGATCGCCCCGCTGAACTGGGAAGGTGACAAGAACCCGTCCTACCACCACGACGGCCATCAGGTCACGACCACGCCCGGCTTCAAGGAAGCCTACAAACAATTCACCCAAGGCGGCTGGCAAAGCCTGCAGCACCCGGCTGAGTTTGGTGGCCAGGGCTTGCCCAAAACCATCGGCGCGGCTTGCGGAGAAATGCTCAACTCGGCCAATATGAGTTTTGCGCTTTGCCCCATGCTGACGGACGGTGCCATCGAGGCTTTGCTGACGGCTGGGTCAGACGACATGAAGGCCAAGTACCTTGAAAAACTCATCTCGGGTGAGTGGACCGGCACCATGAACCTGACCGAGCCGCAAGCGGGTTCGGACCTGGCTGCCGTGCGCACCCGTGCCGAGCCCCAGCCCGACGGCACTTACAAAGTCTTTGGCACCAAGATCTACATCACCTACGGTGAGCACGATATGGCCGACAACATCATCCATCTGGTCTTGGCCCGTGTGGTGGGCGCACCGGAAGGCGTCAAGGGCATCAGCCTGTTTGTGGTGCCCAAATTCATGGTCAATGGCGATGGCTCACTGGGCGCGCGCAACGACGTGCATTGCGTCTCCATCGAACACAAGATGGGCATCAAGGCCAGCCCCACGGCAGTGCTGCAGTACGGCGACGGCATGGCGGCGAGCATTGCAGACAGCACCGGGCCCGGCGCTGTGGGCTTCCTGGTGGGCGAAGAAAACCGTGGTCTCGAATACATGTTCATCATGATGAACGCCGCCCGCTATGCGGTGGGCGTGCAGGGCATCTCGATTGCCGAGCGCGCTTACCAGCATGCCGTGCAATACGCCCGTGACCGGGTGCAAAGCCGCCCGGTGGATGGCAGCTTGCCTGGCGCTGGCCCCATCATTCACCACCCCGATGTGCGACGCATGCTTATGACCATGCGCGCCTACACCGAAGGCTGTCGTTCGCTGGCCTCGGTGGCCGCCGCCGCCTACGACGCCGCGCACCATCACCCCGATGCCGAGGTGCGCAAGCAAAACCAGTCTTTCTATGAATTCATGGTGCCTCTGGTCAAGGGCTACAGCACCGAGATGAGCCTGGAAGTCACCAGCCTGGGCGTGCAGGTGCACGGCGGCATGGGCTTCATCGAAGAAACCGGTTGCGCCCAGTACTACCGCGACGCCAAGATTCTGACCATTTACGAAGGCACCACCGCCATCCAGGCCAACGACCTGGTGGGCCGCAAAACAGCCCGCGACGGTGGCCAGACCGCCAAGGCGCTGGCTGCGCAAGTGGCCCAAACCGAAAGTGAACTGGCTGCATCGGGCAATCCCGACGCACTGGCCGTGGCCCGTCGCCTCAAAGCCGCCCGCGAAGCTTTTGTGGACGTGGTCGAATTTGTGGCGGGCAACACCAAGGCCCACCCCAACGACGTGTTTGCAGGCAGCGTGCCTTACCTCATGCTGGCGGGCAACCTGATGGCGGGCTGGCAAATGGGCCGAGCCTTGCTGGTGGCCCTTACACCCGAAGCGCAAGCCCAAGACGCCGCCTTCATGGCCGCCAAGGTCACCACCGCGCGGTTTTATGCTGACCACATTTTGTCCAAGGCCCCCGGCATCCGCGACAGCATTGTCGAAGGTGCAGGCAGCGTGACAGCCATGGCGCTCGACGCGTTCTGACAACGTGGCTTTGAACAAGCATTTGCAAAGTTTTAAACCATCGCCAGCAGGGCTGGCTCCTACAGGGGACAAGCACCATGCCGGTTTTCCTCACGCATGGGGCCGACACGAGGCAGCTGCCAGTGCCGGTTTTTTTGTAGGAGCTTGCCCTGCAAGCGATGGCCTGCCGTCCAGCACGGACACATCGCCAGCAGGGCTGGCTCCTGCAGGCGACTTGGATGTGCCGTGGTCCACCGCCATGGGTCGACTTGTCGCCGCGCCGACACCGTTTGATGCCTTTGTTCTCTCACAATAGACCGATAATTTTCAGGAGACTTCATGTCCAAGCTGCCCCCCGTTCTGGCGAATTTGCCCTTCCCCGCCATCGCTTCGCCCCTGTTCATCATCAGCAACCCCAAGCTGGTCATTGAGCAGTGCAAAGCGGGCATCGTCGGCTCCATGCCCGCTTTGAATGCCCGCCCTGCTGCGCAACTCGAAGAGTGGTTGATTGAAATCACCGAAGCACTGGCCGCCTACAACGCCGCCAACCCCGACAAGCCCGCTGCGCCCTTTGCCATCAACCAGATCGTGCACAAAAGCAACGACCGCCTTGAGCACGACATGGCCATGTGCGTGAAATACAAGGTGCCGATCATCATCACCTCGCTGGGCGCTCGCGAAGAGATCAACGCTGCAGCCCACAGCTATGGCGGCGTGGTGCTGCACGACATCATCAACAACAAGCACGCACACAAGGCGATTGAAAAAGGCGCAGACGGCCTGATCGCCGTGGCCGCAGGTGCCGGTGGCCATGCGGGCGTCAAAAGCCCGTTCGCCCTGATCCAGGAAATCCGCCAGTGGTTCGACGGCCCGGTGGCTTTGTCGGGCTCGATCGCGACGGGCGATGCGATTTTGGCGGCGCAAGCCATGGGCGCGGACTTTGCCTACATCGGCTCAGCCTTCATTGCCACGCACGAAGCGCGTGCCGCCGAAGATTACAAACAAGCCATTGTCGACAGCAACTCCGACGACATCGTCTACAGCAACCTGTTCACCGGGGTGCATGGTAACTACCTGGCCCCGTCGATTCGCGCAGCGGGCCTGGACCCCGAAAACTTGCCTGAGTCCGACCCCAGCAAGATGAACTTTGGTGGCGACGCCAAAAAAGCCTGGAAGGACATCTGGGGCTGCGGACAAGGCATTGGCGCGATCCAGGCGGTGCAAAGCACGGCCGATTTGGTGGCCCAGTTCAAGGCCCAGTACCAAGCCGCCCGCGCCCGTTTGGCGCTTTGAGCGTCTTGCGCACGACTGTCGCTGCCCCTGAGGTCGTGCCTACCTCGGGGCGCGCCTGGCTGATTGACCTGCTCAAGGCACTGGGCTGTGTCTTGATCGTGCTCCACCATCTGGCATTTTACGGGCCCATGTCGGACGTCGTGATGGGTGTCTGGCCCCAGCTGATCGAATGGTTGTTTGACCGTGCGCGACTGGCGGTGCAGATGTTCTTGGTCTGTGCTGGTTTTTTGACGGCGGGCAGTTTGCGCCACGTCATGAGACTCGATGCCCCATTGGCTGCGCAGTGGCTGTGGCGTCGTTACTTGAGACTGTCCCTGCCGCTGCTGGCTGCCCTGAGTGTGGTGGTGTTGGTGTCTGAAATCATCAGGCCTGGATTTGATCACCCCTCTTTGTCCGCATTGCCCACATGGTGGCAGGCTTGGGCGCATGTCTTTTTATTGCAGCATCTGTTGGATTTGGAGGCCTTGTCGGCGGGTGTTTGGTATGTGGCCGTGGATTTTCAGCTGTATGCGCTGGCTATGCTGGTGCTGGCTGTGGCACAGCGGTTGAGCCGCTGGAAAGCTCACACGCGTGCAGAGGTTTGGTGCAATCGCCTTTGGCTGATGCTGGCCGCAGCGTCTTTGTGGTGGTGGAGCGGCATCGAAAGTCTGGACGATTACGCCCTCTATTTTTGTGCCTCTTACGCCATGGGTTGGCTGGCCTATCAGACTCGGCTGGCAAGGATGGCGGGAAAAATCGGGTTCAGTTTTGGAATTGTTGTGATTTTGGGTGCCGTGGCGCTCTGGCTGGATCCGAATTGGAGGCTGGCGACTGCCTTGACGGTGGCGGCCTTGTTGGTCGCTGCTCCGCAGGAGTGGTTTGCGCCTCCTGAGGGCTGTGGCTTGTGGTGTCGGACCATTCAGGCGATCTCAAGGATGTCTTACGCCGTGTTCGTGGTCCATTTTGGCATCAGCTTGGCGGTCAATGCCTGGGTGTCGCAACGTTGGCCTGATCAGCTGTTGCCCAATGCATTGGGGATGCTGGGCTCTTTGGCGCTGTCTTTGTTGGCCGGGGCTTTGCTTTTTAAATATGTGGAGCAACCCCGCCCGACGGTCATGCGCTGGCTGCGTTGGGTGGGGATTTTCATGCTCAGTGTGGCGCTGGCCATGCACATCAACAGCCTGGCGGGCTGAAGCCGCCAGGGTTTCAGGGTTTCAGGGTTTCAGCTTTGACTTTTTCGGTGATGTAGGCCAGAGCTTCTTCAACCTGGTCGATGAGGATCAGGCACAAATCACCTGCATTCAGACGCGAGAGCGCGATGTCAATGGCATTGAACTCGCCCTGAATGTCTTCGATATGGCGCGTGCGTGCCGCGCCATGCAAACCTTCGCGCAGCAGCTGGATGACTTCGCCGTCGGCGCGGCCCCGCTGGCAGGCGTCCTGATACAGCAGCACATCGTCAAAAGCAGCCCCCAGAATTTGCGTCTGCTCGCGGATGTCCTGGTCGCGGCGGTCACCGGCACCGCTGATCACCACCACGCGCTTTTGGGCAGGCATGTTGTCCACGGCCTGCACCAGAGCCTGGATGGCATCGGGGTTGTGGCCGTAATCGGCAATCAAGGTGGCCCCTTTGTAATCGAACACGTTGAAGCGACCGGGCACGCCCTGGATATCGCTGATGAACGTTGCAAGGCCCTGGGCGATGGCGTCCCAAGGCACATTCACGGCCCAGGCTGCAGCCACAGCCGCCAGCACGTTTTCAGTCTGAAAACCGATCTGTCCCTGGCGCGTGATCGGCACTTGGGCCAGCGGGATGCGGAAAATCTGTTTACCGTTTTGCGCCACGAGGTCGCCGTCCTCGGTGAAGACCACGCGTTTGCCTTGTGCGCGGTGCGCAGCCAGCACAGGCTGGTTGCCGTCGAGTGCAAAAAAAGTCACATCGCCGGGGCAATGAAGCGCCATGGACACCACCGCAGGGTCGGCAGCATTGAGCACGGCCATGCCGCTTTGCTCCACGTTGAGCACGATGACGCGCTTGACCACTGACAGGTCTTCAAGGGTGGTGATGTAGTTCAAGCCCAGGTGGTCACCTGAGCCCATGTTGGTGACGACGGCCACCTTGCAGCGGTCAAAGGCTTGGCCTTCGCGCAACAGGCCGCCACGGGCGGTTTCAAACACGGCGGCATCCACATCGGGGTGCATCAGCACGTTGCGGGCGCTGCGCGGGCCACTGCAGTCACCTGAATCGGTCTGGCGGCCGTTGACGTACACACCGTCGGTATTGGTCATGCCCACGCGCAGGCCCTGAGCCCGCAGCAGGTGCGCTGTCAGGCGAACCGTGGTGGTCTTGCCGTTGGTGCCGGTGACGGCAATCACGGGCACGCGACCCGTCTCGCCATCAGGGAACATCTGGTCAATGACGGCATTGCCCACATCGCGCCCCTTGCCATAGGACGGGCTGATGTGCATGCGCAAACCGGGTGCGGCATTGACTTCCACAATACCGCCGTTTTGTTCTTCGAGTGGGCGCATCACCGATTCGCACACCACGTCCACGCCGCAAATGTCCAGGCCCACCATCTGGGCCGCTTCGATCACGCGGGCGGCCACGTCAGGGTGCACATCGTCGGTCACGTCGGTGGCTGTGCCGCCGGTGGACAGGTTGGCGTTGTTGCGCAGGATGACGCGACGGCCTTTTTCGGGCACTGATTCGGGTTCCAGGTCTTGTTCGCGCAGGCGGCCAATGGCGATGTCATCGAAACGGATTTTGGTCAGCGATGTGGAGTGGCCAGAGCCCCGACGCGGGTCGGCGTTCACCAGGTCTACCAGCTGACGCACGGTGTGCTTGCCGTCACCCACCACCAAGGGCGGCTCACGACGTGCGGCGGCGATCAGCTTATTGCCCACCACCAGCAGGCGGTAATCGTGGCCGGGCAGGAATTTCTCGACCATCACGGTGCCGTAACGCTCGGCGGTGACATAGGCGTTGTCAAAGGCTGTGCGGTTGGTGATGTTGACCGAGACGCCTTTGCCCTGATTGCCGTCCTGCGGTTTGACGACCACGGGCAGGCCCACTTCCAGTGCCACTTGCCAGCCCTCATCCACGGACTGGACGGGCCGTCCCATCGGCACAGGCACCCCTGCCGCGTGCAAGAGGCTTTTGGTCAGGTCCTTGTCTTGCGCAATGGATTCGGCAATCGCGCTGGTGGAGTCGATTTCGGCGGCTTGAATGCGCCTTTGCTTGGCACCCCAGCCAAACTGGACCAGGCTGCCATCGGTCAGGCGGCGGATGGGCACGCCACGGGCCATGGCTGCGTCCACGATGGCGACGGTCGAAGGCCCCAGACGCACGTTTTCATCCAGTTCATGCAGTTGCGTGATGGCCGCTTCAAGGTCAAACCCGACACCGGCAATGGCCGCGTTGCAGAGTTTTTCGGCCAAATCGAGGGCCAGGCGCCCAACGACTTCATCGTTGTATTCCACCACTACTTGGTACACCCCGGGCTCTTGTGTGGGGGTGGTGCGACTGAAGGAGATGAGGCAACCTGCTTGCACCTGCAGGCCCAGCGCCACTTTTTCAAGAGCGTGCGCCATGGCCACTTGCTGGCCCGGCCGTTGCCCGTCAAATGGGCCGACTTGCGGGAAGATGCGACGCAGTTGCTGTTCGATGGGGTGCTGGGCGTTCAGACCTTGCTCATGGGGTGTGCAAGTGATGATGGCTTCAATGGCCGTGTGGCGGCTCCACAAGTTGGGGCCGCGCAAGGCGCGAATTCGGGACACTTCCATGGAGGTGGGTTCCTGTTGTTCTTCTGGGGCCGCTTCAGACGGCGGCGGTTTGGCCGTAGCTCTTGACACCAGCGCGGATCAGGTCTGCACCCATGTCCAGAGCCCAGGCTGCGCAGGCGGCAATCAGCATGTCGGTTTGGCTGAGTGTGTCGGTTTTCAGCAAGCGGGACACAGCGGGGCGCTGACTGGACAGCACGGACACTTCCTTGCTGCCTTCGGCCAGGATCAGCTGGCCATCGCGCCAGAAACCGACGCGACCCCCTTCGCTGCGGTGCGCGCTCAGGCACGCGTTGGATTCATGGGTGGCATAAAAAATCACGCCGCCATCGCTGTACTGCGCCAGATCGGCCACGGCTTCATCTTCTGCGTTGAGCACGGCAAAGCCATGCGGCAGCACCAGATCAATCTGGGTGCGTATGTAGCTGGGCATTTTCTCGTCCGGCCCGGGATACAGGTCTTCCAGCGGTGCGGCTTTCGGCATGCGGGTGACGATGCCCACTTGGCAGCGGTCATAGGGCAGGCCCTGGGTCAGCAAACGCCGTGCATCCGTTTCGAACACGGCCGCTTGTACGGATCGGTTCACCAGCAAACGCTCGGCTTGTTCAAAGTCCATGGCATGCTGCGTCTGAACGCGGCGTTGGTGCATGTAAAGGCCATCGGCACAGGCCAGGCCCGTATAAAAGCCGTTGAGATGCAGCAACCAGGCGATCAGTTTGGCGCTGCGGGTGGTGTCACCATCGCCCATCAGGCCGACCACCGGGATGCGGCCTGTCTCGTTGGGGGCAATCAGGTGATCGGCAATGGCTTGACCGACTGATCGCGCCTGGCCTTCGGCCGGATTCAGGTGCATCAGCAAGCTGGGGCCGGCGTTGACTTCAACGATCACGCCTTGCTGGCCCAGAGGTTCGCGGATGTCGGGGGTCACCACATCCACACCGGCAATGTCCAGGCCCACCACGCGGGCTGCGAGCACGGCCAGTGCGGCCACATCGGGGTGCACCTCGTCTGTGACGTCGGTGGTCATGTTGCCCGTGCGCTTGACCAGCACCTGGCGGCCTGCCTCGGGCACGCTGTCGGGGTTCAGGCCTTGGCGGGCCAATTCCAGCACTTCGGGGCTGTTGTCGCGCAGGCGCACCCGTTCAAGGGGCAGACTGCCGTCGCTGCCACGGCGTGGGTCGGAGTTGATCTGCATCTCGACCAGATCACGCACGCTGTGCTGGCCGTCGCCCGTCACGCTGGCGGTTTCGCCGCGGCTGGCGGCCACCAGGCGGTCACCCACCACCAGCAGGCGGTGTTCGGCACCCCGAACAAAGCTTTCCACGATGACTTCGCTGCCTTGATCCAGGGCGATGGCGTAGGCCGCCTCCACATCGGCCTGGGTGTTCAGGTCCAGGGATACGCCCCGGGCACGGTTGCCGTCGCTGGGTTTGACGCACACGGGCAGGCCGATTTCCTGCGCGGCTTCCCAGGCAGCGGCGGGGCTTGCCACCACCTGGCCTTCTGGCACGGGCACGCCGCACATGGCCAGCAGGTTTTTGGTCAGGTCCTTGTCTTTGGAGATACCTTCGGCAATGGCGCTGGTGCGGTCGGTCTCGGCCGTCCAGATGCGGCGCTGGTTCACGCCGTGGCCCAGTTGCACCAGGTTGCCTGCGTTCAGCCGGATGAAGGGCACACGCCGGTCATAAGCCGCTTCAACGATGCTGGCGGTGCTGGGGCCGACAGACAGGCTGTCGACCATGTCGGTCAGTTTGGCAATGGCACCGGGCACGTCAAACAGATTGTCGTGAATGGCCGCCAGGATCAGTTCGCGTGCCATTTCCAGTGCGCTGCGACCCACGTCCTCGTGGTCGGTGCGGATGATGACTTTGTAGACGCCACGCGGGCCCGCCTCACGCGCCTTGCCAAAGCCCATGGGCATGCCCGCGCGTGTTTGCAGCTCCAGACTGACGTGTTCCAGAATGTGGCCAGCCCAGGTGCCGGTGTCCAGCCGCTGGAAGAAGCCGCCGCGCACGCCAGGCGTGCAGCGGTGCTCGATCATCTGGGGTAGCCAGGCCTTGAGCCTGTCGTTGAAGCCGGGTAGCAAATTGGAAGGGAAGTCTTCCAATTCACCGATGTCGATCAGGGCTTCGATCACGGGACGGTAGGTCCAGATGTTCGGGCCGCGCAAATGGGTCATGCGCAGGAATTGGATGTTTTTGGTGCTCATGGCTTGGGGGAGGGGCAACGATACAATGATCGGCCAATGGTGGCGCTGGCCAGAAGCTCAGAATTCGAAAGATACATGGGCAGTGTTGTTGCAGTCGTTGGCCACATCAATGGTAGTTTTTGTCTCGACTGGCCAAATGGCTGGTCGGCTATTTGCGGTTCAATCTTCATGATCTCAACATCTTCCTCTGTTTTGCCCCGTCCGGTGATTCCAGACGCCTGGCAAACCGAGGTTTCAGTGCACCTTCAACCTGAAGAAAACGCGTCAGCCTGGTTGGAAGTTGACCTCGATGCGCAATTGAGGTTCGCTAAAAATGTCATTATTTTGACTGATCGCCGGGTTTTATCACCTGACGGCCCTGAAAAAAATTGGCGCAGCTGGGCTTTGCAGCCCGATTTGAGCCTGAAATTGAGCGATCACGCGGGTGTCGGCACGCTGGAGTTGTCCACCTCTGCGGGCCGTCTGGCCGTTTGGCGCTTCACCCTGGGCTTGCAACCGGTGGTGGCGCGCTGGGTCGCGCAATTTGAAAGCCAGATGGCACGTCTGGGCGCAGAGGCCCAGGGGCAGCCGTTGCAAACCCTGCTGTCGGGCGCGGTTTGTCCGGTTTGCCAAAGTCCCATGCGCAAGGATGAGGATGAGTGTTCCCAATGCGGCCGCGAAGACCTGACGCCGCCTTCCACCTGGACCTTGTTCAAGCTGTGGCGTTTTGCCAAGCCCTACCAGGGCTCGCTGCTGGCGGGTTTTGTGCTGACTTTGGCGGCCACGGCTGCGACCCTGGTGCCGCCCTACCTGACCATGCCGCTGATGGACGACATCCTGATCCCTTACCAGAATGGCAAGGCGATTGATCCGGGCCTGGTGTCCCTGTATTTGCTGGGTTTGCTGGGTGCAGCGCTGTTGGCCTGGGGCTTGGGCTGGGCCAAAACCTACATCCTGGCGCTGGTGTCCGAGCGCATTGGCGCAGACTTGCGCACCACCACCTACGAGCATTTGCTCAAGCTCTCGCTGGAATACTTTGGCGACCGCCGCACCGGTGACCTGATCGCCCGCATCGGCAACGAGACCGACCGCATCAACGTGTTCCTGTCCTTGCACCTGCTGGACTTTGCCACCGATGTGCTGATGATCCTGATGACGGCGGTCATCTTGTTCACCATCAACCCCACCTTGGCCCTGGTGACCTTGCTGCCGCTGCCCTTCATTGGCTGGCTGATCCATGTGGTGCGCGAGCGCTTGCGCACCGGCTTTGAAAAAATCGACCGCGTCTGGGCCGAAGTGACCAATGTGCTGGCCGACACCATCCCCGGCATCCGCGTGGTCAAGGCCTTTGCCCAGGAAGACCGTGAAGCCAACCGCTTCAAGGACGCCAACCGCCACAACCTGATGGTCAACGACCGCCTCAACCGCGTCTGGGCCTTGTTCTCGCCCACCGTCACGCTGATGACCGAAGTGGGTCTGTTGGTGGTGTGGGGCTTTGGCATCTGGCTGGTGTCGGATGACCAAATCACCGTGGGTGTGTTGACCGCATTCCTGGCCTACATCGGCCGCTTTTATGGCCGTCTGGACACGATGAGCCGCATCGTTTCGCACACGCAAAAGGCTGCATCGGGGGCCAAGCGTATTTTTGACATCCTGGACCACGTCTCCAGCGTGCCCGAGCCGGTGAATCCTTTGCCCCTGCCACAGGTGCAAGGGCGCATCACGGTGCGCGACGCCGGTTTTCGCTACGGCAACCGCGCCGTGATCCGCCAGCTCAATCTGGACATCCAGCCTGGTCAGATGATCGGACTGGTGGGGCACAGCGGCTCGGGCAAAAGCACCTTGGTCAATTTGATCTGCCGCTTTTACGACTTGACCGAAGGCGTCATCGAGCTCGATGGCACCGACATCCGTCAGCTCAAAATCGCCGACTACCGCAGCCAGATTGGTCTGGTCTTGCAAGAGCCTTTCCTGTTCTTCGGCACGATTGCCGACAACATCGCCTACGGCAAACCCGGTGCAACCCGTGAAGACATCGTGGCCGCCGCCCGCGCCGCGCATGCCCATGAGTTCATTTTGCGCATGCCGCAGGGGTATGACTCGCTGGTGGGGGAGCGGGGGCAGGGTCTGTCGGGGGGGGAGCGTCAGCGCATCTCGATTGCGCGTGCCCTGCTGATCAATCCGCGCATCCTGATCCTGGACGAGGCCACCTCGGCAGTGGACACCGAGACCGAAAAAGAAATCCAGCGGGCCCTGGACAACCTGGTGCGCGGTCGCACCACCATTGCCATTGCGCACCGCTTGTCCACCTTGCGCAAAGCCGACCGTTTGGTGGTGATGGACAAGGGTGTGGTGGTCGAAGAAGGCTCGCACGATGAGCTGATAGAAACCCAGGGCGCTTACTGGCGCCTGTACGAAGCGCAGCAGCGCCAGGCCGAGGCCGAAGCGGTTTTGGGGGGCAACAGCCCGGTGACAGCACAAAAGGTGAGCGCATGACCCCGTTTGATTTGCAACGCGATGCCTTTGGCCGTTGGACCCTGGTGATGGCTGACGGGGTACGCCACGCGCCGGTGACGGCGCTGCGGGCTTACCCCGTGACCTCACCCGAGCAGGGTATTGCCCTGATGGATGCCGAAGGGCATGAACTGCTCTGGATCGAAGACCTGACCAAGCTCGATGTTGACGTGCGCACCACCGTCTTGCAGGCACTCAATGAACGGGAATTCCTGCCTGAGATCCTGCGTCTGGAAGGGGTCAGCAGCTTTGCCACGCCCAGCACCTGGACGGTGCTCACCGATCGGGGCGTGAACCAGTTCCTGCTCAAGGGCGAAGAAGACATTCGCCGCCTGACGGGCACGGTGCTGCTGATCAACGACGCCGATGGCGTGCAATACATGATCCGTGACCTCGCAGCCATGGACAAACACTCGCGCAAGCTGCTCGACCGCTTTTTGTAAACCTTTTGGTCATGGGTAGCCATGGTGGTCATCCAGTAACCTATCCGTCATTGCGAGCGAAGCGTGGCAATCCAGTGTCTGCTTCAGCACCCATTCTGGATCGCCGCGTCGCAAGCTCATCGCGATGACAGATTTTTGGGGGGGCGCCACGTCCCGCCACGTCGCTGCGCTCCTTGCGGCTGGAGGCGGCTTCTTGCGAGGATGAAATGAGGGTGGCTGGGCCCTGCGCGCCGTCCATGTGAACCACTTTCCCGTCATTGCGAGAGAAGCGCGGCAATCCAGTCTTTGGCGGTTGATGCCGCACCAAGCCCCGCTTGGGCTACCTGATTTGAACGGCAAGGTCTTGTCATGTCACAAAGGCCAGACCGAGCCATGCTCGGGCACCAGTGCGCGCCATTTGATCTCGTGTTCAATGCGCTGGCGCAGCATGTCAGACGCTTCGCGTTCGCCGTGCACCACATACACCTGCCCGGGGGCGCTGGGCATTTTGTGCAGCCAGCTGAGCAGTTGGTTGGCGTCGGCATGGGCCGAGGCCGACTCGATTTGCACCACCTCGGCGCGCACCGCCACATCTTGCGCGTGGATGCGGATGGGGCTGCGACCGCTTGCCAGCCATGCACCGCGTGTGCCGGGCGCCTGGTAGCCCGTCAGGATGATCAGGTTGCGGTGGTCCCCTGCGTATTGCGCCAAGTGGTGCAGCACGCGCCCACCGGTGGCCATGCCGCTGGCCGCCAGAATCACCATGGGGCCATGTCGCTTGGCCAGTGATTTGGACTGCTCGGGCGTCTCCAGCATGGTGGCCACATGGTCCATCTGGCGCACTTCCTGCACGCTCAGGCGGTGTTCGCCAGGGTGGCGCTCAAATAAGGCGGTGGTGTGGATCGCCATCGGGCTGTCCAGGAAAATCGGCAAACTGCGTGGAATTTCTCCGGCCGCCTTGAGTTGGGCGATGGTGTGCAGCACTGCTTGTGCGCGACCCACCGCGAACACCGGCACCACGGCCACGCCGCCCCGGGCAGCCAATTTGTGCAGCAGGGGGCCGAGTTCTTCAAAAAGCTTTTCCTTGGGGTGCTGGCGATCGCCATAGGTCGATTCGATCAACACCGTGTCGGCTTGCGGCGGCGGCTCGGGCGGGTTCATCAAGGGGTCATCGGGTCGTCCCAGATCGCCGGAAAACAGGATGCGGCGACCGGCCACATCCAGCAGCAAACTGGCCGCGCCCAGAATGTGCCCGGCAGGTTGAAAGCGGGCCTTCCAGCCACGTATGGGCTCGAACCATTGCCCCTGATGTTCCGCGTGCAATTGCTTGAGGCTGTCAATGGCTTCTTGCTGGGTGTACAGCGGCAGGGCCGGGGCGTGTTTGGAAAAGCCGTGTCGGTTGGCAAAGAACGCATCCTCTTCCTGAATGTGGCCACTGTCAGGCAGCAAGATGCTGGCCAGATCGCAAGTCGCCGAGGTGGCATGTACCCGGCCCCGAAAGCCGTTTTTGACCAGCAGGGGCAGGTAGCCGCTGTGGTCCAGGTGCGCATGGGTCAGCAGCACCGCATCGATGTGCGCCGGGTTGGCGGGTAAGGGGCTCCAGTTGCGCAAGCGCAGTTGTTTGTAACCCTGAAACAGCCCGCAATCGACCAGCAGCCGCTTTTGATTGTGCTCGATCAGGTATTTGGAGCCGGTGACGGTGTCAGCTCCGCCCAGAAAGGTGATGGTGGCAGTCATCCTGCCATGGTGGGCGCAAAAGCCCAAGGCCGTTTGACGCAAGTCAAACGGCCTTGGGATCGGTCACAGTGGTCAAGCAGGTCGGCACTCGAAGAGTCCGGCACATGGCTCGCAGACCGAATTCGCCCATGCAGGCTCCGCAGTTCAACAAGTAAATGTCGGGGTCTGCGACCACCGACCTACGAGCTGTAAACATCGTCCTGCGAATTTCCGCCTTGTAGGTCGGCACTCGAAGAGTCCGACATATGGCTCGCAGACCGAATTCGCGCATGCAGGCTCCGCAGCTCAACCAGCAAATGTCGGGGTCTGCGACCACCGACCAGCCCGCTACGACGGCATCATTGTGCGGGTTTAACCGCCGAAAAAGCCCTTGAGCTTGTCGGTCCAGCTCTCGCCACTGGGCTGGTGTTTGCCGCCGCCTTTTTGCAAGGACTCTTCAAACTCCTTGAGCAACTTTTTCTGGTGCTCGGTGAGCTTGACCGGGGTCTCCACGGTGATGTGGCAATACAAATCGCCGGGGTAGCTGCCGCGCACGCCCTTGATGCCTTTGCCGCGGATGCGGAACTGCTTGCCGGTTTGTGTGCCTTCCGGAATGTCAATGGCTGCTTTGCCGCCCAGGGTGGGCACTTCGATTTCGCCGCCCAACGCCGCTTTGCTGAAGCTGATGGGTACAGCGCAATGCAGGTCGTCACCGTCGCGTTCAAAAATCGAGTGCTTTTTCAGGCGAATCTCGATGAACAGGTCGCCCGGGGGCCCGCCGTTGGTGCCAGGCTCGCCATTGCCCGCGCTGCGAATGCGCATGCCGTCGTCGATGCCGACCGGGATTTTGACTTCCAGCGTCTTTTGTTTCTTGACCTTGCCCTGACCTTGGCAGGTGCCACAGGGGTCGGGGATGATCTTGCCCGTGCCGCGGCAGTGCGGGCAGGTTTGCTGCACGCTGAAAAAGCCCTGGCGCATTTGCACCTGGCCCTGGCCGTGGCAGGTCGAGCAGGTTTTGGCGCTGGTGCCGGGTTTGGCGCCGGTGCCGTGACAGGTGTCGCACTCGTCCCAGCTCGGAATGCGCAGCTGCGAGTCTTTGCCGTTGGCCGCCTCTTCGAGCGTGATTTCCATGGCATAGCTCAGATCGGCACCCCGGAAAACCTGGCGACCACCGCCACGTCCACCGCGACCCTGACCGCCAAAGATGTCACCAAAGATGTCGCCAAACGCATCGCCAAAGCCCCCAAAGCCTTGAGCCCCACCGGGGCCACCGCGCATATTGGGGTCCACACCGGCGTGACCGTACTGGTCATAGGCGGCACGTTTTTCGCCGTCTGACAGCATCTCGTAGGCCTCTTTGACCTCCTTGAATTTGGCTTCGGCATCTTTGGCGGCATCCCCCTGGTTGCGGTCAGGGTGGTACTTCATCGCCAACTTGCGATAAGCCTTTTTGATGTCTTCGTCCGAGGCGTTTTTGGCAACGCCCAGCACTTCATAAAAATCTCGTTTAGCCATGGGGGAATCAAACCGTTAGAACAAGAACGCCGCGAAGGCGATTCAGGGGGCTGAATCAGCTTGCGCGGCGGGATGGCAGGCTGGGCTGCAAGGCAGGGGGTCAGCCCTTTTTGACTTCCTTGACTTCAGCGTCCACGACGTTGTCGTCCTGGGGCTTGGCTTGCTCAGCGCCGGCACTGGCCGCAGCTTGTTGCGCTTGCATCTCGGCATAGACCTTCTCGCCCAGCTTTTGGCTGGCCGTCATCAGGGCTTCGGTCTTGGCTTCGATGGCGTCTTTGTCTTCGCCTTTCAAAGCTTCTTCCAGCGCTTTGGCTGCGGCTTCGATGGCTTCTTTTTCAGCTGCTTCGATCTTGTCGCCGTGCTCGGTCAGGCTCTTCTTGACGCTGTGCACAGCGGCTTCGCCCGAGTTGCGGGCTTGCACCAGTTCGAGTTTTTTCTTGTCTTCGGCGGCGTTCAGCTCGGCGTCTTTCACCATTTGCTGGATTTCGGCTTCTGACAGACCGGAGTTGGCCTTGATGGTGATCTTGTTTTCCTTGCCGGTGCCCTTGTCCTTGGCGCCGACGTGCAAGATGCCGTTGGCGTCGATGTCAAACGACACTTCGATCTGGGGCGTGCCACGCGCTGCGGGTGGAATGCCTTCGAGGTTGAACTCGCCCAGCGCCTTATTGCCCGAAGCGATTTCGCGCTCGCCCTGGAACACCTTGATGGTCACGGCGGGCTGGTTGTCTTCGGCAGTCGAGAAGGTCTGTGCGAACTTGGTCGGGATCGTGGTGTTCTTGGTGATCATCTTGGTCATGACACCACCCATGGTCTCGATGCCCAAAGACAAAGGTGTCACGTCCAGCAGCAGCACGTCCTTGCGGTCGCCCGACAGCACCTGGCCCTGGATGGCGGCGCCCACGGCCACGGCTTCGTCAGGGTTCACGTCCTTGCGGGGTTCCTGGCCGAAGAATTCCTTGACCTTTTCCTGCACCTTGGGCATGCGGCTCATGCCGCCCACCAAAATCACGTCATGGATGTCGGAGACCGACACGCCAGCGTCCTTGATGGCGGTGCGGCAAGGGGCAATGGTGCGCTCGATCAGCTCTTCCACCAGCTGCTCCAGCTTGGCGCGGGTCAGCTTGACGTTCAGGTGCTTGGGACCTGTGGCGTCTGCCGTGATGTAGGGCAGGTTGACATCGGTGGATGCCGAGCTGGACAGCTCGATCTTGGCTTTTTCAGCGGCTTCTTTCAGGCGCTGCAGGGCCAGCACGTCCTTGGTCAGGTCGACGCCGGATTCTTTCTTGAACTCGGCAATGATGAAGTCGATGATGCGTTGGTCGAAGTCTTCACCGCCCAGGAAGGTGTCACCGTTGGTGGACAGTACTTCGAACTGCTTTTCGCCGTCGACGTCGGCGATTTCGATGATGGACACGTCAAACGTGCCGCCACCCAGGTCATACACGGCGATCTTGCGGTCGCCCTTTTCGTTCTTGTCCAAACCGAATGCCAAAGCGGCTGCGGTCGGTTCGTTGATGATGCGCTTGACGTCCAGACCGGCAATGCGGCCCGCGTCTTTGGTGGCTTGGCGCTGTGCGTCGTTGAAGTAGGCGGGCACCGTGATGACGGCCTCGGTCACTTCTTCGCCGAGGTAGTCTTCGGCGGTTTTCTTCATCTTGCGCAGGATTTCAGCGCTGATCTGTGGCGGGGCCAGCTTCTGACCGCGCACTTCCACCCAGGCGTCGCCGTTGTCGGCTTTGGCGATGGTGTAAGGCATCAGGTCGATGTCTTTCTGGACTTCTTTCTCGGCGAACTTGCGGCCGATCAGGCGCTTGACCGCGTACAGCGTGTTCTTGGGGTTGGTGACCGCCTGGCGTTTGGCCGATGCGCCGACCAGGATTTCGCCGTCTTCCTGGTAGGCAATGATCGAAGGCGTGGTGCGAGCGCCTTCGGCGTTCTCGATCACTTTGGTGGTGTTGCCTTCCATGATGGCCACGCATGAGTTGGTGGTGCCCAAGTCAATACCGATGATTCTTCCCATGATGATTCTCCAAAATTCAGTGAAAGTGCAGATGGTCTGCAAGTGGGGCAGGGCGGAAACTTTTCAAGTCCCCACACGCCAAAAAAGGTTTTTGCGGTTTTGAAGCCGCGATTTGAGGCCGCGTTATTTGGGGGCGGTGACCGTCACAAGAGCCGGGCGCAGCACGCGCTCGGCAATCAGGTAGCCCTTTTGCAGCACCGTGACCACGGTGTTGGCTTCCTGCTCGGCTGGCACCACGCTGATGGCCTGGTGGTGGTGCGGGTCGAACTTGGTGCCCGCAGGCGGGGCGATTTCGACCACTTTGTTGCGCTCCAGCGCGCTTTTGAGCTGGCGCAGGGTGGCTTCGGAGCCTTCGCGGATTTGTTCCAGCGTGGCGTTGGGGATGGCCAGCCCGGCTTCCAGGCTGTCGAGCACGGGCAGCAAGCTGTCTGCAAAGCCTTCGACGGCGAACTTGCGGGCCTTGCTGATGTCTTCGTCCGCGCGGCGGCGGGCGTTTTGCACATCGGCCTGGGCGCGCAGGTACTGGTCGGCCAAATCGGCGTTTTGGGCCTTGAGGTTGGCCAGTTCCGCTTGGGCATCAGCCAGTGGGTCGGTAGGGGCCATGGCCGCAGCGGCCGCGAGCTCTTCGTCGCTCAGGGGTTTGTTTTCGGGGTTTTGATTGGCTTCTGACATGAACAATGTCCGCAAAAAATGAATACCCCTATCAACTAAGGGCGAATGAACAGACTTCAAGAGGGGGTGCTCAGGCGAATGACGTGGTTTCAGGCCACCAGAAAAAAGCCCGCCTGGCGGCGGGCAGGGTGGCAGACTGAGTGCTCGATCAGTTCAGAGCCAGCAATTCCACGTCAAATTTCAGGGTGGCATTGGGCGGAATCACGCCACCAGCGCCACGGGCACCGTAGCCCAACTCGGACGGGATGATCAAGGTGCGCTGACCGCCCACCTTCATGCCGGCCACACCTTCGTCCCAGCCCTTGATGACCATGCCAGCGCCCAGCGGGAACACAAAGGGATCACGGCGGTCACGGCTCGAATCGAACTTGGCGCCTTGTTGGCCGTCTTTGTAGAGCCAGCCGGTGTAATGCACGGTGACGTCCTGGCCTTTGGTGGCTTCGGCGCCTTCGCCAACAACGGTGTCTTCGAATTGCAGGCCGGAGGGGGTGGTGTTCATGGGTAAGCTTTCTGTGAATGCGCTGGCGCCAACGCAGGCGCTTGCGTGCGGTCGAAAAGCCAAAATTATGCCAGCCCCTACTTGTTCACTCATCCGGACGCTGTCATGTCGGACTCTGCGAGTGCCGACCTACGGGATCAGAATTTGTAGGTCGGCGGTCGAAGACCCCGACATGCGGAGGCTGTCATGTCGGACTCTTCGAGTGCCGACCTACGGGATCAGAATTTGTAGGTCGGCGGTCGAAGACCCCGACATGCGGCTTGTCAAGCTGGCAGCTGGCGTTTGGCCAGGTCGCGCATCAGGGCGCCCACACCGTATACCCAGGGCTTGGCCTGGTCGCTGGTGGTGACCTGGTTGACCAAGGTGCCCAGCTGGGGGGTGGACACGCTCACCACGTCGCCCACCACATGGGTGAAGCCTTGACCAGGGCCATGACGGTCTTGCGTGGGGGCGAACATGGTGCCCAGAAACAGCATCATGCCGTCCGGGTATTGGTGGTACTGGCCCATGGCTTGCCCCACCAGATCCAGCGGATCGCGGCTGATCTGGCTGAGCGAGCTGCTGCCTTGCATCACAAAGCCTTCGGGGCCTTGCACTTTCAGGCTCAGGTCGCTTTGGCGCACATCGTCGATGCCAAAGTGCTCGTCAAACAGGCGGATGAAAGGGCCGATGGCGCAGCTGGCGTTGTTGTCTTTGGCCTTGCCCAGCAGCAGGGCGCTGCGGCCTTCAAAGTCGCGCAGGTTGACGTCGTTGCCCAGGGCGGCACCGACCACTTCACCGCGTGAATTGACGGCCAGTACGATTTCAGGCTCGGGGTTGTTCCACTGGCTGCCCGGGTGAATGCCGACTTGGGCACCGGTGCCCACCGCGCTCATGGCCTGCGATTTGGTGAAAATTTCGGCGTCAGGGCCAATGCCCACTTCCAGGTATTGCGACCACATGCCTTGCGCCAACAAGACTTCTTTGAGCTTGGCCGATTCGGGCGAGCCGGGCTTGACGCTGCGCAGGTTGTCGCCAATCACCGCCACCACCGCCTGACGCACCGCTTCTGCCCGGCTGGCGTCACCCCGTGCCTGCTCTTCGATCACGCGCTCAAGCATGCTGGCCACAAAAGTCACGCCTGCCGCCTTGACGGCCTGCAAGTCGCAAGGGGCCATGAACCAGGGCTGGTCGGCCTGGCGTTTGTTTTCATCGCTGTTGGCCAGTGCATCGGCTGTGCTGGCCAGGCGAGGTGCCTGCCCGGTGCGCATGCATTCACGCACGCGTTCGGCCGCTTGGGGCAGTTCCAGCAAACCGCTGCAAGTGGCCGCCAATTCAGACAGGTCGAACACAGCGTCTTGCGCAATTGCCACCAGCACAGGCCCCAGACTGGGCACCCATAAACGCCCGATCAACAAGGCTTGATGCATGTCTGTGGGCAAGGTGTTAGGCAGCATGTTTCGTCCTTTCGGGCAAAGAAAAATGCAATTTTGACAGCCGGGGTCATGCCAGGCTGTCACCTGGGCGGATTGGCTTGAAACGATTGCTTGCAAGCTTTGTGCGCTGCAAAACTGAATTCTTGCTTGCTTGGGCTAAATTCAGTCGGTTCATACCAAAGGAGTAAACAGTTCATGACCCCGAAAAATTCCGTGTTGACCGCCGTGGGCACAGCCGCTTGTGCCGTCGCCGTTTTATTGACAGGCTGCGCCACCGCCACCCCCGAGCAAAAAGGAGCAGGCACAGGCGCTGTGATTGGGGCGGTCGCTGGGCAAATCCTCGGGCGCGATTCGCGATCGTCTGCAATTGGTGCAGGTCTGGGTGCTTTGGGCGGGTATGTCTGGTCCAAGAACATGGAAGACAAAAAACGCGCCATGGAAGTGGCCACAGCGGGCACTGGCACGGTGGTCACGCAAACTGCTGATAACCAGCTCAAGCTGAGCATTCCGAACGACATTTCGTTTGACACGGGGCGCTATGACATCAAGCCGAATTTGCGCCCGATCCTGGACCAATTTGCCCAGGGTTTGAGCCAGCAAGTGTCCATGGAGGTCAAAATCGTGGGCCACACCGACAACACAGGCAGCGACGCGATCAACAACCCCTTGTCGGTCAACCGGGCGCAAAGTGCGCGCGATTATCTGGTGTCACGCGGCGTCAGTGCGAGCCGCATGGCGATTGATGGCCGAGGTTCCCGTGAACCCATTGCCGACAATGCCAGCGAATCAGGACGCGCCCGCAACCGTCGGATCGACATCTTTTTGGCCGAACGCGCTGCTGGCAGGTGAAGCTCAGAGGTAAATTTTTTGCAACAGTGACAGCAGCGTTTTGCGCTCTGCTGGCGTGAGCTTGGCGGTTTTTTCGGTTTCGAGCTCGGTTGCCGTTTGTTCGGCTTGCACCATCAGGGCTTGGCCCTTGGCAGTGGCGTGCAGGCCCACTGCGCGACCGTCGTGCGGGTGGGGCTTGCGCTCGATCAAGCCCCGAGCCTCCAGTGACTGGATCAAACCCACCAAGTTGGGGGGCAACAAATTCAAGGCCGCGCACAGCTGGCGCGAGGTCACGCCGGGGTTGTGGCCAATGGTGGACATCACCGAAAAGTCCACCGGCTTGAGGCCATAGGGCGCAAGCCGCTCCAAAAACAATTCGATGATGCTCAGCGCCGCACGCCGGGCGTTGTAGCCCATGAGGCTTTGCAGGTAGCGCGTGTCCACTTGCTCAACGCAAGCCGCAGCAGGTTTGATCACTTTGGCGCTGTGGCGCAGCCCTTTGGATGAGGCGGGGAGTGGGGTTTTGAGGGCCGCAGTCGCCAGGGTTTTGGGGGCTGTTTTGCTGGCCGTTTGGCTTGGGCGTGTGATGCCGGGCATGGGGTCGTTCATGCTGCGGCCATGCATTGCTGCACGATGATGAAAGTGCGCATCTGGAATTCGGGCAGCACCCAGCTGCGCAAGGCTTTGGCCGGTGCCAGCCAACGAGCCTGGGCGTTGGGCGTGTCGGCGTCCACACCTGATTCGATGCGCAGCCAAGCCCAATCCATGAGCACCAGCGCCACAGCACGCAAATAATCGTCGGCCACCCGATAGGGCAAGGCGGCGTCTTGTGCAGCAGCCTTGACGATTTGCGCGGTCACGGCACGCAGGGTCTGGATGCGTGCCTGCGCGGCGGTACTGGCTTTGGCACCTTTTGGCAAGTCGGCTGCGATCGTGTCCAGCAGGGTGTTCATGCTCGTGCCGCCATCGGCCAGCACTTTGCGCACCAAGAGGTCAATGGCTTGGATCTCGTTGGTGCCTTCGTAAATCATGGCCACACGGGCGTCGCGCACGATCTGCTCGATGCCCCATTCGCGCACATAGCCGTGGCCGCCAAACACCTGCAGGCAGTCGCTGCCGCCATGAAAGGCCTGGTGCGTGAAGACCGATTTCATGACCGGCGTGACGAGGGCGCACCAGCGCTGGGCGGCGGCTTGCGTGGCGGCGTCCTGGCTGTGCTTGATCAGGTCGAGTTCGAGCGCGGTGCGGTAGGCCAGCACACGACCGGAATCGACCCAGGCACGCTGCGTGTCCAGAATTCGTCGCATGGCGGGGTGCTCGCCAATCAGGTCAGCTTCACCCGCTGACTTGCCTTTGCCCGGCGCACGCATTTGGCGGCGCTCTTGCGCATAGGCATCGGCTTTTTGCCAGGCAGCGTCCAACAGGCCAATGCCTTGCAAGGCCACATGCAATCGCGCGGCGTTCATCATCACGAACATCGCGTTCAGGCCCTTGCCGGGCTCGCCCACGATCGCGCACACGGCTTCGTCAAAGCGCATCACGCAGGTGGGACTGCCGTGCAGGCCCATTTTTTCTTCGATGCGGTCGCAGTGCACGCGGCTGCGTGAGCCGTCCGGGTAGAACTTGGGGACCAGGAACAGCGACAGGCCTTTGGGGCCGGGCGGCGCGTCGGGCAAGCGGGCCAGCACCAAGTGCACGATGTTGTCGGTGAGGTCGTGCTCGCCACCCGAGATGAAAATTTTGGTGCCGCTCACGGCGTACTTTCCATCGGGCAGGGGCACGGCGCGGGTAGCCGCCAGGCCCAGGTCAGAGCCTGCGTGCGGCTCGGTCAGGCACATGGTGGCCAGCCATTCGCCGGTGGCCACTTTCTCTAAATATTGCGCTTTCAGTTCGTCGCTGGCGTGGTGCTTGATGCATTCGTATGCGCCATGCAGCAGGCCGGGGGCCATGGTCCAGCCGTGGTTGGCGGCCGACAGCATTTCGTAGAGCATGGCTTCGAGCACGCTGGGCAGGCCCTGACCGCCGTCTTCGGCGCTGGCGGCCAAGGCGGGCCAGCCTGCTTGCCAAAACGCTTGGTAAGCGGCCTTGAAGCCCGGCGGCATGGTAACTGCGCCGTCTTTCCATTGGGCACCGATTTCGTCGCCGTCGCGGTTGAGCGGGGCGATGACTTCGCCCACGAACTTGCCCGCTTCACCCAGCACCTGCTGCATCAAGTCCGAGTCCACCTCGGCAAAGGCGGGAAGGGCTTGCAACTGGGCGGGTGCGTTCAAAACGCGGGACAACACAAACTGCATGTCCTCGGTGCGGGGCTGGTAGACGTTCATGGGTTTCTTGGGCTCAAGGGAAAAAAATCCGGCGCTACCGTCGAGCAGCGCCGGACAAAACGATGTTGGTCAGCCGAATCAGGAATCGACGCTGAAGCCAATGCGCTTGATCAGGGGCCCCCAGCGCTCGAGTTCTACTTGCGAGCTCTTGAGCTGGTCAGCGGCCGTGCCACCAAATGGAATCAGGCCGACCACGGTCAAGGCGTCTTGCACGCCTTTGTCTTTGAGCGCAGCGTTGATCGCCGCATTGGCTGCTTGCACCACGTTGGCTGGGGTTTTGGCGGGGGCGTAAAAGCCAAACCACTCTTCCACAGTCAACTCGGGGAAGCCTTGCTCGGCAAAAGTGGCCACATCGGGCACAAAAGGCGAACGGGCTTTGCCCGAGGTGGCCAAGATGCGCATCTTGCCGGCTTTGTGGTTGGCAATGAAATCGCCATGCGGGGTGAACATGCAAGCGATCTGGCCGCCGACCACATCGGTCACGCCGGGCACTGAGCCACGGTAGGGCACATGCTTGAACTCGAAGTTCTGGTTCAGACCGAGCAAAGCGCCAATGAAGTGGGGCGTGGAGCCTGCAGCAGGTGAGCCGTAGCTCGCTTGCGCGGGGTTGGCCTTGGCCCAGACGATGAAGTCTTTCACGTTCTTGACGCTGGCCGGCACCATGGGGCCAACGGCAAAACCGTGATGGATCATGGAGGCGGTGCCCACGGGTGTGAAGTCTTCAAAGGGCTTGTACTGCAGGTTTTTGAAAATGTGGGGATAAAGCGAGATGGCCGAGAACGGCGTCATGGCCAGCACCGAGCCGTCGGCTGGAGCACCTTTCAGCAGGTTCAGGGCAATTTGACCGCCTGCACCAGGCTTGCTGTCAATGATGCCGGCGTTCTTGCTGTAGGGCGTGCCGCCAAACTTCTCGGCCACACGGCGGGCGCAGATGTCGCCCGAGCTGCCGGGCGGGAAGCCGTAGAGCACTTTGACTTGCTCAATCGGCAGGCCACTTTGCGCCCAGGCTTGCTGGAACGCGGTGCTGCCCAAAATGGCGGCACCGATGGTGGATTGAATGAATTCTCGACGGTTGCTCATGCTTGTCTCCTCGGAGGGGTGGTTGGAAAACTCAGGTTAGGGGAAAACAGGAAATCACACAAATCAGCTGCACAAAGTGCGGATGTCATCGGGCACCGCAATGGCTTTGATCCGGTCGGGGTCTTCGGGGTGTTTGATACAAAAGGCGCGCACTTCGGTGCCCTCGCATAGCACCATATCTCCACGCATCACAACGTGTTTGTGTACAAACACTTTCTCGCGCCACTCCTGCACGCTGGTGTGCACTTGAATGCTTTCTCCATAGGTGGCCGGGCGTATGAACTTGGTGTTGATCTCCAACAGCGGCGTGCCGATGATGCCGCGCGTCTTGACCAGTTCGCGCCAAGGCGGGATGCCGCACTTCATGAAGAAGTTCAGCGATGACGCGTCCATCCATTTGGAGAAATTGGGGAAGAACACGATGCCTGCGGGGTCGCAGTCACCGAACATCACTTGCACTTCGTAGATGACGGTTTTCATGGGATATTTCGTTAAGCGTTTGGCGTTGAGCGTTTGGCGTTTGGCGTTTGGCGTTTGGCGTTTGGCGTTGAGCGTTCAGCGTTGCGCGGTTTTTCACGCTCAACGCTCAACGGGCGTCAGCGGGGTGCCATGCGCAATGCGCCATCGAGGCGAATGACTTCGCCGTTCAGGTGGTCGTTGTGCACGATGTGGCAGGCCAGTTCGGCAAATTCGCTGGGCTTGCCCAGGCGCGCTGGGAAGGGGATGCTGGCGGCCAGCGATTGCTGAATAGGCTCGGGCAAGCTGGCCAAGAGCGGTGTCTTGAACAGGCCGGGTGCGATGGTGCACACGCGGATGCCGTGTTGCGCCAAGTCGCGGGCCATGGGCAGCGTCATGCCCACCACACCGGCTTTGGAGGCGCTGTAGGCCTGCTGGCCCACTTGGCCGTCAAAGGCGGCAACAGAGGCGGTGAAGACCATCACGCCACGCGCACCGTCCTCCATGGGGTCGAGTTGGGCGCAGGCCTCGGCAAACAGGCGCGCCGCGTTGTAGGTGCCGATCAGGTTGACGTTGATCACTTTGGCAAACTCGTCCAGCGGCGCGGCTTTGCCGTCTTTGCCGACCACGCGCTTGGCGGTGCCGATGCCTGCGATCTGCATCAAGATGCGGGCGGGGCCGTGGGCTGCGGCGGCTGTCTGGATGGCTTGCGTCATGCTGTCTGCATCGCTCACATTGCAGTGCACCGCAACACCGCCAATCTCTGCGGCCACGCGCTCGGCGTTGGTCATGTTGAGGTCGAGCACCGTGACCTTGGCACCCAGGCGGGCCAGTTCGCGGGCCGTGGCCTCACCCAAACCAGAGCCACCGCCGGTGACCAATGCTGCTTGTCCTTGAATGTTCATGTTGAGACCTTTCTGTTGTAGGTCGGCCCTTCAGGTCCGACGTTTCGGGTGCATGACGGGGCTGAAGCCGCCGACCTTCGGGTTCTTGGAATTTGTATTGATGTAGGTCGGTGGCTTCAGCCCCGACAAATGCCCGCAGACCGCAAACATGTCGGGGCTAAAGCCACCGACCTACAAAATCAGTTCATGCGCTTTCAGGGTTTTCGATCAACAGCGCAATGCCTTGCCCACCACCGACACAGGCGCTGGAGATGCCGTAGCGCAAACCGCTGCGTTGCAACTCACGCGCCAGCGTGATGGTCAGGCGCACGCCTGTGGCGGCCAGGGGGTGACCGAGCGCGATCGCGCCGCCGTTGACGTTGAGCTTGGACAGATCGAGTCCCAACTCTTTGGCTACGGCCAGGGTTTGCGCGCCTTGCGCTTCGTTGATTTCGAAGCGGCCAATGTCCGACAGCTTCAGTCCCGTGCGCTCGAGCAGCAAACGAATGGCCGGGGCAGGGCCGATGCCCATGATCTCGGGCGGTACGCCCACGGCCGCAGCGGCCACCACACGGGCCATCGGTTTTTTGCCTTGGGCTTTCGCATAGGTGCCAGACGTGACCACGCAGGCAGCCGCCGCATCGACCAGGGCAGAGCTGTTGCCACCGGTCTGCACGCCGCCTTCGTACACGGGCCTGAGTTTGCCCAGCACCTCGGCTGGCGAGATGCGCGGGTGCGTGTCGGTGCTGACCTCGGTCACTTTGCCTTGCAGCTTGATGCCCCGGGAAACGTAGCCTTCCAGCTCGAACTTTTCGGTAACCACCGGCACGATCTCGCCCGCATGAAAACCTTCTGCTTGCGCGGCCACCGCTTTGGCAAAGGAGTCGGACGCGAACTGGTCCACCTCTTCGCGGGTGATGCTGTATTTTTTGGCCAGGTTCTCGGCCGTCTGGATCATGTTGATGCCTGCAGCCGGGTCTTTCAGGGCTTCCCACATGAAGTCCTTGAAGCCCACGGGCGCGCCGAGCTTGAAGCCGGTGCGGTGGTCAAAGGCGGCAATCGGGTTGCGCGTCATGCTCTCGGTGCCAACCACCAGCGCGGCCTCGCACACACCCGCTTCGATCTGCTCGCCGGCCTGGCGAAACAACTCAAAGCCGGTGCCGCAAATGCGTTGCACCATGATGGCGGGCACCTCTTGCGGCACACCGGCGTACAGGCCGATGTGGCGCGGCAGTACAAACTGGTCAAAGTCGCCGGGGGCCATGTTGCCGGTGATGACCGAGCCGATCTCGCTGGCCGCTATGCCTGCGCGCTTGAGTGCTTCACGAGCGGCCTTGATACCCAGGTCGGTGGGCGAGATGTGGCCGAGTGATCCGCAGTAATCGACCATGGGCGTGCGCACGCCGTCGTGCATCCACACATCTGCAAACGCGTTGAAAAATCCTTTGGAAGCCATTTTTTCTTCTTTCTGTTTTTGGTAGGAACTTGCCCTGCAAGCGATGCTGGAGGGCTATCGCTTGCAGGGCAAGCTCCTACATGAAATTCATTGGGGTTTGACGATGTCATGCAGCGTGTCGGCATGCAAGGCCGCCACGGTGTCGGCGCGGTGGGTCAGCACCGAGCGTTGGTTGATCGAGCCTTTGTCGGTGATCTCGCCTTTGTCAATGGTGGGCGGCTCGCTGAGCAAACACAGGCGGGCAATGCGGTTGGCGCTGCCGGTGCTGGTTTGGGCCAGGGTGTTGACGATGTCCTGGAACTTGGCCAGCACCGGGGCCGAGGCCAGCACGTCGGCCAGGGGCGCATCAGCAGGCAAACCGCTCAAAGCACGCACCGCCGGTGTCGGAAAAATCATGGCACCGACTTCTTTCAGGTTGATGCCAGTCAGCACTGCGTCCTGAATGAAGGGGGCTCCCGCTGCGATGATTTTGGCCCGCAGCGGGCCCACGCTGACAAAGGTGCCGGTGGCCAGTTTGAAGTCTTCGGCAATGCGGCCGTCGAATTTCAGGCCCAGGTGCACATCGGTCTCGTCGATCCATTGGACCGCGTCGCCGGTCTTGAAAAAGCCTTCTTCGTCAAACGCACTGGCGGTTTCTTCTGGGTTGCGCCAGTAGCCGGGCGTGATGTTGGGGCCGCGGTAGCGCACCTCGGTTTTGCCTTGCATGTTCACCAGCTTGAGTTCCAGGCCGGGGGTGGGCACGCCCAGGTCGCCCGCTTGCACAAAGGGGTTGGTCACAAAAATACCGAAGGGACCAGACTCAGTCATGCCCAGGCCCGTGCCCATGACGATGCGCTCGCCCACTTCACGCTCCTGGCTGGCATACAGACTGTCCCAAATCGGTTGGGCCAATGCGGCTCCGGCGTAAAAGAACATCTGCACGCGCGACAGCAGCGTTTTGCGCAGCTGGTCGTCGGTTTGCATGGCGTGGGCGATCGCTTCAAAACCGGTGGGCACGTTGAAGTAGACGGTGGGCGCGATTTCACGCAGGTTGCGCAAGGTCTCGTGCATGAGCGCTGGCGTGGGCTTGCCGTCGTCGATGTACAGCGTGCCGCCGTGGAACACGGTCATGCCAAAGTTGTGGTTGCCGCCGAAGGTGTGGTTCCACGGCAGCCAGTCGACCAGCACCAGTTCTTGCTCGGCCAGCACGGGCATGGACTGGGCCATTTGTTGCTGGTTGGCACACCACAGGCGGTTGGTGTTGATGACGGCTTTGGGCAGCTTGGTGGAGCCGCTGGTGAACAAAAACTTGGCAATGGTGTCGGGGCCGGTGGCGGCCATGGCCGCATCCACCGCGGGTGTGGCGGGCTGTGAACACAGGCTCTCAAAGGCCGTGACACTTCGGCCGGGCACATCACCCTCGACCATCACGACTTCCATGTCGTCGCTCACCGTGGCGGCAATGGCTTTGGCATAGCGAGCGTCTGAGGCGAACACCATTCCAGGCGTGACGGTGCTCAGCACATGCTTGAGCTTGTCATAGTCCACGCTGACCAAGGAATAGGGGGGCGAGGTGGGCACGTAGGGCACGCCGGCCACGAGACAACCCAAAGCCAGTAAGGCATGTTCCAGGCTGTTTTCGCTCAGGATGACAACGGGGCGCTCAGCGTTCAGGCCGCGGTCGATCAGGCCTTGCGCAATGTTGCGCGCTGTTTGCCAGGCCTGGGCATAGCTGATGTGTTGCCAGTCACCCAAAGTGCCATCGGCTTGCTGGATGCGGCGCGCCATGAAGCTGTGCTCGGGCTTGACCTGCGCCCAATGCTGCAGGCGGTCGGTCAGGCGGTCCGGAAAGGCCTGCAGGTCCTGGTCGGCTTGTAGGTAACGCGTGCCGTCTGTACCGTTGCGCAGGTTGACACGGGTCACGCCGAATTTGAGCGGACGAAATTGGGGGGCGGTCATGGGGTCTCCGGTTTTGGCGTTTTGCGTTGAGCGTTTGGCGTTGAGCGTTGAGCGTGTTGGGTTCAGGGGTCGGTTTTCGGGTTTCGGGTTTCGGGGTCGTCGCTCAACGCTAAACGCACTTCGCAAATCGCTCAACGCCAAACGCTCAACGCTCAACGCTCAACGCTCAACCAAAAAACACTCAACCCTTCTGCACCTTGGCGGCCTTGCCCTCCAGGAAGGCACGCACACGGGCTTTGGCTTCCGGGGCGGCTTGGGCGATTGAGGCCATCAGGGCTTCGGTGAACAGGCCATGGTCAGCCGGTTGTTCGGCAATGCGCGGCATGGCGTGTGTGAGGGCAAAGTTGGTCAGTGGGGCATTGGTGGCAATGCGGGTGGCCAACTCGATGGCCTTGGCCAATGCAGTACCCGTGGGCACGAGGTATTGCGCCAAACCCACGCGCTCACCGTCTTGCGCGTTGTACACGCGGCCCGTGAGCATCATGTCGATCATGCGGGCTGTGCCAATCAACTTGGGCACGCGCACCGAGCCGCCGCCACCGACAAAGATGCCGCGTGTGCCTTCGGGCAGCGCGTAAAAAGTGCTCTCATCGGCCACGCGGATGTGGCTGGCGCTGGCCAGTTCCAGGCCACCACCCACCACAGCACCATGCAAAGCGGCCACCACGGGCACCCGGCCTTGCTCAACGGCGTTCAAGGCCACATGCCAGCTGCGTGAGTGGTGAATGCCTTCGCCCGCATCGCGCTCTTTCAATTCAGACAAATCCAGACCGGCACAAAAGTGGTCGCCCTCGCCATGGATCACGGCGGCCCCCGCTTCTGGCGGCAGGTTTTGAAACACATCACGCAGGGCTTCGATCAGGGCGTCGTTCAGGGCGTTGCGCTTGGCAGGGCGGCACAGGCGCACCACCGCGACGGACCCTTTCATGTCCAGCGCAACACCGTTGGCGGCTGCGCGTTCGAGGATCGGGTGGCTGTTGTGTGTCATCGCAAGGGGCTTTCAGCAGACTTGACCCATGGGGCAAGAAGGTTATTACTCATAACCATATTGTGATCAGCGCTTGACGATTTACTGCTTGGTGTTTTCCCTAGACTCCTTGTCTACACAAGGCGTATGCCCAGCCCTTTACAGAAGTCATGCCCTCGGGACACTGCGATGGGAGGGTGATAGGCGGTGATCTCAACCGGTGTTGTGGTCTGGCAGGTGATGTTTGTTGTGGCAGCGATCACTCACTCATCAGGCCCGAGGGTTGGTGATTTGATGCTGCTGGGTTCCGCCCAGAGGTGATGCTTGGCATCCTTGAGGGTCATGCGGTGCGCCTGCTGGCGCTGGACAAGGCCGGCTGAGAATCGTCTGGCTTTGCGAGTCTGCCTGCAAGGAGAGGGGTGATTTTTCGCAGCTTGGGGGTCGAAGACCCCGACAATTTGACCCATGAAAAAACCCGCAAGAAGCGGGTTTTTTCATGGGGGTGTCAAACGATCAACGCTGAACGTCGCGGCGTGGGGAGCCGGTGAACAACTGACGTGGGCGGCCGATTTTGTACTCGGGGTCGCTGATCATTTCGTTGAGTTGGGCGATCCAGCCGACGGTGCGGGCCAGCGCGAACACCCCGGTGAACAGGTTCACCGGAATGCCGATGGCGCGCTGCACGATGCCAGAGTAGAAGTCCACGTTGGGGTAGAGCTTGCGGCTGACGAAGTATTCGTCTTCGAGGGCGATCTTTTCCAGTTCTTTGGCCAGCTTGAACAAGGGGTCGTTTTCCAGGCCCAGTTCCTTGAGCACCTCGTTGCAGGTCTCTTGCATGAGCTTGGCGCGGGGGTCGTAGTTTTTGTAAACGCGGTGACCGAAGCCCATCAGCTTGACGCCGGAGTTCTTGTCTTTCACCTGGTTCATGAATTCACCGACTTTGGACACGCCACCCATTTTCTGGATGTCTTCCAGCATGTTCAGGCAAGCTTCGTTGGCACCGCCGTGAGCTGGGCCCCACAGGCAGGCCACACCCGCAGCGATGGCCGCGAAGGGGTTGGTGCCCGACGAGCCGCACAGACGCACTGTGGAAGTCGATGCGTTTTGCTCGTGGTCAGCGTGCAGCGTGAAGATGCGGTCCATGGCGCGTTCAAGCACGGGGTTGACCTTGTACTCTTCGCAAGGGGTGCCGAACATCATGCGCAGGAAGTTGCCCGCGTAGGACAGTTCATTGCGGGGGTACATGTAAGGCTGGCCCACGCCATATTTGTAGGCCATCGCTACGAGGGTTGGCATTTTGGCGATCAGGCGGATCGCCGCTATGTGGCGGTGTTCAGGATTGTTGATGTCGGTGCTGTCGTGGTAGAAGGCAGACAGGGCACCCACCAGGCCAGTCAGAACAGCCATGGGGTGAGCATCACGGCGAAAGCCACGCAGGAAAAACTGCATCTGCTCGTTGACCATGGTGTGGTTGTTCACCAACTTGTGAAAGTCCTTACTTTGCTGGCCCACGGGCAATTCGCCGTTGAGCAGCAAGTAGCAGGTGTCCAGGTAGTCGGCCTTGTTGGCCAGTTGCTCGATGGGGTAGCCGCGGTACAGCAGCTCGCCTTTGTCGCCATCGATGTAGGTGATGGCCGATTGGCAAGAAGCCGTGGACAGGAAACCCGGATCGTAGGTGAACATGCCGCTTTGTGCGTACAGTTTGCGGATGTCAATGACGTCTGGACCGATGTTGCCTGAGTACACGGGCATCTCGATGCTGGGGCTGCCGTTGGTGAACGACAGGGTGGCTTTGTTATCAGCGAGTTTCATGGTGGGTTTCCTCAAAATATCCAGGTATGAACCGTTTCAGGCTCACGCTCTCAGCATGTCCAGGACTTCGCACACCTCTTCGGTGTTGATCTCGGGCTGTAGCGCCTTACGGCGCAACAGCAAGTCCATGAGATCGTTGTCTGACAGGTCCATCAGCACATACATGCCCCGGGCCTGGCCAACCGTCAACTTGTCTGCATGACGGTTGAAGAAGCGCTCGATGAACAAATCGTTCTCGAGCAGCCCGCGCCTGCTGCGCCAGCGCAGCTTGCTCAGGGACCGCTCGCTCAAAGGGGCGAGGCGGTCAGCGCCAAGCAGGGACGCGTCTTCCAGGATCGGGGTAACAGTCATCAGGCAGCGCGGCGAACCATCATCTCTTTGATCTTGCCAATGGCCTTGGTGGGGTTCAAACCCTTGGGGCAGACATCGACGCAGTTCATGATGGTGTGGCAGCGGAACAGACGGTAGGGGTCTTCCAGGTTGTCCAGGCGCTCAGCGGTGGCTTCGTCGCGGCTGTCGGCGATGAAGCGGTAAGCCTGCAGCAAACCGGCCGGGCCCACGAACTTGTCGGGGTTCCACCAGAAGCTGGGGCAGCTGGTCGAGCAGCTGGCGCACAAGATGCACTCGTACAAACCGTTCAGCTCGTCGCGCTCTTCAGGGCTTTGCAGGCGCTCGGTCTCAGGCGGGATGGTGCTGTTGATCAGGTAGGGTTTGATCGAGTGGTACTGCTTGAAGAACTGGGTCATGTCCACGATCACGTCGCGGATCACGGGCAGACCGGGCAGGGGTTTCAACACGATGGTGCCGGGCAGCGTGTTCATGTTGGTGAGACACGCCAGACCGTTTTTGCCGTTGATGTTCATCGCGTCAGAACCGCACACGCCTTCGCGGCAAGAGCGGCGGAAAGAGATGGTGGGGTCCACGGCCTTGAGCTTCATCAGGGCGTCGAGCAGCATGCGTTCATTGCCGTCCAGTTCGACCTGGATGGTTTGCATGTAGGGCTTGGCGTCCTTGTCAGGGTCGTAGCGGTAGATCTGGAAAGTGCGTAGGGTCATGAAAGAACTCCTGGTGTATTCGGGTGATGGACCGCCACTGGAAGTGAGTGGTCCAGGCAATCTTTAGAACGTGCGGACCTTGGGTGGCACAGAGTCCACAGTCAGGGGCTTGAGCTTGACCGGCTTGTAGGTCAGGCTGTTCGACTGGCTGTGCCACAGGGTGTGTTTCATCCAGTTGGCATCGTCGCGGCCCAATGGGGCAACGGCGTCATCCACTGGACGCTCGTAGTCGCTCACGGTGTGGGCACCACGGCATTCGTGGCGGGCAGCAGCAGACACCATGGTGGACTGCGCGGCTTCGATCAGGTTTTCCACTTCCAGGGCTTCGATGCGGGCAGTGTTGAACACTTTGGAGGTGTCCTTCAGGCCAATCGCATTGACGCGCTCACGGATGGCAGCGATCTTTTGCACGCCTTCGTCCATGGAGGCTTGGGTGCGGAAGACGCCAGCGTGTTGCTGCATGGCCGCACGCATGTCGTTGGCCACGTCCTGGGCGTATTCGCCGCCACGGCCTTCGAGCTTGTTCAGGCGGCTCAGGGTGAAGTCTGTGGCGTCCGCGGGCAGTGGCTTGTGGGCCTTGGTCTTGCTGGCGAAGTCGACGATGTGGTTGCCTGCGGCGCGGCCAAACACCAGCAAATCGAGCAGCGAGTTGGTGCCCAGGCGGTTGGCCCCATGCACCGAGACGCAAGAGCATTCGCCCACGGCATACAAACCGTTGACCACGGCGTTGTGGTCGGTGGCATTTTGCGTCACGACCTGGCCATTGATGTTGGTGGGAATACCGCCCATCTGGTAGTGGATGGTGGGCACCACCGGGATAGGCTCACGTGTGATGTCGACGTTGGCGAAGTTGACGCCGATTTCGTACACCGAGGGCAGACGCTTGTGGATGGTTTCCGCACCCAGGTGGTCCAGCTTGAGCATGACGTAGTCTTTGTTGGGGCCGCAGCCACGGCCTTCCTTGATTTCCTGGTCCATGCAGCGGGACACGAAGTCACGCGGTGCCAGGTCTTTCAGGGTGGGCGCATAACGCTCCATGAAGCGCTCGCCATTGCTGTTGAGCAAGATCGCGCCTTCGCCACGGCAGCCTTCGGTCAACAACACGCCCGCACCGGCCACGCCGGTGGGGTGAAATTGCCAGAACTCCATGTCTTCCAAAGGAATGCCGGCGCGAGCGGCCATGCCCAGGCCGTCACCCGTGTTGATGAAGGCGTTGGTGGAAGCGGCATAAATGCGGCCTGCGCCACCGGTGGCCATCAGCACGGTTTTGGCGTGCAAGACGTGCAGGTCGCCAGTTTCCATCTCAAGAGCTGTCACGCCCACCACGTCGCCTTCGGCGTCACGGATCAGGTCCAGCGCCATCCACTCGACGAAGAAGCTGGTTTTGGCGGCCACGTTTTGCTGATACAGGGTGTGCAACATGGCGTGACCGGTGCGGTCAGCCGCAGCGCAAGCGCGTTGCACCGGCTTTTCGCCGTAGTTGGCGGTGTGACCGCCAAACGGGCGCTGGTAAATTGTGCCGTCTGGATTGCGGTCAAACGGCATGCCCATGTGCTCCAGGTCATACACGACCTTGGGCGCTTCGCGGCACATGAATTCGATGGCATCCTGGTCGCCGAGCCAGTCGGAGCCCTTGATGGTGTCGTAGAAGTGGTAGTGCCAGTTGTCGTCGGACATATTGCCCAGCGAAGCACCAATGCCTCCTTGGGCTGCCACAGTGTGGGAACGGGTGGGAAACACTTTGGAGAGGACAGCCACATTGAGGCCCGCGCGGGCCAGCTGCAGCGAGGCACGCATGCCCGAACCACCGGCGCCGACGATCACGACGTCAAACTTGCGGGTGGTGATGTTGTCTTTGGTATAGCTCATGGTTTAACTTGGTTGGTGTGATTTCAGCGCAATGACAGGCGAGGGCTGACGCCTCACAGGCGCCACAGGGCCTGAACAGCCCAGCCGGCACAGCCGACCAGCCAGACGAGGGTGAAGACGTGCAAGACCAGGCGCACGGCCAGGGGCTTGACGTAGTCCATCCAGATGTCACGCATGCCCACCCACACGTGGTACAGCAGGGAAAGGATCACGCAGAAGGTCAGGACCTTCATCCACTGGGACGCAAAAATGCCAGCCCACTCTTCGTAACCGATAGGGCCAGCGGTGAAGATCACCTGA
The DNA here is from genome assembly GCF_001270065.2 of Limnohabitans planktonicus II-D5. GTDB lineage: Bacteria > Pseudomonadota > Gammaproteobacteria > Burkholderiales > Burkholderiaceae_C > Limnohabitans_A > Limnohabitans_A planktonicus. The sequence goes on from NZ_LFYT02000012.1 coordinate 61,206, forward strand.
GCCAGCAAGATGACGGTAAACAGGGCCATCAGGGTGCCGGTCACGCGTTGTGCGAGCCAGTCACGGAAGCCATAGCCAGCACCGGTCACGATGCGTTTGGAGCCGTAGTTCACGGACATAGTTCAGTTTCCTTTGTTGTTATGGGGCAGATCAGTACAAACCAAACATCTTGGCGCCGAGCACGGCGGTCAGGCCGATGCTGAGCACCAAGGTGGCGATGGCAGAGGATTTGCCGAACTCTTTGGTCACGGCATGGCAGATGTCCATGTACAGGTGACGCAGGCCAGCAATGAAGTGGTGCAGGTAAGCCCAGATCAGGGCCAGTGCGATCAGCTTCATGAACCAGCCGGGCACAAAGCCGATGCCGACGTTGAAGGCAGCCGAGAACTTGGCAAATGAAATTTCGGATGTGATCGAGTTGTCAAACATCCAGATGATCAGGGGCATCAGCAAAAACATCAGGAAACCGCTGATGCGGTGCAAGATGGACACGATGCCAGCCAACGGCAAACGGTAAGTCGGCAAGTCTTTCAGGGCGTTGATGTTGCGGAATTCTGGCCGCTTTTTGGCGAGTTCAGTCATGTAAGCACTTTCTGGGAGGTAACTCGGTTGTAATTTTGAATGACAAACCGTCGGATTCTATTGCAACGCAGCAAACTGACATGAGCATTTCAGGCGAGTATTGAAAAAAACGTTCAACCGTGCTTTTTTGTCAGTTCAGCGCATTGCGGTAATGGTGACTGTCGGTGCGGTAGATGCCCCGGCGCAACTCCATGGGCGTGTCGTTGTAGGTGTAGGCAATGCGCTCGACGCTCAAAAGCGGGGAGCTGTTGGGGACTTGCAGCAGCTGGCTCTGGGTGTCGTCGGGCAAAACAGCTCGGATTTTTTCGTCAGCCCGCACCATGCGCACGCCAAATTCGGTTTCAAACAAGGCATACATGGGGCCATGGTAATCGGCCAGGCGCTCGGCCGTCAGACCCTTGAAGGGGCCGCCGGGCAGCCACAGGTCTTCCAAAATGGTGGGCACGCCTGCAAAAGACAGCACCCTGCGAACCTGCAAAACGGCATCACCCGCCCGTAAAGCCAGCGCCCGTGCAATTTCGGCCGAGGCCCGCAGTCGCTTGCAGTCCACGATCACGCGCTGCGCGGGGCCTTCGGTGTTGAGGTCGCCCCCCTGGTCGGGCACGAGTTTGAGAAAGCGGTACTGCACATGCTGCTCGGCATGGGTGGCCACAAAAGTGCCTTTGCCTTGTCTGCGCACCAGCAGGTTGTCGCCAGCCAGTTCGTCGATGGCTTTTCGCACCGTGCCCTGGCTCACCCGGTAGCGCGCTGCCAATTCCATTTCGCTGGGAATCGACTCGCCGGGCTTCCATTCACCTGTTTGCAGACTTTGCAGGATCAGGCCCTTGATCTGCTGGTACAGCGGACTGAACGCCGGGGCAGGCGTGGGCAGGTCTGCCGCAGGAAGATTGGAATCGGTCACGTTGAAGCTGGGGTGTGTTGAGGGCTTGTCCGGCATGTCGGTCAGGTGCATGTCAGGTATGACATCATATCTTATATAAGACATAAGACAAATTGACGAGTCAGGGTTTTCGCGGGTACACTTGAAGGCTGTTTGCTTGCGTGGGGTCTCCGTTGAGAGGCTGTTTTGCGCAAGTCCGGTGCGCCGGACAGACCGGCCGATATGTTTGTCGGCCAAGGACTGCGACCCTTGTTTTCAATACTTCTGGAGTTTTCCACCATGAGCAAAAAGCCCGTCCGCGTTGCCGTCACCGGCGCAGCAGGTCAAATCGGTTACGCACTGTTGTTCCGCATCGCCTCCGGCGAAATGCTGGGTAAAGACCAGCCCGTCATCCTGCAATTGCTGGAAGTGCCCGTCGAAGGCCCCCAAAAAGCGCTCAAGGGCGTGATGATGGAACTCGAAGACTGCGCGTTCCCATTGTTGGTCGGCATGGAAGCCCACGGCGACCCCATGACCGCCTTCAAGGATGTGGATTACGCTTTGCTGGTCGGTTCGCGCCCACGCGGCCCCGGTATGGAGCGTGCCGAGTTGCTGGCCATCAACGGTGCCATCTTCACCGCTCAAGGCAAGGCCCTGAACGCTGTCGCTTCGCGCAACGTTAAAGTGTTGGTCGTGGGCAACCCCGCCAACACCAATGCCTTCATCGCCATGAAGGCCGCTCCGGACCTGAAACCCGGCAACTTCACCGCCATGCTGCGTCTGGACCACAACCGCGCCCTGTCGCAAATCGCAGCCAAGACCGGCAAAGCCGTGGCCGACATCGAGAATTTGTGCGTCTGGGGCAACCACTCTCCCACCATGTACGCCGATTACCGTTTCGCCACCATCAAGGGCGAATCTGTCAAGGCCATGATCAACGACCAGGAATGGAACGCCAACGTGTTCTTGCCCACCGTGGGCAAGCGCGGCGCAGCCATCATCGAAGCCCGTGGCCTGTCTTCGGCTGCCTCGGCTGCCAATGCGGCCATCGACCACATGCGCGATTGGGCCTTGGGCACCAACGGCAAGTGGGTCACCATGGGTATTCCTTCGCAAGGCTGGTACGGCATTCCCAAAGACGTGATGTTCGGCTTCCCCGTCACTTGCGAAAACGGCGAGTACAAAGTCGTGGAAGGTCTGGAAATTGACGCCTTCAGCCAAGGCTGCATCGACAAGACGCTCAAAGAGTTGACCGACGAGCAAGCTGGCGTCGCTCACCTGATCTGATTTAAGGCCGAGAAGTCCAAGTGAGCCATCCTCGCGACGTCCTTTTGGGGGCACAAGCCGCAAGCGTGCAGCTGCCGGTTTGTGACCATTACAGCGGTGTCGAAGCGAGGATGCGCAAAAGCCTGCAATTGCAGGTGGACATGATGCAAGAGTTCGGCGCTTGCGTTTTTGATGTCACTCTGGATTGCGAAGACGGCGCGCCAGTGGGGGGCGAAGCCGAGCATGCGGCCTTGGTCACCGAGCTGGCATTGGCCGCCACGGCTGCCAACCCCGGGGCCCGTGTGGCCGTGCGTGTCCATCCTGTCGATCACCCCTCTTTTGATGCCGATATGGCGCTGATTGCTGCCCGGGCTGGTTCATGCCTGTCGCACATCATGGTGCCCAAGGTGGAAACCGTGGCCGATGTTGAGCGTGCGCAAGCGGCCCTGTTGCAAGCAGGGGCGAGCGATTTGCCGCTGCATGTTTTGATTGAATCACCTGCTGCTGTGCACCGGGCGTTTGACATTGCCGCCCACCCCCGTGTGCAGTCGCTGAGCTTTGGCCTGATGGACTTTGTCTCGGCCCATGGCGGGGCCATACCCGCTGAGGGCATGGGCATTCAGGGGCAGTTCACGCACCCCTTGGTGCTGCGCGCCAAGCTCGACATCGCCAGTGCCTGCCACGCGCACGGCAAGGTGCCTTCGCACTGCGTGGTGACCGAATTCAAGAACGCCGATGCCATGCGCATGGCTGCCAAGAAAGCCGCATGTGAGCTGGGTTACACACGCATGTGGAGCATCCACCCGGACCAGATCCGTCCCATCCTGGAGGCCATGGCCCCCAGCGAGGCGCAGATCGACCAGGCCAGCGAGATCATCGAGGCGGCCCATGCTGCCGAATGGGCACCCATCAGCCATGCGGGCCAGTTACACGACCGGGCCAGCTACCGGTTTTTCTGGCAGTTGCTGGAGCGCGCCCACCAGACGGGCCGTCCATTGACTCCATCCATTCAGGCGTTTTTTGCCGCATCTGGTCAATTGACCCTGCGCGGTTCATGATGGTGCCTTCTTCCATGAAAGGGCTTCCCATGATCAAAACAGCCATTGTGCTGACCTGCGTGTGTTGGGCAGGTGCTGCATGGGCGCAAGCGCCTGCAAAAATCACCCAACCGTCAAGCACCAAAGCCCGCACATCGCCCAGTGACACTTCTTCGCTGTCCAGTGCCGAAGCCACTGCCCGCCTTCAGGCTCAGGCCAATGCGCAAGCTTTGGCCAGTCCGCCGTCCAAGCCTTCTGCGGCACCTATCCTGGCGACTCCGACTTTGATGGCTGCTGCACCCTCTGTTGCGGCTCAGACAGCCGTGCCTGCATCTCCCGTTCAGACTGTGCGCACCGCCTCGGGTGAGCAGCCCATGGGCACCGAAGAGCTGGCCATTGCAGATCGTGTGCACAAGGGCCAGCTGTCTTGCGAATTGGGCGCTACTGTTCGTGTGGATGCAGATCCCTCGCAACCGGGCTATTTCAATTTGCGTGGCAAAGGCTTTCGTTACCGCATGCACCCGGTGGCGACCAGCACTGGCGCCATTCGCCTTGAAGACAAAAAAGCCGGAGCCGTCTGGCTTCAGCTGGCCAACAAGTCCATGTTGATGGACCAGAACAAAGGCCGACGCATTGCCGATGAATGCGCGCACCCCGAGCAAGTTGCCTTTGCCCAAGACATGAAACACAACCCACCGCCCAAGCTGTTCGACACGACCGGCATGGGACGATGACTGATCCCCATTTTGTTTGACCGGAGAAAAAACCATGTTGAAAGCCTACCGTGAACATGCAGCAGAACGCGCTGCCCTGGGCATTCCAGCACTGCCGCTGGACGCCAAACAAGTCGCTGACTTGATCGAGTTGATCAAGAACCCGCCCTCTGGCGAAGATGCGTTCTTGATGGACTTGTTGACCCACCGCGTGCCACCTGGCGTGGACGATGCGGCCAAGGTCAAGGCCTCTTTCCTGGCGGCTGTGGCCCACGGTGAGGTCGCAGTCGGCCTCATCTCCAAAGCCAAAGCGACCGAATTGCTGGGCACCATGGTGGGCGGCTACAACGTGCACCCGCTGATTGAGCTGCTGGACGACGCTGAAGTCGCTGGTGTGGCCGCTGAGGCCCTCAAAAAGACCTTGTTGATGTTTGACTTTTTCAACGATGTCGCTGAAAAAGCCAAGGCCGGCAATGCCAAGGCCAAGGACGTCATGCAAAGCTGGGCTGACGCCGAGTGGTTCACCACCCGCCCCGAAGTCGAGCAAAAAATCACGGTCACCGTGTTCAAGGTGCCCGGCGAAACCAACACCGACGACCTGTCGCCCGCACCCGATGCCTGGAGCCGTCCTGACATCCCCTTGCATTACTTGGCGATGCTCAAAAACACCCGCGAAGGCGCAGCCTTCAAGCCCGAAGAAGACGGCAAGCGCGGCCCTATGCAGTTCATCGACGACCTGAAGAAAAAAGGCCATCTGGTGGCTTACGTCGGTGACGTGGTCGGTACAGGTTCGAGCCGCAAGTCGGCCACCAACAGCGTGATCTGGGCCACCGGCCAAGACATCCCCTTCGTGCCCAACAAGCGTTTTGGTGGCGTGACTTTGGGTGGCAAGATTGCCCCCATCTTCTTCAACACGCAAGAAGACTCTGGCGCACTGCCGATTGAAGTGGACGTGTCCAAGTTGGAGATGGGTGACGTCATCGATATCTTGCCCTACGACGGCAAAATCGTGAAGAACGGTGCCACCGTCACCGAGTTCAAACTCAAGAGCGACGTGCTGTTTGACGAAGTGCGCGCCGGTGGCCGCATCAACCTGATCATTGGCCGCAGCCTGACGGCCAAGGCCCGCGAGTTCTTGGGCTTGCCAGCCTCCAACGTGTTCCGCTTGCCCACAGCGCCTATTGCGACCAAAGCCGGTTTCACACTGGCCCAGAAAATGGTCGGCCGCGCCGTTGGTTTGCCAGAAGGCCAGGGCGTGCGCCCCGGCACTTACTGCGAACCCAAGATGACCACCGTGGGTTCACAAGACACCACCGGTCCGATGACCCGCGACGAGTTGAAAGACCTGGCTTGCTTGGGCTTCTCGGCTGACATGGTGATGCAATCCTTCTGCCACACCGCCGCTTACCCCAAGTCGGTGGACGTGAAGACGCACCGTGAACTTCCTGCCTTCATCAGCAACCGAGGTGGTGTTTCATTGCGTCCAGGTGACGGCGTGATCCACAGCTGGCTCAACCGCTTGCTGCTGCCCGACACCGTCGGCACCGGCGGTGACTCGCACACCCGTTTCCCCATCGGCATTTCTTTCCCCGCCGGTTCCGGTTTGGTGGCCTTTGGTGCAGCCACCGGCGTGATGCCCCTGGACATGCCCGAGTCCGTGTTGGTGCGCTTCAAAGGCGAAATGCAGCCCGGCGTGACCCTGCGTGATTTGGTGCACGCGATTCCGCTTTACGCCATCAAACAAGGTCTGCTCACCGTGGCCAAGTCCGGCAAGATCAACGAGTTCTCTGGCCGCATCCTGGAAATCGAAGGCCTGCCCAACCTCAAGGTCGAGCAAGCGTTTGAGTTGTCCGACGCCTCTGCCGAGCGCTCGGCCGCTGGTTGCACGATCAAACTTAACAAAGAGCCGGTCGAGGAATACCTGAAGTCCAACGTGGTGCTCATGAAAAACATGATCGCCGACGGCTATGCCGACGCCCGTACATTGGCTCGCCGCATCGAGAAAGTCGAAGCCTGGTTGGCCGCGCCCAACCTGCTCGAAGCTGATCAAGACGCCGAGTACGCGCACGTCATCGAGATCGACATGAACGAGATCAAAGAGCCGATCCTGTGCTGCCCCAACGACCCGGACGACGCCAAGTTCTTGTCCGACGTGGCTGGTACCAAGATCGACGAAGCCTTCATCGGTTCGTGCATGACCAACATCGGCCACTTCCGCGCCGCAGCCAAGCTGCTCGGCGGCAGCCGCGACATCCCGGTCAAGCTGTGGGTGGCACCACCGACCAAGATGGACGAGAGCGAGCTGATCAAGGAAGGTCACTACGCCAACTTCGGCGCCGCCGGTGCCCGCACCGAAATGCCCGGCTGCTCGCTGTGCATGGGCAACCAAGCCCAAGTGCGCGAAGGCGCGACGGTGGTGTCCACCAGCACGCGTAACTTCCCCAACCGCTTGGGCAAGAACACCAACGTGTTTTTGGCCAGTGCCGAGTTGGCAGCGATTGCGTCCAAGCTGGGTCATATCCCGACAGTGGCCGAGTACCACGAAGCCATGGGCATCGTGAACAAGGACGGCGCTGCGATCTACAAGTACCTGAACTTCAACCAGATTGAAGAGTACGTGGAGAACGCGAAGGGTGTGACGGCCTGAGTGGTCACGGCTCCTTGAATGAAAAACGGCCCTTTGGGGCCGTTTTTCTTGCTGGTATGAAGGCCAATCTCGCCCAGTTCTATGGTGTGACTGGTCGCCAGCCAACAAGGCATAGTGCGTATTGACAACAGCTACACGTCCGGCTATTCTTTGTATATCTATTGTCTATGCGCTAAAGGGAGAGAACCATGCGTGACGCCGCTATCAATCTACGGGCACTGCCCGCTCAGCGAGACTTGATTGATCACGCTGCAACTTTGCTGGGCAAGAACCGTTCGGACTTCATGCTCGAGGCCGCCTGCGACAAAGCGCAGGCGGTCGTACTTGACCAAGTGTTCTTCAGTTTGGATGCCGACAAGTTCCAGCAGTTCAAGGCGATGCTCGACGCCCCGCCCAGCCACAATCCAGGGCTTGAGCGCCTCATGGCCGTGGGGGCACCTTGGGCCACGGTCAAGGCATGAGCTTGCAACTCAATGCACCTCAGCCGCTCGCGGCCACCCACATTTTTGATGAATTTGAGTGTGGCGAGGCCGTTCTCGACGAGTGGCTCAAGCGCCGCGCAATCACCAACCAAATCAGCGGTGCCAGCCGCACGTTTGTAGTGACGGATCAGGACAGCCGTGTTTATGGCTACTACGCCATGGCAGCGGGTGCTGTCTCGCACCAGATGGCCAGCAGCTCGGTCCGCAGGAATATGCCTGATCCAGTTCCGGTGATGGTGCTGGCTCGGTTGGCGGTTGATCATCGCGCGCAAGGTATCAAGCTGGGCGCATCCCTCCTGCAGGATGCCGTCAACCGTGCGGTGGTGGTTTCTCAGAACGCTGGTGTTCGAGCATTGCTGGTGCATGCGCTTCACGACCGCGCCAAGGCGTTCTACGAACACTATGGCTTTCAGTCATCGCCCTTGCATCCGATGACGCTGATGCTCAGATTGAATTCCAGCAAGCCCTGAGCCCTCATGTTTGCTTTGAACAAAACGACTCAAGCCTTCAGTGCGGCCTTGACCTGCTCGATACGGTCTTGACCCCAGAACATTTCATCGCCTACAAAAAAACTAGGGGCTCCAAACACGCCGCGCTCCACGGCCTTCATCGTGACGGCCTTGAGTTGGTCTTTGGTGGCTTGGTCATTTGCCATGGCCAGCAAGGCAGCAGCGTCATATCCGGCTGCGGTCAACACCTGACTGACGACGGCCGGGTCGTTCAAATTGAGTGCATCCACCCAAATCGCTCGGTACACCACATCCATGAAAGCCTGCAAACGCGGGTCGTTGTTCATTTGCAATGCTGTCACCATCCGCATCAGCGTGGTCGTGATGATCGGGAAGTGGGGATTCGTGTTCAAGGGCACGCCATACCCATCGGCAAAGCGCTTGAAGTCCACAAAGACATACCGCCCCTTGGCGGGCACGGTCATGGGCGAGGCATTGCCCGTGGCCTGAAACACCCCACCCAGCAGCATGGGCAGCAAGTTGGCTGAGGCCCCGGTGTCGGCACACATCTTGGGCAACTGGGTGTGGGCCAAGTAGGAGGCCAAACTGCCAAAGTCAAAGTAAAAGTCAAAGGTTTTCATGTGTGTCTCCTGCGTTTTCAAAACTTTTCCATGTAGGGGCGCAAATCGAGTTCATGCGTCCAAGCATCGCGTGGTTGCTGGTGGAGCATCCAGTATGCGTCGGCGATGTGGTCGGGGTTCAAAATGCCGCCTTCGTCCTTGAGTGCGTAGCGCTGTGGAAATTGCGTGCGGATGAACTCGGTGTCGATCGCCCCGTCGATGATGGTGTGCGCCACATGAATGCCCATGGGTCCGAGTTCGCGGGCCATGCTTTGTGCCAGAGAGCGCAAAGCCATCTTGCCACCCGAAAAGCCTGCAAAGTGCGCGCTGCCTCGCAGCGAGGCGGACGCGCCCGTGAAGATGATCGTGCCTTTGTGGGCCTTGCCGCTCACAGCCAATTCTTCTCGACTCACCATGCGCTTGGCCACTTCACGGCCGGTGAGAAAACCCGCCAAACAGGCCATCTCCCACATTTTGGTGTAACGCCGCGCGGTCTCGGTCAAGATACTGTTGGGCGAGTTGGCACCGATGTTGAACACCATCACCTCGATCGGACCGATATTGGCTTCGATGTGCTCGACCAATGCGATCACATCGTCCTCATTGCGCGCATCGGACCCGAACCCATGGGCCACACCCCCGCCTTGTCGGATCTGCGCCAACAGGGGCTCTAATTTGTCCAGTGTGCGGCGGGTGGCGCAGACGGTGTAACCCTCTCGTGCAAAACGCCTGGCCACCGCACCCCCCGTGGCATCACCAGCACCAATGACCAGACAAACATTGGACATGGAAACTCCTTATTCCACGCGAAACGTCAAGCCTGCATGGGCCTGCAAGCGGTCGATCAGTTTTTGTCCCATGTTGGAGGCTGGGGTCCAGATGCCGCCCGGTGTTTGGGTGGCGTCTTGGAGCAAACAGATGGCCGCTTCGCTGATCATTTTGGAGGTGCTGCCATAACCCGGGTCGCGATCGCCTTGCACGCTCACGCGGCAGGTCTGACCTGCAAGGTTGTGGCCGATGAACAAAACGTCGTAAGAGCCGGCATCGCGCTCCGCCCGCGAAGGGCCTTCGCCGGGTTGCAGAACATCGGCACCGCTCATGCTTTTATCCGCAGCAATCGCCTCGGCCACAGCCTGGCCTTTGTCGCCCGGGCCGGTGATGACCATTTCGTCGTAGACAAAGTCCGCACCCCACGCTTGCTTGAGCAAAAAGTTGGAGCGGTGCACATTGCGGGTGTTGATGGTGGCCATCACAAAGGGGGCTACCCACACATCCAGCACCTCATCGACCATGGGTTTGTGCGCGGTTGGTTGCTTGGGGCCGGTAAATCCAGGAGTCAAAGAGAATGGATTTTTCAGCAAGTCCAGCACACCAGGCTGGCTGGCAGCGGCCGCCATGGTGGCCTTGAAGCTGGCCGCCGTGCCCCCCGAAAAGGTGCCCTTCATCTTGCGCACACGACCCCGCACGCGCGAGGCCGGCGTGCCAAAACGCTGTTGCATTTCACCCTGCAGCATCAACACCCCCAGATCAAAGGGAATGGAATCAAAACCGCAGGAGAACACAATTCGCGCCCCGCTGGCTTGCGCTGCGGCATGGTGTGCGTCGATCATCTGGCGCATCCAGGCCGGCTCGCCGCACAGGTCCACGTAGTCGACACCGGCTTCGGCGCAGGCTTTGACCAGGCCGCTGCCGTACAACTGGTAAGGCCCCACCGTGGTCAAGACCAAGCGGGTGCGGCTCATCAAGGCCTGCAGGCTGGCCGGGTCTTCGCTGTCGATCACCACCAAAGGCGTGTCAGCGGGGGCACCCACTTCGTCCCGCACGGCCGCCAGTTTGCTGGCACTGCGCCCGCCCATGGCCCAGCGCAGGCCGGATGGTTGCTTGAGTAAATATTCAATCACCAAACGGCCCGTGAAGCCGGTGGCACCATGCACCACGATGTCAAATTCTTTCATTCATGCTCTTTCATTCATGCGTCAAGCAGGTCGTGCCATCCCTGGTTCTTGTTACAACGCCAAAACAACAACTGCGCTGTTGGCCTTGGGCGAAAAATTAATCCTATCACTTCATTTTTTAAGGCAAGTCCCCTAAAGCAATTGCGGGGAGCCGTTAAAACGGGGTGTTTGTCACTTCATCTGTACAGGTGAAACTCTGGCATCTGCTTTGCGCATGCCGAGCGCAATGCTACGCACCGAAGTGCCGCGCCTCATGGACGGTGAAGCCGATCTGAAAGTGTGGCTGCTTGCAGAAGTGGGCTTGGGGCCCCATTGGGAACAGGCGGACTGAAGATCATTTCTTGGCTTTGAAATCCGCCACACTTTTTTTCAGATCACGGAGTTCTTCGCACCCAAAAAAGCATGCTTTTTCCAGCCGTTTCAGCAGGGCTTCAGCGCCTGGTAAATCATTCTTCAACAGCAACAATTCACCGTAATACTCCAATGCGCCACGGTGTTTGGGGTCTTTTTCCAAAGCCATCTGGTAATGCTTCTCGGCAGCGGGCAAGTCTGGCGGTGTCTTTTTGCGCAAACTGTAACCCATCAAGTTATGCCAGTCGGCAGAGGATTTCTCATCGGATTGACTCAGCACTTTGACGGCCAAATCGTAATTTTTCACCTCTATGGCTTGCCGAGCTTGTCCAATCCCAGTGGATGTGGCAGGTCCGGAAGAGGGTGAAGAGTCGGCGGCCATGCTGGCCAAGGTGACGGCCCAAAGAATTGCAACAGCGAATGGTTTTTTCATTTTGCGGTGTCTCAGTTAGAGGTGGGTTCAAGTAAAAACATTATCAAAATTCCCTGTTGGCTTTTTCTGCATGGCATGCAAACAGAGGGATGGGTTTTCAAAACACTGAAGATCATTTCTTGGTTTTGAACTCTGCGATGCTTTTTTGCAGATCGCGCAGCTCTTCGCATTCTGAAGTGCAAGCCCTTTCAAGCCGTTTCAACAGGGTTTGTGCGCCTGGCAAATCATTTTTCAGCAAAAGCAGTTCACCGTAATACTCCAGGGCACCGAGGTGCATGGGGTTTTTTTCCAACGCAACTTGGTAATGCCGTTCAGCCATCACCAACTGAGGGGGTGTTTTCAGGCGCAAGCTGAAGCCCATCAGGTTATGCCAATCGGCAGATTGTGTGTCGGGGGCTTGGGAGAGGACTTGGATCGCCACATCGTAGTTCTTCAGCTCAATGGCTTGGCGTGCCTGGGTGAACCATTCGGGAGGGGAAACATCAGCGGTGGAGTCTCTGGCCATGCAAGACCAAGACAAAGCCCCAGCAGCGCAAAGGATCAGCAGTTGTTTCATGTCGGGGTGTCTGCAGATTGAGGGGTTTTTTCATGAACTTGATCGGCTTGCCACAAGGCTACTTTTTGCATGGCCTTCAGAAAGCCGGGAGAGTTTTCGAAGTTTTCGAGCCAAACATGCAATGCTGACCAGCCTTGAGCTGCGAACCAATCGGCATCGACATGCGCAAATTGCCGGACAAAAGGTGCCAAGGCCGCGTCCGTCAGGCCCCAATGCTGACCGTTTAAAAAGGCATTTTTTTGCAAATCCGCGTTGATCTGCCAAAGAAACACAGCGCCCAAATCCCTGTCCTGAATGCCGGTGCTGAGCTGAAAACGAAGGGGGTATTTGTAACGATCCAAGTGTTTTTTGAAGACCTCATCGTTCAAGGCAATCCGCGCCAAAGCCGCAGCCCTGTCTTCTGGCGATGCAGGCAGCCAGCGTAAGGGGTCATGTTGATCCAGTGCCCAGAGCATGATGTCCAGACTTTCGTCCAGCACCTTGTGACCTGGCGCATCTGCAAGCCAAAGGACGGGGACCGTGCCTTTGGGGGACAAGGCGAGCATGTGCTCGGGCTTATCTCTCAGCAGGATTTCGCGGTGTTCGTAGGCTACCTGGCTCACTTGCAAGGCCATTCGGGCCCGCATGGCGTAAGGGCAGCGTCGAAACGAGTACAAAACAGGCGTTGCAGTGTTGTGCATGGGGGCAGTTTAAGGGGGGCAGCTTTCTGCGCCAAAAAGTGCTTGTCCGCTGTTGTGCCCGGTCTGCGGTGGCCAGTTGCGCATCAATTGGTCAGCAGGCAAAACAGCGCGATGACCAACCCTGGGCGGCAGGTTGGGCCAGCCCAGCGGTCGCAATGGGTTGTTATGGATGCCAAAGTCAAAGCTTTTGGCCCTGATGGGCTTGAATTTCGTATCCGTCACCCTCGGCCTTGCACACAATCCCACAACGAATCGTGCGTCGGCGCAAGCACGGGAATTCCCTAGTCAAGTATTGCGCACGAACGCTGCGCAGTGAAGTCATTCCGGTATAAACCGATATAGGCTTAAGGGAGTAGTCATGTCGATAGTTTTGCAAGATTTGCTTGCCTGTGGTGCCAATCATGCGCCAGCGATTTCAGCCCCAGCGCGTTTACCGCTGAATTTTGACGCCTTACGTACGCTGATTGCCACCACCATTGAGCAGCTCAATGCGCTGGGCATTGGCCGCAACGACCGGGTGGCGATCGTGTTGCCCAACGGCCCTGAGATGGCGACTTGCTTCATGGCCTGTGCCAGCGGTGTGACCAGTGCGCCCTTGAATCCGGCTTATCGCGCCGATGAATTCGAGTTCTATTTGAATGACCTTCATGCCAAAGCGCTGATTGTTGAGCGGTCCAGCACCTTACCGGCCATTGCCGTTGCTGAAAAGCTGGGCGTGCGCATCATTGAACTGGTGGTCGAGCCGGAGCAAGCTGCTGGCCACTTCACCCTGACGCCGCGAGACGGCAAACCAGCCGGATCTGCCGCAGCGCACGGTGGTTACGCATTGCCTGGGGACGTGTCCATGGTGCTCCACACCTCGGGAACCACGTCGCGGCCCAAGATTGTGCCGCTCACCCAAGGCAATTTGGTGGCGTCTGCCACCAACATCCGCAACAGTTTGCAGTTTGTGCCCGAGGATTGCGGCCTCAACGTCATGCCGCTGTTTCACATTCACGGCCTGATTGCCGGCGTGCTGGCACCATTGGCGGCGGGCTCGCAAGTGTTTTGCACCCCTGGCTTCAATGCCCTGAAGTTTTTCGCCTGGATGGACGAGGCCCGACCGACCTGGTACACCGCTGTGCCGACCATGCACCAAGCGATTGTGAGCCGGGGCAAAGGCAATGCCGATGTCATCGCGCGCAACCCGCTGCGCTTTTTGCGTTCGTCCTCGTCGTCCATGCCGCCGCAGGTGATTCAGGAACTTGAAGCCCTGTTCCAAGCGCCGCTCATCGAAGCCTATGGCATGACCGAGGCAACGCACCAAATGGCCTGCAACCCGCTGCCCCCGGGAGTGCGCAAGCCGGGCATGGTGGGCATTGCCGCCGGCCCCGAGATCGGCATCATGGACACCGAGGGCAGCCTGTTGCCGCGTGGTTCTGTAGGCGAAATCGTGATCCGTGGCGCCAACGTGACGGCCGGATACGAAAACAACCCCAAAGCCAACGAAGAGGGTTTCACCCACGGGTGGTTCCGCACCGGCGATCAAGGCGTGATGGACGCAGACGGCTACATCAGCATCACTGGGCGTCTGAAGGAAATCATCAACCGCGGTGGCGAAAAAGTCAGCCCTCGCGAGGTGGACGAGATTTTGATGGACCACGCCGCCGTGGCCCAGGTGGTCTGCTTTGGTATGCCGCACCCCAAATTGGGTGAAGAAGTGGCTGCAGTTGTGGTGCTGCGCGAGGGTCAGAGCGCTACCGAGCGTGAACTGCAGGCCTTTGTCAGCTCACGGGCCGCTGAGTACAAGGTGCCCAAGAAAATTTTGTTCATGGACGAAATCCCCAAAGGCGCCACTGGCAAGCTTCAGCGCATCGGGCTGGCGGCCAAGCTGGGACTTGGCGGCTAGAGGGTCTGATCGCCAGGGCATCGATTTTTCAATCAACAGGAGACTTGGCTATGCAGTTGCAAAAATGGATCAGCACGGTGCAGCGAACTTTTGTCTTGGCTGCCGCTGCCCTTGGCTGTGCAGCCCATGCCTGGGAGCCCACCAAGCCGGTTGAGTTTGTCGTGCCCGCAGGCACGGGTGGCGGAGCGGACCAGATGGCCAGGTTCATCCAGGGCGTGGTCGCCAAGAACAAACTCAGTCCCCAGCCCATCATTGTGGTGAACAAATCAGGCGGTGCGGGTGCCGAGGGCTTCCTCGACGTCAAGGCCGACAAGGGGAACGCACACAAAATTGTGATCACGCTGTCCAACCTGTTCACCACACCTTTGGCGACTGGCGTGCCGTTCAATTGGCGCGACCTCACCCCAGTGTCCATGTTGGCGTTGGACCAATTTGTCCTGTGGGTCAACGCAGACACACCTTACAAGACCACCAAGGACTACCTTGCAGCCGTCAAGGCTCAGCCTGACAAGACCTTCAAAATGGGCGGTACCGGCTCCAAGCAGGAAGACCAGATCATCAGCGTGCTGTTGGAAAAGACGCTGGGCAAGAAGCTCATTTACATCCCGCTAAAGGGGGGTGGCGATGTGGCGGTGCAATTGGTGGGCAAACACATTGATTCCACAGTGAACAACCCCATTGAGGCCGAATCCCACTGGCGCTCGGGCGCGCTGCGCCCGCTGTGCGTCTTTGACAAAGAACGCCTGCCCTTCAAAGCCAAAATCACGGCCACGCAATCCTGGAGTGATGTGCCCACATGCGGCTCTGCAGGCTTGCCCGTGGAGTACCTGATGCTGCGCGGCATCTTCATGCCGCCCGGCGTATCTGCTGCCCAGACCAAGTACTACGTGGACCTGTTTCAAAAAGTGCGTGCCTTGCCTGAGTGGCAAGAATTCATGCAAAAAGGTGCCTTCAAGCAGACCGCGATGTCAGGCAACGATTACTTCGAATGGTTGGGTCGCAACGAGCAATTGCACCGCGAGCTGATGAAAGAAGCTGGCTTTATTGCCAAGTAAGGCCTGCAATGACTGAAAACGCCAACAAACCGGACGCAGAATCCGCGAACGACCCCAAGACGCGTGGGCCCGAGGTGGCTGTCGCCTTGCTGTTGCTGGCCCTGGGCGTGCTGGTGGTGGTGGACAGCTTGCGCGTGGGCATTGGCTGGGCCGATGACGGTCCACGCTCGGGCTATTTCCCGTTTTACATTGGCCTGGCCTTGTGCGCTTCCAGTGCCGCAATTTTGGGGAGCACCCTGTGGCATTGGCGCTCATTGGACGAGGTTTTTGCCGAGCGCAGCCAGATCGCCACCGTCATGGCCATGCTGATCCCGATGGTCATTTACATCGTGACGATGTTGTGGATGGGCATTTACCTCCCCTCCGCTTTGCTGATCGGCTACTTCATGCGTCGCCACGGGCACTTCGGCTGGCGCGTGACCGCGGCGGTGTCCCTGACGGTGCCAGTCGCATTTTTTCTGGTGTTTGAACGCTGGTTCCTGGTGCCCTTGCCAAAAGGTCCGCTGGAAAGTTTGCTGGGGCTTTAATGGAAGAAGTCAACAACCTGATGCAGGGTTTTGCAGTGGCCATGACACTGCCCAACCTGGCCTATATGCTCATTGGCGTCACCTTGGGTGTACTCATTGGCGTGCTTCCCGGCCTGGGGGGGGCCAACGGCATTGCCATCTTGCTGCCGCTGACGTTCACGATGAACCCGACCTCGGCCATCATCATGCTGTCGTGCATCTATTGGGGTGCACTGTTTGGTGGTGCCATCACGTCTATTTTGTTCAATATCCCTGGAGAACCGTGGTCGGTGGCGACCACCTTTGACGGCTACCCCATGGCCCAGCAGGGACGTGCGGCACAGGCACTCACAGCAGCGTTCACCTCGTCCTTTGTGGGCGCGCTTTTCGCGGTGGTCTTGATCACCTTCCTGGCCCCTGTGCTGGCCAAATTCGCCCTCAAGTTCGGGCCGGCCGAATTCTTTGCGGTGCAACTCCTGACCTTTTGCAGCTTTGTGGGCATGAGTAAAGAACCCGCCGCCAAGGTCATCGCCGCCATGATGTTGGGGTTTGCGCTGGCTGCGGTGGGCATGGACACGGTCACCGGGCAATTGCGCATGACCTATGGCTATCCCGAGCTGCTCAAGGGCTTTGATTTCCTGATTGCGGTGATCGGCCTGTTTGGCATCGGAGAGATTTTGCTGACCATGGAAGAAGGCCTGGCCTTCAAAGGCAAAAGTGCCAAACTCAACCTGCGCGTGGTGCTCCAGACCTGGGCCGAGTTGCCGCGCCAATGGCTCAACTTTTTGCGCTCGACCGCTGTGGGCTGCTGGATGGGCATCACACCCGGCGGTGCCACACCTGCGTCGTTCATGAGCTACGGCATGGCGCAACGCATGTCCAAAGACCCAGCGTCCTTTGGCAAAGGCAATATTGAGGGGGTGGTGGCACCCGAGACCGCGGCGCATGCGGCCGGCACATCGGCGCTGTTGCCCATGCTGACGCTGGGTATTCCAGGCTCACCGACGGCCGCTGTGCTTTTGGGCGGCCTGATGATCTGGGGCCTTCAGCCCGGCCCCATGCTCTTTGTGGAGCACAAGGACTTTGTGTGGGGGCTCATTGCTTCCATGTATTTGGGCAACATCGTCGGGCTTGTGGTGGTGCTGACCACCGTGCCGTTCTGGGCGGCATTCCTGCGTATTCCTTTCTCGGTGATTGGCCCGGTGATCGTGGTCATCTGTGCCATCGGTGCTTACACCGTTCACAGCTCATTGTTTGACGTGGTGATGATGCTGGTCTTCGGGGTCATGGGCTACCTCTTCAAAAAGCTCAAGTACCCGCTGGCACCATTGGTCCTCGCGCTGGTGTTAGGTGATATGGCCGAGGCGAGCTTTCGGCAGTCCATGCTCTTGTCCCAGGGCAGTTTGTCGATCTTCTGGTCCAACCCGCTGGTGGGTGTCATCACGGGCCTGGCTTTGTTGTTGTTGCTCTGGCCGCTGGTCAGTGCAGTTAAGGGTATGCTGCTGCAAAACAGCAACGTAAAGGCAGGGTCTTCCCAATGAAAATAGCGGTGGTCGGTGCGGGCGCGATTGGGGGTTATTTGGGGGCGAGGCTCTCAGCCGCCGGAGAAGACATCACTTTCATCGCGCGCAACCGCAATTTGGCGGCGATTCAGGCGAACGGCTTTCGCCTCATTTTGGAAGACGGAAGCACGCTTGACGCACCTGCGGCCAAAGCCGTAGAGCGCATGTCAGACGCTGGCGTGCAAGACGTGGTGCTGCTCACCGTCAAAGCCCACCAGGTGGTTGACCTGTTGCCAGAACTGGGCGCACTGCTGGGCCCCAAGACGTTGCTGGTGACCATGATCAACGGCATTCCCTGGTGGTACTTCCAAAAACTGGAAGGGGACTATTCCGGGCGCAGCCTCGAGAGCGTAGACCCCAACGGACGTCTGGCGCAGGAGATCGCGCCCGAGCACATCATCGGCAGTGTGGTCTACCCGGCAGCCGAGCTGATCGAGCCAGGTGTCGTGCGGGTCATTGAAGGCAACCGCTTCACACTGGGGGAGCTCGATGGCAGTCGCAGCGAGCGCATCGAGGCGCTTTCTCAAGTGATGATGCGCGCTGGCTTCAAGGCCCCTGTCTCGAAAGATATCCGCAGCGAAATCTGGCTCAAGCTGTGGGGCAATCTGAGCTTCAACCCCATCTCTGCCCTGACCCATGCGACGCTGGAAGACATCTGCACCTTCGGTCCGTCCCGCGAGCTGGCCGCCAACATGATGACGCAAGCGCAAAGCGTCGCCGAAAAACTGGGGGTGCAGTTCAAGGTATCGCTCGACAAACGCATTGCAGGCGCGCAGGCGGTGGGCGCGCACAAAACATCCATGTTGCAAGACGTTGAAGCTGGCAGGGCCTTGGAGCTCAATGCACTGGTGGGCTCGGTTGTTGAATTAGGCCGTATCACGGGGACACCGACGCCAACCATTGACGCGATCTATGCGGCAACGCAACTGCTGGCCCACACGATGGCCCAGCACAAAGGCCGCCTGCAGCTTCTACCCATACCGGTTTGACAAAGTGCCGATGCCGTCGATCAGCACCTCCACCGTGGCCCCGGCTTTCATCGGCAAAACACCGAGCGACGTGCCGCAGTAAATGAGATCGCCTGGCTCAAGCGTCATGTCGTGCGAGAGGTGGGACACGATCTGAGCAGGACTGAAAAACATGTCGCTGAAGGCATAGTTCTGGCGCTCTCGGCCGTCTACCAGCGTGCGCAGATGGCCATTTTCGGCATCGAAATCAGTGTCAATCACCGGCCCGAAGGCCGCAAAGCCGTCAAAGCTTTTGGCGCGCGTCCATTGGGGGAATGAGGCGTCGCGGTGGATGAGCTCGAGCGCCGTGACATCGTTACCGCAGGTGTAGCCAAAAATGTGTTGGGGTGCATTCTGTACAGTGACTTGGCGCGCGGTGGTGCCCATCACCAGCACAAGTTCTCCCTCAAACACCACGCGCCCGGGATAGCTCGATGGCACGGCAATCGCTTGCTGGTGGCCCGCCGCTGCGCCGGGTGATTTCATGAAATAAAGGGGTTCTGTGGGTGCCGACCAGCCATTTTTTTCTGCGGCAGCTCGGAAATTGTTCCAGAGCCCGATGATTTTTCCTGGCATGCACGGGGGCAACCATTGCAAGCCGTCAGCCGCCACTGTGTTGCCGGTCGGCTTGAAGGTTTCGAACAGGGCACCGCCATGCTCATGAACCGTCTGCTGCTCCAGCACGCCTGTCATTACCTTGCCATCTTGTAGGTACCGCAACCACTGCATCGCATGCTCCCTGGGTATATGCCATATGTCAGTGTAATCAATCCCGACCTGCGATATGGCATGGCTCACACATTGATGTTGCAGGTCGGCGGTCGAAGACTCCGACATGGGCCTGCGTTGAACCAACAATGTCGGACTCTGCGAGTACCGACCTACAAAATGGCATGTCTTACACATTGATGTTGTAGGTCGGCGGTCGAAGACTCCGACATGGGCCTGCGTTGACCCAACAATGTCGGACTCTGCGAGTACCGACCTACAAAATGGCATGGCTCATGCATTGAAGTTGTAGGTCGGCGGTCGAAGACCCCGACATGGGACTGCGTTGAACCAACAATGTCGGACTCTGCGAGTACCGACCTACAAAATGACTTGTCTCACACATGGATGTTGTAGGTCGGCGGTCGAAGACTCCGACATGGGACTGCGTTGAACCAACAATGTCGGACTCTGCGAGTACCGACCTACAAAATGGCATGGCTCATGCATTGAAGTTGTAGGTCGGCGGTCGAAGACCCCGACATGGGCCTGCGTTGAACCAACAATGTCGGACTCTGCGAGTACCGACCTACAAAATGGCATGGCTCATGCATTGAAGTTGTAGGTCGGCGGTCGAAGACCCCGACATGGGACTGCGTTGAACCAACAATGTCGGACTCTGCGAGTACCGACATACAAAATGACTTGTCTCACACATGGATGTTGTAGGTCGGCGGTCGAAGACTCCGACATGGGACTGCGTTGAACCAACAATGTCGGACTCTGCGAGTACCGACCTACAAAATGGCATGGCACATGCATTGATGTTGTAGGTCGGCGGTCGAAGACTCCGACATGGGACTGCGTTGAACCAACAATGTCGGACTCTGCGAGTACCGACATACAAAATGACTTGTCTCACACATGGATGTTGTAGGTCGGCGGTCGAAGACTCCGACATGGGACTGCGTTGAACCAACAATGTCGGACTCTGCGAGGACCGACCTACAAAATGGCATGGCTCATGCATTGAAGTTGTAGGTCGGCGGTAGAAGACCCCGACGTGGGCCTGCGCCGAAACCCATCATGCTGGACTCTGCGAGTACCGACCTGTGAGATGGCACTTCTCACACATTTCACACTTCAGCGTGCCGTATCAATAGACACAGATGAGGTACTGCCGCAGAGTAATCGAGTCAGTCTGAATTTTTGTGTACTTTCATGGCTACTCACTGTTTTCAGCTGATTTCCGGTTCTTGAAATGACAGTTCCGACCCATAACGGCGGGTCACATCTCCTGAAGCCTTGCCTTGTTGGCAGTGACAGCGACCCGTCTTGCACTAGCCGGGACGCTGGCATTCCCCCGCGATCCCAAGCAATGACTTGTTCAAAGCGGCAGCACTGAAACCTGTTTGATGTCCCGCAACACGATGCTCGATCGCACATGCGCCACTGCGGGCAGCTTGAACAAGGTTTTCATCAAGAAGTGTTCATACGCCTCAATGTCTTGCGCCATGATGGTCAACACATAGTCCGATTGGCCCGTGGTGGAGTAACAGTGCACGATGTGCGGCGTGGCCTGCACGGCAGCCTCAAATTCGGCCACTGTTTTTTCGGTGTGCTGGGTGAGGTTGATTTCGGCCATCACCATCAAATTCAGCCCGACCTTTTTGCGATCCACCTGAACGGTGTAGCCGGTGATGACGCCTTGGGTCTCCATCTCCTTGATGCGTTTCCAGCATGGCGTGGGTGACAGACCGACCCGCTCTGAAATTTGCTGCACGGTCATGCGCGAATCCAGTTGCAAGGCTTCAAGGATTTTCAGGCTGTAAACGTCTTTCATTTTTCCATCTTATTCTTTTTGAGAAATTATTTCTCAATCCAGTGGCTAATTCGATCTTGAAAAGTGTTTTATTCGCCAACTAATGGCCTATTCTTACTTCTCTATTGATTTGGGTCAATGAGGTTTTCAATGCTCAAAGAGGTAGCAGGTCGGCGGTCAAAGACCCCGACATGGGCCTGTGCCGAAACCCATAACGTCGGACATTGCGAGTACCGACCTACGAGACGACATCTCGCACCCATTTCAATCTTCAGCGTGCCGGATCAATAGTGTGGAGACACAAATGACACATAAGCCCCAGACCCCCGTCACCCCGCCTGCGGATTTGCGCGATTACCAGCTCAAGGACAACGTCTGGGCGCAGCAAGGCGCGGTCTTTATGTCGGGCACGCAGGCGCTGGTGCGGCTGATGCTGATGCAGCGCCGCTTCGACGAAAGCCAGCAATGGAACACGCGCGGTTTCATCAGCGGCTACAGGGGATCGCCACTGGGGATGGTGGATCAAGTCATCTGGAAACAAGGTGAAAAGTTCAAGGAAGCGGGCATCGAATTTGTGCCCGCCATCAACGAAGAGCTGGGTGCCACACAGGTGCTGGGCACGCAGCGCGTGGAGTCTGACCCAGAGCGCACAGTCGATGGCGTATTCGGACTGTGGTACGGCAAAGGCCCGGGTGTGGACCGCGCAGGCGATGCACTCAAACACGGCAACGCCTTTGGCTCATCACCGCACGGCGGTGTGGTGGTGGTGGCGGGCGACGACCATGGCTGTGTGTCGTCGTCCATGCCGCACCAGAGCGACCAGGTGTTTCAGTCCTGGCACATGCCAGTGGTCTCTCCAGCTGATGTATCGGAGTTGCTGAGCTTCGGTTTGTATGGCTTTGCCTTGTCACGTTATTCGGGTGCCTGGGTGGGCCTGACCGCGCTGTCAGAGGTGGTGGAAAGCAGTACGACGGTGGATCTGGACGCCATCAATGCGCAGCAGGGTCTTTGGAAGCGGCCACAAGAAGTGCAAGACCTGACGGGACATGTTGCGCCTGCCGATGGCCTGCACTACCGCTGGCCTGATTTGCCGTCCTTGCGTCTCGAATCGCGCCTGCACGACAAGCTGAGCGCAGTGGCCGCCTTTGCACAAGTGAACAGCATTGACCGCCAGGTGATCGTCAGCCCGCAGGCCCACATTGGCATTGTCACGGCGGGCAAGGCCCACCACGACCTGATGGAAGTGTTCCGGCGATTGGGCTTGAGCGAAGCCTCACTGGCCGCTGCCGGTGTGCGTGTGATCAAGTTAGGCCTGACCTTCCCGATCGAAACCACCCGCATGCATGCCTTTGCACAAGGCCTTCGAGAGATTCTGGTCATCGAAGAAAAAGCGCCCATCGTCGAGCAGCAATTGCGCGATCTGTTGTACAACGCGCCTTCGCGCCCTGTGATCGTGGGCAAACGCGATGCACAAGGCCAGGCGCTCTTGTCAGCGCTGGGCGAATTGCGCCCCTCTCGCTTGATCGTGCAAGTGGCTGACTGGTTACGGCAGCACACGGGAGGGGTGCTGAACATTCCGTATCTGAAGGTTCTGGATTTCGTGCCCGCTGACATGCTCAGTAACGCCAGCGATGCGGTCAAGCGGCTGCCCTACTTTTGTGCCGGCTGCCCGCACAACACATCGACGAAAGTGCCCGAAGGCTCTACCGCGCGTGCAGGCATTGGCTGCCACTTCATGGCCAACTGGATGGAGCGCGACACCGCTGGCCTGATCCAGATGGGAGGCGAAGGGGTGGACTGGGTCTCGCACTCGCGCTTTACCCGCACGCCGCATGTCTTTCAGAATCTGGGCGACGGAACGTATTACCACTCGGGCTATCTCGCCATTCGGCAAGCGGTTGCGGCCAAGGCCCGCATCACCTACAAAATTTTGTTCAACGATGCGGTGGCGATGACAGGCGGACAACCCGTCGATGGTGTCATCAGCGTGGATGCCATTGCACGCCAGGTCGAGAGCGAGGGCGTTGAAGCCCTGGCGATCGTGAGCGATGACATCGCAAAATTCAACGCCATCAAAAACCGCTTTCCGTCCATCGCCACATTCCATCCGCGTGAAGATTTGGACCTTGTGCAGCGCCAGTTGCGCGAAGTCACGGGTGTGTCGGTACTGATTTACGAGCAGACCTGCGCCGCAGAGAAACGTCGCCGCCGCAAGAAAGGTGAGCTGAGCGATCCTGCGCGTCGCCTGATGATCCACGAAGGGGTATGCGAAGGCTGTGGTGACTGCGGTGTGCAAAGCAATTGCGTGGCGGTGCTGCCGCAGGAGACGCCATGGGGTCGCAAGCGCAAGATCGACCAGACGCATTGCAACAAGGACTATTCGTGTGCCAATGGCTTTTGCCCGAGTTTTGTCAGCGTGATCGGAGGACGTCAACGTCGCAAGACGGGCGCTTCCCCGCAAATGCGCCAGCAGTTCATGGCGCACGCGGCACGCTTGCCAGACATCCATCCCCGCAGCACCGATAGCCCCTGGGACTTGCTGATCACCGGAGTGGGCGGCACCGGTGTGGTGACGGTGGGCGCGGTCATTGCCATGGCTGCGCACCTGCAAGGGCAGCACGCCAGCGTGCTCGACTTCATGGGCTTTGCCCAAAAAGGTGGCTCGGTGCTGAGTTTTGTACGCATAGCGCCCACACAAGAACTGCTCAACCAGGTGCGCATCGATACCCAACAAGCAGATGCCTTGCTGGCCTGTGATGCGGTGGTGGCTGCCTCTGCTGAAGCACTTCAAACCATTCGCCATGGCCGTACACGCGTGCTGGTGAATGTGCATGAAACACCTGTTGCCGATGCTGTGCGCAACCCGGATGCGCAAGTGCAAACCGACTTGCTGGTCGAAAAAATCCGTTTTTCTGCGGGCGATGCGCAGGTGGAAACCTTTGACGCACAGGCACTGGCTGAGCAGGTACTGGGCGACACACTGGCCGCCAACATCTTGGCCATGGGTTACGCCTGGCAGCGTGGGCTGGTGCCTGTCAGCTTGGCGGCGCTGGTGCAGGCCATCCGCTTGAACAATGTCGCCGTGGAAGCCAACTTGCTGGCCTTCACCGTGGGTCGACTGGCAGCCGCAGATCCCATGGCGTTGAGCATGTCCGCCAAAGCAGAGGCTTTGCCAGAAGACCTGCACAGCTTCATCGAACAGGCCAGCCAGCATCTCGCGGCTTACCAGAGCAAGGCTTGGGCACAACGCTACACGCGCTTGATGCGTGATGTTCAGCGGGCCACGCAAGCAGCTGGCTTGAGCGATGACACCTTGGGCATGACGGTAGCACGTAGCCTGCACAAATTGATGAGCTACAAGGATGAATACGAAGTTGCCAGGTTGTTCAGTGACAAGGCCTTCCAAGCGCAACTGGATGCGCAGTTTGAAGGCGACTACCGCCTGGCATTCCACATGTCACCGCCCGCGTTGTTCAAAGAATCCGATGGAAAAGCACCCCGCAAAGTCACTCTGGGTGGCTGGATGCGCCCCGTGTTGGGGCTTTTGGCCAAGGGGAAAGTGTTGCGCGGCACGATTTGGGACCCGTTTGGCTACTCGCACGAGCGGCGTATGGAGCGTCATCTGATAGATGCCCACATCACACTGGTGCAAGAGTTGTTGCCCTTGGTCAACACAAAAAATCAAGACTTGATGCGCGACATTGTTGCGCTGCCGCTGTCCATGCGAGGCTTTGGCCATGTGAAGGCCCGCAACATACGCGCCGCCCAGAGTCGTCAAGCTTGGCTGCTTCACCGGATCGATCCCACCCGTTACCCACGTCCGCCGCAAGACACTGGTTTGCAGCAATTTCGGGGCGTTGCGATTCGCAGCGTTTGAGTGCTGCGACCTGAAGTGGGTGCGCATCATTTAGCCTGTTGGGGTCCTAGGCACAGATGAACACCGAAAGCTCACCCATCACCCCTGATGGGCAATGTCATCCCCAAAATACTGCCATCGAAAATGAGCATGGCTGACCGCTTCTGGCCGGTTTTGGTGAGTGGGGTGAACATGGGGTGTTTGCGCAATATGTTTGCTAACGCACTTAAATTTAATTCTTCATTACTTACTATTTGAGTGCTCTTAAAAACCGAGAAGGACTTCAAATGGAAATTAATGAAAAACCAATGGTGATTCAGGCACTCAATCTCATCTTGGAGTTGGAGTTGGCCGGTGTCGTCAAATACACCCATTACGCCCTGATGGTCTATGGATTTAACCGCATCCCTATTGTGTCGTGGTTAAAAGAAAACGCCGAAGAGGGCTTGCAACACGCGCACAAAGCGGGGGAGTTGGTGACCCTGTTGGGTGGGCATCCATCCTTGAAAATAGGCCCTTTACTCGAGACTGAAAAGCACGATCTGGGCGACATTTTGCGAGAGAGCTTGGAGCACGAAAAATGCACGCTCGATGCCTATTACAACTTGCTGAAAATCGTGGAAGGCCACAGCGTTTTGCTGGAAGAGTATGCGCGTGAAATGATCGTCCAAGAAGAACTGCATCGCGACGAAGTGAACAAAATGCTGCGTAAACCCGGTGCCATCGATTCGTTCAAAAGCTGAACAATGACCCATAGCCAGGGCTGTTCAACCGAGTTGATCGATCAGGTCTGTCAATCAGCTTCAGAAGGTGGCGCAGCGTGCTGCGGTCTACGAGTGCGTGAACTTCAGCTTTGAATCCCGACCCCCTTAATGGTCTGCCCCCAGCCCCCGAGCCGACAAGCCCGGGGGCTTTTGGGGGCATGCGTCATTCAATGACCCTGCATCCACCGTGGGCAATCACACCTCAAGCTAGCCATTGGCAAGTGCCGCGTATTCTGAGCACCCCATTGTTGAAGGATGCAAAGCATGTTGAACCGTCGTCATTTTTTGGGTGCAGGCATGGCCGGTGCCTCTGCGCTGACCTTTTCGTCTGTCTGGTCGCAAAACACACCCCAATTGGGCGCGCCCGAATTGCCCTCGGTGGGTTTCAAGCGCATGAAGCTCGGCTCCATGGAAATCATTGCCCTCAACGATGGTGCCTTGCGCCGCCCTCTGGGGCAAGAATTTGTGCCCGCTGTGCCGCTCGACCAAATCAAGGCGCTGTTGGCCACACAAAATCTGCCCACCGATTACATCGACATTCCTTTCACCCCGTTCCTGCTGGTCAACGGCAACCAGCGCTATTTGTTTGACACCGGTTTTGCCGACAACGGCCCGCCCACTACCGGCAAACTGCTGGGTAACTTGGCGGCGGCGGGCTTCAAGCCCGAGGACATCAACAACGTGGTGCTGAGCCACTTTCATGGCGACCACATCAATGGCTTGCGCTTCAAAAACGGCAACCTGGTCTACCCCAATGCCCGTGTGCATGTGCCTGCACCCGAGCACGCCTTTTGGACAGACGAAACCCGCATTGCGGCAGCACCAGCAGGCATGCAAGGCGCTTTTGGGGCTGTCAAACGTGCTTTGACGGGTTTGACCGCAGACCAACTGGTCAAGTTCGAACCTGGCAGCAACGTGGCCCCTGGCATCCAGTCGGTCGCCGCCTTTGGTCATACCCCGGGCCACACCTTGTTCACGGTGCGCTCTGAAGGTCAGTCCTTTGCCTACGTGGCTGACATCACCAACGTGCCGTCCCTGTTTGCCCGCAACCCGGATTGGGCCGTGCTGTTTGACATGAACCCCGAAATGGCCCGCCAAAGCCGCCGCAAAATCTTTGACATGCTGGTCAAGGAAAAAATGATGGCCGGTGGTTTCCACTTCCCGTTCCCGGCCTTTGGTTCCATCACGCCCTCGGGCAATGGTTACCAGTTTGTACCGGTGGCCTGATTCACCACATCAGCCGCACGCAACCAGAGCCCGGGTCTGACAGCCCGGGTTTTTTTGTGTCCGTTTTGGACAGTGGTAGGCCGAGTGCTTGGCTACGATGTGCGATGTGCTCAGCGACAGGACCCCAAGGGGGCTTTGCATCCCCAGTTTTTTCGGAGACCCCACCATGAAAACCACCACCCTGGGCAAAAGCCCCCTGACAGTGTCCCGCCTGTGCTTGGGCACCATGATGTTTGGTGACCAAACGCCGTTGGAAGATGCGCGCGCCATCGTGGCCGATGCGCAAGAAAAAGGCTGCAACTTCATCGACACTGCTGACGTGTACACGCTCGGAAAATCCGAAGAAATCGTCGGTCAGGTGCTCAAAGGGCAACGCCATCACTGGGTCTTGGCCAGCAAAGTGGGCAACGCGATGTCGGAAGAACCCAACCACAAGGGCTACTCGCGCAGCTGGATGTTGCGGGCCTGCGAGGGCAGCTTGCGCCGCCTGGAAACCGACCACCTGGACATTTACTACCTGCACCGCGACTACAACGGCATGAACCTCGAAGAGCCCCTGCGGGGCATCGAGGCTTTGCTGCGCGACGGCAAGATCCGCTACTGGGGCGTGTCCAATTTTCGGGGCTGGCGCATTGCCGAGATGGTCAACATGGCCCGCCAGATGAACATGCCCGGCCCCGTGGTGTGTCAGCCTTATTACAACTTGCTCAACCGCTTGCCCGAGGTGGAAATTCTGGAAGCCTGCGGCCATTACGGCCTGGGCGTGGTGCCCTACAGCCCGATTGCACGCGGGGTGCTCACGGGCAAATATGCACCCGGCCAGACGCCCGCAGAGGGCAGCCGTGCTGCCCGGGGTGACAAGCGCATTCTGGAAACCGAGTTCCGCGAAGAATCGCTGCAGATTGCGCAAACGCTGCGGCAGCATTGCGAGGCCAAAGGCGTATCGCTCGCACACTTTGCCACCGCCTGGGTGCTGGCCAACCGCCATGTGAGTGCGGTCATTGCTGGCCCCCGCACGCTGGCGCAGTGGCAAGACTACGCGGGCGCACTGGATGTGGAGATCACCGCCGAAGACGAGGCCTTGGTCAACAGCCTGGTGGCCATGGGTCATCCCTCTACGCCAGGTTACAACGACCCGTCGTATCCCTTGAACGGTCGCTGAAAGAGCCCGAAGAGTGGCGCAGTGCCAAGCTTCCGCCAGGTTGCAGCCAAGCCCGGCACATGGGCTCGCCACTTGGCGGGAGCATCGGGCCTTCTCGCCCTTGCAAATGGCGTGTTGGCAGTGGGCGTCCAAACGATCAGGCTGTCTTCTTGTGCCTCGATCACAACCCGCTCAGTGTGCAAACAGAAGCTGTCTCCAGCTTGCAAAAAGTGGTCAGTGGGGTCACGGCTTTCGGTCAACCACACGCAGCCAGAGAGCACGCGCAGTTGCAAGGCAGACGGCTTGCGCAGTGTCAGGATGCCCTGCGCTGGCAAGGTTTGAGTTTGTGCTGAGTTCATGGCGGTCTCCTGAAACAATGTGGATGCTGAGGCCATGACTGTCGCCCACAGGCTCCGAGAGCGGTAGATACAACGGGCACACATGACGGACATGACAAGCCCGCTCGAAGCGCAACTGTAGGGTGCAAATGGGGTGGATCTGTACTGGTACTGGGTCCCGATGTCCGCAAGCGCTGATGCACAATGGCTAAGCCATGAATGCACCACTTTTGTCCTCATCCGCCCCGATTCAGCCCAAGTATGTGCAGATGGCCACGCGCATGGCCGCGCTGATCGAGTCCGGTGCTTTTCTGCCCGGGCAGCGCCTGCCCTCGGTGCGCGACACTGCCGCCCAAGAAGGCGTGTCTATTTCCACGGCCATGCAGGCGTTTCGCTGGCTTGAAGACAAGGGGCTGGCGCACGCCAAGCCCAAGGCGGGGTATTTTGTGCGCAAGCAGCGTCAGCGCATTGCGCTGCCATTGGTGGGGCAACCACCCCCACACAGCGTGCCCTTGGCGCCGCGCAGCCGTTCCGATGTGCTTGACCGTGAGGGTCGGAATCTGATGGCTGTGAATCTCACTGGCTATAGACCGCGTGACTCCCAATTGTTTGATGAAGACCGGCTGCGTGTGGCGGTGGCGCGTGCCGCCCGTTTGCATAGGCGCACTTTGGTTGATTATTCCAACGAGACAGGCACGCAAGCCCTGCAAAACGCCGTGGCCCAGCGAGCCTTGCATCTGGGGTGCTCGCTCAGGGGTGAAGACGTGGTGATCACCGCCAGCTGCATGCAGGCCATTAGCCTGTGCCTGATGGCCGTGACCCGCCCAGGCGATGTGGTGGCCCTGGAATCGCCCACCTTTTTGGGATATCTGGACTTGCTGGAATCGCTCAATTTGCGTGTGGTCGAAATTCCATCGCACCCGCGCACGGGTTTGTCTTTGCCCGCCTTGCAGCTGGCGCTGGACACCCAGCCGATCAAGGCAGTGCTGGCGGTGCCCACCTTGTCCAACCCTTTGGGAGCCATCATGCCTTTGACCGAAAAAAGGGCCTTGGTGCGCCTGTTGGCCCAGCACGGCCTGCCGCTGATTGAAGATGTGGTGTTCAACGATTTGCTGGCGTCTGACGAACGGCGTCGGGCCGTCAAGGCCTTTGATCAGGATGGCACGGTCATGGTTTGCGGCTCGTTTTCCAAAACCATTTCGCCTGGAGTCCGTTTGGGCTGGGTAGAAGCTGGCCGCTGGAAAGAGCAGGTGACCACCCTCAAACGCGTGCAGGGTGCAGCCACCAACGAAGTGATGGAACATGCCCTGGCTGACTTGCTGACCCAAAGCGCTTATGAATCCCAAATGCGGCGTTTGAGCGCCACCATGAAAGCACGCTTGCAAGAGGCCCGGCGATGGGTGAGCGCGCATTTTCCCAAGGGTACGCGGGTGAGCGACCCACCAGCGGGCTACACCTTGTGGGTGGAGTTGCCCGTGGCGGTGGACAGCATGCGCTTGTTTGAAGTCGCGGGCGGCGAGGGCATTTCTTTCATTCCGGGGTCTTTGTTTTCTGCCACGGGCCGGTATGCCCATTGTTTGCGCCTGAGTTTTTCAGGGGCTTGGGGCGAAGCTGAGAAAAAGGCGCTCAGTCGTTTGGGGCAGATGGCCCAGGCGCTGCTTGAGGGACGGTGAGCGTTGTATGACAGCTGCGCCAGCAGCTCATGCCAAGCACTCCCCAGCGCGAAAGGGTCCCAGCCCGATCCCTCCATACAGGCACTTCTTGACATCAATCCCTCAAATTCTGTACAGTCTGTACATTAATCAAGGAGTTGGCCATGTCAGATACCCCGCAATACGGACTCGAACAAGCCCGGGCGCAGCTGCCGCTCATCGCCTCGGAGGCCGTGGCGGGATACAGCACTGTGATCACGCGCCACGGCAAACCGGTGGCGGTGGTGGTGCCGGTTGAGCAGTGGCGTGACCAACAGGCCCGCTCGCTGCGGCAAGGCGGTGTTCTGGCCTTGCGTGGTTCGGGGCGCGGCTTGTGGCCAGAGGGTGCGGCCCCAGCGGTGGCCCAACTGCGCGATGAGTGGGCCTGAGCGTTGGCGACCCGTGCCCGTGCTGCGGCGGCGCTTTGGGGTGGTCTGAGCGAGGGGGCCACGGTGCTGGTGGACACCGCGCCCTGGATTTATCTGCTCGAAGACCATGCGGAATTCGCGCCCCGTTTTCTGGGCCTGTTTGAGGCCGCAGAGCGCGGCCAGATCCAACTGGCCTTGAGCACCGTGACCTTGGCCGAGGTGCTGACCGGGCCTTTCAAGGTGGGCCAAACGGCCTTGGCCAAACGCTACGAGACGGCTTTGGGCGCTTACCAAGTGGTGCCTTTGTCGGCCGCAATTGCCAGTCTGGCAGCGCAGTTGCGGGTGCAATACCGCCTCAAGCTGCCCGATGCGGTGCAGCTGGCCTCGGCGCTGGAAATTGGCGCTGCAGCCCTGGTCACCCATGACCGGGACTTTTCTGCGGTGCAGGGCTTGCCGGTGTTGATGGGCGCCTGATGCACGCGCCTTCGATCAAGTGCGTGAGATTTGGAACTTGGGCTTATCGCACAATCCCAGCATGACAAGCAATGAGCGCAAACAGGTGGTGATCGCGGGCGGCGGTATTGGCGGCCTGGCCGCTGCTGTGGCGTGTGCGCAGCGCAGGGTGCCTGTGCAGTTGCTCGAGCGCGCTACGCAGCTGAGCGAGGTGGGCGCGGGCATCCAGATCGGCCCGAACGTGACGCGCATTTTGCAAGCCTGGGGCTTGGGTGCGGCGCTGGCGCAGGTGGCGGCTTTCCCGGAGCAGTTGCAAGCCCGTGATGCCCAAACCGGGCAGGTGCTGGGCACGCTGACTTTGGGCGCGCGGGCGCAGGCACGGTATGGCGCACCTTACGCCACCATCCACCGGGCCGATTTGCAGGCTTTGTTGCACCGGGCAGTCCAAAGCGCCGGGGTGGACCTGCAGTTGGGGCAGACCGTGCAAGGCTGGCAGGACAGCGAAGCGGCTTTGCAAGTGAACACGGCGCAAGGCCTCAGCCTTCAGGCCAGCGCCTTGATCGGGGCCGACGGCGTGTGGAGCGCGGTGCGCCAGCATCTGCTGGGCGATGCTCCGGCACGCTTTACCGGGCACTTGGCGTATCGGGCGCTCGTGGCGCAGGCCGATTTGCCTGCGCACTTGCGCAGCGACCAAGTCACCGTGTGGATGGGGCCGCGACTGCATGTGGTGCATTACCCGGTGCGCAGTGGGCAATGGCTCAATTTGGTGGCCATCGTGCACGGTCCCAAACCCGAGCAATCTCAAGACTGGGACCAAGCTGGGCACACCCATGCGCTGATGCAGGCCATGGGCGCGGTGGGCCGTGATTTGCACGAGCGCTTGGCATCGGTGCCTGCTTGGCGGCAATGGACGCTGCACGACCGAGAGCCCTTGAGCGCGTTCCGCCAGATGGCCCAGGGCCGCGTGGCTTTGCTGGGCGACGCGGCGCATCCCATGCGGCCCTATTTGGCGCAGGGCGCGGGCATGGCGATCGAAGATGCGCAGGTTCTGGCGCAGAGCCTGAGCGCACACAGCGCATCGGTCACCCAGCAGCTGCAGGCTTATGCCGAACAGCGCTGGGCGCGTAACGCACGGGTGCAAGCACGCGCCATTCGCAACGGACGCATCTTCCACGCCACTGGCCCCGTAGCTTGGGGACGAAACCTGTCGATGCGACTGATGGGCGAGCGGTTGATGGATGTGCCGTGGTTGTATGGGGGCGGTTGATTACTTTTGTCGGAGTTGTCAATTATTTAAAAGGTTTGGGTGGGGCAACAATCGGCGGATCGGTTGACCAGAAACCTCGTTTTTCCGGGCTAGACTCATCAAATTCTTTGCCGCCAAAAACCTAGCAAAAACCCTATGGAAAATGTCTTCAATTTTCGAGACCAGCTGGTCAGTGAATACAGCACCTTTTCCAGAAGTTTTTCCAAAATTCATGCTCCAGACATCTTGGACAAAGTCGAGCGTGAATACAGCGAGGGCCGTTATTGGCCCGAGCCGCTGATTCAAATCAACCCCAACTACCGTAGAAGCGCCACCGTTCAGCAGTTGGCCGCCAAGGGCGATTTGCATACCGCCTGTGCCGAGTTGTTCAAGGCCAAAAAGCCCGAGGGCACGCCTGTCGATTTGTTTTTGTACGCACACCAGATGGAAGCCTTGGCCAAAGCCGGGCAGGACAAAAGCTATGTGGTGACGACCGGCACAGGTTCTGGCAAGTCGCTTTCGTTTTTTATCCCCATCATCGACCGCATCCTCAAAGCCAAGCAGGCCGATCCCAAACCGCGTACACGCGCCATCGTCATTTACCCGATGAACGCACTGGCCAACAGCCAGTTGGAGGAGCTCGACAAGTTTTTGCACGGCTACGCACCGGGCCAGCAGCCCTTCACGGTCGCCCGCTACACCGGACAGGAAAGCGCAACCGAGCGCGAACGCATCAAGAACAACCCCCCCGACATCTTGTTGACCAACTTCATGATGCTGGAGCTGATCCTCACGCGCCACGAAGAAATTGACCGTGGTGTCGTTGACCACTGCCAAGGGCTTGAGTTTTTGGTGTTGGACGAATTGCACACCTACAGGGGGCGTCAAGGTGCTGACGTGGCCATGCTGGTACGTCGCCTGCGCGAGCGCTTGCAAGCCAACAAGCTGGTTTGCATTGGCACATCCGCCACCATGTCATCCACGGGCACCCAAGCTGACCGCAACAAGACCGTCGCCGAAGTGGCCTCCAAACTCTTTGGCACCACCATCACCGAGCACGATGTCATTGGTGAAACACTGGACCGAGTGACCAATCGTGCCAAAAACGTAGACGCCATCAAGCCCTACCTCAAGTCGGCTTTATCTCAAACAAGCTTCTCATGGCCCAATTACGAGGCTTTTCAAGACGATCCCTTGGCCATCTGGGTCGAATTGAACCTGGGTATTGAGCTGCCTGCACAAGAAGCGCCGCGCCGCGCCAAGCCCATGACTCTCAAAGACGCGGCGGCCAGGCTGGCCGAAGATGCGGGTTGTGACTTCAATCTGGCCCGTGCAGGCCTGCAACTTTTTTTGGTGGCCGCACACGAAGTCAAGACCGAACAAGGCCGCCCCCCATTTGCGTTCAAGCTGCACCAATTCATCAGCGGTCCAGGCAAAGTACTGGCCACGCTAGAGCCAGCGGGCAAGCGCCACATTACCTTGGACGCGCAGCGTTTTGCGCCTGGCCGACAAGCAGAAGAGGTGCGCCTGTATCCCGTGCACTTCTGCCGCGATTGCGGGCAGGAATACCACCCCGTCTGGCGCTCCGGCAATGCCCAGCAGGAATACAGTCCACGCGAAATTGACGACATCTCTTCCGATGAAAACGAAGACGCGCATTACGGCTTCCTGTGCCCGCAAACCACAGGTCAGACCTTCAACGGTCAACTCGAAGAGTTGCCCGAAACTTGGCTCGACCTGAGCAAAGCCGAACCCAAAATCAAAAGCACATACCGAAAAGCCGTGCCGCAACCGGTCACCTTGGGGCCAGATGGCCTGCACGGGCGGGGCGGTGAAGACTTCTGGTTCATTCCCGGAAAGTTCAGGTTTTGTCTGCGCTGCGGTCTGTCGCATGAGGTCCATGGCAAAGACATCAATCGACTGGCCAGCTTGTCCGGTGAAGGGCGCTCATCTGCCACCACCATCCTGACCTTGACCGCCATTCGTCAGTTGTTTGCTGAAGGCGATCCGCAGACGGATCAACCCGATCCCCGCAAAATTCTGGGCTTCACCGACAACCGTCAAGATGCCGCTCTGCAAGCGGGCCACTTCAACGACTTCATCTTTTTGCTGACCCTGCGTGCAGCGCTCATTGGCGCACTGCAAAACAACCAAGGCTTGCTGTCTGAAGACGTATTGGCCAGCCAAGTTTTCAAAGCGCTGGGGTTCGAACAAGTTGATCAAGGCACACTGACCGAATACCTCAAGAACCCCAAGATCATGGGCCTTGCCCGGCAAGATGCCCAGAAGACCTTGCGCTTCATCATTGGGTACAGACTGATGCGCGACCTGCGTCGAGGCTGGCGCTTTAACAACCCCAACCTGGACCAGCTCAACCTGCTGAACATCCAATACCGCGGCATTGCTGAATTTGCTACCGAAGAAACCTTGTTTGCAGACAACCCGGTTTTGTCAAAGCTCTCGCCCCAACACCGAACAGAGCTTTCGGTGTGCCTGTTTGACCACATGCGTCGCGGTCTTTGCTTGCAAAGCATGTACCTCGACCCCATCGAGCAAGAGCGTGCCAAGACCACCGCCTTCCAATACCTGAACGACCGCTGGGCATTCGCGTACGACGAAAGCCTCGAAACATCCAAATACCTCATCTTGGGCAAGCGCCCAGAATACCGAGGAAAGCCTCGAACAGACCTGGTACCGGGTGGACCACGAACCCGCTTGCTGAAAGACATCAAGCTGTCCCATTTGTGGAAGAGCAGCCCCGCAGCCGCTGTGGTCAGTGGCTGGAAAGACCCGCAATGGACAGCCTTCATTGAAGACCTGCTCAAGGCCGCATCCAATTACGGCTATGTACAAAAGTTCGAGATCGACTCCCAGTTGCTTGGCTGGCGCCTGAACGCCAGCAGCATGGACTGGCTGCTGGTGCGCGACGATGACATAGACACAGACACCCGCCACAACGCTTACTTCCGCAACCTGTACCTGGCTGTTGCGCAGACCTTGCAGCAATCCCAGCACGCACTCTTTAACTTCGAGGCGCAAGAGCACACCGCGCAAGTCGACGCCGGACGCCGCCAGCTGCTGGAGCAGCGTTTCCGTTACACAACAAAAGACCGCCAGGACTGGGCAGAAAACCCCGCCAACGACGCGCCATTGCAGCGTTTGCCCGTCATGTTCTGCTCGCCCACCATGGAGCTGGGTGTGGATATTTCGGCACTTAATGCCGTCTATTTGCGCAACGTACCGCCCACCCCGGCTAACTATGCTCAGCGCAGCGGCCGTGCAGGCCGCTCCGGCATGCAGGCGCTGGTCATCACTTATTGCGCAGCTCTTAGCCCGCACGATCAATGGTTCTTTCACCACGCCACTGACATGGTGCACGGCATCGTCAAGGCGCCCACACTGGACTTGGCTAACCGCGACCTTGTCGAAAGCCATCTCCACGCCATCTGGCTCTCAGCAGCACAAGTCCAGCTCGACACCAGCATCGCACCCATGCTGGAGCTGGACAAAATAGACCAACCCCTCAAAGACGCTTTGTGGCAAAAAATCAATTCGCCCGAAGTGAACCAACGGGCTGCCCAAAGCGCACAGGCCTTCATGAAGCAGGTGGTGACAGAAGTCCAAAGCAGCCCATGGTATTCGCCCGAACATGCGAAAAACACCATTGATAAAGCACCGAAGGACTTTTCTGATGCATTCCAGCGTTGGCGTACCCTGGTCGAAGCAACGCGCAAGCAAATGGACATGGCCAACACCGTCAGCCAAAGCTACACCAGCAGCAACGCTGAGAAACTCAACTCACAGCGCCGCTATGGCGATGCCGCCAAGCAATACGCTTTGCTACTCAAAACCGGTAACGCCCAAAACAACGACTTCTACACCTACCGTTACCTGGCCAGTCAAGGCTTTTTGCCCGGCTACAACTTCCCGCGTTTGCCCCTCATGGCGTGGATACCGGCCAAAGGTGGAGCAGGGGGCAAGGACGACGATGGCAGCATGGTCAGCCGACCGCGCTTTCTGGCTCTTTCGGAATTCGGCCCTCGCAGCCTCATTTACCACCAGGGCCGCATGTACCGCGTGGTGCGTGCCAAGCTCAACGTCGGGAACACCGACCACATCTCGGGCAACAGCTCTCTGGCTACCGTCACCAGCCGTGTGTGCAGTGCTTGTGGTTATGCCCATATGAGCCAGCTGGGTGGCAGCGACCCCATCGTGGACCGCTGCGAAAACTGCGATGCCCTCTTGACCGACAACGACTGGGTCAAAAACCTTTACCGCATCGAAACGGTCGAGACCATGGCCGTGGAACGCATCTCCATCAACGACGAAGACCGCCAGCGTCAAGGCTTCGAGCTACAAACCACCTACCGGTTTTTGCCCGGCCCCAACGGCCAAATTTCCAAGGTCAAGACCATCGTCCAGTCGAGCGTGGATGCCAACGAGCCGGCGTTGGCCGAATTGACCTACGCCCCCGCCGCACTCATCTGGCGCATCAACAGGGGTTGGCGTCGCCGCAAAGACAAAAACCAACTGGGCTTTTACATCAACCCCGTCACGGGGCAGTGGAGCAAAAAAGACGAACCAGGTGCAACCGAAGCCAACGAAGCTGAAGACAACTTGCTCGACAAGGTGCCCAACCAGCAAATCGTTCCGTTCGTAGAGGACTACCGCAACATCCTGATCCTGCAGCCTGCAAAGCAAACGCTGGACCTGGAAACCATGGCCACCTTGCAAGCCGCCCTCAAGCGCGGCATCGAGATGACCTATCAGATCGAAGAATCCGAGTTGGTGGCCGAAGCCCTGCCCACGCAAGACAACCGGCAAGCCATCATGTTCTACGAGGCAGCGGAGGGTGGTGCAGGTGTGCTCACACGCTTGGCCACCGAACCCCAAGCCCTCGCCCAAGTGGCTGCATCGGCCCTCAAGCTGTTGCACTACAACGCGCCCACGGGCACGTGGAAGTTTGATGAACTGCCCGCCCTAGAGCAACTGGACAAAAACGGTCATCACATTTGCGAAGCAGGCTGTTACCAATGTCTGTTGTCTTATTTCAACCAACCCGACCACGACAACATCAACCGCCGCAATGAAGATGCGCTCAAGCTTTTGGTGGCATTGGCCAATGCTCAAGTGATGCCAGCGCCGCAAGGCGCATCCACTTTGCCCACAACCCTCGCACCTGTTGACGATGGAACCGGGGCAAGCTTGCTCAATCAGTGGCAACAAGCCTTGCAGGCAGGTGGTTTCGCCATGCCCACCAGTGTGAATGTGCCCATTTCTGGCACCAACGCCGTTTCAGACGCCTTTTACAAATCGGCCAGAACAGTGGTCTTCCTCAGCGCGGTCAGTGATGACATCGTTGGCCACCTCCGCGACAAAGGCCGTGAAGTGTTGGTCATGTCCGAACCGGCCCAATGGCCCGAACAATTTGCAGCCTACCCACATGTGTTTGGCTCCGGAAACCAGAACAACTCATGACCACAGCCACCGCACACTTCCAACCCGGCAACCTGGTTCGCGCCCGTGGGCGCGAATGGGTCGTTCAGGCCGACTCCTCTTTTGACGAAGCCACCACCCTGCTTCGCTTGCGCCCCTTGGGCGGGTCTGACGAAGACACCATCGCCCTGATTCCTGAGCTGGAGTTCACCCCCGTCGAGCCCGCCACCTTTCCTTGGCCCGACGCCACCCAACCCGGCAACCACGCGGCCGCGCTGCTCATGCGCGACGCCCTACGACTCAAGTTGCGTGCAGGCGGTGGTCCCTTCCGCTCGTTCGGCAACATCGCGGTAGAGCCCCGCGCTTACCAACTGGTGCCCTTGCTCATGGCCTTGCGTCTGAACACCGTGCGCCTGTTGATTGCCGACGACGTTGGTATCGGTAAAACCATTGAAGCGGGCCTTATCGTGCGCGAGCTGATGGACCGTGGCGAAATCACCCGCTTTGCCGTTTTGTGCCCCCCGCACTTGGTGGAGCAATGGCAAAGCGAACTGCTCAGCCGCTTCAACTTGCAAGCCGTGGCCCTCACATCGGCCAGTGCCAGCCGTGTGGAGCGCGAGCTACCCCATGGCGTCAGCCTATTTGACCATTACCCCATCGTTGTCGTCAGCTTGGACTACATCAAGAGCGAACGCCACCGCGAGCACTTCTTGTCCATTGCGCCCGAATGCATCATCGTTGACGAAGCTCACACGTGTGCCAGCAGCGGCGCTGTTAAGCAACTGCGCTTTGAGCTCTTGCAGCGCTTGGCCAAAGACGAAGCACGCCATTTGCTCTTGCTCACCGCCACCCCGCACTCGGGTGACGAAACTGCGTTTTACAACCTGCTGTCTTTGCTCAACCCCGAGTTCGCGCAGCTGCAAAACCGCACCTCTGCACAAGACCCGCTGCGAGTGCTGCTGGCTCGTCATTTTGTGCAGCGCCGTCGCAAAGACATCGTGGAATGGCAAGCCCAAACCCAAGACTTGCGCGGCTTTGCCCGTCGAATGAAGACAGAGCAAACCTACAAGCTGACGGGCGATTGGGGCGCGTTTTTCGACAACGTGCAAACCTACTGCCGTGAAATGGCCGAGGCTATCGAGACCAACGAACAAGGCCAAGCTACTGGTCAAGCCCGCCTGATTTGGTACGCCACCTTGGCCCTGTTGCGCTGTGTGGCTTCGTCTCCCGCCGCTGCCGTCAAAGCGCTGACCACCCGCCTGGAAGGCAAAACCGGCACCGCGCTGGAAGCCGATGGCGAAGACCTGCTGGAAGACGACCGCCTGCACGACGGCGAAGCCGACGACATGGCCGGCACCGATCTGGAGCCCGCTGGTCAGCTCAGCCCGCAACTGCAAGATGCCCAGCGCTTGCAAGCCCTCATTGCAGACGCAAAGCGCTTGAGCGGCAAGTCGGGCGACCCCAAACTCGCCAACCTGATTGCCCACTTGGATGGTTTGGTGAAAGAAGGCTTCCACCCCGTGGTGTTCTGCCGCTACGTGGCCACGGCCCATTACGTGGCCGACGAACTGCGCAAACACTTCAAACAAGCCACTGTTTTGTCCGTAACTGGTGAACTCAGCCCCGAAGAGCGCCGCGATCGGGTGGAGAACATGGAAGACGCCGACACGCGCATTTTGGTGGCCACCGACTGTTTGTCTGAGGGCATCAACTTGCAGCACCTGTTCACCGCCGTGGTGCATTACGACCTGGCTTGGAACCCCACCCGCCACGAACAGCGCGAGGGCAGGGTAGACCGCTTTGGCCAGCAGGCCCCCGAAGTGCGTTGCACCATGCTCTACGGCCAAGACAACCCGGTCGATGGCTTTGTGCTCAACGTCATCTTGCGCAAAGGCGAAGCCATCCAGAAAGAGCTTGGCGTGCTTGTGCCCATGCCCGAAGATAAAACCCGCATCAACCAAGCCATGGTCAAAGCGGCGCTCATGAAGCGCGTCAGCGCCGAAAGCCGCCAAATGGGTTTGGGTTTTGAAGAAGCCGAAGAAATTTTGGCTCCATTGCAAGCGCAGTGGACCGACGCACTCGAAAAAGCCAAAGCCAACCGCACCGTGTTTGCCCAGCGTGCCATTCGGCCCGAGGAGGTCATGCCCGAATGGCAAAAGCAGCAACAAGCCCTCGGCACCCAAGACGATGTGCAGCGCTTTGTGCAAAGCGCCTGCGCCCGCTTGAACGCTCCGTTAGAAAAAGCCCGTCGCCAGTCCTTCAAGTTGCCCACGGTCCACTTGCCTGAGGCCCTGCGTCAACGCCTGGATGATGAAGGTTTGGTCAAAGAGGGCGATACCAAAGGCTTGCTGATCGACTTTGCCGAACTGCACCGCAGCCACCCGCTGGTGACCGTGCTGGCCGACCACCTGATCGAAACCGCTTTGCAGGGCGAAACCAGCATCACAGCCCGTTGCGCTGCAACCGAGACCGATGCCGTGCAGGTGGTCACCACGGTTTACTTGCTGCGTTTGCGCCACCAGCTCAGCTATGTCCGCCGCAAAGAGCCCTATCAAATGATGGCCGAAGAAACTGTGGCGGTTGCCGTGCAGGGCCGCACCAACCCGGTTTGGCTCAGCGACGAAGGCGTGGCCCAGTTGCTGCAAAGCACACCCACCAGCAACTTGCCGCGTGAGCTGATCACCCGCGAGATCCAGCAATCGCTGGACTTTGCGCAGGCCAATCAAGAATACCTTGGTCAATTGGCCAAAGAACGTGCCCAAGCATTGTTAGAAGACCACCGCCGCGTGCGCGAAGCCGCTCGCGACGTGGGTCAATACAGCGTCAGCCCCTGCCTTCCAGTGGACGTGATCGGCGTCTATGTGTTGCTGCCCGAATTGCTGTGATCTGAATAGAACAAAAACATGAAACGCGTCACCCGCCACAAGCTAGCCACCCTGAACCTGCCCACCCTTCGCCTGGAAGGTGGCTTGTTCTTGCCCGACGTGCTCGAAAAAGCCGCCCTCGGCAACGCCCGCCTGCAAGCCGATGCCGACTACGGCATTCCCAAAGGCTTGAAGCAAAAAGACGAATACAGCCGCGCCTTTCAAATCGCATCTGCCCAGTGGAAGCATTTTGAAAAGCAAATGGAACGCGCCGACCTGGACGCTGCGCACACCACCGCCACCTTTGTGACCGAGCTGCTGCGCGACGCCTTGGGCTACCCTGCCGTTGGGGCCAGCACCGGCATCACCGTGGGCGACCGGCATTACACCGTCACCCACATCGCCAGCAACGGCTTAGGCGCACAGCTGCCCATCGTCATCGCTCCGCACAACCTGGGCCTTGACGAAGCTGACCCGCGTTACGGCGTGCGCCATGCCGACGGCTCGGCCAGTGGCACCCGCAAAAAGTCCCCCTTCCAGTTGATGCAAGAACTGCTCAACGCCAGCCCTGACCACCAATGGGGCTTGGTCACCAACGGCAAAACCATTCGCCTGTTGCGCGACGCCGCCACGCTCACCCGGCCCAGCTACCTCGACATCGATATCGCGGACCTGCTCAGCGGCCAGCGCTACGCCGAATTTGCCTACACCTGGCGCTTGCTGCACGCCAGTCGCGCAGGCTTGCAAGCCACCAGCGACAGCCAGGCCAACGCACCTGTGGTGTGGGAGGCCTGGCGAGAAGCCGGGCAAGAAGAGGGCACCCGCGTGCGCAACGGCCTGCGCCTGGGCGTCACGCAAGCGCTGCTCACCTTTGGCAACGGCTTTTTGCAGCACCCCGCCAACGACGCACTGCGTCTGGCCCTGCAAAACGGCGATCTGACCAAAGAAGCCTACTTCGCCCAGCTGCTGCGGCTCATTTACCGCCTCATCTTCGTTTTCAGCATCGAAGAGCGCGGCTTGCTCAAAGACGCCAATGGCCAAACCAACGCGGCCTACACCCAAGGCTATGCCTTGGCGCGTCTGCGGGACATGGCCCTGCGCCGCCGTGCCCGCAACCGCTTTGACGACTTGTGGCAAAGCATGCGCATCGTGTTCAAAGGCCTCAACCATGGCGAGTCCCGCTTGGGCCTGCCCGCCTTGGGTGGCTTGTTCAACAATAACCAATGCCCCGCGCTGGATGGGGCCGAGCTGAGCAACGCCCACCTGCTGGCCACCATGCAAAGCATGCGCTGGGCCGCGCAAGCGGGTGGCAGCCTGGCCCCCATCGACTACCGCAACATGGGCGTGGAAGAGCTGGGCAGCGTGTACGAAAGCTTGCTTGAACTCGTGCCCGAGGTGGACCTGCCCGCCCGCACTTTTGGCTTTGTGGGCCTGACCAGCGAGGGCAGCACCGCCGGTAACGAACGCAAGCTCACCGGCAGCTACTACACCCCCGACAGCCTGGTGCAAGAACTCATCCAGTCCGCACTGGTGCCCGTGATAGACCAGCGCATTGCCGCCCAACCTGACAACCCAGTGGACGCACTGCTCAGCATCAAGGTGTGCGACCCGGCCTGCGGCAGCGGACACTTTTTGCTGGCTGCGGCCCGCAAACTGGCCGAGCGCCTGGCCGCACTGCGGTCTGACGACGGCGTGGTCACTCCCGCCGCCTACCGCCATGCCCTGCGCGAAGTCATTGCCCGCTGCATCTACGGCGTAGACCGCAACCCCATGGCCATCGAACTGGCCCGCACCGCGCTGTGGCTGGAAGGCTTTGAAGAGGGCAGGCCGCTGAGCTTTTTGGACCACCACCTGCAAGTGGGCGATGCGCTGCTGGGATTGACCGACTTGAACGTGCTTGAAAAAGGCATCAGCAAAGATGCCTTCAAACCTTTGGCGGGTGATGACAAAGAAGTCTGCAAAGCCCTGGCGAAAACCAACGCTGTGGCGCTGAAGCAAATTCAGCGTGACCTGGACTCGGGCCAGCTGAGCTTGGCATTTGGTGGCGAGGCTGGCCTGCAAGCACTCAAGTCCATTGAAGCAATGCCTGCGGAAAGCACGGACGAGGTGCATGCCAAGGAAGAGGCCTACCGCCAGTTTTTGGCGCAAAACGAAGACAGCAACGTGGCCCATGCAGCCGACTTGTTTGTAGCCGCATTTCTGACGCCTAAAACGAATGAAACAGGGGAGCAGGTGCCCACAACGGCGACCCTGATTCACGAGCTCAGCCCCCATGACAAAAGTGATGCACATCAGGCTTTGGTTGCCAACGCCAAGGCTATGTGTGAGGCTGCCTATGTGTTCCATTGGCCATTGGCTTTCCCCCAGGTGTTTGCCGTGGGTGGCTTCGACTGCGTGTTGGCCAACCCCCCGTGGGAGGTATCACAAATGGGCGAAGAGGAGTTCTTCGCCTCCCGTGCCGCAGAAATTGCGGCCTTGCAGGGTGACAACCGCAAAAAAGCCATCAAGGAACTTGAAAAGACCAACCCCCAGCTGTGGAGCGATTACCAGAAAGCCGGGCAGCTCATCGCCGCGACCAACACCTTCTATCGCGAATCTTCGCGTTACCCTATGACTGCGGTGGGCAAGCTCAACACCTATCCGCTGTTTTCTGAAACTATTTTGCAAATCAAGTCGGCCGCAGGGCGGGCGGGCTTCATCGTTCCCACGGGCATTGCCACCGACGACAGCACCAAGCTGTTCTTTGGCCACATCTCGCAGACGGGGCAACTTGCGAGTTTGTACGACATTGAAAACAGAGCCAAGCTTTTCGAGGCAGTGGATAGCCGTATGAAATATTGCCTGCTCACAGTGGGCCAGTCACCTGCTGCTGAATTTGTCTGCTTTGCCACACAAACCAGTCAACTCACCGATCCCCGCCGACGCTTCAGGCTCACGCCGCAAGAGTTTCAGCTCATCAACCCCAACACGCTCACCTGCCCGATGTTCCGCAGCGAGCGCGATGCAGAACTGACCAAGAAGCTGTACAGATCAGCGCCTGTTCTTATCAAAGAGGCGGTATATGCAGAAGAGGGCGGTAAACGAAAACTGGTCGCACCAGAAGTTAACCCCTGGGGCATCCGCTTTTCGCAAGGCTTGTTCAACATGACGAGCGACAGTGGTTTGTTCAAGAACGAGCCTGCGCCAGACCGCTACCCACTGTACGAAGCCAAGCTGATTCACCAGTTTGATCATCGATTAGCCACCTTCATCCCAACTGCGGGCGTGAAAAACGCAGACTGGCCATCGCGTGACCTTACGCTCGACGAAAAGACGACGTTTGATAACGCCTTAAGCCCGCGCTACTGGGTGGACAAGCGCGAAGTCTGGCTACAGGTAGCCCGATTGCCGGACGGACTGCTCAAAGCGATCAAAGACCGACATGAACCGGGCATCGTGGTAATGATCGCCTGGCTGCTGTTTGGTCAATGGCTCAGCCGGGATGTCGGGCAGGGCGTGTATCCGGCTTGGCGGGCCTTTGCCAAGCACCATCCATTTGCCCACGCCCTATCACCGGTGTCTATGGGCTTGTGTGGAGACAATCCCGCCTGCTTAACCCCCCTTAACGACAACTATCTGCCTGGGCAACCCACAGCCGAAGTAGAGGCCGCCAATGATAGTCAACAGCCTGGATGGTTCTTGGTGGAAGATAGGTGTCTGAGCGATATGCTTCAAGCCACACAGCGCTACGGACCGTTGTTTAAGGATGAGCCAGCCCTACAAACTGTCGATGAGGCTTTGGCCTTTGCTGAACAGATACTGGAAGAGTCTTGCCCGCAGTGGTTGATGGGGTGGCGGGACATTTGCAGGGCGACCGACGAGCGGACGGTGATTTCGTCAGTGGTTCCTCTGTCTGGAGTGGGAAATCAAATGCCGTTGGCACTGTTCGCCGGAATCAGCAATAAGCGAGTGATCGGCGCCTTTTATGGCAATTTGTGCTCCTTAGTTTTTGATGTAGTTGCACGCCATAAGACTGGTGGTACGCACATGAACTATTTCATCTTCAAGCAGTTGCCTATCCTGCCCCCCGACCGCTACACCGAAGGTGACCTGGCCTACATCGTCCCCCGCGTGTTGGAGCTGACCTACACCGCCCATGACATGGCTGCCTGGGCCAAAGACCTCGGCCACAACGGCCCGCCATTCCCCTTCAACCCCGAGCGTCGCGCAATACTGCGCGCCGAACTAGACGCCTACTACGCCCGCCTCTACGGCCTGACTCGCGACGAACTGCGCTACATCCTCGACCCCGCCGACGTCATGGGCGACGACTACCCCAGCGAAACCTTCCGCGTCCTCAAAAACGGCGAACTCCGTGAGTTCGGCGAATACCGGACGCAGCGCTTGGTGTTGGCGGCTTGGGATGCTTTGGAGTGAAGCA
This sequence comes from Limnohabitans planktonicus II-D5, assembly GCF_001270065.2. GTDB lineage: Bacteria > Pseudomonadota > Gammaproteobacteria > Burkholderiales > Burkholderiaceae_C > Limnohabitans_A > Limnohabitans_A planktonicus. Next base: position 106,188 of record NZ_LFYT02000012.1, read on the forward strand.
TGGGTAGAGCAAAACAAGCATGGATGGAAGCGCAAGAGCGTGGGTGGGATGGATTGGACAGGCACGTATGTGTTGACTGCGTAGATGATGTTTATCTGGCCAGTTTGGTAGATGCGTCAGCACACCACACGGGCTGTGACTACTGCGGTAACAGTGGCGTGTCAACAGCTGAGGTCAGTTGTATTTTGGATGCAGTAAAGACTGGCATTCACTATGCATTTAATGACGAAGCTAATGCCGGAGCACCTTACAGCAAGGACTTTCCAATTGAGTACTTGTCGACGCAAGATGTGCTTGAAGGAACATTGAGTAACGAAGGTGTGAATTGGTGCAACGAGCTGATTGAAGACGTAGCGGGTGCACTGCATGAAGTAGGTTGGGTTGAGGCACTTGAAGGTGATTTTTTTGGAAGCTACGGACATCAACGGTATCGGTGGTCATGGTCTGCTTTCGTCAGCGCGGTGAAGCACCAAAGCCGATTTCATTTTCATGTTGACAAGTCCGTTGATGAGTACGGCGAACGGCCTATCAGTCCTGCAGAGATGCTGGGCTTTCTGGGGCACGTGTTTGAGCACAACCAGATGGTGCAAACCATTTCAGCAGATGCAGTGTTTTTGAGGGTTAGAAAAGGTGTTTGGCCTTTGCTTGCAGGTGAAGCTGGACCACCGCCGCACACCAAAGCCACTGGAGGTCGCATGAACCCAGCGGGCATCCCCTATCTGTACTTGGCGTTTGATCAAACAACGGCGCTTCACGAAGCGCGTGCTGTAGTTGGTGATGCCGTGACTGTCAGTCGTTGGCAGCCCAGCAGAGAACTTCGGGTGTTAGACCTGACACACCAACCGAAGTGCATGTCCATTTTCGAGGGGCGTGATCCCACACAGGACTATGCAATCTTTCTGTGGCATTTTTTAGAGGACATCTCTAAGCCTTTGTGCAAAGACGACGTTCCTGAAATTGAGTACGTGCCTACCCAGCTGGTTTGCGAATATCTCGCCCAAGTCTTTTCCCCTGATGGAAAACCTTTGGATGGGCTGATTTACCCCAGTGCTTTAACAGCGGGAAAAAACTTTGTGCTTTTTCCTGAGCGCGGTCAGCGGTATGTGAAGTCTTCACTCGAACGTTTTGGAATGGTGAAGTTTCAATCTGCCGAGGTCATCAAGGCTTGACATGATTCCTATTACTGAACCCCTCAACCTCGAATTAAGAGAGAACGCAAGCGCCTGTCTGGTGCATAGCTGTGGCTTGGTGCGGAGGCAGCTGGGCAAACCACGGTGGCTAATACCGGCCACATAGGGCTGGCGGTCATGGTAACGGCTCGAGATGTCATGGACAATATGGAATAAAAGGAAGCATTATGTTGAAGCATTTACAACTCAAAAACTTTAAAGCTTGGTCTGATACAGGTGATGTCGCCCTCAAGCCGGTCACCATGCTGTTGGGTACCAATTCATCTGGTAAATCAACCCTCATTCAAAGCCTCTTGCTATTGAAGCAGACGGTGCAGTCTCCAGACCGAACGATTCAGCTCAATTTGGGAGGCGATGAGTTGAATGACTTCTTCAACTTTGGTGAATTTGAGAATGTCCTGAAACAAGGGGCATCTCCACGTCACTTCGAAATCCAGTTTTCCTACGAGCGCCCTGGCAAGGAAGAGCGTATCAACAGTGGTCAATTTCGAGCCGTATACGGACAAGCCGGTTCAGGTGCTGTGGCCATCCAGTCCATGCAACTAACGACAAGTGTCAAAGATCAAGACTTTTCATACCGCGCTGAACGACGAGATAAGGGCGCTTATTCGTTGTTTGTCAATCAGGAAAGTCAGTCCCGTGGTGCAAAACGAGATTTCGCACCTGAGCGGTCCATTGCGCTGTCCGCACATGCAATTCAGACTTTGGGTACTGATGGTGCCTTGATGGAGGATTTGAGCCTTGCAGTGCGTCGCGAATTGGAGGGGTTAATTTATTTAGGACCACTTCGCCGCAAGCCTGAGCGTGACTACGTCTGGAACAAATCTAAGCCGGGCGAAATTGGTATTGACGGACATAAAGCGATTGACGTGCTGTTAGCCAGTGCTTTGCTTCGATCAGATGAGCGTAACTTGACCCTGGACAGCGTGTCTGGGTGGCTGAAGAAGATGAAGGTTGCTGACAAGCTGGAAGTACGTCAGATTGGCCGTTCAAGCCGTTATGAAGTTGTTGTTCATAAAGATGGTGTTGTGGCCAATTTGCGAGATGTGGGTATTGGCGTTTCGCAGGTGCTTCCGGTGTTGACTGTGGCATTTTTTGCACCAGAGGGAAGCACGGTTTTGCTAGAGGAACCAGAAATCCACCTTCACCCCTTGGCACAGTCGATGTTGGCTGAGTTGTTTGTTGATGTCAGCAAAAAGCGAAAGGTGCAGTTCATTGTCGAAACCCACTCTGAGCATCTTTTTCGACGGCTGCAAACCTTGGTTGCCAAAGAGACCACTACAACTGAGAAATGCGCAATGTATTTTGTCGAAAAGGGGCGCCAGGGAGCCAAACTCCGTGAATTGATTCTGGACTCCTATGGCCGCTTGACTAACTGGCCCGATAACTTTTTTGGTGACACTCTGGGGGAAACCCGTGAGCAAGCGAAGTTGATGTTTGAACGCAAAAAAAGGGAGACGAAATGAGGGAGAGATATGTTGTGGACACCAATGTATTGATCGCTGCAAGTGCAGCGGATCCGATACATCCCAAAGACATCGATGCAACACCAGATGATCCAGTTTTGCGAGAGCAGGTTTGGAACTGGCTCGACAGATTTCAGCAGAGCGATGCTCGTTTGGTCTTGGATGAGGCAGGGGAAATTTATAAGGAATACAACAATAAGCTTGGATTTAATGACTTTGGAATTCAGGTTGTAATACACAAATGGAGCACTGCCGCAGTTGACGATGTGCCAGTTGACTTCGATAAGCATGGCCATGCCGTACTTCCTAAATCACTAAGCGGGCTTATTCACGATGATGCAGACAAGAAAATAGTTGCTGCTGCCCTTGCTTCGCACCAATTATTTGGTGAGGGTTGTGTTGCGTTCGCAGGCGATACGGATTGGCACGATTGGGAAACGGGTCTGTTAAATCACAATATTTTGCTGGAGCCTCTTATCGCCGCTTGGTCTCGTCAAAAGCATGCAGAAAAGCAGATGCGTTGAATAGATCAATGAGCGATTTTTTCAGATTCCCACATACCCCTCACATTGCTTGGCTTGCAAAAGGCGAACCGCGTGACGATAAGGTGCTTTCAGTCACCGAAGCGCAGGCGCTGCTGTCGCAAGCAGTGGTGGTCGAAGAAAAGCTCGATGGTGCGAACCTTGGCTTTTCTCTCGATGCCCATGGCCGGTTGCAGGCGCAAAACCGTGGGCAGTATTTGCAGGAGCCGTTTGCTGGGCAATTTGCCCGCTTGCCGGATTGGCTGGCACTGGCGGGTGATCGTGTTGAACTGGCATTGCTGGGCCTTGTTGACACACCCGTGATTTTGTTTGGAGAGTGGTGTGCAGCACGCCATTCATTGGGCTACGACCATTTGCCCGATTGGTTTTTGCTGTTCGATGTGTACGACAAAACCCAAGGGCGCTTTTGGAGCGTGCAGCGCCGCAACGCGTTGGCCGAGACCTATGGCTTTGCCACGGTGCCCTGTCTGTTGCAAGGCACGACCAGCTTGGATCATCTCAAACTTATGCTCAAGGAAACGCCCAGTCGCTACCGCAGCGGTTCGCTCGAAGGCGTGGTGATTCGTCACGATTCAGAACAATGGTGCGAAGTTCGTGCCAAGCTGGTGCGCCCCGATTTCACACAAGCCATCGAGGAACACTGGAGTCGTAGGCGGGTCGAGTGGAATCGATTGGCCCACAGACAATAAAAGAGCTTTGAAATGCCACTGTTCACCACACTGACCGAAGAGTCGATTTGCAATGCGATTGATGCTGCCAACAAGCATGTGGTGCTGGCAGCACCTGGCATTGGTGGTGTTATAGCGCAATCGCTTGCGGGTGCCCACCGACGTTTGGGGGCGGATGCCGTGCAAGTCGTGCTGGACATTTCGGCTCGTGTTAGCCGCCTTGGCTATGGCGACCACCAAGCTGTTGAGTTGTTGCGTGCCTCAGGCGTGTCTCTTCGCCATCACGAAGGTTTGCGCATTGGGGCTTTGATATGTGACGACTCTGGCTGGAGTTTTGCCAGCGTTCCCCGCCTGGTCGAGGACGACCCCACTGCCGATGGTGATGCCTTTAATGCCATTGCACTAACCGCTGCGCAGGTCATGGTGTTGCGTTCAGAGCTGCCCCCTGTTGGCGCAAGTACTCAGGCCCCCGAATACCCCGTGGTGGGCAATGAAGTGGTGGATGAACAATCAGTGGCCAAAGTCAAGCGGGCCTTAGAGATTGCACCGCCCCAGCAATTTGATCTGGCTCGCCAAACGCAGGTCTACGCGGCCTTGATTCAATTCGTGGAACTTAACTTTGAAGGTTTCAACATTCAGAGCCGCAGGATTCAGCTTCCCAAATCACTGCCCTTGATTGCCAGCCAGGACAGAGCGCTGAAAGAACGGGTTACTACATCGCTCAAGGTGCTGGACAAAATGGAAAAGCCCAAAGAGCTGCAAGATGTGACTCAGCGGCTGGAAGAACTCCGCGAGGCATTCTTGGTACCAGTCGGTCAGGCAGGTCGGGTAATGCTCAAGTCGAAGCAGAAATTATTTGAAGACGAGTTGGCCAATATTCAAAATGATTTAGATGCTTGCAAAGAGGCTCTGGAAAAAGACTTGCAAGAGGCGCTTGACAAAGTGGTGGCATCCATCGTGCCCGATCTGGCGCGTGCTGTTTTGGCCGATCCGCCACCACGTTTCAAGGGTTTGTTTTCCAACACGCTTGATGCGGCAGCAGATTACGTTCGGGCTGAGTTGGACAAGGCCTTCCCTTCAGCTTCTGCGCTGGTAACAGGCATGAAAATTCACAAGTTTTACAAAGACGTGACCTACGAAACCCTGAAAAACAAAGAGTTCGTTGACCGGGTGATGAGTGAAATTCCCCAGTCGGTATTGGATGGCGCCCTGCTGCAAGAGGGTGTAGCAGTGAAGGCCGGTAAGTGATCGAATTTTTGAATTATCTTGACATGATTCCCCCGCCTGAATCACTCACCATCGATTTCAAAAGCGAACGCAAATGCATGTCGAATGCTGATCAAAAAACAGTGCACTCAGCAAGATCACCGAACAATAGGCGCAGTGCTGAGTGCTGGCTACATGATTTCAATTGACGCCTGGAAATACTAAGTGAAAACCAACAAAAAGCCATTCCCCATAAGTGTTCTGATAATGCCAAAAGGTATTCGGCAGCGGATCGATACCAACCCAGACTTCCAGCGGCCAGCGGTATGGACTGTGGCGCAAAAACGTTTGTTGATTGACACTATCTTGCGCGAGTACGACATTCCCAAAATGTACTGGCGCAAAGTGAATGACAGTCCAGAACGTTATGACGTCGTGGACGGTCAGCAGCGGTTGCGTGCCATTTGGAGTTTTGTAGATGGTGAGTTTGCTCTCGACTCCAGTGCCGAACCCATTGATGGAGTTGCTATTGCAGGTTGCACCTACGAGGGTTTGACGGACGATTTGAAGATTCAGTTTGCGCTGTACACCGTGGATGTGGTGGTCTTGGAAGACACGGACGAAGATGAAGTGCGCGAAATGTTTTTGCGCCTGCAAAACGGTACATCTTTGAAGGCTCAAGAAAAACGCAACGCCATGCCAGGTCAGATGCGTGAATTTGTGAAAGAGTTAACCGTACACCCTGTTTTTGAAAGGACCAATTTCAATAATAAGCGTTTCACGTTTGACCATGTAGCCGCTCAACTGGTGTGTTTAGAGTTGGCGGGTGGCCCAACCAATGTGAAAGACGGCGACCTCAATCGCATGTACCAAACACATGGCTCTTCGTCATTCCGTGTGGAACTTGACTTGAAAAATACAATGCAGTAACCGAGCCCGGTGGTGTTTGTTGGCCACAGGCGCAGTCGGCTGCTCACAAATCCTGATGGCGGATGTCCGTTCATCAACTGAAGATCCGTAAATGGCTATTGGAATCGAATCTTTGTTCACCAGTGCGCTGGGCTTGTCTGCCCCGTGGCGCGTTGAAAACGTCAACCTCGACATGGCCCGCCGTCGCATTGACTTTGATCTCACCTGCGATGCCAAACGTCTGGCCTGCCCCGTGTGTGGCTTGCTCGATCAAGGCATTCATGACCGACAAAAACGCCAATGGCGGCACTTGGACTTCTTCCAATACGAAGCTTGGCTGCACGCCGAGGTGCCACGCGTGGCCTGCAGCGACTGCGGCAAGACAACACAGGCACAGGTCCCCTGGGCGCGCGAGGGCAGTGGC
>NZ_LFYT02000013.1 GCF_001270065.2 Limnohabitans planktonicus II-D5
CAGGCCCATGTCGGGGTCTTCGACCACCGACCTACGAAAACCCACAGTCGGCGTCTTTGACCGCCAACATACGAAAACCCACAGGCCTTGCCCTGTAGGTCGGTACTCGAAGAGTCCGACGTTTGAGAGCTTGGGCGCTATCTTGATTCAACCATTGCGGGCTTCAGCAGGCCCATGTCGGGGTCTTCGACCACCGACCTACGAAAACCCACAGTCGGCGTCTTTGACCGCCAACATACGAAAACCCACAGGCCTTGCCCTGTAGGTCGGTACTCGAAGAGTCCGACGTTTGCGAGCTTGGGCGCTATCTTGATTCAACCATTGCGGGCTTCAGCAGGCTCATGTCGGGGTCTTCGACCACCGACCTACGAAAACCCACAGGCGGGGTCTTCGACCGCCAACATACGAAAACCCACAGGCCTTGCCCTGTAGGTCGGTACTCGAAGAGTCCGACGTTTGCGAGCTTGGGCGCTATCTTGATTCAACCATTACGGGCTTCAGCAGGCCCATGTCGGGGTCTTCGACCACCGACCTACGAAAACCCACAGTCGGCGTCTTCGACCGCCGACCTACGAAAAACCATGCAATAGCTGATCGACAATACGGCATGACCTCGAACGAAGAGCACCCCATCATCGACCCCAACCAGGCCCAACGCGCTTCGGTGCGCCGGGGCATTGCGCAGTTTCAGGAACGCCTGCAAGCCGCAGGCCACGACTTCAGAGAGCCGCCTCCCGAGCCCACCTCGTGCTGCGGGCGAGGCTGCAATGGTTGTGTGTGGGAAAGCTACGACGCCGCGCTGATGTTCTGGTACGAAGATGCCGGGGCCTTGCTGGCTTGAGCGTCGCCAATGCACATGGATGGCGGATGGCACCAGGCAGCTCAGACAGGCTCAGGGCTTAAGCAGCTGCGCCACTGCGCCTCAATGAATAGGGGGATTTTGGGGACCCGAGCTCCCCAATTGACCGGCTGCAGGTGTCAAGCCCAGCGAGCGATTGAGCGACGCGGACATCGGCCGATCCTGTGCCAAGATTTGCGCCATCACCGCCTGGGCATGCTCGCTTTGCTGCGCCAACGCAGCGGCCTCCAGGGCCAGCAGGTAGGCCTGTCTGGCATCCAGAGCGGTTAAATCGTAGCCATACCCCATGGACATCCAATGCAGGGCCGCCAAGGCGCAATGCATTGCAAAATCAGCACGCTTGTTCAGATGGTCGCTCGCCGCACGGGTGAGTGTGAGCGGGTCACAAGGCGATGCCCAGGCCAATTGGATGGCCTGATCCCACAATTTCAAGGTCTTCGCCGTGGCAAACCATTTACCCGACTCTGAAGGACTTAGCGCCACCAAGTAAGCCAGAAGCTTGTCGGATTCCCACTCGGGATACTTCTTGGCCAAGGCCCTGAATGTCGACAGATTCGAGTTGCTCTGATTGGCCAACAAGGCATATTGTTCAAATGCTTCGCTGCGTCGACCGGCACGAAGCAACAGGTCTTCGGCAAAACGGGCCATGGTGACCAAGCCTGTGGTGCTGCCAGCGTGTTCGCGCACATAGGCTATGGCCTGGTCGGTTTGGCCTCTGGCCGCGAGTACCCGCGCGCCCCAAACAAAATAGGGCCAAATCGGATGCGGGTGCAGGCTCAGCAACTGCAACAACTCGTCGTGACGGCCCGCTGTGAACAGCGCGCTGTAGCATAGGCTGGTGCCCGTAAAGGTCGCAAAAGTGCCCATGGCGCGATCCCCCAACATCAGGCGCAGGCCGGGCAAAAGCTGGTCTGCCCATTCTGAAGCCAATTCTGGCGTGGCACACAGCTCACCCCAATGCTCGCCAAGTGTTTCAATGTAGGGAACTTGGTCTGCTTGAATCGCCTCAAACAAGCGGTCCAGCCACTTTTTGCGCAAAGCGGTGCTGGCGGGTGCCCCCGCGATCAAGGGGACCAGTGCTTCAATGGCCCCATAGCAGGCGCTGCCAATGGCCCCCGAGGAACTGTCGATCTGACTCAGGGCCGGAGAAAGTTTTTCGAGCAGCAGCACCGCGCCTTCGGCCCCTTGCACGGGGTCATGCCTGGCCACGGTGTGGATTTCGATCAAAGCCTCTTTGATGCGTTGACTGGCCAGCTTGGAGCCTTTCCAGCCGAAAGCATCGCGCCGGAACCGAGCGCGAAAACTCCAGGTCACATTCGTTTTGGGTGAGGTGCTCATGGTTCTATCCAATCAATGCTGTCAAGAGATGAAGTTAGGCCAGACTCATGGGACTCAGCAGCCAGTGCATGATCGAGCCTCTGATGCCCCAAAGGCGCATTGTTGGCATTCAACCCTTATTCATGCCCGCTGAGCGGGCCTGCCTGACCACAGGCCAAAGGTCTTGCAAAGCGGCTTGCAGGTCTGACCAGGCCGCAGGCTGGTCGGACAGTTCCAGCGAATCAAGCTTGCCATGTTCATCGCGCAGTTGCGCGCGAACATCCAAAACCTCACCACGCGCGGCCAGGCTACGCAAACGCCCAAAGCTGCCGGTCACCCCCATGACTTTGTGGCCATGGCGCGCCCAGGCAGTTGCAGCGTTTTCGCTGGCTTGCACAAAGCCAGCTGCCCATGACATGGCCGCGCCTTCGTCTTCACCGACCACGGCCAACACCGAGTCAAGCTCAGGCGTGGCCTGACTCAAATGGTCGATCACCTGAATTTGGAGATGGTTGTACAAAATCATTGTGGCTTCCAGAGCATCTTGCAAGGCCTTGTTGGCCGTGGCTTCTGTTCGGCTGTTGGGCATGCGGTCGTGCATGTCCATGACGGTGCCGAGCCAGGCTTTGGGCATGATCAACTGGGGCGACCAAGCCAAGGCTTGAAAAAAGCCATGCAAACGCGGGTAGTCGCTGCAAATTTTGCGCAAATGCTTTTCTTGTTTGCTGCCAAAAGTGGGCGTCACATCATCCATGCCCATGGAACCCGAGGCCGTCTTTTTCGCAGCCTTTTTTGGGGGGGCGGGTTTGGTCACCTTGGCAGGCTTGGTGCTTGACAACTTCAGGCCTTGCGCCCAAGCCAGTGCGCCAGTGCTCACCCAGAGGTGACGGCACTCTTGCCGAAAATACCAGGCCGCCTCGTCACCGCCCAACACATACCCCCGCTCGTCCTCAGACGGCGGCGCATCCATGACATTGGGCAGCAAGGCCTTGAAGTATCGGGGATACACACTGTGGGCTTCGCGCAAAACGGCCTCGGCTTCGGACTGGCGGTCCAGGTTGAACAGGGCCAAAGCACGCCGATGCTCGGCTGGCGGCATGTCCTGCGGATAACGGTCCATCAGGTCCAGCGCAGCTTGGTAGTCGCCCTGCGCCATCCACAAAGTCGCGAGCATGGTGCGCCAGCCATGGTTGTCGTGGGGGTTGAGGGCCAAGCCCAAAGTCAGGCATTGAAGAGCCGATTCTTCGTCGATCTGCATCTGAGCCAGCTCCAGCGCAATGGCCAGGCATCGCAGCAAAGGGCGGTGCCCGGGCACACTCCAGTGCAGCTGCGCGTCTCCAGCCAGGCTGCGCAAAACGGCCACAGCGTGGTCAGCCAAGCGTTGTGCAGCGTCAAGCACGGGCGTTGGCGATTCGTCGTCGCACAAGGCCAGGGCCGTCATCAACAGATCGTCCAGCACTTCTGCACTGAACCAGGCGTACGGGTGCTTTTGCAAAAATTCCAGAGCCTCGGGCAAGGCCTCGATCAAGTGGTCGACATCACCGTTGAACCAAGTCATTTCCGGTTTGCCCACCGCAAATGTTTTTTGCCAGCGGCGGTTCAGATCGGCCATTTTTTGGACAGGCTCGACCCTGGCGACATCCACACGCACACCATCCTCCACCTGAGACGAGCTTTCGACTTTGTAGAGGCTGTGCAAGGTTTTGGCATCCAGCTGCTCGGGCACCGCATCCGCCAGATCGATCAGCGACTGCTCATCGGGGTCGTCGACCTCATCAAAAACTGCATCGCGCAAGAAACCTATGCCTTCCTCGGCCATGCCCACCAGCAGCTCGGCCAAGTCGGGCATGCCCGCCTGCCGCGCACGGGCAGCGAGCAAGGGCGCGCGCAAACGAGCCTCTTCCTGCCGCCCCTGAGACAGCAGTAAATTCAACTCCAGGTGCCACAGCTGCGGGTCATTGGGGTTGAAGCGGCTGGTTTCCTGAAACAGCTGCCAGGCCTTGTCCATCTCGCCCTCATCGGCCAGGATGCTCACCAGCCGGGTGCGTGCCGCGGTGGCCAGCGCCTTGTTGGGGTGCTGCGTCATGTGGTCGATCAAGTCGCGCCGCTCACGCTCTTGACCTTGTTGCTGCAAAGCATCCACAAAAGCGTCAAAGGCCATTTCGTGGCGCTCGTTCTGCGATTTCAAGTCAGCAAACAAAGGCCCCAAAAGACTGATCGTGCGGTCTTGCTCGTCCGCATCGTTCCAGGCCATGGCTGCATGACCCAAGGCCCAGGCTGGCACCTCATTGAGCTTGTCACCGGTCAGCCACTCGGGCGATGCAGCCTCCAGCGCCAGCACTTGCAAAGACTCGGGCTCAAGGGGAAAGGGCATGTGCTCAAACTCGGCACAACACTGCTTGAATTTGCGCCCCGAGCCGCAGTGACAGGGGGCATTGCGCTCCAATTTGGGCAAGCCGCGTGCGCGCCAACGGTTGGGGGGATAAGGCAGTTGACCCCAAAGTTGGCGGGCCACATGGCGCAAGCTGCGCGCCACATCAGCGTCTGCGCCCGTGGATGACTTGTTCAGGGGTTGTAGGTCCGACATTTGAGCCTGTACAAACCAGTCACAAAAATCATTCAGGGACTCGCCACCCAATATGCGGCCGATGGCGTTGTCGAGGTTTTCTTGAAACATGGGTCAAAGCAATCTCGGTAAGAGCGCTGCGCGCAATGCGAAGTGAATTTGATGCAAAGGCAAGCAGTGTAAACGGCAGCTCACCCTCTCAAAACGAACGACGGATGTAATGGCCACACCGCTTTTTGAACTCAACCGCCCTGGACACATCAAATCAGGGCTCTTGATCGGTCGGCTACCTTTGAGTCTGCTGTGTGCGCTCGGCTTGGGCTGGCTCGGCTTGTAGTGATGGGGTTGACAGGCGTATTCAGCATCAGGAAACACCCCCGGTAAACTCCACCTCAACCTGAGGAGATGTATGCAACGCTGCCCTTGGTGCGAAGGCTTTGAGCTTTACCGCCACTACCACGACACCGAATGGGGCGTGCCCCTGCGCGATGACCGGGCCTTGTTTGAGCTGATCAACCTCGAAGGCGCACAGGCCGGGCTGTCCTGGTCCACGGTGTTGAAAAAGCGCGAGACCTACCGCACAGCCTTTGACCAGTTTGACCCGGAAAAAATCGCCCGCTACGACGCGCACAAAGTGGCCGAACTGCTGGCCAACCCCGGCATTGTGCGCAACCGCCTGAAGGTGGCCGCCACCATCAGCAACGCCCAAGCCTATTTGGCGCTGCAAGCCAGCGGCCAAAGCTTTGGCCACTTCGTCTGGGAGTTTGTAGATGGCCAGCCCCTGCAGCACCAGCGCCACAGCCTGAGCGAAGTGCCCGCCCAGACCCCGCAATCGGACGCCATGAGCAAAGCCTTGCGCAAGGCGGGCTTCAAGTTCGTGGGCTCCACCATTTGCTATGCCTTCATGCAAGCATCCGGCATGGTCAACGACCACTTGGTCAGTTGCCACCGGCATGAGCCACTGAGCGCTTGAATCACGCCATACATCACGCCATCCATCACGCCTACAAGCCATGCTGAACGTCAATACACGTTTGCAGGCCCAAGCCCATCATGATTTGCGCCAACGAACCCTGGCCCCATCCTGGAGTTCATTGCCCGGGTAACGCACCACGACCTCGCCCGGCACAAGCCCTTCGGTCACTTCAGCTTCCTGCAAATTCCGGTGATCCAGCGTGAGGGGGCGCTGGCGTGCCCGGCCATCTTCGATCACAAAAACACACCAGGTCTGCCCGCAGCGAAACAAGGCGCTGGCAGGCACCTTGAGCACTTTGTCGGCCTGCCAGACCACAATGCGCGCCGTCAATCGAAAACCATCGCCCAAAGCTGGCGGTGGGTCATCCAAATCAACGATCACATTGACGCGCTTTTCCTCAATGCCCAAAGCCGACACCTTGGTGAAGGCATAGTTTTCCACCCGGCGAACCCGGGCGTGCAAAACCTGCTGGCCACCCCAGCCTTCGATCAGCACCGGCATGCCGGGCGCGACTTTGACCGCTTCGGTCGACAGCAATTCGACCACGCCCTCCAGCTGAGCCACATCGCCCAGGCTCATCAAGGGTGTGCCCATGGCCACCACCCGTTCGCTGGGGTCGATGATGCGCAGCACCCGCGAGGCCCTAGGAGCACGCACCTCCAGCCAACCCTGCGCGCCTGCCTGTGCAGCCCGGATGGCGTCCATGGCCGCTTGCGCAACCTGGACATCGGCCGCTGCCGCAAGGGCACGAAACCGCGCCGCCTGCAGTGCCGAAGTGGCCGACAATTCTTTTTGGGTGGCCTGCTCCAGGCCTTGCGGCGCAATGAAGCCCTGTGTCTGCAGCTGCTGCATGCGCTGCAAATCACGCTGCGCCTGGCTCAGCTCATCGGCAGACTGGCGCACGCGCTGCTGCGCTTCACGCTGCAGGGCTTGCGCAGAGGCCACGCGTGCCGTCAACTCGATGCGCTCGCGCTCGGACAAAGGCAGGGGCGCAATGCGCGCAAGCAACTGTTGCTCATCCACCCAATCGCCATCGCGCAGTGCAATGCGCGCCAGGCGTCCTGACACAGGCGCAGACAGCAAGAACCGATCATGGCTGCGCGTCTCCCCCAGATCGTCCACCGTGACTTGCATGTGCCCGGTCTGCACCGCCACGCCATCCACCGCCAAAGGCGCAGGCCAAAGCACCAACACCACCGCCACCACAGCGACAGCACCGGCGAAGACCAAACCCATCCGCTTCCAGTTCATGTTCACCCCCTCTTCACTCTCTTGTTTTGAGGACCGCGATCAGGTCCAGTTGCCGAATGCGCCTTGACACCAGCACACCCGATAAAGCCGACGCCACCAGCGCCGCCAACACCGCATAGGCATAGGACCATGGCGTGAGCACCAAGGGCACCCGAAACATGTCCCGGTCAAACATCGGCACCAGCATCGCGCACAAACCGTAGCCAATGGCCAAGCCTGCAGGAATGGCCAGCAGCAGCAACACCAGCTGTTCACCCAACAAGAGAAAAACCACCTCGCGCTGGGTGAAACCCAGCACAGACAAACTGGCCAACTCGTTGCCCCGCTCAGACAAGGCAATGCGCGCGCTGTTGTAGACCATGCCTGCGATGATCACGCAGGCAAACACCAGCAAGATGCTGCTGAAGAAAAAGAAGGCCCGCTCCATGGTCTGGCGCACACTTTGCTGAACCGCGTGCGCCACGGCAATGCCCGCGACCACAGGCATGCGCTTGAGGCGCTCATACACCTGCAGCGCCTTGTCGGCCTCAATGCGCAAAAAAGCACCCGAGCTGGTGTTCTCTTCACCCAGCAAGCGCGCCAAAGCCCGTGCATCCATGTAGGCCCCCAGCCCCAGCATCTCGTCGACCACCGAGACCACCGGAATGTCCAGCACGGGCCTGCGCCCTTCCAGGGCCTCCAGGGTCAGCCGATCACCTGGCACAACACCCAAAATGTCGGCGAGCTTGGCCGACAGCACCAGACCCTGCGGCGGCAGATCGACAGCATGCCCATCGGCACCCAGCAACTGGTGTTGCCCCTTGCCTTGCATCAGCCCCATGACGTCGATGCGCTTGCGCCGATGGCCATGCACCAGCCAAGCAGGCAGCGCACGAAAGGATTCCACCTGGATGACCCCATCCATCCCCCCCATCGCCATCAAGGCCCGAGGGCCCAGGGCCTCGTTGTAGGTCACCATCACGTCGTAACGCTGCACCTGATTGAACTGCACCGACAACATGTGATTGGGCGCATCCATGGCAAAACGGCCCATGAGAAGCAAGCCCATCGCGCACGCAATACCCAACACAGACCCCAGGGCGCGCCAGGGGCGCCGCACCAGATTGCGCGCAATCATGCGCACCGAAGCGGGCAAACCAAGGGCCCAGCGCTGCTGCAGCCAAGTGCCCGCCCGATACCTTGCAGGCGCTTGAGGCCGCATGGCCTCGGCCGGTGCCAACAAGATCGCCTTGCGCACAGACAGCCAGGCCCCTGCTCCCGCAGACAACAAGCTCACGCCCACACACAGCCCGATCAGCGCGGGATCGGCCACAAAGCGCAAGGACGGAAAGTGGAAAAAAGCGCGGTAAATGTCCACAAACTTCTGTCCCAACACCAAACCCAGCGGCACGCCCAGAAACAAACCGATCACCACCGTGACCAAAGCAAACTGGAAGTAATGCAGGCCCACGCGAAAGTCCGTGAAGCCAAAAGCCTTGAGCAAGCCGATCTGCGGGCGCTGTGTGGCCACCAGGCGCGACAGCACCACGTACAACAAAAAAGCCGAGACCGCCAAAAACAAGCTCGGCAAGGCCGTGGTCATGACACCCAGCTCACCCAATTCGTCGGTCAAAAAACGGTGCGACAGCTGCGTATCGCGGCCATGGGCATTCAGGCCACCATAACGCAGCAGCAAGCCGTCCAGCGCAGCCATCACCGCTTGCTCGCTCGCACCCCGCCACAAGGACAAACTCACATCGTTGAAAGCCCCCTGCATGTCAAACGCCGGGGCCAGCGTCTCGTGTGCGATCCACATCACCCCATAACGCCGGTTGTCGGGAAAAACCATCCCGTGGCCCACCTCATAAACAAACTCGGGCGACAAGGCAATGCCCATAATCACCAGCTCCTTTTTACGACCATGCAACAACACGCCCAGCTTGTCTGCCACTTGCAAGCCATTGGCCGTTGCAAACACCTCGCTGACCAGCACCTGATCCGAGGCCCCTGCATCCAGGTAACGGCCACGCACCAACTGCAAATCATTGAGCAAAGGCCTGTGCGTGCTGGGCACCGAGACCAGCTTGGCAATAGCCGGCTCGGCCAGTCCTGGCACATCCACCGTCACCTCGACCACCAGGCGCGTCTGCACCTGGGCCACCCCAGGCCATTGGCGCATCTGCTCGGCCAGCGAATCGGGGGCACGCCGCAGGTGGGCAAACACATCCGCCAAACGGTGCGTCTGGTAGTAATCGGTTTGCGCCAGCAACAGTGACTGGTAAGTGCCCCTGAGGGCCAGCAGCACCGAAATGCCACAGGCCACCACCAAAGCCGCTGCGACCAATTGCCCGCGCAAATGCCACAGGTCACGCCAGAGCATGCGGCCCAGCATGCTCACCACGAAATCTCCTCGGGCGACGCCTTGGTGACATTGCGCTGAACCTCGACAATGCGGCCACTGCTGATGCGGATCACCCGGTCTGCCATGGCCGCAATGGCCGCGTTGTGCGTGATCACCACCGTGATCGTGCCCAGTGTTTGATTGACGTGCTGCAGGACCGAGAGCACCAGCTTGCCCGTGGGGTAGTCCAGTGCCCCCGTGGGCTCGTCACACAGCAGCACATCAGGGCGCTTGACAATGGCGCGGGCAATGGCCACCCGCTGTTGCTCGCCCCCGGACAATTGCGAGGGGAAATGATTGCGCCGCTCCACCATGCCCACCAGGCCCAAGGCCTCGTCAGGGTCCATGGGACTGGCGGCGATTTCGGTCACCAAGGCCACATTTTCAAAAGCGGTCAGACTTGGGATCAGGTTGTAAAACTGGAAAACAAATCCCACATGCTCGCGCCGAAACTGCGTCAGCTCGCCCACCGTGGCCGAAGTCAATTCATGGTCGCGGTAGCGCACCCGCCCCGATGTGGGCCGATCCAGCCCACCCAGAATATTCAGCAGCGTGGACTTGCCACTGCCCGATGCGCCCAGCAACACCACAAACTCACCTGGCTGCAAATCCAGATCCACATCGCGCAGCGCATGGATCTCGTTGTCGCCCATGCGGTACACCTTGGAAATGTGATCCAGGTGAAACACCGCCTGCTGCACCTTGGCAACATCAACCGAGCTGTGGGCTTGACCCGATGTGGTACTCAATGGCGCATCTTCCGTGTTGCAAAGAGTCACGACTTTTGTAACGTCTTTTTTTGGGGGGCACGCCTGCCAGACGCTTTCCATCAAGACAATGCTGCAACAGGCCCCATTCGGTGTCGGTCAACTGCTTCACATTGGCAAAAAATCTCATCAGCTCAAAGCGGCTACCATCCACCCCCTTGCATGGATGACCTAACGCCATCACACAGCACCATGAAAAAACTTATGTCCCACAAAGCGCTCTGCGTCAGCCTTATCGCCCTCATGGGCCTGCTCAATTGCGGCACATCCTTCGCCCAAATCTGCACCCGCGAATACGCCCCCGTGTGCGGTCAGGTGGCGGGTGACCCCGCCCCCCGCACATTTGCCAACCGCTGCCTGCTGGACGCGGCCAAAGCCACCGTGGTGTCTCAAGGCGAATGCACAGCCCAGCCCTCGCCCATGGTCGGCTCTGACGTGGACGCCCACGGCTGCAAAGGCTCTGCAGGCTTTCAATGGAACCAAGAACTGAACCAATGCGTGCGCCCCTGGATGAGCAGTGCCATCACGCTGGAGGTGGCGCCCCATCGCCGCACCTGCACCGGCTTGATAGAGATGCAATGCCTCCTGGTGCGCGAACGCGTTCCCGGCCAGCCAACACCAAAATGGGAACCCCTGTTTGGCAACATCGCAGGGTTCACACACGTACCCGGCAAACGCTACACATTGCGCGTGCGCAAAGACCACATTGAAAACCCGCCCGCCGATGCGTCCAACACCCGCTACACACTGCTGAAGGTTTTGCCATGACCCCGCGCACACCCCTGTGGCTGCTGATCGGCATCTGCTTTGGCGCAGCTTGTGTGGCGCTGTATTTTTCATGGGCCAAAGAATTCATCGCCGTTGACCGCTGCCTGGACGCTGGCGGCAGCTACGAAGAGCGCTGGCAAACCTGCAACCTCCACCAAAGCGAAGAGTCCGCTGAAAAATTCTCGGTCTACACCGGGCCTGTCTACACCGGTACGCTTGATGGCCAACAAGTGCATCTGCAAATCCGGGACGATTTCCAGACCTACCGAATGGTCAAGGACGGTCTGCGCATGGAGGGCGACGTCAACACCGAAAAGGGCTTTGAGCAAGACCACAACGCCGTGGTCTACGTCCTCGACTGGAAGAGAGATGCGCCACTGCAAACCCGTTTGCTGCTTGACAAGAACGGGGGTGTTGAGCAACTGCTGCTGATCGGAGATGACCACAAACTTCAAAAAGAGGTAGCACTGCGCGCCGAGGCCGCCTATTGATTCAGCCCTGTCAAGTTTTCAATGCGCAAATAAGTTGTAGGTCGGCGGTCGAAGACCCCGACATGGGCTTGTGCCAAAGCCCATCACGTCGGACTCTGCGAGTACCGACCTACGAGATAAATGCGCAAATATGTTGTAGGTCGGCGGTCAAAGACCCCGACATGGACCATTGCCGAAACCTGTAACGTCGGACTCTGCGAGTACCGACCTACGAAATAAATGCGCAAAGATGTTGTAGGTCGGCGGTCAAAGACCCCGACATCGGCCAGTGCCAAAACCCATAACGTCGGACTCTGCGAGTACCGACCTACGCGATGTATTGGGCGGGGTGTTTGGGGCAAGCACGGACTGGTGACCTCAGTCCAGCAAGTTAAGCCCATTGAGCGGCAGACCACTGGCGCACCATCGCCAATCGGTGACAATCGACACCCTGCCTGCGATCACCATGAAAACCAAGACCTCCTCCCTCCTCCCTGTCCTCTTCGCCATCGCTGCTGGCGCTTTGATCCCCCACTCGGCCACCTTCGCTGCCCCCCACAAAGCGGCCAAGCCTGCGGCCCATCAAAAGGCCGCCTCCAACAAAAAGGCCGCTGCAGCCGCCAACGCACTGCCGCCTCTGGCGGCTGAAACCGCTTTGGCGGCCAATGCCCCTGCGCTGCCCGCCAAAGCCTGGCTGCTGATGGACTTCGACTCCGGCCAGGTGCTCGCCTCGGCCAACGCCGACGAACCGCTGCCGCCCGCATCGCTCACCAAAATGATGACCAGCTACCTGATCGAGCAAGCGCTGCGCTCGGGCAAGCTCAAGCCCACCGATCTCGTCTCGGTCAGTGAGAACGCCTGGTGCCGGGGCACCAGCGCCGAGTCGTGCATGTACCTGCCTCTCAACAGCCAGGCCACCGTCATCGACATCCTGCGCGGCATCATCATCCAGTCGGGCAACGACGCCTCCAAGGCGATTGCCGAGCACATGGCCGGCTCCGAAGCAGGCTTTGCCAAGCTGATGAACGCCGAGGCCCGCCGCCTGGGCATGACGCACACGAACTTCGTGAACCCCACGGGCCTGCCCGACCCGGCCCACAAATCGTCTGCGCGAGATCTGGCCATCCTGGCACGCGCCATCATCCGCGACGGCTCTGAGTACTACCCCCTCTACGCGGAACGCGAGTTCAAGTACAACGGCATCAAGCAAGGCAACCGCAACGCCCTGCTCTACACCGACCCCAGCGTGGACGGCCTGAAAACAGGCCACACCGCAGAAGCGGGCTACTGCCTGGTCACCTCGTCCAAGCGCAACGACATGCGCCTGATCTCGGTCATCCTCAACACCAACAGCCCCCAGGCGCGTGCTGACCAATCGCGCACCCTTCTGGGCTGGGGCTTCAGCAGCTTCGAAAAAGTCACCCCGATTCAGCCAGGCACCGTGGTCAACACGGTCAAAGTCAGCTTCGGCAAGGCCGACACCGTGGCCGCAGGCCTGGGCGCGCCGTGGCTCTTGACCGTGCCACGCGGCACCCAAGTACAAACCGCCGTGGAACTCCAGCCCGGCCTGGAAGCCCCCGTGGCCAAGGGCGCTGTGATCGGCAAAGTGATCGCCACATCCAACGGCAAACCCGTTGGCGAAGCCCCACTGGTGGCGCAAGCCGAGGTGGAACGCTCGGGCTTTTTGCTGCGCGGCTGGCAGCATGTGATGAAGTGGGTGGGCCGATAAACAGGCTTGAGCCGCAACAAGACCAACGCAAAGGCACCTTCGGGTGCCTTTTTCACGGGCTGACGCCGCCACTCAGCCCCCTAAAATGCAAACCTATGTTCGAACAAACCTTTAAAAATATCGATGACATCCTGCACAAAGACGCGGGGTGCACCAGCGAGCTGGACTACACCGAGCAATCCTCCTGGCTGCTGTTTTTAAAGTACCTTGACGCCCTCGAAGCCGACAAAGCAACCGAGGCGGTGCTGGAGGGGCGTGACTACCAATTCATCTTGAGCGAACCCTACCGCTGGGCCGCATGGGCTGCGCCCAAAGCTGCGGATGGCAAGATCGACCACAACGCCGCCATGACGGGCGACGACCTCAAGGGCTTTGTCAACGCCAAACTGTTCCCGTATCTTGCGGGCTTCAAGCAACGCGCCAGCGGGCCGCAGACCATCGAATACAAAATCGGTGAAGTCTTTGGCGAGATCACCAACAAAATCCAAAGCGGCTACAACCTGCGCGACGTGATCGACCGCATTGATGAGTTGCGCTTTGGCAGCCAAGCGCAAAAACACGAGCTGTCGCACCTGTACGAAGCCAAGATCAAAAACATGGGCAACGCCGGGCGCAACGGCGGCGAATACTACACACCGCGCCCACTGATTCGCGCCATGATCGAGGTGATGCAGCCCCAAATTGGCGAACGCATTTACGACGCTGCCTGCGGGTCGGCCGGCTTTCTGTGCGAAGCCTTTGCGTATCTGAGCCCCAAAGCCACCAAGGCCGACGACCTGGACACGCTGCAAAAGTGCACCTTCTACGGCAAAGAGAAAAAGAGCCTGGCCTACGTGATCGGCATCATGAACATGATCCTGCACGGCATCGAAGCGCCCAACATCGTGCACACCAACACGCTGGGCGAAAACATCAACGACATCCAAGAGCGTGACCGCTACGACGTGATCCTGGCCAACCCGCCCTTTGGCGGCAAAGAGCGCAAAGAGGTGCAGCAAAACTTCCCCATCAAAACCGGGGAAACCGCCTTCTTGTTCATGCAGCACTTCATCAAAAGCCTGCGTGCCGGGGGCCGTGCGGCGGTGGTCATCAAAAACACGTTTCTCAGCAACACCGACAACGCCAGCGTGGCCCTGCGCAAACAGCTGCTGACGGATTGCAACCTGCACACCGTGCTGGACTGCCCCGGTGGCACCTTTCAGGGCGCAGGCGTCAAAACCGTGGTGCTGTTCTTCACCAAAGGCGAGCCCACCCGAAAGACTTGGTTTTATCAATTGGAGCCCGGCCGCAACATGGGTAAAACCAACCCGCTGAACGACGCGGACTTGGTGGAGTTTGTGCAGCTTCAAAAGGCGCAAGCCGACTCGCCAAAAAGCTGGAGCGTGGCAGCCGACAGCGTGAACCTGGACACGTTTGACCTGTCGGTGAAAAACCCGAACGGCGGCGAAGAAGTGGTGCACCGCAGCCCGGCGGACATCCTCGACGAGATTGCGGCGCTGGATGCTGAGGCGGCGGAAGTGTTGGGGAATATTCGGGGGTTGTTGGCGTGAAGGCAGATTGGAAAAAAAGCACGCTTGGAAATGTCCTATCCACATTAAAAAATGGACTTAACTGCAAGCAAAGCAAAGATATAGCTGGTCAAAAAATTTCAAGAATTGAGTCAATCTCAACGGCAAGCTTCGACATAAATCGAGTCGGGTTTTCAGAAATTAGTGAATCGGACAAAGCAAAATTTAAGCTCTCAAAAGGCGACATTCTTTTCAGTCATATCAACAGCCCAATTCACGTTGGAAAAACTGCAACTTTTAATGAGGATGAGGATGTCTACCATGGCGTAAATTTATTGCTGATGAGACCGAACGAAGAAGTCTTGCCAGCCTATCTAGAGCTTTATCTGAAATCTTTATTCGAAAGCGGTTATTGGTTAAAAAGGTGTAAGCAATCAGTAAATCAAGCCAGCGTCAACCAACAAGACATCGCGCAGGTCGCTATTGAATACCCGAGCAGCGTGACAGAGCAACGCCGCATCGTCAGCCTCCTCGACGAAGCCTTTGCCGACATCGCCACCGCCAAAGCCAACGCCGAAAAGAATCTCCAAAACGCCCGCGAGCTTTTCAACAGTCATCTCGACGCCATCGTTGTCCACGCTCAAGAGAATGGCGAAATAGTCGCTTTGAGTGAATTGGCCACTGACATCACCGATGGCGATCACATGCCACCGCCCAAGGTTGAACATGGCTTACCGTTCATCACCATTGGAAACATCGATAAGCAGACAAGAACCATCGATTTTTCAGACACCTTCAAAGTTCCTCGTGAATATTTTGATGCGCTGAAAGCCAACAAGAAGCCCATGCGCGGCGATGTGCTTTACACGGTCACAGGCTCATTTGGCATTCCTGTCTTAGTGGAAGACGACACAGAGTTTTGCTTTCAACGCCACATTGGCCTGATACGCTCCAAAGCAGAAGTTGACAGCACTTGGCTCCAATACCTGCTGCAATCGCCACAGGTATTTAACCAAGCAGCAGATGGGGCTACCGGCACCGCACAAAAAACAGTGTCACTCAAGGTTCTGCGTAATCTTCAAGTACCAAGGATTTCCCTCAAAGATCAATTGGCTTATATTGAAACACTGAGAAGTGTCGAAGCTGAATGCCGCCGCCTCGAAACCATCTACCGCCAAAAACTCACCGCCCTCGACGACCTCAAAAAATCCCTGCTGCACCAAGCCTTCAGCGGGCAGCTCTGACCACGGGTTGATATGAACCGCCGACATCTTGTCGACGGTTGCGCTATCACAAAGGTAAACCTGCTTACAAAGTGGGTTTCAGTCGGTTACCCGCTGTAACCGACTGACTCGGTTCAACCGTACGAAAAAAACGTACGGTTGGACTGGTGACAATCTGTCACCAGTTGCGCCAAAATGGAAAATTTTCTCAATATTGAATCCAAACTGACTACACTCATTCGATTGCTCAAATAAACCAACGCCCATGCCCACCAACACCACCGACACAAGCAAACGTGCCATTTATCAAGGTGACAGCGGTGCGGTGGAGGTCCAGAAAAGCGGTGGAACTGTCTGGTTACGTCAAGAGCAGTTTCCACTGTTCGACATTGAAAACTCCCACACTGAAGAAACACACGCCAGCCAAACACCTGCCGGGCCCTACAGTAACTTCATCGTTTATGTCGATGAAAGTGGTGATCACGGCATGCAAACAGTGGATGCCAATTACCCGGTCTTTGCCCTGGCCTTTTGTGTTTTCTACAAAGGGCACTACAGCGAAAAAATCGTCCCCGCGCTTCAAAAGTTCAAGTTCAACCACTTTGGCCATGATCTTGTCGTTTTGCACGAACATGAGATCCGCAAGGAAAAGGGGAGCTTCAAGTTCAACAACAAGCAGCACAAGCGTGAATTTCTGGATGGCTTGACCTCCATCATCGAGGCCAGTAACTTCATATTGATCAGCGCAGTAATTGATAAACGCCAGTTGAAGGATAAGCACGGCGTGGGCAGCAACCCTTATCACTTGGCGCTGGGCTTTTGCGTGGAAACGCTTTATGAACTGATGCTGGAAAAGAACCAGGCTGACGCCCTGACCCACATCGTAGTGGAGTGCCGTGGGGACAAAGAAGACAAAGATCTTGAGCTGGAATTTCGACGCGTCTGCGATGCTTCGGACAAATTGGGCAAGCGTTTGCCCTTTGACATCATATTTGCCAGCAAACAAACCAACTCAGCAGGATTGCAACTGGCCGACCTGGTGGCCCGACCTGTAGGCTTGAGCGTGATCCGACCGGAGCAGCCAAACCGTGCATTCGATGTGCTGAAGAAAAAGTTCTTCTGCAGCGGTGGCCGAAAGCAGGTGGGCAATGGCTTTGAGAATTGGGGCTTGAAGGTTTATCCACCCCTAGAAAGCGAAAAGCCCCGATGAAACTCACCGAGGCTGTAGCGCCGACCAGGAACCCCCAATCCACTTGCATGAAAGTATATCGGATTCTTTGACCTGCAGGTAAAGCTCTTGAGCAGACCCAAAGCCGAATAACAGCCAAAACCAATAAATTCATAGTCAATGACCAAGCCTTTAAACGAAGCCGAAACCCGCGCCGAACACATCGACCCCGCCCTGGCCGCCGCAGGCTGGGGCCAGGTGGATGGCAGCCGCGTTCTGCGTGAGCACAACATCACGGCGGGTCGCCTGCAGGGCGCGGGCAAGCGGGCGCGGGCCGACATTGCGGACTATGTGCTGGTCTACCGCAACACCAAGCTGGCGGTGATCGAGGCCAAAGCCTGGGCCAAGCCGCTGACCGAGGGCGTGGGCCAGGCCAAGAGCTACGCGGCCAAACTGTCCATTCGCCACACCTACGCCACCAACGGCCAAGGCATTTACGGCATCGACATGCACACGGGGGCCGAAGGTGAAGTGGCCCGCTACCCCACACCCGACGAGTTGTGGAACATGGCTTTTGGCGAGAGCGAGGCGCAAGCTGCCGCTTGGCGCAAACGTTTTGCCGCCGTGCCGCTCGAAGACAAAGCCGGCACCTGGATGGGCCGCTATTACCAGGAGAGCGCCATCACCCGCGTGCTGGAGGCGGTGGCGAATGGCAAAGACCGTGTGCTGCTGACGCTGGCCACAGGCACGGGCAAAACCTTCATCGCGTTTCAGCTGGCTTGGAAGCTGTTTCACAGCCGCTGGAATTTGAAGGATTGGAAAGAAGGCACAGAGCCCAGCCGCCGCCCACGCATTTTGTTTTTGGCAGACCGCAACATCCTGGCCGATCAGGCGTTCACCGCGTTCTCGCCCTTCCCGGAAGATGCGGTGGTGCGCATCGACCCCAGCGACATCAAGAAGAAAGGCCGCGTGCCCAAGAACGGCAGCGTGTTCTTCACGATCTTTCAGACCTTCATGAGTGGGCCGGGGGATACGCCCTACTTTGGCGAATACCCGCCGGACTTTTTTGACTTCATCATCATCGACGAGTGCCACCGGGGCGGTGCCAATGATGAAGGCAGCTGGCGGGCGATTTTGGAGTACTTCAGCCCCGCCGTGCAGCTGGGCCTGACGGCCACGCCCAAGCGCACGATCAACGCCGACACCTATGGCTATTTTGGTGACCCGGTTTACACCTACTCGCTCAAGGACGGCATCAACGATGGCTTTTTGACGCCGTTTCGCGTCAAACAAATCGTGACCACGCTGGACGATTACGTCTACACCGCCGACGACATGGTGCTGGACGGCGAAGTGCAGCAAGGCAAGCGCTACGAAGAAAAAGACTTCAACCGCAGCATCGAGATCAAAGAGCGCGAGGCCTACCGCGTCAAGCTGTTCATGGACAGCATCGACCAGCGCGAAAAGACCATCGTGTTTTGTGCCACCCAGCAGCACGCCCTGCTGGTGCGCGACCTGATCAACCAGATCAAGATCAGCCCCGCGCCCGACTACTGCGTGCGCGTGACCGCCAACGACGGCAAGCTGGGCGAGCAGCACCTGAGCCAGTTTCAGGACAACGAAAAATCGCTGCCCACCATCCTGACCACGTCGCAAAAACTCTCCACAGGCGTGGACGCCCGCAACGTGCGCAACATCGTGCTGATGCGGCCCGTGAATTCGATGATCGAGTTCAAGCAAATCATCGGGCGCGGCACGCGCCTGTATGACGGCAAGGACTACTTCACGATCTACGACTTTGTGAAGGCGCACCACCTGTTCAGCGACCCGGAATGGGACGGCGAACCCGTGGAACCCGAGCCACCGACCGACAAGCCTTTGCCCCCGAGCTGGCAACCGCAAGATCCAACCGAGCCACCCAAGGTGCGCGAGCCTGGCGAAGACCGTCCGGCCAAGCTGGTGGTCAAACTGGCCGACGGCAAAACCCGCACCATCCAGCACATCACATCCACCAGCTACTGGGGTCCAGACGGCAAACCGCTGTCACCCGCGCAGTTTTTGGAAAGCCTGTTTGGCGCCCTGCCCGAGTTCTTCAAGAACGAAGACGAGCTGCGCACCCTGTGGGCCGACCCGACCACGCGCAAAGCGCTGCTCGGCGGCCTGGCCGACAAAGGCTTTGGCCGCGACCCGCTGCGCGAAATGCAACGCATCATCGAAGCCGAAAAAAGCGACCTCTTCGACGTGCTGGCCTACGTGGCCTTTGCCCTGCCCACCGAAACCCGCGCCACCCGTGCGGATCGCGCCAAGGCCCACAACGCGGCGACTTACGGCCAAAAGCAGCAAGCCTTCTTGGCGTTTGTTCTGGATCAGTACGTGACCCAAGGCGTGGACCAACTCGACGCCGACAAACTCACCCCGCTGCTCAAGCTCCGCTACAACGCGCTGAACGACGCGATGGCGGAGTTGGGGGATGCGGTGCAGGTGAGGCAGGCGTTTGTGGGGATGCAGCGGTATTTGTATAAATAGAGTATTTTCAAAATGAAAGAATTCACGGTCACAAACTGGATTGAGCTTGGTATCGCAGTTACTGAATCCTCATCTGGAGACTCAATAAATATTATTAGCGGAACATACCCAACAATTCCAATAAAAGAAAATATTAATGTAATTTTTCCAAGTGATTTTTCAGTGAAAGTTGGATTTTTACCTTTACAGATTGGCCTGACGGAAAATTATCAATGCAGCTCTATTAATATTAACAACACTAGAATTCACAACATCAATCAAGACCCCTCCATTATTAAGGGCTGGTATATATATAGAAAAGAATTACCTTTTGAGGTCCACACAGCAGACATTGCCTCTTTTATTCATCCAAATGGATCAATTATTGTGGCATTAGGCAACAATAAGCAAGGCTTCGAGATAGGCCCAGACAATACCGGTGCAGACAAGCAGCTCCCGAAAGGCGTTGTAGAAATAAGAATCCCATTCACGGAAGATATTTCTCTAGATGCACAATACAACTTGGACTCAGAAAGCATTTATAGTCAATACAGAAGCCAGACAGAAAATGAAAAAATCAATGCTTTCGAAAATCAAAACAATGCACCAATAATTAATTTAAATGATTTTGAATATCGCGCCCTATGGGCATTAAATTCATTTATTATCATTTATGGAGGCATGACAAGCAAACAGAAAAAAGTCTCTGGATACTCAACAGCTGAATTTCGTGATGGCTTGATTTCTTCAAAATTCAATGATCCGATAAATGCAAAATTCAGATCACAAAGCTATATCGACAGCTATTCAGGATCTCATGAAATTGATTTCACAAAAATTCAACATAAATTATTTTCAAAAAATACATTTTCATTAAACAATTACATTGAAGGATACATGCACAAATTAAACTATGCGCAGGCAACCATATTGATGGACCAACGCATCGAAGAAATTAGCAAAGACAGCAAGAATAAATATGAAAAAATTGAGTCTTTAAAAATTTCCAAAAAATACAAACAGCATCTATTGGAAATAATTATCGCTAGAAACTCACTTTTACACAGGGGTTCGCTGTCAATTCAAAAAAATATCGACGCCTTTAAATTCGCAAAGAAAAATTATCCTAATCTGGTCGAATTAAGTGAATTCGAAATTTTTGCAATAAAACGTCCGTGGTATTGGTTTGAGGCATTTCAAAAGTTTAACTGCATTGACACAAATTAAAGTTGAATGAGTCAATGATTCAACTGCCCCCAAGCCTTTTCCAGCCGATTGATGCTCACCGGCTGTAGGGTGGGCAGTTCTTCCAGTAGTCAACAGAACTCAAGCATGCGGGCGTCTTGCGCACCTTTGGGTTGGGCCACCAAGCTCCAGTAGCGTTGCTCTTGAGGTTTCAGCTTGGTCAGGCGCTAGGAGTCGCGGGCGGGGTCGGCGCGGTATTTATCTGGGGCATCACAACAACGCATCCAACCCTTTGCGGTCCAGCAAGTTCAGCAACTTGAGCGATGGGCCGCTGGGGTGCTTTTCACCGATCTCCCATTTGCGCACGGTAGAGGCGCTGGTGTTGAGCACCGTCGCCATCACTGTCTGACTCAAATTGTGCTGCTCGCGCAGAGCGCGGATTTGGGCGCTGTCATAAGGCGCAATCGGCTCCATGCACAGCGCGTCGAGCTTTTGCATCTTGCGCTTGTCGATGAATCCCAAACGCTCCAAGTCGGCTGCTGTTTCATAAACCGTTTCCAACACACGGCTGGCAGCTTGGGGTTTGGCCTTGGTCTGTGTTTTCGGTTTAGTGCTCATGGCAAATTTCCTGTAATGAACCGTCTTGTACCGCGACTTCAAGCTGACGCCCGGTCAAGTCCAGCAGTTGTTTGGCCAGCCACTGCAAAGCTTCCAGCTCGGTACGGGAAACATTGGACTTTTCGTTCTTTTCAAATCCGAACACAAAAAACCAACGGCTGGCCCTGCGCGTGGCCACCAAAGTGCGGGCGCCCCCACGCTTGCCACGACCGGGCAAGGCAACACGCTTCTTGAGCACATCGCCACCCAGATCGGCATCCACCAGTCCGCCGACCATCTCGCTCACGGCCAAGCACAAAGCGTCATCCGTCAGATCGGTTTTACGCATCCACTTGGCAAATTGACGGGTTTTGAAGACGCGGCGCATGCATCAAAGTATGCCACTTAGTGACATATTATTCAACCTGGTTAAAAAACATTAGCCTGAACCCCATTGTCTGAATGACAACAGCGATGTCTTTTTGACAACGACTAAATGCTCAACTGAGCAAAAATTCTCAATGGTTCAACTGCCCCCAAGCCTTCTCCAGCCGCTTGATGCTGACGGGCTGCGGGGTGCGCAGCTCTTGCGCGAAGAAGCTCACGCGCAGCTCTTCCAGTAGCCAGCGGAACTCCAGCATGCGGGCGTCTTGGGCGCCTTTGCGTTCGGCCACCAGGCGCCAGTAGCGTTGTTCTTGCGGTTTCAGCTCGGTCAGGCGCTGGGCGTCGCGGGCGGGGTCGGCGCGGTATTTATCGAGGCGCAGGGTGATGGCCTTGAGGTAGCGGGCATAGTGCTGCAGTTGCGGCCACGGGGTGGCGGACATGAAGTTTTTGGGCATCAGGCGTTGCAGTTGCTGGGTGCAGTCTGCCGTCGCATCGGGGGCGTTTTTGGTGTCTTTGATCTTGCGGGTGGCCGCGCCAAACTCCAGCAAGATGCTGCCCGCCAGCCGAGCCACTTCGTTGGCGATCAGGGTCAAGCGGCCCCGGCCTTCTTCGATGCGGCGCTTGAAGGTGATTTCGTCGTTGGGCAGCGGGCCCTGCAAGAAGGCGCGGTCCAGGGCCACGTCGATGATCTGGGTTTTCAGCTCGTCGGCCGTGCCCAGCGGCATGTAGGCCACGGCCATTTTTTGCAGGTCAGGGATGTTTTTCTCAAGGTACTTGAGCGCGTCTTTGATCTGCAGCGCAAACAGGCGGCGCAGGCCCGCGCGGTTTTTGCTGGCGGCCACGTCGGGCTCGTCAAACACCTCGATGGTCACGGCGTCTTGCACGTCCACCAGCGCGGGGAAGCCAATCAAGGTCTGGCCGCCTTTGCTGATTTCCATCAGCTCGGGGAGTTCGCCGAAGGTCCAGGCGGTGTAGCGCTGGGGGGCCAGGGGCTTGGGCGCGGCGGCAGGTTTGGCCGTTGCGGGTGCGCGTTGGCTGGATTGCCGCGCTTCGCTCGCAATGACGGAAGAAGAGCTTGCAGTGGCGGGAGACGGGCTTACGTTGTTTTGAGTGACGCTCGCACTGACGGAGGACACTTTCAACTGCGCCAGCGCCTGGAACGCACCCCGCGCTTTGGCACCCAGCTCGCCTTTGAGCGCACCCAGGTTGCGGCCCATACCCAGCTGGCGGCCGTGTTCGTCCACCACCAACAGGTTCATGAACAAATGCGGGCTGAGCATGTCGTGTTTGAAGTCGGTGCGCTTCACATCCAAGCTGGTTTCATCGCGCACTTTCTTGAGCAGCACGTCGGTGAGCGATCCAGCACCAAACAGCTCGGGCACCGACAACTCGGCGGCCAAGCGTGTGGCCGATTCGGGCAGTGGCACAAAGCGGCTGCGCGGGCGCTGGGGCAGGCTTTTGAGCAGGGCCTGGATCTTGTCTTTGAGCAAGCCGGGCACCAGCCATTCACAGCGGTCTTCACTCACTTGGTTGAGCACAAACAGCGGCACCGTGACCGTCACGCCATCGCGGGCGTCGCCCGGTTGGTGCAAATACACCGCCGTGCAATCGGTGCCGCCCAATCGAATCTGTTTGGGGAAAGCCTGCGTGGTGATGCCTGCGGCTTCGTGGCGCATCAGCTCTTCGCGGGTCAGCAGCAACAGGCGCGGCTGCTTGGCGCTCTCATGGCGGTACCAGTCTTCCAGCAAGCGGCCGCTGCACACATCGGGCGGGATCTGCTGGTCGTAAAAAGCGTAGATCAGCTCGTCATCCACCAGCACGTCTTGGCGACGCGACTTGTGTTCCAGCTCTTCGACCTTGGCGATCATCTTGTGGTTGGCGGCCAAAAACGGCAGCTTGGTTTCCCACTGGTCACCCACCAAGGCTTCGCGGATGAAGATGTCGCGTGCGCCGTGCAGGTCCACCCGGCTGTAGGCCGTGCGCCGCCCGCTGTAGACCACCAGGCCATAGAGCGTGGCGCGTTCCAGCGCAACCACTTCGGCCGACTTCTTTTCCCAATGCGGGTCGAGGACTTGTTTGCGCAGCAGGTGCGCACCAACTTGCTCCAGCCACTGCGGCTCGATGGCGGCAATGCCCCGGCCAAACAGGCGCGTGGTCTCGACCAGCTCTGCCACCACGATCCAGCGGCCCGGTTTTTTGCTCAGGTGTGCACCGGGGTGTTTGTGAAACTTGATGCCGCGTGCGCCCAGATAGGCCTCTTCGTCTTCGAGTTTGTAGCCCACGTTGCCCAGCAGGCCCGCCAGCATGGACAGGTGCAACTGCTCATACGTGGCAGGCTGCGTGTTGATGCGCCACTTGTGTTCGGCCACCACGGTGAGCAGTTGGGTGTGCGTGTCGCGCCACTCGCGCACACGGCGGATGTTGATGAAGTTTTGGCGCAGCAGCTGCTCGTATTGGCGGTTGCTGAGTTTGTGGGTCGGCTGGGTGGTGCGCACCCCGTCATCGCGAGGAGCGGAGCGACGCGGCGATCCAGCCTGAATACCACTGGATTGCCGTGCTTCGCTCGCCATGACGGAGGGTCTGTCATCGCGAGGTACGAAGCGATCCATGGTTTTCTGACCGCTTTGCATGCTCGCGCTTGAGTTGACGGCAGAGCGGGCATGGGGCTCACCACCCCGAGCGTCGTGAATCCATTTCCACAGCTTGAGGTAGCCGGTGAACTCGCTTTTGTCGTCGTCAAACTTGGCGTGTTGTTGGTCGGCCTGGGCTTGCAAGTCCATGGGGCGGTCACGCACGTCTTGCACGCTCATGGCACTGGCGATCACCAGCACTTCGTCCAAGGCGTTGCGGCCACGGGCCTCCAAAATCATGCGGCCCACGCGGGGGTCGAGCGGCAAGCGGGCAAGCTCTTGGCCGATGGGGGTGAGTTCGTTGTCGTCATCCACCGCGCCCAGCTCGGCCAGCAGTTGGTAGCCGTCGGTGATGGCGCGTTTGGACGGCGCTTCGATGAACGGGAAGTCTTCCACCACGCCCAGGTGCAGGCTCTTCATGCGCAAGATCACGCCCGCCAAGGATGACCGCAAAATTTCCGGGTCAGTAAAGCGCGGGCGGCCGGCAAAGTCTTTGTCGTCGTACAGGCGAATGCAAATGCCGTTGGCCACACGGCCGCAGCGGCCGGCTCGCTGGTTGGCCGCGGCCTGGCTGATGGGCTCGACCATCAGCTGCTCAACCTTGCTGCGCAGGCTGTAGCGCTTGACCCGGGCGGTGCCGGCGTCGATCACATAACGGATGCCGGGCACCGTCAAAGAAGTCTCAGCCACGTTGGTGGCCAGCACGATGCGGCGGCCGATGGACGCTTCAAAAATCTGGTCTTGCTCGGCCTGCGACAGGCGGGCAAACAAAGGCAAAACCTCGGCACCACGCGTGAGCGGCTGGTGCGACAGGTGTTTGCGCAGGTGGTCGGCGGCTTCGCGGATCTCGCGCTCGCCCGGCAAAAAAATCAGGATGTCACCCCCTGCCCCGCCTTGCCAGAGTTCGTCCACACCGTCGGCCATGGCCTCGTTCAAGCCGTAGTCACGCGACTCTTCAAACGGGCGGTAGCGCTGCTCGACTGGAAAAGTGCGGCCGGACACCATGATGACCGGGGCAGGACCGTTGCGAGACGCAAAGTGCTTGGCAAAGCGGTCGGCGTCAATCGTGGCCGAAGTCACCACGATTTTGAGGTCCGGGCGTCGCGGCAAGATCTGACGCAGGTAACCCAGCAAGAAGTCGATGTTCAGGCTGCGTTCATGCGCCTCGTCGATGATGATGGTGTCGTAGGCCTGCAGCAGCGGGTCGGTCTGGGTTTCAGCCAACAAGATGCCGTCGGTCATGAGCTTGACCGAGGCGTTTTTGGAGAGTCGATCCTGAAACCGCACCTTGAAACCCACCACCTCACCCAGCGGGGTCTTCAATTCCTCGGCAATCCGCTTGGCCACCGAGCTGGCCGCAATGCGCCGGGGCTGGGTGTGGCCGATCATCCGGGCCCGCTCGCCCGGTTTGGCGTTGAGCTTGCCGCGCCCCAGCATCAGCGCGATTTTGGGCAGCTGCGTGGTCTTGCCCGAGCCGGTTTCACCGCAGACGATGATGACCTGATGCTGGTCCATGGCGGCCATGATTTCGTCACGGCGGGCCGAGACGGGCAGGCCTTCGGGGAAGTCGATTTGGAGTTCAGACATGGGTCAAATGAAAGGGTAATGGCACGAACAAGCAGCGCTTACAAAGTACGACCCAAAGGCAGATACAGAGTCATGGGTTTGTCGGCATAGGGCGTGAAGCCGTAATGCAGGTAAAAATTTTGGGCAGCTGTGTCTTTGGCGTCCACCAGCATGGCAAAGGCCGCCACATGCTGGCGCGCTTGCAGGCACCGCTGCACCGCCAAGCCCACCAGCACCTGGCCCAGGCCCTGCCCACGAAAGCGCAGGTCCACCGCCAAGCGCCCCAGCCTGAAGCAGGGCACGGGGTATGCGGGCAAGGTTTTGCGGGTGTCGGCAGGTTGCTCGGCGTAGGCCACATGGGCTGCGCTCAGGCTGTAGTAGCCGAGGATGGTTTGCGGGACATCGCTGTCCACCAGCACGCGCACCGTGCTGATGCCTTTTTTCTGGTGCTGCGCGGCCAGTCGGTGCAGGTAGTCGTTCAGCGGCGGCACGCCGCAGTCAAAAGATGAACGGTCGTGGCGCTGGGCTTCGAGCAGTTGCTCTTCAAGCACGCTTGACCTTTGCCGCATCGGCAAGCGCGTCCTGCAAGGCGGCATTGGGCGCGAAATCGCCATTCAGTGCGGCCGCAAAGGCCTGAAAATCGCGGTCACTCAAGGTGATGCGCGATTCGCGCTCCAGCAACTCCAGCGCCTTGTCTTTGGCTGCCGCCCGCATGAAGGCCGACATGGTCGTGCCCATGAGCGCAGCTGCACGCGAGACCACGTCTTTTTCAGCGGCGTCCATTTTCAGGTCCAGTCGGGCAGCAGAAGCGGTCATGGTGCGGTCCTTTGAAGCGGGGTGTGAAGGTCTCGTGGGTCAATGGGTACGGAATTTTACCGTATGAATTTGTTACCCCAGGGGACATATTTTGTTGTCGAAAAAGTTCACGTGAACACGTGCTACACTGGTTTACGTGTTTTTCTAGAAAGAGGTTTTCATGAGCAACATCACCCTATCCATTGACGATAACCTGATTAAGCAAGCTCGTATCAAAGCCATCCAAGAAGGCACATCGCTGAGCGCAAAGATGCGCGAACTGCTGTCCTTGTATGTCCGGCAAGACACACCCGCTGCCCCCATCGTGATTCCCAAACTGCCTGTCTCCAAAGCACGGGGCGGCCTGCAAGCGGGCATTGACCCGAGCAGTAACCTCTCCATGTATGACGCGATGGACGCGGACATGGTCCTGACTCGGCTGTCATGACGCCTGATGTCAACGTGCTGGTGGCCGCTTACCGGCCCGACCACCCGCACCACTTGCCTGCCCGCGCCTGGCTGGACGATGCGGTTGTGCAAGCAGCCAACGGACGCACCAGCCTGATGCTGCTGGGCATGGTGATGACAGGTTTGATACGGATCACCACCCACCCCAAAATTTTTCAACAAATAGATCCGCTCCAAGACGTGACAGATTTTGTGGACAGCCTGCTCAGCTGCCCCGGCGTGCAATTTCAGCCGCAGAGCGCCACCTGGCCCAACCTCAGGCAAGTCTGTCTGGCACAACAAGCCACAGGCAACTTGATCACCGACGCTTGGATCGCCGCAACGGTGATGCAATCCGGTGAGACACTCTGCACATTCGATCGGGATTTCTCCCGATTGCTGCCTTCAGCCCAACTTCTTTTGCTCAAGCCCTGACACCTCACGCCCATGTCCACAGTCTTCAACTTCACCTTCGTGCCCTGGTTCCGGTCAGTGGCGCCCTACATCCACATGCACCGGGGCAAGACCTTTGTGGTGGGCATCGCAGGCGAGGCCATTGCGGCGGGCAAGCTGCAAAACCTGGCGCAAGATTTGGCACTGATCCAGAGCATGGGCGTGAAGGTTGTGCTGGTGCACGGCTTTCGCCCACAGGTCAATGAGCAGCTGGCCGCCAAAGGTCATACGCCCAAATATTCGCACGGCATCCGCATCACCGACAGCGTGGCGCTCGACTGCGCCCAAGAGGCTGCGGGCCAATTGCGCTACGAGATTGAAGCGGCCTTCAGCCAGGGCTTGCCCAACACGCCCATGGCGGGCTCCACGGTGCGAGTGATTTCAGGCAACTTCATCACCGCACGGCCGGTGGGCATTGTGGACGGCGTGGACTTCATCCACTCGGGCCTGGTGCGCAAGGTCGATGTGGACGGCATCATGCGCACGCTGGACATGGGCGCGATGGTGCTGCTCTCGCCCTTTGGCTTTTCGCCCACGGGTGAAGCCTTCAACCTGGCCATGGAAGAAGTGGCCACCAGCGTGGCCGCCGAGTTGCAGGCCGACAAGCTGATTTTTGTGACCGAGGTGCCGGGCATCCGCATCGAGCCCCATGCCCCGGCCAGTGAAGACAACCCCATCGACACCGAACTGCCACTGGCCGCGGCCAAACAGTTGCTGGCATCGCTCCCCACCCCGACCGAGCCGACCGACATCGGCTTTTATTTGCAGCACTGCGTGAAGGCTTGCGAAGAAGGCGTGGAGCGCTCGCACATCCTGCCCTTTGCGGTGGATGGCGCTTTGCTTCTGGAGGTGTATGTGCACGACGGCATCGGCACCATGGTCATCGATGAAAAGCTCGAAGAACTGCGCGAAGCCACGGCCGACGACGTGGGCGGCATTTTGCAGTTGATTGAGCCGTTTGAGAAAGACGGCACCCTGGTCAAGCGCGACCGCACCGAGATCGAGCGCGACATCGACCACTACACCATCATCGACCACGACGGCGTGATCTTTGCCTGCGCCGCGCTCTACCCCTACCCCGAATCCAAGACGGCCGAGATGGCCGCGCTCACCGTGTCGCCGCAGTCGCAGGGTCAGGGCGATGGCGAAAAGGTGCTCAAGCGCATCGAGCAACGCGCCCGCGCCATGGGCCTCAAGAGCATCTTTGTGCTGACCACCCGCACCATGCACTGGTTCATCAAACGCGGCTTTGCCCAGGTGGACCCGGACTGGCTGCCCGAAGCGCGCAAACGCAAATACAACTGGGACCGCAAGAGCCAGGTGCTGGTCAAGAAGCTGTGAAATAAAAGGTGCTGGCTGCGCGCTTGTTGCAGCGCATGCCCATCAGCTGGCACATGTCGAGCTTCAGGACAAGGAAAAATCCACCGCTGCCATGGCGTGCAACGCTGTGGTGTCAAAGCTGGGCAAGCCGCCGTCACCAGGTTGCAAGATCATGGTCAGTTCGGTGCAGCCCAATATCACGCCTTGCGCGCCTTGGGCCGCCAGATCGCGTACCAGTGCCGCGAGCTTCTGGCGCGAATCCTCCTTCACCACGCCCTGGCACAGCTCTTCAAAAATGACCCGGTGCACCTCGATGCGCCCGGGCTCATCGGGCACCACGCACGCGATGCCCCTTGCCGCCAGACGATCGCGCATGAAGGCTTGCTCCATGGTGAAACGGGTGCCCAGCAGCCCCACCTTGTGTAAACCAGCAGCCAAAATCGCGTCGGCGGTCACGTCGGCAATGTGCAACAAGGGCAAAGCGGTCACTGATTGCACCTCCTGCGCGATGCGGTGCATGGTGTTGGTGCAGATCAGCAAGACCTCGGCACCGCTGCTTTCGAGTTGCCGAGCTGCCGTTTGCAAAATTTCTGTCATGCGCAGCCAGTCACCCTGCTTTTGCAGATCGGCAATTTCCTGAAAGTCCAGGCTGATGAGGTGCACCCGCGCCGAGCGCAATCCGCCATGGCGCTTGGCCACTTCGCGGTTGATGTGTTGGTAATAAAGCGCCGTGGATTCCCAACTCATGCCGCCAAT
Organism: Limnohabitans planktonicus II-D5; assembly: GCF_001270065.2. Classification (GTDB taxonomy): domain Bacteria; phylum Pseudomonadota; class Gammaproteobacteria; order Burkholderiales; family Burkholderiaceae_C; genus Limnohabitans_A; species Limnohabitans_A planktonicus. The sequence continues at coordinate 29,621 of NZ_LFYT02000013.1, forward strand.
CAAACCGATTTTTTTCATGCCCGCCTTCTTTGCAAAATGAGTCTCGAAGTTTGCCACCAGACGACCAGCATGAAGTTTCAAAATCACGCAAGGAATGGCTTATTTTTGGAATAATTTTCTACAATACAGCCATGAAACAGAAACTGGATGCAATAGATCGAAAATTACTGGAGTTGCTCCAAAAGAGCTGCGACTTGCCCATCAACGAGCTGGCCGCCGCCGTGCACCTGACGGTCACGCCTTGCTGGCGACGCATTCAGCGGCTCAAGGATCTGGGCGTGATCTCGCAGCAGGTGGCGCTGGTGGAGCGACAAAAGGTGAATCTGGGGGTGACGGTGTTTGTGGCGGTGCGCACACGTGACCACGACCTGCCCTGGCTGGAGAAGTTTCGGGCCACGGTGCAGGCCATCCCGGAAATCGTCGAGGTCTACCGCATGAGCGGTGATGTGGACTACCTGCTGCGGGTGGTGGTGCCCGACATTGCCGCTTACGACCAGGTGTACAAGCAGTTGATTCGGCAGGTGCCGCTGTCAGATGTGAGTTCGAGCTTTGCCATGGAAGAGCTGAAATACACCACGGCCGTGCCGCTCAATTACGCCGCTGGCTGACGCGACTTGAAGGCCACCCACAGGCCCAAGAGGCCAAACGCCACGAAGCACACAAACGACCAGTTGGCAATCGAGCCGCCCAAAAAGGTCCAGTCGATCTTGGTGCAGTCGCCGCTGCCCTTGAAGATCATGGGAATGGCGCGGTTGATGGGGAAGTTTTCGACCATGCCGTAAAAGTCACGGCCACAGGTCACGATCTCGGGCGGGTACCACTGCAGCCAGCTTTGGCGTGCGGCTGTGAAGGCACCAAAACCCGACACCAGCGCCAGCAGCAAAGCCGACACCGCAAGGCCCCAGCCGCGCACACGCCAGCCCACAGCCGCCACCACCACCACACCGATCAGGGCGTAGCGCTGCACGATGCACATGGGGCAGGGGTTCAGGCCCACCACATGCTGCAAATACAGACCAAAAGCCAGCATGCCGATGCCCGACAAGGCGATCAAGGCCATCCAGCGTGGGGGGGTGATGGTGTTCATGTTCATGGGCAAAGGGGGTTACAAAAACAAACGGGCGCATTGTGCGCCCGAGGGGTGACTGACTGGGTGGGGCAGATCACATGGCCCCATCCCGATCAAGCATTGCACAGCCATGTGCTGCGCATCAGGCGTCGGCAAAGGCCCGCTCAATCACAAAGGCGCCCGGTGTGCTGGTGTTGCCTTCTTTGAGGCCACGTTCTTCGCAGATGCGTTTCAAGTCGCGCAGCATTTCGGGGGAACCGCAAATCATGACGCGGTCGGTTTCAGCATTGAGCGGGGGCAGGCCCAGGTCGGCAAAGAGTTTGCCGTTTTCCATCAACTCGGTCACCCGGCCCTGGTTTTTGTAGGCCTCACGGGTCACGGTGGGGTAGTACAGCAACTGCTTTGTCACCATCTCACCCAGGAACTCGTTGGCGGGCAGTTCTTGGGTGATGTAGTCGTGATAAGCCAACTCGTTGACCTGACGCACGCCATGCACCAGGATGACTTTTTCGAAACGCTCGTAAGTTTCGGGGTCGCGGATGATGCTCATGAACGGCGCCAAACCCGTGCCGGTGGACAGCAAATACAGGTTTTTGCCAGGCAGCAAATAGTCGCACAGCAGGGTGCCTGTGGGCTTGCGGCCCACGACGATGATGTCGCCCACCTGGATGTGTTGCAACCTGGAGGTCAATGGGCCATCGGGCACCTTGATGCTCAAAAATTCGAGGTGCTCTTCGTAGTTGGCGCTGGCAATCGAATAGGCGCGCAAAAGCGGTTTGCCGCTTTCCTGGCGCAGGCCAATCATGGTGAAGTGTCCATTCGAAAAGCGCAGGGCCTGATCGCGGGTGGTGGTGAAGCTGAACAAGCGGTCCGTCCAGTGGTGAACGCTCAAAACGCGCTCTTCGAGAAATGCACTCATTTGATTTGTGTCGGTTTGGGCCGGGGCCAGAGCCCCAATGCCGCTAAGGGATGCTGAAAGCTTGCTACAGTTGCGGCCTGCAAGAACACGAAGATGGCGCGGCCGCTGGGCAACAACGCGTATTTTCGTGGGATTTGTTCACAACTGGAAATACTGAAATTCTATATCCGTATAACCAGCGCTTCTTAAGACTGTTCAAGGCTCAACACCACCATGGCACGCACCGTTCAATGCATCAAACTCGGCAAAGAAGCCGAAGGTCTGGATTTTCCGCCCTATCCTGGCGATTTGGGTAAACGCATTTGGGAGGGTGTGAGCAAGCAAGCCTGGGCCGACTGGCTCAAGCACCAGACCATGCTGGTCAATGAAAACCGCCTGAACCTGGCCGATCTGCGCGCCCGCCAGTACCTGGCCCGCCAGATGGAAAACCATTTCTTTGGTGACGGTGCTGACGCCGCGCAAGGCTACGTGCCGCCTCCTGCGGCTTGATTCGGTCAGTGAGTGCAGCCCATTTAGCTGGGTTATCAGGCGCTACTCCTGCACAACTCCTGCACGCATGCGGTCTGTTGCCCCAACCAAGCGGCATGCCCGAGTGGGCTGACCTGCGCCAATGGCATGTGATGCAGGTAGGTGATGCTGCACACGGTCTGGCCTTTTTGGCCACTTGGCAGGCCTGGCTTCAAGACCCCTGCCGACCTGATCGCCTTTTTTTCAGCGTGCTGGCCAACCGGCCCAGCGCCCTGCAAGACCTGCAAGCCATCGCTCAAAACTATCCGGAACTCGAGGACTTGAGCGCGTCACTCAGAAAGCAGTGGCGGGGCCTGATGCCCGGCACGCACCGACTGGTGTTTGAAGCAGGCCGCGTTCAGCTGACGCTGCACCTGGGCGATCCCGAAAAAACCCTGCGCGAGATGGATGTGGCCGCTGACAGCGTCTTGCTGGGCAGCGTGCCGCACCAAGCCGCCCCGAGCCGCGACACCCACCAAGGCACCACACGCCTGCAAAGGCTGCAAGCAGTCTCTCGCCTGTGCCGCCCAGGCACACGGCTGGCCATGGAGCGGACGAGCGACATGCCATCGGCTGAAGAATGGCTGCAATGCGGCTTTCAACCCCTGCCGCACAAAGATTTGCAAGAAGCCCCCTGCCTGAGCGCCCTGTATGCGCCCGCCTGGCAGCCGCGCAGCCGCCTGCGGCATGCGGCCCCACCGACATCTCGCCAGGCATTGGTGATCGGCGCGGGCTTGTCGGGCTCGGCGGTGGCCCACAGCCTGGCCTTGCGTGGCTGGGCGGTCACCGTGATCGAGCAGGGCAGCGGCCCGGGTGCCGGGGCTTCCGGCCTGCCCGCCGGGCTGACCGCGCCCCATGTGTCGCCCGACGACAACGTGCTCTCGCGCATCACCCGCTCAGGTGTGCGTGCCACGCTGCAACGCGCTGAACAACTCCTGAAACCGGGTGCCGACTGGTCCCCCACAGGCGTGCTGGAACACCGTGTGGAAGGCAAACGCAGCTTGCCCGCAGGCTCGGACTGGCCCGAGGCAGCCCATGAATGGAGCACGCAGGCCACCCCCGAACACCTTCGCCAAGCGGGCTTGGTGCCCAGCGACAACGCGCTTTGGCACAAGCTGGCGGGCTGGCTTCGCCCCCAGACCTTGGTCGCCGCCCAATTGAATACCCCCGGCGTCGTCACCCTGTGGGGCCAGCGCATGGCGCACTTGCAGCGCCTGCCAGACGCATCAGGTGCATCAGATGGGCAGACCCCGCTCACCTCGAACAAATGGCAAGCCTGCGACGCGGCTGGGCAGCCCATTGCGCAGGCTGAATGGGTGGTTTTTTCGGGGGGGTTTGACACCCTGCACATGCTCAACAGCCTGCCGCCGGACGCCGACAAACCCGCCATCCCGTTGAACCCGCTGCGCGGACAAATCAGTTTTGGCGAATTGGCGGGACTGCCCCAGGCCGCCACGCAGCAACTGCCGCCCTTCCCGGTGAACGGCCACGGCAGTTTCATCGCTGGCGTGCCCACGCCTGAGGGGGCCGACGGCTGGTTTATGGGATCGACTTTTGAGCGCAACTGCACCCAGGCCCCCCTTCGGGAAGAAGACCACAGCGCCAACCACAAGCGCCTGGACACGCTCTTGCCCACGCTGAGCGCCGCCATGGCCGGGCAGTTCTCTGCGCCCCAAGTGCAAGGCTGGGCGGGCCTGCGCTGCACCTTGCCCGACCGCTTGCCCGTGGTGGGTCCCATCGACGCCACAACGTGGCCCGGCTTGTGGATCAGTGCAGGCATGGGGGCACGAGGCATCAGTTTGGCGGTCTTGTGTGGCGAAATGACGGCCGCTTTGCTGGAAAATGAGCCTTTGCCCCTGTCGCCTTCCTTGGCGAAATCTTTGCTTGCCGAACGTTTCATAAAACGACAAAATCAACAACGTTAAGACGCCTTGGTCATATTGTTTAATACCTCGGTGTCATCACTTCCAGAAACTGCCCCTCTTCTCATGAATTCCTTGACTGCATCGACCGATGCAACAACCCCACCATGGCCCTGGAGCCCCTCGGACCGGCTGCGCATCGAAAAATGTGCCGCATCCCTGATGCAGCACAACCAAAGCCTGGCGCTGTTTTGCACCTCGTCCGACTTTTTGAGCCACAACAGCCAGATGCTGGTGAACCAACTGACAGCGCAAAACCCAGAGCTCACGGTCAAGTACTTTTCGGGTGAAAAAAGCCAGCCGCTGTTGGCCAAAATCAATGAACGGCTGGCCGATCTGTCAATTGATCTGGCCATGAAGCCCGGTGCCACCGGCACCCCGGTCAAGATCTGGGTGATCGACAAGGCCCAATTGCTGGCGGTACACGAGTTGTCGCTGCTGCAGCGCTTGCTCAAACACTTCCCCAGCTTTGGCGTCGGCTTGATCTTGCTGTTCACGGGTCCCGAACAAGCGCTGCCGCAAAGCCTGGAGCCGGGCACCCGCATCGAAAGCTGGAACATTCCATGGACACCGCCCAGCCAACCCAAGGCCTCGGGTGCAATGAACCTGTCAGGCACCTCGTGGGCGGCAGTGGCCGGGGGGCTTTCGCTCATCGTGGCCGGCTTGACCTGGCAAACACTGGCTCCAGGTGCGGCTGAGAAGGCACCCCGCCAGTCAGCAACGGACATGCCTGCTGCCCCGACAACAGCAGCCTCCGAAGCCACGGCAGCGTCCGAAGCAGGTGCCGCATCTGATGCTATGGCCGCCTCACAACTGCCCACGGCATCCGAGGCTTTGCAACAACAAGTCACGCCCGCAACCGCGGTGACACCCCCAGTGCCCAGCAAAACTACGCCTGGCGCTGCTGAAGCGGCCCTGACTGCATCTGCACAGACCCCAAACAACCAGAGCGCTACGGCCCCATCTGCGGCGGCCAGTCAGGAGCCCCTGCCCAAGGTTGCCGTCAAGGGGCTGCAATGGGTCAACACGCTGCCCAAAGACAGTTTCCTGATCGAACACGGCCAATTCAGCACGGCAAGCAAGGCGCAACAACTGATTCAATCCAAAACCTGGTTGGCCAATGCCCGGATCGTTCCCGTGTACGAACGCGATCAGGGTGCCCTTCAGTTCAGCGTACTCACCGGCCCATTCAGGTCACAAGAGCGCGCCCAGACCTTCAAATCACGCCAGGAACTGCCCAGCACCAGCAAAATCCGCTCCCGAGCCAACGTCCTGGCAAACAGCCAAGCCCCGGGCAGCAAAGCCAAACAGGCGGAAAAAAACCGCTGAGCCTTGGCCCGCAAGGGGCTCATCCAAGCCCCCCCATTGGCGTCCTCCTGCACCCAAGCCTGCCCGCGCCAAGCCCCTCACAACCACAGGACGGCCCTGTCAGCCCTCGCACAGCGCAACAGGGCCGTCTGCAATACCAGACCTGAATACACACACCCAGAGGGTTGGCGGGTGTGCGCAAACGCCATCTTTATAAGCCCATGGAATATATACCCAACTAAAAAATCGTTTGTTTTGGCATAAAGCGCGCTTAAAGTCGCCCCCATGGTTGATTTGGCTTATGTCTTTGCAGGTTTTTTCGTGGGCACCATCGTGGGCCTGACGGGGGTGGGTGGCGGCTCCTTGATGACGCCGATCTTGATTTTTTTCTTTGGTGTCAAGCCCTACATGGCCGTGGGCACCGACTTGCTGTTTGCGGCTTTCACCAAACTGGGCGGCACCGTGAGCTTTGCCCGCCAGCGCATCGTGCCCTGGCGCGTGGTGGGCTTGCTCAGTGCGGGCAGCATTCCGGCCTGCTTGGTCACCCTGGGCTTTTTGCATGGGGTGGGACCGGCCTCCCCTGAGATTCAGTCGCTGATGACCAGCACTTTGGGCGTGGCCCTGCTGCTGACAGCGGCAGCCATGCTCTACAAGGCCGTGCGTGGCAAGCAAGTGCCTCGCCACCTGGCCGCAAGCGACGAAGCCCATGCCAGCACCCCACGCCACTGGAGCCTGCCGGTGGTGTTCGGTGCCCTGATTGGCACCTTGGTCACCCTCACCTCGGTCGGCGCAGGTGCCATTGGCGTCACCGTTTTGCTCTTGCTTTACCCCATGCTTCCCCTGCCGCGCATCGTGGCGGCCGACATCGCTTATGCCGTGCCGCTGACGCTGGTGGCGGGCTTGGGCCATGCCTCATTGGGGTCTGTCGACTGGCCTTTGCTGGCCAAGCTGCTGGCGGGATCACTCCCCGGCATCTGGCTGGGCTCGCGCCTGACTCACCACACGCCCGACCGCGTGATCCGTTCCTTGCTTTCCGTCTTGCTGGCCTGGGCTGGCACCAAACTCGTTTTGATCTGAAGAAGAACCCTCATGTACCAATACACCGAATTTGACAAACAGTTCGTGCGCGCCCGCGCTGCTCAACACCGTGACCAACTCGAGCGCTATCAGGCCGGGCAACTCAGCGGCGATGAATTCAAGCCCCTGCGCCTGCAAAACGGCTGGTACGTGCAGCGCTACGCCCCCATGCTGCGCGTGGCCGTGCCCTACGGCGAAATCTCGGCACCCCAGCTCAAAGTGCTGGCCCAAATCGCCCGCGAGTACGACACGCCCGACGCCGCCCTGCTGGCCGAAGCCCAGGCCACACAAGACAAAATTGCAGGCTTGGCCCCTAAGCTGACCACCAACTACGGTCACTTCACCACCCGCCAAAACGTGCAGTTCAACTGGATTCCGCTGTCCAAATCGGCCGAGGTGATGGACCTTTTGGCCAGCGTGAACATGCACGGCATCCAGACCAGCGGCAACTGCATCCGCAACACCACCACCGACGAGCTGGCCGGTGTGGCGGTGGACGAAGTGGTCGACCCACGCCCCTACGCAGAGCTGATCCGCCAGTGGAGCACGCTGCACCCCGAATTCGCCTTTTTGCCGCGCAAATTCAAGATCGCCATCACGGGTGCCCAAGAAGACCGCGCTGCCATTGGCTGGCACGACGTGGGCCTGCAAATGGTCAAGAACGCCGCGGGCGAAGTGGGCTTCAAGGTGCTGGTGGGCGGCGGCATGGGCCGCACGCCTGTGGTGGGCACGCAGATTCGCGAGTTCCTGCCCTGGAACCAGATCATGAATTACCTCGAAGCCGTGATCCGCGTGTACAACCGCTGGGGTCGCCGCGACAACCTGTACAAGGCGCGCATCAAGATTTTGGTCAAGGCCGAAGGCCAGCGCTACTTTGACGAAGTCGAAGCCGAGTACCAGGACATTCTGGTCAAGGACGGCGGGCTGCACACCATCCCGCAAGCCGAATTCGACCGCGTGGCCGCCTGCTTTGCGGCACCGGCGCTGAACCTGCCTTCAGATCAGGGTGAGTGGGCAGCTAAAGCCGAAGCCGATGTCAGCATCGAAGCCGCCAAAACGCCCGCTTTTTCACGCTGGTTGGCGCAAAACGTCAAGCCGCATCAAAACCCGGCCCTGCGTGCCGTGAGCCTGTCCTTCAAGCGCGTGGGCCAGGCACCGGGCGACGCCACCGCCGACCAGCTCGATGCCGCTGCGGCGCTGGTGGCCAAATACTCCGCTGGCGAAGCCCGCGTGACCCACACCCAAAACCTGGTGCTGCCCTGGGTGCGCCTGGACCAGCTGCACGCCCTGTGGCTCGAAGCCAAAGCGCTGGGCCTGGCCCAGCCCAACATTGGCCTCTTGACCGACATGATCGCCTGCCCCGGCGGCGATTACTGCGCTTTGGCCAATGCCCGCTCGCTGCCTTTGGCCGCCGCCATCACCGAGCGCTATCAAGACCTGGACGAGCTGAACGACCTGGGTCACATCGACTTTCACATCAGCGGCTGCATCAACTCCTGCGGTCATCACCATTCAGGCCACATCGGCATTTTGGGCGTGGACAAGGACGGCAAGGAGTGGTACCAGGTCACGCTGGGCGGCTCGGACGGCAAAGACCTGTCAGGCCCCACCGTGGCGGGCAAAGTGGTCGGGCCTTCGTTCTCGTCGTTTGAAGTGCCTGATGTGATTGAAGCGATTTTGGACACCTACAAGGCCCTGCGCACCAGCCAAGGCCACAAGGCCGAAGCCTTCATCGACACCCTGCGCCGCGTGGGGCAAGACCCATTCAAGGCAGCAGCCAATGCCGCCCGTCACCCCGCCGAGGAAACCACCGTCTGAAACCCTCCCTGTGTAGGAGCTTGACCTGCAAGCGATAGACCCAAGCACAGCCATGGCCATGGCCAGCAGGCTGGCTCCTACAAAAGACACGACGGACCTCACCCAAGAACAAGGACTCTGTAGGAGCTTGCCCTGCAAGCGATAGACCCAAGCACAAGCAACGCCAGCAGGCTGACTCTACAACACAAGCAAACGACCATGAAAATCATTTCCGCCCAAGAACACCAAGCTGTTGAATCGCCTGTGGTCCTCACACTGGCCAACGACGCCGATCCTCGCACCCTCGACCTGAAAGGTGTGACGCGCATCGATCTGCAGTTCCCCAAATTCACCGACGGCCGCGCCTACAGCCAGGCCTTTTTGCTGCGCCGCCGCCTGGGCTTTGCGGGCGAGTTGCGCGCCACAGGCGACGTGCTGATCGACCAGCTGGTGCAGATGCAGCGCACCGGTTTTGACGTGGCCGTGCTGCGCGAGGGCGTGGACGCCTCGGCAGCGCAGCGCCAGTTTGAGCGCTTTGCCGGGTTTTACCAAGGCTCGGCTGTCGAAACGCAACCGCACTTTGCCAAAGCCGCCTGACACAGACCCTGTAGGAGCTTGACTGCAAGCGATGGCGCGCAGAGACCACCTCCACCTTGATCGCCAGCAGGCTGGCTCCTACAACGCAAGACCATGACCTCTTCCTTGATCTCCTCCCGCAACACCCCAGCCAAAGCCACAGAGCTGCACGCCAAGGCCAGCCCCGACTTTGCCGCCAAGTTGGCCGAAACGCAGGCGCTGCTGCAACGCGCTGCCGCCGAATTTGCGCCTGTGACCCAAGCCTCCAGCCTGGGTGCCGAAGACGTGGTGATCACCCACCTGATCAACCGTCTGCAGCTGGGCATCCCGGTCTTTGTGCTCGAAACCGGCGCGCTGCACACCGAAACCCTGGCCTTACTGGAGCGCACCCAGGCGCATTCGCGCGCACCCATCAAGGTGTTCCGCCCGGTGCCCGAATCGGTCATCCAGTTCGTGCGTGAAAAAGGTCAGGACGCGATGTACCAGAGCATGGACTTGCGCAAGGCCTGCTGCGGCATCCGCAAAATGGAGCCGCTGGCCCGCGCCTTGACGGGCCAACGCGCCTGGATCACGGGTCTGCGTCAGGAGCAATCCAATGCCCGCGCCGAAGTGCCCCTGCTCGACACCAGCGAAGAAGCCTCCAAAAACCTGGCCAAGTTCAACCCGCTGGCCAGGTGGACCTGGGGCGACGTGTGGCACTACATCGCCACGAACCAGGTGGACTACAACCCCTTGCACGACCAGTTTTTCCCGAGCATCGGCTGCGCCCCCTGCACCCGCGCCATCAGCCTGGGCGAAGAGTTCCGCGCCGGGCGCTGGTGGTGGGAGGACGAAGCGGCCAAGGAATGTGGCCTGCACGTCAAAAAGTGAGTCCCCGTAGGTCGGCGGCTTCAGCCCCGACATGCATGGACCGCGTAGGTCGGCAGCTTGAGCTCCGACATGCAAGCTTGGTTACCAGACAACGTCGGGGCTAAAGCCACCGACCTACAAAGACATCTACGAAAAGCCAAACATGACCGCAATCACCCCAACCGAACTGCACACCCTGAGCAATGCTCACCTCGACGCGTTGGAAGAAGAAACCATCTTCATCCTGCGCGAAGTCGCCGCCGCTTTCGAGCGCCCCACCCTGCTGTTTTCGGGCGGCAAGGACTCGCTGGTCATGCTCAAGTGCGCCGAAAAAGCTTTTGGCGCGGGGCGCATTCCGTATCCCCTGCTCATGATCGACACCGGCCATAACTTCACTGAAGTGACCGACTTCCGCGATTCACGGGCTAAAGAACTGGGTGCCGAGCTGATCGTGCGCAGCGTCGAAGACTCCATGAAAAAAGGCACCGTGCGCCTGGCCCACCCGGGCGAGAGCCGCAACGTGCACCAGTCGGTCACACTGCTCGAAGCGATTGAAGAGTTTCGCTTTGACGCGCTGATTGGCGGTGCCCGCCGCGACGAAGAAAAAGCCCGCGCCAAGGAACGCATCTTTTCCCACCGCGACAGCTTTGGCCAGTGGCAGCCCAAGGCCCAGCGCCCCGAGCTGTGGACGCTGTTCAACCACAAGTTGCAATCCGGCGAGCACTTTCGCGTGTTCCCGATCAGCAACTGGACCGAGCTGGACGTGTGGCAATACATCGCCCGCGAACGCATTGCGCTGCCGTCGATCTACTACACCCACAAACGTGAAGTGGTGGACCGCCGTGGCCTGTTGGTGCCGGTGACCGAGCTGACACCGCCCAAAGACGGCGAAGAAGTGGTGGTGCGCGACGTGCGTTTTCGCACCGTGGGCGACATCACCTGCACCTGCCCGGTGGAGAGCACAGCCGCCACGCCTGAGCAGATCGTGATCGAGACGCTGGCCGCCGATGTGAGCGAACGCGGGGCCACGCGCATGGACGACAAGACGTCCGAGGCTTCCATGGAGAAGCGCAAGAAAGATGGGTACTTCTGACACGCGCTCTTCGTCATGGCGAGCAAAGCGTGGCCATCCAGCATCTGTGCAAGGTCAAAGACCCATGGATCGCCACGTCGCTTCGCTCCTCGCGATGACGGGCTTTAGCCAAACCTGACAGCTACTTTTTTCACGATCCAGGACAAAAACATGAAGATCCCCAATCAAGCCAGCGCCCTCAAATTCATCACCTGCGGCTCGGTCGACGATGGCAAGAGCACGCTGATTGGCCGCCTGCTGGTCGACACCAAGGCCGTGCTGCAAGACCACTTGGCGGGCGTGCAGCGCTCAGGCGAAACCGATTTGGCCCTGCTGACCGACGGTTTGAGCGCCGAGCGCGAACAAGGCATCACCATCGACGTGGCCTACCGCTACTTCAACACCGAAGCGCGCAAATTCATCATCGGCGACGCACCCGGCCACGAGCAGTACACCCGCAACATGGTCACGGCCGCATCGAGTGCCGACGCCGCCGTGGTGCTGGTCGACGCCATCAAGCTCGACTGGGCCAACCCCGACCTGCAGCTGCTGCCACAAACACGCCGCCACTCGCTGCTGGTGAATCTGCTGCGCGTGCCCTCCATCGTGTTCGCCATCAACAAGCTTGACGCCGTGGCCGATGCCACCGTGGCCTACAAAAATATCTCAGGCGCATTGAAGCAGTTCGCCAAAGAAGCCGGGATCACGGTCGCCGCCATGGTGCCCGTGTCGGCCCTCAAAGGCTGGAACGTGGTGACCACCGAGAACCATGACCAAGCTGACTGGTGCGGCTACAGCGGCCCCAGCCTGCTCAGCATCCTCGAAGACCTGCCGGTCACGCCCGCTGAGACCGATGTGGCCTTCAGCTTCCCGGTGCAGTGGGTCGAAAAGTTCCATGACTCCGGCGTCACCACCCAGGGCCGCCGCGTGTTCTGGGGCCGCGTGGCCACCGGCAGCGTCGAGCCAGGCCAGACCGTCAAGGTCTTCCCGAGCGGCCAAACCGCCGTGGTCTCGCAAGTGCTGTCGGCCACTCGCCAGCCGCAAGGCAAGGCCGCCGGCCACAGCGCAGGCATCGTGCTCGACCGAGAAGTGGATGTGTCGCGTGGCGACTGGCTTTTGGCGGAACACGGCAGCCCCGAAGGCCAGCGCCAGCTGAGCACCACCATCGCCTGGATGGACGACGAGCCTTTGGTGGCCGGTCGCCTGTATTGGGCGCTGCATGGCCACCGCTGGGTCAAGGTGAAAGTGCAGCGTGTGGTGCACCGCCTTAACGTGAACACTCTGGCCGAGGAAGATGCCACCGAGCTGCCCCCCAATGCCATCGGCCATGTCACGCTGGCCCTGCAAGAGCCGCTGGCTACTCTGCCCTTTGCCCAGTCGCGCATTTTGGGCGCACTGGTGCTGGTGGACACCGCCAGCCACAAGACCTCAGGGGCTGTGCTGGTGGTTTGATTCACCATCGTCCCTGTCGTGAGCAGGGGTTCGCCTCCAGAGGGAGGCCAACGATCTCCTTTAAAATCCGAGCTTCCGCGCCAATCCCTCCGCGCTACTCCATTTTCCGAGTCCATCATGACCCACGTTGTTTCCGAATCCTGTATCCAGTGCAAATACACCGACTGTGTGGACGTTTGCCCTGTGGACTGCTTCCGCGAAGGCCCCAACTTCCTGACCATCGACCCCGATGAGTGCATCGACTGCGCCGTGTGCATCCCCGAGTGCCCCGTCAACGCCATCTACGCTGAAGAAGACCTGCCGGCCGACCAACAGCACATGACCCAACTGAACGCCGAGTTGGCTTTGCTGCCTGGCTGGAAAAGCATCACCAAGCGCAAAGCGCCCCTGCCAAGCGCTGATGAGTGGAAAGACAAAACCGGCAAGCTGGCTGAGTTGATCCGCTGAACGGCAGCGCACATGCGCTGACCGTTTGCCCAGCCCCTTCAAACATGGGGCTGATTTTTCGGCCATTTTCTTCAAGTCCCTCCCATGACCCAGGCCCCCATCAAGACTGAAGCACTGGTCATTGGCGCAGGCCCAGTGGGTCTGTTTCAGGTGTTTCAGCTGGGTCTGCAAGGCGTGCACTGCCATGTGGTCGACGCCCTGCCCCATGTGGGTGGCCAATGCGCCGAACTGTATGCGGGCAAACCGATTTACGACATCCCGGGCATCCCGTTTTGCACCGGCCAGGACCTGGTCGAGCGCTTGCAGCAGCAAATGGCGCCCTTCAAACCCACGCTGCACCTGGGCCAGCAAGTCACCCACATCGAACGCCAAGCCGACCAGCGCCTGGCCATCACCACCGATGGCGGACAACACTTTCTCACCTCCACCTTGTTCATTGCGGCGGGCGTCGGCGCTTTTGTGCCGCGCCGCATGGTGCTCGATGGCCTGAGCGCTTTTGAAGGCACGCAGGTGTTTGCCGAACACCCTGCGCCCGAGCGCTGGGCAGGACACCACTTGGTGGTGGCCGGTGACGGCGACACCGCCTTGCAAACCTGCCTGGATGCCATGACAGGCCCGCAAGCCGCAGCCAGTGTCACCCTGCTGCACCGGCGCGACCAGTTCAGCGCCGCGCCCGAATTGACCGAGCAAATGCGCCAGGCCTGCGCCCAAGGCCGCATGCGCTTTGTGGCCGGTCAGCCCACCGGCCTGAAGGTGGAGCAGGGCCGCCTGCAAGCACTGGAACTGCTCAACCCGCAAGGCGAAGCCCAATGGCTGAGCCTCGATGTGCTGCAAACCTGTCTGGGCCTGTCGCCCAAATTGGGGCCTGTGGCGCAATGGGGCCTGGCCATGGAACGCAAGCAACTGGTGGTCAACACCGAAAACTTCGGAACTTCGGAGCACGGCATCTTTGCCGTGGGTGACATCAACACCTACCCCGGCAAAAAGAAACTCATCCTCTGCGGCTTCCACGAAGCCACGCTGGCTGCTTTCGGCGCGTTGGCCTTGCTGCGACCGACTGAAAAAACCTTGCTGCAATACACGACCACGTCTACGCTGCTGCACCAACGATTGGGCCTCGTCTGAGCCCCTATCGATTCGGCTCGCTGAAGTTTTCAAGGCTCAATGATGCTGTAGGTCGGCGGTCGAAGACCCCGACATAGGCCTGTGCACAAACCCATCATGTAGGACTCTGCGAGTGGCGACCTGCGAGATGACATGGCTCACACATTTCAAACTTCAGCGTACCGGATCCACAAGGCGCCCCAAGCCCCCCACTCGCTGCAAATCAGTAGCCCCCTGATTCAACCCAAGTGCTTGCCCGCCTCGCGGCGGCTCAGACCCGACAGTTTCTCGGCATGCTGCGTCAGAAAAGCGCGCACGGCATCGGGCTGGTTTCGCGCATGGTCACGCAAGGCCCAGCCCACGGCTTTGCGGATGAAAAAGTCTGTCTCGGAGGCCAGGGCCAGCGCGTAACGGAACAAACGCGCCTGATCGGTCTGCGCCCGCCAGCCCAGCTGGTGCAGCATGGCCACACGGCGCACCCACAGGTGGGGGTGGACCAGAGCATCGTCCATGTGCCGCTGCACATCAGGGTCGCTGGCCTTGGCCCGCAGCACCACATCGCCCACCACACCGGCCAGCCCATCGACCGTGTCCGACCATGAATCGGTCTGCACCAGTTGCAAGATACCCGGCAAGGCGCTCACATCCAGCCGTTTGTGGTGTTTGGCCAGCAGGTCGATGGCGGTGTATCGGAACTCACGCTCGGGCAGTTGCCACAGCGCTTGGGCCAGCGCCAGCAGCTCATCGGCTGTGCCGGTGAACTTGGGCAAGCCTATGAATGCATGTTTCAGCGCTTCGCGACGAGGGCCTGCGGGAACGCCCAGAAACTCGAACTGACCGAGCATATAGGCCTTCATGGGCACGGCTTGCTGCGCATCGGCTTGTGCACGCAAGGCCGCTTCGATGGGCGGCAAGCACATTGAAACAAAGAGCTTGGCCATGACTCAGGCCTTGGACATTGCGGTTTCAATGTCCTGCGCGCTTGCAGGCCGCACCAGCCGCCCCACTTCCTGCCCATCGCGCAGCAGCACCAGCGTGGGCCAAAGCTTGACGCGGTAGTGGCGGCCCAGCGCACGGCCAGGGCCGTCTTCGATTTTGAGGTGCTGCCACTGCGTGGGCGTGAGGGTGGGCGTGGCCAAAGCCTGCGCGATCAGGGGCTGGGCAGCGCGGCAGTGACCGCACCATTCGGTGCCAAATTCCAAGAGCGCAAGGCCAGGCAGCGCCTGCACTTCGGTCAGGCTGGGGGCCTCAGTGGCGCTCATAGAGGGTTTGAAAGGGCTCATGAATTCACCTCGGTGGTGTTGGGGGAGTGTTGGAGGGGGTGCTGAACAAACGGGACACATTGGCCCGCAGCCACTGCAGGCAGGGGTCTTTGTCAAAGCGGGCGCTCCAGTGCATGGACACGGTGAAGTCGCGCAAGGGCAAATCGGGCTCGATGATGGCCAACTCGCCCGCCTGCGCAAAGCCTTGCGCAAAGTTGCGGGGCATGAGCACCGCCAGATCGCTGCTGCGCACAATGCCGGGCAGAGACAGGAAATGGCTCACCGTCAGACGCAGGCGGTGCTGCCAGTGCATCAACTCCAGAATGCGCAGCGTGTCGGCGTGCGTGCGCACGGCGGCAAACTCCAGCTCGGCCAAGACCACCAATGCCGCCTCAGGCGTGGTCTGATGCGCTTGCAGCTGGCTCCAACGCCCTGCCACCGGGTGGCCCTGGCGCATCAACACCACATAGCGGTCGCTCAGCAAGGGCTGTTGCAAGGTGTCACTCACCTCGGGCAAAAACCCCATCGCCAGATCCAGCTGGCCGTTGTCCAGCGCGGGGGCAATTTGGTCGTGCGGCAGCGGCCTGGCTTCGAGCCGCATGCCCGGCGCGTGGTGCTGCAGCGCCAACACGAGCTCGGGCAAAAAACGCGCTTCACCAATGTCGCTCAGGTGCACGCGCAGCACGCGGGCCGAGCGCTGCGGGTCAAACACCTGCGAGACATTGAGCGCATCTTCAATGGTGCCCAGCGCCAATTGCACCGCTTGCGCCAGCCGGTCAGCCCGCGGCGTGGGCCGCACGCCCGCACCACTGCGCTCAAACAAAGCGTCACCTAACACGGCCCGCAAACGCGCCAGGCCCTGGCTGGCCGCTGGCTGCGACATGCCCAGCTGCTGCGCGGCCAGGCTCACGCTGCGCGTGCGCCAGACCGCGTCAAACAAACGCAAGAGGTTCAGATCCAGGTCTTTGATATTCATTCAATGCATACCGTTTATTCAGAATATTTTATGCACTTATACGTAAGATGGTCTTTGACCCTTGAACGCGGGCACAACAACGCAAGGAGCGTGCTTTGGAAGTTTCATTTCACGAAGAAATCAAGGCCCTGCGCATGGGCGCGGGCGAGGTCTTTCATGGCGAAGGCATTCTGGCCATCACCAAGGGGCTGCTGCAGTCGGGCGTGAGCTATGTGGGCGGCTACCAGGGCGCACCGGTCTCGCACTTGCTCGACGTCATGGTGCAGGCCAAACCCTATATGGACGAGCTGGGTGTGCATGTGGAGGCGTGTTCCAACGAAGCGTCTGCTGCGGCCATGCTGGGCGCGTCCATCCACTACCCGATTCGCGGTGCGGTGACCTGGAAGTCGATTGTGGGCACCAACGTGGCGGCCGACGCGCTGTCCAACCTGTCGTCTCCCGGTGTGACGGGCGGCGTGCTGATCGTGGTGGGCGAAGACTATGGCGAAGGCGCGAGCGTCATTCAAGAGCGCACACACGCTTACGCGCTCAAGTCGGGCATGTGCCTGCTCGATCCCAGGCCCGAGTTGGGCCAGATGGTCAACATGGTGGAGCACGGTTTTCGGCTGTCTGAAGCGTCCAACATGCCGGTGATGATGGAGCTGCGCATCCGCGCCTGCCATGTGCGCGGCCAGTTTGTGGCCAAGGACAACCAGGCCCCCAAACTCTCCAAAAAACACCTGATCGACGAACCCGCAGGCTTCAACTACATGCGCCTGGCGCACCCGCCTGTGACCTTTGCGCAAGAAAAACGCAAAGTCGAACACCGCTTGCCTGCTGCCCGTCAATACATTGCCGAGCAGCGCCTGAACGAACACTTTGAAGGCAGCACCCACCGCCACCTGGGCCTGATCGTGCAAGGCGGTTTGTACAACACGCTGATGCGCACCCTGCAGCAGTTCGATCTGGCCGATGCCTTTGGTGTGACCAGCCTGTCGGTGCTGGTGCTGAACGTGACCTACCCGCTGGTGCCGGGTGAATTGGTGAATTTCTGCAAGGACAAATCGGCCGTGCTGCTGCTCGAAGAAGGCCAGCCCGAATACATCGAGCAAGAGCTTGCGCTGATGCTGCGCCGCCTTGACCTGCAAACCCCGCTGCACGGCAAAGACATGCTGCCCTCGGGTGGTGAGTACACCGCCGAGGTCATGGCCCAGGGCCTGCTTAAATTTCTGGACCGCCACCAAGCCGATGCTGTGCCCGAAGCCACACGGCAATGGCTGGCCACCAATGGCGAACGCCGCCAGCAAGTGCAAAGTCTTCTGGGCAGCCCCTTGCCTGCGCGGCCACCGAGCATGTGCATTGGCTGCCCCGAACGGCCGGTGTTCTCGGCCCTGAAGTTGGCCCAGCAAGATGTCGGCCCGGTGCACATTTCAGGCGACATCGGCTGCCATGCCCTGGCTACTTTTGAGCCGTTTTCGGTGGGCCACTCCATCCTGGGCTATGGCATGAGCCTGGCCAGCCGGGCGGGTGTGTCGCCCCTCATGAAGCGGCGCGTATTGTCGGTCATGGGCGACGGCGGTTTTTGGCACAACGGCTTGCTCACGGGCGTGCAAAGTGCGCTGTTCAACGGCGACGACGCGGTGCTGCTGATCTTTAAAAACGGCTACACCTCAGCCACCGGCACGCAAGACATCATCAACACGCCCACCGACATCGCCAAAGAACTGGCGGGCGACAAGCGCCAGAGCATGGTGCACACCAACCAGACCATCGAGTCCACCCTCAAAGGCCTGGGCGTGCAGTGGCTGCGCACGGTCCACACCTACGAAGTGAGCCACATGCAGGCGACGCTGACCGAGGCCTTCACCACCGAGTTTCAGGGCCTGAAAGTCATCGTGGCCGAAGGTGAATGCCAGCTCGAACGCCAGCGCCGCATCAAGCCCTGGCTGGCTTCGCTGCTGTCCAAAGGCAAGCGGGTGGAGCGCGTGAAATACGGCGTGGACGAAGATGTGTGCAACGGCGACCACGCCTGCATTCGCCTGTCGGGCTGCCCCACCCTCACGCTCAAAGACAACCCCGACCCACTCAAGGTGGACCCGGTGGCCACCGTGATCGACGGCTGTGTGGGCTGCGGCCTGTGCGGTGAAAACGCGCATGCGGCCACGCTGTGCCCGTCCTTTTACCGGGCCGAAGTGGTGCAAAACCCCAAGCTGCACGAGCGCCTGTGGGCCCGCTGGCAAGGCCTGGCCACACGTTGGCTGCAACCCGCTTGATTCGCCCCATTCAGAGACACACCATGACCCAACCGATTTCCATTTTGTTGTGCGCCTTGGGCGGCGAAGGCGGCGGCGTGCTGGCCGACTGGCTGGTCGACGTGGCCCGCCACGCAGGCCACCCGGCGCAAGCCACCTCCATTCCCGGCGTGGCGCAACGCACCGGGGCCACCACCTATTACCTCGAGGTCTACCCCCTGCCCCACAGCCAACTGCAAGGCCGCTTGCCGGTGCTGGGCCTGAACCCGTTGCCGGGCAGGCTCGATGCACTGGTGTCGTCCGAGTTGCTGGAGACCGCACGCCAAATTGGCAACGGCCTGGCTTCAAACGACCGCACTTTGGTCATCAGTGCCTCGTCGCGGGCGCTCACCACCGCCGAAAAAATGACCATGGGCGATGGCCGCCGCCCCGAAGGTCCGCTGCTCGATGTGATCGCCGCCCACAGCCAGCGCCACCATGTGATGGACATGGCCAGCCTGTGCCAGCAAAGCGGCACCATGGTCAGCGCCGTCATGTTGGGGGGCATTGCGGGCAGTGGCTTGCTGCCATTTACACGGTCGCATTACGAAGCCGTGTTGGCGGGCCCAAGCAGCTCGGCCAAGGCCAGCTTGCGCGGCTTTGCGTTGGCCTTTGAGCTGGTCACGCGCCAGCGCGAACAGGCGCAGTATGTTGAGCATGTGATGAAGCCGGCTGCGCCTGTCGCAGCGGCGGCCTTGCCTGCAGAAGTGGGCGCCAAGTTTCCAGCAGCGTTGCACCCCCTCATGGGCTTGGCGCACCAACGCTTGGTGGAATACCAAGGCCCCGCTTATGCCCACCTGTATGTGCAGCGGCTCGAACGCTTGCTCAGTGCAGAGTCCAACTCACCCGACAGCACCCGCCCAGTGACCGCCGAGACCACCCGCTGGTTGGCCCTGTGGATGGCGTTTGACGACATCATCCGTGTGGCCGACCTCAAAAGCCGCGCCAGCCGCTGGGACCGCGTGACGCAAGAAGTCAAAGCCAAAGAGGGCGACGTGCTCAAGGTCTACGACCACTTCAAGCCCGGCGTGCCCGAGCTGGCCGCCCTGCTGCCCCAAGGCCTGGCCAACAAACTGCTGCGCTGGGACCGGGCCCGCGTGGCCAATGGCAAAGCGCCGTGGTCCATGCCACTCAAGGTGGCGCGTCATGCGCTGTCGGGCATGGCCAGCTTGCGCGTACTGGCCAGCTTGCGCGTGCTGCGCCCGCTGGGCAGCCGCTATCAGGCCGAGCAAACGTTGATCGAAGAGTGGCTGGGCGGCATCGAAACCGCCACACGCCTGTCCCCCGCACTGGGCCTGGAGCTGGCGCGTTGTGGGCAACTCATCAAGGGTTACGGCAGCACCAACGAACGTGGCAAGGACAACCTGCTGCACATCCTGCGCCATGTGTGCGGCCCAGCTTCAGCCGTGCCTGTGGCCGAGCAAGCTGAGGCCGTGGCCCGCATCCGCCAGGCGGCCTTGCAAGACGAAGCCGGTCAAGCGCTCGATCAGGCTTTGTTGCAACATGGTGCGCCAGCGCGTCCGGTCAAGGCACAACCGGTGCTTTGGATGAAAAATCCCCGGTTGCAAAAATCCTGAGCAGCCCCATCATCGACATCGGCCCCATCAAAACCCAAGGAGACACGCATGAAAACAACCGGTTTCTTATCACGACGCGCAGTCAGCGCTGCGCTGCTGGCCATCGCAGCCGGGCCAGCCCTGTGCCTGAGCGCAGCCGCGCAAAGCTGGCCCACCAAGCCCATCAAGATCGTGGTCAACTTTCCACCCGGTGGCGCAGCCGACCAGATCGCCCGCGCCATTGGCGTGCCACTGGGCGAGGCGCTGGGCCAGCCTGTGGTGGTGGAAAACCGGGGCGGTGCCAACGGCAAACTCGGTGGTGAAATGGTCGCCAAATCACCGGCCGACGGCTACACGCTTCTCATGAGCTCAGGCGGCATGGTGTCGGTCAACCCGCACATCTACGCCCGCATGCCCTTTGACCCGGCCAAAGACCTGATGCCCGTGGCATCGGCTGCCCGCGTGTTGGTGTTTCTGGTGGCCAAGCCCAACTTCCCGGCCAACACCATTCAGGAATTTCTGGCCCATGTGAAGGCCAACCCCGGTCGCTTGTCTTATGGCTCGGCAGGCAACGGCAGCTCGCCGCACCTGGCTGGCGAAATGATGAAAAGCCAGGCCGGACTGTTTGCTGTGCATGTGCCGTATCGGGGTGCGGCACCCGCTTTGCAAGACGTATTGGCAGGACAACTGGACTTTTACTTTGACCCCGGCATTGGCCTGGGCCAAGTGCGGGCGGGCAAGCTCAAGCTGCTGGCCGTAGGCAGCATGAAGCGCTCGCCCCTTTTTCCCAACGTGCCCACGCTGCATGAAGCGGGCCTGACGGGTTTTGATGCCGATTCGGTGTTCGGCTTTTACGCGCCTGCGGGCACACCCGCCGATGTGGTCAACCGCGTCAACCGCGAGATCAACCGCATTTTGGGCACCCAGGCGCTGAAAGACCGCATTCAAAATTTGGGGGGCGAAGCCCTGCCTTTGACCCCCGCAGAGTTTGCAGCCCGTGCAGCTGACGATTCCAAACGCTTTGGAGCCATCATCCGCGAACGCAAGATCGTGGGCGACTGAGGCAAATCAAACCCCGCGTGATCACCCACATGCCTCGTTCAGGCCTTGCCTGTGTGCACACATCCGTCGGGGTCTTCGACCACCGACCTACAACAGACATTCCCCCATCCGCCGCCCTCGACCGCCGACCCACAACAAACATTCCCCTATCGGTCGCCCTCGACCGCCGACAACAGGCATTCCTTGGTAGGTCGGTACTCGAAGAGTCCGACGTTTGCATGCTCACCCACATGCCTCGTTCAGGCCTTGCCGGTCTGCGCACATCCGTCGGGGTCTTCGACCACCGACCTACAAAAGACATTCCCCCATCCGTCGCCCTCGACCGCCGCCCCAAAACAGACATTCCCCTATCGGTCGCCCTCGACCACAGACAACAGGCCGTCCCTCGTAGGTCGGTACTCGAAGAGTCCGACGCTGGCGTGCTCACCCACATGCCTCGTTCAAGCATTGCCGGTATGCGCACATCCGTCGGGGTCTTCGACCGCCGACCTACAACAGACAATCCCCCATCCGTCGTCTTTGACCGCAGCCCCAAAACAGGCCTTCCCCTATCCGTCGCCCTCGACCGCCGACAACACACATTCCCTCGTAGGTCGGTACTCGAAGAGTCCGACGTTTGCATGCTCATCCACATGCCTCGTTCAGGCCTTGCCTGTGTGCACACATCCGTCGGGGTCTTCGACCGCCGACCTACAACAGACATTCCTCCATCCGCCGCCCTCGACCGCCGACCCACAACAGACAGCCCCCATCCGTCGCCCTCGACCGCCGACCCACAACAGACAGCCCCTATCCGTCGCCCTCGACCGCCGACAACAGGCATTCCTTGGTAGGTCGGTACTCGAAGAGTCCGCCGTTTGCATGCTCACCCACATGCCTCGTTCAGGCCTTGCCGGTCTGCGCACATCCGTCGGGGTCTTCGACCACCGACCTACAACAAACATTCCCTATCCGTCGTCTTTGACCGCCGCCCCAAAACAGACATTCCCCTATCGGTCGCCCTCGACCGCCGACTTGCAAATCATCAAACCCCAGCCAGCTCGCGCAGCGCTTGCGGGTTGGGCAGGCACAACACACGGCCGCCGCCACTGATGAGTTGGCGCTCGCGCAGATGGCGCAGCACGCGAGAGAAGGTTTCCGGGGCGATGCCCAATTGCGCCGCGATGGTGCATTTGCGCTCTGTCAAGGTGACGGCCAGCCCCCCCGAATCGTCCTGGGGCGCTGCATGCTGCAGCAACCATTCGGCGCAACGCGCATCTGCGTCCTTGGACAAACGGCTCACGGCCAGATCGGTTTGCTGTCGCTGGGCTTTGGCCAAGTCCTTCAGCAAGTTTTGCGTGCCGGCAGGCAATGTGTTCACCTCGGCCAGAAAATCCTGCACGCTGATGAATTGCAACTCCACGGGTGTTTGTGCCACCGCGTCCACCGCATGGGTCAGGCCAAGCAAACCAGAAGCGGCCTCCAGCCAGAACGGCCCGTCCACCGCACCCAGCTGATGCTCCAGCACACCGTGCTGCAACACCCCCAAGGTGACACGCCCCTTGCGGACGTGGACGATGCGGTCCACCGCATCGCCCCGGTGCAGCAAAACGGTGCCTGCCGCCACGGTCACGCCTGGATGGGAGGTGAGGGAAGAAACGGATGCCAACATGATGGGCTCCACTGTGCCAGAGCATGTCGGCTGCGGTTTTGACACACATCAACTCGCCGCACGCCATGTGCAAGCGCCCCACAAACTGGCCTGCGCCAGGCTGGCTTCACAACACCAGCATGGCCCTGAAATCGTTCACATTGGTGTGTGTGGGCCCGGTGATCACCAGATCACCCAGTGCGTCGAAATAGCCGTAGGCGTCGTTGCGCTGCAAGTGCTCTTCGACCTTGTGGCCCAGCGCCCGGGCGCGCGCCAAGGTATCGGGCGTGACTTGCGCCCCGGCATTGTCTTCAACACCGTCAATGCCATCCGTGTCTGCCGCCAGCGCCCAAACACCGGGCTGGCCTTGCAAAGCCTGGGCCAGGCCCATGCAAAACTCGCCCGCCCGGCCCCCGCGCCCACGCGGCGTGCCTGCAAGCTGCGGCTTGATGGTGACGGTGGTCTCGCCCCCGCTCAGGATCACGCAAGGCTTGACGAACGGCCCCGCCCCCTTGGCGGCAGCGCGGGCCAGCGCGGCATGCACCTTGGCCACCTCACGCGATTCGCCTTCCATCTCGTCGCTCAGGATGAAGGCATTCAGCCCCATCCCACGCGCGGCTGCGGCTGCGGCTTCCAGCGACTGCTGGGGGGTGGCGATCATGTGCACTCTGTGCCCGTCGAACATGGGCGAGCCGGGTTTGGGTGTTTCCCATGCGCCCGATCGCAAAGCTTGTTCCACCTTTGGCGACACTGCAATCGCATAGCGCTGCAAGATGGCCAAGGCGTCGGCGCAGGTGCTGGCATCGGCCACCGTGGGGCCGCTGGCGATGATGGAAGGGTCGTCGCCCGGCACATCGCTGATGGTGAGCGTGACCACCCGCGCAGGGCTGCATGCCGCCGCCAGACGCCCGCCTTTGATGCGCGAGAGGTGCTTGCGCACACAGTTCATCTCGGCGATGTTGGCCCCGCTGGCCAGCAACTGGCGGTTGATGTCTTGTTTATCTTGCAAACTGATGCCCTCCGCAGGCAAAGTCAGCAATGCAGAGCCGCCGCCCGAGATCAGACACAGCACCAGATCGTCGGCCGTCAATCCTTTCGTCAATTCCAAAATGCGCTCGGCCGCCTGCAAGCCCGATGCATCGGGCACGGGGTGCGCGGCCTCGACCACGTCGATGCGCTCGGGCAAACCCGCCGGGCGCGGCGGCGTGTGTCCATAACGTGTGACCACCAGACCCGACAGCGGGGCATCTGCGGGCCACAAAGCCTCCACGGCTTGTGCCATCGCGCCCCCGGCTTTGCCAGCGCCCAGCACCAGGGTGCGGCCTTTGGCAGGATCTGGCGGGGCAGGCAAATGGGCGGCGGTGTTGTGCAGGGGCAAGGCGCGTTGCACGGCCTCGTCGTAGAGGTGGCGCAGAAAAGCCAACGGTGATTGAATCGGATCAAGCAGCGCGCCCGCCAGAGGAGCGCTTGGAGTTGGCGATGAAGTCATCATGCAATGGTAATGTCAATGAAAGGGGGGCCTTGGAAAGCCGAATCAACACCCCTGGCCAGCTCATCGCAGGGACAAACCCGGCCCCCTTCCATCACCACATCAATCTGCGTAAATGCCTCCGGCCCGGATGACGGGTGCCCACTTGGCCAGCTCAGACACGATAAAGGCTTTGTGGCCTGCAGGGTCGTTGCGTGCATCCATGATCACCGTGGCACCGCCGCCTTCTTGCTTGCGGATGAACTCCGGGTCTTTGACCGACACCTTGAGGGCATCGTTGAGCTTTTTCAACACCGCAGCAGGCGTGCCCTTGGGTGCATACAAGCCTTGCCAAATGGTGACCGAAAAGTCTTTGAGTCCGGCCTCTTGCATGGTTGGAGAGTCTTTGAGGGCCACTGCCGTCAATCGGGTGGGCGTGGTCACGGCAAATGATTTGACCTTTTTGCCCTCGATCTGCGGGATCGTGGTGGTGGTCTGGTCGCACATCAAATCCACCTGACCGCCGATCAGGTCGGTCATGGCCGGGGCCGTGCCTTTGTAGGGCACCGAGGTCATGTCCACCTTGAGGGTGGACTGGAACAACATGCCGCACAAGTGCGAGGCTGAACCGGGGCCTGCGTTGGCGATGTTGATCTTGCCCTTGTTGGCCTGAATCCAGGTGACCAACTCACCCATGGTGTTGGCGGGCAAACTGGGGCGGCCAATCAGGTTCATCGGGTTTTCGCTGACCAAGCCGATGTACTCAAAATCTTTTTCCACGTTGTAAGGCAGGTTGCGGAAAAAAGTCGGCAAGGTCGCTTGCGCAATGTGTGTGAACAAAAGCGTGTAGCCGTCGGCTGAGGCCTTGGCCACTTTGTTAGCCCCAATCGAGCCCGAAGCACCGGCCGAGTTGTCAATCACGATGCTGTGACCGCCCATGGCTTTGCTCATGGCCTGGGCCAGGTCGCGTGCGGCTTTGTCAGTCGGCCCGCCTGCGGCATAGGGCAGCACGAAGGTGATGGTTTTGTTGGCTACAGGGTATTCCTGTGCAAAAGCATTCACGGACGCCAACAGGGCGCAGGCGATGGCGACGGGGAGAAACTTGGAGCGCATGTTCAAACCTTTCAAAATTGAAGGAACCAAAAACATTCATGTACAAAGGACAGACTGCATCCAGTTTTGCATCATGACGTCAAGCCAGGGCTTTGCATACAGCCTGGGTGACATCGCCCGTCAGGGCTTTCCCGCCCAGGTCGCCGGTGTGCAATGCAGGGTTGGCCGTCACGCTTTCGATGACCGCCATCAGGCGCTGGGCGGCGGCCGGCTCGCCAATGTGCTCCAGCAGCATGACCACCGACCAGAAGGTACCCACCGGATTCGCCAAGCCTTTGCCCATGATGTCAAACGCCGAGCCGTGGATGGGCTCGAACATGCTGGGGTAGCGCCGCTCGGGGTCGATGTTGCCCGTGGGCGCAATGCCCAAGCTGCCCGCCAAAGCGGCTGCCAGATCGCTCAGGATGTCGGCATGCAAATTGGTGGCAACCAGGGTGTCCAGCGTGGCCGGGCGGTTGACCATGCGGGCGGTGGCGGCATCGACCAACTCTTTGTCCCACTTCACATCGGGGAATTCTTTGGACACTTGCACGGCGATCTCGTCCCACATGACCATGGCGTGGCGCTGGGCATTGCTCTTGGTCACCACCGTGAGCATTTTGCGAGGGCGAGACTGCGCCAGTTTGAAGGCGTATCGCAAGATGCGTTCCACGCCTGCGCGGGTCATGATGGACACATCGGTGGCCGCCTCGATCGAGTGACCCTGGTGCACACGGCCGCCCACGCCCGAGTATTCGCCTTCGGAGTTTTCGCGCACGATGACCCAGTCCAGGTCTTGGGGTGTGCAGCGCTTCAGAGGCGCATCGATGCCCGGCAAGATGCGCGTGGGCCGAACGTTGGCGTACTGATCAAAGCCCTGGCAAATTTTCAGGCGCAGACCCCACAGCGTGATGTGGTCAGGGATGTCCGGGTCACCGGCCGAGCCGAACAAAATCGCGTCTTTGCCACGAAGGGCGTCCAGGCCATCGGCGGGCATCATCACGCCGTGCTCACGGTAGTAGTCACCGCCCCAGCCAAAGTTTTCAAACTCGAAAGCAAACGTGCCACAGGCTTGCGCCAAGGCCTGCATGACTTGCTGGCCTGCAGGGATGACTTCTTTGCCAATGCCGTCTCCGGGGATGGTGGCGATGCGGTAGGTTTTCATGATGAATGCGGGATGGGTGTTGAACGGTGCGGACATTCTGGAGCCTAATCAGATCAACAAACACCCTAAAATTCAAGCCATTGTTAACCTGTGATCAACAATGGAACCACGCCTGCAAGCGGCCGATCTCGGCTTTTTTTCTGCACTGGCCATGGCGGGCAGCCTGAGCGCCGCCGCGCGTGAGCTGCGCATCACCACCGCCGCCGTGAGCAAACGCCTGTCGCACATGGAGTCGCGCCTGGGGGTGCCCTTGGTCAACCGCACCACGCGCCGCATGAGCCTCACGGTGGAAGGCGAAACCACGCTGCGCCACGCCCGCAGCATCCTGGCCGAGATGGCCGATCTGGAACAGCAGTTGGGTGCCAGCCGCTCCACGCCCAGTGGCCTGCTGCGCGTCAACGCCACGTTGGGCTTTGGGCGCAGCCACATCGGCCCGCTCATCAGCCGCTTTGTGCGGCAATACCCGCAGGTCGATGCACAACTGCAACTGTCGGTGGACCCGCCAGCGCTCACCGACGACGCCTTTGATGTGTGCATCCGATTTGGCCCGCCGCCCGACACCCGCGTGATTGCACGCAAAATCGCCAGCAACCAGCGCCTGCTGTGTGCCTCGCCCGCTTACCTCCAGGCGCATGGCGAACCCAAAACCCCTGCCGAGCTGACCCGACACAACTTCATCAGCATCCGCCAAGGCGGCGAGGCCTATGGCGTGGTCAAACTCACACGCGGCAAGCAAGGCTCAAGCGAGGCCATCAAGACCCGCGGCAACCTGACCACCAACGACGGGAGCATCGCGGTGCAATGGGCGCTGGACGGCCACGGCCTCTTGCTGCGGGCCGAATGGGACATCCGCCAGCACTTGGCCAGTGGCCAGCTGGTGCAAGTGCTGCCGCAGCACCACACACCCGATGCCGACATCTATGCGGTCTACCCCGCGCAGCACAAATCGGCGGCGCGGGTGCGGGCGTTTGTGGACTTTGCGGCCGAGGCGTTCACTCCATTGGGCGCTTGATCAGGCGCTTGCGACTATGGATTCGGCCCTGTGAAGTTTTCAAGGCTCAAAGATGTTGCAGGTCGGCGGTCGAAGACCCCGACGTGGGCCTTCTGAAACCCGCCAAAGTTGAATCAGGATCAGAGCCCGAGCAAGCAAACGTCGGACTCTTCGAGTGCCGACCTACGGGAGTGATGTATTCGTAGGTCGGTGGTCGAAGACCCCGACATGGGGCTGGTGAAGCCCGCAAAAGTTGAATCAGGATCAGCGCCCAAGCTCACAAACGTCGGACTCTTCGAGTGCCGACCTACAAGGCAGAGCCCCGTAGGTCGGTGGTCGAAGACCCCGACGTGGGGCTGCTGAAGCCCGCCAAAATTGAATCAGGTTCAGCGCCCAATCCAGCAAACGTCGGACTCTGCGAGTGCCGACCTACAGGAGCCATGTATTCGCAGGTCGGTGGTCGAAGACCCCGACGTGGGCCTTCTGAAACCCGCCAAAGTTGAATCAGGATCAGCGCCCAAGCTCACAAACGTCGGACTCTGCGAGTGCCGACCTACGGGAGCGATGTATTCGTAGGTCGGTGGTCGAAGACCCCGACGTGGGGCTGCTGAAGCCCGCCAAAATTGAATCAGGTTAAGCTTCCAAGCCCACAAACGTCGGACTCTTCGAGTGCCGACCTACGGGAGCGATGTATTCGTAGGTCGGTGCTCGAAGACCCCGACGTGGGGCTGCTGAAGCCCGCCAAAATTGAATCAGGTTCAGCGCTCAAGCTCCAAGCGTCGGACTCTTCGAGTGCCGACCTACGGGAGTGATGTATTCGTAGGTCGGTGGTCGAAGACCCCGACGTGGGCCTACTGACGCCCGCAATAGTTGCATCAGGATCAGCTTCCAAGCTCACAAACGTCGGACTCTTCGAGTGCCGACCTACGGGAGCGATGTATTCGTAGGTCGGCGGTCGAAGACCCCGACGTGGGGCTGCTGAAGCCCGCCAAAGTTGAATCAAGTTCAGCGCCCAAGCTCACAAACGTCGGACTCTTCGAGTGCCGACCTACGGGAGCGATGTATTTGTAGGTCGGTGGTCGAAGACCCCGACGTGGGGCTGCTGAAGCCCGCCAAAGTTGAATCAGGATCAGCGCCCAAGCTCACAAACGTCGGACTCTTCGAGTGCCGACCTACGGAAGCGATGTATTCGTAGGTCGGTGGTCGAAGACCCCGACATGGGCCTGGTGAAGCCCGCCAAAGTTGAATCAGGTTCAGCGCTCAAGCTCCAAGCGTCGGACTCTTCGAGTGCCGACCCACGAGGTGACATGTCTCACACATTTCATACTTCAGCGGGCGCTTGTGCCCTCCATCCCATGATGGTTCAATACATGACCGTGGCGGTTCAGCTCAACAGGGTCCGTTTGCCGCCATTGAAGTCAATAACCCCTGCATGCCTTGTTGGCATGGCAGGTCAACGCCAAGTGTCATGAGAACTCCTCCTCTTTTTTTGCATTTTTCAGTGCTTTCTGTGATCGGCGTGCCCCTGCTCGTCATCGCTCAAACCTTGCCCGATGAACGGGCAACGCCGCAGGAGCAGCCAACGGACACGGTCACGGTGTCTGCCCGGCGGGCGATCGAGCAGCGTTTTGATGCGACAGGATCGCTGGTGGTGGTAGATCGCAAAGACATTGCCGCCTTGGGCGCATTTTCTGTCGTGGATGTGCTGCGGCAGCTGCCGAGTGTGCAAGTCACGCCCAACGGGCAAGGGGGCGTTGAGATTCGCATGCGCGGCATGGAAGCCAGTGCAACGCAATTGCTGATTGACGGTCAGCGTGTCAGCAGCGGCAAGAGTTCCCTGCCACTGGACCAGCTGCCCTCTGAGCTGATCGAGCGCATTGAGGTGGTGCGCGCACCGACGGCTGAATTTTCTGGGGCCACCGGGGGCACACTGAACATCGTTTTGCGTGCCGCCACCGTGAAGCGCGAAACCACCTTGCAACTGACCAACAACCATGTCTGGGGTCAAAATGCGGGGCAGCTGTACTTCTCGCAGTCAGGGCCCTTGGGCACCGACCCCGTTCACCCCAAAGCCGATGCGGCATCGGACACGCCACCCGTCAAACCCTGGACTTACTTTGTCGCGGCCAGCCGCATCGATTACTTGATTGGCTCCGATACCCAGCGGCAAACTCTGTCGGACGGGCGGCTCACTTCGACAACCGATACCGCGGGCCGCTACCGCCGCAGCGAGTCCATGCTGCTTCCCAAGGTGAGTGGGCGCATGGGTGCCAGTGATCAGCTCACCCTGCGTGCGACCTTAAGCCAGACCGAATTTGACGGCACCGCCCTGGCCTCTGGAAGCCTGTGGCGCGACGGCACCCCCTATGCACTCAACAGCCAAGACATGAACGACTACCAGCGCCAATACCTGCAAGTTGCAGCGGACTGGACGCACCGCTTTGACCGCAGCAAGCTCGACACCACACTGCATGGTGCCCGCAGCAACTACCGCCTGAACCGCCAGGGCATCGTGCAGTCCCAGGGCAGCCCCAATTCCGACTACGCCTTGTCTGACGAGCAGCGCGACAGGCAGTGGACGCTCAAATCCAAACTCACAGGCACCGACAGCCCCTTGCTGTGGTCGACCGGGGTGGAGCTGGATGCGCTGAGCCTGGACGCATTGACCCAGAACACCGACACCCTGCGCGGCAGCAACCGCGTGGAGATGGGCGCAAAGCTGCAACGCCAGATCATCTGGGGGCAAAACGAATGGGCGTTACCGGGCAAAACCACCCTGACGGGCGGTTTGCGCTCCGAAACGATGATCCTGACCAGTGCCGATGCCAGCGTCATCCCTGAGCGGCGCATGCACTTCATCCAACCCTCGCTGCACACACGCACCGCCATTGGCAAAGACATGCAGTGGCGTTGGAACCTTGCCCGGGTCACACGCAACCCCGCTGTTCGCGATTTGTTTAACCGCACCAGCCCCAGTGTGGGGGGCAACAGCATCACCAACCCGGACAACGCAGGCAACCCCGACCTGCGTCCCGAAGTGGCATGGAGTCTGGACACCGGGCTGGACCAACGCCTGAGTGAGCAAGGTCATTTGGGCTTGAACCTGTTTGTGCGTCAGCTCAGCGACACACTGGCCACCTTGGTGACGCCGATCAATGGCCGCTGGTTACAAACCCGTGCCAATGTGGGCGAAGCGACGGTCTGGGGCTTGGAGGCCGATGTCAAAACCGGACTGGCCTGGGCGGGTTTGGGGCGGGACTGGACGCTGTCGAGCAACGCCAGTGTGTTGCAGTCGCGGATGACCAGTGGCCCCAGTGAGGGCAACCGCATTCCTGGCCAAGCCCGCTACACCGCCAGCGTGAACGTGGCCAAACCCCTGCGCAGCACAGGCGGCTTGTTTGGTGGCGTCACCTTATCGCTCACGGGACCGACCCAACTCAACACCTCTGCCGGCATCACCGGACAAGACCACGCCCGTGCGGCGCTGGATGTTTACATCGGGCGTGTGCAGCCGACCTGGGGTTACTGGCGCGTGGGGGTGTACAACATCGGCAACGCCCGCTTTAACCGCGATCGCCACTACGCTGACGGAACAGGCGAAGCCTGGCAAGACCGCTCCAGCATGGCACTCACACCCCGGGTCTATCTGTCGGTGGGGACGCGATTTTGTGGGGCATTCAAGCCTTGTTGACTCTGGTGGGTTTTGCCAAGTGATGGGCTTCAGAAGAATAGGCCCGTTCATCTTCAGGTCTTGCGAAAACGCCAACGCGCCAGCGCTTCACGAACGCTCATCTGCTTAAAATCGCCCCACTGCACAGCCCGGGACGCGCGGCAACGTGGTGCTCGCCCTCCCCTGTGTGCACGGGGGACAGGGGATTCGGCCGCGACTTGTTTCACCCTTTGCCCAGGACAAGTCCATGACCACGCTGCTCATCCACCGCGCCCGCTGCATCGCCACTCAAGACGATGCGAACACCGAACTGAATGACGCCTCGATCTTGATCCGCGACGGCTGCATCGAACGCATCATTCCCGCCACTGAAAACACCGAAGAACTGCTCAAGCAAGTCGACGAAGCGATCGACGCGCGCCGCCATGTGGTGGTGCCGGGCCTGATCAACACGCACCACCACATGTACCAATCACTGACGCGGGCGATACCGGGCGTGCAAAACGCCGAGCTGTTCAGTTGGCTGAAGGGCCTGTACCCGATCTGGGTGGGTCTCACGCCCGAGATGGTGCGCGTATCGGGCCAGGTGGCCATGGCCGAGCTGCTGCTGAGCGGCTGCACCACCAGCAGTGACCACCTCTACATTTACCCCAACGGCGTGCGGCTGGACGACAGCATCGAAGCGGCGCACACCATCGGCATGCGCTTCACGGCCACACGCGGCAGCATGAGCGTGGGCGAAAGCCAAGGCGGTTTGCCGCCCGACAGCGTGGTCGAGCAAGAGCCCGCCATCCTCAAAGAAACCCAGCGCCTGATCGAAACCTGGCACGACGCCAGCTTCGGGTCGATGACGCATGTCGCCGTGGCCCCTTGCTCGCCCTTCAGTGTGAGCCAGGACTTGATGCGCGAATCGGCAAAGCTGGCCCGCGCCCACGGCGTGCGCCTGCACACCCACTTGGCCGAAAACGACCACGACATCGCTTACACCCGCGAGAAGTTCAACTGCACCCCCGCTCAATACGCCGAAGACTTGGGCTGGGTGGGCCACGATGTGTGGCACGCCCATGGTGTGAAGTTGGACGACGAAGGCACCTACCTGTTTGCCAAAACGCGCACCGGCATCGCCCACTGCCCGTGCAGCAACATGCGGCTGTCCAGCGGCATCTTGCCCCTGCGCAAAATGCTCGACGCAGGCGTGCCCATTGGCTTGGGCGTGGACGGCAGCGCCAGCAACGACGCGGCGCACCTGCTGAACGAAGCCCGCCAAGCCATGCTGCTGGCGCGTGTGGGCAAAGCTTTAGAACCGTTCGGTTGTGACCACGGCCCCGCCGACATGACCCCTCGCGACGCCCTGCGCCTGGCCACACGCGGCGGCGCCGAGGTGCTGGGCCGCGCCCATGAGCTGGGGCAAATCAAAGAAGGCTATTGCGCCGACATTGCCATGTTCCTCACCGACACGCTGAGCATGGCGGGTGGTGCTGTGCACGACCCTGTGGGGGCGCTCTTACTGTGCGCCAGTGACAACGCCGACTACACGATCGTGAATGGCCGCGTGGTGGTGCATCAAGGCCAGATCACCACGGTGGACATGGGGCCGCTGATCGAGCGGCACAACCAGTTGGCTTTGCAGTTGGCGTTGGGGGCAGTTTATTGATCCGGTCCTGTGAAGTCTGCAGAATGACTTCAATCTTGCACCTTGTGGGCGCTAGCCCTGCTGGCGATCAGGCGCTTGTGGACCACAGGCTTTTCGCTTGCATGGCTAGCTCCCACAAAATCTTCCCAACTGGCAACACACGGCTCAAACATCATCGGGCCGGACCCATAAGTTTCCACACCTTGGACGCATTTTGCAAAATAGCCATTCATCAGGAGCCCACCCTGCAAATCACCGCCACCAAAGCCAAAAACCGTATTGAAAGCATTTGCGTACTCGCCGAGCGGGAACCGGTGTTTGCAGAGAAAGAAGGGCAAATTGACACCATCATCCCATTGGTCGATCACTTTCGCGCTTTGCACGCCAACCAGAACAACACCCGTCTGGCTGCGCAAAAAAATTTGAAACCGGATTTGCCGACTCGATTGCGGCTCAAAACTGCTGGGTCGAAAAACAAAGCATCCCTGGTGCAGACCTGCGCCCTTGGCAAAGCCAGTCGCAGCCATGGATATTGTGAGTTCAGAAATTTGATCAACACCAAATTCATGGGCTACGGGGCTGCACATTCACCTTCATCCAGCTCTTCAAGTGCTGGGAAAATAGGCTCCAAAGCCGCACAACTCCCTCACCCCATCGCCCGCACCGTCTCCGACGGGCTTTCGCCGTAGTAGTTTTTGTACAGCCCTGCAAAGCGCCCCAAGTGCCAGAAGCCGTGGCCCATGGCGACTTCGGTCACGCTGCCGGTTTGCAGTTGCAAAGCCCGGCGGGCTTTGGCCAGGCGACGCAGGGTGATCAGGCGCTGCGGGGCCATGCCGTAGGTTTGCAAGAAGGCACGCTCCAGTTGCCAGATGGGCACCTCCAGCGCCTCGCACAGCGCGTCGATGCGCAGCGGTGTGGTGGTGTTGTCCTGGGCCCACTGGTCCACCGACTGCAACAAGCGCTCTCGGGTTTGCAGGCTCAGCGCAGCGCTGCTGCTGGGCTGACGCCAGCGCCTGGCCAACTCGCTCCACAGGATGTGCTGCAGCTGCTCGTGCGCCTGGTCCACCAAAGCCGCGTCCAGGTCGAGCTGCCGATTGGGGCCCAACACGCTCGACAACTCCACCAGTTGCTGCAGCGCCTGCGGCGGCAGCTGACCGGGCAGATGCAAGGCGCTCACGCCCGGGGCCATGTGCAGGCCCAGGGCCTCTAGTTTGTGCGGCGGCATTTGCACGCCCACCCACTGCGCCTGCGGCGGCAGGCTGATGCACATGTCGCGGCCAGGCGCATAGACCACCAGGTCGCCGTTGCGCAGCTCCTGGCCTTGCACGCGCCACACACCGTGGCCATGCAAAAAAATGCCCACCGACAGCCACTCGGGCGAGAGGTCACCCTGGGCCAGCAGGGCCAAGTTGTACTGACCCCAGTCAGTACGGCATTGGGCGCTGATGCTGTGCACGATCTGCCCGCCAAAGCGCCCGGGCTGCAGTTGCACATGCTCAAGAAAACCCTCTTGCAACGCCAGCACCAAGGCCTGCGGATCGAAGGCGTTCAGTTGGGTCACAAAACCGGCAGAGGTAGGCGTTGGCAAAGACATGGTGTGTGCAGACAATCCGAAATTGGATGCTTGGGTGCAAGCTCTGTCAATCGGATCTGACCCGTATGCGGCGGCGCAAGTAAGGTCGCCATTCGAGGGTAAATACCCAGCGCACAACGCAGGCTTTGCCGAAATCTGGATAGTCAGCCGCTTGGCCGCTTTCTAGACTGCAAGGGTCTTTCATCGATAAAAACAGGAGACCCTGATGAGCACTGAATTCGATTACATCGTGGTGGGCGGCGGCTCGGCCGGTTGCGTTGTGGCCTCGCGCCTGAGCGAAGACCCGAACGTGAGCGTGTGCCTGCTGGAAGTGGGCGGCCCGGACAAGAGCATCTTTATTCATGCGCCTGCCGGTGTCGTGGCCATGCTGCCGATTCCGTTCAACAACTGGGCCTTCAAAACCGTGCCGCAAAAGGGCTTGAACGGTCGCCAGGGCTACCAGCCACGCGGCAAGGTGCTGGGCGGCTCCAGCTCCATCAACGCCATGCTCTATGTGCGGGGCGGCCGCCAAGACTACGACCACTGGGCCGAGCTGGGCAACACCGGCTGGTCTTACCAGGATGTACTGCCTTACTTCAAAAAAGCCGAGCACAACGAAACCCACACCGACAGCGAATACCACGGCACGGGCGGCCCGCAAAACGTGGCCGAGCTGCGCAGCCCCAGCGCGGTCAACAAAATGTTCCTCGACGCCTGCGCCCTGCACGGCATTCCGTACAACCCTGACTACAACGGGGCCGAGCAGTTTGGCGCGTTCATGTACCAGGTCTTCCACAAAAACGGAGAGCGCCACAGCGCGGCCAAGGCCTACATCACGCCCCACCTGTCGCGCCCCAACCTGAGCGTCAAGACAAACACCGTCACCACGAAAATCTTGTTTGAAGGCACGCGCGCGGTGGGCGTGCGCATCGACCAAGGCGGCCAGGTGAGCGAATTACGCGCACGCCGCGAAGTGATTGTGTCGGCCGGGGCCTTTGGCTCGCCGCAACTGCTCATGGCCTCGGGCGTGGGGCCAGCGGCCGAGCTGCAGCGCCACGGCATCCCGGTGGTGCACGCGCTCGAAGGCGTGGGCAAAAACCTGCACGACCACATCGACCATGTGCAGACCTGGCGTGCGCCCAGCAACTCCGAGACCTTTGGCGTGTCGGCCACGGGTACCGTCAAGGTCACAAAGGCCATTGGCGAGTGGAAGAAAAAACGCACGGGTCTGGTCACCAGCACCTTTGCCGAATCGGGCGCGTTTTTTCGGTCTTCACCCGAGGTGCAAACGCCCGACCTGCAGCTGGTGTTTGTGGTCGGCATCGTGGACGACCACAGCCGCAAGATGCACTTGGGCCACGGCTTTTCTTGCCACGTCGACGTGATCCGCCCGCACAGCCGGGGAAGCGTCACGCTGGCCGGCCCCGATGTGCGCACCGCGCCGCTGATCGACCCGAACTTTCTGGGCGACGAGCGCGACCTGGACCTGCTGGTCAAAGGCGTTCAGATCCAGCAAACCATCATCGAGTC
This sequence comes from Limnohabitans planktonicus II-D5, assembly GCF_001270065.2. GTDB lineage: Bacteria > Pseudomonadota > Gammaproteobacteria > Burkholderiales > Burkholderiaceae_C > Limnohabitans_A > Limnohabitans_A planktonicus. Next base: position 65,598 of record NZ_LFYT02000013.1, read on the forward strand.
CCAACCCTTTGACGCCATTCGCGGCAAGATGCTCTACCCGGTGGACAAGAACGACAAAGCCGCCATTGCGGCCGACATCCGCCGCCGCGCCGACACGCAATACCACCCGGTGGGCACCTGCAAGATGGGCCCGGCCAGTAACCCACTGGCCGTGGTCGATGCCCAGCTGCGCGTGCACGGCCTGCAAGGCCTGCGCGTGGTGGATGCGTCCATCATGCCCACGGTGTGCAGTGGCAACACCAATGCGCCTACCATCATGATTGGCGAGAAAGCCGCCGATCTGATTCGCCAAGCCTGAAACCCCTACCAAGACCGCCTGACATGCAAACACTGCCCACCCTGGCCGAGTGCCAATCCAGTCTGGACCTTGACCTGCAGACCCTGGCCGAGCACCGCAGCCGCTGGGTGCAAACCTCGGTGGCCGAGCGCATCGCCATCCTGAACGAGATCAAGGATGCCCTGCTGCCTGTGGCGCAGGCCTGGGCCGAGAAAGCTTCGCGCCAAAAAGGCATTCCGGCTGGCTCGCCGCTCGAAGGCGAGGAGTGGCTGTCGGGGCCTTACACCGTCATGGCGTATTGCAACCAGATGATGGCCACGCTGTCCCAGGTGCAAGGCAAGCAGCACCTGAGCGGCCTGCCCCTGCGCGAGCTGCCCAACGGGCAACTGGCCGCCCGCGTGTTGCCGCATTCCTTGTGGGACCATTTGCTGCTGAGCGGCGTCAAGCTCGATGTGTGGATGCAGCCGGGCGTGACCCGCGCCAACCTGGCCCAGCACACGGCCGCCATTTACGACCCGGCCAGCCCGCAGCACAAGACTGGCAAATTGGGGCTGGTGCTGGGCGCGGGCAACATCGCGGCCATCGCACCGCTGGATGTGTTCCACAAGCTGTTTGCCGAAAACGAAGTGGCGATGCTGAAGATGAACCCGGTCAACGATTACCTGATCGAGTTTCTGGATGCCGCGCTCAAACCGCTGATCGACCGGGGCTTTGTGCGCATCGTGCGCGGCGGCACCGATGTGGGGCAATACCTGTGCAATCACCCGCTGGTGGAGACGCTGCACATCACGGGTGCTGGGGCATCACACGACGCCATCGTCTGGGGCCCTGGTGAACAGGGCCGCGCCAACAAGGCTGCCAATACGCCCATCAACACCCGCCAGATCACCTCGGAGTTGGGCGCGGTGTGCCCGACCATCGTGGTGCCAGGCCCTTGGTCGGCGGCCGACATCCGGTTTCAGGCCGAACAAGTGGCCACGCAAAAACTGCACAACTCGGGCTTCAACTGCGTGGCTTGCCAAGTGCTGGTGCTGCCCAAAGACTGGGCGCAAAAATCTGCCTTTGTGCAGGCACTCGAAGGCGTGATCCAAAACGCCTTCCCTCGTGGCCTGTACTACCCCGGCGCACCCGAGCGCCTGGCCGAGTTCTGCACGAACAACCCCACCTTCAAAACCCTCAAGCGCCCCGATGGACAAGATCTGGTCATGTCCACGCTGGACCTGGGCAACGCCAAAGCGCGCAGCACCGAGGTGTTTGCGCCTGCGCTCAACGTGGTCGAAATCGGCGGGCAAGACGCCGAGGCCTATCTGATCGCCGCGATCGAGATGGCCAACAGCCAGCTGTACGGCACTTTGGGCGCGAACATCGTGATCCACCCCAGCACCATCGCCCAGATCGGACGCCCGCGCTTTGAAGCCATCTTGGCCGATCTGCGCTACGGCACCATCGCCATCAACGCCTGGACGGGCTTGGGCTTTTTGTCGGCGCAGTCCCCCTGGGGCGCGTTTCCGGGGCACTCGCTGGACGATGTGCAAAGCGGCATCGGCGTTGTGCACAACACCATGCTGTTCGACAAGACCGAACGCGCCGTGGTCGAAGCGCCGTTTCGCCCCTTCCCGCGCAACCTGCTGAGTTTGTCGTTCACCCTGCTGCCGCGCCCACCCTGGTTTGTGACCAACCGCAAAGGGGCCATTCTGGGCCAATTGCTGGTGGCGTTTCAGCACCGTCCCAGCTTGCTGAAAATGCCGCGCATTTTCTGGAATGCCTTGTTGGGGTAACAACAAAACTGACCAAGGGGCTGATGATCCGCCCGCCGAGCTGTCTACACTGAGGCCATGATCCAAGGCCTCGTCCAACTCTTCCTCTTTCAAGCCCTCGGCGAGTTGCTGTCCAAATTCGCCCTGCCCTTCATCCCGGGGCCCGTGCTGGGCCTTGTTTTGCTGCTGGCATTTTTGGCCCTGCGCGGCCATGTGCCTGCGTCCATGGACATGGTGGGCAGCGGCATCTTGCAGCACCTGGGGCTCTTGTTCATTCCAGCGTCGGTGGGTGTGGTGCTTTACCTGCCCCTGTTGCAGGCCAACGCCTGGGCCATCACAGCGGCGCTGGTGCTGAGCGTGGTGGCCACAGTGGCGGTGACCGCCTTGGTGCTCAAACTGTTCGCCAAAAAGGACAGCGAACCATGAACAACACCCTGCCGCCGATTTCCGACATTTGGGTCTACCTCTCGGGCAGCCCGCTGCTGGCCTTGGTGCTCACGCTCAGCGCTTACCTGCTGGGTCTGACCGTGTACGAACGCAGCCAGCGCAACCCGCTGGCCAACCCGGTGCTGATCGCGGTGGTGGTGGTGTGCATCGGCATCAGCGTGATCGACATGCCCTATGCCCAATATTTTGAAGGCGCACAGTTTGTGCACTTCTTGCTGGGAACGGCCACGGTGTCGCTGGCCATTCCCATCTACAAAGGCTTTGCCTCGCTCAAGGGGCGCATGGGTGTGTTGCTGCTGTCGCTCATGGCGGGCGGCGTGACCTCGGTGCTGACGGCCGTGGGGGTGGCGCGTTGGCTGGGCGTGGATGAAGCGTTGGTGCGCGGGCTGGTCGCCAAATCGGTCACTGCGCCGATTGCCATGGGCATTGCCGAACGCGTACAAGCCTCACCCACCCTGACCGCCATCTTTGCGGTGAGCACAGGCATCTTGGGTGCGGTGCTGGGCCGCTATGTGCTCGACGCCCTGCGCGTGACGGCCTGGTGGCAACGCGGCTTTGCCCTGGGCGTGGCCGCACACGGCATTGGCACCTCACGCGCTTTCAGCGTGAATGCCGAGGCCGGTGCCTATGCCAGCTTGGGCATGGGGCTGCACGGTATTGCGGGTGCGGTGCTGATTCCGTATGCGGTGGCCTGGTGGTTTTGAACGCGGTGTCAAATTGCGCAATTTAGTCATTTAGGTTAATTTGAAAGACATAATCGGTGCTCCCCGAGCCATGCGCGCCCGCGTGTCGCCCTCGCCGATTTCCGATGACCGAACAGCGCCATGCACCGTACCATTTTTGACACCCCCATCGTCAACACCACCTTGCGCGGCATCTCGCTGGCATTTCTCAAAGTCACAGGCTGGAAGATCGAGGGCAGTTTGCCTGCCGGTGTCACCAAATGCGTGGTCATTGCTGCGCCGCACACCAGCAACTGGGATCTGCCCTACACCCTGATGGTGGCGTATGTGTTGCGCCTGCAGATTTACTGGATGGGCAAAAGCAGCATCTTCTCGTTTCCCTTTGGACCGCTCATGCGCTGGCTGGGCGGCATTGCGGTCAACCGATCGCAAGCCTCGAACCTGGTGGACTCTTGTGCGCAAGAATTGGTCAAAGCCGATGGCGCGGTGCACTTGGTGGTGCCCCCCGAAGGCACACGCAGCAAAACCCGCTATTGGAAAACCGGCTTTTATTACATCGCGCTGCAAGCGCAGGTGCCCATCGTGATGGCCTACATGGACTACTCGCGCAAACTCAGCGGCCTGGGCCCGCTGTTCTACCCTACAGGGGACATCGAGAAAGACATGGTCGCCATCAAGGCGTTTTATGCGCCTTTCAAGGGTAAAAACGCAGACCAGTTTGAAACGCCACCTGAGAACCCTTAAGTCTCATATGCTCACACCCTTGATCGGCGTGAGCATGGGTCGTTTGATCGATATGACCCGCTAAGGGCACATCCACAACACACTCAATCGGTCTTGGCACCCGCCTGGAACCAGCGCCCCAGCATGGCACGGTCTTCTTCGGTCAGGCCCGTAGCGTTGCCCATGGGCATTTGCTTGGTCACCACCACTTGCTGGTAGATGTTTTGGGCGTGCTGCTTGACCAGCTCAGGGCTGTCCAGGCGCACGTTTTTCATCTGCACCTGTGCACCGTGGCAGCTGATGCAGTGCTGACTCACCAGGCTTTGAACCTGCGCAAAACTCACGGGCGCTGCGGGCACTGCGGAAACTGGCGCAGGGGCTGGTTTCAAGGCCACGATCACGCCCAAAATCATCACCACGCCCACCGCTGCAAAAGGCCAAGGGTTGGACGCGCGGCCCAGGTGGTAGGCGTGGCGTTGCACAAAGAATTGGCGAATCAAGGCACCGGCCAGCATCATCACAAACAGCAGCACCCAGCGCTGCTCGTGCGTGTACAAAAAGCTGTAGTGGTTGCTCAGCATCGCAAAGATGACGGGCAGCGTGAAGTAGGTGTTGTGCACGCTGCGCTGCTTGCCGCGCTTGCCGTGGATGGCCAGCGCGTTGGCGTCATACGTCTCGCCGCTGGTCATGGCCGCCACCACTTTGCGTTGGCCAGGGATGATCCAGAAAAACACGTTGGCGCTCATGGCGGTGGCGATCATCGCGCCCACCAGCAAGAAAGCGGCCCGGCCTGCAAACAGCTCATTGGCCAACCAGGAACAAAACGCCACCACCACGATCATCAGGCCCGCGACGATCAGCTCACCGTTTTTGCGGAAGCCAAACACGCGGCAAATGATGTCGTACACGAACCAGAAGGCCACCAACATGCCCACGGCGGCCGATCCGGCCATCACGGGCGTCCAGTCCATGAGCGATTTGTCGATCAGAAAAGTACCCGCGTTGTAGAGGTACAGCACGGTGAACAGCGCAAAGCCGCTCAGCCAGGTGGAGTAACTTTCCCAATAGAACCAATGGAGCTTGGTGTGGATCTTTTTGGGGGCCACCATGTACTTTTGGGGGTTGTAAAAACCGCCGCCGTGCACCGCCCACATCGCGCCACCCACGCCTTTTTCGAGCAGGTCGGGTGAGTTGGGTTTTTGCAGGTTGTTGTCCAGAAAGACAAAGTAAAACGAGGAGCCAATCCAGGCGATGGCGGTGATGACATGCACCCATCGCAGCAACAAATTGGCCCATTCCAGCAGATACGTTTCCATGAAGGATTCTCCAACCCCCTCACCACCGCGGGCCCTGTGAGTGGGTATTCGGTCGCGAACATGAATCCGAAAATCCTTGCGCCGCTGCGACCAGTGCACCGAAGTGTATACAGTTTTAAGCTGCGAATCCAGCGCCTCGGTCCCCTATGGACTCAGGGTAAACCAGTGCGCCTGACTCAAAGCGTTTGCAAAAGTTGTGCCGCCACCGCCACGGCAATGACTTCGGGCTCTTTGCCCGTGATGCCCGGCACGCCAATCGGGCAAGTGATGCGGGCGATCTCTTCGGCCGTGAAACCCCGGTCCTCCAGGCGGTGCCTGAAGGTGGCCCATTTGGTCTGGCTGCCAATCAGCCCGACAAAGGGCAAATCGTCCTGCGCACGCAGTCGCTTGAGGCAGGCCACCACAATGTCCAGGTCTTCGGCATGGCTGAAACTCATGATCAGCACCCGGCTGCCCGCGGCCAGATCGGCCACCGCAGCTTGCACCGGATTGGAATGCTCGCAGTCCACATCTTTTGGAACATCGGCCGGAAAAATCTCGTCGCGGCTGTCGATCCAGCGCACCGCAAAGGGCAATGAGGCCAGTGTGTGCACCAAAGCCTTGCCCACATGCCCCCCACCAAACAGCGCCAGCGGGGTGCGCGGGGGCATCAGCAAGGTGCGTAGACGCGCCATGTCGGCTGCGTCCACCCGCTCCATGGTCAATTCCACCACCCCGCCGCAGCACTGCCCCAAACTGGGGCCCAGCACTTGGCGCAAGGCCGTTTGCTCGGTCTGCCCGGCCAACAAGCGCCTTGCATGCGACAAGGCCTGAAACTCCAGATGTCCGCCGCCAATCGTGCCCAATTCGCCGTTGACGAACACCAGCATGTGCGTACCAGGCCCACGTGGCACAGAGCCTTGCGTGGCATTCACCGTCACCAGCACAGCCTGCTCAGTGTTCAGCCGCTTGAGGGCTTGCTCGATCCAATTCACGCTATTTATCCATTCAAAGTTGGGTATGGCCTCTGGCTTGCTCATCCAGGCGGGACGGTGCCACAATCGTTGCCACCACCGAGTATGCCAAGGACAATGGCTAGCCATGAAACCACGTTCACACCCCATTCACCGCCCCCTGACCCACAGCCTGCTGGCCGTGGGCGCTGTGTCCTTGGCCTTATTGAGCGGCTGCAACACGCCGCCGCCTGCGGTGAAACCCCCACCGCCACCAGCACCTCAGCCTGCAGCCAAAATGCCAGAACCCGGCGTGGCACCTAACGGCCCCACATCCTTGGCCCGAAACAGCAAAGAATACCGAAAAGATGCTGCTGGCCATTTGTACGGCATGCACGCGGACCGCATTTACAAAGGCCGCATGCCGCCCTTGCTCGAAGCTGTGGGGGTCCTGAATGTGGACATCGATCAAAAAGGCTCGGTCAAGGCGGTGAACTGGATGCGTGCACCCAAGCATGTACCCCACGTCATGGCCGAGATCGAGCGCATGGTCAAAGCTTCAGCGCCCTACCCCGTGCCCAAGCACATGAGCCAGGTCACCTACACCGATGTGTGGCTGTGGCACAAAAGCGGGAAATTTCAGCTCGACACTTTGACTGAAGGTCAGGACTGAAGTCACGCACAGCAGCAAGCCCATGTGAAGGGCTTGCGACATCAACAGCGGGGTCTTTCACTCGTCGCAAATTGCCACGACAAGGCTTTTTCTCGAACCAAAGCCTCACTTTTCTTCCGGGGCCTCAAACAGCCTTCATGGTGCCCACCTTGGCGCGGTCACGGGAAAGGGCTTCACGGTCAGAAATGCGCCGGAACCACAAGGTGGCCAGGCTCGAGGTGACGATGATGAACAGGGAATAGAGCACCGGAATCAACAGCACCTGTTGCTGCTGCATACCGGTAAAGGTTAAGGTGACGATCAGCACACCAAGTGGGCCGTTCTGAATACCTGTCTCCAGCGCAATGGTTCGGGCTCGACGCTTGTCCTGTCGCACCAGCCGGGCAAAGGTGTAGCCCACGGCAAAGCCAAACACGCCCAGACCGATCGCCCCGAAGTACACCTGCCACGGCGTCGTGAGCAGAAGTTGCCAGTTGCGAGGCACCCAGGAAACCATCAGAAAGAAAATGACGAGCACCCCGAGCACGCCACCCAGCAACTCCAATGTGGCGCCCATGTTGGGGTTGAGCTTGCGCAGGCCCATGCCGATGGCAGTGGGCACCAGCAAGACAAACAGCACCTGTGCCACATTTTCAGGGGGGATCTTCCAGTTGCCATCGATGCCCATGCTGAAGAAACCCAAAGTCAGGGGCACCATCACCACAGCCAGCAAGGTCGAGACAATCGTCATCAACAGGGACAGCGACAGTACACCCTTGCTGAAATAGTTGAAGATATTGCTCGTGGTGCCACCAGGCAAACAGGCCATGAGGATCAGACCGACGGCATAGGCATACCACTGGGAGGCCTCCTGTGAGGCATTGGGCAGCAGCACCAGATGGGCCAGCGCAAAGCCGACAATCGGGGTCAGCAAGTAGGTGGTGACCACGCCAATGCCAATGCCTACCGGCCTCTTGAGCGCGATCATGAAGTCCTTGAGGGTCAAGGATGCGCCCATGCCCAGCATGATGATCATCATCATCACGCCCAGCAGTTTGGTTTCAAATTCGGTGACCATATCAAACTCCGCTGTAGCGCTCAGGCGCGGTTGAATTCATTTTTGACTTCGGCTTTGAGGTCCTTGCGCAGCACCTTGCCAATCGGGGACTTGGGCAGCTCATCGCGCAGCACCACCGAGCTGGGACGCTTGTACGCGGCCAGGTGTTGCTTGCAGTGCGCCAGCACGTCTTCGGTGCTCAGTTGCCCAGCATGATCAGGATTGGGCACTACATAGGCGCGAACGGCCTCACCCGTGCGATCGTCGGGCATGCCGACCACGGCCACCTCGAGCACCGCATCCATCTGCGCGATCACGTCTTCCACTTCACTGGGGTAAACGTTGAAGCCCGAGACCAGCACCATGTCTTTCTTGCGGTCCACGATGCGCAAAAAGCCCTCGGCATCCATCACCCCGATGTCGCCTGTCGCAAACCATCCGCCATGCATCACGTTGGCGGTTTCAGCCTCGTTTTGCCAATAGCCTTGCATGACCTGCGGGCCGCGCACCCAGATCTCGCCAGGCTCGCCCACGGGCACGTCTTGACCGGTCTCGGACACCAAGCGCACATCGGTGCCGGGGGCCGGGATGCCGATGCTGCCCACACGCGGCTCGCCGCTGAGCGGGTTGAAGCTCACCACGGGCGATGTTTCGGTCAGGCCATAACCTTCGGCGATGGGTGTGCCAGTGACTTCGCGCCAACGCTGCGCCACGGCGCTGTGCAAGGCGGTGCCGCCTGCGATCGAGGCCTTCAAGTGCCTGGGCGGGTAGGCCAGAAACCACTCTTCATTGAGCAGGCCATTGAACAAGGTGTTCACGCCCGTCATCCAGGTCAGCGGGTAGTTTTCGACGGCACGTTGCAAGTTCTGCACCGGGCGAGGGCTGGGCACCAAAATGTTGTGCGCACCGATGGCCAGGAAGCCCAGCAAATTGGCCGTGAAGGCGAAGATGTGGTACAGCGGCAGCGCGGTCAGCACGCACTCCTGACCGGGGCTCATGTGGGTTGCGCCCATGGACAGCATTTGCTGCACGTTGCTCAGCAAATTGCCATGGCTGATCATGGCCCCCTTGCTCACGCCGGTGGTGCCGCCGGTGTATTGCAGCAGGGCCAGATCGTTCGGCTGAAGGTCTTGCCAATAATTTTTGGCAGGCTGCTGGGCCAAGCTGGCGCGGCCCTGAGCCAGCGCCGCTTGCAGGCGCACATGCGGCACCGTCACGGGCGGCAGCACCTTGCTCCAGACCTTTTGCACGCCGCGGATGATGCCGCGCGGAATGGCCGGGAAAAACTCGGGCACGCCCGCCAGCACGATGTGTTTCACACCCGTTTGCGCCAACACCTCGGGCAGTTTGTCGGCAAACATGTCGACCACCACCAGCGCCTTGGCCTGGCAGTTGTTGAACTGGTGCACCATCTCATTGATGGTGTACAAGGGGTTGGTATTGACCAGCACGCAACCGGCCTTGAGCACACCAAAAGCCACCACCGGATAAGACAAGCTGTTGGGCAACTGCACCGCCACACGGTCACCCCGGGCCAAACCCAAAGTACCGCGCAAATAACCGGCAAACGCGTCCGACAAGGCATCGACTTGCGCAAAACTCAAACTGCCGTTCATGCCGTTGGGCACGACGCAGGTGAAGGCCGCCTTGGCCTGGCTGTCACGCGCCCAGCGGGTGCAGTGGTCGTGGATCAAATGCGCCAGGCTCTGGTACTCGGGCGCAGGCAAATCGGGGGCAATGCCCACCAGGGGGTAAACCGCTTGCCACGGGCGTGAGGCGCTCGTGGGGTCTGGGGTCGAGCTCATGAAGGTCCTTGGGGTCAGAGATGAAACAGTTGGGATGGACAAGGCGGTGCAAGAGTGGCTGCAAAGAGACTCGCTGCGCCACTTGGTACGGGTTTGACACCCACAAAAAACGGCCGCCTGAGAGAGCGGCCATTATTGACGCGATCGGACTGAAAAAACCCTGAAACACCGCCTCAAATAAGGGTGTTTTCCCTGATCAAAAACCCTCTGTCATGCGGGTGTTTGCTGCTCGTGGGCCGCGCTGGGCAACAAAGTCAAAATGAGCGTGGTGGCCACCGAAAAACAAGCCAGCAGCAAGAGTGAGCTGCCAAAGCCCATGGCCTTGACCACCGGCCCCAAGGCCCAGACCGACAAGGAGCTGACCGCAAACGACACGCCCAGGCGCATGCCCGACACGCGCGAGCGCAAGCGGTCGTCCACATAGCGGGCGATCAGAAAATCGGTAAACGGGATCGCCCCGAAGATGAACACCATCACCCCAATGAGCGCCGCAAACAGCCACCAGCCTTGCGCCTGGGAGGCCAACACCAACATGGGGATCTGCGCCATCACCATGAACATGAAAAAGCGTTTGAGCGGAAACCGGTTGATGAGGTGCCCCACCACCACTTGGGCGACTGAGGCCACGGCGTAGACCAAGGCCAGCAAGAGGCCCAAGCTGGCCGGGTCTTCCATGACGCCCTTGAAGCGCTCGGTGATCAAAGGCCCATTGCCGTTGGTCGTGAAATTGAACAGCACGCTGCTGGTGATGGCCGCTGCCGTCATGACCACCAGCGCACGCGCCAACATGGGTGCGGGCAGGCTCACTTTGGCGCCGCCCTTGCGCTTGGCGGGCGACGTCAACTCTTGCGGACAAGCGCGGGCAAACACCCAGCCGCAGACCAAGGCCAAGACACCCGGCACCACAAAGGCCGCACGCCAGCCCTGCCACTGGATCAAAAAGCCCGTGAGCAAAGCCGCCACCGCCACGCCCAGGTTGCCCGACAGGCCATTGAAGCCAATGGTGGCACCGGGGTTGGCTGCGCGCTCGAGCAGCATGGGAATGCCCACCGGGTGGTAAATGGATGCGAACACGCCGATCAGCGTCAGGCATGCAGCCAGCTGCCAGGGTGTTTGTGCAAAGGCCGTGAGGATGGAGGCCGCACCAATGCCCAAAAAGAAGACCAGCATCATGCTGCGACGGCCCCACAAATCACCCAAGCGCCCGGCGGGTAAAGAACCCAGACCGAACATGAAAAACGCGCCCGCGCCGTAAGGCATCAGGTCTTGCCATTGGGCCAGGCCCATGTCGAGGGCGATGGTGCTGACCGCCGCCGCAAAAATCAGCAAAAACAAATGGTCCAGCGCGTGCGCGATGTTGAGCAGGCCCCGCACCACACGGGGGTGGTCGGCAGCTTGTTCGGGTCCGGGGGCGGCAGAAGTGGTCAAGGTTGTCATGGTCGATGATTGATCCGGCACGCTCAAGTTTGAGTTTTTTGCGCCTACATTGCTTATAGATTCGGCCCGATGAAGTCTGAGCCGTTTGTTGCCCATTGGGAGGATTTTGTGGGAGCTTGCCAGCCAAGCGAAAAGCCCGTGGTCCACAAGCGTCTGATCGCCAGCAGGGCTAGCTCCCACAAGGTGCAAGATTGAAGTCACCCTGCAAACTTCACAGGGCCGGATCAATCATTGCTTGCGACGGTCAGCTTTCAGGCCAGGTGACGCTCATCCCCGCCAATAGGCACCAACACTGTGCGCCGAAGGACGCTTGAACGCTGTCGCTTTGGTCACAGCGTGAGAGCATCAGGCTGCATTCACAAAGGCGCGTTGGCTGGGGCTTTGGCGTCCCAGATGTTCGATCGCCAATACACCGCCATGGCACCTGTGAGCAGCAGGCCCAGGGCCGAATATGCCCCCGCCGTGGTGGCATAACCCCAACGGTCAATCAAGGGGCCCGACAGCAGCAAACCCAAAGGCAGGCCCCAGATGGCCAGCATGCGCATGCCCATCACCCGGCCCCGGTAGGCGGGCTCTGTGGCGCGCAGCATCACGGCCGCCAGCGGCGTCATGCTCAGGCTTTGCGCCAGGCCCGCCACCCACAGCAAGGCCATGCCCACGCCCAAATGGGTGCTGAAGGCGAACAGCACATCCACCGCAAACCACACCGCCCCGGCCAGCACCATGGTTTGCGCAGCGCGAAACGCAAAGCGGTGGGAACTGAGCACCACCGAGCCCACCAGGCCCCCAAAGGCAAAGCTTGCGCCCAGCCAGCCCAGCCCCGTCTGGTCGGTCAGGTAAATGTTTTTGGCGACATAGGGCAACAAACCCAAAGAGAAGGGAAAGGCCAAGAGGTTGACCAAAAACGCCAAAGCCATGGCCGCCATCAGTACCGGTCGCGTCCACACATAGCCAAAAGCCAACTGCAAGTCGCGCACGGGCGACACACGCACGGCGTCATGGGCTGAGGCGGGCACGTCAGACACGCCGCGAGAGAGCACAAAACTGAGGGTGTAGAGCGCGGTGATCAGGGCATAGGCCCAGGTCATGCCCAGCCAGGCCACCACACCGGCACCGGCCAAAGCGCCCGCAATGCGGGCCGAATCCGAGGTGATGCGCGAGATGCCCAAGGCACCCAGCAAATGTCGGGGCGGCAAAGTCTGCGCGATCAGCGCATTGCGCATCATCATGTCCGACGGCCGCACCAGGCCAGCCAAAGCGGCCATCATCAACACGATCATGGGCGTGAGGGCTTGCAACCAGGCCAGCAGCATGAAAGTGGCGGCCAGCGCCGCATAGAGTGCTCGCGACAGGACCAGCATGCGCCGATACCCCAGCCTGTCGCCCACCACGCCAAACAAGGGCGAGACCAAAGAACCCAGGTACTGCAAGGAGCCAAACACCACCAGCATCATGACCGAGCCCGACTCGACCAGGATGAACCAGCCCAGCACGATGGACTCCATCTCGAAGGCCCAGGAGGTGGCCAGGTCGGCAGGCCACTGAAAGCGGAAACTCCGGACCCGGAACGGGTCGCGCCAGTGCATGGCAGGTGGGGTTGTGGCCGGGGAGGCTGAAGAGGTCAACGTGGCGGCCTTGTGCCCAGCTGCAAACTCTGCAAGACCTCAAGCGGGTATGGGCTGCGGGTCATGCTGGGGCTGCGATCAGTCTTGCCCAGCCCGAGAAGACTGATGGGAGGGCTCGTCGTTTTGAGATGGGGATTTCGCTGGCGCAGGCTCGGCCATGAAACACATCTTCTCGCCATCCCAGCGCTGGCCACACCAGCACAGGCCTTCGGCGTTGATGATGCAAGTGCCAGTGCCGCAGCACCGTGGATCGTCTGACATGGGCCTGCTCCTGAAACGTATTGAGTGATGGTCTGCAGGATGCCTGAAATCGTGTCAGGCATCCCACATGGGACATTACATCCCTGCAGTGGCCTTTGCTTTTTCGCACGCCATCAGGATGCGCTCGGGCGTGGCCGGAGCGTCCATGTAGACCACGGTTTTGTGGTCAGCGCTGGCAGCCACCGCATCGCGCAAGGCGAAGAAGGCCGACAAGCCCAACATCAAAGGCGGCTCGCCCGTGGCCTTGCTGTTGAAAGGCGTGGGTTTGAGGTTGGCGTTGTCGAACAAGCTCACATTGAAGTGCTCTGGAATGTCGCCCGCCACCGGAATTTTGTACGTGCTGGGGCCGTGCGTGAGCAATTTACCCTTCTTGTCCCAAATGCACTCTTCCATGGTCAGCCAGCCCATGCCTTGCACATAAGCGCCTTCGATCTGGCCTTTGTCCAATGCGGGGTTGATGCTGCGGCCCACGTCGTGCACGATGTCCACGGCCTTGAGCCACCACTCGCCCGTGCGGGTGTCGATTTCCACTTCGCTCACGGCAGCGCCGTAGCAGTAGTAATAGAACGCACGGCCATTCAGGGTGGCGAAGTCGTATTTGATTTCGGGCGTCATATAGAAACCCGTGACCGACAAACCCACACGTTCCATGTACGCTTGTTTGGTCAAGTCGGCCCACTTCACAGCTTTACTACCGCCGTGGACTTCGTTGTTCGCGAAAGTCACATCAACTTCAGCACAGCCCAACATGCGGGCCGCCACGGGCTTCAAGCGCTCGCGCATCTGCATCGTCGCGTTCATGATGGCCGCGCCGTTGATGTCGGCACCGCTCGAAGCCGAAGTGGCCGAAGCGTTGGGCACTTTTTGCGAATCGGTCGCGGTGATCCGCACATGGTCCACGCTGATGCCCAAACCATCGGCACAGACCTGCGCCATCTTGGTATTCAGGCCCTGGCCCATTTCGGTGCCACCGTGGTTGCAGCTGACCGAGCCGTCCATATAAACCACCAGCAGCGCGCCGCCCTGGTTCAGGTGCGTGGCGGTGAAGCTGATGCCGAACTTCAAAGGCACGAGCGCCATGCCGCGTTTGCGGGTTTTGCTCTTGGCATTAAAGGCATGCACGGCGGCACGGCGCTCGGCGTATTTCGACTCGTGCTCGACCTGGTCGATCACCTTGTCACCCACCCAGTCTTCAATCAACTGGTTGTATTGGGTGGTCATAGTGTCGGGCGTGCCGCTGATGGCGGGGTCTTTGTAGAGGTTGAGTTTGCGCACTTGCAGTGGGTCTTTGCCCAAAGTCATGGCGATCTCGTCCATCACCGTCTCGATGCCGAACATGCCTTGTGGGCCGCCGAAGCCCCGGAAAGCTGTGGCGCTTTGGGTGTTGGTTTTGCAGCGGTGGCTGACCAGCTTGAGCGCTGGCAGATGGTAAGTGTTGTCGATGTGCAAGCAAGCACGGTCGTTCACAGGGCCAGAATAGTCGGTGCTGTAACCGCAGCGTGACATGAGCGTGATGTTGGCACCCAGCACGCGGCCGTTGTCGTCAAAGCCCACTTCGTAGTCGATGCGGAAATCGTGGCGCTTGCCGGTGATGGTCATGTCGTCGTCGCGGTTCACACGCAGCTTGACCGGTTTTTGCAGCTTGTGCGCAGCCAAGGCGGCGCTTTGGCTGAAGATGCTGGCGTTGCCTTCTTTGCCGCCAAAGCCACCACCCATGCGGCGGCAGATCACCTCCACATCGTTGGTGTGCAGGTTCAAGGCGTGTGCGGCTTCGCGCTGGTTGCCATCAGGATGCTGGGTCGACACGTACAAGGTGAGCTGGCCGTCTTCCTTGGGCACCGCATAAGTGATCTGGCCTTCCAGATAGAACTGTTCTTGCTGGCCGGTGTTGGTGCTGCCTTTGATTTTGTGAGGCGCGTTGGCAATGGCTGCGGCGGCGTCACCACGCGTGATGCCTTTTGGCGGCATGATGAAGCTGCTGGCGGCCATCGCCTCTTCGATGGTCAAGATGGGTGTGAGTTCTTTGACCAGCACCTTGGCCTTTTTGGCGGCTTCGCGGGCGTAGAGCATTTCACGCGCCACGACAACGGCCACGGCTTGGCCGATGAACTCGACCTTGCCATCGGCGAGGAAAGGATCGTCATGGATGATGGGGCCGCAGTTGTTTTCGCCGGGAATATCTTTGGCGGTGTAGACCGCGACAACGCCGTGTTCCTTGAGGATGGCTGCGCGGTCGATGCCGTCGCCCATCAACTCGCCATGCGCCACGGGCGACAAGATAAGCGCGGCATACAAAGTGCCCGCGTGTTCAGGGATGTCATCGATGTAAGTGGCAGATCCAGTCACATGCAAGTGCGCAGACTCATGCACCAGCTCTTTGCCCTGCTGAACGTCAGAAGCAGGCAACAGGTTTTTGATGGGGGTAGGAGCGTTCATTCAAGCCACCTCTTTCTGTTCTTCGATGAATTCCAAAGCCAAGTTGCGGGCCACCAAGGCGCGATATGCCCACGTGGCGCGCAAGCCGTCACGGGCGGTGAAGCTGGCGGTAATCGCTGCGTCCAAATCGGCCGATTTCACATCAGCGGGCAACTTGCCCTCGAGCACGGCTTCCAGTTTGGGCGCACGGCAAGGCGATGGGGCCAGGCCGTTGTAGGCCAGCTTCACGCCGCTCAACTTACCGTCTTTCAGCATGTAGCTGATGGCCGCACAGGTGGCCGAAATGTCTTGCTCAAAACGCTTGCTCACCTTGTGGGCTCGGAACACCTGACCGGCCACGGGCTTGGGCAATTCGACGGCTTCGATGAACTCGCCGGGCTCCATCACGTTTTTCTTCATGCCGGTGTAGAAGTTGTCCAGCAGCACCTTGCGGGTCTTGTCGCCTCGGCGCAGCACCAGGCTGGCACCCAGCGCCATCAGGCATGGCATGGTGTCGCCAATGGGTGAACCGTTGGCGATGTTGCCCGCCAGCGTGGCCGTGGAGCGGATGGGGGGTGAGCCAAAGCGGCGCAGCACTTCGGTGAAGTCGGGGTAAGCCTGGGCCACCAGCGCTTCGACCTGCGTGAGCGACACGGCCGCACCAATGCGCCAGGCGCTGGCGGTCTCGGTCACTTGGCGCAGCTCATTGACGTTGCCCAAATACATGATGTGCTCGGGTCGGCTGAACTGTTTGTTGACCTGCAGGCCGATTTCGGTACTGCCTGCCAAGAGCGTGGTGCTGGGGTTCTTGACCAAATAGTCGGCCACTTCAGTGATGGTGGCGGGCGAGACGAATTCGTTGCCTTTGCGGGTGCGCACCACCGGCTGCACGATGATGTCGCCGTCCAGGCTCAGTGTGGGCACGCTGGCGCGTTTGATTTCTTTGAGCAAAGGCACATCGGCGCTGTCGTCGATCTTGAGCGCCTCGGGCTTGGCGCAAGCCTTGGTGGCCGATTCGATGATCGGCTTGTAGCCAGTGCAGCGGCACAGGTTGCCGCTGAGCGAATCGGTGATCTGCTGGCGGTTGGGCATGGGCAAGACCTGCACCAGGTTCACCAGGCTCATCACGATGCCGGGGGTGCAAAAGCCGCACTGCGAGCCGTGGCACTTGATCATTTCTGCCTGCACCGGGTGCAGCGTGCCGTCGGCTTTTTTCAGGCTCTCAACGGTTTTGACCGATTTGCCGTCCAGCGAAGGCAGCAACTGGATGCAGGCGTTGGTGGCCACATAGTCCACGCCCGTGCCTGCGGCGTTGAGCTCACCCACCATGACCACACAAGCGCCGCAATCGCCTTCAGCGCAGCCCTCTTTGGTGCCGGTGCGGTGCATTTGCTCACGCAAATAGTCCAGAACAGTGGTGGTGCGGCGCTCGCCTTGGGCTTCGACGATACGGCCGTCGAGCACAAAGCGCACGGTGTTGGTGACTTGGGTCATGGTGCGGGGGGGGAGGTAAATAAACGGTAAGACTGCGATTCTAAAGAAGCATCGCCAGCATGGCAGGCTTTTTCGACGGATTAATTGGGGTCAGATCCCAATTAATCCGAAGCCGCATCCCCGTTGGGGCAAGAAACGGGCACTTTGGTCTCCACCCCGTTGCGGTGCACCCAAGGGGCTACAGCAGTGGCGGCCCACAAACCTTTTTTGGCGGTGCGGGCCGCTGTCTGTGCCGCTGCATAGGCTTGGCGCTGCCGGATGTCGATTTCGCATTGGTAGGCTTCGTAATACCAAGCCGCACCCGACGCAACCTGGTTCAAATTGACTGGGCTGCAATCAGACTTGAAGACAGTGCCCACCACCCGGTCGTACTGGTCTTTTTGGGCATAAGTGACGGTGACACTCTGACCCAAGACCATGGCAGCCAAATGCGCGCGTGAGGATGGGCCATAGGCTTGATCCAGTTCGGGGGCGTCGATGCTGGCCAGCCGAATCGACTCGCCGCCCACGGTGATCGTGTCGCCATCGTGCACCGATGTGACCTTGCCGGTGATGCGCTGCGTGCCCACGCTGACGCCGCAATGCGTGTTGCCCGATGCAGGCGCAAAACTCGAGCCTTCCCCGCCGCCGCATGCCGACAAAGCCACCGCAAGAACGAAAAACAAAGGCCTCAACATGGCAGCAGCTTAGCCGAGTCAGGCGGTTGAACGAAGCCTCAAAATTCGGTTCGTCCAAACTTCCATGGCATTGCGCAGGCTAGTGCTGCGAAACCAAGGGAAAATCTTGCGGTCTGCGAATGGAGCTCACAGACAAATCCACATCCAGCTGCGGCCAATACAAGTGGTCCGGCGTTGGCCACTCCACAGTTGTCAACTGCTCAACGGTGGCCTGCTTGAACCATGGGAATTGATCAAAAGGCACAAGCAGCTCCTCATCGCCCAACAGCAGCCAAAAGCCGTGTTTGGACACATTGGTGACTTCAGCCACCGAAGTGGTGATTCCATGCATCTTGAATTTCCTTTAGGTGTAACTCAACGACTGATTGGGCTTCCTTGAGCTGTTTTGTTGACAACCCGGTGGACGTTGAAAGGGCAACCACCGGTGTAAGCCAAAATTTTGCCTCTCCGTCTGGGTGCGCAACATGCACATGGATACGAGACTCTTCTCTCGAAAAGAAGAACAAACGAAATGCGCCATCGCGAACAACAGTCGGTGCCATCAAGGGACTCTAACGGAACTTACCGAAGAAAAGTTGAATTCCAGTCAAACATGATGTATCAGGTGAAGAAGCATGCGGAGGGCTTACTGGGGATCAGATCTGCTCCTCACGAACCTCAAGACCCTCGATAAGTCGAGTAACTCCAGGGGCTGGCCAGCAGCGGCACGTGGTAGTGCTGGTCTTCATGGGCCACGCCAAAGTCGAGGCTGACTTTGTTCAGGAAGTTGGGCTCGGGAAGTTCCACCCCCTTGGCCTTGAAGTAGCCCGCCACATCAAACACCAAGCGGTAAGTGCCTTTGCGCAGGCTGGCGTGGTCGTACAGCATGCCGTCAGGGTTGCGGCCGTCGTGGTTGAGGGTGAAGCTTTTGACCCAAGTGGCCTGATCGCCTTGTGTGGTGTACAGGGCCACCTGCATGCCTGCGGCGGGGCAGCCGTGCATGGTGTCCAGAACGTGTGTGCTCAATCCCATGGTGTGCTCGCTTGTCTTGAATGGGGGTCAAAAAAGGGGGTTTTGGCAAGGCTTTGAAAAGCCCTTTAAACCAGTCGACCGAAGTGTATACAATTTTGCATTTGGTGGCTATGATTTACGCCACCGACACAAAAACACCCGGGCCAACAGCCCCAAGGGACCGCGAGACATGGAAACCTCCACCACGCACCACATCGTCGAATCGCTGACCCGCGCCATCGTGGAGCACCGGCTTTTGCCCGGCTCCAAACTGGCCGAGCAAAAGCTGGCCGACCACTTTGGTGTGTCGCGCACGCTGGTACGACAGGCGCTGTTTCAGCTGTCGCAAAACCGTTTGATCAAACTCGAACCCGCACGCGGGGCGTTTGTGGCCGCCCCATCGGTCGAAGAAGCCCAGCAGGTCTTTGCCGTGCGCCGCATGCTCGAAGCCGAGATGACCCGCGCCTTTGTGCAGCAGGTCACGCCTGAACAAATCGTGGCCCTCAGAGACCACATCAAACAAGAGCGCGAAGCCGTGACGCAGGGCGACATCACCGGCCGCACCGAGTTGCTGGGCGACTTTCATGTGCGCATGGCCGAGCTCATGAACAACGACGTGCTGGCCCAGGTGCTGGGCGAGTTGATCTCGCGCTGCGCGCTGATCACGCTGATGTACCAGTCGCGCAACGAGGCAGAGCACTCGACCGACGAGCATGTGGCCATCGTGGCCGCGCTGGAGGTGCAGGACTCGGACTTGGCCGTGCGCCTGATGCACGAGCACCTGCTGCACGTCGAGGCCAGCCTGACCTTTGACCGCAAAGTGCCCACGCACGACATTTCTCTGGCCCTGGCCTGAACCTTTGAGCACCCGCAAGAGCACAGCATGAGCACCTACGACAGCACCCTCCCCTACCCCCGTGACTTGAAGGGCTACGGCCGCCATGTGCCGCATGCACAATGGCCCGGTGGTGCCCGCGTGGCCGTGCAGTTTGTCTTGAACTATGAAGAAGGCGGCGAAAACTCGGTGCTGCACGGCGATGCGGGCTCCGAGCAGTTTTTGTCCGAGATGTTCAACCCTGCGTCATTCCCCGAACGGCACATCAGCATGGAAGGCATTTACGAATACGGCTCGCGTGCTGGCGTGTGGCGCTTGTTGCGCGAGTTTGAAAAACGCGGCCTGCCGCTCACGGTGTTTGGTGTGGCCACCGCGCTGCAAAAGCACGAGGACGTGACCGCCGCATTCAAGGAACTGGGCTACGACATCGCTTGCCACGGCCTCAAGTGGATCCATTACCAACATGTCGATGAAGCCACCGAGCGTGCCCACATGGCCGAGGCCATGGACATTTTGCAAAAGCTGACCGGTGAACGCCCTATGGGCTGGTACACCGGGCGCGACAGCCCCAACACGCGCCGCCTGGTGGCCGACTTTGGCGGCTTTGAGTACGACAGCGACTACTACGGCGACGACCTGCCGTTTTGGATGAAGGTGCGCAAGTCGGACGGCACCGATGCGCCGCAACTGATCGTGCCCTACACCCTGGACTGCAACGACATGCGCTTTGCCCTACCCCAAGGCTATTCACACGCCGACCCCTTCTTTCAATACATGAAGGACACCTTTGACGCGTTGTATGCCGAAGGTGACCCGAATGGTGACAACGCCCCCAAGATGATGAGCATCGGCATGCACTGCCGCCTGCTCGGCCGCCCAGGGCGCATCACCGCGCTGCAACGCTTTATGGACCACATCCAGTCGCACGACAAGGTGTGGGTGGCGCGGCGCATTGACATTGCACGGCATTGGAAGGCCGTGCATCCCTATGCCGACTGAAAACACTGGATCGCCACGCTTCGCTCGCGATGACGTTTCTACCGTCATTGCGAGGAGCGCAGCGACGCGGCAATCCATGTATGGCTTGGCTACGCTCGCCATGACATTTCAAAAGTACCCAGGAACAACATGCCTTTGACCCTTGAACAACTCAACAGTGCATCACGCGAAGACGCTTCGCAGATGCTCGGCGGCCTGTACGAGCACTCGCCGTGGATCGCCGAGCAGGCGCTGAACGAACGCCCCTTCACTTCGCTGGCCCACCTCAAGCACACCATGTGCGAAGTACTCGCACATGCCGGGCGCGACGCGCAACTGGGCCTGATCCGCGCCCACCCCGAGTTGGCGGGCAAGGCCATGGTCAGCAAGTCGCTCACGGCCGAATCGACCCACGAACAAACCAAGGCGGGCCTGACCGACTGCACGCCCGAAGAGTTCGCCAAAATCCAGAAGCTCAACGCCGACTACAACGCCAAATTTGGCTGGCCCTTCATCCTGGCGGTGCGTGGCCCGCGTGGCGTGGGCTTGAACAAAAAACAGATCATCGACACCTTTGAGCGCCGCCTGTTCGGCCACCCTGACATTGAGTTGCAAGAGTGCCTGCGCAACATTCACCGCATCGTCGAGATCCGCCTGAACGACAAGTTCGGTGTGGAACCCACTCTGGGCCACCAGGTCTGGGACTGGCAAGAACAACTGGGGCAGCACAGTGATCCCGGCTTTGCCGAACTGGGCCAACTCACCGTCACCTACCTCACCGACGCGCACCGCGCCTGCGCCCAGCGCATCACACAAAACATGCGCGACTGCGGCTTTGACGAGGTCTATACCGATGCGGTGGGCAACGTGGTAGGTCGCTACCACCCCGCCACAGCGGGTGCCAAATACCTGATGACGGGCAGCCATTACGACACCGTGCGCAACGGCGGCAAGTACGACGGGCGCTTGGGCATCTTTGTGCCCATGGCCTGCGTGCAGCAGCTGCACCAACAAGGCAAACGTCTCCCCTTCGGCATCGAAGTCGTGGCCTTTGCCGAAGAAGAAGGCCAACGCTACAAAGCCACATTCTTGGGCTCTGGCGCACTCATTGGCCAGTTCAACCCCGCTTGGCTGGACCAGCAAGATGCCGACGGCATCACCATGCGTGCGGCCATGCAACACGCGGGCTTGAACATCGACGACATCCCCAAAATCCAGCGCGACGCGGCGCAGTACCTCGGCTTTATCGAAGTGCACATCGAACAAGGCCCGGTGCTCAACGAAGTGAACATCCCGCTGGGTGTGGTCACCTCCATCAACGGCAGCGTGCGCTACCTGTGCGAGGTCTTCGGCACCGCCAGCCACGCAGGCACCACCCCCATGGACCGCCGCCGCGATGCGGCCTGCGCCGTGGCCGAACTGGCTCTTTACATGGAGCAACGCGCTGCCCAAGACGGCGACAGCGTGGCGACGATTGGCCAGCTGCAAGTGCCCAACGGCTCGATCAACGTGGTGCCCGGGCGCTGCCTGTTCAGCCTGGACATGCGTGCGCCCACCGATGCACAGCGCGACGCGCTGGTGGCGGATGTGATGGCGCAACTCGACCAAATTGCCGAGCGCCGTGGCGTGCGCGTCAAAGCCGAACTGACCATGAGCGCCGCCGCCGCGCCCAGCGCCCCCGCGTGGCAAGCCCGCTGGGAACGCGCCGTGAGCGCCTTGGGCGTGCCGCTCTTCAAACTGCCCAGCGGCGCAGGCCACGACGCGATGAAGCTGCACGAAGTCATGCCACAAGCCATGCTGTTTGTGCGCGGCGAAAACGGGGGCATCAGCCACAACCCACGCGAATCCACCACCAGCGACGACATGCAACTTTGCGTCGACGCCTTCACCCATGTTTTGAACCAACTCTCTCAGGAATTGTCATGAGCGCTACCCACGTCAACCACGAACAACAATACCAACAACTCGACGCCTGGATCGACGCGCACTTTGACGAACAGGTCAAGTTCTTGCAGGCGCTGGTGCAGGCGCCCACCGACACCCCACCCGGCAACAACGCGCCGCACGCCGAGCGCACCGCCGAGCTGCTCGCGCCCATGGGCTTTGTGGCCGAAAAGCACCCTGTGCCTGCCTCCGAAGTCAAAGCCTACGGCCTGGAGTCGGTCACCAACCTGATCGTGCGCCGCAAATATGGCGAAGGCAAAACCATTGCCCTGAACGCCCACGGCGACGTGGTGCCCCCCGGCGAAGGCTGGACGCACCCGCCCTACGGCGGCGAAATCCACAACGGCGCGATGTACGGCCGCGCCACCGCCGTGAGCAAGTGCGACTTTTCCACCTTCACCTTTGCCACCCGCGCATTGGAATCGCTGAACGCCAAGTTGAAGGGCGGCGTGGAACTGCACTTCACCTACGACGAAGAATTTGGCGGCGAAATGGGCCCCGGCTGGCTGCTGGCCAAGGGCCTCACAAAGCCTGATTTGATGATCGCGGCAGGCTTCAGCTACCAAGTGGTCACCGCACACAACGGCTGCCTGCAAATGGAAGTGACGGTGCATGGCGAGATGGCCCACGCCGCCATTCCCGACAGCGGCACCGACGCCCTGCAAGGCGCGGTGCACATCCTGAGCGCTCTGCACGCCCTCAACACGCAATACCTGAAGGTCACGTCCCAAGTCGAGGGCATCACCCACCCCTACCTGAACGTGGGCCTGATCGAAGGCGGCACCAACACCAACGTGGTGCCCGGCAAAGTCAGCTTCAAACTCGACCGCCGCATGATCCCCGAAGAGAACCCGGCCGAAGTGGAAGCCAGCATCCGCCAAACCATTGCCGACGCAGCCGCCAGCTTCAAGCCCCCACGCGGCGGCAACACACTGCAAGTGGACGTGCGCCGCATGCTGCTGGCCAACGCTATGAAGCCACTGGCGGGCAACCAACCGCTGGTCAGCGCCATCCAGAAACACGGCGAACAAGTCTTCGGCGAAGCCATCCCCGCCTTGGGCACCCCGCTCTACACCGACGTGCGCCTGTACGTGGAACGCGGCATCCCCGGCGTGATCTACGGCGCAGGCCCCCGCACCGTGCGCGAGTCCAACGCCAAACGCGCCGACGAGCATGTCGAGCTGGAAGACCTGCGCCGGGCGACCAAGGTGGTGGCGCGGACGTTGCTGGATTTGCTGGCTTGAAACTGAAGGTGCTTACGCACCTTGAGAAAGCACGCTTAACTTTTCAACTTCAGCGCCACGCCATTTTTCCTTTTAAGGTGAACGCCATGGGCAAAGCAGTGAACATCCATGATGGGCTTTACGGCCAAGCCAAGGCCCATGCCATGGCTGGGGGTCAAACCATCGCTGAACAGATCAATCTCTGGGCCATGGTTGGTAAAGCTGGGCTCGACAACCCAGATTTACCAACCGCTTTTGTTCGCGATCTGATCCTTGCACGCAGGCAAAATCCCGAGTTGACTACGCCGTTTGTGCCCGCTTCCACCTACCTTGAACGAAATGACCTCACCTGACCTCACCACCCTGCGCCAGCGCGTGCAGGCCTGCACCACCGACCAGGACGTGGCCGATTACCAGCGCGATGGCGCAGTGTGCATCCGCAACTTGTTCACCCCCGAAGAAGTGGCCCTGCTGCGTGACGGCATCGAGGCCAACCTGGCCCACCCCAGCCCACGCGGCATGGTGGCCAGTCGGCCGGACGACCCGGGTCGGTTTTTTGAAGACTTTTGCAACTGGCAGGACATCCCGCAGTTCAAGCGTTTCATCTTTGACACACCCTTGGCCGCCCTGGCCCAGCGCCTGATGCAAAGCCAGACGGTGCGCCTGTACCACGACCACCTGCTGGTCAAGGAGCCCGGCACGCGCCAGCGCACGCCTTGGCACCAAGACCAGCCCTATTACAACGTGGACGGCCTGCAAAACATCAGCTTCTGGATTCCGGTGGACCCGGTGTCCCGACCGTCCACGCTGGAGTTTGTCGCGGGCTCACACCGTGGTCCCTGGCTCATGCCACGTACCTTCATGACGAACCAGGCCAAGTGGTTCCCCGAAGGCTCGCTGACGGAGTTGCCCGACATCGACAAGCACCGCCAAGACTTCCCCATTCTCGGCTGGGACCTGCAACCGGGTGATTTGGTGTGTTTTCACATGCTCAGCCTGCACGCCTCAGCAGGCGTGGACGGCACGCAGCGCAGGCGCGTGTACTCGGTGCGCTTTTTGGGCGACGACATGACCCACTCCCCACGACCCTGGGTGACTTCGCCGCCCTTCCCCGGGCTGGACCAGGAACTACCCGCCGGGGTGCCGATGGACCATGCGCTATTTCCGCTGATGGCGGCTTGAAAACTCTTCATTATTGATCCGGCACGCTGAAGTTTGAAATGCGTAAGACATGTCATCTCGTAGGTCGGCACTCGCAGAGTCCGACGTTATTGGTTTCGGCACAGGCCCATGTCGGGGTCTTCGACCACCGACCTACAACAGCTTTGCGCATTGAAAACTTCACAGGGCCGAATCAATAGACAGTGCACTTGCGCCCTTTCTGAGCGGCAACAGTATAAAAAATTCAGGGAAATTTTCTGAATTATTGATCTGGCACGCTGAAGTTTTAAATGAGCGAGAAATGTCGTCACTTAGGTCGGTACTCGAAGAGTCCGACATGATGGGTTTCGGCACAGGCCCATGTCGGGGTATTCGACCGCCGACCTACAACATCTTTGAGCATTGAAAACTTCATGGGGCCGCAGAAAGATCGAAATCCATGAATACCGTCACGTTTTAATCCGCTTGAGTGCAGGTGACCGCGACCGCGAGATCACACGCCTAGGCCTCATGGGCCACGTCAAAGTCGCCGAGTTTCGCGCTCTGGCTTTGAGTCTGGGGTGGCTTGAGCCTGCCGCGCCACTGCCCGATGTGCAAACCATCGCCCAAAGCCTGAACACCAAAACCAAACGACCCGCCTGCACTGTCTCCAAGCCCAACCCTTGGCGTGCTTTCATTGAGCGCTTCATGGACGCTGGCGTCGTAGTCAAGGCCATTCACGCACCAGAAGCCTTGTGCGGGCGGAGGAGGCCGGCATCAGGCCGCACCGATGTGCGGCACCAGTGCGGCCAGCGGCTGACCCATACGCTGCGACGCGGTGAAAGCCAGCATCCGGTCTATCGGCAGGCGGGCGCGCGCACCCAAGGCAGGGTCCACTTGCACTTGCGGGCTCAATGTTTGCAACACCTGTGCCACGCCAGCCAGTCCGTTCATCGCCATCCAGGGGCAGTGCGCGCAACTTTTGCAAGTGGCGCTGTCGCCAGCCGTGGGGGCTTCGATAAACACCTTGCCGGGGTTCAGCGTGCGCAACTTGTGCATCATGCCGCTGTCAGTGGCCACTATGAATTCCTGGGCATCCATCTCGCGAGCCGCCTTGAGGATGCCCGCGGTCGAACCTACCGCGTCGGCCAATGCGATCACATCCGCAGGTGATTCCGGATGCACCAACACCTTGGCCTTGGGGTGCTCCTTCTTGAGCGCCTCAAGCTCAAAGGCCTTGAACTCGTCGTGCACGATGCAGCTGCCGTTCCACATCAACATGTCGGCGCCTGTTTCACGCTGGATATAGGCGCCGAGGTGGCGGTCAGGTGCCCACAAGATTTTCTGGCCCTGCGCCTTCAATGCCCGGACGATGTCCAGCGCGCAACTCGACGTCACCAGCCAGTCGGCACGCGCCTTCACGGCGGCGCTGGTGTTGGCATAAACCACCACTGTGCGGTCCGGGTGGGCGTCGCACAAGGCGCTGAATTCGTCTGCCGGACATCCCAGATCCAGAGAACAGGTGGCGTCGAGGTCGGGCATCAGGACACGTTTTTCAGGTGAGAGAATTTTGGCGGTCTCGCCCATGAATCGAACGCCCGACACCACCAGTGTGGTCGCCGCGTGGTCGCGCCCGAAACGCGCCATCTCCAGCGAATCACTGACCAGCCCGCCGGTTTCTTCGGCCAGGTCTTGCAGGTCGGGGTGCACGTAGTAATGCGACACCAAGACGGCATGGCGCTCTTTGAGCAAGCGGCGGATCTGGTCCTTGAGCGCTGCGCGTTCGTCAGGCGGCGGTTCCATCGGAACGCGTGCCCAGGCATGTCGCATCGGGTAGAAAGGCTGCTCATAGTCAATGCGCACCAGGGGCTGGACAGGAACACTTGCAGTGTCACGCATGGTGGGCCTCACAGCTGCGTCAAGCGCATGGAAAAATCAATCGCTTGGATGTTTTTGGTCAGGGCACCGACCGAAATGCGGTCCACCCCGGTGGCGGCAATGTCGGCCACCGTGTGCAGCCCGACGCCGCCCGATACTTCCAAAATCGCCCGGCCCGCCGTGAGGCGCACCGCCTCGTGCAGCTGCGCCAGGTTCATGTTGTCGAGCAACACCATTTGAGCGCCTGCCGCGAGTGCTTCGTCCAGCTGATCCAGGCTCTCGACCTCGATCTCTACAAAACTTGCACGAGCAGCCACTTCGGCAGCACGCTGCAAAGCAGCTGTGACGCCACCGGCAGCAGCAATATGGTTTTCCTTGATCAACACCGCGTCGTACAGGCCGATGCGGTGGTTGCTGCCACCGCCGCAACGCACAGCGTATTTTTGGGCCAGCCGTAAACCGGGCAGGGTTTTGCGGGTGTCCACAATGCGCGCACGATTGCCTGGCACCTGCTCCACCGCCCGCACATAAGCAGCGGTTTGCGTGGCCACTGCGCTGAGCAGTTGCAGGAAATTGAGCAAGGTACGCTCACCGCTGAGCAGTGCGCGAGAATTGCCCTGAATTTCCAGAATGACCTGGTTGGCGCTGCACGACTGGCCATCTCGTACATACCAAACCAGTTCGGCCTGCGGGTCCAGGCGCAGCAATGTCGCCTCTACCCAGAGCCGACCACAAATGACCGCGGCCTCGCGCGCCATCACCCGGGCCTGGCTGCGTTGCCGAGGGTCCACCAGGCCAGCCGTCAAGTCTCCGGTCCCGAGGTCTTCATCCAGCGCCCGAATTGCATCGGCGTGCGCATGCAGTGCCAGGGTGTCATCTTCAAAGTATTGGTCATTCACTTGATGTCGTGGCCTCATACAAAAGTCAGTAGCTATTGATCTGGCACCATGAAGTCTGCAGGGTGTCTTCCATCTTGAATTTTGTGGGCGCTAGCCCTGCTGGCGATCAGACGCTTGTGGACCACTGGCTTTTCGCTTGGCTGCAAGCTCCCACAAAAATTCTCCCAACTGGCAACACAGGGCTCAGACCTCATCGCGCCGAATCAACAGCATAGCTGCTTCGCACCCTGTCCTACAGTTAGCTCGCTATCGGAGCAATAGACCTGAGGGCAGACCTCAGCTGGCTGTCACATTAACTTTGGTGGTTCGGGCTGCTTGTCGTTGCGCTTAGCAAGTCGGGGGGCTCCAAGCCCTGCAGGCCGCTGAATTAGGGTGACAAAGCGAATGGCGCTGCGCTGATAACGACGAGCGAGTCCATGCGTTGGGTGAACTGCCGTCCAGAAGCCCGTGGATGCCCTCGACTAGACTTCACAGCATTTCAACGCCGTGCAGATTCCCGCATCCTCCCCGCCACCCCAGATACCCGATACGAAGTGTGTATCGCTCCAATGAACAACGACATGTCCAGCGTTTTTGAACAACCCGTCACCCTGCATCGCCCGCGACAGAGCGTCACACCCCGCCCCGAAGCCCGATGGAGCGTTGACGCCATAGAAGCATTGTTTGACCTGCCTTTTCCAGAGTTGATGCACCAGGCCCAAACCGTGCACCGTGAAAACTTCGACCCTTCACGCGTTGAATTCGCCACCTTGCTGTCGGTCAAAACCGGCGGGTGCCCGGAAGACTGCAACTATTGCCCGCAAGCGGCACGCTTTGACACCGGCGTGGAGGCCACCAAGCTGATGGAGCCCGACGAAGTGCGCCAAGCCGCGCAGCGCGCCAAAGAAGCGGGGGCCACACGCTTTTGCATGGGTGCTGCCTGGCGCGCGCCGAAAGACCGCGACATTGAAAAAGTCGCCGAGCTGGTGCGCACGGTCAAAGCGCTCGGGCTTGAAACCTGTGCCACCCTGGGCATGCTGGAAGACGGGCATGCACAGACGCTGCAAAACGCTGGCCTTGACTACTACAACCACAACCTCGACAGCGCGCCAGATTTTTACGGTGACATCATCACCACGCGCAACTACCAGGACCGGCTCGACACCCTGGCACGTGTGCGCGATGCAGGTGTCAAGGTTTGTTGCGGTGGCATCGTCGGCATGGGCGAAACTCGGCGTCAGCGTGCTGGCTTGGTGGCCGAGTTGGCCAATCTCTCACCCTACCCCGAGTCGGTGCCAATCAACAACCTTGTGAAGGTCGAAGGCACACCGCTGGCCGGTCAGGAGGCGATGGACCCGTTTGAATTCGTGCGCACGATTGCTGTTGCGCGCATCACCATGCCCAAGGCGCGTGTACGCCTGTCGGCTGGCCGCCAGCAGATGGGCGACGCGGTGCAGGCCCTGTGTTTCCTCGCCGGTGCCAACTCGATCTTTTACGGCGAGAAGCTGCTGACCACAGGCAACCCCGACACGAACGCCGATGTGGCCTTGCTGCAACGCCTGGGTATGACGCGTTCTGCACCTGAGGGCAAGCCTGAAGTCCCCACTTGCAAGCGATGACCCAGCTTCAAATCATGGTTTTGACGAATATTTTGATCGACAAGATATGCAGCCATGTGTACAGCAAGGTGTTGGGTTGAAGTACCTTCATCACAATGCCAATCAGCACGAAGGTGGACACGACGCACCAAATTGACGTTTTGACCCTGTTCTCGCGGTTGCACAATCATTTATTGAAGCGCAGGTGCTGTTTTCCACTTCAACAACAACTCGACCTGCCAAAGGATTTTGTACAAGTGGCCCAGTGGCGCTCGACCGCCTCAATTCACACCGAACTCAATATCCACCCTATCGGACTTGTTGCGTCGAAACGAGTCATTGATCCAATTTAGATACGCCAAACACGAGACGAGGTGCTAAGGTTCAATTGCCTGCCGTCTTGTGGGAACCGAAAGTCCGGGCATAGGCGCAGTTGAACTTGGCGCCTACCAGCAAGATCTGGGCTGACAAGTAGACCCACAGCAGCACCATCACGAGCGAGCCGGCCGCGCCGAAACCCACGCCACACCACGCGGCGGGCCAGTCGGCGGGCATCACAGCGTGTCGGCACCACCGGCCGACGCCAGGCAGACCTGGGTACCCGCATGGCCTGCGAGCATGTCCTCGATGCGGTCGAGCGATCCGATCACGGCGCGCCGACCCGTGGCGAGCACGAAGGCGCATGCCGCCTCCACCTTCGGAGCCATTGAACCTGCTGCGAAATCGTGCCCGGCCAAGGCCTGCGGGGTCACCTGGCCGATGGCGCGCTGGGTGGGCTGGCCCCAATCGAGGTAGACCTCTGACACATCGGTGGCGATGACCAGAACGTCGGCCTGCAATTCACGCGCGAGCAGGCTGGTGCACAGGTCCTTGTCGATCACGGCTGATACCCCCTGCAGACTCTGATCGCCACCCTTGCCGGTGCGAGCAACTGGAATGCCTCCACCACCCGCTGCGATGACGAGTGCGCCGTGTTCCAGTAACCAGCGTATCGCCTGCAACCCGAGCACACGCACCGGCAACGGCGAAGCGACCACGCGTCGGAAGGCTTGGCCGTTCGGTGCCATGACCCAGCCCTTGTTCGCAGCCACGCGCTCGGAATCGGTCTTTGAATACACAGGGCCGATCGGTTTGGTGGGGTGCTGGAACGCCGGGTCCTGAGGATCGACTTCTACCCGCGTGATGAGCGTTGTCACCGTGCGCGTGGCCGGCAGCCGGTTGGCCAGTTCCTGCTCCAGCAGGTAGCCGATCATGCCGTCGGTCTGTGCACCCAGCACGTCCAGTGGATAGGCCTCGACCTTCACGTAGGCGGCGGCTTGTAGCGCCAACAGACCCACCTGGGGGCCGTTGCCATGCGTCAGTACCAGGTCGTGCTGCAGGGCAACCCTGGCCAGCTGCGCGGCCGCTTTGCGGATGTTCTCCAACTGGTTGTCGGCCGTGGGCAGCTGGTCGCGCCGCAGCAGCGCATTGCCGCCCAGTGCGACGACCACCTTCATGACGGTGCTCCGCTCGCGCTCATCCGAGCGTGGCCACCAAGAGGGCCTTGATGGTGTGCATGCGGTTTTCAGCCTGGGTGAAGACGACCGAGGCGTCAGACTCGAACACCTCATCGGTGACCTCGATTTCGCTCAAACCATACTTCTCATGCACCTGGCGACCGACTTCAGTATCCAGGCTGTGAAAGGCGGGCAGGCAGTGCATGAACCGCGTGCGCGGCTTGCCGGTGGCCTGCATCAAGGCGCTCGTCACCTGGTAGGGCAGCAGTTGCTTGATGCGCTGCTGCCACACCGATTGGTCTTCGCCCATGGACACCCAGACGTCGGTGTAGAGAAAGTCTGCGCCGACCACGGCTTTGAGCGGATCTGTCTCCAGCGTGATGCGTGCGCCGGTGGTGCGGGCCAATTCGCGCATCTGTGCTACCAGCTCAGGCGGCGGCTGCAGCGCGGCGGGCGAGCAGATGCGCACGTCCATGCCCATCTGCGTGCCGCCCACCAGCAGCGAGCTGCCCATGTTGAAGCTGGCGTCGCCCAGGTAGCAAAAGCTCAGATCGTGCAAAGGTTTCTCGCCGAACTCCTGCATCGTCATCAGGTCGGCCAGGATCTGCGTCGGGTGCGCTTCATCCGTCAACCCGTTCCACACTGGCACCTTGGCAAAACGCGCCAATTCCTCAACCACACTTTGGTGGAAACCTCGGTATTCGATGCCGTCGTAGTAACGCCCGAGCACGCGGGCCGTGTCCTTGAGCGATTCCTTGTGGCCCAGCTGGGAGCTGCCGGCATCCAGGTAGGTCACGTGCCCACCTTGATCGTGCACGGCCACCTCGAATGCGCAGCGCGTGCGTGTCGAGGGCTTCTCGAAGATCAGCACAATGTTCTTGCCTTTCAAGCGTGGCAGTTCGTTGCCCACCGCCTTCGAGCGCTTGAGCTCAGCTGCCAGGTCGAGCAAAAAGCGAATGTCATCAGGCGTGAAGTCCTTCAGCGCGAGCAGACTGCGGTGATGAAGGTTGAAACTCATGCGGCACTTTCGTCAGGGGATGGAAGGTCAGAGCGCGTCGCGCTCGATCGGGCACGACATGCAGCGGCTGCCGCCGCGCCCACGGCCGAGTTCGGAGCCGGAGACGGTGATCACTTCGACCCCGGCCTTGCGCAGCAAGGTGTTGGTGTGCGTGTTGCGCGCATAGCCGATCACCACGCCAGGCGCCAGTGCCAGCAGGTTGTTGCCGTCGTCCCATTGCTCGCGTTCGGCTTGCCAAGCGTCGCCGCCGGTGGCTACCGCGTGCAGCTTCGGCAGGTTCATGGCAGAGGCCACGACGCCAAGAAAAGACCCTGTCTCTGTGCGCACGTCCAGACTGCCCTCGCGCTCGCCAGGCCGCAGGCTGTGAACGCGGATGGTGTCCACCATTTCCGGGAAGGTCGTCACCAAGTCCACGTCGCAGAAGGTGAACACAGTGTCCAGGTGCATGGCGCCGCGCGATTTGGGAATCTGTGCGGCCAGCACGCGTGTGGCGGCACCGCGCTTAAACAGCGCCCGCGCCAGCTGGCTCACAGCCTGCGGCGAGGTGCGCTCGCCCATGCCCACCATCACCACGCCTTGGCCCAGCGGCATCACGTCGCCGCCTTCCAGCGTCGCGCCGCCGTGGTCTTCATCGGGGTCTCCCCACCAGGTGGTGACCTTGCCAGTGAACAGCGGGTGGAAGCGGTAAACGGCGGCCGTCAGTAAGGTCTCTTGTCGGCGCACGGGCCAGTACATCGGGCACAGCACCACGCCTTCACCGATCCAGCAACTGCTGTCGCGGCTGAACAGCGTGTTGGGCAGGGGCGGCAACAGGAAATCGGTGGCCGAGGAAAACCGAGCCAGCAGACCCTCGGGCTCAAACGGCAGCTCGGCGCGGGCCAGACCACCGATCAGGTGCTCGGCCAGGTGCATGGGCGGCAGGCCTTCCAGCCAGGGGCGCAGCTGCAAGGCCAGCTCGATGTCCACAGTGCCCGGGTCGAGTTTGCGGTCGAGCAGCCAGGTGCGGGCCACCGGGTCGGCCACGACAGTGGCCAGCAAATCGTGCAGCTCCAGGACCTCGACATCGCGGTTGAGCATCGCATTGGTGAAGGAGTCATGGTCGTTGCGTGCCTGAGACACCCACATGACGTCGTCAAACAGCAGTTCACGGCAGTTGGCAGGCGTCAGGCGCCGCTGCGCCAGCCCGGGTCGGCACACCAGCACGCGGCGCAAACGGCCGACTTCGGAATGCACGCCTGAGCTCATGAGATTGACTTTCTGTAGGCTTGAAGGAAGAGCGTGCTCATAGACCCAGCTTTCCTGTGGCCAGCAACATGGCCGCCACGACCGCCAGCGCCACCAGCGCGGCCAGGATCGCCCACTCCCAGACCGTGAACACGCGCTCGTGGCGCTGTCGCTTGGCCCAGGCGTACAGCAGCGCGCCCGGTGCGTAGAGCAAGGCGCTCAGCAGCAAATACTTCAAGCCTGCGGCGTACAGCAGCCACACACAGTACAGCGTGGCCAGTGCAGCAACGGGCGTGTCGCTGCGGCGGCGGGCCGTCTGGACGCCCTCCCCCCGCCAAGCCAGCGAAAGACCATAGGCTGCGCTGAACAGGTACGGCAGCAGGATCATCGCAGTCGCCAGCGAAATCAACGCCAAGTAAGAAGCCTTGGAGAACAGCGTCAACAACAAGAACAACTGCACCATGCCATTGGTCAGCCACAGCGCGTTGGCGGGTACGCCTTTGCTGTTGGGTTGTGCCAGCCACTTGGGCATCACACCACCCATGGCTGGCGTGAACAGCGACTCGGCGGCCAACAGCATCCAGGCCAGGAAGCCACCGCCCACCGAGACGATCAGGCCGACGTAGATCAGCATGGCACCCCAGGTGCCGACGGCACTTTCCAGCACACCGGCCATGGACGGGTTCTTCAGCCCCGCCAGCGCGGGCTGGGTGAACACGCCCAGCGACAGCAGCGACACTGACATCAGCAGCAGCAGGCAGATCAGGAAACCGATGGCAGTGGCACGACCCACGTCCTCGCGCTTCCTAGCTCGCGCCGAATACACGCTGGCGCCTTCGATGCCGATGAATACCCACACCGTCACCAGCATCGTGCTCTTGACTTGGTCAATGACCGAGCCGAGCTGTGCATCACCCCAGAAGTCGAGGCGGAAGGTGTCGACCTGGAAGGCCATGGCCACCAGCACGATGAACAGCAGCAGCGGCACGATCTTGGCCGCAGTGACCACCGCATTCAGCACTGCGGCGCCCTGAATGCCGCGCAGCACCATGAAGTGGATGCCCCACAGCACCACAGAAGCGCCAGCGATCGCCGCAGGCGAATTGCCTGTGCCAAACACCGGAAAGAAGTAGCCCAGCGCACCAAAGGCCACCACCAGATAGCCGACGTTGCCAATCCAGGCGCTGACCCAGTAGCCCCAGGCGGAATTGAAGCCCACATACTCGCCCAACAGCGCACGGGCATAAGCGTAGACGCCGTTGTCGAGCTCGGGCTTGCGCAGCAAAAGCATCTGGTACACGCGCACCAGCAGCAGCATGCCGATGCCGGTGACAGTCCACCCAATCAGGATGGCACCCGCTCCCGCACCCGCAGCCATGTTCTGCGGCAGACCGAAGATGCCGCTGCCGATGATGGAGCCAACCACAAGCGCCACCAGCAGCCCCAGGCCCAGCTTGGCAGGGCCCGCTGCTGGTGATGAATGAGGTATGGCTTCTGGGCTATTCATTCGTCCCATTAAGCCTGCTGATGACTCAGCCCATTGACCTGGCCAGCACCGTACTCGCTAAGACCAGCGCCACTTCAGGGGTGGTGCTTGCCAAAAGACGCACAGAGATGCCGCCGCGTGCAGGTGATCCGTCCAGCCCACTTTGCAACTCACAGGCGATGGTGATCGGCACCACGTCTGGCTTGTCTTGGATGGGCATCAGCTGCCGGATGAGGCCGTCGTTGAGGGGGACGTTCGTGATCAGCATGCACACTCCAAGAAGCGAAGAAAGAGTCAAGGTAGCGCCCTGGCTGCCCTCGGTCTGTTCGCTGTCGAACCCATGGTTTCTGGTTTGTGGTGCCATTGGGGAGCGCCCTGCAAGCGAACTCGGCGGCAACATCGAACTGTTCTTCGTCAATGCCTCTTTTGGGGTTGGTGTGAGACCTAAGCGTCAGTATGGCTTGTCAGCAACGTCCACTTGTTGGAACTCAACGCGGACTCAACCACCTTCTCGATGAAGCGCACTCCTCTAACCCCGGAGTCAATCTGGGGGTAGCCGGCAGCCGCGGGCGTCGTGGGTAGTCCCTGCAGCCGTGCACGAATGTCTTCAGCTACGCCTAGATAAATATTGGCAAATGCCTCAATGAAGCCTTCGGGGTGTCCCGCGGGCAAGCGCGACGCTTTCATTGCGGATTCACATAGACCATGGGATGCTGTTGTAAGGACTGAGGCGGGCGCACCAATGGCCGAGTGCCATAGTTGGTTAGGGGTTTCTTGAGACCAACTGAGGCTGCCTTCGGTGCCATGAACACGCAGCAAAATGCTCGCGTCGTCGTCTAGCGTGCGTCCGGCCCCCATGGTGCTTAGGTCTGCGCACAGGGACTCTATGGTGAGTCCGGTTACGGTGGTGAGCAGGTTTTCGGCGTGGGAGCCAATGTCACCCATGGCACCTGCAATACCGCCCAACGCAGGGTCTACCCGCCACGCTGCCTGCTTGCTGCCGCTGGATTCAGCAGCACCTGCGAGCCAGCCTTGTTGGTATTCGACCACGACCTTTTGTACGCTGCCAATGGCACCACTTTGCACCATATGGCGCATTTGGCGGATCATGGGATAGCCTGTGTAGTTGTAGCTCACTGCAAATACTTGACCTTGGCGTTGAACAGCTCTTTGCAGGTCCAAAGCTTGCGCGCTGGTGTGCACCAGTGGTTTGTCGCAAACGACATGGAAACCTGCATCCACAAAGGCTTTGGCTATAGGGTAATGAAGGTGATTGGGAGTGACGATGGACACAAAGTCGATTCGGTCTTCTGGGCTGCGTCGCAGCTCGTCAGCCAGCAACTCTTGCCAACTGCCATGGTTGCGGTCATCGGCCAGAAACAGGTCTCGGCCAGAATCGCGGGCCTTCTCGGGGCCACTGGAAAGGGCACCGGCTACCAAGTCAATCTGGCCGTCCAGCGCAGCAGCCTTGCGGTGCACGGCACCGATGAAGGCGTCGCGGCCGCCACCCACCATGGCATAGCGCAGGCGGCGTGAGGTGTGAGCAAGTGTCATAGAGCTTATTGATCTTTGGCGAATACGGCATCAAACGCACCGGTAGCCGGTTTGAAATCTAGGCGCTTGCAGAATCCTGCGCTCTCGGTGGCGCCGTGCACGCGGTCCATGCGGCTGTCTTCCCACTCCACACTCAGCGGGCCGGCGTAGCCAATGTCGTTCAGCGCGACGATGATGGATTCGAAATCGATCATGCCTCTGCCCACGCTGCGAAAGTCCCAAGTCCGGCGCGCATCGCCAAAGCTGGTGTGGCCGCCAAATGTGCCCACGGTGCCGTCTCCCTTACCCCACCAGGCATCCTTCATATGCGCGTTGTAGATGCGCTCGGGGAAGGTACGCAGAAAGCGGATGTAGTCCACCCCCTGGTAGGCCAGGTGGCTGGGGTCGAAGTTGAAGCCAAAGCGGCGGTGCTGATTCACCGCGGCCAGCGCGCGCTGGCTGGTGGCAATGTCAAACGCAATCTCGGTGGGGTGCACCTCCAGCGCAAAGTTCACGTCCACCGACTCAAATACATCAAGGATGGGCGTGAAGCGCGTGCCGAAGTCAACAAAGCCTTTGTCCCAATAGGCCTGGCTGGTGGGTGGGAAAGCGTAGATGGAATGCCAGATGGACGAGCCGGTAAATCCGGTCACGGTCCTCACACCCAACTTCTTGGCGGCCCGAGCGGTGTCCTGCAGTTCGGCAGCAGCGCGGCGACGCACGCCTTCGGGTTCGCCATCGCCCCACACATGGGCCGGCAGTATGGACTGGTGACGTTCATCTATCAAATCGCACACAGCCTGACCCACTAGGTGGTTGCCAATAGCCAGGCACTGCAGGCCGTGACGCGCCAGCAGGTCTCGCTTGTCTTGCACATACATGGGGGAGGCCAGGGCCTCCTGCACATTGAAATGGTCGCCCCAGCAGGCGAGTTCCAGGCCGTCGTAACCCATGCATTGGGCCAACGGGGCTAGCTCGGACAAGGGCAGGTCGGCCCATTGGCCGGTGAACAAGGTGACAGCTCTTGCCATGTAGAAGCTCCAAAAATGGGAGAGAAAGCCTGAGTCAGTTGGCTATGGTTTTGATAGCTGTTTGCGCACACCAACGAGGGCTACAGGCCTCTTTCTTCAATAAAACACCAGATGCCTTAGAAAGGTGAGTCTGGGAAATAGAAGTTCTTCGCGTTTTCCTTCGTGATCAGCACCGACGGGATGATGGTGGTTGCAGGCAGCTTGGCACCCTTCAGGCGGGCTTCTGCGGTCATCTTCACTGCGTCGTAGATGAATTTGGGCGAATATGACACGTTGGCCTGGATGCGGGCATCGCTACCGTCCATTAAGGTCTTGATCGAACCCTTGGCACCGGCACCACCGAATACCAGTTTGATGTCAGTACGCTTGGCCTGGTCGATAGCCTTGAGCACGCCTACCGACATGTCGTCGTCCGCAGCCCACACCGCGTCAATCTGCGGGAAGCGGGTCAGGTAATCTTGCATGACCTTGAACGCATCGTCGCGGTTCCAGTTGCCGTATTTGGCGTCCAACACCTTGATGCCGGGGAAGGCCTTCAGGCCAGTGTTAAAGGCGTCGTTGCGTTCGTTGTCCAAGTTGGAGGCAATGCCGCGCAACACCACCACATTGCCCTTGCCGCCCAATGCCTTGCCAATATAAGCGGCAGGCACTTGACCAAAGGTGGTGTTGTTGGGTGCCACATAGGCGTCTTGCGCGCTGGTATCTGTGAGGCCACGGTCCACCACTGTCACGTACACGCCCTTGCCCTTGAGCTGGGCCACGGGCTTGGTCAGGGCTGCGGATTCGAACGGCAACACCACCAGCGCGTTGATCTTATTCACGGTCAGCAAGTCCTGCAGCTGGTTGGCCTGCTCAGGAGAGCCGCTGGCCGTTTTGACGATGATTTGCAGGCCGGGGTTGGCTTTTTCAAGATCGGCCTTAGCCTTGTTGGCCCAGAACACCACGCCTGACATGAAGCTGTGCGTCGCGGCCGGAATGGATACGCCCAGCACGACTTTCTCCACAGCGAAGCTGGTAGTGCTGGCCAATGTCGCAAGGGTCATGGCGGTCATTGCGAGTCTGCGTGTGAATTTTTTCATTTCAGATATCTCCGGTTGCAGGTTGAGAAAAACAGCTGTTGCTGTGGTTGGGGAAATGAGGGGAGCGCGGGGCTTGTCATCTCTTGCTGCGCTGCATGAATGCCACAGCGATGATCACGAAGCCTTGCACTGCAGCGTTGAGGTAGACGCTGAGGATGCTGGTGAGGTTGAGCAGGTTGCTGATCACGGAGAGCAGCACGGCTCCCACCACAGTGCCCGTGATGGTGCCCGCCCCCCCTTTGAGCGCGGTGCCGCCCACAATCACGGCAGCAATTGCTTCCAGCTCCCAAAGCAGACCCGTAGTGGGCGAGGCTGAGCCCAGCCGTGGCACATATAGAAGTGTGGCAATGCCCACGCACACGCCCAACAGCACATAGGTCAGCACCTTGGTGCGGTCCACGTCCACTGCAGCGTATCGCGACACTTGTTCGTTGGAGCCAATCGCCTGGACATAGCGCCCAAAGGTGGTGCGATTCAGAATGAGGCCGCCCAACAACGCCACGGCCAAAAACACCCACACGGGAATGGGAATACCCGCCATGCTGCCGTAGTACACCGGGCTGTAGATGTCGGTGAGGTCGTTGTCAAGCGTGATGGCACCTCCGTTGGAGAAGTACGTCAGGTAAGCGCGGAAGATGCCCAGAGTACCCAAGGTCACGATGAAAGGCTCGATGCGCCCTTTGGTGATCAACAGGCCGTGTGCCAGCCCAAACGCCGCTCCCAGCAACAGGGCCAGCGCCATACCCAACCCCACGGTTCCTACTGGAGAACCGAGCAGCGGCCCCAGGTAGTTCATAGCAAGGATGACACTGCCCGCAATCAGCGCGGCCATGGAGCCTACCGACAGATCAATGCCGCCGGACACAATGACAAAACACATGCCCACGGCAATGATGCCAATGAAGGCGGTGCGTGTGAGTACGTTGGTGATGTTGTCGAACGTAGCGAAGTTGTTGTTGAGCAGCGTGCCCACCACGCAGAGCAGCACCAGGCCAATCACCGGACCCATACCTTGAAGTTTGGCAAGCCATTGGCTTGCGTTGGCTGTCATCGTGGTTTTAGTGGGTTCCTGTGGCATGGGCGATAAGCTCCTTTTCGTTGAGTTGTTGGGATTCCAGAACGGTTTGCAGCCGTCCCGCGCGCATCACCGCCACGCGGTGACACAGGCCAATCAGCTCCATGAGCTCGCTGGAAATAATGACGACAGCCAAGCCTTGACTGGCCAGTTTCTGAATCAGCAAATAGATGTCCCGTTTCGCGCCCACATCGACGCCACGGGTGGGTTCGTCCAGCACCACGACCTTGGGCCCGGGGTGCAGCACTTTGGCTAGCGCAACCTTTTGCTGATTGCCGCCTGAAAGGCTGGAGGCCTTGATGTGCAGGCTACCCGTGCGTATTCCAAATTCGTCCACCGCGTGGGCCAGCGCCTGATCTTCCAGCGCGGGCTGCAGCAGTGGCGTGGCGTAGCGCTCAAGCGCCATGAGGGTCAGGTTTTCGCGCAGGCCAAAGTGCACGTGCAGCCCCTTGCCTTTGCGGTCTTCGCTGAGATACGTCAAACCAAAGCGCACTGCGTCGCGCGGGTTGCGAATGTTTTGGGTCTTGCCGTGGATTTCCACCGTGGCAGAGCTGCAGGTACGCAGGCCCATGATGCCTTCGAACAATTCCGTGCGGCCTGCCCCCACCAGGCCGGCAAATCCAAGAATTTCCCCTGGGCCTATTTCGAAGCTTACGTCCTGCGCCCAGCCCGGCACGCTCAGGCCCTGCACGCGTAACGCCGGAGTGGTGGCAGCAGGCGGTGAGGCCTTGGGCGGGAAGAGGTCGGCTAGCTCACGGCCCACCATCAGGTTGGCCATCTGTTGGCGGCTCAGGCTGGCCGTGGGTTGCTGCGCCACACAGCGACCGTCGCGCATCACCACTACCTGGTCTGTCATGCGCTCCACCTCGTCCAGCTTGTGCGAGATAAAGACCAAGGTCACTCCCTCGCTTTTGAGCTGGTGCATCAAGCCAAACAAGCGCTCGGTCTCGGTAGGAGTGAGTGTGGCCGTGGGCTCGTCCATGATCAGCAAACGTGCCTTACGCAGTAAGGCGCGGGCAATCTCCACGAGTTGCTTCTCCGCCACGATCAGTTCTTTCACCCGGTTGTTCACATCGGCGATGAGCCCGACTTGCGCAATAGCGTTCTGCGCCTCAACCCGCATGGTGTCTTCGTCCAGCAGCAAGCCGCCCCAACCTCGTGTTTTTTCGTGTCCAAGAAATAGGTTTTGCGCAATCGTGAGGTCTTCAGCCAGACTGAACTCCTGGTGGATCAACACAATGCCCTGTTCCTCTGCGTCGCGTGAGCTGGCAAATGTCAGGGCTGAGCCGTTGACCAGCAGGCTGCCGCTGGTGGCGGACTCAAACCCAGCCAATATCTTCATCAGCGTGGACTTGCCTGCGCCGTTTTCGCCCAGTAGGCCCAGAACCTTGCCTGCAGGCAAAACAAAGTTCACGCCGTGTAGCACCTGTACCAGACCAAAGGACTTGGTAGTTCCGCGAAATTCAATCTCCAAGCTCATGTCTTGGCCTATCGGTGTTTCAATGTTTCTTGCATGGCCAGTACGCCAGCACCCACCACACCTGCGCGCTCGGCCAGCGGTGTGTACTGGATCTCCAGGTGCCGTGTAGACAGGGCAAGCGAACGTTGGTACACGCTTTGCCGCACCGAAGCCAGCAACTGTGGCCCCAAGCGCGTCAGCCCCCCGCCGATGAACACGTGCGAGGGGTTGAAGAAGTTCACCACTGAGGCCAGCATTTGCCCGATATGGTTGCCCGATTCCTGAATGATGCGGTTGGCCGCAGCGTCGCCGTTGCGGCTAGCCTGCCCCACCAGCTCCGGCGTGAGCAGACCATTGGCTTCTAGTGAGGCTGCGAGCAAAGCGCTTTCGCCTGAGGTCGCTGCTTGTGTGGCCAAGCGCACGATGGCCGGAGCCGCGGCCATCACCTCCAAACACCCCAGCTTGCCGCAGTGGCAGCGCGGGCCGTCAACGTCGACACAAATATGACCTACGTCACCAGCCGAACCATTGGCACCGCGATGCACCTCACCATGGCAGACGATGCCGCAACCAATGCCTGTGCCTACCTTAATGACCAGGAAGTTTTGCAACCCACCTTGCAAACGCCAAAGTTCTCCCAACGCCATCAGGTTGACGTCGTTATCTACAAATGCAATGGCGTTGTATTCCTCACGTAGATAGTCGCGAATCGAGAAGCTGTCCCATTCAGGCATCAGAGGTGGATCAACCAACTGTGCACTTTCAAAATCAACAGGGCCAGGCACCCCCATGCCGATCGCTATGACCTGCTTTTCGTTGTAGCCACACTGGGCCAGCAGTTGCCTTAGAAGCAGGCGTAAACGCGCCAACACCACGCCTGGTCCGGCACGTACATCGGCGGCCTCGGTGTGTCGCGCCAGAACGCTGAGGTCGGGGCGCAGTATGGCAAGGTCCATGCTGGTAGCCCCCAAGTCCACCCCAATCAAGACACCCAGCTCAGGGCTGAAGGTGAGCGTTTCTGGAGGGCGACCTCCCGTTGATCTGCGCAAACCAGACTCTTGCAGCATGCCAACATCCAAC
This sequence comes from Limnohabitans planktonicus II-D5, assembly GCF_001270065.2. Classification (GTDB taxonomy): domain Bacteria; phylum Pseudomonadota; class Gammaproteobacteria; order Burkholderiales; family Burkholderiaceae_C; genus Limnohabitans_A; species Limnohabitans_A planktonicus. The sequence goes on from NZ_LFYT02000013.1 coordinate 107,101, forward strand.
AATCCCGCGATCAGGGTGTTTGTCTTGCTTTTGGAAAACGCCAAACGATCAGACAACGCATAGCGTGAACCGGCCGTTTTCAAGCTAGTTGTCGCATTTATTTTGGTGGTTCAGGCTGGTTTTCGTAAGTTTTTATTCTCCGTGGGTTTAGGGGTATGGGGATTGAGGTGGACTTCGTTGACCGGGTGCCAATTGCGTGCAGTTGCGGACCATCGGTTCGGATTGGCCTGTCGTGCAGCAGCGTAAACATCCTCGCGCTTTGCAAGCATTGGCCCGTCAAGCCCTGCGTGGCGCTGAGTTGGGGTTACAAAACGAATGGCGCTGTGCCTGTGCTCGGTGTTGTACCAATGGACCAAATCTGTCACCCAGCGGCGCGCATGCAAGATGTCGGTAAAGGGCCCCAGAGGTAGCTGCGGGCGGAACTTGAGAGTTCGGAACAGCGATTCCGAGTAGGGGTTGTCATTGCTGACTGAGGGCCGACTGCGCGAAGGCGTGATACCCAAGCGCCACATTGTCGCCAGCATGGTCTCACCCTTCATCGGCGAGCCATTGTCTGAATGCACCGTGAGCTGCCCTTCGGGAATGCATTGGCGCTCGCAGATATCACGAAGCAAATCGGCGGCCAGCTGTGCGCTCTCACAATCAAATACCTGCCAGCCGACAATTTTTCGGCTGAAGATATCCACAAAAAGGTAGAGGTAGAAATGCATTCCTCGCACCTGAGTGGGCAAATAGGTAATGTCCCAACAATAGACTTGATCGGGCTCGGTAGCGACCAATGCGCGCGGCTTGCTCACCTTGCGCGGCACACGCTCCAGGCGGCGATGGCCCATCTGCTGGGCGCAATGGAGCAGTCGGTACATCGTCGATTCACTGCACACATACTT
>NZ_LFYT02000014.1 GCF_001270065.2 Limnohabitans planktonicus II-D5
CATTCGACCTTGAGGAGTGCCCGCGCGTGGCGGCTGAAGATGGCGCTGCGTACGGTTTATGCCAATGCGGCCAGGCACAACAACGCGACACAAGCCAAGTCTGAATTGAAGGCGTGGCTGAGTTGGGCCACGCGCTGTCGTCTGGCACCCTTTAAGAAGTTGGCCCGCACGTTAAAGCAGCGCTTGGACGGTGTGGTGCGCGGCATGCTGGACAACCGCAGCAATGCTTATGTGGAGGCCATGAATGGTTTGCTCCAACAGGCTAAACGCGCCGCGCGTGGCTTTAGAACTGCAAGAAACTTTATCGCCATTGCGTATTTGCGGATGTCCAAGCTCAAGCATTTGCCAAGCAACCCGCTGGAGCGGGCTGTGCCCAAGAGCAACGTGCTAATCCACCGCTGCCTTTGATGTCAAGTTCCACACTAAACGACGAGGAGCCGTTAAATTCGATTTATATTGTTGACTTGCGGGAAGTAAGGCGTGTTTACCCAATCGTATCCAAGCCTCTACAGATGCGAATGAAAGTCCATCAGATATTGACTTCATATGATTACGCAATTCTTCACTCCAACCCATTGGAAAGTCAGAAATAAATCGCCCCTCCGAGGGCGAAAATAATCTTACCAAAGCACTTAGTTCGGCAAGATTTGAAGGCGCCTTAGGATCAACTCCATAAATATCATTCATCGAATAAATCCTTTCCTCTTTCCTCAAAGAATCCTCTTGGCCAACGATCAATAAAGTCCCCTTGAGTACTGGCTCGAATTTTTTTAACCTTAGTTGACCCATCAAATTGAGGTTCGAAATATAAAATTGAAATATCTTCCGGTCGAAGTTTCAATTTTGAATCCGTCGGATATTTACCGTTGGATGTTTCTCGTATCCTACGCAAACACCTTAGCAAAAGATAATCACTGTGCGTTTCAATAAAGTAACGCCCAGGATTTTCACTATTTGCTTGCTCAACAAAAATATCACCCAAAGCCGATTGCAATGCTGGGTGCAGATGTAGTTCCGGCTGATGAATAAAACTTTGCGAGTCATGCATTGCACATATAACCGGCAAAACACAGCTAATCCCCGTACCAACCTCATTAAAAGTTAATTTTCGTCCAGAATTATCTACCAAATAAACAACAATTAATGCCGTAAATTTATTTTCCTCTGACTTATTAATCGGAGGCTTAATCTCACAAACATCAAATCCAATTTGGTAACCTTGATCTATAAACAAGTGCTGCGATAAATTTCTATTAATAAAATCATGCAAATATTCACGTTCTGCCTCCACCACCTTACCTTCAGATCTTAAATCAATAATTTGATTGAATTTGGATTTGCAAATTTCAAGAATTAATTCAGAGGAATATTGATTAAGTCCACCAACACATTCAATAGGTGCATTTAAAAAATTTCTTTGAATTCCAGCGTTAGAAAAAACACCCTGGCCAAGAATGCAAGATAATTCTTGATTTTTTATCGTACTCCTATCTGAGGAGACGTTACTTGGTAAAAAATTTACATCTGAAAAGCAACGAAAAATATGGTTAGCTATAGCCAACAAATCCCTTTCATACGGCTCGTTATCACCTATGCTGAGCAATTTTATTCCATCAGATGTACTGTAAGAAAAGCAAGTTATTTTGTAAAAAGGATTTACATTGTGCCTACTGGAAAGTTCAGTAAACATAGATCCAAATGCAACAGGGAAAAATTCTATTACATGGTTATCATCATCCTCTGGAGTAAACAGCTTCAGCAACTTCAGTCCATTTGCACTGATTGTAATATCTACATTATTAAGTAAACTTGTGCTCTCATATCCGCCATCAATTCCTTGAAAATTTGAAGGTATAAATTCAATTTTCACGTCATAAGGGCCTTCAGAGTCAGCTAACATTTCTTTCAGTCCATTAGAAGCCCAATACTCGGATGGCAAACTCTCAGTTAATCCTAGCAAATGTCTGCCACCAATTAGAAATTCCCACGCACTAAATCCCACCTCAATGGTCATTGGCTCAATTTTAGATTTAGCGTCAATATCAATTTGTCTTTTGATATGAGCCCATTTCCGAAAGTTATTATCAACAACTTTATCATCTTCGCCAAATACTGCCGAAACCATTCTGAGAGAATCTAAAATACCACTTTTACCAGATGAATTTGGTCCAAATAAAAATGTCAATGGTTTAATCGAAATTTCAATTCTCTCACTGAATGCTTGAAAATTTTCCAGTGCGATTTTATTAATTCTGATTGGCTCAAGTTGTTTCATTTTTTAATTCATTTATTGACATGACACATAAATATCGGTATATGATTTTATGCGCCAAAGGTTGAAAAATACAATTACAAAATTTTAAAAAGTAGCTGTTTAAATTATCATGAACATTTTTTGATTTTAAGTTAAATCAAGATTCAACCATTTTTTCAGCAAGGAACCGACGTAATTTACACCCAAGTCATGACCACTACCAAGCACTACGGTGACCGAGATGCCAGTAAGTTGTCCTAAAGCTTGAACGTTGGCAGGAATGCTTTGCCAGTCATCTTCTCCGACATGAATCTCACACACATGGGGTATGGGCAACAGACCTGCCTCAGCCAGCTCTTTTAGTCTTGTCGGCCTTGGTGGAGAAAAACTGGTGCGAGCCTGAGCATTTGCAAACTCCCCCACGATAGGCGACAACAGCAGCACTCGCCCTGGAAAAGATGGCATCTGAGTTTGAGCGTGCAAGAAAAGATATGCACCAAAGGAGTTGCAGATCACTCGGGCCTCGTCATGCCAAAAGTGGTCTTTGAGGTCTTGGCCCACAGTCGCGATTTGTTCATCAAACGGCAATGAACGAAAGTCGCCTCGTGTTTCACGACCAGCCACATCAAACCCTCGATCCATCAATGCCCTGCCCAGCCCTGTACCCAGTTGACCGCCATAGCCCGGCAGGTAATAGATGGTTTTTGCGGTTGGATTTGCCATGGTTTGATTGTGGCTCAGGTACGTACAAGCTTGGTGGCTTTTAAATGACAGTTCTATTTTACAGTTTTACTGTATGATAAAAACATGGACACCACTTTCACCCTGGACCAACTCAGCGCGCTGACCGATTTGCCGCTGAGAACGATCCGCTATTACATCCAACTCGGCTTGGTTGACCGACATGAAGGCGATCGAAAACATGCCCGGTACACCCAAAAGCACCTGGACCAAGTGCTGCAGGTTCGCGCCATGGCCGATCAGGGCATGCCGCTGGAACGAATCAAGCAACTGATCAACGGAATCACAACGCCCCCGCCCCTTCCAAAGACTGCGGGTGACATCTCTGTCATCAGCAAGGTGTTCATCGCCCCCGGCGTTGAACTGCACTTAGAACCGCAAATCGCGGGTCTCTCGCCTGAAAAACTCCGTCTATTTGTCCGGTCCGTCCTCACCACCTGGGAAGAAATCAATGCAAGCGAATAAAAAACATATTGGACTGCACACCCAGGACATGGAAGCCAACATTGGGTTGGTATCGGCCCATGTGACAGGACGCCTCAATGGCTTAGTGGCCCAGATCAAGATTCGCCAGGTCTACAAGAACTGGTCAGATGACAACGTCGAATGCGTTTACACCTTCCCTTTGGGTTGGCAAAGCGTGCTGCTCGGCATGCGGGTAGAGCTGAATGGCAAAAGCCTTGCAGGAACAGTCAAACCTAAGAAAGTGGCAGAGGCTCAATACGAAGCAGCGATCGACAGCGGTGACTTGCCCGTCATGCTGGAGCGCTCTGGTAAGGACTTGTACACAGCCAACATCGGCAACATCCAGACGGGGGATGAAGTGGTCATTGAAATTGACTACGCCCAAATACTGAAATCTGAAGATGGGACGATTCGATTCAGCTTGCCCACGACCGTAGCGCCAAGGTACGGCGATGCTTCAGCGGCGGGCTTAAAGCCGCACCAACAAGTAGACGCAGATCCACAAGCTGAGCAGCGGCTATTTCTGAGCCTTGAGTTGTCTGAAAATCTGAGCAAAGGCACGGTTTACAGCCCAAGTCATGAAATCCAAGTTAACCGTCAAGACAATCAGTGCGCCTTCAAGTTAGAAGGTGCAGCTTGGTTGGATCGGGACTTTGTATTGGTCATTGACCGGCTTGGTGACATGAACTTTGCCGTCGCAGCACAAGATCCTGTTCGCCCTGGTGAGGCTACAGTGCTGACTGGCGCTATGTACCGTCCGGAAAGCTCTGAAAAAAATCACCCAGTCTTAATCAAAGTGCTGGTCGATTGCTCCGGCTCTATGCAGGGAGACAGCATCGAGCAAGCCAGAGACTGCCTCAACTGGTTGTTCGGACAACTGAACAATACGGACCAAGTTTCCTTCACCAGGTTTGGCAGCAGCGTCGAGCATGAACACCCAGAACTGAAACCATGCACATTGATTCACCGACAACTGCTAAAAGCAGCGTCGCGTCGGCTGAATGCTGATCTGGGCGGCACAGAGATTGATGACGCGCTGAAAGAGGTCATCGCCATTGAAAGTGGATCCCCGGAAGAATCCCAAAACGCGGTGATTTTGCTGATCACCGACGGTGAGGTTTGGAACATTGAAGAAACCATCGCCAGAGTTCGTGCCTCTGGGCAACGTATCTATGCCGTTGGCGTGGGCTCGGCTCCGTCAGAAAGCCTGCTCAAAGACATGGCAGATGTGACTGGCGGCGCTTGTGAAATGGTTACACCCCGTGAAAACATGCAAAAAGCCGTGGAGCGTCTCCTTCACCGTATTCGGCAAACGCAGGCCATCGAACAAGAAGTGACTTGCGAGGCACCCATCGTCTGGCAATCCAAGACAGCGGGTCATGCAGCAGCTGGTCAGGCCTTGATGTCTAGGATGCAAGTACAAACGCATGACGCCTTGATGGATGGGCTGAAGATAGTCCAGACCATTTATCCCAACGGCAGTCCAACGCCCTGCCCTGTCGTTTGGGACAACAGCCTAGACCTCTCACGCATCGCAGTCGCCTTGCGCCTGAACGACATAACTGAAGCCAAAGAGCGAGAGCGTCTCGCTGTCGAATATCAATTGGTCACCAGCGAAACCAATTTAATTCTTGTTCACGAAAGAGCTGAAAACGAAAAAGCAAACAACTCGCCGGAATTACACCAGGTGAAGCCTATGCTGGCTGCCGGATGGAGTGGTAACGGAGTTGCTGCGTATAGAAGAAAAGCCCCTTCGCTTCAAGTCTTGCGATCTGGCTGTGACAACGCACCATTCATAGCTGAATCCCATATAAACATGAGCCAGTCTGTTCCGGCCATGTGGCGTTCCAATAGGACCCATGCTGCCGCCCGAGTTGATGGGATGGAAAACGCAGGCATGGATGACATTGAGATACCGGCGTTTCTCAGGAAACAAGAGTCGTCCTCCGATTCAAAGCCCGTCAAAACATTCGTCCAAAAATTCAAGGACATCGTCAGTACCCCCAATAAACCGCCGCAAAGTACGCACACAGTCAAAAAGCCGCAGGGCACATCAGATGAACTGAAGGCAATCCTGACCAATAAGACCAACGCAAACAACCCAATTCATGAATTACTGACCAGCTTCAACCAGATAGCTCTGACGCACACGAGATTCCGATCTGCCCTTGCCGCTTGCCTTCGTACTAACCAAGCCAATTACATGGAATGGCTTATCACCAAGCACATGAAGACAGCAGGCTCTGGTGCGCCGATCTGGGCGATTTTCATCAACTGGGCAGCGGAAAACCTATCCGTCGAACTCGATCGGCATGCAGAAAGGATATTGAGAGACTTCCTGTCGCCGATTGACAGCGATTTACAAAAGGCGATTTACGCAGAACTTTCTGAATTGAAATAAGATGCTGCGCTGACCCTGGCACGCAACGCCAGAACAAGCCCGGTGATGATTGACCGCTTCTACGCCGGCCCACTACAAAGTGAGATGAACGTTGGTGAACTGCAGAGCAAACGCTGGCCACGGCCATGGGAGTAAAGAGTCAAAGTTGATAAGGGCATATAAGCGATTGCAGACAGCGACGCGCTCAAGATCAACGCCGCCACATCTAGGTCACTTTGTTTCATAAAAGCTTGCTGCTCAAAGCTTCCCACAAGCATTCATGATGGCTTAACATCTTGCGTCACCCTCATCAGATTCACTTGACAACACCTCTCCTCAGAATCCTTCTATGACATTGGCCTCTCAGTTAAAGAAGAAATCACAGTCTATAAATTTAGACCGTTTGAAGATTGCCGAAAAGGCCAAGGAAGCCGAACGTATTAAGGCTGAACGATTAGCAGAAAAAGCAGCTCGCTTAGAGGCAATTGAGATCGCTCGAAAGGAGCGAGAAAGGAGTGAAGAGAAAAGGCGACAGGCTGAGAAAAAGAGACTAATTAAATGGCTTGCTCCAGGCTTGCTCTCCGCTTGGAATAAAGAGGATTTTATTTACTACAACCCTTGCTCAGACGAAGAGCTAACCACTGCACGCAAATTTTTAAATTTAAGATTTAACTACATTGATATAGCAAATTTAAATAACAACCTTACAACTCTTCATAAAGAAATAATTGTTTTGAAAAATCGTTTCGCAACACTGCGAACATACGCCGAAATAAAAGCCCCATTAATATCATTTGAAATTGAGTCAGCATTACAAAATTACAAAGATCAGGAACTTTTTTTCAACAAAACATGGCGAAATAATTTTCAACGCGAAGCAATTAAATTTGAAAACTCCGCTCATGCTAACTATTCCGCCAAATTGAGATCAAGTGTAAAAAATCAACAAAAAGAATTTGAAATAAATAAGTTAAAAATTAGTGAAGATAGAGACATACAGGAGATAATGAATTTAGCTGACACTTTAAGTCCACGCATTGAAACTTTTAGGAATCGATATTGGTCTCTATTGAATTCACCCACATCAGTTTATTTGATTAATTACGATGGAGCTCCATCTGAAGGTGTCAACTTTACTGAGTTAGTTGCCAGTCGGCATTACAAGCTGGCAGTTGCACGATTTGTTTTAAGAGAAATGAATATATTCTATCGAATTACACAACCTGACGAAGGAGGTAAATTCATGTCTGCATTTGCGATTGCAGGAGGAGCGAATATTTATGATTCCTTTGAAAAGCATATTAGCGCCCCGGAATTAACGGAAAGATTTTCAGAATATCAACGCATTTTGGATGGATCATCTAAATCCCAAAATAGAGCCCTCTTCACTGAACTAACCGGGGAAGATGTCTCTAGAATTATAGATCGAATTTATGCCTCAATTAACAATTTAAATAAAATGTTTAATATATCAAATAGTCAATATTTGCAATTTAATAATGGGCAATATATGCATTGTCCATTTGTAAAAATTGATGACCTTTCTAAAACATCTTTATACCCTGAAGTTGATAGATTAGGTTACGATATTCAATGGCTTAGATCAGCTGCAGGACAAAAATTTAAATTAGAATTCACAAAATATCTTGATGAACTTGCCGGAGATGGCAAATATATGGCCAAGATGAAAATTTTTTCTGAAGATGATGCATTATTAATAGAGCTGCCATCTGGCAGGGAAATATTCTGCGATATGGAGTGGGATTCATTCGAAAATTTAATTAGCTTTCTCGAACTTGAGATAGCCGCAACCACATCAAATGGAACCGTTAAATTAACTTGGAATTGATTTTTTAATTATTTTAACAGGTTGATTATAGAATTCAATAAAAAGTATAGAATTTTCACCCATTAACAGATCTTGGACGATTAGAGAAAGCAACTTATATCTTGGCATCATCAATTTCAACTCAACAATAAACTCATTTTTGGGTATACGCAGGATGACCTGTTAGGGATCTGCCCCAGTAAGTTTTGACTTATACAGCCTAAAAAGCGAATCAAGTCCTCAGCGCTCGCAACAACAAGGACCGAGGCCTTTCTTGTACCCACTCAGCGCTCATAACTTCCTGAAGTTAACGCAACCAGCCTCTAGCGTCTGTTTGCACGCAAAGTCTGCGGCTGATGGCAGTGCTCTTTGCATAAGGCAACCTTGCGGCGCTCAAAAAAGCCCTACAGCGCGTTTTTTCTTGGGCTCGCTGGGCTGAGTAGCTGGACTAATTTCAAAACAAACGTAGCGTTTTTTTCAAGTTGAGCACAGCGCTAGCAGTGTCAGCGAAGAGGCGAAAAGCAATGCCGCATTGACACCATCTTGGTGTCACTGACAACAGATTGAATTAGGGTAGTTTGACTGTTCCTAAATCTATGAAAAGACACAGAAAAATCTATGAGAAGTAGTAAACCCCGACCATACTACTTTGAACCAACAAAAAAAGCGCTTAGAGTTCCCTCTAAGCGCTTGATTTCATTGGGTATTTTTGGTGGGCGATACATGGATCGAACATGTGACCCCTGCAGTGTGAATGCAGTGCTCTACCGCTGAGCTAATCGCCCCTCACTGCATTGCAGCGAAGACCTCAATTATGGCATGAAAATTGAGGCTCTTTGGGGCTTGTCTGAAAATTTTGAAGCAATTTTCAGACAGAGGCCATTTGACGCCAAACAGTTTTACCCCCACTGGACTTGTCCAACTGCGTCAGCACCTCATCATGCGCCGCCAGTTCTTGGGCATTGGCGGGCAACACGGGCAATACAAAGGTGGTCAAGTCAACTTGAACCATCACTTGCTGAGCATCGTTGGAGATGGCATCCCCCACATCCATCAGCAAGGCCTCTTGGCCCCGCGTCATATTGATGTAAACGTCGGCCAGCAACTCGGCATCGAGCAAAGCGCCGTGCAAGGTGCGCCCGGAGTTGTCGACTTCGAGGCGGTCGCACAGCGAGTCGAGGCTGTTGCGTTTGCCAGGGAACATTTCCTTGGCCATGGCCAGGGTGTCGATCACACCACTGACGTAGGCCTTCAACGGCTTTTTACCGACGCGTTCAAGCTCCTTGTTCAGAAAGCCGATGTCAAACGCTGCGTTGTGGATGATGAGCTCGGCATCAGCCAGGTAATTCAGGATGTCTTCCGTCAGCTCGGCAAACTTGGGTTTGTCACGCAAAAACTCGTTGCTGATACCGTGCACTTTGAGCGCGTCTTCGTGGCTGTCGCGCTCGGGATTGAAATAGAAATGCAGGTTGTTGCCCGTGAGTTTGCGGGCATACAGCTCCACACAGCCCAACTCAATGATGCGGTCGCCACCTTCGGCCGACAAGCCCGTGGTTTCCGTGTCCAGAACGATTTGACGCATTGTTCGCCTTCGCTCAGTGCAGCTCTTTGGCGTGGTTGATGGTGTAGCGGGGGATCTCGATCACCAAATCGCTTTTGGCCACAAAGGCCTGGCAACTCAGACGCGAGTTGGGCTCCAGGCCCCAGGCGCGGTCGAGCAGGTCCTCCTCGGTTTCTTCCATCTCATTGAGCGTCTTGAAGCCTTCGCGCACCACCACATGGCAGGTGGTGCAAGCCGCGCTCATGTCGCAGGCGTGTTCAATATTGATGTGATTGTCCAGCAGGGCTTCGCAGATGCTGGTGCCCGCAGGCGCGGTGATTTCCGCACCGTTGGGACAGTATTCGGCGTGGGGCAGGATTTTGATGACGGGCATGGCGGTATTTTGGATTACATCGACTGGATATTTTGACCAGCCAGGGCTTTCTTAATGCTGTGGTTCATGCGCTCGGCCGCAAAGGCTTCGGTGCCCTTGGCCAGCGCCTGGGTGCAGTCTTCCAGCGCTTGGGCGTCTTGCTCGGTTTGCACAGCGGCTTGCAGTGTGGCCATGAGTGCGTCGATGGCGCTGCGCTCGGGCGCTTGCAGCAAATCGCCGTCGGCCGCCAAGGCGCTGCGCGTGGCCAGCAGCATGCGGTCGGCGTCCACTCGCGCCTCGACCAAGGCGCGAGCCTTCATGTCGGCTTGCGCGGTCGTGAAGCTCTCTTGCAGCATGGTGGCGATTTGATCATCGCTCAGGCCATACGAAGGCTTGACGTCGATGCGCGCTTCCACACCGCTGATTTGTTCTTTGGCGCCCACGCTGAGCAGGCCATCGGCATCGACCGTGAAGGTCACGCGAATACGGGCTGCGCCTGCGGCCATGGGCGGGATGCCGCGCAGCTCAAAGCGGGCCAGGCTGCGGCAGTCTTGCACCAGGTCGCGCTCGCCCTGCACCACATGCAGCGCGAGGGCCGTCTGGCCGTCCTGGTAGGTGGTGAAGTCTTGCGCCATGGCGGTGGGGATGGTCTGGTTGCGCGGGATGATGCGCTCCACCAAACCGCCCATGGTCTCGATGCCCAGGGACAGCGGGATCACATCGAGCAGCAGCAACTCGCCTGCAGCGTTGTTGCCCGCCAGTTGGTTGGCCTGAATGGCCGCGCCCAGTGCCACGACTTCGTCGGGGTTGAGGTTGTTCAGCGGGGCCTGGCCAAAAAAGTCGGCCACGGCTTGCTGGATTTGCGGCATGCGGGTGGAGCCCCCCACCATGACGACGCCTTGAACGTTTTCTTTGGCCAGCTGCGCATCACGCAAGGCCTTACGCACGGCGGTGATGCAACGGGCCGTCAGGGCTTGGGTGGCTTGATCGAAATCTGCACGGCTGATGGGCGACGACAAGGCCCCTGTCGACAGCGCCACATTCAGGCTGACCGTATCCGCGCTCGTCAATGCTTCTTTGGCAGCACGGGCTGCTGCCTTAAGGCGTGTTTTGTCTTCGGCTGTTGAAGCCTGCAATGCGGGCTGACGTGCCATGGCGACATCGGCCAGGGCTTGGTCGTAATCGTCACCACCCAAGGCGGAGTCACCGCCGGTGGACAAGACCTCAAACACGCCTTGCGTCAGGCGCAAGATTGAAATGTCGAACGTGCCGCCGCCCAAATCAAACACGGCATAAACACCTTCGCTGGCGTTGTCCAGGCCATAGGCGATGGCGGCCGCTGTGGGCTCATTGATCAGGCGCAGCACGTTCAGGCCCGCCAGTTGAGCCGCGTCTTTGGTGGCTTGGCGCTGGGCGTCGTCAAAGTAGGCGGGCACGGTGATCACGGCGCCGTACAGGTCGTCGTTGAAGGTGTCTTCGGCGCGGTAACGCAGGGTGGCCAAAATTTCGGCGCTCACCTCCACAGGTGATTTGGGACCTTGCACGGTCTGGATGCTGAGCATGCCCTGTTCACTGGCCGTGAACTCATAGGGCAGCTTGCTGCGGTCCACAATGTCTTGCAAACCGCGCCCCATGAAGCGCTTGACCGAGGCGATGGTGTTGACCGGATCGCTGGCAGCAGATTGCACGGCATCAAAACCAATTTGTCGCCCCTGCCCTGGCAAGAAGCGCACGACCGAAGGCAAGATCACTCGGCCATCGTCATCGGGCAAACATTCGGCCACGCCGTTTCGAACCGAAGCCACCAGCGAATGCGTGGTGCCCAGGTCAATGCCCACGGCAATGCGACGCTGGTGAGGGTCGGGCGACTGGCCCGGTTCGGAAATCTGCAATAAGGCCATGTTCAATCAAAGGTGGTGTCAAGTCGCCCACCTGCATGAGGCGTTGCGACCCGAGGGTCAAGTCAATCGGTCGAGTTTAGCGTTCACTTCTTGGGTGAAGCGCTCAATGAACATGAGCGCCCTCACTTGCCCCACGGCTTGCGCGGGGTCTTTGGCCACATCGAGCAACTGGGCCAGCCCTTGCTGCACACGGCGCTGCTCGGCTGCCACCTCGTCGGCCAGGGCTTCGAGGCCTTTCACACTGTCGGTGTCTTCCAGGCTTTCGCGCCATTCCATTTGCTGCATCAGGAACGCAGCGGGCATGGCCGTGTTGTTTTCGGCCTGCACGGGTGCACCTTGCATCTCGCACAAATAAGCCGCGCGCTTGAGCGGGTCTTTCAGGCGTTGATAGGCCTCGTTGATGCGCACTGACCACTGCATGGCCACGCGCTGTGCAGCGGCACCTTCGGCGGCGAATCGGTCGGGGTGGGCTTCGCGCTGCAAGGCTTTCCAGCGAGCGTCAAGCTGTGCGCGGTCCTGTGCGTACTGCATGGGCACATCAAACAGCTCGAAGTCGTTGGCTTGTAGCGAGATCACAAGCTCAGGACTCACACGCGGAAAGATTCACCGCAACCGCAGCGGTCACGTTCGTTGGGGTTGTTGAAGCGGAACCCCTCGTTCAGGCCTTCGCGCACAAAGTCGAGTTCGGTGCCGTCGATGTAGGCCAGGCTTTTGGGGTCCACCAGCACCTTGACGCCGTGGCCTTCAAAGACCACGTCTTCCGGCGCGATCTCGTCCACATACTCGAGCTTATAGGCCAGGCCCGAGCAACCTGTGGTCTTGACCCCCAAGCGCACACCGACACCCGAGCCGCGTTTGGCCAAGTAGCGGGTCACATGCCGAGCTGCGGCAGCAGACAGTGAGATGGCCATGTCAGTTCAGGTGTTTCTTTTTGTAGTCGTCCACTGCCGCCTTGATGGCGTCTTCGGCCAAGATGGAGCAGTGGATTTTGACGGGTGGCAACGCCAGTTCTTCAGCGATCTGGCTGTTCTTCAAGGCCGCCGCTTCGTCCAGCGTCTTGCCCTTGACCCATTCGGTCACCAGCGAGCTCGACGCGATGGCCGAGCCGCAGCCGTAGGTCTTGAAGCGGGCATCTTCGATCACACCGGTTGTCGGGTTGACCTTGATCTGCAACTTCATCACATCGCCACAAGCCGGTGCGCCGACCATGCCGGTGCCCACGTCTTCGTCACCCTTGTCGAACGAGCCGACGTTGCGGGGATTTTCATAGTGGTCAACCACTTTTTCAGAATATGCCATGTTGAACTCCTGTTTTGTTTAGTTGTGCTTTTGCGCTTGGCGTTGAGCGTTGGGCGTTGAGCGTTGGGCGTTGGGCGTTGAGCGTTGAGCGTTTAGCGTTTTCAGAAACTACCCGCTTAACTTTCAACGTCAAACGTTCAATGCGCTGCCCATTGAATGGTGCTCAGATCGATACCGTCCTTGTACATTTCCCACAAGGGGCTGAGTTCGCGCAGCTTGGCCACGTTCAGGCGGATGGTGGCAATCGCTTCGTCGATTTCGGCTTCGGTGGTCCAGCGGCCAATCGTCATGCGCAAGCTGCTGTGGGCCAGCTCGTCGCTGCGGCCCAAGGCGCGCAACACATAGCTGGGCTCCAGGCTGGCCGAGGTGCAGGCCGATCCGGACGACACCGCCAGTCCCTTGATGCCCATGATGAGCGATTCGCCTTCGACGAAGTTGAAGCTCATGTTGATGTTGTGCGGCACGCGCTGCGAGGCGTGGCCGTTCAAAAACACCTGTTCCATGTCTTTCAGACCATTGATCAGGCGGTCGTGCAAGGCGCGGGCCTTGGCGTTGTCCTGGTCCATCTCCAGACGGGCCAAGCGGAAGGCCTCGCCCATGCCCACGCACTGGTGGGTGGGCAATGTGCCTGAGCGCATGCCGCGCTCGTGGCCACCGCCGTGCATCTGTGCTTCCAAGCGCACGCGGGGTTTGCGGCGCACATACAAAGCGCCAATGCCTTTGGGGCCATAGGTCTTGTGCGAGGCCAGGCTCATCAGGTCAACCGGCAGCGTGGCCATGTCAATCGCCACTTTTCCGGTGGCTTGCGCAGCATCCACATGGAAGATGATGCCTTTTTCGCGGCACAGCGCGCCAATGCCGGGGATGTCCTGAATCACGCCGATTTCGTTGTTCACGAACATCACGCTGATCAGGATGGTGTCGGGGCGAATGGCGGCCTTGAGCACGTCCATGCTGAGCATGCCGTCTTCCTGCACGTCCAGATAGCTGACTTCAAAGCCCTGACGCTCCAGCTCGCGCATGGTGTCGAGCACGGCTTTGTGTTCGGTCTTGACGGTGATCAGGTGCTTGCCGCGTGATTTGTAAAAGTGCGCTGCGCCCTTGATGGCCAAGTTGTTCGATTCGGTCGCGCCGCTGGTCCAGACGATTTCACGGGGGTCGGCACCGATCAGGGCGGCCACGTCTTCACGAGCTTTTTCAACGGCGGCTTCGGCTTCCCAGCCCCAAGCGTGGCTGCGGGATGCGGGGTTGCCAAAGTGCTCGCGCAACCAGGGGATCATGGCGTCCACCACACGGGGGTCGCAAGGCGTGGTCGCGCCGTAGTCCAAGTAAATCGGCAGGTGTGGGGTGGTGTCCATGGCGGTACTTCTCTCGAAAAAAATCAGGATTTGGCAAACACATTGCCCAGATCGAACACCGAATTCGGGCCGGTCACGCGAATGGGTTTGACCACAGGCATAGGCGAAATCGCCCGTTTGATGTTGGGCTTGGATTCGATCACCAGCCCTTTGGAAAGCTGGTCTTCCACCAGCTTTTGGAGGGAGACAGAGTCGAGAAACTCGACCATTTTGGAATTGAGCGAGGCCCACAGGTCGTGCGTCATGCAGCGGCCTTCCCCACCGTTGCAGTTCTCTTTGCCACCGCAATGGGTGGCGTCAATCGGCTCATCGACCGACAAGATGATGTCGGCCACGGTGATGTCTGCGGCTTTGCGACCCAAGGTGTAACCGCCCCCGGGGCCACGGGTGGACTCGACCAGGTTGTGGCGGCGCAGCTTGCCAAACAGCTGCTCGAGGTAAGACAGGGAAATCTGCTGGCGTTGGCTGATCGCTGCCAAAGTCACGGGGCCTGCGTCTTGGCGCAAAGCCAGATCGATCATGGCGGTGACGGCGAAACGGCCTTTGGTGGTGAGGCGCATGGCAGGCTCCAGAAGTGTGGGGGTGCTCAGCTCAGAAACAGGTCAAGCAGGTTCCCGACTAAACGAGTCAAGTATAGCGCAATCCCGATTAAATCACTCGGGTTATCACCATTGAAAAACGTCGGACTCTGCGAGTGCCGACCTACAAGATGACCGTATTTCGCAGGTCGGTGGTCGAAGACCCCGACATCAGGCCCGGATCAAAGGCACGATGTTGTCGCCTCCTGTGGCACCAAAAGCCTGTTCCTTCAAGATGCCCAAACGGTCACGCACCTGTGCCGCTTTCTCAAATTCCAGATTGCGGGCGTGTTCCATCATTTGTTTTTCAAGCTGCTTGATGGCCTTGGCGATGTCCTTCTCGCTCATGTCCTCGACCTGGGCCTTTTGCAAAGCAGCCTGCTCCAGGCGCTCGGCTTCCTTGCCCGATTTTTCGCTGTAAACGCCGTCGATGAGGTCTTTGACTTTTTTGACAATGCTCTTGGGCGTGATGCCCATCGCTTCGTTGTGCGCCAATTGCTTGGTGCGCCTGCGCTCGGTCTCGCCCATGGCTTTTTTCATAGACTCGGTGATGCGGTCGGCGTACAAAATGGCGCGGCCGTTCAGGTTTCGCGCTGCGCGGCCAATGGTCTGGATCAGGCTGCGCTCGGCCCGCAAAAAGCCCTCCTTGTCCGCGTCCAAAATCGCCACCAGCGACACCTCGGGAATGTCCAAGCCCTCGCGCAGCAGGTTGATGCCCACCAGCACATCGAACGCGCCCAGGCGCAGATCGCGCAAGATCTCGACCCGCTCCACCGTATCCACGTCGCTGTGCAGGTAGCGCACTTTCACGCCGTTGTCGCTCAGGTAATCGGTCAGCTGCTCGGCCATGCGTTTGGTGAGCGTGGTGATCAGCACTCGCTCGTTTTTGTCCACCCGGATGCGGATTTCCTGCAGCACATCGTCCACCTGGTGGGTGGCGGGGCGCACCTCGACCTGCGGGTCCACCAGGCCTGTGGGGCGCACCACCTGCTCGACCACCTTGCCTGCATGGGTTTTTTCGTAGTCGGCCGGTGTGGCCGAGACGAAGATGCACTGGCGCATGCGCTTTTCAAACTCTTCGAACTTGAGCGGACGGTTGTCCAGTGCACTGGGCAGCCGAAAGCCGTATTCGACCAGCGTGGTCTTGCGCGCCTTGTCGCCGTTGTACATGGCGTTGAGCTGGCCGATCATCTGGTGGCTCTCGTCCAGAAACATGATGGCGTCAGGCGGCATGTAATCGGTGAGCGTGCTGGGCGGGTCGCCAGGCGCTGCGCCCGACAAATGGCGGGTGTAGTTTTCAATGCCTTTGCAGTGGCCCACTTCGGACAGCATTTCGAGGTCAAACCGGGTACGCTGCTCCAGCCGCTGGGCTTCCACCAGCTTGCCCATGCCCACCAGTTCTTTGAGGCGTTGGGCCAACTCCAGCTTGATGGTCTCCACGGCCGCCAGCACCTTGTCACGCGGCGTCACATAGTGGCTGGACGGGTACACCGTGAAACGCGGAATCTTCTGGCGGATGCGTCCGGTGAGCGGGTCAAACAGCTGCAGGCTCTCGATCTCGTCGTCGAACAACTCAATGCGGATGGCCAGCTCGGAGTGTTCTGCCGGGAACACGTCGATGGTGTCGCCGCGTACCCGGAACTTACCGCGTGAAAATTCCATGTCATTGCGCTGGTACTGCATGCGGATCAGCTGCGCGATCACGTCGCGCTGGCCCAGCTTGTCGCCCGTGCGCAGCGTCATGATCATGCGGTGGTAGCTCTCGGGCTCACCGATACCGTAGATGGCCGACACGGTGGCCACGATCACCACATCGCGACGCTCCATGATGCTTTTGGTGCAAGACAGCCGCATCTGCTCGATGTGCTCGTTGATCGCAGAGTCTTTCTCGATGAACAGGTCGCGCTGAGGCACATAAGCCTCTGGCTGGTAATAGTCGTAGTAACTGACGAAATACTCGACAGCGTTTTTGGGAAAGAACTCACGAAATTCGCTGTAGAGCTGCGCCGCCAGCGTCTTGTTGGGTGCAAACACAATGGCTGGCCGCCCCAACTGGGCGATGACGTTGGCCATGGTGAAGGTCTTGCCCGAACCGGTCACACCCAGCAAGGTCTGGAACACCTCTCCGTCGTGCACGCCTTCGACCAACTGAGCGATGGCCGTGGGCTGGTCGCCTGCGGGCGGGTAAGGCTGAAACAGCTCGAACGGCGAGCCGGGGTAGCTGACAAACTGGCCTGAGGGGGCAGCAGCAGGCACCTCTGCGAGAGGAATGATTTCAGACATGGGAACTCGAAGTTGATGTTTCTGATGAAGGCGACAGCAAACTCAATACCCGCCAAACAAAATATCCAGCGCATTAACCACCTGGGGTGAGTCAGCCCGCAAATTCAAAAGCGGTTCTCCCAGCCAACGCAAAGGCACTGCTGCCAAAGCAGCCGTGTCCAGCACCATCGCTTGACCTTCTACCGTGCAAACAGGGTTGAGGTCCCGCATGGGCAAAGGGGCAAATTCGGCACTGCGCAAAGGAATAACCACGCGGGTCGCAATGCGATCCAGAAAGGTGTTTTGCACATCCAGCAAATACGGCGTGCGCTCACGAATGCGCGCGTCGGGGTGGACATAGACATCGAATTGGGCCATGGTTCAGAAACTTCGAAAAGCATCTAGAGGCAAGCCCTCTTGCTCAATGCGGGCGTTGTAACTGGCGATGGCGTCCTGGTTTTGCGCCTGCCAGCGAGCCCAGTACTGGCGCTTGACTTCTTCGGTCAGCAAGGCGTCCACGGTTTTAGACACGTTCATGCCCAATTCCCGCGCCATGGCCAGCACCTCGGCATTGAGCGACAGGTTGGCCGGTTTTTTGGGGGCATCTTCAAAGCGCAACATGCAAAACTCCATCAAAGATGCGCATATTTTATGCGTAAAATAATTTCCATGAACTGGAATCGTATGCGGACAAGGCGCTTCCAGCTGGCTTCGGACCTGTAAAATTAGGGCCTTCGCGTCTTGCGCCCACCTTGCTTTACAGGAAACCTTCATGTCTCTGTTTTCCGCCGTCGAAATGGCCCCCCGCGACCCGATCCTGGGTCTGAATGAACAATTCAATGCCGACAACAACCCCAACAAGGTGAATCTGGGCGTGGGCGTGTACTTCGACGACAACGGCAAACTGCCCCTGCTGCAATGTGTGCAGGCCGCTGAAAAAACCATGATGGCCACCCCCACAGCCCGTGGCTACCTGCCCATCGACGGCATCGTGGCCTATGACAACGCGGTCAAGGCGCTGGTGTTTGGCGCGGACTCCGACGTGGTCAAGTCAGGCCGCGTCTCCACCGTGCAGGCCATTGGCGGCACGGGCGGCTTGAAAATCGGTGCGGACTTCCTGAAAAAAGTCAGCCCCAAGGCCAAAGTGCTGATCTCGGACCCCAGTTGGGAAAACCACCGCGCCATCTTTGTGAACGCGGGTTTTGAAGTCGACAGCTATGCCTATTACGACGCGGCCAAGCGTGGCGTTAACTTTGAAGGCATGCTGACCAGCCTGAACGCGGCAGAGCCCGGCACCATCGTGGTGCTGCACGCCTGCTGCCACAACCCCACCGGCTACGACATCACCGATGACCAGTGGGACCAAGTGATTGCCGTGGTCAAGGACAAGGGCCTGACGGCATTTCTGGACATGGCTTACCAAGGCTTTGGCCACGGCATCGCCGAAGACGGCGCGGTGATCGGCAAGTTTGTGGCTGCGGGCCTGAACATCTTTGTATCGACCTCGTTTTCCAAGAGCTTCAGCCTGTATGGCGAGCGTGTGGGTGCCTTGTCGGTGGTCGCTTCTGACAAAGAAGAAGCCTCCCGCGTGCTGTCACAACTCAAGATCGCTATTCGCACCAACTACTCCAACCCGCCCATCCACGGTGGCGCGGTGGTGGCAGCGGTACTGAACAACCCTGAACTGCGTGCCCAGTGGGAGCAGGAGCTGGCCGAAATGCGCGTGCGCATCAAAGCCATGCGCCAAAAGCTGGTCGACGGCCTCAAAGCCGCAGGCGTACAGCAGGACATGGGCTTCATCACCAGCCAGATCGGCATGTTCAGCTACTCTGGCCTGACCAAAGACCAAATGGTTCGCCTGCGCAGCGAGTTTGGCGTGTATGGCACGGACACCGGCCGCATGTGCGTGGCGGCACTCAACAGCAAGAATATTGACTACGTGTGCGCAGCAATTGCCAAAGTCGTCTAAACTGACACCTATCAATACTGACGCGCTGCTTGCAATCGCCCCTGACGGGGCGGTTTCTTTTTGGACGGTCCATAAGGTGACTGGCAATTAGGGACCCCACTCAAAAAATACCTCCTCAACTCCTGTACGATTGCTGCACCGCACCATTTATCGGCTCTGCCGCAAGGGACAACGTCACATGCTCTACCAGATCTTCGAAACTCAGCGCTCGATCATGGAACCCTTTTCCGATCTGGCGCAGGCCGCAGCCAAGCTCTACAGCAACCCGCTCAGCCCCATTTCGCAGACCCCTTTGGCACAACGTGTGTCCGCCGGTTACGCCCTGATGCACCGCCTGGGCAAAGACTACGAAAAACCAGAATTCGGCATCAGAACCGTCAAAGTCAACCAAACCGACGTCGCTATCCACGAGCGCATTGAAATTGACAAACCCTTTTGCGAACTGCGCCGTTTCAAGCGTTTTTCGGACGATCCCGAAACCCTGACCCAACTCAAGGGCCAGCCCGCGGTGCTGATCGTCGCCCCCCTGTCGGGTCACTACGCCACCTTGCTGCGCGACACCGTGCGCACCATGCTGCAAGACCACAAGGTCTACATCACCGACTGGAAAAATGCTCGTCTGGTGCCTCTGTCTGAAGGCGAATTCCACCTGGACGACTACATCAACTACGTGCAGGAATTCATCCGCCACCTGCAGTCGATTTATGGCAACTGCCACATCGTGAGCGTGTGCCAACCGACCGTACCCGTTTTGGCGGCGGTTTCGCTCATGGCCAGTCGTGGCGAAAAAACCCCATTGACCATGACCATGATGGGCGGCCCCATCGATGCGCGCAAGTCGCCGACATCGGTGAACAACCTGGCCACCAACAAGAGCTTTGAGTGGTTCGAGAACAATGTGATCTACCGCGTGCCAGCCAACTTCCCGGGCGCAGGTCGGCGCGTGTACCCCGGATTTTTGCAGTACACCGGCTTTGTGGCCATGAACCCCGACCGCCACGCCAACAGCCACTACGACTACTTCAAGGATCTGATCAAGGGTGACGACGCCAGCGCTGAAGCCCATCGCAAGTTCTACGACGAGTACAACGCCGTGCTCGATATGGACGCTGATTACTACCTGGAGACCATCCGGACCGTGTTCCAGGACTTCAAACTGGTCAACGGCACTTGGGACGTCAAGGGCGTGGACGGCAAAGTCGAGCGCGTTCGCCCGCAAGACATCCAAGGCACCGCCTTGATGACCGTGGAAGGCGAGTTGGATGACATTTCCGGCTCAGGCCAGACACGCGCTGCACAAGACATGTGCACGGGGGTGGCCGCCAATGATCGTCTACACCTGGATGTGCCGGGTGCAGGCCACTATGGCATTTTCAGCGGCAGCCGCTGGCGCTCGGTGGTTTACCCACAAGTGGTGAAATTCATCCAAAGTCGCGAAACACAAGCCAAAGCGCAAGCCGCTGTGAGCGCTACAAAGGCCGACGCAGTCACAAGCCCTGCACAAGCCAAAGCCACGCCAGTCAAAGCCAAAACCCCTGTTTTGGCAAAAAAAGTGCCTGCAACATCCAAAGTGGCTGTGAAACCTGCTGCAAAACCTGCGGCTCAGGCTGCAGCCAGTGCAAGCAAAGCCATCACGACAAAGGCCGCACCGGTCAAAGCGAAAGCTGCCCTCACCAAGGCAGTGGCCGCGACCAAGCCCGAGACAGGCGTGAAAACGACCTGGGTTGCCGCCAAGAAAAAAGCCTGAGGCCCATGCCCAACTTGCCCCGAACAGCGCCTGAAACCCAGGCGCTTTTCTTATTGATCAACGATGCCCTGCCCCAGACGCAGTGCACGCGTTGCGGCTTTCCTGACTGCGCCAGCTATGCCCGGGCCATGGCCGAAGGGCAAGCGGCCATCAACCAGTGCCCACCCGGGGGACAAGAGGGGATCGAACGGCTGTCTGCATTGACCGGCCTGCCCACATTGCCCCTCAACCCTGAACACGGCACCGAAGGCCCACGCCATGTGGCCATCATCGACGAAGCCTGGTGCATCGGTTGCACCCTGTGCATCAAGGCCTGCCCGACCGATGCGGTTTTGGGCGCCAACAAGCTCATGCACACGGTGATTGAGCCGTGGTGTACCGGATGCGAGCTGTGCATCCCGGTGTGCCCTGTGGACTGCATACACCTGGAAAACGTGACCGACACCCGCACCGGCTGGACCGCATGGTCCGCGCAAGAGGCCTCCACGGCCCGCACGCGTTTTGAGGCTCGCCAGCTACGCCTGCTGCGCGAAGACGCGGTCCATCAAAGCCAGCTTCAGGCCAAAGCTGAACACAAGCTGGCCGATCTGGCCGCCCACACCAAGGGCACAGATAACGCCCCCGAGGTGGACCGCAAGCGCGCCATCATCGAAGCGGCACTGGCCAAAGCAAAAGCCCGCCAGAGCGCAGCCTGACGGACTTTTGAAGAACGTCGGACTCTGCGAGTGCCTACCTACAAATCACCTCGCATGTCGGACTCTGCAAGTGTCGACGCACAAAATTCCTCGTAGGTTGGTGGTCGAAGACCCCGACGGCTGCTTGCAAACCCACATCGCACGAAATGGACGCAGCGGGCGATCCAAGAACGTCGGACTCTGCGAGTGCCGACCTACAAACTCCATCGTAGGTTGGTGGTCGAAGACCCCGCCGGCTGCTTGCCAATCCACATCGACTGAAGTGGCCGCAGCGGTCGATCCAAGAACGTCGGACTCTTCGAGTGCCGACCTACAAACTCCATCGTAGGTCGGTGGTCGAAGACCCCGACGGCTGCTGCCAACCTACATCGTCCGAAATAGCAGCAGCGGTCGATCCAAGAACGTCGGACTCTTCGAGTGCCGACCTACAAATCAGCTCGCATGTCGGATTCTGCGAGTGCCGACGCACAAAATTCCTCGTAGGTCGGTGGTCGAAGACCCCGACGGCTGCTGATTTCAATGCGAAGCCGCAGCCAAAGCTGCAAACGCCTTGACCACTTCTTCAGGGGCTTGCACCAACTCGATCAACACGCCCTCGCCGCCAATTGGGAACTCTTCGTTCGCCTTGGGGTGCAAAAACGTGATGTCAAAACCGGCTGCGCCCTTGCGGATGCCCCCAGGCGCAAAGCGCACGCCTTGCGACGTGAGCCACGCCACAGCCACCGGCAGATCGTCGATCCACAAGCCGATGTGGTTCAGGGGCGTGGTGTGTACAGCGGGCTTTTTCTCGGGGTCCAGCGGCTGCATCAGGTCGACTTCGACCTTGAAGGGGCCAGTGCCGATGGCGCAGATGTCTTCGTCCACGTTCTCGCGTTCGCTTTTGAAGGTGCCGGTCACTTCCAGGCCGAACATGTCGACCCAGAGTTTTTGCAGGCGGGCCTTGTCAGGCCCGCCGATGGCGATTTGCTGGACGCCCAGCACTTTGAAGGGGCGTTGATCATTGGCCCCCACGCTCGCCACTTCGTGTGCTTCACTGCCCCCCGAGGGGGCCTTCGCGCCTTGGAGCGGTCCTGCGGTGCTCATTATTCGAACTCCACAATCATCTGGTCCACCGTGAGCGATTCGCCTTTGGCAGCGACCACTTTCTTCACCACGCCGTCTTGCGCGGCAAACAGCACGTTTTCCATCTTCATGGCTTCGATCACGGCCACGCGTTCACCCGCTTGCACCTTCTGGCCGGGCTGCACCGACACCTCGACCAAGAGGCCAGGCATGGGCGAAATCACATAGCGGCTGAGGTCTGGTGGTGCCTTGAACGGCATGAGCTTGTGCAACTGGGCCATGCGGGGCGACATCACCAGCGCCTCGATGCGCGTGCCGTTGTGCTGCACTTGCAGGGCCAGCGGGTTTTTGACGGTGCCGCGTTCGATCTGCGCGGTGAAAGGCTTGCCGTTGCAAGTGCCTTCGATGCGGATGTCGTTCAGGCGCGAATTGCTCTCGATCGCGTAGGTCTTGCCGTCCACGGTGATCTGCGCCACCCCGGACTTGCCCACGAACTCGTCCACATGCACCTGCACATAGCGGTTGTTGCCGCCATGGCCGAGCTCGACCACGGTGTAGTCCTGACCGACCTTGACGTCGTAACCGGGCAACTGACCACTCAAGCCCGCAGCGCGTTCGCGCGACTTGCGGCGCACAAATGCGGCCAAGGCGGCCAAAAAGTCGTGGTCGTCGTGCGGCACGTCTTCGGCTCGGAAACCGTGAGCGTAGTGCTCGGCAATGAAGCCGGTGTTGAACTGCCCCGTCACGAACTTGGGATGGGCCAGCAAAGCGGCCTGGAAGGGGATGTTGGAGCTGATGCCACGAATGACGAAACCGTTCAAGGCTTCACGCATCTTGGCGATGGCCTCATTGCGGTCTTTGCCGTGCACGATGAGCTTGGCGATCATCGAGTCGTAGAACATCGGGATTTCGCCACCGTCCTGCACGCCGGTGTCCACACGCACGCCCTGCAATGCGCTGGTGTTGCCCTGGAACATGCTTTGCTTGGGCGTCTGGAAACGCACCAAACGACCCGTGGAGGGCAGGAAGTTGCGGAAGGGATCTTCGGCGTTGATGCGGCACTCGATGGCCCAGCCGTCGCGCTTGACGTCGGCCTGGCCAAAGGCCAGCTTCTCACCAGCGGCCACGCGGATCATCTGCTCGACCAGGTCCAGGCCAGTGATGCACTCGGTGACTGGGTGCTCGACCTGCAGGCGGGTGTTCATCTCGAGGAAGTAGAAATCCTGGTCCTTGCCGACCACGAACTCGACCGTCCCGGCAGACTGGTACTTCACCGCTTTGGCCAGGGCCACGGCCTGCTCGCCCATGGCTTTGCGGGTGGCGTCTGAGATGAAGGGCGACGGGGCTTCTTCGATCACCTTCTGGTGGCGGCGCTGGATCGAGCACTCGCGCTCGTTCAGGTACAGCACATTGCCGTGGCTGTCACCCAGGATCTGGATCTCGATGTGGCGGGGCTCGAGCACGTATTTTTCGATGAACACACGATCGTCACCAAAGCTGTTGCGCGCTTCATTCCGGCAAGACGTGAAGCCTTCAAAAGCTTCCTTGTCGTTGAAAGCCACGCGCAGGCCCTTGCCGCCGCCACCGGCCGAAGCCTTGATCATGACGGGGTAGCCAATGCCCTTGGCGATCTCAACGGCCTGCTCGGCGGTGTCGATGGCCTCGTTGTAGCCGGGGATGGTGTTGACCTTGGCTTCATTGGCCAATTTTTTGGAGGCGATCTTGTCGCCCATGGCCGCAATCGAGTGGGCCTTGGGGCCGATGAAGGCGATGCCTTCGTCTTCGCAGCGCTTGGCGAATTCGGTGTTTTCGCTCAGGAAGCCGTAGCCGGGGTGAATGGCCTGGGCACCGGTGGCCTTGGCGGCCGCGATGATCTTGTCAGCCACCAGATAAGACTCGCGCGAAGGCGCGGGGCCGAGCAAGACGGCCTCGTCCGCCAGTTGCACATGGCGTGCTTCTTTGTCGGCTTCGGAGTAAACGGCCACGGTTTGGATGCCCATTTTGTGGGCGGTGGCAATGACACGGCAGGCGATTTCGCCGCGGTTGGCAATCAGGATTTTGGTAAACATGATGAATTTCTAAATCGTCAATGGGTGGTTGAAATAAGGTTCCTGGGAATCACATGCCGACCGACACTTTTCTGGGACTGGTCATGACATAAGTCACCACCACCCCCAAAAAGGCGCCTGCAAGCACAGCGGAAATCGTATGAGCGGATAAAAAAACACGCGTTGCCATGGTGGCCATCAAAATGGGCAGCAAATACATCAAATGCCAAGCCCCATATCGCCTCCAGATAAATCCCAATGCTGAGCCGGCCATGGAAGAATGACCTGATGGCATATTATGGTGGCCACCATTTGGACGTTCACCCAAGCGCGTTTGACCAATATGCACGTCATTTTTCACGCGCTTGAGAAAATGTGTTGTCACGGTGGTTGCCAAACCCGAATACAACATCTGAGCCAAACCGACTTTGTCATTCAGCACCAAGGGAATCAAGACTTGCGCCGCAGTCGAAATGAATCTGCCACGATTTTCGACCCAATGAACACCCTCCTCCAGAAGGCTGTGCACATTTTCAATAGGCTTGCTCGTGGCATCAGCCAACCAAGAACTCGTTGACAGCAATGGCGTTTCATCACGGTAACTGTCAATATCGGAAGGGAAAATACCGCATACCATGATGGTCATAAAGGCCACCACCATAAGCTTGCGATGCATCGCCACAGATTTTTTGCATTCATTCCATGCTTGTCGCCAGAATGAATTTTCAGTCTTGATGCTTGAATTCATTTCCCCTCCCGATGGTGATTAAATATATCCTGGTCCGGCAGATAAACACTGCTGCGCCCACCTAGGACCCCCATCACAGTGTGAAAAACCTGAAAATGTCCATTTTGCAAAAATTTGTCAGCATGGTCATTGCTTTTGGCATCCATCCGTTTGGCATTGATGCTGAGTTTATTCGCCATGGATGGTGATTTCCAAACCAGAAATGGAATATCTTTTTGCTCGTTTGGAGCCACCATCTCCGGGGCACCATGCAAATACCAGCCTCCCTCACCCAAAGATTCACCGTGATCTGACAAATACATCATGACAATATGTCTATTTTTTTTCTGCCCCAGAACACCTATTAACTTATCCAAAAAATGATCGGTATAGACAATGGTATTGTCGTAGGCATTCATCAATGAATCAGGGCTACAAGCTTTCAAATCCACAGAGTCACACACGGGCATAAATTTTGCAAATTGAGCCGGGTACTTGCTGTGGTATGAAGGCCCATGACTGCCTGCCTGATGCAAAACAATGAACTGCCTGGCGTGCTCCGAATTACTAATGTCTTGCTCCAGACCGGCCAGCAATGCTTCATCTTGATCCGGATTCAAACAAGTTGGCCCTTTGCACAACTGCGATAAATCTTTACCGCGCAAAACTTTAAAGTCAGCCAAAGCAGGCTCACCCCAATTGCGTGTGCGCCAGATGACCTCGACCTGACCTGATCTGTGCAAATAATTGGGAAGGATTTCAAACTTCAAATCATCTGCCGTCGGATCGTGCGACAAAATACATTCCAGAGACCGACGGGTATAGGTTGAACACGCCTTGGCTTTGGGCATGACCAGCACATCTTGCTGAACGAGCTTTGGATTTGTCTGGCGAGGATAGCCATACAACTGGAAATTTTTGGCCCTGGCTGACTCCCCGATGACCAAAACCACTGTGATGGGCATTTCAGGTTTTTCAGCCCAACTCAAATCGGGTAATTTTTCAAAACTTCTTTTTGCTTGCTCTTGACTTTGAAAATGGCGAACTGAATTCAAGGTATACGACCAAGGCAAAAGCAAGCCGCCCACCACCTTCGAGTTTTTGTCAATCCACAGCCAAGCTGATGCGTTGTAGAAAACAATGCCCAAGCCTAAAACACCTGCTATCACAAAATGGAGAAGGAATTTCAAACGCGTTTGTGTCTGCCACTGCACTTTTCGCACAACAAGCCAACAAACAAGCAACGCAGCTGACACATACACCAACAGCTTGGGATGAAACAATTCACCCGCTTCACCGCTGTGGGTCTTCCAGACATTGCCCATCATGGTGATGTCCAGAATCACCTGATAAGTATCAATGGCATACAAAGCAATGGCATTGCAGACGATCATGGTCAGGGCCAAGGGCTTGATCAACCCAGTCGTTATCAAACCTGAAAACCCCAACAACAACCACATCAAAACACAGGACAAACTCAACAAAACCAGTTGAACGCCAATGCCCAAACTGCTGGACAGTTCAATTTGCGATTGAACATAGTTCAATAAAGGCCAATGGAATACCAGTCCATTGACAAAAGCAAAGCACCACACAAATACCGCAGGTGATATTTTGTATTCAGAAACGGAAAAATCACGCTGAGGTATTTTCATAGCCAAAAAACAGCAGTTTCAGTGGTGTGCATGCCATCAGAGCGGAATGTTCCCGTGCTTGCGCCACGGGTTTTCAATCTTCTTGTCCTTGAGCATGACCAGCGAGCGGGCAATGCGCTTGCGGGTTTCGTGCGGCTGGATGACGTCGTCAATGAAGCCACGGGCACCGGCTACAAAGGGGTTGGCAAAGCGGGCTTTGTATTCGGCTTCCTTGGCGGCCAGCTTTTCGGGGTCGCCCTTGTCTTCGCGGAAGATGATTTCCACCGCGCCCTTGGCACCCATCACCGCGATTTCGGCATTGGGCCAGGCAAAGTTCACGTCGCCGCGCAGGTGCTTGGAGGCCATCACGTCGTACGCGCCGCCGTAGGCTTTGCGGGTGATGACGGTGATTTTCGGCACGGTGCATTCGGCGTACGCGTAGAGCAGCTTGGCACCGTGCTTGATGATGCCGCCAAACTCCTGGCTGGTGCCGGGCATGAAACCGGGCACGTCCACAAAGGTGATGACGGGGATGTTGAACGCATCGCAAAAACGCACAAAGCGGGCAGCCTTGATGGAGCTCTTGATGTCGAGACATCCGGCCAGCACCAGTGGCTGGTTGGCCACGATGCCAACGGTCTGGCCGTCCACACGGGCAAAGCCGATCAGGATGTTCTTGGCGTAATCGGGCTGCAGCTCAAAGAAATCGCCATCGTCCACGGTCTTGACGATGAGCTCTTTCATGTCATAGGCCTTGTTGGGATTCTCGGGCACCAGGGTGTCCAAGCTCATGTCCATGCGATCGGTCGGGTCACCGCTCTTGCGCACGGGGGCCTTTTCCTTGTTGTTGAGCGGCAGGTAGTTGTACAGGCGGCGCAGCATCAGCAGCGCTTCCACATCGTTCTCGAAGGCCATGTCGGCCACACCGCTCTTGGTGGTGTGCGTCAGGGCACCGCCCAATTCTTCGGCTGTCACTTCTTCGTGCGTCACGGTCTTGACCACTTCGGGGCCGGTCACGAACATATATGACGTGTCTTTGACCATGAAGATGAAGTCAGTCAGCGCTGGCGAATACACAGCACCACCGGCAGACGGCCCCATGATCATGCTGATCTGGGGCACCACGCCGCTGGCCATGACGTTGCGCTGAAACACATCGGCATAACCACCCAAGGACGCCACGCCTTCTTGAATGCGGGCACCGCCTGAATCGTTCAGGCCAATCACCGGCGCACCGACCTTCATGGCCTGGTCCATGATCTTGCAGATCTTTTCGGCGTGCGTCTCCGACAAAGCGCCGCCGTACACCGTGAAGTCCTGGCTGAACACGAAAACCAAGCGGCCGTTGATCATGCCGTAGCCGGTGACCACGCCGTCGCCGGGGATCTTGTTGTCCTGCATGCCAAAGTCGGTGCAGCGGTGCTCCACGAACATGTCCCACTCTTCAAAAGTGCCTTCGTCGAGCAGCACCTCGATGCGCTCACGCGCGGTGAGTTTGCCTTTGGCGTGCTGCGCATCAATGCGCTTTTGCCCGCCGCCCAAGCGGGCCGCAGCGCGCTTTTTTTCCAGTTGTTCGATGATGTCTTGCATGCTTGCTCTCTCTTTTCTTCAGGAAGATTCCAGATTCAGCTCTGCGCCTGATAGGCGCTGAGCAGTTGACGGGCGGCCGTCGACGCGGCCAATTGGCCCGCCGCGACTTGTTGACTCAGTTGGGGCAGCAGCGTTTGCACATGCGGCTGGGCTCGGAAGTTTTGTTTCAGACCTGCGTCGATGCGTTCCCACATCCACGACAGGGCTTGTTGTTGGCGTCGCGTGACAAAGCGTCCGTTGCGGGTTTGCAGGTCCTTGAACTCGCTGACCGCCACCCAAAAACTGTCCACGCCCTGACCCAGCAAAGCGCTCAGCTGCACCACCTTGGGGTGCCACTGGGTGGTGTCGGCATGCGCATGACCCGAGCCGCCATGCATGCCCAAAAGCTGCAGAGCGCTGGTGATCTGCAACTCGGCGCGGGTGGCGGCAATGGCATCGATGTCGGCCTTGTTGATGACCACCAGATCGGCGATTTCCATCACGCCTTTTTTGATAGCCTGCAAATCGTCGCCCGCATTGGGCAATTGCATCAGCACAAACATGTCGGTCATGTTGGCCACGGCGGTTTCACTTTGGCCCACGCCCACGGTCTCGACGATCACCACGTCGTAGCCCGCCGCTTCGCAGACCAGCACGGACTCGCGGGTTTTTTCGGCCACGCCACCCAAGGTGCCGCTGCTGGGGCTGGGGCGGATGTAGGCGCGCTCGTGCACGCTGAGCAACTCCATGCGGGTCTTGTCGCCCAGAATCGAGCCGCCCGACACCGTGCTGGAAGGGTCTACCGCCAGCACCGCCACACGGTGGCCTTGGCCGATCAAATACAGGCCGAGCGCCTCGATGAAAGTGGACTTGCCCACGCCCGGCACGCCGCTTATCCCCAAGCGAAACGAGTTGCCCGTGTGCGGCAGCATGGCCGTGAGCAACTCGTCGGCCTGAGCGCGGTGGTCGGTGCGGGTCGATTCGAGCAGCGTGATGGCTTTGGCCATGGCGCGGCGTTGAGCGGGCGCGGGGCCGTGCAGTAACCCTTGGAGAAGTTGCTCAGGCGTCATGCCTTTTCCCTCATGCCCCGCAACACTCCCAAATGTGTCACGCGAAAACCCAAGGGAAATTTCAATCCGAAGCCCAGGGCACGGTCGAAGCCAATGTGTGCAAACCAGATCAAAGCAGCTTGCAAAAACAGGGGCGCATTCAATGCAAGCCCCAGCACAGCCAAAAGGCCTGCCCCCACGGTGCTGTGGGTCAGGTTGTAGGCCCACATGCCGAGCCGCTCATTACCCAACACATAAGCCAAAATGGCCACATCGGGCAACAAAAACCAAATGCCAAATTCAAGCCATGAAAACCCTTGCACTTGATACAAGACACACGCCAGCAACAAACACACCAGACCTTCAGCGCGCAAAATTTTCAGCGCAGGATTCATAAGTCCATAGTGATCGCCTCTGATGTCTTGCATGTCCATGTCAGGCTGAGCGAACGGGTTGTTGAGCTTCATGTGCATGGCCTCACAAAATCTCAAAATGCCGCCCATCGGGCAGGCGATAACGCGAGAAGTCGCGCACATCCATGGTCATCACGTTGAGCGTGTTCGTGTCTTGTGCCAACCAAACCAAAGTGGCATCGGCCAAGTCCATTTCTGTCCGAGGTTCAGCGGTATAACGCGCCATCAGCTCCGCCAAGTCGGGGAGGTTCGACACGTCAAACGGGAACACGATGACACCACCTTCGGACACCCAGCGCAGAAATCGCTGGACGGCATTGGCACCCAGAAAATGGCAAACCTCCACCACACAAGGCCAAGTGGTCGTCAACCGCCAGTTTTCGGCCAACAAACGGGTGTAGTGCCGATGCGCCACATCACTGGCGTCAAACAGCGCCACCATGGGCCCGGTGTCGATCAAGGCCACCTTCACGGCGTGTCCGTTTCCTGGTCTGAGCCTGACCACACTTTGCCCTGCTTTTTGGCCTCTTGAAAAGCCAGCCAATCGGCTAGATGGGCATCCCGTTTGGCACTGAGCTTGGAACGAATGGCCGCCTTGGTTGGCGAAAGGAATTGGTTGCCTTCTGGCAAAGGCTCCCGCACC
Source organism: Limnohabitans planktonicus II-D5 (assembly GCF_001270065.2). Classification (GTDB taxonomy): domain Bacteria; phylum Pseudomonadota; class Gammaproteobacteria; order Burkholderiales; family Burkholderiaceae_C; genus Limnohabitans_A; species Limnohabitans_A planktonicus. The sequence continues at coordinate 30,536 of NZ_LFYT02000014.1, forward strand.
TCCGCTTGCACCTTAAGTAAAAGGTCATAAGGATTTTTGCGCCCCAATGCCCTCTCGAGCGCAGCAACGATGAACTGTGACTTGGTCACGCCCATGCGTTTGGCGGTCAACTCCAGCTCTTTTTCAAGCAGAGGTTCCAGTCGAACGGATACAGCCATAACAGACTCCTTGAAAATCCTTGTGATACCGTATTACTGTATCACAAGCATCATCAAGCCAAAGCCTTCTTGATCTGCTCCAGCACATCCTTGGCGCTGACAGGGATCGGGGTGCCGGGGCCGTAGATGCCTTTGACGCCGGCCTCATAAAGCATGTCGTAGTCCTGGCGCGGGATCACGCCGCCCACGAACACGATGATGTCGTCAGCGCCCTGCTTTTTGAGCTCGGCAATGATGGCGGGTACCAGGGTTTTGTGGCCTGCGGCCAGCGTGCTCACGCCCACGGCGTGCACGTCGTTTTCAATCGCTTGTCGGGCGCACTCTTCGGGGGTCTGGAACAGCGGGCCCATGTCCACGTCAAAACCCAGGTCAGCAAACGCGGTGGCCACCACTTTGGCACCCCGGTCATGGCCGTCTTGGCCGAGTTTGGAAATCATCACGCGGGGGCGGCGGCCTTGGGCATCGGCAAAGGCGGCGATGTCGGCTTTCAAAGCGTTCCAGTATTCCATGGTGTCTCCCACGTTTTCCCCATCGTCATACGCTGCAGCGTAGACGCCCGTGACCTTTTGCGTGTCGGCGCGGTGGCGGCCGAAGGATTTTTCCAGCGCGTCGGAAATCTCACCCACCGTGGCGCGCAGGCGCACGGCCTGAATGGACAGGTCCAGCAGGTTGCCCTGGCCCGATTCGGCCGAAGCGCTCAAAGCGTCCAGCGCGGCTTGCACCTTGGCGCTGTCGCGGCTGGCGCGTATCTTGGCCAAGCGCTCAATCTGCCCATCGCGCACACGCACGTTGTCAATCGACAAGGTCTCGATCGGGTCTTCTTTGGCCAGCTTGTATTTGTTCACGCCCACGATCACGTCTTTGCCCGAATCGATGCGGGCTTGCTTCTCAGCCGCCGCTGCTTCGATTTTGAGCTTGGCCCAGCCGCTGCCCACGGCCTTGGTCATGCCGCCCATAGCCTCGACCTCTTCGATGATCGCCCAAGCCTTGTCGGCCATTTCTTGGGTCAGGCTCTCCATCATGTAAGAACCCGCCCAAGGGTCGATCACGTTGGTGATGTGGGTTTCTTCCTGAATGATGAGCTGGGTGTTGCGGGCAATGCGCGAGCTGAATTCGGTGGGCAGTGCAATCGCTTCGTCAAACGAATTGGTGTGCAGCGACTGGGTGCCGCCAAACACCGCCGCCATGGCTTCGATGGTGGTGCGCACCACGTTGTTGTAAGGGTCTTGCTCGGTGAGCGACCAGCCCGAGGTCTGGCTGTGAGTGCGCAGCATGAGGCTCTTGGGGTTCTTGGCGTCAAAGCCTTTCATGATGCGGCACCACAGCAGGCGGGCCGCACGCATCTTGGCGATCTCCAGATAGAAGTTCATGCCCACCGCCCAGAAGAAGGACAGGCGGCCCGCAAACTCGTCCACGTCCATGCCTTTGGCAATCGCCGTCTTCACGTATTCCTTGCCGTCGGCCAGGGTAAAGGCCATCTCGAGCGCTTGGTTGGCACCGGCTTCTTGCATGTGGTAACCCGAGATCGAGATCGAGTTGAACTTGGGCATGTTCTTGGCCGTGTACTCGATGATGTCGCCGATGATCTTCATCGACGGCTCAGGCGGGTAGATGTAGGTGTTGCGCACCATGAACTCTTTCAGAATGTCGTTCTGAATGGTTCCAGACAGTTTGTCTTGCGAGACGCCCTGCTCTTCGGCCGCCACCACGTAGCCCGCCAGCACGGGCAACACCGCGCCGTTCATGGTCATGGACACGCTGACTTTGTCCAGCGGGATCTGGTCAAACAGGATCTTCATGTCCTCGACCGAGTCAATCGCCACACCGGCTTTACCCACGTCGCCGGTCACACGCGGGTGGTCGGAGTCGTAGCCGCGGTGTGTGGCCAAGTCAAACGCGACCGACACGCCCTGCCCGCCCGCGGCCAAGGCCTTGCGGTAGAAGGCGTTGGATTCTTCGGCGGTGGAGAAGCCTGCGTACTGTCGAATCGTCCAAGGGCGCACGGCGTACATGGTGGCCTGCGGGCCCCGCAAGAAGGGCTCAAAGCCCGGCAGCGTGTTGGCGTAAGGCAGGTTGGCCGTGTCTTCGGCGGTGTAGAGCGGCTTGACGACGATGCCGTCGGGCGTCTTCCAATTCAGGGCGTTCACATCGCCACCGGGGGCGGATTTGACCGCCGCTTTTTGCCAGGCTTCCAGATTGGAAGCGTTGAATTCAAAGGATTTGGACGTCATGGCGCTGTGCTTTCGGGACAAAAATGAGTGAAGCGGATTGTGGCAGCCCTGGGCTGCCTACCGGCTTACAAGTACCGTGATTCATAATTATTGATGCAGAATATTTTAACCGGCTTACAATTCAACATCTGAAAAGCCTGAATTACTTTGGGCCACGCCCGAACAGCATCCCTTCTGAAACAGCCCATGTCCGCCCTGTCCCTCGCCCCCCGCGCCCTGTACGAAGAAGTTGCCGAACTGATGCGGCAGCGGATTTTTGCGCGCGAACTGGAGCCGGGCAGCTGGATCGACGAGTTGCGCATTGCAGAAGCCCTGGGCATCAGCCGCACCCCCTTGCGTGAAGCCCTGAAGGTGCTGGCGGCCGAAGGCCTGGTGACCATGAAGGTGCGCCGGGGTGCTTATGTGACCGAGGTGAGCGAAAAAGACCTGCGCGATGTGTACCACCTGCTGGCCTTGCTCGAATCGGACGCGGCCCGCGTGGTGGCGCAAAACGCCAACCCCGAGCAGATGGCGCAAATCGAAGCCTTACACAAGGACCTGGAACAGGCCGTGGGCAACCGCGACCGCTTCTTCGAGATCAACGAAGCCTTTCACATGCTGCTGTTGGAATTGGCCGACAACCGCTGGCGCGACCAGATGGTGGCCGACCTGCGCAAGGTGATGAAACTCAACCGCCACAGCTCCTTGTTCAAAGAAGGCCGCATTGAGCAATCTCTGGCCGAGCACCGGGACATCGTGCAGGCACTGACCCAGCGCCAGCCCGAACTTGCGGCCGAGCGCATGTCGGCGCACTTCATGAACGGCCTGCAGGCCGCTCAATAAGCGTTCTAAAGTCTCAGGCGCACTTTTGGGCGGGGCCACCCGACAAAGCGCTCAAAAATGTCAAAACGAAGCTGCAATCTTCATCCTTCAGGATGCGCATGTCGCCCAAAGCCACGGGCGCCACGTAAGCCCGAATGACTTGCAGTGCAGCAACGCGTTCATCGATTTTGGCCACCACTGCCCCCGCCAGACGCTCCAAGGCTGTCGCATCAAGCGTGCCGTGATCGCGTTGGCTGAGCAACAGCGCGATCTCGGCCAGGGTGAAGCCCAGATCCTTCAGATGCCGAATGGCCTTGAGCCGATCCAGCGTATCGCTGCCATATTGACGATAACCGGCTTCGGTTCGACTTTGAGGCGCAATCAAGCCCGCATCCTCATACAAGCGCAATTGGCCGCGGGTCACGCCAGCAGATTTGCACAAAACGCTGGTGGTCTGCAAAGCCTTGAAATCATGGGCACTGGTCAGTTTTTGCATGGGGTGATGTCTGGTGAGAGGCTGTAGACCTGAATAACTCGCACAGCGACTCAAGGCGCCAACCTTTCAAAGCGAGCCACAAGCTCAGCATTGAGGTGTGACCATGCGTCAATCGACTGGTAATTCCTGGCGGAGATCCCTGTCAAAAAGGCCAGCGCCAATTGGCGTGTGGCGATTTTGACTTTGGGGTTCGCCGTGAGGCCACCCGTCCTGGAACGGTCCGTGAAGATGCTGTGTGAACCCTCCTTGAAAACAGCGAGCACTTTGGGCACAGCGCGCTGACTGCTCATGGCTTTGAAAACGTCAATCCGGTCCTGCAGACCCGACTCATAACCCGGTATCTGAATCACGTCCTGGGTCGCTGTGATGTGCAAGCTCGGAATGTCAATGCCAGACAGGATGTCGTTGGGCGAACCCATGCCGTAGAAGGGCGGTGCCGAGATGACGATGGCGGCGCTGATTCTGGGATCGCGCAGAGATACCTTTTGTCCTTGTTGCTCTACAAGTGCACCCGAAATGAGCATCGTGGTGTTGGCACCATAAGAGTGACCAGCGGCAACGATTCTGCGCTGGTCAAACAGTGCGCCAAAATGTCCAGCCAAAACTTGGTCAAGCGAAAACCGAAGATCCTGCACCCGATGAATTGCCTCGGAAGCCTGCGCCGCATCGCTCAAACGGGCAGGCAGGGCCAAAGGGTTACCAAACCAGAGTTGACGGTCGCTGCCCACATGCTGCACATGCAGGCTGCCATAGCCGTGTGCAGCCAAGTAGCGGCCAAGGTAGCTGTACCCATCTCTTGAGCCACCGATGCCGTGTGAAAAAACAAGCAGTGGCATGGACCCCGGCATCGCCTTGGCAGCGGGAAGATAGAGTTTGGCGGGCACCTGCCGTTGGCGCTGGCTATCGAACCAATCGAAATTGTGCGTAGAAAACAATGAAGCATCCACGGTCAAGGACTCAGGGGAAGACACTTGCGAAGTGGGATCCACTTTTCGGGGTTCGTCTGCGCGTGCGTCCGCGAACGTCAACGTGGCGGCAAAAGCCAGCAGTAAGGCGGCCAGGCCGCAACTGTTACGACTCGGAAAAGGCTTGAAAGAGAAATGGGGTTTCATCATATTGGCACCCATCCTAAACCCGGCACCAAGGGACCGGGTCAAGGGGATTTCAATGGCCTTTGACAAAAAAATCGCTTGACATGGCACCAAGGTACCGGGTTTCCAATGCATTTTTTGACACACGAAACAAGGAAGTTCGCCATGCACAAACACCCAACACCCCACAAAACAGCCCTCATCACCGGGGCTTCTTCAGGCATCGGCCAAGCCTTGGCCCATCACTTTGCCCAAGATGGCTACCAGCTGGTGCTGGCCGCTCGCAGCGTGGCCAAGATGCAGGCCCTGGCCGACGATTTACAGCAGCAATTCAAGGTTCAGGTCGTGGTCATTGGTGCAGACCTGGAAACCGACGCGGGTGCCGTGCAGTTACACGCCGACATTCAGGCACGCGGCATCGTCTTGAGTGCATTGGTCAACAACGCAGGCTACGGTGCATTTGGCGAGTTCAAGGACACGGCGCTCAGGTCCGAGCTGGCCATGATGCAACTCAACATGAACACGGTGGTGGTGCTGAGCAAGCTGTTCTTGCCGGATTTGCTCGCAACGCGCGGCAAGATTTTGAACACGGCGTCCACGGCGGCTTTTCAGCCAGGGCCTTACATGGCGGTGTACTACGCCACCAAAGCATTTGTCTTGAGTTTCTCGGAAGCACTGGCGAGTGAGCTGGAAGACACCGGTGTGACGGTGACCGCGCTGTGCCCTGGCCCCACCGCCTCGGGCTTTCAGGACAAAGCCCAACTGGGCAACTCAGCCCTGATCAAAGGCAAGAAACTGCCCACATCCGAAGAGGTAGCCGCCTTGGGTTACCGCGCCATGCAACGCGGCCAGCGGGTCTATATACCGGGCTTCATGAACTGGGTCATGGCGCAAAGCATGCGCTTCACACCGCGCCATTTGGCCACCAAAGTGGTGAAGATTTTGACCCGACCCATCGCTTGAGAACAACGCCATGATCAACCCACTGAACAACTACTTCAGCGCAGAAAAGCAAGAAAGCGTGATCTTCATCACCGTGGGCCTGGTGGCCATTGGCGTGAGCGCTTGGCTTTGGATGAACGGTCATCGGCTGAAATCCATGGCCTACCCGCTGGTCGTCATTGCGCTGATGCAAATGGTGGTGGGGGTGTCGATTTACCTGCGCACCGACAACCAGGTCGCCACCCTGAGCGCGCAACTGCAGCAGGAACCAGCAGCGCTGAAGGCCCAGGAAATTCCACGCATGCAAACAGTCATGAAAAACTTCTCGATCTACAAAGGGGTCGAAATGGTGCTGCTGATTCTCGGGCTGGGCATGCTTGCCTTTTGGCAGCGCCACGACCTGGCAGCCGGGATCGGTATCGGCTTGGTCTTGCAGTCGGCTTTGACGCTGACTTTGGATATCTTTGCAGAGACCCGAGGATCCATTTATTTGTCTGCCCTGCACGCCATGCCCAGCTGAAGAACTGGGCATGGCCTTGAGTTTTGCACTTCACTTTTTGCAGTGATGCACACGTCTACTTTGTCGCATCCCGCATCGCTTTGCCCAAACCTTCCGCCCCCTTGGCCAGCAAGGTGTCGGCGGCGTTCAGGCGATCCCGCGCCTCACGGTTCTGGCTGAGCTTGGCCTTGCCCTCGATGCGCTGGATCTCCACCTGAATGCCGACCACCGCCTTGAGCATTTGGGCAATGTATTCGGGCGGCGAATCGCCCATCTTCCAGGGGCGCGGCTCGCAAGCCTCATGTTCACGGGTCAGCCGCGCCACGACACGACGGACAAACTTTTCCTCGTCCATCACCGTCAGTCGGCCATGGACATGCACCACTTCGTAGTTCCAGGTGGGCACCTGCCGGTGGGTTTCGTGCTTGCTCGGGTACCAGTTGGGCGAGATGTAGCTCTCGTTGCCGCGAAAAATCACCAGCACATCCGCGCCGTCCTGGCATTGCTGCCACACAGGATTGGCCCGCGCCACATGCGCTGTCAACAGCCCATGCGCCCCCTGACTGGGGTCAAACTCAAAGGGGATGTGGTTCGCATCCAGCCCGTCTGGCCCCAGCGTGACAAGGGCTCCAAGCGGGTATTCCTGGATGATCGTGTGGATGTCTTGCGGATTCTTGATGAGGAAATGGGCAGGGATGTACATCGGATGGGCCTGAATGGCGAAAAGGCTGAAGAAACTATCTTGCCCTTCAACTGGCTTTACTGAAAGAACCAGTTTTCATGAAAAGCGTCATACCAGTTGATCATGACCCACACGGTCATGATCATCGCGTCTGCGAGTGTGGACCCGTTTCCAGGGTCCTCCGCTTATTCGCCCATTACCACACCTTCGCGCCGTGGATCGGCACCCCCTTGGAGCTGACCGAGGTGGCGTTTGATGGCTTGGAGGCCACTGGTCATGTCCATCTCGCTGATCTCATGATCCTTGGCTCTCAATGCATCCAGGGTGGCGGTTGGGAAGCGTTTTTGCTCCAGCAAGGTGGGGCCGTTGGTGCTTCCAAAATTGGGCAGATTGATGGCTTCTTGCGGTGACATACCCCAGTTCAGCATGCCATACAGCGCTTTAGCGGTGTAATGGATGATGAGCGCGCCACCGGGCGAGCCAGCACTGGCAACCAATTTTCCACTGGCCTTGTCAAACACCAAGGTGGGCGACATGGACGAACGGGGACGCTTACCGGGCTCGACTCGGTTGGCAATGGGCTTGCCGTCTGCACTTTTGGGGGCGAAGCTGAAATCGGTCAGCTCGTTATTGAGTAAAAAGCCTTTGACCATGAGGCGACTGCCAAAAGCGGCCTCGATGGTGGTGGTCATGGCAATGGCGTTCCCTTGCGCATCAACAATGCTGATGTGGCTGGTCCCATATTCGATTTGATCTGGCATGGGCGCATGACTGGTTTTGACGGGTGCCGGGTGACCGGGTTTGGCCACCTTCATGCTTTTGTCACCAATGGTCTGGGCGCGGCTGCTTAAGTAGGCGGTATTGACCATCGTCTTCCAGTCGCCTCCGGGGGCCTGAACAAAGTCAGGGTCGGCGACATACAGACCGCGGTCGGCAAAGGCCAATCGGCTCGCTTCGGTGTATCGGTGTAACCAGGCAGCGTTTGGCAATCCTTTGTCCAAGCTGTCTTGGGGCATCATGGCTGGTGTCATGCCAAGGATTTGGGCCACGGCAATCGCCCCTGAGCTAGGCGGTGGCATGCCGCAAATGACGTAGGTGATTTGTGTGATGGCGGTGTAGTCTGTGCAAAATGCGCCGCGTGTTTTGGGTTGATAGGCTGCCAAGTCTGACAAGGCCAATTGGCCAGGGTTGCTGGGGTGCTTTTGCACCTTGTCGACGATGGCCTGCGCGACAGCGCCCTCATGCAGCGCTTTGGACTTGTCTTTAGCCATGGCTTTGAAGACAGCCGCCAGCTCAGGGTTTTTCAGCACATGGCCCTCAGGCCAAGCTTGACCTTGTGGGTTGTAGAAATACGCTGCAGCAACAGGATCTTTTTTAAGATGTGGCTCGGCTTTGAGCAAGGTGTGCAAACGGTTGCTCACAGCAAAACCGTTTTCAGCCAGGTCAATGGCTTGCTCAAACAACTTGGCCCAAGGCAGCTTGCCATGCTTGGCATGGGCCAGCTCCAACATGCGCACGGTGCCCAGAGTGCCCACAGAGCGACCACCGACCACACCGTCGATAAAGGCCATGGGCTTGCCGTCTGCGCCAAGAAACAAGTTTTCGGTGGCGGCCATGGGAGCGGTCTCGCGTCCATCGTAGGCCAAGGTTTGTTTGCCGTCGTGGTGCAGCAAAAAGGCTCCGCCTCCAATGCCGCTGGACTGGGGCTCAACCAAGGTCAGCACCATTTGCACGGCAATGGCGGCATCAACGGCGCTACCGCCAGCGCGCAATATTTGGTAACCCGCGTCAGTCGCCAAGGGGTTGGCGGCGGCAACAGCGAATTTCTCGTGCGTCCAGCCTTTTTTCTCTTTGTACCCTGATGCCAGCTCTGGTTGCAGCAACAGTTGTTGATTGGCCGTTATGGAAGCTGCATGGTTACCCTTATTGGAGGACGCACAGGCCGTTAACAGCAGCGCACAGGTGATGGCGCTGAGGACAAAATAGGGGCGACTGAGGGTCATGCGTGTCTCCTGAATGTGGAATGAGTGGGCGGATTCAAAAGTGAAGTTCAACACCCTTAACTTCAAAGGATGAAAGTGGCGTGTTGACGACTGTTCAGGAGCAGTCCCCTGGAAACAGACAGCGGCGATCGTACTCCCAAACCTTTGCGTGAGCGGTTGTTGACTTCATCTGCAATCGCATCCATTTCCTTTTGACTGTAAACAAACAAATCCGTGCCCTTGGGCAGGTACTGCCGCACCAAGCCATGGCGCAGCCAAACCGAAGCACCCAAAGAAAAGCGACTCATCGGATGCGTCTATGCCGGCGCAAAGAAAAGCCACTCAGTCGCTCACCACCGCACCACGCGCCAGCGCGGCACGCGCCAGTTGCCAAACTTCTCTTGGTGGCAAGGGCTTGAGCTTGTGATCACTCCAAACCTGTCGCCACAAACGCCCACCGCGTTGCCCGTGGTACAGGCCCAGCATGTGCCGCGCAATGGCATACCAAGGGCAGCCGTCTTCGGCAAAGGCGCGCTCCATGTAGGCCACCATGGCCTCTTCCACCGCCTCGCGGCTGGGCACCTCGTGGGCATCGCCGTAAAAAGCAGCGTCCCAGCCGCCCAAGAGCCAAGGGTTGTAGTACGCCTCGCGTCCGATCATCACGCCGTCGGCGTGCTGCAGATGCTGCGCGATCTCTTCGTTGGTCTTGATGCCGCCGTTCACGGCAATCAGCAACCCCGGAAAGTCTTTCTTGAGCTGGTAGGCCAGTTCGTAGCGCAGCGGCGGGATTTCGCGGTTTTCTTTAGGGCTCAGGCCATCGAGCCAGGCATTGCGGGCGTGGACGATGAAGACCTTGCAACCGGCCTCGCTCACGGTACCCACAAAATCGCGCACAAAGTCGTAGCTCTCAATCCGATCAATGCCGATGCGGTGCTTCACCGTCACTGGCACATCCACCACATCGAGCATGGCTTTGACGCCATCGGCCACGGTAAGGGGTTCGTTCATCAGGCAGGCACCAAATGCGCCGCGCTGCACCCGGTCTGAAGGGCAGCCGCAGTTCAGGTTGATCTCGTCGTAACCCCACTCTTGCCCTAACTTGGCGGCATGGGCCAAATCGGCGGCGTCGCTGCCGCCCAGTTGCAGGGCCACAGGGTGCTCTTCGGCGTTGAAGCGCAGGTGCCGCTGCACACTGCCGTGGCGCAAGGCACCGGTGGTCACCATCTCGGTGTAGAGCAAGGTGTGGCGGGTCAGCAGGCGGTGGAGATAACGACAATGTCTATCTGACCAATCCATCATGGGGGCCACAGACAAGCGCCAGCGTTGGGGTTCAGGAAATTGCATGGGGGCTGATTATCCTTGGCTTGCGGCGGACTTGACCTAGACTCTGGGTGAACAGCGTATAAAGACAAAGGTTCAACCCCGACAATACGGGGGCAAACCTGAAGGAGGTGAGATGAGCAATGCAACGATGTGGTGGGTGCTGACCGGCGTGCTGGTGGCACTGGAGTTGGTGACCGGCACGTTTTACCTGCTGATGCTGGGCCTGGGGTCTGTGGCGGCGGCCCTGGCCGCCATGGCGGGCTTCGGCCTGAGCACCCAACTGGTGGCTGCGGCCATTGTGGGCGGCCTGGGGGCTTTGCTGCTGGGCCAATGGCGCAAGCGCCAAACCACCACGCAACAAGAAGCCCAATACCAACACCTTGACTTGGGCGCCACGGTGCAGGTCGATGCCTGGGACGCCCAGGGCACCGCACAAGTCAAGCACCGAGGCGCTGCTTGGACCGCTGTGCTGGCCCCGGGCCAGACAGCCGCGCCGGGCGCGCACCGCATTCAAGCCATGGCGGGCAACCGCTTGGTCCTCGAGAAAATCTGAGCACACCGCTCAAAACATTAAAAAGGGAGAAAAACCATGGAAATAGCAGCAGTCCTCGTGATCATTGCGATCTTGTTCGTCATCAAGACCGTCAAGGTCGTGCCACAACAAGAGGCCTGGGTGGTCGAAAGGCTGGGCAAATTCCACGCCAGTCTGGCCCCGGGCCTGAACTTTGTGGTGCCCTTTGTGGACAACGTGATCCAAAAGCACAGCCTGAAAGAAATCCCGCTGGATGTGCCCAGCCAGATTTGCATCACGCGCGACAACACGCAGCTGCAGGTCGATGGCATTCTTTACTTTCAGGTGACCGACCCCAAGCTGGCCAGCTACGGCTCGTCCAACTACATCGTGGCCGTGACACAGCTGGCGCAAACCAGCCTGCGCAGCGTGATTGGCAAGCTGGAACTGGACAAGACCTTTGAAGAGCGCGACATCATCAACGCGCAGGTGGTGGCCGCCATCGACGAAGCGGCGCTCAACTGGGGCGTGAAGGTGCTGCGCTACGAGATCAAGGACCTGACACCGCCCAAAGAAATCTTGCTGGCCATGCAGTCGCAAATCACGGCTGAGCGCGAAAAGCGTGCGCTGATCGCCGCCTCCGAAGGCCGCCGCCAAGAGCAAATCAACATCGCCACGGGCGAGCGCGAGGCCTTCATTGCCCGCTCGGAAGGTGAAAAGCAAGCCGCCATCAACAAAGCCCAAGGCGATGCCGCCGCCATCACCGAAATGGCCAATGCCACGGCGCAAGCCATTGAGCGGATCGCCGCCGCCATCCGCCAACCCGGCGGCGAACAGGCCGTGCAACTGAAAGTGGCTGAGCAAGCCGTGCAGGCTTACGGCAAGGTCGCGCAAGACGCCAAGACCACGCTGATCGTGCCTGGCAATATGACCGAGGTATCAGGCCTGATCGCTTCGGCCATGCAAATGGTGGGCACGGGCAAGCAAGTGGGCCAGTGAACGCCTGCTTGCAGACACAAAAAAACCCGCCGAGGCGGGTTTTTTTGTGAGCGATCCGCCCTGTGATGTTGCAACAGGGCAAGGGCATCAGCCCATGTGCAAACCACCGTTGACCGAGAAGTCAGCACCGGTGGCGTAACCGCCCTCTTCGCTGGCCAGCCAGGCAATGATGGAGGCGATTTCGCTGGGCTTGCCCAGACGCTTGACGGGCACTGTGGCGACGATCTTTTCCAGCACGTCAGGACGGATGGCATTGACCATGTCGGTGCCAATGTAGCCTGGCGACACGGTGTTCACCGTCACGCCTTTGGTGGCCAGCTCTTGTGCCAGCGCCATCGAAAAACCGTGCATACCGGCTTTGGCGGCCGAGTAGTTGGTTTGACCGGCCTGGCCTTTTTCACCGTTGACCGAGCTGATGTTGATGATGCGGCCCCAGCCTTTTTCAACCATGTCACCCACAACCTGCTTGGTCACGTTGAACATGGAGTCCAAGTTGGTGTTCATCACAGCTTGCCAGTCTTCACGCGTCATTTTCAGGAACATGCGGTCCTTGGTGATACCGGCGTTGTTGACCAGCACATCGATGCTGCCATGCTCGGCTTTGGCCTTGCTGAAGGCCTCCACAGTCGAATCCCAATCACCGACGTTACCGACCGATGCGTAAAAGGTGAAGCCCAGGGCTTTTTGCTCGCCCAGCCATTTGTTGAAGTCACGGGTCGGGCCGCAACCGGCGATGACCTTGAAGCCTTCCTGGTGAAGGCGTTGGCAGATCGCGGTACCGATACCGCCCATGCCACCTGTGACGTACGCTACTTTTTGACTCATGATTGTCTCCCTGTGATGATGAGTGAAATGAAAAAAAACTCAGGCCACCCCTAACCCTATTGTGGGTGGCCGTTAGAGGTTTGAGCAGTGTGGCAACCCACACGCTTTGAATGCTTTGTGTGCAGCAGGCTTTAAACCCGTTCGATCGCCAGCGACACACCCATGCCGCCACCGATACACAAAGCGGCCAGGCCTTTTTGGGCCTGGGTACGCTGCATCTCGTGCAGCAAGGTCACCAAAATGCGGCAACCGGACGCCCCGATGGGGTGGCCGATCGCGATCGCACCGCCGTTGACGTTGACTTTGGCCGGATCGATGTCCAACGCCTGGTTCACGGCGCAGGCTTGCGCCGCAAAGGCTTCGTTCAACTCGAACAAGTCCACATCAGCAGCTTTCCAGCCTGCACGGGCCAGGGCCTTTTGCGAGGCAGGCACGGGGCCCATGCCCATGGTGGCCGGGTCCAGACCGCTGGTGCCGAATGCGGCAATGCGGGCCAGGGGCTTGAGGCCCAGGGCGGCGGCTTTTTTGGCGCTCATGACCATCACGGCGGCTGCGCCGTCGTTGATACCCGAGGCGTTGCCAGCGGTCACGCTGCCTGCCTTGTCGAACGCAGGGCGCAAACCGGCCAGGGCATCAGCATTGGTTTTCTTGTTGATGTACTCGTCGGTGTTGAACACCAGCGCGTCGCCTTTGCGCTGGGGGATCAGCACGTCCACGATCTCGTCCTTGAACTTGCCCGCGTCTTGCGCTGCAGATGCTTTTTGCTGACTGCCCAGGGCCAGGGCGTCTTGCATGTCACGGGTGATGCCATGGGCCTTGGCCACGTTTTCAGCGGTGATGCCCATGTGGTACTGGTTGTACACGTCCCACAAGCCGTCCACGATCATGGTGTCGGTCATCTTCCAGTCGCCCATGCGCTGGCCGTCGCGGCTGCCGTTCAAAACGTGCGGGCTGGCGCTCATGTTTTCCTGGCCACCGGCAATCACGATTTCGCTGTCGCCCCAAGCCACGGCTTGCGCGGCCAGCATCACGGCTTTCAGGCCCGAGCCGCACACGGCGTTGATGGTCAGCGCCGGGGTTTCCTTGGCCACACCAGCTTTCATCATGGCTTGGCGGGCAGGGTTTTGGCCCACGCCTGCGGCCAGCACCTGGCCCATGATGACTTCACCGATGGCATCCACCGGCAAACCGCTGCGCTCCAGCAAACCCTTGATGACGATGCTGCCCAGCTCGGTGGCGGGGGTCTTGGCGAGTGAGCCGCCAAATTTGCCCACGGCGGTGCGTGCGGCTGCAACGATGACGATGTCTTCCATTTTTTTCTCCAATAAAAAATCAATCAGGCCTTGGCCTTTACATAGCGACCTGGGGCCGCTTCGATGGCCTTGAACTTGGTGCCTTTGCCATAGGTCTTGGGTGCAGCAATTTGCTTGCCCGCATGGCCCTTGAGCCAGTCAGACCAATCGGTCCACCAGCTGCCGGGCACCTCTTGGGCGCTGGCGATCCAGTCGTTCACATCGGCTGGGAACTTCGTGCCCTCGCTCAGCCAGTGGCTGCGCTTTTTGGCCGCAGGCGGGTTGATCACGCCCGCAATGTGGCCCGAGGCCCCCATCACAAAACGCTTTTTGCCTGGCAGCACTTGTGTGCTGGCATAAGCACCACCGATGGGCACGATGTGGTCTTCGCGAGAGCCATAGATGTAGACCGGCACGTCGACCTTGCCCAGATCGATGGCCTCGCCGCACACGGTGACTTTGCCCGGTTTGACCAAGTTGTTTTCAAGGTAGGTGTTGCGCAGGTACCAGGCGTAAAACGGTCCTGGCAAGTTGGTCGAGTCGCTGTTCCAGTACAACAGGTCAAACGGCGGCGGTGTCTCGCCCTTGAGGTAGTTGCCCACCACATAGTTCCAGACCAGGTCATTGGGGCGCAAAAAGCTGAAAGTGGATGCCAGGTCCTGACCTTTGAGCAAACCGCCCCTGCCCATTTGCTGCTCACGGAATTTGACGAAGTTCTCGTCGATGAACACATCGAGAATGCCGGTGTCGGTGAAGTTGATCAGGGTGGTGAGGAAGGTGGCGCTGGCCACCGGCTTGTCGCCACGCGCCGCCAACACGGCCAGGGCGGTGGACAAGATGGTGCCGCCCACGCAAAAGCCCAAGGCGTTGATCTTGGGTGCGCCGGTGATGGCCTGAACCGTGTGGATGGCCTCGATGGCGGCGTGTTCGATGTAGTCGTCCCAGGTCTTTTGCGCCATCGACTCGTCAGGGTTGCGCCAGCTCACCACAAAGGTGCGGTGGCCTTGGCTCACGGCGTAGCGGATGAGCGAATTTTCAGGTTGCAAGTCGAGGATGTAGAACTTGTTGATGCAAGGGGGCACCAGCAAAAACGGCTTGTCATAGACCTTGGCCGTCAGCGGCTTGTATTCGATGAGCTGGAAAAATTCGTTTTCGAACACCACAGCACCTTCTGTGGTGGCCACGTTTTTGCCCACTTCAAACAGGCTCTCGTCGGTCATTGAGACGTGACCTTGCTGCATGTCGTGCATCAAATTCTGGACGCCTTTGGCGATGCTTTCGCCCTTCGTCTCTACCGCTTTCTTTTGCGCTTCGGCATTGAAAGCCAAAAAGTTGCTGGGCGATGCAGCAGCCACCCACTGTTCAATGGCAAAACGGATACGTGTGCGTGTTTTGGCATCGGCGTCCACAGCATCAGCCAAGCCCATCAGTGTCCGTGCATTGAGCAAATACGTGGCAGCATTGAACGCCGCCACAGGGTTGGAGGACCAAGCGTCGCCCGAAAAACGACGGTCCTTGACTTTCAGGCTGTTGTGCAGGCTCTGATTCCACAATTCCGAGGCGTCCTTGAAATACTGCTCTTGCAAGTCCTTGAGCTTTTCAGTAGAAAATTTCAGTTGCGCAACACCCTCTGCTGCATCGGGTTGCAGGCCGCCCAGGTCCATGGTCTGAAAATGCTGCATGGCTTGGCCCCAACTTTTGCTGAGGTTTTGCTGAAACCCTTGACTCATTTGGGTCCAGAATTCGGGGGAAGATGCGTTCACGGGATGTCTCCTGAAATTCACGATTTTTTTCGCTTCCGATGAATCGAGTATCTTTCAATTTGATGTCGCCTAAATTACAAGTTGCAAACAAAATGTATTTGATCGTGATTGCGTGGCTTTACGTCACCTTGCTGATGAGCTTGGCAGAGGCTTTTAGTACACAAGGAACCGTGCTGGGTGCCATTGTGACGTTCTTGTTGTACGGCCTGCTGCCCATGTCGCTGGTGGTTTATTTGGGAGGAACACCCTTGCGGCGCAAGGAAATTCGGCGAAAACAACTGCAGGACGCCACACCGGGAGAAGCCGCAGCATCATCTGTCCAGCCAGATGCAAGCGGCCATTCGACCGGTTTGCCCCAAGAGCCGACTGTCCCTTCTGTGCGAAAAGAAACGTGAGGCTTGCGACACCGTGCACCACTCGGGCTGGCTGTTGTTGCCAAATAGTTGACTAACGCCCATGCGAGCAAGCCGCCCTCTGGCCAAACCCGCCAAGTCAGCCAAGAACTTGCCTGGCCCATGTGCACGAAAAAAAGCTTGAGCACTGCTGTCGTTTTTGCAAAAAGCCTCCATCACTTCTGGACCCACTTCAAATGCCTGCGGCCCGATGCACGGCCCAAGCCAAGCCAAAATATCGGCCGGACGACTTGGGCGGACGGATTGCAGCACACGCTCCAAAATGCCGTCGCCGCTCTCCCCTGCAAGACTTCGCCAGCCGGCATGTGCGCCGGCCACCCACTGACCCGCGGCATCACACATGAGCACCGGCAAACAATCAGCGACCATGATGGTGCAAGCCACTTCCGTGCGATCGGTGATGCATGCGTCAGCCGGTTGGCCTTGAGGGCTTGCGCCATCCAGCCAAACCACATCCACGCCGTGTACTTGTTTCAAAAAAACAGGCTCACGGCCAATGGCCTCGGTCAAAAGCGCTCGATTTTGCGCCACATCGTCCAAGGAGTCAGCGACGTGGTCGCCCAAATTCATGCTGTCCCATGGGACTGCTGAAACCCCTCCATGGCGATCGGTCATGATGGCCTTCACGTTGGGGGGCGCAGGCCACTGCGGTCTCAGCCAACTGGGCGGAATGTCAGAATCAAAATGAGTGCGCGCCATGGAATGTCCAAAAAACTCCGCAAGACCCGGAGCTTGAAAAGCATAAGCCCAAAAATCCGGATGCATACCCACTGAACATTCACCCGTCCACTTTTATTGTGTAATCCCGAACATGGACACAGATGCGCGCTCCCCCGAATTGCCCTGGATCGAGCCCGACCAAGCGCTGCCTTGGGCCGCTTGTGCATGGGGGGCTGATTCGCCCGCACCCGGACTCTTGGCCGCCAGCAAAGACTTAAGCCCATTACGCCTGTACGAAGCTTACAGCCAAGGCATTTTCCCGTGGTTCAGCCTGGGCCAGCCTGTGCTCTGGTGGAGCCCGAACCCGCGCATGGTCTTGCATACACGCGAATTCAGATGCCACCGATCCTTGCGAAAAACCCTCCAGCATTGGTGGCGGCAACCGGGGTTTGAACTGAGCTTTGACCGGGATTTTGGACAAGTCATTCGCCGCTGTAGCCAAGCGCCTCGGAGCGGCCAAAAAGGCACCTGGATTTTGCCGTCCATGATTTCTGCTTATGAGGAGTTTCACGAACTCGGTCATGCGCACAGCGCAGAGGTGTGGCTGAATGGCGAGTTGGTTGCAGGCTTGTATTTCGTGGCGATTGGCCATGCCGTGTTTGGTGAATCCATGTTCACCACGGTGACCGATGGCTCCAAGATGGCCCTGGCCACCTTGGTCAGCGTGTGCCTGCAACACGGCTTGCCCGCCATTGACTGCCAGCAAAACACCCGACACCTGGCATCCATGGGGGCCAGGGAAATTCCACGCTCAGACTTCATCCGTTTGATCACCCAAGAGCAACACAAACCCAACATTGACTGGGCGACGCAAACCCTCCATTGGTCTACCCTGATGGCACTGGAGAAAACGCGGTGACCCATCTCAATGACCTGCCTTTGCAAGCCTTGCAGTTTTATGCCACCGCGCCCTATGCGTGCAGTTATCTGCCGGACCGCTCTGCCCGTTCGCAAGTAGCGACACCCAGTCACCTGATTCGCACCGAGGTGTATTCGGATTTGGTGGGGCAAGGATTTCGTCGAAGCGGCATGTTCACCTACCGACCCTATTGCGACGGCTGCCAAGCATGCTTGCCACTGCGGGTCAATGTGAGTGCCTTCAAACCCGACAAAAGCCAGCGACGCGCTGCAAAAGCCCATGCTGACTTACAAGTTCGCGTTCGGGATTTGCAGTTTGACCCGGAGCACTATGCGCTTTATCTGAACTATCAAAACGCCCGTCATGTGGGCGGGGGCATGGATCAGGACAACGTCGATCAATACAGCCAGTTTTTGCTGCAAAGCAGGATCAATACGCGCTTGGTCGAATTTCGTGAACCGACCCTGGATGGAACATGGGGCGCACTGAAAATGGTCAGCATCGTGGACATCCTGGACCATGGTTTGTCTGCGGTCTACACGTTTTATGAGCCCGGTGATCAAGCCAGTTATGGCACCTATGGCGTGCTCTGGCAAATTCAGCAAGCCGCGCAACTGGGCTTGCCCTATGTCTATCTGGGATACTGGATCGAAAAAAGCCCAAAAATGAATTACAAATCACGCTTCAGGCCCTGCGAAATCCGGCTCGAGGGAGCGTGGCAAGCCATGTTTTGAGTCGATTTTTCACAGTGTAAAATGGATTCAGCCCTCAGCCCACATGATGAAAAAAGACACCGCCCTGACTCAGACGCCCACTATTCAAGTGATAGAACGCATTTTCTGTCTGATCGATGTGCTGGCCTCACGCGAAGAAGCCATTTCACTCAAAGAGATCAGCGAAAAAACAGGCCTTCACCCGTCCACCGCACACCGCATACTCAATGATTTGGCCACCGGACGGTTTGTGGATCGCCCGGAAGCGGGCAACTATCGACTAGGGATGCGTCTACTGGAGTTGGGCAATCTGGTCAAAGGCCGCTTGAACGTTCGTGATGCGGCGCTTACGCCCATGCGCGAATTGCATAAATTGATCCAGCAACCCGTCAATCTGAGCATGCGCCAAGGCGATGAAATCGTCTACATCGAGCGCGCCTACAGCGAACGCTCAGGCATGCAGGTTGTTCGCGCCATTGGTGGGCGGGCACCGTTGCATCTGACATCAGTTGGAAAACTGTTTTTAGCGGCAGACGACCCTATTCGCGTTCGCTCTTACGCCACAAGAACGGGTCTTTCCGGCCAAACACGCAACAGCATCACGCAATTGCCCGTTCTTGAACGCGAGTTGGCACGGGTCAAGCAATACAGCATTGCCCGAGACAATGAAGAACTCGAACTGGGTGTGCGTTGCATTGCCGCCGGCATCTATGACGACCAAGGCAAGTTACTGGCCGGTCTGTCGATTTCTGCGCCCGCTGACCGTCTGGATGAAGGCTGGTTACCCAAACTGCAAGCCACCGCCCGTGAGATTTCTGCCACTTTGGGCTATGACGCCGATCGGTGAGGGAACCCCGCAAAAAAAGCCCCGAGGGGCCTTTTTTGACATTTAAACCCGAAAAAAATCAACCTGGCAAACGGTTGTCCAAGGCTGAATGCTTGATTGGCAACAGGCCGGGTGAACGTTCAACCCATCGGCGTACGCGCTCAGCATCACCTATGCGACTGAGCTTTCCTGCGGAATCGAGAAACACCATGATCAATTTGCGCCCGGCCACTTGTGCCTGCATGACCAGGCATTGCCCTGCCTCGGAGATATAGCCCGTCTTCTGTAAGCCGATGTCCCACTCGGGATTTTTGACCAATCGGTTGGTGTTGTTGTACTGCAGTGTGCGACGACCCACCTCAATTTCTCGACCGTGCGAGGTCGACAACTCACGCAGCACAGGCTCCTTGTAAGCCGCATCCACCAAGGCAGCGAGATCTTTGGCACTGGATTGGTTTCGGCTAGACAAGCCCGTGGGCTCCACATAACGCGTATCGAACATGCCTAAGGTTCTGGCCCGAGCATTCATGCGTGCCACAAAGGCATCCATGCCACCCGGAAAAGTGCGCCCCAAGGCGTGAGCTGCCCTGTTTTCACTGGACATCAAGGCCAAATGCAACAAATCACCACGGCTGAGCAAGGTCCCAACGGCCAGTCGTGAGGAACTGCCTTTTTCTGTATCGACATCGTCTTGGGTGATCGTGATCATCTCTGACATCGACAAATCGGCGTCAGAGATCACCAAACCAGTCATCAATTTGGTCAGGGACGCAATGGGCAAAACAGCTTGATCATTCTTGCGGAACAACACCTCCTGAGTGTCCTGATCAATGACCAATGCCACACTGGAACGCAACTCCAATGGATCAGCAGTGCTGTGCAAACCTGCCATTTGCCCATACGACACTTTCAAAGGCGCAGCTGCAACACGAGAAGACACCAAGCTCTTGCGAGTGGCCCCATTGAACTTGAGATTTTTAACGGGTTTGACCGCTGTTTTTTTTGCAGCGACTGCCTGTTTTTTGGATGATTTTTGTGGGGTTTGGGCCTGAGCCATCAAAGGCGAAATCATGGCCAAACTCAAACAACTTGCGGCCAGCGCGGAAAAACCTCGCTTTGGCAAAAAAACAAAAAAAACTGATTTGAACAACATGGGCAGCATTGTCAGAAAAATGAATATGTTGATTGTGCCCCAGAGTTTACATAAATAAAAAAGTCGCGCAAGAACAATAACTTGCGCGACTTTATTGAAGTCGGTAATTACCCAAAAAGAATTCAATTACCCTTGTGCAGCCACCCTGTCTGCCTTACTTTGAAGTTTATTGAGTGCGCTCAGATACGCCTTGGCAGAAGCCACGACAATGTCCGGGTCAGATCCAACACCGTTGACGACGCGACCACTGTTTTGCAAACGCACCGTCACTTCGCCCTGGCTTTCGGTTGAGCCGCTGATGGCGTTGACCGAATACAGCACCATTTCGGCACCACTTTTGATGTGTGACTCGATGGCCTTCAAAGACGCATCGACCGGGCCATTGCCATCCGACTCAGTCCGCACCTCTTTGCCTTCGACTGTGAAAACCACTGTTGCATGAGGGCGCTCACCGGTTTCGCTGTGCTGTGACATCGAAACAAAGCCGTATTGCTCTTTTTCAGCCGTCACGCTTTCGTCACCCACCAACGCCAGGATGTCCTCGTCAAAAATCTCGCTCTTGCGATCGGCCAATTCCTTGAACTTGGCAAAGGCGTTGTTGATTTCGGTCTCGCTGTCCAAAGTGACACCTAAATCTTGCAAACGCTGTTTGAATGCATTGCGGCCACTGAGCTTGCCCAACACGATCTTGTTGGTGGTCCAGCCCACGTCTTCGGCGCGCATGATTTCGTAAGTGTCACGCGCCTTGAGTACGCCGTCCTGATGAATGCCAGAGGCGTGGGCAAAGGCGTTGGCACCCACCACCGCTTTGTTGGGCTGAACCACAAAACCGGTGGTCTGGCTGACCATTCGGCTGGCGGCCACGATGTGGCTGGTGTCAATGCCGATGTCGAGGCCAAAGTAGTCGCGCCGCGTTTTAACCGCCATGACCACTTCTTCGAGCGAGCAATTGCCCGCACGCTCGCCCAAGCCGTTGATGGTGCATTCGACTTGACGGGCTCCGCCGATCTTCACGCCAGCCAAGGAGTTGGCCACCGCCATGCCCAAGTCGTTGTGACAATGCACGGACCAAATCGCTTTGTCGGAGTTGGGAATGCGCTCGCGCAAAGTACGGATGAACTCGCCATAAAGTTCGGGTACGGCATAACCCACGGTATCGGGCACATTGATGGTGGTAGCACCCTCGGCAATCACTGCTTCGAGCACGCGGCACAAGAAGTCCATCTCACTGCGGTAACCGTCTTCAGGACTGAACTCGACATCACCCACCAAATTACGGGCGAAGCGGACCGATTGCTTGGCCTGCTCAAACACCTGGTCAGGCGTCATGCGCAGTTTCTTCTCCATGTGCAGGGGCGACGTGGCAATGAAGGTGTGAATGCGGCCGCTGTTGGCGCCTTTGAGGGCCTCAGCCGCACGCGAGATGTCGCGGTCATTGGCGCGGGACAAAGAACAAATGGTGGAATCCTTGATCGCGTCGGCAATGCTTTTGACCGCCTCGAAATCGCCATTGGAGCTGGCGGCAAAACCGGCTTCGATCACGTCCACGCGCAGGCGCTCCAGCTGGCGGGCAATGCGCAGCTTCTCGTCGCGTGTCATGGAGGCGCCGGGCGATTGCTCGCCGTCGCGCAAGGTGGTGTCAAAAATAATCAGTTTGTCTGCCATATGGCCTCCTGGGTGTGTACTTCCATGCCTGTGCGATTAAGGCCCGACAGGATAGCCTTGAGCGAGGCGGCCACAATGTCAGCGTCGCGGCCGACGCCAAACAAGGTCCGCTCGCCAATGCGAAGCTCTATGTAGGCCAACGCCTGGGCGTTGGCACCTCCGCTGACGGCGTGCTCATGGTAATCGAGCACTCGCACGGTTTTAGCCAGACCGGATTGCAAGCCGTTCACAAAAGCATCAATCGGACCGTTGCCTTGGCCGTCAATGTCAATCGTGCGACCGGCCCACCGCACCTGGGCCTGCAACCGCACCTGCTTGTCCGCCGCAGGCTGAACGGCGTGGCCCAGCAGTAGGTGGTCTCCCAGCCTGTACTCGCGCTCAAACAGGCCATGGATGTCTCGGGCCGACTGCTCTTTACCGGTGCCGTCCATCACATGCTGAACCACTTGGCTGAACTCAATTTGCAGGCGCCTGGGCAACTCCAGGCCGTATTCGCTCTCCAACAGGTAAGCGATGCCGCCCTTGCCCGACTGACTGTTAACGCGGATCACCGCCTCGTAGCTGCGGCCCAGGTCCTTGGGGTCCAGCGGCAGGTAAGGCATGTCCCAAATGTCACCCTCTTGGCGGGCGGCAAAGGCTTTTTTGATGGCGTCTTGGTGCGAGCCCGAAAACGAGGTGTAAACCAAATCTCCCGCATAAGGGTGGCGGGGGTGCACGGGCAGCTGGTTGCACAGCTCCACGGTGCGGCGAACCTCATCAATGTCCGACAGGTCAAGGCCCGGTGCCACGCCCTGCGAATACAAGTTGAGCGCCACATTCACCAGGTCCAGGTTGCCGGTGCGCTCGCCGTTGCCAAAGAGGCAGCCTTCGAGCCGGTCTGCGCCAGCCATCACCGCAAACTCGCCCGCGGCCGTGCCTGTGCCTCTGTCGTTGTGGGGATGCACAGACAAAACCAGGCAGTCGCGGCGTGCCAAGTGGCGGTGCATCCACTCGATCATGTCGGCAAAAATATTGGGCGTGGAGTGCTCCACGGTCGATGGCAAATTGATGATGCACTTGTGCTGCGGCGTGGGTTGCCACACCTCGGTCACCGCATCGACCACGCGCTTGGCAAAGTGCAATTCGGTGCCAGAAAACATCTCTGGCGAATACTGGAAGACCCACTCGGTGGCAGGCTGCTCAGCAGCCAGGGACTTGAAAAGGCTGGCGTTTTCCACGGCCAAATCCACAATGCCGTCCTCCGACAGGCCCAACACCACGCGGCGCATGACCGGGGCCGTGGCGTTGTAGAGGTGAACAATCGCCCGCCGAGCGCCGTGCAATGCCTCAAAGGTGCGGCGAATCAGGTGCTCACGCGCCTGACTGAGCACCTGGATGGTGACGTCCGGCGGGATCAGATCCTCGTCGATGAGCTTGCGCACAAAATCAAACTCCACCTGCGAAGACGAAGGAAAACCCACCTCGATTTCTTTGAAGCCCATGGCCACCAAGAGCTCAAACATGCGCAATTTGCGCGCCATATCCATGGGCTCGATCAAGGACTGGTTGCCATCGCGCAGGTCCACGCTGCACCAAATCGGCGGGCGGGTGAGGACGGCGTCAGGCCACTGGCGGTCATTCAGGCCCACCGGTGCGAAGGGCTTGTATTTGCTGGCGGGGTTCTTCAACATGGTCATGGTGTGTTCAGGTGAAAAATGTTCGGGGGGATCCGGCAGCCCAAAAGAAAACGGCCCGCTGCTGGTGCAAACGGGCCGTTGACTGGGAACACGCGTGCGCGCTATCGTCTCTGCCCGTGTGGCAGTAGCAGTAGTGCGAACAAATAAAATTTCATACAAACACTGTAGCACAGTTCAAAACCCGAACTGTCGTGCAGTGGACATCACTGATGAAGACCCCGTTCATCGGGCTCGTCGGTGGAGGTGCTGATCATGCTGGTGGGCTGGCCTTTGGCTTTGCGCCAGATGTAAACCACATAGCCACTCAAGCCATAAGCCACAAACAATCCGAACAAAATGGTAGGTGGGTCGATGTTTACAGCCGCTATACCCAAGGCCACCAAAACCAAGGTTGCAAAAGGTACGCTCTTTTTCATGTGCATGTCTTTGAAACTGTAAAACGGCACATTGGTCACCATGGTCAGACCCGCAAACAGGCACACGGCAAACATGCCCCAAGCGACGGTTTTGGCGGGTACGGCATTTTCAAACATGATCCAGACAAAACCCATGACCAAAGCGGCTGCCGCAGGCGATGGCAAACCCTGAAAGTAGCGCTTATCCACCACAGCGGTGTTCACATTGAAGCGAGCAAGGCGCAGCGCTGCACAGGCGCAATACACAAAAGCGGCAATCCAGCCCCATCGACCCAACTCTTTGAGGGTCCAGACATAGGCGATCAAGGCCGGGGCCGCACCAAAGGACACCATGTCCGAGAGCGAATCCATCTGCTCGCCAAAAGCGCTTTGGGTATTGGTCATGCGGGCAACGCGGCCGTCCAGACTGTCCAGCACCATGGCACAAAAAATGCCCACAGTGGCCAAATCGAAACGGCCGTTGATGGCCATGACCACCGCATAAAAACCCGCAAACAGGGCCGCCAAAGTGATCATGTTGGGGAGCATGTAAATGCCCTTGGAAGGTTTGCGCACGGACACCACGGCCTGCGCCTCTTCACCACTGTCGTTGTCGTTGATTTTGCTCATCGTCTGTTCCTGTTGCGTTTTTTCCGACCATCGCTTGTCAGCCAAGTTTAAAGCAGTCGACTCGCCCACAAAAAAGGCCACCGAGGTGGCCTTTTTTACACGCACACAAGCGATCAGTTGCGGGTCTTGTCAACCAGCTTGTTCTTGGCAATCCAAGGCATCATGGCGCGCAATTGTGCGCCCACAACTTCGATGGAGTGCTCGGAGGTCAAGCGACGACGCGCAGTCATGCTGGGGTAGTTGGTGCGGCCTTCCAGGATGAACATCTTGGCGTATTCACCGGTCTGGATGCGCTTCAAGGCGTTGCGCATGGCTTCGCGCGACTGCTCGTTGATGACCTCTGGACCTGTCACGTACTCGCCGTACTCGGCGTTGTTCGAGATCGAGTAGTTCATGTTGCCGATGCCGCCTTCGTAGATCAGGTCGACGATCAACTTGAGTTCGTGCAAGCACTCGAAGTAAGCCATCTCTGGCGCGTAACCGGCTTCCACCAAGGTCTCGTAACCCATCTTGATCAGCTCAACCGCGCCACCGCACAGAACAGCCTGCTCACCGAACAAGTCGGTTTCGGTCTCTTCTTTGAAGTTGGTCTCGATGATGCCGGCCTTGCCGCCACCGTTGGCCATCGCGTAGCTCAGGGCCAAAGCGCGGGCCTTGCCGCTCTTGTCCTGGTGAATCGCCACCAGATGGGGCACGCCGCCGCCTTGGGTGTAGGTGTTGCGCACGGTGTGGCCGGGGGCCTTGGGCGCGACCATCCACACGTCCAGGTCTTCGCGGGGAACGACTTGGTTGTAGTGCACGTTGAAGCCGTGGGCAAAAGCCAACGAAGCGCCTTGCTTGATGTTGGGTGCCACGTTGTTGTTGTACACGTCGGCGATTTGCTCGTCGGGCAACAAGATCATGACCACGTCAGCGGCTTTGACAGCGTCGTTGACTTCCATCACCGTGAGACCGGCTTTGCCGACTTTGTCCCAGGATGCGCCGCCCTTGCGCAGACCAACCACCACTTTGACGCCGCTGTCGTTCAGGTTCTGGGCGTGGGCGTGGCCTTGCGAGCCGTAACCAATGATGGCAACAGTCTTGCCTTTGATGACGCTCAGATCACAATCTTTGTCGTAAAAAACTTTCACAGGGTTCTCCTTAGGAATAAACAGTTTCAAGAGTTAAGTTTAGACGCGCAGGATGCGCTCGCCTCGCCCGATACCGCATGCACCCGTGCGCACGGTTTCCAAAATAGCGCTGCGGTCGATCGCCTCCAAAAAGGCGTCGTTCTTGGATTGGTCGCCGGTGAGCTCAACGGTGTAGCTCTTGTCGGTGACATCAATCACACGGCCTCGAAAGATGTCGGCCATGCGTTTCATTTCTTCGCGTTCCTTACCCACGGCACGCACTTTCACGAGCATCAACTCACGCTCGGTGTAGGCACCTTCGGTCAGGTCCACGACCTTCACCACCTCGATCAGGCGGTTCAGGTGCTTGGTGATCTGCTCAATCACATCATCCGAACCTGTGGTCTGGATGGTCATGCGCGACAGGCTGGGGTCTTCGGTCGGGGCCACGGTCAAGGACTCGATGTTGTAGCCACGGGCCGAAAACAGGCCCACCACGCGGGACAAAGCGCCCGCTTCGTTTTCAATCAATACAGCAATGATGTGTTTCATGATTACAGATCCTCCGCGCCCATGATCATCTCGGTGATGCCCTTGCCAGCCTGAACCATGGGGAACACGTTCTCAGTAGGGTCTGTGCGAATGTCCAGGAAAACCGTGCGATCCTTGAGCCTGCGGGCTTCGCGCAAGGCGGGCTCCACATCCTCCGGCTTTTCCACCAAGATGCCGACGTGGCCATAGGCCTCCGCCAACTTCACGAAGTTGGGCAAAGCATCCATGTAGCTGTGGCTGTAACGACCGGAGTAATCAATCTCCTGCCACTGGCGCACCATGCCCAAGTAACCGTTGTTCAGGGCCACAACTTTGATGGGGGTGTTGTATTGCAGACAGGTCGACAGTTCCTGAATGCACATCTGCACAGAGCCTTCGCCCGTCACGCAAAACACTTCGCTGTCCGGCTTGGCCAGTTTGATTCCCATGGCATAGGGAATTCCCACGCCCATGGTGCCCAGACCGCCAGAGTTGATCCAGCGGCGTGGTTCGTTGAACTTGTAGTACTGCGCAGCCCACATCTGGTGCTGCCCCACATCGGAAGTGATATATGCATCAGCATCCTTGGTCATGTCCCACAAGGTCTCGATGACCTTTTGAGGCTTGATGACCACGCTGTTGTTGCTGTCGTACTTCATGCAAGCGCGGCTGCGCCAGCCTTCGACCGTTTCCCACCACTGAGCCAAGGCCTGTGCGTCGGGCTTGAGGCCTGAATCGCGGATCATGGCCATGAGTTCTGTCAGCACATCTTTCACGTCGCCCACGATCGGCACGTCCACCTTGACTCGCTTGGAGATGCTGGACGGGTCGATGTCGACGTGGATGATCTTGCGGTCCACCGAAGCAAAGTGCTTGGGGTTGCCGATCACGCGGTCATCAAAGCGCGCACCCACGGCCAACAACACATCGCAGTTTTGCATGGCATTGTTGGCTTCCAGCGTGCCATGCATGCCAAGCATGCCCAGAAAACGGCGGTCAGTGGCAGGAAAAGCCCCCAAACCCATCAATGTGTTGGTGACCGGCGCGTTCAGCATGTCCACCAAAGCACGCAGCTCTGCGCTGGCATTGCTCAGCAGAACGCCCCCGCCTGTGTAGATGTATGGGCGCTTGGCCGCCATCAACAACTGCAAAGCCTTGCGAATCTGACCACCGTGACCTTTGCGCACGGGGTTGTAAGAGCGCATTTCCACCGTCTCAGGGTAGCCCGAGTAAGGCACTTTGTTGAAAGAAACGTCTTTGGGCACGTCCACCACCACAGGGCCGGGGCGGCCGCTGCGCGCGATGTGGAAGGCTTTTTTCATGACCTCGGCCATGTCCTTGGCGTCTTTGACCAGGAAGTTGTGCTTCACGATTGGGCGGGTAATGCCCACTGTGTCGCACTCCTGGAATGCGTCAAGGCCAATGGCCGCAGTGGGCACTTGGCCACTGATGATGACCATGGGAATACTGTCCATGTATGCGGTGGCGATGCCCGTCACAGCATTGGTCAGACCGGGACCCGAAGTGACCAGCGCCACACCCACTTCGCCCGTGGCACGGGCGAAGCCGTCAGCCGCATGCACAGCAGCTTGTTCGTGGCGCACCAGAACGTGCTGAATGGTGTCTTGCTTGTAAAAAGCGTCGTAAATGTGCAAAACGGCACCGCCGGGGTAACCCCAGACGTACTGCACGTTTTCAGCTTGGAGCGCTTTGACGAGAATTTCTGCGCCGCGCAATTCTTGAGCGCCCGCAGGGGACTTTGCCGTATCGGCCTTGTTCATTTCCATATTCAACCTTTGTGAATTTCTCTAACGAAAAACCTTGGGTGCCCCTAGGCTCGACTCTTGTGAAGTGGCTTTGGGACTTGAGACCACAGACATGGGCACCAAACTGTAAAAGTACCGGACTGTGATCCGTTTGCTTTTTTTCAATTGCAATCGCGCATTATCGCACTTGTCTTTAGTCATTTTTCAAGCTTCTTCAGACAAACCATTGGCAATGCCATAATTCAGGTTCATTGATCAGGGATTGACCCGAAGTTCCTGACATTTTTGATACATAAAAATAAAGCATCGCTGGCGCGACTGCTCCATACCAAGTTGGCATCCGACTCTGAACTCTCAGATTTTCTAAAAAACGCGGAAAAAAAGGCGTTCAAGCGCGCTTATTACCACGTCAGGGATGAAGACGCCGCCTTGGACATCCTTCAAGACAGCATGATCAAGCTGTGCAGCAGTTATGGGGACAAGCCCATAGCAGAACTGCCCATGTTGTTCCAGCGAATTCTGTCCAATACCGTGCTGGATTGGTTCCGTCGTCAAAAAACGCGCAATGCCTTGTTCACCAATATGAGTGACTTCGTCTCAGACGACGCAGACGCAGATTTTGACTTGCTTGAAGTCACGACCAACCCGGCTGAAAAACCGTCCTCTGACAGCGCAGAAACATGGATCTCAAGGGTCCAAACCCTTGAACACATTGAAACAGCCATCATGGGCCTGCCTGCACGTCAACGAGAAGCCTTCCTGCTGCGTTATTGGGAGGAGATGGACCTTGCTGAAACAGCCGCCGTGATGGGCTGCTCTGAAGGCAGCGTCAAAACCCATTGTTCTCGCGCCATCCAGGCTTTGAGTAAAACCTTGGCACCCCAAGGAATCCGACCATGAAAACCCAAAACACATTGAACGAGCTGAATCTGGACCTTTTGGGCCGACATTTTTCTGCCCAATTGACCCTGGCCACGCCCGGACTACCCCACGAAATCAGCGAGCGCTTGCGGGTTGCACGCTTGCGCGCCCTGGAAGAACGCAAACCTCTGCTTCAAACACGACTGATCAAAACACAGCACATCAACGGCAACAGCACTTTGACGGCCCCCCCTGACGAAGGACTCAACCTCTGGAACATTCTGGCCTCGGCCCTGCCCTTGTTGGTCTTACTCTTCGGATTGATGGCCATTCAATGGATACAACAAGACAATCTCACTTCCGAAATTGCAGCGATCGACTCAGCGCTCCTCACCGATGATCTTCCACCGGACGCCTATGCGGACACAGGTTTTGTGCAGTTCCTCAAACAAGGGCACCAGTCCGGTGCCTCACATAATTGAGATGCACAACTGTTTTGTCCATACTTTGGGGCTTCTCTGTCGCTTTGGCAGTGTCTTGTGTCTTGTAGCCTGCATGGTCGCAGCCACGGCACAGACTTCTTCAATTCCCCAAAAGACAGCCATCAACAGCCACCCCAGTGGGCAGCAAACACACTCCGCCAGTTGGCTGCAATTGACACCACGACAAAAACAAGCACTGGCCCCATTGAGGGTGCAATGGGGCACCCTGACCGCCCAACAACAGAGCAAATGGCTGGCGATTTCTCAAAATTTTTTCCAACTGTCGGCCGTTGAACAATCCACCATGCACGCCAGAATGGCCGACTGGGTGGCACTGAGCCCAGAGCAGCGCAACGTGGCCCGCTTCAACTTCAACAGCTTGCAAAACCTTCCAAAAGAAGACAAAAAGGCCAAATGGGAAGCCTATCAAGCATTGTCTGCTGACGAAAAAAGTCAACTCTCCACTGCATCTACTTCGCCTGGTAAAAGTGCAGCCCGCACGGCCAAACCTCCCGAGCCACATCGCGTAGTGCAAACCCGCATCAAACCCATGGACTCGTCACGTACTGCGAACTCCACAAACATAGATCGGAAAACACTTTTACCCCTGCCGCCCGCATTGATCACACCCCCTCAGGCGCCAGCGCCCACCTCTTCCGAGACGCCGCTGGACAGCGTAAGCCCCCATACTGAAACATCCCCTTCATGACGCGCAACGTTACTGACGACCTTTCACCTGATTGCCCTTGCATTGCCCCCTCATTGTCCCGCCGCATGGCTTGTTGGCTGTATGAGGGCATGTTGCTGTTTGGTGTTCTCGTCTCCTCGGGTCTGGTTTATTTTGTGACCGCTTATTGGCTGACAGGACTGGCCCCCGGTGACATGAACCTTCATCCCCGACTCAAATCTGGCTTTCAGGCCAGCAGCTTTTTGGTGCTGGGCTTGTATTTCATCTGGATGTGGCGACGCGGCCAGACCTTGGCCATGAAAACCTGGCGGATTCAAATCGTAGACACAGCCGGTCAAAAAATCAGTCGCAAAACTGCCTTCAAACGCTACCTGTCCAGTTGGCTTTGGTTCATGCCCCCCCTCGCTGTCTCTTATGCGCTGGGTTTGTCCATGATTGAGCTGATGGTCTTGACGCTGGGCTGGGTGGCCATTTGGGGCGTACTCAGCCGCTTTCACCCCCAAGGCCAGTTTTGGCACGACGTTTTCGCAGGCACTCGCCTGATCACTGCTGCGCCTTGATCTGACATGCAAGAACCCTCATCGCCACCAACCGACGTTGTCAACCCGCAAAAAGCACGCAAAGGCCTGCGACGCATCCTGCATGCCGGGGGCTACTCCATCCAAGGCCTTCGCGCAGGCTGGGGAGAAACCGCCTTTCGCCAGGAAGCCATCCTGGCCATGGTCATGTTACCGCTGGCTTTCTGGCTGGGCCAAAGCTGGGTGGAAATCGCCCTTCTCGCCGGGTCAGTCTTGCTGGTCATGATCGTGGAGTTGCTCAACACCTGCGTGGAGTCGGCCATCGACCGCATCGGCCCGGAATGGCATGACCTGTCCAAACGCGCCAAAGACATGGGCAGCGCCGCTGTCTTTCTCAGCTTGCTGCTGTGCGCCGGGGTTTGGCTGGGCGCACTTTGCTATCGTTTTGCCTGAACCCCATGACGACCATGACCACGCCAAAAGCCTCGCCAGTATTTTCGGTCTGCGTCTACTGCGGCTCCAAGCCCGGGAAGCAGCCCGAATTTGCGCAAATCGCGGTACAAGTGGGCACCTGGATCGGCGCGCACGGCGGTCAATTGGTCTATGGCGGCGGACGCAATGGCCTCATGGGCCTGATGGCCGAAGCCACCTTGGCGGCAGGTGGTACGGTCGTGGGCATCATTCCAACCGCCTTGGTCGAGAAAGAATGGGCGCACCATGGCTGCACCGAACTCCACGTGGTCGACACCATGCACGAGCGCAAACGCCTCATGGCCGACAAGGCCGATGCTTTTTTGGCCTTGCCCGGCGGCATTGGCACATTTGAAGAACTGTTTGAGGTGTGGACCTGGCGGCAACTGGGTTACCACGACAAGCCGGTCGGCATCCTGAACAGCTTGGGTTACTACGATGGCCTGATGGCCTTCATTGGCCAAGTGGTGCAAGAAGGCTTCATGGGCGAATGGCAAACCGAACTGGTGACCCTGGGCACCGAGCCCGAAGCACTGCTGCAAACCCTGGTGCAAAAAGCGGGGTTTTCACCCCGTGCAAAAGTCGAATTGATTTGATCAACCGGGCAGGGCTACAGATTCATACCTGTGCAGCCTTCAATCTTCCAGGGTGTTGAGTTTGCTCAATTCAGCCCAGACTTTTGGGCCTGATCTCAGGGGTGTTATTTCAGGGGTGAAGCCGCTGACCTGAGGTGACTTGGCGCACGCATTTTCAGACGTCTGCGAGACTGATAAAGAGGGTCAGCGCACAACCCCACCGGCATCCGGTTCAGACCCGCTTTGAGGCCCTCAACACCACCCCACTCAAATGGCGGTTTCGTCTTGCTCGCCGGTGCGGATGCGCACCACGCGCTCGACCGATGTCACAAAAATCTTGCCGTCGCCAATTTTGCCTGTGCGGGCAGCTTTCACGATGGCGTCCACACAGCTGTCCACGTCTTCGTCCTTGACCACAACCTCGACCTTGACCTTGGGCAAAAAGTCGACCACGTATTCTGCACCCCGATAGAGCTCGGTATGGCCTTTTTGGCGGCCAAAACCTTTGACTTCGGTCACTGTCAGGCCCGTCACGCCGCATTCGGCCAATGCTTCACGCACTTCTTCCAATTTGAAAGGTTTGATGACGGCGGTGATCTGTTTCATGAAAAAATCCTCAAAAAATGGAAAATGCCCTAATTCAGGCACGGAACTTGTTGGTCATAGGATAACGCCAATCCTTGCCAAAACTGCGGTGCGTCACGCGAATGCCCACGGGCGATTGGCGGCGTTTGTACTCGTTGAGCTTGATCAGGCGCGTGACTTTTTCCACATCGTCCCGCTCAAAGCCATCGGCAATCAGCGCCTCCACCCCCTCGTCGTTTTCCATGTAGCGCTGGATGATGGCGTCCAGCACCTCATAAGCTGGCAGGCTGTCCTGGTCCTTCTGATCCGGGCGCAGCTCGGCACTGGGCGGCCGGGTGATGATGCGCTCTGGGATCGGCTGGCTGCCTGTGCCATACGGGTCATTCAGATTGCGCCAGCGCGCCAAGTCAAACACGCGGGTTTTGACCACGTCCTTGATGACCGCAAAACCGCCCGCCATGTCGCCATACAGCGTGCAGTACCCCGTGGCCATCTCGCTCTTGTTGCCGGTGGTCAGCACAATCGCCCCGGTCTTGTTGGACAAGGCCATGAGCAGCGTGCCTCGAATGCGGGCCTGGATGTTCTCTTCGGTGGTGTCTTCTTTCAGGCCTTCAAAGTGCGCCGACAGCGCCTGCTTGAAGCCGTCAAACAGCGGCGCAATCGAGATCTCGTCGTAACGCACATTCAGGCGCTTGACCATGTCGCGCGAATCGATCCAGCTGATGTCGGCCGTGTAGGGCGACGGCATCATCACGGCATGGATTTTGTCGGCCCCGATCGCGTCCACCGCAATCGCCAACACCAGCGCCGAATCGATGCCACCAGACAAGCCCAAAATTGCGCCCTTAAAACCATTTTTGCCCAGGTAGTCGCGCACACCCAACACCAGCGCGTCCCACAACTCGGCATCGGCGCTGGCCATGGGCACCAATGCCTCGGGTGCAGCGCTCAAGTCCACACCCAGGGCTGCGGCCTGAACCTGCAATGTCATGGCCGCTTCACGAAAGCCCTCGGCTCGCGCCACCACTTGGCCTTGGGCGTTCAGGGCAAAAGAGCGCCCTTCAAAAATCACCTCGTCCTGACCGCCCACCAAATGCGCGTAAATCAAGGGCAAACCGCAATCGGCCACGCGTTCGCGCATGCGCTGCTCACGCTCCGGGCCTTTGCCCGCATGAAAAGGTGAGGCGTTCAGCACCGCCAACAACTGCGCACCTGCGTCACGCGCAAGCCGGGCGGGCTCATCAAACCAGGCGTCTTCGCAAATCAGCAGCCCCACCCGAACGCCATCGACGTCGAACACCCCCACCCCGTTACCAGGCGTGAAATAACGACGCTCGTCAAACACCTGGTAGTTGGGCAGTTCGCGCTTGTCGTAAGCGCAGACCACCTGCCCCTCACACAAGACGCTCGCGCGGTTGTGGCGGCGTGTTACGGCCACGCTGCGGGTGCGCACGCCGCCGCCCTCGGGGTGACCCACCACCACATGCAGCCCCTTTAACCCAGCCAGTTCGCGGGCCACTGTTTTCAGGGCATCATCGCAGGCGTCGATGAAGGACGGGCGCAAGAACAGGTCTTCAGCCGCATAGCCGCAAATCGACAACTCGGGCGTGAGCACCAGCCGAGCGCCTTCGGCATGCGCCCGGGTGGCGAAATCGATGATCTTGCGGGCATTACCCTGCATGTCACCGACGACAAAGTTGAGCTGAGCGACACGAATTTGGAGAGTCATACAGGTGCTGAAAAATGTGAGCTTGAATTATGTCACCCGGGTGCAGGATGACTTGAGTGCCATCGCACCTGCGACCTGGGACGGCCTGCTGGCCCGGCAGAGCGCCCCTTCCCCCTTCATGCAGCATGCCTATTTGTCGGCCATGCAGACCAGCGAGTCGGCCACGCCCGAGACCGGCTGGACATTGCAAGTCATCAGCCTGTGGCGCGCCACCCCGCAAGGCGATGTGTTGGCCGCTGCCTGCCCGCTCTACATCAAGAACCACTCACGCGGCGAATACGTGTTTGACCACGCCTGGGCCGACGCCTACCAGCGCCATGGTCTGGACTATTACCCCAAAGCCCTGGTCGCCCCACCCTTCACACCAGTGCCCGGCAGCCGCCTGCTGGCCGAATCTGACGACGCCCGCCACGCCCTGCTGGCCGCCTTGCTGGACATTTGCCAAACCAACAACATCCCCTCGCTGCACATTTTGTTTGGCAGCCCGCAAGACCTGCAGGCCTGTGAGCATGCCGGGCTGCTGCAGCGCGACCAAGTGCAGTTCCACTGGCAAAACCAAGGCTGGCGCGACTTCGATGACTTTTTGGCCAGCCTGACCCAAGAAAAGCGCAAAAAAATCCGGCAAGAACGCCGCAAAGTGGCTGATGCCGGTGTGACGTTTCGCGCCGTGCGCGGCCCCGACATGACCGGCGACGACTGGGCCCTGCTGCTGCGCTGCTACCAGCAAACCTATTGGGAACACGGCAACGCGCCGTATTTGACCCCAGCGTTTTTTGAGTCCATGCGCACCGACATGGCCCCAAACTGGCTGCTGTTTGTGGCCGAACACGCGAGCCAACCCATCGGCATCAGCCTGATCGGCCTGCATCTGGACGCCCAAGGCCAGCCCGAAGTGGCTTATGGCCGCTACTGGGGGGCGCTGGCCCGGGTGGACTGCCTGCACTTTGAAGCCTGCTACTACCAGCCCATCGACTGGTGCATCCAGCACGGCCTCAAGCGTTTTGAAGGCGGCGCACAAGGCGAACACAAAATGGCCCGCGCCCTGCTGCCCACCCCCACCCACAGCGCCCACTGGCTGGCACATCCGGCGTTTTCTGAGGCGGTGGCGCGGTTTTTGGAGCGGGAAAAAGCGGGGGTGGAGAACTACCTGGAAGCGCTGCACCAGCATTCACCCCTGAAAAAAACCCCATGAAAAACGCCTGCGCGGCGCAAACCGGGCAGGCGTTCGGAAGGTGGCACAGCGCCCCAGCGGGCGAGCGCTCAATCAGCCGCATCAGGCCTTGGTTTTGTTGTAGGCCGCGATGCCGTCCAAAATTTCCTTGTGGGCAGACTCCTTGCCTTCCCAACCCAGCACTTTGACCCATTTGCCTTTTTCAAGGTCTTTGTAGTGCTCAAAGAAGTGGGCAATCGCGTTGCGGCGCATCGCGTTCACATCCGCAATATCTTGCCAGTGGTCGTACATCGGCAAAATTTTGCTGGTAGGCACAGCAATCACCTTGCCGTCCACTCCAGCCTCGTCTTCCATCATCAAAATGCCCAAGGCGCGGCAGGGCACCACCACACCGGGGTGCAAGGCGTAAGGGGTGATCACCAACACGTCCACCGGATCTCCGTCGCCGGACAGGGTTTGGGGCACATAACCGTAATTGGTGGGGTAGTGCATGGCCGTGGTCATGAAACGGTCCACGAACAAGGCACCGGTTTCCTTGTCCACTTCGTACTTGATCGGGTCGGCGTTCATCGGGATTTCGATGATCACGTTAAAGGTATCTGGTGCTTTGCTGCCGGGGGTGACGTTGTCGAGGGACATCTTGCGGGTTTCTTTGTGAAAAGTTAAGAAAAAACGGAATCGCTAGGGATTAACCCCGATTTTACTTTCACAGGCCTTGCGCATTCGCCTTGTCTGCCTCTTTAATGAAGTGTTGGCCAATCGAACTCCCGTTTCGGGGACTGAGGAAGCAACGCCATGGAGGTGCCTCCAGCGTGTTGCACCTCCGTTCAGCGACAACTATCGAGGAGAAAACGATGACAGGAAATTCAGCGCTCATATTGGCGCTCGTTTGTGGTCTGATTGCTGTGGCTTACGGCATTTGGGCCCGAGGGTGGATCCTTTCTCAAGATGCCGGCAATGCCCGGATGCAGGAAATTGCCGCCGCCATTCAGGCCGGCGCGGCGGCCTATCTGGCCCGGCAATACAAAACCATCGCCATCGTCGGCGTCGTGCTGGCCATCTTGATGGGCATCTTTCTGGATGGCATCACCGCCATCGGTTTTGTGATCGGCGCGGTGCTTTCTGGCGCGTGCGGCTTCATCGGCATGAATGTGTCGGTCAAAGCCAACGTGCGCACGGCACAGGCCGCCACCAAAGGCATTGGCCCAGCGCTCGACGTGGCGTTTCGGGGCGGTGCCATCACCGGCATGCTGGTGGTGGGTTTGGGTCTGTTGGGTGTGTCCGGTTTTTACTGGTTTCTGGTGGGCAACGGCAACCTGACGCCCGACAAGAACCTGGCCAATTTGCTCAACCCCTTGATTGGCTTTGCCTTCGGCTCCTCGCTGATCTCAATTTTTGCCCGTCTGGGCGGCGGCATTTTCACCAAGGGCGCTGACGTGGGCGCCGACCTGGTGGGCAAGGTGGAGGCAGGCATTCCCGAAGACGACCCGCGCAACCCGGCCGTGATTGCCGACAACGTGGGCGACAACGTGGGTGACTGCGCCGGCATGGCTGCCGATCTGTTCGAAACCTACGCGGTCACGCTGATCGCCACCATGGTGCTGGGCGCATTGCTGGTCTCGGCAGCGCCGGGTCAGGCCGTGCTGTACCCGCTGGCCTTGGGCGCGGTGTCCATCATCGCCTCGATCATTGGCTGCTTCTTCGTCAAAGCCTCGCCGGGTATGACCAATGTGATGCCCGCGCTCTACAAAGGCCTGGCCATCTCAGGGGTGCTGTCCTTGATCGCCTTTTACTTTGTCACCACATGGTTGATCCCAGACAACGCCTTGGGCGCTGCGGGCAGCCAGATGAAACTGTTTGGTGCCTGTGCTGTGGGCTTGGTGCTCACAGCCGCCTTGGTCTGGATCACCGAGTTCTACACCGGCACGCAATACGCCCCGGTGCAGCACATCGCCCAGGCTTCAACCACCGGCCACGGCACCAACATCATTGCCGGTTTGGGCGTGTCCATGCGCTCCACCGCCTGGCCGGTGATGTTCGTCTGTCTGGCCATCTGGACAGCTTATGCGCTGGGTGGCTTGTACGGCATTGCCGTGGCGGCTACCTCCATGCTGAGCATGGCGGGCATCGTGGTGGCGCTGGACGCCTATGGCCCCATCACCGACAACGCGGGCGGCATTGCCGAAATGGCTGAAATGCCCAGCAGCGTGCGCGACATCACCGACCCGCTGGATGCCGTGGGCAACACCACCAAGGCCGTGACCAAGGGCTACGCCATCGGCTCGGCAGGCCTGGCCTCGCTGGTGCTGTTTGCCGACTACACGCACAAACTGGAGGCCTATGGCAAGGCCATCAGTTTTGACTTGTCCGACCCTCTGGTCATCATTGGACTGTTCATTGGCGGGCTGATCCCCTACTTGTTCGGCGCCATGGCCATGGAAGCGGTGGGCCGGGCAGCAGGCAGCGTGGTGGTTGAAGTGCGCCGCCAGTTCAAGGAGATCCCCGGCATCATGGAAGGCACGGCCAAGCCCGAATACGGCAAGGCGGTCGACATGCTCACCACGGCCGCCATCAAGGAAATGGTCATCCCGAGCCTGTTGCCCGTGGTGGTGCCGGTGTTGGTGGGCTTGATCCTGGGGCCCAAGGCGCTGGGTGGCTTGCTGATGGGCACCATCATCACCGGCCTGTTTGTGGCAATTTCGATGTGCACCGGCGGCGGCGCTTGGGACAACGCCAAGAAATACATCGAAGACGGCCATCACGGCGGCAAAGGTTCAGACGCCCACAAGGCAGCCGTGACCGGAGATACGGTGGGTGACCCCTACAAGGACACCGCTGGCCCTGCCATCAACCCGCTGATCAAAATCATCAACATCGTGGCCCTCCTGATCGTGCCGCTGGTGATGAAGTTTCACGGGGGCTGATGGGCCCTGCGGTTTAAAAGGCCCGCTTTGGCGGGCCTTTTTTTGACCAGTTGGTCCGTAAAGGTCGATGTCCCATGGGTGATTTTCAAATTTCGGACGAGGTTCACAATAGCTTCATGCAAATGAATTTCATCGCCAACCAATCCGCTCCTGCCCTGGCGGGGCAAACCATCGATGTACTCGACCCCTCTGACGGGCAGGTGTTTGAGCAGATCCCGCGCAGCCAGGCGGCCGATATCGACCACGCTGTGCAAGCAGCACGGGCTGCCTTCAACGGCCCTTGGGGCAAGCTCAGCGCCATGGAGCGTGGTCGCCTGCTCATGAAGCTGTCGCAAAAAGTGAGCGAGCACGCCGCCGATCTGGCCGCGCTGGAGCAACGCGACTGCGGCAAACCCACCAAACAGGCCGCTGCCGATTCGGTGGCTTTGGCGCGTTACTTTGAGTTTTATGCCGGAGCCTGCGACAAGCTGCACGGCGAGACCCTGCCCTACCAAAACGGTTACAGCGTACTGACCTGGCGCGAGCCACACGGCGTGACGGGCCATGTGATCCCCTGGAACTACCCGATGCAAATTTTTGGGCGCAGCGTGGGCGGCGCTTTGGCCGCTGGCAATGCCTGCGTGGTCAAGCCGGCCGAAGACGCGTGCCTGAGCCTGATTCGGGTGGCGCAGTTGGCGGCCGAAGTGGGCTTTCCGCCGGGGGCCATCAACATCGTCACGGGTTATGGTCATGAGGTGGGCGACGCGCTGGCCCGACACCCGGGCATTGACCACATCAGCTTCACCGGCAGCCCCCGTGTGGGCACCTTGATCCAGCAAGTGGCCGCCGAGCGCCACTGCCCCGTGACGCTGGAGCTGGGCGGCAAAAGTCCGCAAATCATTTTTGATGAAGCCGACCTGGACGCGGCCATTCCCGTGGTGGTCAACGCCATCGTGCAGAACTCGGGACAAACCTGCAGCGCAGGCTCGCGCGTGTTGATCCAGCAAGGCATTTACGAGCCGCTGCTCAAGCGCCTGGGCGAGGCCTTTGGCCGCTTGCAAGTAGGCTCGGCCGCCATGAACCTGGACTTGGGGCCACTGATTCGCGCCAGCCAATTGGAGAGAGTGACGGGTTTCTTGGACCAAGCCAAAGCTGACGGCATCGCCACCGTGGCGCAAGGGCAAATCGCAGCGGGCGTGCCTGCGGGCGGTTTTTACCAAGCCCCCACCTTGCTGCGCGATGTGCCGGTGATGCATCGCCTGGCACAAGAAGAAGTGTTTGGCCCGGTGCTTTCGGCCATGGCCTTCAGCGACGAAGACCACGCGGTCGAATTGGCCAATGCCACCGAGTTTGGCCTGGTCGCAGGTATCTGGACGCGTGACGGTGGCCGGCAATTCCGCATGGCCAAACGCGTGCGCAGCGGCCAGGTGTTCATCAACAACTATGGTGCAGGCGGTGGCGTGGAGCTGCCCTTTGGCGGGGTCAAGTCCTCGGGTTACGGCCGTGAAAAAGGCTTCGAGGCCCTGCTGGGCTTCACCACCCTCAAGACCGTGGCCATTGCGCACGGCTGAGCACACTGCACGCCATCTGCGGTCAGCCAAGGACCAGGGAGTCCCTCCCAAGGACTGCCTCCGGGTTTGAAGGCACAATCGCTGGCTATGTCTGAACGCGTCATTGCACTGGTCGACCAGCGCCCCCCCAGTCTGCCCTTGCCCACCTTGCCAGCGGGGCAAGACCTGAGCGCCCTGCCGCTGGACGGCCTGCGCCGACCTTTGACCGATTTGCGCATCAGCGTGACCGACCGCTGTAACTTCAGGTGCAGCTATTGCATGCCCAAGGAAGTCTTTGACAAGGACTACGCCTACCTGCCGCACAGCCAACTGCTGAGCTTTGAGGAGATCACCCGAATCGCCAACGTGTTCGTAGGCCGAGGCGTGCGCAAGATTCGCCTGACGGGCGGCGAGCCCCTGCTGCGCAAGAACATTGAAATCCTGATCGAACAACTGGCCGCCCTGCGCACACCTGACGGCCAGCCGCTGGATTTGACGCTGACCACCAACGGTTCGCTGCTGGCTCGCAAGGCGCAGAGTCTGAAAGACGCGGGCCTGCAACGTGTCACCGTGAGCCTGGACGGGCTGGACGACGCCGTCTTTCGCCAGATGAACGATGTGGACTTTCCAGTGGCCGATGTGTTGGCCGGGATCGAAGCGGCCCGGGCTGCGGGTTTGGGGCCGATCAAGGTCAATATGGTGGTCAAGCGTGGCACCAACGAGCACGAGATTTTGCCCATGGCCCGGCATTTCCGGGGCACTGGCATCGTGCTGCGCTTCATTGAATACATGGATGTGGGCGCGACCAATGGCTGGTGCATGGACGAAGTGCTGCCCAGCGCCGACGTGGTGCGCCTGCTGCAAACCGAGCTGCCACTGGTGCAACTGGACCCGTCCGTCCCCGGCGAAACAGCAGAGCGCTGGGGATATGCCAACGCCCAGGGCGTTCATGACAAGACCTTGGGCGAGATCGGCGTGATCAGCAGCGTGACGCAAGCGTTTTGCGGCGACTGCAACCGTGCCCGCCTGTCCACAGAAGGCCGTCTTTACCTGTGCCTGTTTGCCAGTCAAGGCTACGACCTGCGTCAGCTCTTGCGCGACCCGGCTCAAAGCGACCACACACTGGCGCAGACGGTAGACGCCATTTGGCGTGGGCGTACCGACCAATATTCGGTGCTGCGCAGCCTGCGCGGCCCCGACTCCGCCAGCGGCCCCGGCCGCCGGGTGGAAATGAGCTACATCGGAGGCTGAAGGCCATGAACCTCACAACACCGGCCATCACGGGCCTGATTTTGGCTGGCGGGCGTGGCTCGCGCATGGGTGGCATCGACAAGGGCCTGCAAAACTTTCGAGGCCTGCCACTGGCGCTGCAAACCCTGATGCGCTTGCAACTGCAAAGCCTGCCACCGCAAGACATTCTGATCAACGCCAACCGCAATCTGGCCGCCTACGAGTCGCTGGGCGTGCCCGTTTGGCCCGACACGCTCGACGGTTTTGCCGGGCCTTTGGCGGGCTTTCTCACCGGCTTGGAGCGCTGCGAAACGCCTCTCTTGCTCACCGTGCCCTGCGACTCGCCGCTGTTTCCGCTGGACCTGGTGGAGCGCTTGTACACAGCCCTCCAAGAGCAAGACGCCGACCTGGCCATGGCCGCCGCGCCTGAGGCCGACGGCACGGTGCGCTCGCAACCGGTGTTTTGCCTGCTCAAAACCGAGCTGCTGGAAAGCTTGGTGAAGTTCACCCAGGGTGGTGGCCGCAAGATCGACGCATGGACTGCTCAGCACCGCTGCGCCATCGTACCCTTTGACCAAAGCGGCGACAGCCCACAAGCCTTTGCCAATGCCAACACGCTGGCCGAACTGCAACAACTCGAATCCATTTGAACCGCGACGCACGGCATGGCCGTGCGCTCTCTTGCCATGACCACCCCTACCCTGTCCATTGATCAGATCGCCGAGCGCCTGCAAGGCTACGACCCTCAGGCTTTGTCGGCCAGCCAGGTCAACGCGTTTTTGGCACAGCTGGTGCAGCCCGTGCGCGAACAAGAAACTGTACCACTGATGCAGGCACACGGCCGCATCCTGGCGCAGGACGTGGTCTCACCCATCAGCGTGCCACCTCACGACAACTCGGCCATGGACGGCTACGCCTTTAGCGGCGCTGAACTGATTGCTGGACAGGCCAGCCGCCTCAAGGTGGTGGGCACGGCGTTTGCCGGGGCCGCCTGGCAGGGCACCGTGGGTGCCGGTGAATGCGTGCGCATCATGACCGGTGCCATCATGCCCAAGGGCCTCAACACCGTGGCTCCACAAGAGGTGGTGCAAACCGAGGGCGACACGGTGCAGATTCCCTCTGGACTGCTGCAGTCAGGTGACAACCGCCGTCTGATGGGCGAAGACCTGATGGCGGGCCAAGCCGCCTTGTCAGCGGGTGCGCGACTGACACCCGCCGCCTGCGGCCTGCTGGCCAGCCTGGGGCTGCCCACCGTCATCGTCTGGCGCAGGCCCAAAGTGGCTTATTTTTCAACCGGCGACGAGATTTTGAGCCTGGGCGAAGCACCCCGCGAAGGCGCGGTGTACGACAGCAACCGCTACACCGTGGCGGGCCTGGTGCAGTCACTGGGCTGCGAGCTGATCGACATGGGCGTGGTGCGCGACGATCCGGCGGCTCTGGAGGAAGCCTTTGTGGATGCCGCCGCGCAGGCCGACGCCATCATCACCAGCGGCGGGGTGAGTGTGGGCGAAGCCGACCACACCAAGGCCATGATGAAAAAGCTGGGCGATGTGGCGTTTTGGCGCATCGCCATGCGCCCCGGCCGCCCCATGGCGGTGGGTCGTATTAAACGCGGCGAGCGCTCGGCCGTGCTGTTTGGCCTGCCCGGCAACCCGGTGGCGGTGATGGTGACCTTTGCCGCCTTTGTGCGCCCTGCCCTGCAACAGCTCATGGGCTGGCAAGCGCCCGCTTTGCCCCTGCTCAAGGCCAAAAGCACTGAAGCCCTGCGCAAGAAACCCGGCCGCACCGAATACCAGCGCGGCATCGTGCGCACCAATGCAGCGGGCGAGTTGCAGGTCAGCATCACCGGCAACCAGGGCTCGGGCGTGCTCAGCTCCATGGTGCAAGCCAACGGCCTGATCGTGCTGGGCCATGCCCAAGGCAACGTGGCCGTGGGCGAGGAGGTGAATGTGATGATGTTTGACGGGCATCTTTGAACCGGTGGACTTGGCACGCATGAAAAAAGCGGCCTTGGCCGCTTTTTTCATGACTCAGGCAAGGCACAGCGCGTGCAGCGTCTGGCGATCAGTGCACAGCCGACTCAAGCGGTGCCTCATGCGCCACCGCCTTGTTTGGCCCCGGAACCGCCTTACGGGCCAACAGTGAGTACATGGTCGGCACCACAAAGATGGCCAACAAGGTGCCCAAGCTCATGCCGCCCACAATGACCCAGCCGATTTGCGTGCGGCTTTCAGCACCCGCACCCGTGGCCAGTGCCAGCGGCACCGCGCCCAGCACCATGGCGCCCGTGGTCATCAGGATCGGGCGCAGACGCTGGCCTGAGGCCTTGATCAACGCTTCTTGCGTGGCCAAGCCTTGCTCACGAAGCTGGTTGGTGAACTCCACGATCAAAATACCGTGCTTGGTGATCAGGCCCACCAGCGTGATCAAGCCGATTTGCGAATACACATTGAGCGATCCGCCCGTGAACTTGAGCGCCAACAGCGCCCCGATCATGGACAGCGGCACAGACAACATGATCACGAAGGGGTCGATGAAGCTTTCGAACTGCGCCGCCAACACCAAAAAGATGAAGAACAGCGCCAGCACAAACACGATCACCAAGGCCCCTTGCGAGCTCTTGAATTCACGCGAAGTGCCGTTGAGTTCCGTGGTGTAACCCGGCTTGAGCACTTTGGCAGCGGTTTCGTCCATGAACTTCAAGGCTTCACCCAGCGAGTAGTCGGGTGCCAGGTTGGCCGTGATCGACACAGAACGGCGCTGACCAAAGTGGTTCAACTCGCGAGGCGAGACGCTTTCGCGCACCTTCACCAGACTCGACAGCGGGATCATGGCGTCGTTACGACCGCGCACCTGGATCACGTCAATGTCGTCCGGCGTGTTGCGGGCTGAAGGCAAGGTTTGCACGATCACGTCGTACTGCTCCGCATCGCGCTTGTAACGCGTCACCACGCGGCCCCCCAACATGGTCTCAATGGTTTTGGCCACCACTTCGATGCTCACACCCAACTCGGCGGCCTTGACACGGTCCACTTCCACGCGCAGTTCGGGCTTGTTCAGTCGCAAGTCCACATCGGGTGACAAGATGCCCGGGTTCTTGGCGATCTCATCCATCATTTGCCGGGTGATCAGGTTCAGGTTCTGGTAGCTGTCAGAGGTCTGAATCACGAAGTTCAAAGGCCGCTCTCGAAAGCCTTGGCCCAAAGAAGGCGGCGTGATGGGAAACGCATTCACGCCTGGCAGGCTGTTGAACTTACCGCCCAGTTCGCGGGCAATTTCCAGCGTGGTGCGCTGGCGTTCATCCCAGTCCACCGCACGGTAAACCACGGTGCCTTGGCCCACAGTGGGGTTGCCCATGTTGGCAAAAATCCGGTCAAACTCGGGGTAAGCCTGACCGAACTTCTCGAGCGAGCGGGCATAGCGGTCGGTGTATTCCAGGGTCGAACCGTCGGGGGCGTTCACCGTGGCCAAGATGGTGCCCCGATCTTCCAGCGGCGCGAGTTCCTGCTTCATGGTGGGGTAAATCCAGGCGATGCCCACACCCGAGCCGATCATGACCAACACCACCACCCAGCGAGCACGCGTCAGGATCAGGCGCAACAGGTTTTCGTAGCCGGTGGACAGCGCCGTGAGCCAGCGCTCCATGCTGCGGTCAAACCAGCCCGGGTTGGGGTTGTGGCGCAGCA
Source organism: Limnohabitans planktonicus II-D5 (assembly GCF_001270065.2). Classification (GTDB taxonomy): domain Bacteria; phylum Pseudomonadota; class Gammaproteobacteria; order Burkholderiales; family Burkholderiaceae_C; genus Limnohabitans_A; species Limnohabitans_A planktonicus. The sequence goes on from NZ_LFYT02000014.1 coordinate 75,036, forward strand.
GTTTGGAGCTGAGCATGGGCGACAAGGTCAAGGCCACAAAGCCGGACACGATGACCGCCCCGGCCAGCGCCAGCGCAAATTCGCCAAACAACTTGCCCGTGCGCCCCGGTGTGAAGGCCAAGGGGGCAAACACCGCCGCCAGCGTCAGGGTCATGGCGACCACGGCAAAGCTGATTTCGCGCACGCCTTTGATGGCCGCAGAAAAAGGATCTAGCCCTTCTTCGATGTGCCGGTAAATGTTTTCCAGCACCACGATGGCATCGTCCACCACCAGGCCAATGGCCAGCACCAGCGCCAGCAAGGTCAGGGTGTTGATGGTGAAGCCCGCCAAAGCCATCATGGCAAAAGCACCAATCAAGCTGACCGGGATGGTGATGATCGGGATGATGGAGGCGCGGAAGGTGCGCAGGAACACGAAAATCACCAACGCCACCAACACCACGGCCTCGACGATGGTCTGGAACACGTTTTTGATGGAACGGTCAATGAACACCGAATTGTCGTTGGCCACGTTGATTTCCATGTCACCCGGCAAGTCAGCCTTCAGGCGGGGAATCATCTCGCGCACGCCAGCAGAAAGTTCCAGCGGGTTGGCCGTGGCCTGACGGATCACACCCGCCGAGATCGCGGGCTGGCCATTCAGGCGCACCATGCTGCGGTCGTTGGCCGCATCTTCCTTGATCTGGGCCACATCACGCAGCTTGACCGAAAAACCGTTCGCATTGCGAATCACGATATCGCCAAACTGCCCAGGACGGGTCAGATCGGTCTGCGAGGACACGCTGAATTCGCGGTTGCTGGACTCGATACGGCCTGCTGGCAACTCCAGATTGCTGCGCCGGATGGCGTCTTCCACATCTTGCGGCGTCAGCTTGTAGGACGACAGTCGGGCATGGTCGAGCGACACCAGCATGGCGTATTTGCGTTCGCCAAAAATGCGCACATCGGCCACACCCGTCACGGTTTGCAGTCGCGGCTTGACCACACGATTGACCAGATCGTTGATTTGCAAGGGGTTCAGGGTGTCGCTGGAAAAAGCCAGCCAGATCACCGGAAAGGCATCGGCTTCGACCTTGGCGATCACCGGCTCTTCGATGGCCTGGGGCAAACGGTTTCGCACGCGCGAGGTGCGGTCGCGCACTTCTGCAGCCGCCGTGTCAGCATCTTTTTCCAGACGGAAACGCACGGTGATCTGCGACTGTTCGGCACGGCTGATGGAGGTGATGACGTCCACCGCATCAATGCCGGCAATCGAGTCTTCCAGGGGTTTGGTCACCTGGGACTCGACCACCTCGGCCGAGGCCCCCACATAACGGGTCGTCACCGTGACGGTGGGCTCGTCGATCTTGGGGTATTCACGCAAGGACAGGCTTTTGAAACTGACCGCACCGATGAGCAGAATCAGCAAGGACATGACCACGGCCAGCACCGGCCGTCGGATGGAAACTTCAGCGAGCTGCATCGGTGCCCCTCAGGCAAGGGTTGGGGCCTGACATGGCCATGGTCTTGCTGGCAGTTTGCGGGTTAGGCTTGCCCGTTGCGCCCGTTGCGCCCGTTGCGCCGGACCACTGTTGCCCTGCCGCAGACGCTGATCCTGCAGGTGCTGATCCTGAAGGTGCTGATGCCGCAGGTGCTGGGCCAGGTGCCCCCGCCTGAGCGCCCGCAGGACGCGCGCCACCGGGCTGTGACAAGTCGACCACCCGCACCGGCGTGCCGTCTTTTTGTAAACGCTGATGGCCTGCGGTCACCACTGTGTCACCGGCCGCCAGCCCTTCCAGAATCTCCACCTTGCCAGGCTGACGCAAGCCCACTTTCACAACCACACGCTCAGAGATCAGCGCGCCGGGTTTTTCACCGGCCACCACCTTGACCACAAAGGCACGCCCACCCTGCGGGACGATGGCCTCTTCGGGGATCACCAGCGCGTTTTCACGCGATCCAAACACCGCATTCACACGGGCAAACATGCCTGGACGCAGTTGCTGCTGGCGGTTGTCAATGCAGCCACGCACACCGACCGACCGGCCATTGGCTTCGATCAACGGGTCCACCGCCTGCACAATCGCCGTGAAAGAACGCCCTGGCAAAGCATCTAGGGACAACTGTGCTTTCTGTCCAGCGCGGATCTTGGCCTGAAAGCGTTCGGGCAAACGGAAGTCGAGCAGCACCGCATCGATGTCCTCCACGTTCACCATGTCTGCACCGTCTTTCAGATAATCGCCGACGTTGATCTGCTTGAGACCCGTGATGCCATCAAAAGGTGCCAGCACCTTCAGGCGCTGCAGTGTGGCGTCGGCCAGCGCCAGTTTGGCCCTCGCCACCTCCAGTGCTGCGCCGCTTTCGTCCAGCGAGCGTTTGCTGATGAAGTTTTGCATCACCAGTTCTTGGTTGCGCTTGTGGTTGGCCTCGGCAATGGACAACTCGGCCTTGGCCTGAGACAACTGGGCCAACTGGAGTTGGTCTTCAAACTGGACCATCACCTGGCCTTTGCGCACACGCTGACCGTCGTTGAAGAAAATCTGCTTGACGCGCCCCCCCACTTCGGGACGCATCATCACCCCCTGTCGCGAGCGCAGGCTGCCAACGGCCTGGGTTTCGTCGACCAGGGTCATGGTTTCCACTTTGGCCACTTCGACGGCCGGGGCTTTGGCGGGCCCCCCTCCGGAAGCACCCGGAGCGCCTGTGGCTGGCCCTGCCACCGATGCCTTGGATGTCTCTGTTGTCGGGGCGGGTTTGTTTTGGAACCACCACGCTGCACCGGAAGCAGCGCAAACACCCAGCAACGCCATGACGGCGTATTTCTTCTTGTAAGCCATTCAGATCTCTCTCAGGTTGAATTCACCAAGACTGCCCGAATGTAACAGTGCAGACCCATTTACCCAATGGGCGAGATCGGCTTGAATATGCTCCATGCGGAGGGTTTGACGATGCCGCAGCCACGCATCGCCATGAGCCTGTCATCGGCCCAAGGCTTTATCCACGCCCAAATTGGCCAGCGCGTCGGCTCGCTCGTTGCCGGGATCGCCGTTGTGGCCCTTCACCCAGCGCCAGTCGATCTGGTGTCCCGAAGAGGACACGACACTGTCCAGTTTTTGCCACAAATCGGCGTTTTTGACCGGCTGCTTGGCTGCGGTGCGCCAGCCACGGGCTTTCCAGCCGTGAATCCACTCGGTGATGCCTTTGCGCACATATTCGCTGTCCAGATACAAGGTGACCTGGCATGGACGCTTCAAAGCCATCAGGCCTTCAATGACAGCGGTCATCTCCATGCGGTTGTTGGTGGTGCCCAGCTCGCCGCCGAAAAGCTCGTGCACATGCTTGCCCGACTGCAGGCGTACGCCCCAGCCGCCGGGACCAGGGTTGCCTTTGCAAGCCCCATCGGTATGGATTTCAACGTGATTCAAAAATGTCTTTCGGGGCCGATTGACGGCCAATGGAAGTGTCTGACCGGGCTACGGGCACGGTCGATGCAGCCGGGGATCGTACCGTGCGCCAGCGCCTGCCATTGAGCAAGAGTCCGCCGGGCACCCTTTTGGTAGCCAAGAGCAGATAGACCCCGCCCAAAATCGGACACCAGCGCTGCCCCATGGCATCCATCCACCCGAGGCGCTGCATCCAGCGCTCACTGCCCAAAGCGGGCGTCCAGCCGCCAAATCGGCTGACATGCACTTCAAAGCCCAGCAAACGCAACCAATCGCGCAAACGCCGATAGCCCAAAAGCGAGGTCATGGCGGGCTCAGTCGGAAGGCGCCTGCGTTCGCTGCGCGCTTGTTGCCACCCCCATGCACTCAGTGGATTGAGGCCGGTGATGAGCAGTTGTCCTTCAGGAATCAAAACCCGCGCCACCTCGCGCAAACAGGCATGGGGGTCCATGGAGCGCTCCAGGGTGTGGGGCAAGACCACCAGGTCCAGACTGTCTGCGGGCCATGGCCAGGCACGGCTGTCCAGCCCCAAATCGGGGACAATGCCAGTTTTGCGCCACGCGGCGGGGGCCGATTCGAATTCGGGTTGCGCCACCCAGCGGTGGGGCATTCGGTTGGTACGCAAAGCCTGTAGTTCAGGCCAGCCCAATTGCACGGCATGGTAGCCAAACACATCGGCCAGCAATTCGTCGGCTTGCTGCTGCTCCCAAACCAACAAACGTGTGGCCACCGGCTGGCCCAAACCGGCCAGCCAATCTGCTTCTGAATGCTTACTTTCTATAATCTTGAACTCCATGAAATTGATTGCCCTGCCCGCGTTCTCAGACAACTACATCTGGTTGCTGCACGATGACCACCATGCCCTGGTGGTTGATCCCGGGGAGAGTGCGCCTGTGCGGCAGTGGTTGCAACAACACCCCCATGTCCAGTTGGACCTGATTCTAGTCACGCACCACCATGCCGATCACACGGGCGGCGTGGCGGACTTGGTCATGGACACCCAGGCCCGGGTGTTGACCCCGGCCATGGAGCCCATACCCCTGCCAAGCACCAGCGTTAAAGAAGGTGATCTCGTCAACTGGCATGGCCTGAACCTGAAGGTTCTGGATGTTCCCGGCCACACGGCTGGCCATGTGGCCTTTTGGGGCCAACCGGCTGGGCAAGACCCTGTCCTTTTTTGCGGCGACACCTTGTTTTCGGGGGGATGCGGACGACTTTTTGAGGGCACGCCTGCACAGATGCTCGACTCATTGGACCGCTTGGCGGCCCTGCCCGGCAACACCCGTGTGTGTTGCGCCCACGAATACACCTTGTCCAACCTGAAATTTGCCCTGGCCGTCGACCCGGGCAACACCGCTTTGCAAGCCTACGCCAAAGCCTGTCACGCCCTGCGTGACCAAGGCCTGCCCACCCTGCCCGTGGCGCTGTCCAACGAGCAGGCCATCAACCCCTTTTTGCGCAGCCGCAGCCCCAGTGTGGCGGCAGCGGTCAAAAACCGCGATGCAAAGGCGCTGGATGACATCGCCACTTTTGCCGCACTGCGCGCCTGGAAGAATGAATTCCGATGATCTCTCGCTTGTCACCTCGCGCATGCTCCTCAGTGGGCAGGTCACTGCTGATGGGACTGGGTATGTGCCTGTCACTGTGGCTGTCCGGTTGCGCCACCCCCGCTGGCGTGCCCGCCGCGCCAGCATCCACTGCATCCACCACATCCACGGCAAACTCGCCAACAGCGTTACCGATTGAGACACCTGTTGCGCTCAATCCACTCGCCACCGAGCGGCCCGTGTTGCTCAAGCCTCAAAGCAACCTGGGCTTGACCCCATCCATAGATATATGGGAAAGAATTCGGCGTGGATTTGCCATGCCCGACCTGGACAATGACCTGGTGCGCAACCGCGAGCAGTGGTATGCCAGCCGACCGGACTACATGCTGCGCATGACCGAGCGCTCGCGCCCCTATTTGTTTCACATTGTCGAAGAGCTGGAGCGGCGCAAAATGCCCACCGAGTTGGCTCTTTTGCCCTTCATCGAATCGGCCTTCAATCCCCAGGCCGTCTCCAGCGCCAATGCAGCAGGCATGTGGCAATTCATGCCGGCCACGGGCAAGTATTTCGACCTGAAACAAAACCTCTTCAGGGACGACCGGCGCGATGTGCTCGAATCCACCCGCGCAGCGCTCGACTACTTGCAAAAGCTCTACAACATGTTTGGCGACTGGCACCTGGCCCTGGCCGCCTACAACTGGGGCGAAGGCAGCGTGGGCCGCGCCCTGGCCCGCAACAAGTCGCAAGGCAAACCCTTGAACTACAGCGACTTGAGCATGCCCAACGAGACACGCTATTACGTGCCCAAACTTCAGGCCGTGAAAAACATCGTGGCACAGCCTGAAGCCTTCAACGCGCAACTGCCATTGATTCAAAACCACCCCTACTTCAAGAGCGTACCCATCGAGAGGGACATTGATGTGGCGGTGGCCGTCAAACTGGCCAATGTCAGCCTCGAAGTCTTCAAGGCACTGAACCCGTCCATGAAACGCCCCGTCATCCTGGCCGCTGGCACGCCGCAACTGTTGCTGCCCTGGGACAACGCCACAGTCTTTGAAAACAACCTGCAAGCCCACGCCAACTTGCCCTTGGCCACCTGGACCGCCTGGCAGGCCCCGCGCACCATGAAACCTGAGGAAGTGGCGCAGCAACTGGGCATGCCTGTCGATCAGCTGCGCTCAGTCAATGGCATCCCGCCCAAGATGATGGTCAAGGCAGGCTCTACGCTGCTTGTTCACCGAAAAGGTCCACTTGACAACGACGTGAAGGTTCAGCTGGCCGACAACGGACAGTTGTCCCTGGCACCGGAAATCGTGCTCAAACGCATTTCTGTCAAAGCGCGCAAAGGCGATTCACTGGCCAGCCTGGCCGCAAGGCATGGTGCCACGGCCGCCAACATGGCCGCATGGAACAACCTGAAAATCAACAGCCCCCTGACTGCAGGCCAAGGACTGGACATCCTGGTGCCCTCCCAGGCACCCCGCCGGGTCGCCAAAGCGCCCGGCAAATCTCCCCAGCGCCAGGCCCCTGCTGCAAAGCGCCAAGCGCCCAACAAAGCCAAACGCTGAAGGCTTGCAGCCTTCTGGCTCACGGCAAAAAGCTTGCGCCAATCAGGCCGCAAATCTGCCTTTGGCCTTGATGGCAAAGGCATTGGTGTGAGCCTGTGGCAATCGCATGGCTTGAACCAGCCCCGGCAAACGTGAATGCGCACGCCAAGCGTTGAAGACCGATTCCTGCGGAATCACGCCATCCATGGCATACGATTCGCGCAGTTTTTCAAATGCACCCAGGTACAAAGCCCGATCCCCCATCCAATGGTATGAGGGCACGGCTTTGAGCAAGTCTGTTGGCCCCGCCGTTTGCAACCATTTGAGGGCATGCACCACGCCGTCCGCCAAGGCCTGAGCCACTGCAGGCTGCTTTTGCAAAAAATCTGCCTTGGCAAACAAACAGGCACCCGGCACGGCCCCACCCATCACTTTGCGGGTGGACATCAGCGTTCTGGCCTCGCCGAGCAAACGGATTTCGTTCCCTTGCTCCAGTCCATGCATGACCGGATCAGGGTTGCACAAGGCATCAATGGCACCACTGCGCAAGGACTCCACCGCACCCCATGAGGAGCCCACCTCCACAAATGTCACATCCTCGGGCAAGAGGCCGTTTTGCAGCAGCCACTGACAGGCCATCCAATGGGTGCTTGAATCCAATGCCGAAACCCCGACGCGAGCCCCTTTGAGCGCCATGACCGAGCGCAAGTCTTTATGTGCCGCCACACCAAAACTGACCTGAGGCGTTCTGCCCAACAAGACAAAGGCCTGGAAGTTCAGCCCTTTGCCGTGCAGGCCAAACAGGTGCTCAAAAGCCCCGCTCACCACATCGGCCTGCCCCTGAAGTGCGCTGTTGACGGCCTTGGCGCTCGCCTCGTGCGACTGCCACTCCACCGTCAGTCCCGCCTGCTTGAAATAGCCCAATTGCTCAGCCAGGGTCAGCGGCAACTGGTAAAGACTCTGCCGATCGGCCAAAGCCACCGTCACGCGCCCCGGGTTTCGGCTGGGATCGACTGCCGCCAAGCCAGAACGTGCGCCAGCCAGGGCACCCAAAGCCCCCAACAACAACACCCGACGATGACTTGCAACTGTAGACAACATCCCACTCCTGTGAACATCAACCATTCGATGTCCCAGCATACGAAAAGCCCGGAGGTTGCGCATCGGGAATGATCCCGAGCGGGTTTCCACGTAATCGATTGCAATTAGGTGAAAAGAGGGAGCGCTCAGCGCCGATCGACCAGGGCATGGGCGATGGTGCCCAGGTCCACATACTCCAGTTCGCTGCCAGCAGGCACCCCGCGCGCCAGGCGCGTGACCCGCAAGCCTTGCTGGCGAATCATCTCCGAGATCACATGGGCTGTGGCCTCGCCTTCAGCGGTGAAGTTGGTCGCCAATATGACCTCACTCACGACACCGTCCGAGACCCGTTGCTTGAGCTTGGCCAGGCCGATGTCGTGCGGGCCGATGCCATCGAGCGGACTGAGTTTGCCCATGAGCACAAAATACAAACCCCGATAAGTGCCCGTGCGCTCAATGGCAGATTGGTCGGCAGGGGTTTCAATCACGCACAGCTGCGAGCGGTCACGCGCCGCGTCCTGGCAGGTGTCGCACAAGGGTGCTTCGGTGAAGGTGTGACAGCACTCGCAGTGGCGCACGTTGTCCGCAGCGTTTTGCAAGGCAGCGGCCAATTGCCGCGCCGTGGCCCGGTCGTTTTGCAGCAACTGAAAGGCCATGCGCTGCGCCGATTTGATACCCACCCCCGGCAAACCCTTGAGGGCTTGCACCAAAGTGGCTAAGGCGTGTGTATCGGCCATGCGCTGCGCTCTATGCTTCAGAAAGGCAGTTTCATGCCGGGGGGCAGACCGGCGGTGAGCTTGCCCATTTTTTGCTGAGAGACCTCTTCGGCCTGACGCACAGCATCGTTGAAAGCGGCGGCCACCAGGTCTTCGAGCATGTCCTTGTCGTCGGCCAGCAAGCTGGGGTCGATGGTCACTCGGCGCACACTGTGCTTGCAGGTCATCAGCACCTTGACCATGCCCGAACCCGATTGGCCTTCGACCTCGACGAAGGCCAGCTCATCCTGGGCCTTTTTCAAGTTGTCCTGCATGGCCTGGGCTTGTTTCATCAAGCCGGCCAGTTGTCCTTTGTTGAACATGGTGTTTCCTTTGTTGTGAAGTGAAAAAAAAGTCGATGTCAGATCACCTTGATGCTGCCGGGCACGATTTTCGCGCCAAAGTCTCGCACCATGGCCAGCACCAGGGGGTCGTTTTCGATCAATGCGGTGGCCGCCACCATCTTGGCAGCTGCAGCCACGGCCAGACGCCGGGACGGGCTGTCGGTCACAGCACCCTGTTCAATGTTCAAGCGCAGATCGCCGTGTCCGGCCGCTTGCAGCGCGGCTTGCAAACGCTCGCGGCTGGCCGGGTGATTCAAGGAACTTTGCTCGACGCGCAGCAACCATTGCGCGCCCTCACGCGCCACCAATTGCGACTGCAGCGCCAACTCACGCACCAAGGCAGTGATGACTTCTTGTGCGATCAGGCCCTGAACCGCCTCAAACCAGGCATCACCCTGCGGCGTGGGCTCCAGCACGACGGCTGCCGGTTTGGGCACGTCCACACGCGATGAACTGGATGACTCACGCACAGGCAAGACCCGAATTTTCGGGCCTGGCGTGTGGGACTCTTGACCGGACAAAGACGCCACAAAGCCATCGACGGCTTCTTCGCTGCCAAAGCTGGCCTCATAGTCCGCCACTTCGGGCATATCCTCCCAAGGGGGTGGTTCAGACACGTCTGGTGCGGGGGCTCCTGCGGGCTCTCGGGTAGGCCCTGATGCAGGCCTGTGCTGAACCCCGCTGGCAGTGGACGGCGGCACCAAAGGGGTAGAAACAACAGGAGACATCCCGACGAAAGCCTGGCTGCGGGACGCCGGTGACCGCTCAGTGGGGGGGGTGCTCGCCGCAGAACCCGTATCACCAGTTCTGGAATTGGGCACGCCAGGCGCAATGTCCTTGGGTGGCTCTGATGCGGGTGGCCTGATCTGCTGTGCAGATGGTGAATTTGGAAGGGCTGAAGGAGGCTGAACAGCCTGCGAAGGGGGCTTCACAGCCTGCGGCGCAGGCAAAACCGCTTCAGTCAGCGGCTTGACGCTGTTACGCGGACTTTTTTTTTCAGCCAACCCCGCCTGGGGTTTGAAAGCCAGCAAGCGCAACAACACCATGGTCAAGGCCGCGTACTCGTCAGGGGCCAATCCCAACTCGGTGCGTCCATGCAGGCACAGGCTGTAGAGCAATTGGGTTTCTTCGGCGGGCATCAGGTCCGCCAAATCGGCAAGACCCTGCGCGTCAGGGTCATCGCCGTCTTGCGCCATGCCAGGCACCATCTGCATGACCGCCATGCGCTGCAAGAGCATGGCCATGTCTTCCAAAGTGGCCGCAGCAGAAACACCCTGAAGGCGCAAGGCATTGACATGCGCCACCACGGTGGCGCCGTCGCCTTCGGCCAGCGAACGAATCAATTGCAGCACATGGCTGCGATCCACACTGCCCAGCATCTGGCGCACACCGGCTTCTTGCAATTGACCATTGCCAAAGGCAATCGCCTGATCAGTCAGGCTCAACGCATCACGCATCGAACCGCGGGCCGCACGCGACAAGAGGCGCAAAGCCAATGGCTCGGCACTCAACTGCTCAGCCACCAAGACCTGCGTCAGGTGCTCAAAAACCGTCTCGGGCGCCATGGGGCGCAAATTGAACTGTAGGCAACGCGAGAGCACCGTGACCGGCACTTTTTGCGGATCGGTGGTGGCGAGCACAAATTTCAGATATTCCGGCGGCTCTTCCAGCGTTTTCAACATCGCATTGAAAGCGGTGTTGGTCAGCATGTGCACCTCATCGATCATGAAGACCTTGAAGCGCCCTTGCACCGGTTTGTACACCGCCTGCTCCAGCAAGCTCTGCACCTCGTCCACACCCCGGTTCGAAGCGGCGTCGAGTTCGGTGTAATCCACAAAGCGGCCTGAATCAATGTCACGGCAAGCCTGGCAGACGCCGCAGGGTTCAGCGGTGATGCCGCCTTGACCATCTGCCCCCTGGCAATTGAGCGATTTGGCCAAAATCCGCGACACCGTGGTCTTGCCCACGCCACGGGTGCCGGTGAACAAATAGGCATGGTGCAAGCGCTGCTGCACCAAGGCATTGGTGAGAGCCTGCACCACATGCTCTTGCCCCACCATTTCGGTGAAATTGCGGGGGCGGTATTTGCGCGCGAGGACAAGGTAAGACATCCCGCTGATTCTATCGGGCTGGCAGCCCCCTTCCTTCAACGCGGCACATCAAAGCCAAAGGCTGTCAAGAATAAAAAGGAAAAGCGGGGAAGCGCACAGAAATCACCCCAAGCTCGCCTACAATCACCCCCGACGGGCCTTCCCGCATGGTGAAGCGGCCAACCGGGTCAGGTGGGGAACCAAGCAGCCCTAACTGTGAATCCAGTGCCGGGGTCAAGGCTCGTCAACTCCCCCTCCACACACACGCATCCCTTGAACAACGCATCGGGTAATTCAAGCCTCATGCGGTCTGTGTCTTTCACGAAAAAAACCCGCAGCGTCTTTGAAGACGCACATGCGAGTGATTTAAAAGCTTTTTGAAACAGGCATCAGAACGATGCCCCTGTTGAACGCGCCTGAATCGGCGTGCTCAAGCTCAAGCCATGCGGCGACCCAAGGCCTGGAAGGGCATGGATTTGGATTTGGCAGGCAGCACCTGCTTGAGCGCTGGAGGCGCGGCTCGCAGCAATTCAGACACAAGTGCGTTGGCGTTGGCATGGGCACCAATGCGGTTGCTTTCAAAGGCCAGACGAGTTTGCTGCGCCATTTGAGCCACAAAGTTCTGCGGGTAATCACGGACACTGAAACCTCGCAGTGCCATCACTTTCATGAAAGCGTTGGCGGCTTCCTCAACGGCACACTGGTATTCTTTGGAAGTATCTGGACTCATGTCGACCTCGTTGTTGGGATGAAGTTACTCACACATCCACAACGCATGAACCTGTCTGTAGGAATACACCATTTGTAGGAAATTGTTAAAAATTCAGCAAAACACCCTGCCCCGCCAGCCAACCACTGGCCAGACAAGCCGTGAGCAAATACCCGCCCGTAGGCGCCTCCCAGTCCAGCATTTCACCCGCGCAATAGACACCAGGACGGGCCAAAAGCATCAAATCCGGGGTCAAATCCTCCATCACAACACCACCGGCCGTGCTGATCGCCTCAGCCACGGGTCTCGGACTTTTCAGCGGGACAGCCAGATTTTTCAGCTCAAACGCCAAGGCCTCGGGATTGGCCAAAACCTCCGGAGAACACAACTCATGGAGCAGCCCCATCTTGACCCCATCAATGCCCAAACGACTCTTGAGATGACTGGACAAACTGCGACTGCCTCGGGGCCAACGCACCTCTTTCAGGACCTGCTCTGCTGATTTTCCGGGCAGCAAATCGAGCAGCAACTGCGCCCGGCCCAGCGCCAAATCATCACGCAGCAAGGCCGAAGCGGCGTAAATCAGACTGCCCTCCACACCGGTTTCTGTGAATACAAACTCACCTTGTCGCTCAAAACGCGGAGCACCCGCCTGCCCCCCCGTATCCGCCACACGCAGCACCACAGATTTGAGTGGATGCCCGGCATAACGCGTGCGAAAGTATTCGGTCCAGCCTTGTCCGTCACGCCCCAGCACATCAAAGCCACAATTGGCAGCACGCAGGGGTGCCACCGCCACACCTTGCTGCACCAGGGTGTGCAACCAGCCCCCGTCCGAGCCCAAGCGTGGCCAACTGGCACCACCCATGGCCAACACCGTGGCTTTCGCACGCACAAGGCAAACACCGCCCTCAGCACCTGTTCGCTCAAACACCAGATGCTCCCCCTCCCAGCCTTGCCAGCGGTGACGCATGTGGAACTGCACCGGCACACCCGACGCCGGATGACGCAAGCGGTGCAGCCAGGCGCGAAGCAAGGGGGCTGCCTTCATTTCCTGCGGGAAGACGCGGCCAGAGCTGCCGACAAAGGTCTCAACGCCCAAGCCCTGAGCCCAATCGCGCACACCTTGAGCATCCATGTGCTCAAGCCATTGGCCGACCTCAGTCTGGCGCGCACCGTATCGCGAGACAAAAGCCTGCGGCGCTTCTGAATGGGTGAGATTCAAACCGCCCTTGCCTGCGAGCAAGAATTTACGCCCCACCGAGGGCATGGCGTCAAACAGATGCACCGACACGCCAGCTTGCGACAGCACTTCAGCCGCCATCAAGCCTGCAGGCCCGCCGCCCACAATGGCCACCGCCACATCCAGCAAAGAAGAATCAGGATGAGCAAGGCAAGCAGTGGAGAAAGTCATGAATTTGTGTATTGGCAATGCGAACGCGACAGGTCGCACAGGCGGGATTCTGTCAAAATAGCCGCAACTTTAGCTGCATCTTCAATGTTCACAAGGAAAAGTCCATGGCCAGCGATCTCATCAAACACATTACCGACGCCACCTTCGAAGCCGACGTGCTCCAATCGAGCCAACCCGTGGTGGTCGACTTTTGGGCCGAATGGTGCGGCCCCTGCAAAATGATCGCGCCAATCTTGGACGAAGTTGCAGGCACTTATGACGGCAAACTGCAAGTGGCCAAAATGAATGTCGATGAAAACCGCGACATTCCCGCCAAATTCGGCATCCGTGGCATTCCCACTCTGATGGTGTTCAAAAATGGCCAACTGGCCGCCACCAAAGTCGGTGCCATGAGCAAGTCACAGCTGACGGATTTCATTGATCAGCAATTGGCCTGATCAAAGCTGCCCAATTGACTGGGCAGCCCATCAAAAAAACCGGACCTTTGAGTCCGGTTTTTTTATGCTTTTCACCTGAGCGTTCACCCTCATCCTTCATGTCGAAACAAGCCCGGAAAACCATCCCGACCCCGTCATTGCGAGCCAAGCGTGGCAAGCCACCTGAGCTTCGTCATTGCGAGCCAGGCGTGGCAAGCCAGTCTCTGTGGTCGAACCAGCGCTACAGCCTCTTACGCCGCCACAACTGGATTGCCGCGTCGCAAGCTCCTCGCAATGACAAGCCACCGATTCGTCATTGCGAGCCAGGCGTGGCAATCCAGTCTCTGTGGTCGAACCGGCGCTACAGCCTCTTGCGCCACCACAACTGGATTGCCGCGTCGCACAGTGATCACCACTCAAGACTGTGATTTGGACGATCCTTGGTACAGCCAGAGCAAGACCAGAAAATACACAGCAAAGAACCCCGTTTGCAACCAGTAAATCAATGTGCCTTGGCCTTTTAAAACACTCTCCAAATCCGATGAGATGTTCACAAACGACAGGCCCAACACGGTCACGGCCAATGCAAACAAAGCCATGGGAACAACTTGAATATGTCGAATTGCCGCATAAAACAAACTCGCATACGCCAGCACTGAAAAAGAAATGATCTTGTCCTGGTAAGCGTAGAAAGGGGTATCGTAGTAAACGAACAACAGCGGGTATTTCAGACCCATGAAGTGGGCTGCAGCCATCAAGCAAAAATAAACGACACCCACACCCAGCATATAGCGAAGCCATTGAGCTTTCATGAAAATCTCTCCAGTTGACCCTGAGCCTGTCCACCCCATGTGGACAGGTCATCCGGTACAGGGTTCAAGTGTCGGAGGAACGCATTCGAGCAAACAGCCGAACATAAGACAAAATTCAGCAAATTCAAGACAATCTCTGCCCGTGAACCCCAGACCTCTTCCTTTGAACATTTGTGTGCTCGCGTTTGATGGCATCAGTCCATTTCACCTGTCTGTGCCCAGCGTCGTGTTTGGCGATGTTCACCAAACCCCCTCGCCTTTTGATCTGCACTTTTGTGCCATCGATGGCCCGGTCATTCGCAGCACTGTGGGTTTCACGATCCAGACCTCTGACGACTGGCAAGCACTGGAACGAGCCGATGTGATCATCATCCCGAGTTGGCCAGACCACTTGCCGCCGGCACCCACGCGACTCATTGAGGCTTTGCAGGCTGCACACCTGCGCCAAGCCACGCTCATGGGCCTGTGCCTGGGTGCATTTGTCTTGGCGCAAGCCCAATTGCTTGACGGACGGGAGGCCACCACACACTGGACGGCAGCCCAAGAACTCAGCGCCCAATATCCGCAAGTGCGTGTCAATGCCTCGGCACTTTATGTGGATGAAGGAAACATCATCACCTCGGCAGGCACGGCCGCCGCCATCGACTGCTGCTTGCATTTCGTTCGCAAGACACTCGGGGCGGAGTTGAGCAACCTCATCTCCCGCAGACTGGTCATGGCACCGCACCGCAGAGGGGGTCAAGCGCAGTTCATCGAATCCCCCATCGGCGCACGCCCCCGCGACCATGCATTTGCCAATTTGCTGGACGCAATGCGCCAGGCATTGGACCAAAAGCACACCGTGCAGACCATGGCCACACGCATGAACATGACTGAGCGCTCTGTCTCTCGCCTGTTTGCCAAACAGACCGGTTCGTCTCCTGCGCAATGGCTGTTGAACGAACGCTTGAACCATGCTCAACGCCTTTTGGAGACCACCTCATGCTCCATGGAAAACATCGCCTTGGCGGCCGGCTTTGCCAGTGCATCGGCCATGCGCCCGCACTTCAGAAGCCGATTTGGCCTGTCGCCCACTGAATGGCGCAAGAATTTCACCTACTGAAGACCAGCACACGGACCCTTGCACTGAATGGATCAATTTTGCGCAAATTCGGTGCCGGGTTAACCTGCAATGACGGGTTTGTATCTGCCGTGCAGAATCAAACGTTGACCACTTTTTGAACCCTCTTCTCTTTGTCTTCCTTCCATCAAGCCACCACCCCCGATTCACCTTGGGTCCAGGTTCTGGACACCCAGGACATGGACCAGCACGCCCTGGCCCAGCAGGGCTGGGCACTGCAATATGAGCAACTTTCGCCCGGGCAGTTCAAGGGCCGCATCCACCAGGTGCAACTGCCCGAGGTGACGCTGCTGCGAGAAGACACCAGCATCGCCTTGCGCCAGCGCGGGCGGCTCGACGACAGCGTGTATGGCTTTGCCATGGCCCTGCAGGACTCACCCGACCTGTTTTTCAACGGCCAGCGGGTGCCGGCCCACGCCATCATGTGCGGCAAAGGCGACGAGGTAGACCTGACCACCCCACCCCACTTCACCCTGATCGCCGTGGTGGTTAACCGCAGCCTGCTCAACCCGCTGTGGGAGCGCATGTACCAAAAGCCCTTGGCGCACTGGCTTGAAAAGCAACTGGTGCTGCCCACCACCGACATCAAGGCGCAAAACCTGCGCGACCTGCAGCTCACCGTGCTGGACCAAGCCAGCGCGCTGGCATACCGTCAGCATGACCCGCAAGCCCTGCGCCAGTTGCGCGACGAGATCCTGATGGAATGGCTTGAAGCCCTGCCCGCTCAGGTTGACACTTCCGAGCTGCCCACCCTGGAGCGACGCAAGAAACTGGTGGACCGCGCCTGCGAGCTGATGCTGGGCCACGCTGACGAGCCGCTGTCCATCCTGGAGGTCTGCAGCCGCGTGGGCACCAGCCGACGCAAACTCAACTACTGCTTTCAGGACGTGCTGGGCACCACGCCCATCAAATACCTGCGCTCGCTGCGCCTGAACAGCGTGCGCCGCGCCCTGCGCCAGGCCGCGCCTGGCGTCACCATTCAGGACATCGCCTCGCACTGGGGCTTTTGGCACCTGAGCCAGTTCGCGCAGGACTACCGCCAACTGTTTGGCGAGTTGCCTTCGGACACGCTGCACAAGCGATGAGCAGCGCCCGCCAAACCCAACTCACCGCCATCCTGACCATGGTCGCAGCCATGGCCTGCCTGTCGACGCAAGACACCCTGAGCAAAAAGCTGATGCTCAGCGTGGTGCCCGTCATCATCATCTGGACGCGCTACGCCCTGCAGACCGCACTGGTCAGCGCCACGATCTGGCGCAGGCATTCGCCCGAACTGTGGCGCACACGGCAGTGGCGGCTGCAACTGCTGCGCGGCGCGCTGGTCGTGGGCGGCAGCTTGTTTGGCTATGGCGCTTTGCAGCGCATGCCCGTGGCCGAGTTCACCGCCATTTATTGCCTGGTGCCGCTGGCCGTGACTTTTGTGGCCCGGTTCGTGATGAAGGAAAGCGTGTCCTGGCTGGGCTGGCTGTGTGTGGCGGGCGGCATGGCAGGCGCCTTGCTGGTGGTGCGCCCGGGCGGTGATGTGGACCCCATGGGCGCCAGTCTGGCGCTGATGGGGGTGGTCTGCTACACCGGCTTTCAGACCCTCACGGGCTACCTGGCGCGGCAGGACTCACCGCTCACCATTCAGCTGTGCACCAGCGCGCTGGGCTTTGCGCTCATGTCGGCCGCAGTGCCATTTTTCTGGCCAACCCAGATGAGCTGGCCAGACCTGGCCCTGCTGGGTTTGGTGGCGCTGGCGGGCTCATACGGCCAATATTTCACGGTGCTGGCGTTTTCCAAAGCGCCCGCCTCGGTCTTAACGCCTTACCTTTACTCGGCCATCGGTTTTTCTGCGCTGGGCGGCTGGTGGATGTTTGACCACCTGCCCGACGCCCTGGCCCTGTGCGGCATGGGGATGATCGCGGGCTTTGGCCTGGCGGCTGGCTGGCTGAACCAACTCAAGGCCAAAACATGAGCACACCGCTTTTCAGCCCCAGTTACCGCGAGGCCCGAGCGCGTTTTATCCAGGCCGCTCAAGACTGCGGTGCCCAGTTGCACAGTGACGTTATGCCCATGCGCGGCGCACAGGGCGAAGAACTCGCCATGGACGTGGCCGTACAAGGCCCGGCCGATGCCGCCCAAGTGCTGATGACCACCAGCGCGGTGCACGGCATCGAAGGCTTTTGCGGCTCGGCCATCCAGACCGGTTTGCTGCACAGCCTGTCGTTGCCGCCCGGTGTGGCCGTGGTGCATGTGCATGCGGTCAACCCGCATGGCTTCTCGCATGCGCGGCGGGTCAACGAAGACAACGTGGACCTCAACCGCAACTTCATCGACTTTGCCCAGCCCTTGCCGGTCAACGCCGACTACGCACAGGTTCACAACCTGCTGCTGCCCACCCACTGGCCGCCCAGCCCAGAGGCCAGCGCATCTTTGCAAGCCCAGGCCGAAGCGTGGGGCGAGCGCCGCATGCAGCGGGCCATCACCAGCGGGCAGTACCAGTTTCCCCAAGGCGTCTGGTTCGGAGGCCAGGCCCCCACCTGGAGTCACCGCACATTCCGGCAGGTGCTGCGAACCCATTTAGGTCAGGCCCACCAGATCGCCTGGATCGACCTGCACACGGGCTTGGGGCCACACGGCCACGGCGAGCGCATCTTTGCCTGCACCGACAACGGCGAAACACTTCAACGCGCCCGCCAGTGGTGGGGGCCAGACATCACCTCGGTTGACACAGGCACATCCCAAAGCGTGCCACTGTCCGGGCCGATACAGATGGCGATCTACGAAGAGTGCCCACAGGCTCAATACACCGGCATTTGCCTGGAGTTTGGCACCTTGCCGCTGGCGCAGATGATCCAGGCCATGCGGGCCGACCACTGGCTGGCCCTGCACCCCGAGGCCCCGCCCGAGCAGCAACGCGCCATCCGAGCCGACATGCTGTTGGCCTTCAACCCGCCCTCGCCTGCGTGGCAAAAACAGGTCTGGCAGCAGGGCCTGCAAGCGGCCCGACAGGCGGTACAGGGCTTGACCACCCCGCGCTGAACCGCATTTCTCGGGAAAACCCAGCCCAGAGATTGCAATTTTTCGATAACGTCAAACCCGTATCTTGTTCAGACTGTGGCCCTGCCCCGGGGTGGCAAAGCGCCCCCTTCACCAAGACGAACAAGGACGAAACCATGATTTCACGCCGTACGATTTCCAGCCTGCTCGCGGGCCTGCTGAGCAGCCTGATGGTGCTCAGCGCCTCAGCGCAGGGCTTCCCCAACAAGATGGTCACCGTGATGGTGCCCTACCCTGCAGGTGGCCCATCGGATGCAGTGGCTCGCCTGGTGCAGGTCGAGTACGAAAAAAGCCTGGGCCAGAAAATGATGGTCGAAAACCTGGGCGGCGTGAGCGGTGCCCTGGGCATCCAGAAGGTGCTGTCGGCACCGGCCGATGGCTACTATCAGTTACTCGGCACGCCGATGGAACTGGTGATGGCACCGCTGGCCCTGTCGGCCGTCAAGTTCAAACCCGAAGAAGTGCGCCTGGCCAGCTTGTTGGGCCGCACCTCGATCGGCTTGGCCGTGCGCAAGGACCTGCCCGTCAACAACTTAACCGAATTCCTGGCCTGGGCCAAAGGCAAACAGGTCAGCTACGCGAGCATTGGTCAGGGCTCCCTCTACCACATCATGGGTGAGCGCTTCAAGACGCTGACGGGTCTGGACATGCTGCACGTGCCCTACAAAGCGGCCGTGCAGATCTACACCGATCTGGGCGGCAACAACGTGGACATGGCCTTCGTGCCGGTCGCAGGTCCCATCATCGGCATGGTCAAGGACAACCGCTTCAAGATCATCGGCATCTCCTCCACCGCGCCCCACCCACAACTGCCTGAAGCCGCCCCGATCAGCGCTCAGCGCGGCATGTCCGACTTTGTTTTCGACATCTGGATCGGTCTGCAGGTGTCCAAAAACACGCCCGACGCCGTGGTCCAGAAACTCAACCAGGCCATGAACGAGGCCATCAAGTCCGAAGGATTCGTGAAAGGCATGACCACCACCGGCAGCCAAGTGCCTGCAGGCATGAGCGTGGCCGATCTGGACAAGTTCTACACCCAGGAAGTCAGCCGCTACCGCGCACTGTTCAAGGCCGCCAACGTCGAGCCACAGTGAAGCCCTGAGTGCGCAGCGCACAAGCGCTGACGCTCGCGCCACCCGGGACATGCTCACCCCTCGTGACATGCCCGGGTTTTTTCATTCCAGCCTCCTTGGCCACGCATGACCGATTTCACTTACAACACCGCCACCGAACTGATGGCCCGCCTGCGCGAAGGCGAAGTCACCAGCACCCAACTGCTGGAGCAGCACATCGCCCGCGTGGCGCTACATGACGGCCCGATCAACGCGGTGGTGGTGCGCAACTTTGAGGCTGCCCGCGAACGCGCATCCCAAGCCGACGCGGCGCGTGCCCGTGGCGAGGACTGGGGGCTGCTGCACGGACTGCCCATGACGGTGAAAGAGTCGTTTGATTTGCCGGGCACGCCCACCTGCTGGGGCTTTCCTCAGTACAAGGACAACATCGCGCAACAACCGGCCGTAGCCGTGCAGCGCCTGCTGGACGCCGGGGCTGTGGTGTTTGGAAAAACCAATGTGCCGGTGGCTTTGGGCGACTGGCAATCGTTCAACCCGGTCTATGGCACCACGAACAACCCCTGGGACCTGAGCCGCTCGCCTGGCGGATCGTCGGGCGGGGCCAGCGCGGCGCTGGCCGCGGGCATGACCCCGCTGGAGCTGGGCAGCGACATTGGTGCCTCCATCCGCAACCCGGCGCATTACTGCGGCGTGTATGGGCACAAGCCCACCTGGGGCGTGGTGCCCATGCAAGGCCATCAACTGCCGGGCGTGCGCTGCATTGACAGCCTGGACATTGCCGTGGCCGGGCCACTGGCGCGCAGCGCTCAAGACCTGCAGCTGGCCATACAGGTGCTGACCACGCCGCTGGAGCAGTTTGGCCCGCTGGGCTGGACAGCTGCGCAGTGGCGCCGCAACGACAAGCCGCTGCGGCAGTGCCGAGTGGCCATCGTCTACGACGACCCCCAAGCGCGGGTGGACAAGAGCATCCAGGACCGGCTGCACGCGCTGGCCGACTTTTTGCGCGTCCAAGGCGTGACCGTGCTGGACGACCACCGCCCGGTGGACAGCGCCCAGTCGCACCGCGTGTACGCCCACCTGCTGCGCGCGGCCACAGGGGCGTGGCTCGACGACGCGACCTTTGCCCGCTTTCAGGATCAGGCCCGCCAAAGCGATCCGGCGCTCGACACCATGCGCGAGCGCGTCTGGCGCGGCAGCACCCTGACGCACCGCGACTGGGTCGAGTTCGACCAGCAACGCGCCGTGCTGCGGGCGCAGTGGCAAAGCTACTTCGAGTCGGTGGACCTGCTCATCACTCCGGTGGCCACATCGCCCGCCTTTTTGCACAACCAGCAAGGCGAGCGCTGGGAGCGCATGCTGCAGGTCAACGGCCAGGACCAAGCCCACACCGACAGCCTGTTCTGGGCGGGTTACCCCGGCGTGGTGGGCCTGCCCGCCACCGCCATCCCGATCGGCCAAAGCCCAGGCGGTTTGCCAGTCGGCGCGCAAATCATCGGCAACAGTTTTGCCGACCCGCTGTGCCTGAACATGGCACGCTGGCTCGAAACCGAATGGTGCCGCTTTGTGCCGCCACCACACCTGGCTTGAACCTCAGAAATTGCCCTGCCCATGTCCGACCTCACTGACATCACCGACTTCAACGCCAGCGAACTGTCTGAGCGCATCCACCAACGGCAAGTGTCCTGCACCGAAGTGATGCAGGCATACCTGGAGCGCATCGAGCGGCTGAACCCGCGCTTCAACGCCATCGTCAATCTGGCCCCGACCGACTCGCTGCTGGCACAGGCGCGCCAGTGCGATGCCGAGCTGGCCAAAGGTCAATCGCAGGGCTGGCTGCACGGCATCCCGCAGGCCATCAAGGACACCGGGCACGCCGTGGGCTTTGCGACCACCTTTGGCAGCACCGTGTTGCAAGCAGCCCTGCCCGCCAAGGACAGCATCATGACCGAGCGCATGAAGGCGGCCGGGGCCATCGTGATTGGCAAAACCAACATGCCCGAGCTGGGCTTGGGCTCGCACACCTTCAACACCCTGTTTGGGGCCACGCCCAACGCCTGGGATACGGCGGTGAGCGCGGGCGGCAGCAGCGGCGGCGCGGCCGTGGCTCTGGCTCAGCGCATGTTGCCCGTGGCAGATGGCTCGGATTTCATGGGCAGCCTGCGCAACCCGGCAGGCTGGAACCACATCTTCGGCATGCGCCCCTCGCAAGGCCGCGTGCCCTTTGGCCCCGGTGCTGATGTGTGGGTGGACCAGCTGGGCACCGAAGGCCCCATGGCTCGCAGCGTGCGCGATCTGGCCCGCCTGCTGTCCACGCAGTCAGGCCATGACGCCCGCCAGCCTTTGTCGATCCATGGCAGCGTCGATGTGTCGGGCTTGGCGTTCACGTCCGATGCGCTGTGCGGTTTGCCTGGCCTGCCAGGCCTGAGGATAGGCTGGCTGGGCGACCTGAACGGCCACCTGGCCATGGAGGACGGCATTCTGGACGTGTGCCAAGACGCGCTGCAGCACATGGCGGGCCAAGGTGCCCATGTGGACGCCATCGGTCTGGGCTTTGACACCCAAGCGCTGTGGGACTGCTGGCTGGTCTGGCGCCGTGCGCTGGTCGGCCCCAAGGTGGCGGCCTTGCTGCGCATTCCGGGGGCCCAAGACCAACTCAAACCCGAGGCCCTGTGGGAGCACGAGAACTCGCTCAAGCTCTCGTTCATGGACTTCATGCAAGCCAGCCAGACCCGCAGCGCGTTCTATCAGCACCTGCTGGGTCTGTTCAACCAATACGACGTGCTGGCCCTGCCCGTGGCGCAGACCTGGCCGTTTGCACTGCAAGAGCGCTGGCCGCAAGCCATTGGCGCACGCGCCATGGACACCTACCACCGCTGGATGGAGTGCACGATCTACGCCACGCTGGCGGGCCTGCCCGCCATCAGCCTGCCTGCGGGCTTTCACCCGACGCATGACTGGCCCATGGGCGTGCAGCTCATTGGCAAACCACAGGGCGATCTCGCTTTGCTGCAGGTGGCTGCGGCCTACGAAGCGGTGCGCAGCGACTGGCTGCAAAAGCGGCCTGCACAAGCCTGAGGCATCTCAGGCTGCCGCCAGCCGACCCGGGCGGCTTGTGGCCCCCCTTGCACCGTAGCGACCCATGTCGAGCCCTTCGGTGCGGATGGCCGGCTGGCGACCTGAGATCACATCGGCCAGGAGCTGTGCACTGCCGCAGGCCATGGTCCAGCCCAGTGTGCCGTGCCCCGTGTTGAGGTACAGACCGTTGAGTGGGGTTGCCCCCACCAGTGGGGTACCGTCAGGCGTCATGGGGCGCAAGCCGGTCCAAAACTGGGCCTGAGTCAGGTCACCACCCGGAAAGAGTTCACGCGTCACTTTTTCGAGCGTGGCGCGGCGACGCGGGTTCAGGCGCAGATCAAAGCCCGCCAGCTCGGCCATCCCCCCCACCCGCAGGCGATCACCCAATCGGGTCAGCGCAATCTTGTAGGTCTCGTCCAGCACGGTGGACTGCGGTGCCCGCGAAGCATCCGACAGCGGCATGGTGAGCGAATAGCCCTTGACTGGGTACACCGGAATGTCCAGGCCCAGCGGCAGCAGCAAGTCACGCGAATAGCTGCCGGCGGCCAGCACCACAACGTCCGCTTGCAGTAACTCGCCCTCACCGCCCGCCGAACTGACCACCCTCACCCCCGTGACGCGCTGGCCGTCCCCCTGCAGCGCCTGCACCGTGCAGCCGCCGCGCAGTGTCATCCCCTGGACGCAGGCGAGTTCTGCCAACCGGCGGGTGAACACATGGCAATCGCCTGTTTCATCGTTGGGCAGGCGCAGGCCACCCGCGATCGGCGCGCTGGCGCTTGCCAGCGCGGGTTCTGCGCGCAGCACCCCGGCGGCATCGAGTAACTCAAACGGCACACCGCAGTCTTGCAACACGGCCACATCGCGGGCCGCGGCGTCCAGCTGGGCCTGGCTGCGAAACAGCTGCAAGGTGCCCTGACTGCGGGCGTCGTACTCAATGCCGGTTTCGCCACGCCAGGCGCGCAAGCAGTCACGGCTGTACTCGGACAGGCGCATCATGCGTTCCTTGTTGACGGCATAGCGGTCGGCTGAGCAATTGGCCAGCATGGCCGCCATCCAGCGCCACTGAAACAGGGTGCCATCGGGTCGGATGGCCAGCGGCGCATGGGCCTGAAACAACCATTTCAGCGCTTTGAGCGGGATGCCCGGTGCGGCCCAAGGCGTGGAATAGCCCGGCGACACCTGACCCGCATTGGCAAAGCTGGTCTCCATCGCCACACCGTTTTGGCGGTCCACCAGCGTGACTTCGGCCCCCTGGCGCAACAAGGCCCACGCCGTAGTCACCCCGATCACGCCACCACCCAACACCACAACTTTCATGTCAGCCTCACATTTAACTTGAGATCTGGTGATGTTATGGATTGATGACAGAATAATTTTTTGTTTTAATGCTTGGAAACAGCGATTTCAACTGAAACACAGGCCTTTTTTTAGACCTTGGCAGCACAATGTCCGAACCCGACCGCATCGACCTCAAAATCCTCGACCTCCTGCAACGCAACGGCCGCATGTCGGTCACCGAGGTGGGTGAACAGGTGGGCCTGTCCACCTCGCCCTGTTCGGAACGCATCAAGCGGCTCGAAAGGCAAGGCCTGATCACCGGTTACCACGCCCGCGTGGATGCGGCGGCTTTGGGCAAGCCCTTGCTGGTCTTCATCGAGATCACGTTGTCACAAAAATCACCACAGGTGTTTGAAACCGTGCGGCGCGAGGTGGGTCTGATGCCCGACGTGCTCGAATGCCACCTGGTCTCGGGCAGCTTCGATTACCTGGTCAAGGCCCGCTTGCGCGCCATGAATGACTACCGCGAACTGCTGGGTACCATCCTCAACAAGATCCCGGTGCCCGCACAGTCCAACAGCTATGTGGTCATGGAAGAAATCAAGGAAAGCACGGTCCTGCCACTGGACCGCTGAGCTCAAGCAAGGACCCGGTTTCAAACGGCACGGCAAGCGCTCTGCAGCTGTGCGCTGCGCTCAATCACTCAGCTCGAGCACAGTGGTGTGGCCCTGGGCCATGGGCCAGGTCAAACCCACGATTTTTTCGCCGTTGAAGCTGGCGACCACGCTGCGCTGTGTGCTGTCGGTCAAACGCAATCGGCTCGATGCCACCCCTGCGCCAGGCGGCACGCCGGGCAAGCTGCTTTGCCCATCGAGGCTCATGCTGTCGCGCCCCGGATCGAAATACCCCCGGGGCCGAGTGAAGCTGAGCACCGCCTGCGCTGCCCGGTCGGCGTCATTCGCACGCTCTGGTCGCATGTTCAGCCATTGGCTCGATCTGGGCAATGGGCTGCGGTAAATGTGCGTGGTGGCGTAACCGGCCGCCTGGATCACGAACTCATACGCCGTTTCGCCACGCCCCCGAAAAGGCCCCCACTGCCCATCATCTCCCGTGGTTTGGGCGTGGACCGCTGACCCCTGGCGCTGGCCGGTAGCCGCGTCGGTGGCAAAAATCTCCATGCGAGCGCCGCGCAAAGGCAGGTTGTTGACGAAGTTGCCGCTGCCCGCGTCCATCGGGTCCAGGCCCAGCCCGACCAATTTGCCGTTCAACACCACCTCGGTCTGGCGCACCAGACCAGCACGCGGTGACTGCCCGGTGATGAAGCGGTAAGTGGCTTCAAAGGCGGCTTGGGAGTAAGACGTTTCCCGGTGGTCAATTTTGGGAATGACCACATTGGTGGCCCCTTTGAGTTCGGGACCATCGAAGCCCACCATCGTGGGCTTGCCTTTCATGCCCAGCCACAGGCCATCGGGCTGTGCAAATTTGTCATTGTTGTCCGAACGGATGGTAATCCAGCGTGTGGGGCCACAGACCTCATCGCCTTGGGCGTTTTTGGGGGCATTGAGTTGCTTGAGGAACGGACCCGTGCCAGAAAATTCATTGGCCTCGTTCACACCGGGAATGGCCTGCACGCCATGGTTGGGCGTTCCGCCCAGCACGGCATGGCTGACGACGGCGGCACCGCCACCGTTGCAAATGAAGTTGCGAATCGCATTGCCCCCGCGCGAGTTACCCACCAAAACCACTTGGCTTGCCCCGGTTCGGCGCAAGACACCCTGTACCTCATCCCGCAAAAAGGCCATGTGTTCCTGGGTAGACGATCGCCCGGCTTGCGCTTTGTTGTCGGCATCCCGCGCCAGAGGGTATGGCACATCAATCGCGTGCAAATGGTCTGTCGGCCAGCCGTTGGACTCGAAACGCCAGACGGTGGTCTGCCACAGGGCTGCAGAGTCGCCATTGCCGTGCACAAACACGATCGGTGTTCTCTTTGCCTGTGTGCTGGGCGCCAGCCCTGCACAAGCGCTCAGGAGGAGCAAGGCGGCTGAAACAAGTCCCAATGAGCGACGCTGAAGTTTCATGGCATTCCAATCGTGTGCTTGGCAAAGCACACATCGTCGTGCAAGCCCGGCCTAAAGCCTGACTCCTGCGCGTCAGTAGGGCTTGTTCGTAGCCCTACCGCACCAGACCCACAAGGCCGCGCCCAAGACGATCATGGGCACGCACAGCCACTGCCCCATGCTCATGCCCAGGCTCAAAAGGCCCAGATGCGCATCGGGCTCGCGGAAGTATTCGGCCACAAAGCGGAACACGCCATAGCCGAACAGGAAAGCCGCGGACACCTGACCTTGCTGGCGGGGCTTGCGGGCGTAAAGCCACAGCAGCACAAACAGCAAAATGCCTTCAAGCAGAAATTGATAAATTTGCGAAGGGTGGCGCGGCAGATCACCCGCCCCACGAAACAGCATGGCCCAAGGCAAAGACGGATCGGCCACACGCCCCCAGAGTTCACCATTGATGAAGTTACCGACCCGGCCTGCGGCCAGCCCGGTGGGCACGCAGGGCGCCACAAAGTCCATGACTTGCAAAAACGGCCGCTTGCGTGACCAGGCAAACCAGACCATGGCCGCGATCACGCCCAGCATGCCGCCATGAAAGCTCATGCCCCCTTGCCAGATGGCAAAAACCTCCAGCGGGTGCGCCGCGTAGTAGCCGGGTTTGTAAAACAGGCAGTAGCCGATGCGCCCGCCCAGCACCACCCCCAACACACCGAGGAACAGGATGTCCTCAATGTCACGCCGTGTCCACTCGGGCAGCCGGGCAAAGGGCATGTGCTGAAGACGTTGGGTGCCCAGCCAGTAAAACAGGGCAAATGCAGTCAGGTAGGTCAAGCCGTACCAATGAATGGCCAAGGGGCCCAATTGCAGGGCGACGGGGTCAATTTGAGGATGGATCAGCATGCCCGGATTGTGCACTGGCTATGGCTCCTATTGGACACAAAGGCTTGGCAAGCGCCCGTTAGAATGCTGCGACCTTCTTTTGGCTTCTACAGAGACACCACCATGAGCGACAAAATCATCCCGATCACCCCCATCAACAGCCGCAGCGCCAACATCACAGAGGGAAAATCCCGCGCGCCCAACCGTTCGATGTACTACGCCATGGGCTATGAACAGAGCGATTTCGTCAAACCCATGGTGGGCGTGGCCAACGGGCACAGCACCATCACACCCTGCAACAGCGGCCTGCAAAAGTTGGCCGATGCCGCCATTGAGGGCATCGAAGCCGCCGGTGGCAACGCCCAAGTCTTTGGCACGCCCACCATCTCGGATGGCATGGCCATGGGCACAGAGGGCATGAAATACTCGCTCGTGTCGCGCGAGGTGATCGCCGATTGCGTGGAAACCTGCGTGCAAGGCCAGTGGATGGACGGCGTGCTGGTGGTCGGCGGTTGCGACAAAAACATGCCCGGCGGCCTGATGGGCATGCTGCGCGCCAACGTTCCCGCCATTTACGTGTACGGCGGCACCATTTTGCCGGGCCGCTACCAAGGCAAAGACCTGAACATCGTGAGCGTCTTTGAAGCCGTGGGCGAAAACGCCGCAGGCAAGCTGAGCGACGAAGACCTGCTCGAGATCGAAAAGCGCGCCATCCCCGGCACGGGTTCGTGCGGCGGCATGTACACCGCCAACACCATGTCTTCGGCTTTCGAGGCGCTGGGCATCTCTTTGCCCTACTCCTCCACCATGGCCAACGTGCATGACGAAAAAGTCCAGTCGGCCAAAGAGTCGGCCCGCGTTTTGGTGGAAGCCATCCGCAAAGGCATCAAGCCACGCGACATCGTGACCCGCAAGTCCATTGAAAACGCCGTGGCCGTGATCATGGCCACCGGGGGTTCCACCAATGCGGTCCTCCACTTCTTGGCGATTGCGCATTGTGCAGGCGTGGAGTGGACCATCGATGACTTTGAACGCATCCGCCAACGCACCCCCGTGTTGTGCGACCTGAAACCCAGCGGCAAAGCTTTGGCCGTTGACCTGCATGTGGCTGGCGGCATTCCGCAAGTCATGAAGATTTTGCTGAACGCAGGTTTGCTGCACGGTGACTGCATCACCATCACCGGCCAAACCATTGCAGAGGTGCTCAAGGATGTGCCCGACGCGCCGCCAGAGCAAAGCGTGATCCACACCATTGAGAACGCCATGTACAAGCAAGGCCACCTGGCGATCTTGAAAGGCAATTTGTCGCCCGAAGGCGCTGTGGCCAAGATCACCGGCCTGAAAAACCCGGTCATCACCGGCCCTGCCCGCGTGTTCGACGACGAGCAATCGGCCCTAGAAGCCATCTTGGCAGGCAAGATCAAAGCCGGCGACGTGATGGTCTTGCGTTACCTCGGCCCTAAAGGCGGTCCCGGCATGCCCGAAATGCTGGCCCCCACAGGTGCACTGATCGGCGCGGGTCTGGGTGAAAGCGTGGGCCTGATCACCGACGGCCGTTTCTCCGGCGGCACCTGGGGCATGGTGGTGGGCCACGTCGCACCCGAAGCCGCAGCTGGCGGCACCATCGCCTTTGTGAATGAAGGCGACAGCATCACCATCGACGCGCACAAGCTGATTCTGGAGCTGAACGTGCCCGAAGCCGAACTGGCCAAGCGCCGGGAAGGCTGGAAAGCCCCCGAGCCCCGTTACACCCGTGGCGTGCAGGCCAAGTTCGCCTTCAACGCATCGAGCGCCAGCAAAGGGGCGGTGCTCGATCTGTATTGATGAGCGTTTGACACCCACAAAAAAAGCCGCTTTTCAGCGGCTTTTTTGTGGGTCAATGGCGCAGGTAAAACCGTCAGGACAGCACAATGCTACCCCCAACAGACCCTCACAGACCGATGGCTGCGATACCGGCTTTGGCGATCTGCGCGTCTTCGTTGGACTTGACACCACTCACGCCAACGGCCCCCAAGCAGGCACCGTCCTTCATGATCGGCACGCCACCTTCGAGCATGCCTTCAATGGCAGGCGCAGACAAGAAGGAATAGCGGCCACCGTTGATGACGTCTTCATACACCTTG
>NZ_LFYT02000015.1 GCF_001270065.2 Limnohabitans planktonicus II-D5
GCGCTTTTTTGTTGGGCAAGGATGAAACGAAAATACCCAATCAAATCGAGTATCGGTCACCTCAAAAATCGAAGAATTGATCAGGCCCCTGGCGGGATACCTGTCGGCTGGATCCAGCCCATTTTCCAGGACACCAACACGCAGATGAAGAGGACAATGGAAAAGCCGACACGAAAAGCCAGCGCGGTGGCCATATTGCCTTTTTTGGGCGCTTGGCCCTCGGCGGGCGGGGTGCTGCCCCGCATCATGTACATCAGGGCCGAACCCAGACTGACCAAAATGGCGAGAAACGCGGTGGCGACAAGAATTTTCATGGACACATTATCCAATGACTGACAAACCCCTTCACTGGAAAAGATGGATAGTGCTGGCGTTGACCGCTGTGGGTGTGGCTATTACGTTTTCACTGGGTTTGTGGCAGCTCGGCCGCGCCAGTGAAAAAACCGCTCTCCAGGATGCTCGAACTGCGCAGTCGCGCAAAGAAATGTTAGATGGCCGAACATTGAAGGGGAGTTCTGAAGACGTGTTGCAGCGCAGCGAGTTGCTTTACCGCCGCATGGTTGTGACCGGTCGATGGCTGCCCAACTACACGGTCTACCTGGACAACCGACAGATGAATGCCAAGCCCGGCTTTTTTGTGCTCACGCCTTTGCAGATCGACGGCTCTGGCGAGGTCCTCGTGGTGCAGCGCGGCTGGGCTCAGCGCTCTTTCACGGATCGCACTGCATTGCCCCCAGTGCAAACGGCAGAAGGCTTGGTTCAGGTGCAAGGGCATTTGGCCCCATGGCCATCAAGGCTCTATGACTTTGGTGGTGCCGAGACGGGCCCGATACGGCAAAATCTCGACCTGACTGCATACCGACAAGAAACGGGTTTGAAGGTGCTCGAAGTCACCCTGCTGCAGTCGGGCGAGTCCTCCGAGGGCCTGCTGCGCGAATGGCCCGTTGTGGCCAGTGGCGTTGAAAAACACCACGGTTACGCTTTCCAATGGTTTGGCCTGAGTGGTCTGATCGCATTACTTTATGTCTGGTTCCAAATTGTCCAACCCCGCCGCCAAAAACGACCTGTCTGACAGCCCCCTGGTCATGACGGTGCACGACATGCCCAGCCCGGGTGCCGTGGTGCAAGCCGATGCCCAGCGCACCCGCATGGGTCGCTGGAAAATGATCGCCATGATGCTGGTCTGCGCCTCCCCAGTCATCGCTTCGTACTTCACTTACTACGTCATCCGCCCCGAAGGCCGTCGTGTCTATGGCGAGCTGATTCAGCCGCAAAAAGACATGCCCCAGGTCAGTGCCAAAAACCTGCAGGGCGAATCGGTCACGCTGGCCAGCCTGAAAGGCCAATGGTTGCTGGTGACGGTGGCGTCGGGCGATTGCGCCGAGCGTTGCCAGCAAAACCTCTATTTCCAGAGACAGTTGCGTGAAATTCTGGGTCGCGAAAAAGACCGCCTCGACCGTGTCTGGTTGGTCACCGATGACGCCCATGTAGCCCCCGGACTCTTGCCCGCTTTGAACCTGGCGCATGTGCTGCGGTTGGACACGGCCACGGTGCAAAACTGGATCAGCCCGGCTCAGGGCCAGCAGTTGCAGGACCATTTGTACGTCATTGATCCGATGGGCAACTTCATGATGCGTTTTCCGGCCAACATGGACGTGCCCGGTGCCTCCAAAGCCAAGCGCGATCTGGATCGTTTGCTCAAAGCCTCATCGTCTTGGGACCAAGCCGGACGCTGAAACATGACCGAAGTTGACCTGTACAACCTGGAGCCCATTTTGGAGCTCATGGCCGTAGGCTTGGCGGTTGCAGCATTGCCTTTGGGCTGGTGGCTGTGGCGACAACGCAGTGCCTCTCCATCGGGGCGGCTCAAGGCCCTAACCCTGATCACCTTGTTTCTGACCTTCGATCTGTTGCTCTTTGGCGCCTTTACCCGTCTGACCGATTCTGGCTTGGGTTGCCCCGACTGGCCTGGGTGCTACGGCAGCGCCACGCCCATCGGTGCCAAAGCTGAAATCAAGGCCGCTGAGATCGCCATGCCCACGGGTCCAGTCACCAAGAGCAAGGCCTGGATCGAAATGGTTCACCGTTATTTGGCCACGGGGGTCGGCGTCCTGATCCTCACTTTGGCCGCCATGACATGGTGGCTGCGACGTCAAAGCCGAGAGGTCAGCCCCTGGTTGCCCACCTTGACTTTGGTGTGGGTCTGCATTCAAGGAGCGTTCGGCGCACTCACGGTGACCATGAAACTGTTTCCGGCCATCGTCACCTTGCACCTGATGGGCGGCATTGGATTGTTGGTTTTGTTGATGGCGCAAGCCGTGCGTTATGACGGCCCAGGCTCGCGGGCCTTGCCGTCGCTATTGCGCACGGGTTTGTGGGCAGGCTTTGTTTTGCTGTGGTTGCAAATTGCCTTGGGGGGCTGGGTCAGCACCAATTACGCGGTGCTGGCCTGTCCTGATTTCCCTACCTGCCACGGCCAGTGGGTGCCTGAGATGAACTGGCAGGGCTTCAGCGTCTGGCGTGAACTGGGTTACACCCCAACAGGTGAACTGTTGCCTTTTGCATCGCTGGCGTCCATCCATTTTGTGCACCGCTCGGCCGCCTGGCTGGTGTTGGCGGTGCTGCTGTGGGTGGGCTGGCGTTTGCGGCTCCAGCCGGGCTTGGCTGTGGCCGGGCGTTGGTTGCTGGGCCTGTGCGCTTTGCAGTTCGCCACCGGCTTGAGCAACGTGGTGCTGGGCTGGCCCTTGCTGGCTGCCGTGATGCACACCGGCGGGGCCGCTGCCATGGCCTTGACCCTGACTTGGGCCTTGAGTGTCAGCCGGGCTGATAATTCAGGGCCTGTTCTCTTTTCCAAAAAGCTTGCCGAATGACCGTCGCCACCGCCCGTTTGCCTTTGACTGCCTGGCAACAGTACTACGCACTGACTAAACCGCGCGTGGTTCAATTGATCGTTTTTTGTGCCTTGATCGGCATGGTGCTGGCCGTACCCGGTGTGCCCAGCCTGGCCGAGTTGAAGCTGGGTCTGTGGGCTTGCGTTGGCATTTGGCTGGTGGCTGGGGCTGCTGCGGCCTTCAACTGCCTGGTGGAAAAAACCATCGACGCCAAAATGAAGCGCACCGCCTGGCGGCCCACCGCCAAGGGCGAGTTGAGTGACCAGCAGGCCTTGCTGTTTTCGGCCGTGCTCTGCGCCTTGGGCTCGGCGGTGTTGTACGTGTTGGTCAACCCTCTCACCATGTGGCTCACCTTTGCCACCTTTGTGGGCTACGCCATCATCTATACCGTGATCTTGAAACCACTCACGCCACAGAATATCGTGATCGGCGGGGCCAGTGGGGCCATGCCACCCGTGCTGGGCTGGGCGGCCATGACCGGTCAGGTCGGGCCGGAAGCCTTGATCTTGTTTTTGATCATTTTCCTGTGGACACCGCCGCATTTTTGGGCGCTGGCACTTTACCGGGTCGAGGACTACCGCAAGTCTGGGCTGCCTATGCTGCCCGTGACGCACGGCAACGACTTCACGCGTCTGCAAATCTTGCTTTACACCATCGTGTTGATGGCGTCTTGTTTGATGCCTTTTGTCTACGGCATGAGCTCTTGGCTTTACTTGGTCGCCGCTGTGGTACTGAGCATCGGATTCATCGGCTATGCGGTGGCCTTGTACCGCGAATATTCGGACGAGCTGGCCCGCAAGACCTTTCGCTTTTCTTTGGTCCACCTGAGCGCCTTGTTTGCCGCTTTGCTGCTTGACCACTACATTTTTTGAGACCACAGGCATGGTGCAACGCAGAGTATTTTCGAAAGCAGCCTTGGCCATGTGCTTGGCAGGCGCAGTGTGGGGCTTGAGCGGCTGCGGCGAGGACAAGCCTTCATTTCGTGGCGTTGACATCACCGGAGCCGACTATGCCCAGGGCTGGGAGTTGAGTGACCAAGACGGCCAAGTGCGCACGCTGAAGGACTATGCGGGCAAGGCCGTGGTGGTGTTTTTCGGTTTCACCCAATGTCCCGACGTCTGCCCCACCGCTTTGCAAGAAATGGCCCAGGCCAAACAGTTGCTGGGTGCCGATGGGGCCAAGCTCCAAGGCATCTTCATCACCGTAGACCCCGAGCGAGACACGCCCGAATTGCTTAAGGCCTATATGGCCAATTTCGGGCCGGATTTTGTGGCCTTGCGCCCCACCGCCGAGCAACTGCCCAAGGTGACCAAGGACTTCAAGATCTATTACAAAAAGGTCGAAGGCAAAACTGCCACCAGCTACACCATGGACCACTCGGCGGGCAGTTTCACTTTTGACCCGCAAGGCCGCATTCGCCTGTACAACCGCCACGCCAGTGGGGCCGAGTCGCTGGCCGCCGATGTGAAGATCTTGCTCAGCGGCAAGTGACGCCTGGCCTCTTGGCCAGGCTCTCGATACGCTGTTTCAGGGTTTTCAGTTCAACTCGATCTTCTGGCTGCGGATGATGTCGCCCAGCGCTTTCGTGTCGGACTCAATCCGGTTGCGCAAGCCCTCGGGCGATGAGCCCACCACTTGCCAGCCTTGCTGGAACAAACGCGCACGCATCTCGGGCGCACGCACGATGTCGCTGACCATGGCCGACAACTTGCTGGCCACAGCCGCTGGCATCGAGGCGGGTGCGGCCACCGCATTCCAAATTTCCAGCTGGTAATCCTTTACCCCGATCTCACTCAGGCTCGGCACTTCGGCCGCGACAGGGCTGCGCCCGGTGCTCGAAGCCCCAATGGCCCGCAGCTTGCCACCGCGCACCTGGGCGGCCGCCATGGCCGGAGGCAGCAAAGCCAGTTGCACTTGACCACCCAACATGGCTGTGATGATTTGCGGGTTGCCGGGGTAGGGCACATGCACAGGCGCAATGCCGGCTTTGGTTTTGAGCAATTCCATGCCCAGGTGTGCCACGGTGCCGACACCGGGCGATGCATAGCTGAGTTTGTCGCCCGCCTTTTTGGCCTGGCTCAACCACTCTGCTGCAGTTTCACCGGGGGCGCTGGCAGGCACGGTCAGCACCAAAGGCGCTTTGCCGATCAGGCTGATGGGGGCGAGGTCCTTGAGGGGGTCATAAGGCACATTGGGGTTCAGGATGCGGGCAATCGTCATGTTGCCGTTGATCATCAGACCCAAGGTGTGGCCATCGGTGGATTTCGCGACGAAGTCGGCGGCGATGTTGCCGCCCGCGCCCACCTTATTTTCCACAATGACGTTCTGGCCCAAAGCTTTGGCCAGCGGTTCGGCCAATGCCCGCGCAGTCAAATCAGGACTGGATCCCGCTGGAAAACCGACGATCAATTTGACAGCATGTTCAGGCCATGATGCCTTAGCAGTTTGGCTTTGACTCCAGGAGGAGGCGCTGAGGGCCAAAAGACCAAGGATGACTCTGCGTGATAAAGAGTTATTCATTCGAGTTCCAGACATGATTGAATTTCAATTGATGAACATTGACTGCGAATTTTCGCAGTTCATAGAACCTGTCAGCGGAAAAAAATGCCCAGTAGCACTAAGGCCGACGCAACAAATCTTGCTTGCATATGCAAAAAGCCCGCAAAGCGGGCTTTTTGCTATCAGGCCAAATTGGCCAAGACGTCAGGCTGAAAGAAATTACTTCTTGCCTTTACCCTTGCCTTTGGCATCAGCAGCAGGTGCAGCAACAGGTGCCACCACGACCTCTTCAACAGGGGCCACCACAGACACCAGAACCGGGTTCTTTTTGCCATGGGTGATGGCTTTGCAACCCGCGGGCAAAGTGATGTCGTTCAAGTGCAGGGAAACTCCCTTGGTGAGGCCCTTCAGATCGACTGCAATGAATTCAGGCAAGTTGGCGGGCAAGCAAGCCACTTCGATTTCGGTCACGACGTGGTTGATCAGGCACTTGTCGGTCTTGACGGCTTCCGACTCTTCTTCGCCGCTGAAGTGCAAAGGCACCTTCATGTGCAAAGTGGTGTTGGCGTCAACGCGCTGAAAATCAATGTGTTGCACCAACTGCTTGTAGGGGTGCATTTGATAGTCACGCAGCAAGACTTTGCTGGACTGACCGTTGAATTCCATGTCCAGGATCGAAGCGTGGAAGGCTTCCTTTTTCAAGGCATGCCACAGCGCATTGTGGTCCAGCTCGATCAGTTGAGGGGCCGATGTGGAACCGTAAACGATGCCAGGTGTACGGCCGGAATTGCGGAGACGGCGGCTCGCACCCGTGCCCTGCTTGGAACGCTCAAAAGCGACGAATTTCATAACTTACTCCATCAAAGGGCTCACCGCGACCAGTGATGCCCTGACTTAAAAAAGCCTGCCAGTCCAATTGGGTGGCAGGCCGCTGATTGCCCGAAGTGGATCAGATTTGATCCGAGAACAGGCTCATCACCGACTCCCCATTGGCGATCCTGTGCATCGTTTCAGCGATGAGAGGTGCTACAGACAGTTGGCGAATTTTGGTGCAGGCAGCAGCTTGTGTTGTCAGCGGAATGGTGTTGGTCACCACCACTTCATCCAGCGCATCACCCTTGGAGATGCGCTCAATGGCCGGACCTGAAAAGATGGGGTGTGTGCAGTAAGCGTAGACCTTCTTGGCACCACGCTCCTTGAGCACTTCTGCGGCTTTGACCAAAGTGCCAGCGGTGTCAATCATGTCGTCCATGATCACGCAGTTACGGCCTTCGATCTCACCGATCACGTGCATCACTTCGCTCACGTTGGCTTTGGGGCGGCGTTTATCAATGATGGCCAAATCGCAACCAAGTTGCTTGGCCAGGGCACGTGCACGCACCACACCGCCAACATCGGGCGAGACGACAATCAGGTCTTCATAGTTTTTCTGGCGCAGATCGCCCAGCAAAACAGGGGAGGCGTAGATGTTGTCAACAGGGATGTCAAAGAAACCTTGAATCTGATCAGCGTGCAAGTCCATGGTCAGGACGCGGTCAACGCCGACGGCTTGCAGCATATTGGCCACAACTTTGGCTGTGATGGGCACTCGGCTGGAGCGTGGGCGACGGTCCTGACGTGCGTAGCCAAAATAGGGAATGACTGCACTGATGCGACCGGCCGAAGCGCGTTTGAGCGCGTCGACCATGATCAACAATTCCATCAGATTTTCGTTGGTCGGTGCACAGGTGGACTGGACCACAAAGACTTCACGAGCACGGACGTTTTGTTTGATTTCGACGGTGACTTCGCCATCAGAAAAACGGCCCACATCTGCTGCGCCCAACTGAGTGCCCAGATGGTGTGCGATTTCGGCAGCCAAAACAGGGTTGGCATTACCGGTGAAAAGCATGAAGTCGGGTGTGTATGAAGCAGGCTGCATGGGCATTCCAGCGATCAGAAAATTGGGGCCTGTACGAATGAACGTATTTGGCAGGGGAGAAAGGATTCGAACCTTTGCATGCCGGAATCAAAATCCGGTGCCTTAACCAACTTGGCGACTCCCCTACACGGGTTGACTGCTGAAACAGCGGCCTACCGATAATTGTCGCTGGCTGCCCAACCTACAAGAGGATGAACATCCAAATTGCTGCATTTGCGCACTTGCCAATGGTCTGGGACCAAGATTGGTTTTGTGCCTGGTTTGCAGTGTGCAAACACTGCACTACCAGAGCCTGTCATTCTTGCGTTTAACCCTGAATCTTCGAGCGCATTAAGCGCTAGTTTGATGTCAGGGCAAATGCCTTGTGCAACAGGCTGTAGATCATTGTGACCGAAGTCATATGTCTGTGCAGCGAAGACCGCTATTGTAGCAGCATTTGTATCGCGTTTCAGGTCCGGATGTCCAAAAATTTGGGATGTTTCAATGCCTGCAGCTGGTTTGATGATCCAAAAGTCTGCTGGAGGCAAGTCGATGGGGGTGATTTCTTCGCCAACACCCTCAACCCAGGCGTTACGACCGCGTAAAAAAAATGGTACGTCGGCACCCAGTTGCAGTCCCAGTTTTTCAAGTGTGGGTAAGTCAAGTTTCAGATTCCACAACTGGTTCAGTGCCAGCAGGCAGGTGGCTGCATCGGAGGATCCGCCGCCCATGCCAGCTTGGGCCGGAATTTGCTTGTTAACCGTGATGTGTACACCTTGCGTGCATCCGGTGTGTTTCTGTAAAAGCCGAGCAGCCCGGGTGCTCAAGTCATCGTCTGGTAGTTTGACGGTCAGGTCTTCACGGCTGATGCGACTGTTGGGGCGCATCTCGAAATGCAAGGTATC
The DNA here is from genome assembly GCF_001270065.2 of Limnohabitans planktonicus II-D5. Classification (GTDB taxonomy): domain Bacteria; phylum Pseudomonadota; class Gammaproteobacteria; order Burkholderiales; family Burkholderiaceae_C; genus Limnohabitans_A; species Limnohabitans_A planktonicus. The sequence continues at coordinate 8,196 of NZ_LFYT02000015.1, forward strand.
ACACCAGTCAACAAGCATGAAGACCGATTGGAGCAGGTGGTAACCATCACTGCGCCGACCCGTGATGTGCAAAAAAAGATTCAGTTTGGCAGGTGCGGGAACATCGTAGAGCGATTTCATGTGCTGATTATCACCAGCGGCGCGCGCATGCGCGTGGGACACGTTTTTCAGCGATCAAGGATGATGCGTAAAACCGTTTCTGGTTGGGGTTTTTTTCGCTGAGCGGTCAGTCGACCTTCAGGGTGTGTTGACAAGTCGACTTGCCATCCTGGGGCAGCTTGCTCACGCCCTGCCAACCATTCAAACAAGGCTGAAATCGGCAGTGATGTACCTGTCAATTGTTCGGTCATCGCCTGCAGGTTGGCGCCATGATTTCGGTGTCCGTTTTGCTCGATCCACGCCATCTGAGGAGTCCAGTTCAACTTGGCCATGGTGGTTCCGATGGGGCTGAACAAGATCAATTCACCTTGCTCGGGACTGCCTTGGAGCTCAAAGCTGACGCTCATTTGCTGGATGGGTTCGGAGTTGATTTGCAAGGCAAGTCGGCCTGACCAATATGCACTGGCGCTGGCTGGCACCATGATGCGGGTGGCGCATGAAATCAACATCATGCCCAGGCAAAAGCTCAGGCCCATCTTGAACAGACTGCGAGTAACAGACCGCTTCATGGCTTGATTTTCAAGCGTTTGAGGGTTTCTTGCAGTGTTTCATTGTCTGCCTTGAGTTGCAGGCCTTCACGCCAGATGGCTGTTGCTTCCTGAGTTTGCCCGATGGTCCAAAGAACTTCACCCAAGTGAGCGGCAATTTCGGCATCGGGGCGGATTTTGTAGGCAGCGCGCAAAATTTGAAGGGCCTGCAGGTGTTCGCCCTGGCGGAATGCAACCCAGCCCAAGCTGTCTTGGATGAAGGGATCTTGGGGCGAAAGCTCGACCGCTTTGTTGATGAGTTGGCGTGCTTCATCGAGACGAAGATTACGGTCTGCCAAGGAATATCCCAATGCATTGAAAGCATGCGGCTCTTTGGGATTGCTTAGCATCAGTTGACGCAGGAGTGTTTCCATCTCCTCGTACTTTTTGAGTTTTTCGCAAATCAGTGCCAATTCAATTTGCAGTTCTGCGTTGTTGGGTGAGGTGGTCAACGCATTTTTCACCAGCAAATAAGCCTCAGGGGCCAGGCCGTTTTCGCGCAACCAGAGGGATTGAGCCAAATTCTTTTTGAGGGCTTGTTCTGCTGTATTGGTTTTGACTTGTGCCAAAGTCATGCGGGCTTGCTCAAGTTGCCCTTGTTGGGTCAATAAGTCGGCTTGACGGCTGGCAAGTTTCAGGGGGTCCGCATTTGCCGGCATTTGAGTGAGCCAAAACTTGGCTTTTTCGATTTGTCCTTGGCGCTGCGCCATTTTTGACAGCGCAACCAGTGCCTCAACGCGCCCCACCAGTTGCTCGGTATCTTTGCTTTGGGCGGTCAACTGAATATAAGTTTCCAGACTTTTTGTGGCATCCAAGGAGCGGTTGTTTTCAAACAACAGTAATCCGTGAACCAGCCAACCATCTGCAAAGTCTGGGAATTTGTTGTTGAGCAATGACAATTGCGCCAGAGCATCAGGAATAAGTTGCAAGCCAATCAAGGACCGCACATAGCCCAGACGCAATGGCGCAGAGGCTTCCTTTTTCATGGCTGCATCCAACATCGGTTTGAGTGTGCTGCTGGCGTTGCTGATCAGGCTGAGTGATAAAACCAGAGGACCTTGGGCTTGTGGGTCTGCGCCGTGGCCCTTGACGGCGGCTTCCACCGCCTGGGGGATTTGCCCGGCATCACGCCGCATGCGGCCAATCGTGGTCCAGGCGCTGGCCGTGGTTTGCGGTTGTGTCAGGGCTTTTTGCAGCGCTTTTTCGACCACCGTTGCCGCCAGGATCTTGTCCTGAACACGACCAAAAACGCCTGGAACGGAGATGATGGCAGCAGTTTGCTCAGACAGTGGCAGCTCGTTGAGGGAGGACGTCAAGGCATGGCCTGCTTCTTCGATGCGATTGAGCGCCAGAAGAATCTGCAGAATGTAGCGATTGGGCTCAAGGGCTTGGGGCAGTTCTTTTTTCCAGGTTTGGGCCGCTTGCAGTGCGGCCTCGCCGGAGCGCGCCTGCAGGGCAATGTCAACGGCGCGCTGGAACAAGGCTGGATCGCGCGTTTTGCGTGCCGCATCGAGCATGATGGAAAAACCGCTGCCAGCAGAGCCTTCCCGCACGTTCAATTCGCCCAGCAAGATCTGATAAAAAAGCACGGCATCCAGCGCAGACGGTTTTTTGGGTGTATCTGCTGAGGAGGTTGCAGATTGGGCCCATGCACCGGCGAAGCAAGAGGACAAGACGGCGAGTCGAAACCAGAATTTCATGCAGGTCATCATAATCGAGCCCATCTTTTGACAAGCGCATCAGAGGGCGATGACCCCCTCCTGGTCTGGAAAACATGCCCGAGCTCCCCGAAGTTGAAGTCACGCGTCGCAGTTTTGCCGACAAAATTGTCTCGGCCACGATCATGGAGGTACGCATGGGCAAGCCTTTGCGCTGGCCCCTGGGCGCGTCTGCCCATAGCCTGGTCGGGCGGCAAGTGGTGGCGGTCAGGCGGCGGGGCAAATATTTGTTGCTTGACCTGGATGAAGGCTTGCTGCTGCTCCATCTGGGCATGTCGGGCAGTCTGAATTTTGCGCCGAGCCAAGTTCCTCCAGGGCCGCACGATCACATGGATCTGGTGACCAATCACGGGGTGTTGCGCTTGCATGATCCGCGACGCTTTGGCGCTGTGGTCTGGGCCCCTTCAGAGGCATCCCCCCAGGCCCAAAAGTTACTGGGGCACCTGGGCGTGGAGCCGCTTGACGGGCAGTTTGATCTGGCCGTTTTTGCCAAGGCGCTGAAAAAACGTCAAGCGGCCATCAAACAGGTGCTGTTGGCCGGGCATGATGTGGTGGGCGTTGGCAACATTTATGCGTCCGAATCCTTGTTCATGGCGGGCATACGTCCGACCACCCGGGCTTCCCGTTTGAGTGGGCCCAGGGTGGCCAAACTGCATGCAGCCATTGTCCAGGTCCTGTCGCGTGCCGTGCAGCAAGGCGGCAGCTCGCTCAAGGATTTTGTGAATGCCGAAGGCCGCACAGGCTATTTTCAACTGGAGGCGGCGGTTTATGGCCGTGCAGGTGCGCCTTGTCGCGTGTGTGCAACGCCGATCCGTTCTTTGCTGCAAGGTCAGCGCACCACTTTTTATTGCCCCACATGCCAGAAACCGTGATCCAGATGCCCGCAGGGTTTGCCACACAAATGGTCAACTGGCAGCGCCAGTACGGCAGGCAAAGCCTGCCTTGGCAAAACACCCAAGATCCTTACCGGGTGTGGTTGTCCGAAATCATGCTGCAGCAAACGCAAGTCAGCACTGTGCTGGACTATTTCGCCCGGTTTCTCCATAAATTTCCGGATGTGGCGGCGCTGGCTGCCGCCGAACAAGACGAAGTGCTGGCGCTTTGGAGTGGGCTGGGCTACTACAGCCGGGCGCGCAACATGCACCGCTGCGCGCAAGATGTCATGGCCCGGTTTGGGGGCGTGTTTCCCCGCCATGCGCAAGACCTGCAAACTTTGCCTGGCATTGGCCGATCCACGGCGGCTGCGATTGCGGCTTTTTGCTTTCAAGAGCGCGTGGCCATTCTGGACGGCAACGTCAAAAGGGTGTTGAGCCGTGTGCTGGGCTTTGCCGATGACCTGGCTGTGTCCAAAAACGAAAAGCAACTTTGGCAGTTGGCCGAAAAAATGTTGCCCGAACAAGCCGCAGACATGCCTTCCTACACCCAGTCCTTGATGGATCTGGGCGCCACGCTGTGTTTGCCGCGTAAAACGCAATGCCCAGCATGCCCTGTTCAGCCCATGTGCAAAGCCTTTGAAAATGGGACACCCTTGGCGTATCCGGTCAAGACCCGCAAGCTCAAGCGCAGCAGCGCCACCTTGTGGCTGCTGTGGGCCGAAAACGCGCAGGGGCAGGTGTGGTTGCACAAACGGCCTCAAAAAGGCATTTGGGCGGGTTTGTTCTGTTTGCCGGTGTTTGACACTGAAGATCAGTTGCTGGCCGCTTGGCCACAGGGGCAAAACGTCCGATACCTGGAGCCCTGGAAACATGTGCTGACCCATCGGGATTTGCACCTGCATCCGGTACGGCTGAGTGGCTCAGTGCATGCCCAACCCGCTGGCGATGGCCAGTGGGTGGATGCCGCCGCTTGGCCAGACCTGGGCTTGCCCGCGCCCATGCGCAGTTTGTTGTCAAGCCTCTGAGCACGCACATGCTCAGAGCGCGTCCAGCTCCCTGTGCCGCTTGAGGGTGAGCCAGCGCGTGCCAAAATTTTTGGCCAACTGCTCCACCATGAACACCGATCGATGCTGCCCACCCGTGCAGCCAATGGCAACCGTCACGTAGCTGCGGTGATCCCGCTCAATCGCTGGAATCCAGTGCTTTAAAAATCCCTCGAGTTGCATTTGCATTTGCACAAACTCTTCAGATTGGCGCAGGTAGTCCTGCACTGGCGCGTCGCGTCCTGTAAGCGGTCTCAGGGTGCTTTCGTAATGCGGGTTGGGCAACATGCGCACATCAAACACGTAGTCGGCGTCTGTGGGAATCCCGCGCTTGAAGGCAAACGATTCGAACACCAGCGTCAGCTGGGCCAGTGGGGCGCTGACCAGCGTCTTGATGTAGGTTTGCAACTGCGCCGAACGCAGCAAGCTGGTGTCGATGACATGCGCACGGTCACGCAAATCGGCCAACAATTGACGTTCAAACTCGATGGTTTCAAACAAGGCCTTGTCGTTTTGAGGCTTGTCGCCGCCTGACAAAGGGTGTTTGCGCCGTGTTTCTGAATAGCGCCGTTGCAGAGTGTCTGAGGTGGCGTCCAAAAACACCGACTTCACGGTCATGCCCATGTTGCGCAACAGGCCCATCTGCTCGGGCATCATGTGCAGCGAATTGGCGCTGCGCACGTCAATGGCGATGGCCAAGCGCTGCTCATTTTGTTCCTCTTCGAGCTTGACGAAGGGAATCAGCAGCTCGGGGGGCAAATTGTCGACACAGTAATAGCCCGCATCTTCGAGCGCATGCAAGGCGACAGATTTGCCAGAGCCGGACATGCCAGTGATCAGGATGATGTCCATGGTCATTTTGATGGGGCTTTATTGCTGGTGGCTGAGGTGATGGCGGCGCTAGCGGGGTGGCCCAGCATTTCCCGGGCATGGGCCAAGGTGGTGGCCGAGAGTTTTTCCCCACCCAGCATGCGGGCGATTTCGTTCATGCGTTCATCGTTGATCACGCTGCGCACCTGGCTGCTGACCTGGCCCTTGATGGCCGTTTTGCTCACCAGCAGATGGTGGTCTGCACAGGCTGCCACCTGCGGCAGGTGGGTCACGGCCAGCACCTGGCGGTGTTGGCCAAGTTGCTGCATCAGACGTCCCACAGTCTCGGCCACGGCACCGCCGACTCCGGCGTCCACCTCGTCAAAAATCAGTGTCCCGGCTTCGCCCAATTCGCTGGTGGTCACGGCAATGGCCAGCGCAATGCGCGACAACTCGCCGCCCGAGGCAACTTTGCCCACAGGCCGTGGCGTGCTGCCCTCGTGACCAGCCACCAAAAAACTGACTTCTTCCAGGCCGTGCTGCGCCAGTGCGGCCTGGGTTTGCAGGCTGACTTCAAAACGCCCGCCCTGCATGCCCAGTTGCTGCATGGCAGCACTGACCGCTTGGGCCAGCGGGGCCGCCGCTTTTTTGCGTTGCTTGGAGACTTGCTGGGCCATTTGAAGGCAGATTTTGTGCGCAGCCTGTTCAGCCTTTTGCAAGCTGTCCAGGTCCACGGCCGCGTCCAGCCTGGTCAATTCATCGCGCCAGGCTGCCAGCGTCATGGGCAACTCTTCGGGTGTTTTTTTGTAGCGGCGCGCAAGCGACAACCACAGGCCCATGCGTTCGTCGAGTTGGGCCAGGCCTTGCGGGTCCAGATCGGCTTTGCGCAAATAACTGTGCAGGCTGTGGGCAACATCTTCGGCCTGTGCTTGTGCCGAAATCAGGACTTCGGCCAGGGCATTGAACTGCGGCTCGATATGGCCCAGGGATTGCAAGCCCTGAATGGCGCGCGACAATTCAGGCAAGGCACCGCCTTCGTCCTCGCCTTCGAGCCAGAGGGTGGCCTGCTGTGCGCTATCCATCAGGGTTTGTGCATTGGCCAGGCGGCTGTGTTGGGTGCTCAGATCATCCCATTCGTCGACGGCCGGATTGAGCTTCTCCAGCTCGCCGATTTGCCAAGCCAGCCGTTCACGTTCATGGGCCAGTGTGCTTTGTGCCGCTTGTGCCTCTGCCAGGGTTTGCTGAGCCTGCCGCCATTTTTGCCAGGCGCTTTTCAAGGGGCGCGTGTCGATGCCCGCATAGGCGTCCAGCAAGCCCCGCACCGCATCTGGGCGTGTCAGGCTCTGCCAGGCATGCTGGCCGTGGATGTCCAGCAGGTGCTCACCCAGTTCACGCAGCTGCGTGGCGGTAGCCGGGCTGCCATTTATCCAGGCGCGGCTTTTACCTGAAGCGTCCACGGTGCGGCGCAGCAGCAAACTCAAGTCAGACTCGAAACCCGCCTCTTGCAGCCAGTTGTGCAGGGTGGGGGAGCTGTCAAATTCGGCGCAAACCTCGCAACGGCTCGCTCCCTCACGCACCACGCTGGCTTCAGCACGAGCGCCCAGCGCCAGTTGCAGCGCGTCAATCAGGATCGACTTGCCTGCACCGGTTTCACCGGTGAGTACGCTGAAGCCGCTGCTCAGATCCAGTTCCAATTCGTGCACGATCACAAAGTCGCGCAAGGTCATGTGCGTCAGTGCCACGGCTTCAGGCTCCCTCATTCCAGTGCATTTTTTTACGCAAGGTGTCGAAATAGTTCCAGCCTTCGGGGTGCAAAAACCGCACCGTATGTTCAGAGCGTCGCACCTTGATCTGGTCGCCGATCAGCAAGTCGGCCAGAGATTGCATGTCGAAATTAGCACTGGCATAGCGGCCAGACACGATCTCGATGGTGATTTCAGAGGATTCTGGCAGCACGATGGGCCGGTTGGACAAAGTGTGCGGGGCAATGGGGGCCATGACCCAGCCTCCGATGGACGGGTGCATCAAAGGGCCACCGGCAGACAGTGAGTAAGCCGTCGAGCCCGTGGGCGTGGCAATGATCAAGCCGTCTGCGCGCTGGTTGGACACAAATCGCCCGTCCACGCTGATCCTCAGTTCGAGCATGCCCGAGGTGCCGCCCCGGTTGACCACCACATCGTTCATGGCCAGCGCACTGAACACGCAGTGCTGGTCGCGCATGACTTGTGCATGCAGCAAGCTGCGGTCTTCCGTCTGGTAGCGGCCTTGCAGCATGGGTTGCAACACGTCCTGGTAAGACTGAATCGGAATGTCGGTGATGAAGCCCAGGCGCCCCTGATTGATGCCAATCAGCGGCAGTCTGTAGCGCGCCATTTGTCGGCCAATGCCCAGCATGGTGCCGTCCCCTCCAATGACCAAGCCCAAGTCACACTGGCTGCCGATCTCCGGCATGTCCAAGGTGGGGTAAAGGTTCAGGCCGGTGTGCAGCGCCGTGTCTTTGTCGAGTACCACCTCGCAGCCCTGGCGGATCAAAAACTGGGCGACATCGTCCAAAACCTGGCGCGAACTTTCCAGGGCACCCCCTGTGACGGTGGCATGGTATTTGCCAAAAAGCGCAACGTGACGGAATTTGGATCTCATGCTGCAAATTACATCATTAAAATGAGTCGATGCTCGATGATCGCGCCAAGTTATTGCTCAAAGCCCTGGTGGAACGCTACATTGCGGACGGCCAACCCGTGGGCTCACGCACGCTGTCCAAAGCATCCGGTCTGGACCTGTCACCCGCGACCATCCGAAACGTCATGGCCGATCTGGAAGAATTGGGCCTGATCGCCAGCCCCCACACCTCGGCAGGGCGCATTCCCACCACCCGCGGCTACCGCCTGTTTGTGGACACCATGCTCACGGTGCAGCGAGAAGGCTTGCAAGCCCCGGCCTTGACGCCGGACCAGCCTCAAAAAGTCATCGCCAGCGCGGCCAACCTCTTGTCCAGTTTGTCCCAGTTCGTGGGCGTCGTCATGGCACCCAAACGGGCGTCGGTGTTCCGGCACATTGAATTTCTGCGTTTGTCCGAGCGGCGCTTTCTGGTCATCATCGTTTCGCCCGAAGGCGATGTGCAAAACCGCATCCTGTTCACTGAAATCGACTACTCCCAAAGCCAGTTGATCGAGACCTCCAATTACCTCAACACCCATTACGCGGGCATGGCCATTGAGCAAGTGCGCAGTCGGGTGCAGCAAGAGTTGGTCAGCCTGCAAGGCGAAATCGCCGCCTTGATGCAGGCAGCGGTTCAAGTCAGCTCGGAGGCCTTGACCGAAGATCACAACGAGGTGGTCATTTCCGGCGAACGCAATTTGCTGTCCGTCAGTGACTTTTCCAGTGACATGGGGCATTTGCGTCGTGCCTTTGAGCTGTTTGAACAAAAAACACAGCTCATGCGCCTGCTCGATGTGTCCAGCCAGGCCGAAGGGGTGCGCATCTACATCGGTGGCGAAAGCCAGATCGTGCCCATGCAAGAGTTGTCCGTCGTCAGCTCGCCCTACGAAGTGGATGGTCAGGTTGTGGGCACCTTGGGCGTGATAGGCCCCACCCGCATGCCCTATGACCGCATGATCCAGATCGTCAACATCACCTCCCGCTTGGTCAGCAATGCCTTGAGCCAGTCGAAATAAGCGCTTGCCAGCCACTACAATCACAGGCTTAGGTGGGGGCGTTAGCTCAGTTGGTTAGAGCAGAGGACTCATAATCCTTTGGTCCACGGTTCAAGTCCGTGACGCCCTACCATTCAAATCCTTTGAGTCACTTTGTACAACGCGACAAGGTGACTTTTTTATTGTGTCCCACTGAAACACCTGTCCCAAATTCGGGGGTGGCACTTCAGGCGGGCAGAACAGAAAGCTCTAAAGACTGCTGCATTCAAACGCAACCTTTGAACTGCTGCGCAACAGCACTCGCATACACACCCACTCAGCATGCAGATGGATACCTGTCCGGCAATGATTGAGCGGCTCTTCAGCAAGTTGACTGCAATGAGGCAGGTTGACAAGTTGGTTTGATGTTGGGGTGAATTTCGTCTGAGTTGTAAGGGTAGATTTATTGCTAAAAATTTTTTATAGCTTTAAAATTCGTATTCTTCCATTTTTAACTACGAAAGACTCAAAATGAATAAATCACTGATGGTTGCTATGGCTGCACTTTGCGCCTTTGCTTCAGGTTGTTCAACGCTTACGGGTGAAGGGACAGGTCAAAATCTTTCAATTATGACCTATACGACTGACAATAAAGACCTGACGGGCGCACAGTGTGAGCTGAAAAATGACGAGGGTACTTGGACTGCCGTGACACCTGCTACCGTGATGGTTCGTCGCTCAAACAAAGATTTGATGGTTAAATGTACGAAGTCTGGTTTGTCAGACGCTCGCGCTAATGTCGTATCAAAAACTAAAGGCAATATGTTTGGTAATATTATTTTTGGTGGCGGGATAGGTGCAATTATTGATCATAATAATGGAAGTGCTTATGAATATCCTTCGGTTTTGAAGCTCATTATGGGTCAAGATTCAAATATTAAAGAAGGCTCTCAGTAATTTTTATGAATTGAAGTGCCTGAGCATTTTTGCTCAGGCAATTATTAAGTATGATCAAAAATAAATATTTAAAACTTTATCCAGTTGCTTTAATTTTTTGTGTAGTATTTATATTTTATTTTTTTGGCAAAAAAGAAGAGTCAAGTAAAGAAGTCTATATTGGTCTTAGAGATTATATTCTTGAGGGGTTTTTGGTTGAATTGCCTGAGATAAACAAAAAATTACCCCATAAAATTGATAAAGAAACAACATTAATTTCAATAAAATACGAAAATAATAAAATTTTGAGTGTTTATGAACTGGCTTCGCAAGGAGTAAATCGAGAATTTTTAGAGAAAATTGAGCCAGCTATCAAGAAGCAAGAGTGCGATGATGATATGAAAAAAAAGTTTTTGGATGTTGATATTGATTTTCTGAATAGATACCAAAATTCAATGGGTGGTGTGATATATGAAATTTTGGTGAATTCATCCATTTGTTCGAAAATCTAATATATTTTATTAATTATTTTGTTCGAAAGTCCGCATATCGGTAGGTTTTTGTCTGTAAGTGCGATATGAGTTCAAACTTTGCTTGAAGGCCGATTTTGCCGGAGCCAAGCAGTCGTTTGGAACGTTTCATCACTTCACGCAAAGAGCTGTTAAGAGTCGCAATCTCAACTGTCAGTTCTTTATCGATTAATACGACATTCATATCAGTTGCAACCTTGCTTGAAATGGCAGTAGGGGTCCGTCTCTGGCAGCGTTCATCTCAAGCAAAACGTTCTTGTCTTTCTGTCCCCTGTCCAGCCGTGATGTGTGGTTGGTTGTGAGAATAACAATATGTTGCTTGTTGTTCATAACGTTTTTTTAAACTGTGCTCCCGAGTTCGACACGAAACGCGCTAAGTGCTTGATTTCATTAGAAACCGCTTAAAATTTTCCACGACAACAGGCTCAATTGGGCATAAGGCAGGCCCGATTGCGGCACCAAATTCCGATTTTTCACTTTTTTTGCCGCCGGCTTCAAAAAATCAGTCACACCTTGCCATTTAATTCAAGCACTTAGCCCACTTTTTTTCCCAAGTGGGTTTGTTTATTTGTGCCTTATGGGCACAGGGCAGGCATCAAGGCGGGGTGCAAAAGAAATGCCCGCACTTCCATCGAGTTTTTGGGGGTTTGTTCAAGCTCATTTTTTCGTCTCGGTCTGTCGCAATACGCGCACCATCGGCGACAGGTGATGGCGTTCAAGGACTTTGAATGGCCGAATTGAACTATGGGGTCATGTTTTGTGTTCACGCTGAACTTGCGGGCCCTCTGTCAAAATGTTCATTCCTTTTGAGCTTTCGGGCTTGTTCCCTCTTGGTGAAGGTGAAATTGATGCAAAAACGACACTTGATTCGCGCAGCCTTGGCCATGGCGTTGGTGTGGCCCGCTTTGTCTTTGGTACAAGCGCAGTCATATCCAAGCAAACCGGTGCGACTGATCGTGCCGTTTCCGGCGGGTGGGGCCACTGATTTGTTTGCCCGCACCTTGTCGCAAAAAATCAGCGAAAAACTGGGCCAGCCGCTGGTGGTGGAAAACCGCCCGGGCGCAGGCGGCACCCTGGGCTCGGACCTTGCAGCCAAAGCCACACCCGATGGCTATACCTTACTGCTGTCGACCTCCAGCACGCACTCGATTGGCCCCAACCTGAACCCGCGCATGCCTTACGACGCGGTGCGCGACTTCACACCAATCGCCCATTTGGGCAACGCGCCCAGCATCATGCTGGTGCCCAACAATTCGCCCGCTAAAACCGTCAAGGAATGGGTCGAATACGCCAAGAAAAACCCCGGCCGCCTGAACTACGCATCGAGCGGCAATGGCACCATCGTGCAGTTATCGGCCGAGCTTTTCAAGGCTCAGGCCGATGTGTTTGTAGTCCACATCCCCTACAAAGGTACGGCTCTGGCCATTCCCGATTTGGTCAGTGGCAAGGTGGATGTGCTGTTTGACAGCTTGCCCACCGGCTTGCCGCATGTGCGCGATGGTCGTTTGCGTGCGCTGGGGGTGACCTCACTCAAAGCAACGCCGTTGGCACCCGGTGTGCCCCCGATTGCCGATGTGCTGCCGGGTTATGAGTCCACCACTTGGTTTGGCCTGTTTGGTCCTAGGGGGTTGCAGCCTGGGGTGGTCAGCCGGTTGAACACCGCCGCCAACCAGGTGTTGCAAGACCCTGAAGTCATTGACAAGCTGCAAAGCTTGGGTATTGAGCCTGTGGGCAGCACGCCTGTGCAATTCACCACCATGTTGGCCAAGGAATCGGCCAAATGGAAAAAAATCATCAGTGAACGCAAGATCATGCTGGAGTGAGCAGCCTGTGCCAATCCGTTCTACAAGCGGGCATCTCATAAGCACATGTTCGCTGTCCAGTTTCGGCGGGATCTCCCGGGGCAAGGGTCATCAGCAGTTTTGGACAGGCTTTGTGGGTTATTGATCCGGAACGCTGAAGTTTGAAATGTGTGAAACATGTCACTCATGGTCGGCACTCGCAGAGTCCGACATGAGAGGTTTCGGCTCAGGCCCATGTCGGGGTCTTCGACCACCGACCTACAACATCTTTGAGCATTGAAAACTTCATGGGGCCGGATCAACAGATACGGGTTGACTCAGTGAAAATGGCCTTCAAAGCAATGGCGCAGTTCGTGTCCTATGGCCGCATGATTGGTTTTTGTACCGGTCACGATGGTGCATTCCTTGGTGGGCACGTTCCATACTGCGCAAGCGACAGGTGGTGACCAGTAAGCTTGGTTAGGGGTCATATGAGCAGCTTTTGCGCAGAACTTTGCGACGTCTTCGCGAACTTCCCACTTGATCTTGATCAGGTTCATGATCCGCTTTTCAGTGGAGAGTGGACTGAAACTCTCAAATTCTTTGGAGGGAATGACGCCACCGCCTGGGGTTTGACAGCCCGTCATCAATGACAGCATGGCCAAGGATGCGCCAATCAGCCAACTTCTCGTGGAGAAATTACTCAATGCTTGCTGCTTATAGGTCATGGTCAACTCCGTATTTGCTGAAAAATCTATTTTTATGTGAATTGTATCAATTTCAATGGTGTTTATGTAAATTTTAATCATTTGCATGTATTTGTCTTTTGTGGTAATTTTTATCCTTTGGCGTGGCAGCCGGTTTGCGCTGTGTAGGTGTATCGATTTGTGGGGTATCCAGGAGCCTGCACGGCTGCCCGTTTACTCAGCAAGGGTTCCGTTTGAAGGTGATGTCGCCTGAAGGGCTCGGCATGCAGGTGTTCTCTGCCAGAATGATTGAGCAGTGGCTTCTGAGGGCAATGTGTTGCTTTGACAGTTGCCACCCGGGATGTCTGCCTATTCAAGCTTGTAAGCCATGCACTTTCAAAACCAGTTCCCCTACACCAGCACCCGTTTGCCGCTGTTTGCGCGCAATGTGGTGTCCACCTCGCACCCGCTGGCCGCGCAGGCGGGACTGCGCATGATGCTCAAGGGCGGTAACGCGGTCGACGCTGCCATCGCCGCTGCTGCAGTCATCACCCTGACCGAGCCGGTGAGCTGCGGTTTGGGCTCGGACGCTTTCGCCATCCTCTGGGACGGCAAAGAGCTGCACGGCCTCAACTCGTCTGGTCCTGCCCCTGCCACCTGGACGCCCGAATACTTTCACCGCAAATACGGCACTGAGACCAAAACACCTCCCAAGCGCGGTTTTGACTCGGTCACCGTGCCCGGTGCCGTGGCCGGATGGGTGGCGCTCAGCGACCGCTTTGGCAAGCTGCCCTTTGCAGACCTGATGGAGCCTGCGATTGAAGTGGCCGAGCGCGGTTATTTGATTCCCGTGGTGGTGCAGCAAAAATGGGCTGCCGCCACGCCCGAGTTGCAATCGCAGCCCGGCTTTGCGCAAAGCTTTTTGCCCTGGGGTCGTGCGCCGCAAGTGGGTGAGTTGTTCCAGTTCAAGAACGCGGCGCGAGGCCTCAAGGCCATTGCCGCCACCAAAGGCCAAGCGCTGTATGGCGGCGAGATTGCCCAAGCCATTGAAAAATTTGCCAAGGACAACGGCGGCAGCATCACCGCCAAAGACCTGGCCGACTTCAAGCCCGAGTGGGTCAAGCCCATGGCGCAAGACTACCGGGGCTACACCCTGCACGAGATCCCGCCCAACGGCCAAGGCATCGCCGCCCTGATCGCGCTGGGCATCCTGTCCAACTTCGACTTGGCCAGCCACAAGGTCGACAGCGCCGACTCGCAGCACCTGCAGATCGAGGCCATGAAGCTCGCCTTTGCCGACACTTACCGCTATGTGGCCGATCCGCGCTTCATGGAGCTGCCGCCCGAGCAAATGCTGGACCCGGCTTATCTCGCTAGCCGCGCCAAGCTGATCGACATGAAAAAGGCGCAGGACTTCAAAGCGGGCAACCCGGTCAAGGGCGGCACGATTTACCTCACGGCTGCCGATGAAAATGGCATGATGATCAGTTTCATCCAGAGCAACTACATGGGCTTTGGTTCGGGTGTGGTGGAGCCGACTTACGGCATCAGCTTGCAAAACCGGGGCCATGGTTTCAGCACCGACTTGCAGGGCCAAAACCCCGCCAACCTGGTGTTGCCTGGCAAGCGCCCCTTCCAGACCATCATCCCGGCCTTTGTCACCAAAGACGGCCAGCCGGTCATGAGCTACGGCGTGATGGGCGGCAACATGCAGCCCCAGGGCCACATGCAAACCCTGGTGCGCATGCTCGACTACGGCCAGAACCCGCAAGCGGCGTGTGACGCACCGCGCTGGCGCTACAACACGGGCCTGAACATCAACGTCGAAGCCGCGATGAATGGCGGCACGGTGCAAGAGCTGATCGCTCGCGGCCACCAACTCGACATCATCAGCGACTCTTACCAGGACTTTGGCGCAGGGCAGTTCATCTGGCTCATGGGTGATCCGGCAGTGGAGGGCTACCAAGCTGCCAGCGATCCCCGCCGTGACGGTCAGGCCGTGGGCTTTTGATGGTCACTTCGGATTCGAACAAAGTCACGACGGGTTTGCTTTTGGCCGCGACCGGCGCTATCGCCTTCAGTGGCAAAGCCATCATTGTCAAATTGGCTTATCGCCACGGGGTGGATGCGGTGACGCTGCTGATGTATCGCATGCTGTTTGCGCTGCCCATGTTTTTGCTCATGGCCTGGTGGGCAGGGCGGGGCAAGGCCGTGTTGACTGGGCGTGACTGGCTGGGCGTGGTCGGCTTGGGCTTTTGCGGCTATTACTTGTCGAGTTTTCTGGACTTCTGGGGACTGGAGTTCATCAGCGCTTCTCTGGAGCGCCTGATTCTCTATCTCAACCCGACGCTGGTGCTGGTGCTGGGCTGGTTCTTGTTCAAAAAGCGCATCAGCCGCCGCCAGGGTGTGGCCATGGCCATCAGTTATTCGGGCGTTTTGCTGGTGTTCGGGCACGAAGTCAGCCTGGCTGGCACGCATGCCGCGCTGGGGGCCTTTTTGGTGTTTTTCAGCGCATTCACGTATGCCTTGTACCTGACTTACAGCGGCCAGATGGTGCAGCGCCTGGGCTCTTTGCGGCTGGCGGGGCTGGCTTCGTCGGCGGCCTGCTTTTTTTGTTTGCTGCAGTTTGCGCTGCTGCGGCCTTGGGCGGCCGCGCAGGTGGCTGAGCCGGTGCTGTGGTTATCGCTGCTCAACGCCACGGCCTGCACCGCCTTGCCGGTGCTGCTGGTCATGATGGCGATTGAACGCATTGGCCCGGGCCTGACGGCGCAGACGGGCATGATTGGCCCCATGTCGACGATTGTGATGGGTGTCCTGATTCTGGATGAGCCCTTCAATGTGTGGGTCATCGCGGGCACCTGTCTGGTGGTCAGCGGTGTGTTTTGGGTGACGCGGCCAGCTGGCCGCACCACGTGATTTTCAGGAGATCAAGATGGATTTGGGCATTGCAGGCAAATGGGCTTTGGTGGGCGGCGCAAGCAAAGGCTTGGGCTGGGGTTGCGCACGGGCATTGGCCCTGGAAGGCGTGAACGTGGTCATGGTGGCGCGCGGTGCTGAGGTGCTCGAAGCTGCTGCAAAGGAGTTGCGGTTCGAGGCCATGGTTGAAGCTGCTGCTGGATGGAAAACCCCACAGATCATCACCGTAGCCGTGGACATCACCACCGAGGCCGGCCGCGAAGCCATCTGGAACGTGGCCGGTGGCCCTGGCAAAAACTACGACATCGTGGTGACCAACGCCGGTGGCCCTCCGCCCGGCGACTTTCGCGACTGGGACCGCGAGGCCTGGATCAAGGCGATCGACGGCAATATGCTCACCCCGATCGAGCTGATCAAGGCCACGGTGGACGGCATGGCCGCACGCGGCTTTGGTCGCATCGTCAACATCACCTCCAGCGCGGTGAAGGCACCCATCGACGTGCTGGGCCTGTCCAACGGTGCCCGCAGCGGCCTCACGGGTTTTGTGGCGGGGGCATCGCGCAGCAAGATCGCGGGGCAGGGCGTGACCATCAACAACTTGCTGCCCGGCAAGTTCGACACCGACCGTATCCGTGCCACGCTGCCCGCGATGGCGCAAAAGCAGGGCAAAACGGTGGAAGAAATGCGTGCCATTCAACAAGCCCAAATCCCTGCGGGTCGCTACGGCAACCCGCAGGAGTTCGGTGCCATCTGTGCCTTCCTGTGCAGCCAGCACGCGGCTTATATGACTGGCCAGAATGTGCTGGCCGATGGCGGGGCGTATCCAGGCACGTATTGATGGACGACGATGTCGGACTCTGCGAGTGCCGATCTACAGTGGGCAGCGTTACCTTGTAGGTCGGCGGTCGAAGACCCCGACGTGTGGGCGTTGTGCAGACCCTGCACGAACGGGCTGCAAGGTCCAGCAGGCCAATGTCGGACTCTGCGAGTGCCGATCTACAGTGGGCAGCGTTACCTTGTAGGTCGGTGGTCGAAGACCCCGACGTGTGGGCGTTGTGCAGACCCTGCACGAACGGGCTGCAAGGTCCAGCAGGCGAATGTCGGACTCTGCGAGTGCCGACCTACGGGGGACAGCGCTAACTTGTAGGTCGTTGGTCGAAGACCCCGAGGTGTGGGCGTTGCGCAGACCCCGCACGAACGGGCAGCAAGATCCAGCAGGCGAATGTCGGACTCTGCGAGTGCCGACCTAAGGGGGGCAGCGTTACCTTGTAGGTCGGCGGTCGAAGACCCCGACGTGTGGGCGTTGTGCAGACCCTGCATGAACGGGCTGCAAGGTCCAATAGGCTAATGTCGGACTCTGCGAGTGCCCAGCTACGGGGCGTGAGTTGTTCGCTCAATCGACCCGGGCCCCGCTGGCCTTGACCACGTTTTCGTAGCGGGCCAGCTCTTTTTTCATGAAGACGCCGAATTGTTCAGGGGTGTTGCCAACGGGTTCGGCCAGCAGTTGGCCGAAACGTGTTTTGGTTTCGGGCGCTTGCAGCGCCGCCACAAAAGCCTTGTTCAGCCGATCTACTACATCGCGTGGCGTGGCCGCCGGGGCCACCAGGCCCCACCAGGTGTCAATTTCAAAACCCTTGAGTGTTTCGCTCATGGCGGGGATGTCGGGCAGGGTGCTGCTGCGTTGACCGGTGGTCACGGCCAGGGCCTTGAGTTTGCCCGCCTTGATGTTGGGGGCAGCGGTGGCCAGGTTGTCGAAATTGAAGTCCACCTGGCCCGACAGCAAGGCCAGCTGGGCCGGGTTGCCGCCGTTGTAGGGGATGTGCACCGCAAAAATGCCAGCGGCCCTTTTGAACATTTCACCTGCCAAGTGTCCGGCACTGCCGTTGCCGCCCGAGCCAAAGTTCAACTTGGCCGGATTGGCTTTGGCGTAGGCCACCAGATCGGCCAAGGTGTTGATTTTGAGGCGCTGCGCCGTCTCGGCGTTCATCACCAGCACATTGGGCACGCGCAGCATTTGGGTGATGGGTGCAAAGTCCCGGCTGGCGTCGTAAGGCATCTTGGCAAACAGCCAGGGGTTGATGGCATGTGTGGCCGTGGCTGCAATGCCGATCGTCAGGCCGTCGGGCGCGGCCTTGGCCACCAGGTCCGCGCCCAGATTGCCGCCCGCGCCAGGACGGTTTTCAATGATCACGGTGCCCAGGCTGTCTTTGACACGCTCGGCCAAGGCCCGGGCGGTCACGTCGATGGGGCCACCCGGCGCATAGGGCACGATGATGCGGATCGGTTTGCTTTGGGCCCAGGCGGGTACGGCCATGCTGGCGGCCAAAGCGCTCAGGCAGAAATCGCGGCGTTGCATGATGTGTCCTTTTTTTCATGTCGTCATGTAGGTCGGTAGCTTCAGCCCCGACATGGGCTCTGGCCGAAATCCAAAGTGTCGGCGCTCAAGCTCCGACCTGCTGGGCAGCTTGTCGTTCAGACCTTGGCTTTGTCCGCTTCAGATGTGAACGAATCGGCATAGAACTCTTCTTCGGGCAATCCACCTTGCGCCACGTAGTCGCGCTTGGCCGAATCCACCACGATGGGGGCACCGCACGCATAGACCTGATATCCCGATAAATCAGGAAAGTCCTGCAACACCGTTTGATGCACAAAGCCGGTGCGGCCATTCCATTGGTCTTCGACCTCGGCGTTCGAGATCACGGGCACGTAGCGCAGGTTGGGCATCTCGGCCAGGCGGGCTTCCATCCAATCGGCCATGTACAGGTCGGCCGGTCGGCGGCCGCCCCAGTACAGCGTGGCCGGGCGGGTGATGCCGCGGTGCTGCATGTGCTCGATCAAGGCTTTGATGGGCGCAAAGCCCGTACCCGAAGCCAGCAACACGATGGGCTTGTCACTGTCTTCACGCAGGTAAAAGCTGCCATAAGGGCCTTCGGCACGCAGGATGTCTTTTTCCTTCATGGTCGTGAAGACTGGGTCGGTGAACTTGCCGCCCGGCATGTGGCGGATGTGCAGCTCCACTGTTGGCGGGGTCACTTCCAGGGTGTGTGGGGCTTTGGCCATGCTGTAGCTGCGGCGTGAGCCATCGCGCAGCAAAAACTCGATGTACTGACCGGCGTGGAACTTCATCACGTCGTTGGCGGGCAGTTGCAGTTTCATCACGATCACATCGTGCGATTTTTTCTCCAGACTGACCACGCGCACCGGCATTTTCTTGACGGGCAGGCCGCCTTCTGCCGTCACTTGCTTGGATTCGAGCACCACATCGCTTTGGGCCGTAGCGCAGCAGGTCAGCACCAAGCCTAGGGCTTCTTCTTCGTCGCTCAGGGCTTTGGCCTGGTGCGGACCATGCACCACGGTGCCCGAGATTTTTTTGCATTTGCACGAACCGCAAGCGCCGTCTTTGCAGCCATAAGGCAAGCCAATGCCTTGGCGGATGCCAGCGGCCAGCAAGGTTTCATTGTTGTCGGCGGTGAAGCTGCGGCCGCTGGGCTGCACGGAAATTTGAAAGCTCATCTTTTGGGTATCCTTGAGGGCTTGACTTTGACCCGGAACCCCTGATTTTGCCTTCAAACCAGACTCCTCTTGGCGCTTTGCCCGCCCGCTTTCGTCGCCAGCGTGTCCTGATCGTGGGCTGTGGCGATGTGGGCTTGCGCACCGCTGGACAGCTGGGCGCGCCCAAAAGCCAGCGCGTGCGCTTGATGGCGCTGACTTCTTCGCCCGAGCGCCTGCGTTTGCTGCGCGCTTGCGGCATCACCCCTTTGCAGGGCAATCTGGACGATGCGGCCAGTCTGCAGCGCCTGGCGGGCATTGCCCACCGGGTGATTCACCTGGCCCCGCCCCCAACCGACCGCCGGGGTGAATCACAACGAGACCCGCGCAGCCTGGCCTTAGTGCGCGCTTTGCGCTTGCGCACGCCACCACAGGCGCTCGTTTATGGCTCCACCACGGGTGTTTATGGTGATTGCGGCGGGTTGTTCGTTCATGAAACTCGCACCGTGAACCCGCACACCCCTCGCGCCCAGCGCCGGGTGGATGCCGAACACTTGATGCGGTTTTTGGGGCGCAGTGGTGTGCGGGTGAGCCTGTTGCGCATTCCCGGCATCTACGCACCAGACCGCGAGGGCGGCACACCCCGCGAGCGTTTGCTCAAAGGCACGCCGGTGCTGGTGTCCAAAGAAGACGTGTACACCAACCACATCCACGCCAACGACCTGGCGCGCGCTTGTGCTGCCGCTTTGTGGCGCGGCAAGCCACAGCGCGTGGTCAACGTGAGCGATGACACCGACTTGAAGATGGGCGACTACTTTGATTTGGCCGCCAGCCTGTTCGGCTTGCCCAAACCGCCCCGTATTTCGCGCGGTGACGCCAACACTGCGCTGCCCCTGATGCTGCTGAGCTTCATGAGCGAGTCCAGGCGTCTGGACAACACGCGCATGAAGCAGGAGCTGCGGCTGAAGCTGCTTTATCCGCATGTGCGCGATGGCTTGAGCCCGCAGGGCCAGTTGATCTGACCTCTTCTGGAGAACCATGATGAACGCCTTGCGCATCGACAAATGGCTGTGGGCCGCCCGTTTTTTCAAGACCCGCAGCATCGCCAGCGAAGAAATCGGCAAGAGTCGCGTGCAGATCAACGGCCAGGATGCCAAAGCCTCGCGTGAGGTCAAGACGGGCGACACGGTGCGCCTGCGCCAGGGCGCGATCGAGCGCACGGTAAAGGTCTTGGGCGTGAGCGGTGTGCGTGGCCCGGCACCCGTGGCGCAAGGGCTTTACGAAGAAACCCCTGAAAGCATCGAAGCCCGCCAAAAAGCCGCCGAGCAACACCGCCTGGCCCGCGAACCGGCGCTCAGCATTGAACAAGGTCGGCCCACCAAACGCGACCGCAGGCAAATCGAGCGTAACTGGAACGACCGATGGAGTGCGGGGATCGATTCTTGAACTTTCCATTTTTCAGGCATCGACGCATGGTGCATGTGGTGGCGCTCACCCTGATGGCCTGTGTAGCGCTGCCTGTGGCGCTCATGGGTGGCGTGATGGTGTGGCAGTTGCAACGGGGTTTTGACCAGTATTTGCAAAACCACGATGCGCAGCGGCTGACGCGCATGGCCCGCTTGCTGGAGCAGGAAAGCACCGGTCCAGAAGAGCCTGCATGGCTACAGCGACCATGGCCACAGACACTTCGCAATCTGAACCGTCAGCTGCGCATGGAGGGCGATGGCTTGAGCGTGCAGCAAAGGCCTCCAGGTGGCCCACCCCGTGAGGGTCCGCCCCTTGCGCAGGTTGGCGACGGTCCTTCATATGACGATTTGGCCAATCCACCCCCGCCTCGCAACGAGGCTCAAGGTGGTCGACATCCGCCGCCAGCCGGCTTGGATCGCCGCATCACCTTGCTCGACGCCCAGGGGCGCATTCTGGCGGGGCCGCGCCCGGAACCCGGTATTCCCAGCGTCCGTGAGGCTGTGCGTGGGCGTGATGGCGTGGTGGCTTATTTGCAATTGCGGGTGGTCAGGGCATTGCCCGATGCGTTGGGGCAACGTTTCTTGCGTGAGCAATTCGTCACCATCGTGGCTCTGGCTGCAGTTTTGCTGATGTTGGCGGGACTCTTGGCCGTGTGGCTGGCCCGTGGGGTGGCGCGCCCTTTGCAGGCGGTCACGGACACTGCGTCGCGCATCGCGTCAGGCGATTTGGCCACCCGTGTGGTCACCGTTTCAGGCGGTACGGGTGTGGCAGAGCTCGATGCCTTGATGCACCACATCAACCAAATGGCGCAGTCCTTGGAAACCCAGCAGCACCGGCAAAAACGCTGGATAGCCGATATTTCTCATGAGTTACGCACGCCCCTGGCCGTTTTGCAGGGGGAGGTTGAAGCCCTGATCGACGGCATCAGGGTCATGGACGTGGCCGCCATGCAATCCTTGCGCGAGGAATTGCTGCGCATCGGTGCATTGGTGCAGGACTTGCATCTGCTGTCTTTGGCCGATCTGCATGCATTGCCTTGTGATTTTGAGGAGGGCGATGCATGGGCCTGTGTGCTCAAAGTGGTGCAGCGTTTTGACTTGCGTGCCAAGTTGGCGGGCATTCGCTTGCATTGCGAAAGGTCTGACGCCGACCCGCTGATGGTGGTCTGGGACTTTCAGCGGATGGCGCAGGTGTTGGGCAATCTGATCGACAACAGTCTGAATTACACCCACCAGCCCGGCAGCACGCACATCAGCATGGAGGCCGTGGGCAGCGAAGTGCAGATCACCGTGGAGGACTCCGCGCCCGGCGTGCGTGACGAAGATCTGTTGAAGTTGCTCGACCCTTTGTACCGCGCACAGCTTCACCGGGCCCGTCCAGTGGGTGCAGGGGTATCTGGCAGCGGCCTTGGCTTGTCGATTGTGCAGGTGTTGGTTCAGGCTCATGGAGGGCATGTGCTTGTGACGCACTCCGCACATGGCGGCTTGAAGGTCGTGCTGACCCTGCCCAGGGTGTCCGGGTCATGAATTCGGTGAACCCTGTAACCCATGTGTTGGTTGTCGAAGACGACCCGAAAATTGCTCAAGTGGTGTTGGACTATTTGTGCAGCGAAGGCCACAGTGCGCAGGCCTCGCACGACGGTCTGGCTGCCATGGCCTTGATCCGTGAGCGCATGCCTGATCTGTTGATCCTCGATGTGATGCTGCCCGGCATGGATGGCTTGGCCATTTGCCAGGAAGTGCGGCGTTTGAGTGAAGTGCCCATCATCATGCTGACCGCCCGCGTTGACGAGGTCGATCGCCTGCTGGGGCTGGACAGCGGGGCCGACGACTATGTCACCAAACCCTTCAGTCCTCGGGAGTTGATGGCACGGGTGCGCAACTTGCTGCGGCGCTACAAGGGTCAGTGGGAGCTTTCCCAGAGTCTGTGGCAAGTTGATGAGGCCGGACTGCGTGTGGCTTGGCGTCGAACTTGGCTGGACCTCACCCCGGTGGAATTTCGAATATTCAGCCGTTTGCTCGCGCAGCCGGGCCGGGTTTTTTCACGATCCCAGCTGATTGATGGCATGCATGCTGACCAGCGCGACATCAGTGACCGGACAATTGACAGCCACATCAAGAATTTGCGCAAAAAAATCCAGTCCATTGAACCCGAAACCGAGTGCATCGCCTCGGTTTATGGTGTCGGTTACCGCTTTGACGCGCCCAGCCATTGAGGCGAACGCGGTGATCTGCCGGGCATCCTTAATTCCTCCATTTTTGCGGCGTACCTTGCGGGTGTCGTTAACTGATGGAAATCAAAATGGAAGTTCGAATGATCAGCTGGGCAGGGTTGCTCTGTGCTGTGTTTCTGCTGGTTGCTTGTGGGGGCCAAAATGCCAGCCCGCAGACCCCGCCGACTGTGTTGCCTACGCAGTTGAGTGTGTCGCAGGCGCTGTTTGCTGAAAAAGCCTTATCGGCCAACGGGCAGATGGCCTGTGCCAGCTGCCACACCGATGACAACGCCCATGCCGATGCGACCGGCACGCTTTTGCCCCTCGGTGGCCAGTCCATGACGGTGCAGGGCTTTCGCAGCAGTGCGACCTTGCATTACCTTGAGTCCAACAAGGCGTTTCGTTTTGAGGCGGATCAACCCTTTGGCGGGTTTACCTGGGACGGCCGTGCCAGCAGCCGTGCCGAACAAGCGGCGGGTCCTTTGCTGGATTCTGGCGAAATGGCCAACGCCGACGTGGCGGCTGTCGCTGCCAAGGTGCGACAGTTGCCTTACTTCGGTGATTTCGCCAGTGTCTTCGGTCTACCTGCAGCGCCCAGCGATGCGCAAATTTTTGAACATTTGCAAACCGCCTTGCAGACCTATCAACAGAAAGACCCGGACTATCTGCTGTTCAACAGCAAGTTTGATCGTTATTTGGATGGCAGCGCGACACTCACCGTGCAAGAAGCCCGGGGATTGGCCGTGTTCAATGATGCGAACAAGGGCAATTGCGCCAGTTGCCACACCAGCAAGACTGGCAGACTGGGTGAACGTCCGTTGTTCACCAACTTCAGCTACGCGGCGTTGGGTTTACCACGCAATCCTCAAATACAGGCCAATGACGACCCCCGTTTTTTTGACATGGGCTTGTGTGGTCCCAAACGGACAGACTTGAGTGCACGCAGTGATCTTTGTGGACAGTTCAAAGTGCCGACATTGCGCAATATCGAGTTGACAGCGCCCTATTTTCACAATGCCAGTGTGGCCACATTGACCGACGCCGTGGCTTTTTACGCGACCCGTGACCTTGAACCTGAGCGCTGGTACCCCACGATCAATGGGGTGGTGCAGCGCTTCAACGATTTACCAGCGCCGTTGCGTAACAACGTCTTGATGTCCAGACCCTTTGGCCGACGCCAGGGCGACACACCAGTGTTGAGTGCGACGGATGTGACCGATTTGGTGGCTTTCCTGAAAACATTGACCGATGATCGAACGGCCCCACCGGGCACGCCTCTGGTCAAAAAGTGAAAGTTGCAAATATCAGCCACTGAAACTCCAGACAGTGGCATGCCAGTCTGACTGAGTAAAAAAAAAGCCGCATGCTCGATGGAGCTTGCGGCTTTTAGTCTGGTGCCCGGGGCCGGACTCGAACCGGCACGCCTTGCGGCGGGGGATTTTGAGTCCCCTGAGTCTACCAATTTCACCACCCGGGCAGGTATTTGTGAAGACTTGGATTATGGCACAGCATTGGCCGATTTTTCACGGTGGAGCTGAAAAGTTGCAGCTCCACCGTCACTCAAGTGTATTGACCCAAGTCACTGCATCCGATGTTGCGGTCAAGTTATGGCAAAGTACGCGCATGATTTATCCAACCATTGAAGATGCGATCGGCAAAACACCTCTGGTGGCTTTGCAACGCTTGGGGGCTGCTGACATGGCGGCGCGTAGCAATGTGATCTTGGGCAAGCTGGAGGGCAACAACCCTGCTGGCTCCGTGAAAGACAGGCCGGCTTTGTCGATGATTCGCCGGGCCGAAGAGCGCGGCGAGATCAAACCGGGTGACACCCTGATCGAGGCCACATCGGGCAACACCGGCATTGCGTTGGCCATGGCTGCGGCCATCAAGGGTTATCGCATGATTTTGATCATGCCCGAGGACTTGTCCATCGAGCGCGCCCAGACCATGAAGGCTTTTGGTGCCGAGTTGATCCTCACGCCCAAGAGCGGGGGTATGGAATACGCCCGCGATTTGGCCGACAACATGGCCGCGCAAGGAAAGGGCCGCATCCTGGACCAGTTTGCCAACGCCGACAACCCGCGCATCCATTACGAAACCACCGGCCCCGAAATCTGGGAGCAAACCGGCGGCAAGGTCACCCACTTTGTCAGCGCCATGGGCACGACCGGCACCATCACGGGCGTCTCGCGGTTTTTGAAAGAAAAGAACCCGGCGATTCGCATCATCGGTGCCCAGCCCAGCGAAGGCTCGCGCATCCCGGGCATCCGCAAGTGGCCGCAAGAGTACTTGCCCAAAATTTATGACCCGAGCCATGTGGACGAGTTGGTCTATGTGAGCCAAAGCGACGCCGAGGAAACTTGTCGCCAAATGGCGCGGACCGAAGGCATCTTTGCCGGTATCTCGGCTGCGGGCGCTTGCTGGGTGGCCCAGCAAGTGGCCAAAACGGCGCAAAACGCCACCATCGTGTTCATCGTCTGCGATCGCGGTGACCGCTATTTGTCCACGGGCGTTTTTCCCGCCTGACCGGAGTTGCTTGAATGGCTGAATACCGTTTTTGTCCGATGTGTGCCAATCCTTTGGCCTGGCTCACGCAAATGGAAGACGGGGGCGAGACCCTGCGCCTGCGTTGCACCGCCTGCGACTTCACCCACTGGAACAACCCGACGCCTGTGCTGGCGGGCATTGTGCAAGTGGGCGACCAAATTTTGTTGGCCCGCAATGCGGCCTGGCCGGGTCGGCGTTTTGCACTGATCACCGGTTTCATGGAGGCGGGCGAAACGCCTGAAGAAGGCATCACCCGCGAGATTGCCGAAGAAACCAACCTGAAGGTGTCAGCCCTCAAGTTGATCGGCGTGTATGACTTTCAGCGCATGAACCAGGTGATCATTGCCTACCATGCGTTGGCCGAAGGCGAGGTGCGTTTGTCGCCCGAGTTGGCCGAGTACAAGATGTTTGATTTCAAGGATTTGATCTGCTGGCCCGCAGGCACCGGTTACGCCTTGGGCGACTGGCTGCGCACCATCGGTATCGAGCCGAAGTTCATGTCATGGGAAGAGCGTGCCGCGCAGAGCCAGGAAGCGAATCAGGACACATGATGCAGATCGACAAAGAAATTGACACCAGCGGCCTGAACTGTCCATTGCCCATTTTGAAGGCCAAGAAGGCCCTCAACGAGATGAGCAGTGGTCAGGTGCTCAAAGTGATCGCTACCGACCCGGGGGCTTGGCGTGACTTTGAGGCCTTTGCCAAGCAGACGGGCAATGAGTTGGTGTTGCAGGAAAAGACCGATTCCGCCTTTGTCTTCGGTCTCAAACGCCGTTGAATTGTCCGAATTTGTCGGGGCCTTCGATCACTGCTTGACAACCCCCCCAATCCCGTAGGTCGGTACACGAAGAGTCTTGCGGGCATTACAGCTCAGTCGCCACAGCAGGACAGATCAGAGGCTCAAACCCTTGAGGTAATCGCGAAACGCCGCCCCTACTTGTGGGTGCTGCAGGGCCAGTTCCACCGTGGCTTCCAGAAAACCTTCCTTGCTGCCGCAGTCGTATCGTTTGCCTTCGTATTGGAAAGCATAGACCGCTTCACGCAGCATCAGGCGGGCAATCGCGTCGGTCAGCTGGATCTCGCCGCCCACGCCCGTGGGCTGGTTGCGAATTTCGTTGAAGATGCCCGGCGTGAGGATGTAGCGACCGGCCACGCCCATGCGCGAGGGTGCCTTGTCGGGGCTGGGTTTCTCAACGATCTGATCGACGCGGATCAGCTGACGACCTGCTGATTCGCCCGCCACGATGCCGTAGCGCTTGACCTGGTCGAGTGGCACTTCCTGCACCGCCAAGACCGAGCGGCCTTGCTTGGTGTAGGCCTCGACCATCTGGGTCAGGATGGAGGGGCCCTGGTTGATCATCAGGTCATCGGCCAGCAGCACGGCAAAAGGCTCGTTGCCCACCAGTGGTTCGGCGCAGAGCACCGCGTGGCCCAGGCCCAACATGCGGTTTTGGCGCACATAGGCGCACACCATGTCATCGGGCTGCACCGAGCGCACCAAGGCCAGCAATTCGTCCTTGTGCGCTGCCTCGAGTTCGCTTTCGAGTTCGTAGGCGGTGTCGAAATGGTCTTCGATGGCACGCTTGCTGCGGCCCGTGACAAAGATCATGTGGCGCACACCGGCTGCATAGGCTTCCTCCACCGCGTACTGGATCAGCGGCTTGTCCACCACAGGCAGCATCTCTTTGGGTGCTGCTTTGGTGGCGGGCAAAAAGCGTGTGCCGAGACCGGCCACGGGGAAAACAGCTTTGCGTATCACTTGGTTGCTCATGGCGGGTCCTTGATGAAGGGGAAAATGTTCAGCCCAAACGTTGCAATTGTTGACGGATTTTTTCCACCGTGGCAGTGAAGTCGGTGACACGTTTTTTCTCTTGCTCGATCACGGCAGGCGGGGCTTTGGCCACAAAGGCTTCATTGCCAAGCTTTCCGTTGGCCTTGGCGATTTCACCTTCCAGGCGGGCGGCTTCCTTGGTCAGGCGGGCTTTTTCGGCGGCCACATCCACTTCGATGAACAGGCACAAACGTGCTTCGCCCACCACAGCCACGGGCGCAGCTTGCGCGGCAGCGGCCCATTCGGCTTCGGAGTCAAACACTTTGACCTCGCTCAGTTTGGCCAGCGATTGCAATACCGGCGCCACGCTGTTCATGAAGTCGGTGTCGCCCAGCACATACAGGGGCATGCGGGTGGCGGGCGAGACGTTCATTTCGCCACGCAGGTTGCGGCAGGCGTCCACCAGCGTCTTGAGCTTGGCCACATGGGCTTCGGCGGCTGCGTCGATGCGTTCGGGCTGGCTCACGGGGTAGGCCGCGATGCTGACCGACTCACCCGGAAGGCCTGCGACCACCGACACTTTTTGCCAAAGCTCTTCGGTGATGAACGGGATGATCGGGTGCGCCAAACGCATGATGGTCTCGAGCGTGCGGATCAGGGTGCGGCGGGTGGCGCGTTGCTGCGCTTCGTTGCCGGTGTTGATCTGCACCTTGGCAATTTCGAGGTACCAGTCGCAGAACTCGTTCCAGACAAAGTCGTAAATCGTGTTGGCCACGTTGTCCAACCGGTACTCGGCAAAGCCTTTGGCCACGTCGGCTTCGACGCGTTGCAGTTGCGAGCTGATCCAGCGGTCGGCTTGGCTGAAGTCCAGGTAGCCGTGCGCTGGGCCGCCGGGTTGGCATTCGGCTTTGGTGTGCTTTTTCAAGCCGCAGTCTTGGGCCTCGCAGTTCATCAGCACGAAGCGGGTGGCGTTCCACAATTTGTTGCAGAAGTTGCGGTAACCCTCGCAGCGCTTGCTGTCAAAGTTGATGCTGCGGCCCAAGCTGGCCAGCGCTGCAAAGGTGAAGCGCAGGGCATCGGCACCGTAGGCGGGGATGCCTTCTGGGAATTCTTTTTCGGTTTGTTTGCGCACCTTGGGGGCGGTCTCGGGCTTGCGCAGGCCCTGGGTACGTTTGTCGAGCAGCGGCTCCAAGGTGATGCCGTCGATCAGGTCCACGGGGTCGAGCACGTTGCCTTCGGACTTGCTCATCTTCTTGCCTTGTGCGTCGAGCACCAGGCCGTGGATGTAGACGTGTTTGAAGGGGACTTTGCCGGTGAAGTGCGTGGTCATCATGATCATCCGGGCGACCCAGAAGAAGATGATGTCGTAGCCGGTCACCAAGACGGAAGAAGGCAGGTAGAGGTCGTAGTCTGTTCCGCTGGCGGCAGTGGAACTGCCGGTCGTGCTCATACTCGCTTCGCTCGCCAAATCGCCCGATCCGGCGGCACCACTGCCACCAGCTGCGTTGTGGGGCCATCCCATGGTGCTGAAAGGCACCAAGGCACTGGAATACCAGGTGTCGAGCACGTCTTCGTCACGCTTGAGTGTTTTGCCGGGCGAGACCTTGTCAGCTTGTGCTTGCGCTTCAGCTTCGTTGCGCGCCACGTACACTTTGCCGTCTTCGTCGTACCAAGCCGGAATCTGGTGACCCCACCACAGTTGGCGCGAGATGCACCAGTCCTGGATGTTGTTCATCCACTGGTTGTAGGTGTTCACCCAGTTTTCGGGCACAAAGCTCACCTGGCCGGACTGCACCGCATCGATGGCTTTTTGCGCGATGCTCTTGCCGGTGGCGTCGCCTTGGCCCACCTGGTTCATGGCCACGAACCATTGGTCGGTCAGCATGGGTTCGATCACCTGGCCGGTGCGGGCGCAGCGGGGCACCATCAGCTTGTGTTTTTTCACCTCGACCAAATGGCCTGCGGCTTCAAGGTCAGCCACCACGGCCTTGCGGGCCACGAAGCGGTCCAAGCCGCAATATTTCTGGGGAATTAGCCGACCTTCACTATGTAGTTGTGAGTATTCCGCAAATTTTGAATCGTCGGTTCGTCCCCAAATGATGTTTGCACCAGTGCTGGCAACCTTGTCCAACGTTTCACCAGTACTTGAGTCGTGTGTCCCGACTGTCGCGTCTAGGCGCAAAACCGCAAAATAAGCAAGTCCCTTCCTTGTAGCTACGGCATAGTCGTTTTGGTCATGTGCAGGCGTGACTTTCACCACGCCCGTGCCGAAGGCTTTGTCCACATAGTCGTCGGCGATCACCGGGATGGTGCGGCCGCACAGGGGCAGCTTGACCTGCTGGCCGATGAGGTGCTTGTAGCGCTCGTCTTCAGGGTGCACCATCACCGCCACGTCGCCCAGCAGGGTTTCCGGGCGGGTGGTGGCCACGGTCACGCTGCCGCTGCCATCGGCCAAGTCGTAGCGGATGTGCCACATCGAGCCTTCTTCTTCCTCGCTCTCGACTTCCAAGTCAGACACGGCGCTCATCAGCACCGGGTCCCAGTTCACCAAGCGCTTGCCACGGTAAATCAGGCCTTGCTCATAGAGCTGCACAAAGGTTTCGGTCACGGTCTTGGACAGCTTGGGGTCCATCGTGAAGTATTCGCGGCTCCAGTCCACGCTGTCGCCCATGCGGCGCATTTGGCTGGTGATGGTGCTGCCGGACTCTTCTTTCCACTCCCACACCTTGCTCACAAAGTTCTTGCGGGCTTCGGCGGGTGTGGGGCCCATGTCGTGGCGGCTGATGCCTTTGGCCTGCAGCTGGCGTTCCACCACGATCTGCGTGGCGATGCCCGCGTGGTCGGTGCCCGGAATCCAGGCGGTGTTGTGGCCCAGCATGCGGTGGTAGCGCGTCAACGAGTCCATGATGGTCTGGTTGAAGGCGTGGCCCATGTGCAGGGTGCCGGTCACGTTGGGCGGTGGCAACTGGATGGCAAACGCTGGAGCGCCTTCCTTGGGCGCTTGGGTGCCTCGGAAACCGGCCACACCGTAGCCGCGTTTTTCCCACTCGGGGCCCCAATGGGCTTCCAGAGCGGCAGGTTCAAACGATTTGGACAGGCTCTCAAGGCCGGGCTGATGGGCCACATTGGCGGGGGCGTTGCTCATGGGGAGGGTCTTTTCAAAAAAAGAAAACGGCAGCTCAGCAGATGCCGTGCGGGACCCTGTCAGGCCCCAAAACAATGATTTTACCCAGCCCTTCAGACCTGTTCTTTGGCCTGAAGGGCCCGCTGCTCGGGTTTGTCGCCAGCTTGCAGCGCTGCAAAAGAGAAGGGGGCGGCTAATTGCTTGATGTTTATCAAGCGGGTTGTTCAATAGCATCGGGCAATCAATGCCATTGCATCAATCTATTAGGCAGACTGGACAGTACAGGGTTAACCTACGCCGTCTCTGGCGATCCTGCCAGGGCAATCTACTCTAAACCCACAAGGAGATATCCATGGCAGCACTCAAAGGCTCGCGCACGGAACAATGCCTGAAGGACGCCTTTGCTGGCGAATCCCAGGCCAACCGTCGCTATTTGTACTTCGCGAACAAAGCTGACGTTGAAGGTCAGAACGACGTGGCAGCCCTGTTCCGTTCCACCGCCGAAGGTGAAACAGGTCACGCCCACGGTCACCTGGAGTTCCTGGAGCAATCCGGCGACCCAGCCACCGGTCTGCCGATTGGCTCCACCCGCCAAAACCTGGCTTCGGCTGTCGCTGGCGAAACCCACGAGTACACCGACATGTACCCTGGCATGGCCAAGACCGCTCGCGAAGAAGGTTTTGACGAAGTCGCCGACTGGTTCGAGACCCTTGCCAAGGCTGAGCGTTCACACGCCAACCGTTACCAGAAAGCATTGAACGAATTGGTGGATTGATTCCCCCTTTTGTTTCAGCCCGCTGCGCTGAAAGGTGCAGCGGGTTTTTCTCAGGGCTCTGGCAGCCAGAGTCCTGAGAAAAACCCACAAAAATCCCAATGGAGCACAACATGGCCAAAGAAGGCAACCTCGAAGCCCCCACCCGGCACGCGCTGGCTTGGGAGACCCCGGACTTCTACAACGAAGAAAAGTGCTTTGACGAACTCGAGCGCATTTTTGACATCTGCCACGGTTGCCGACGCTGCGTGAGTTTGTGCGGCTCTTTCCCCACCTTGTTCGACCTGGTGGACGAGAGCAGCACCATGGAAGTCGATGGTGTGGACAAGAAGGATTACTGGAAAGTGGTGGACCAGTGTTTCATGTGCGACCTGTGCTACATGACCAAGTGCCCCTACACACCCCCCCACGAGTGGAACCTGGACTTCCCGCACACCATGCTGCGGGCCAAGGCCATCAAGTTCAAAAAAGGCGAAGTGGGCGCTGCCGAAAAGTTTTTGGCCTCCACCGACACACACGGCTCTTTTGCGGGCATCCCGATCGTGGTGCAAGCCATCAACGCCATCAACAAAACCGAAGCGGCGCGCAGCGTCATGGAGAGCGTGGCGGGCGTGGACAAAAATGCCTGGCTGCCCTCGTTGGCCACGAAAAAATTCCGCTCCAGCGCCCCGGATGCCCAGTCGGTTAAAGTGGTCGATGGCGAGAAAACACCCGGTAAAGTGGCGATCTATTCCACTTGTTACATCAACTACAACGAGCCCGGCATCGGCCACGACTTGCTCAAAATTCTGGACCACAACGCCATTCCCTATGTGCTGGTCGAGAAAGAAAAATGCTGCGGCATGCCCAAGCTGGAGCTGGGCGATTTGGACTCGGTCAAGGACTCAAAGGAAGCCAACATCCCGGTGCTGGCCAAATACGCCAAAGATGGTTTTGCCATCATGGCGGCGGTTCCCAGCTGCGCACTGATGTTCAAGCAAGAGATTCCGCTCATGTTCCCGGACTGCACCGACACCCAGTTGGTTAAAGACGCGATGTGGGACCCGTTTGAGTACTTCATGGCCCGCAAGCGCGATGGTCTGCTCAAGACCGAGTTCCCGCAAAAACTGGGCAATGTGAGCTACCAGATTCCTTGCCACGGCCGGGTGCAAAACATCGGCAAAAAGACCGAGGAAATGCTCAAGATGATTCCGGACACCCAGATCAACACCATCGAGCGCTGCTCGGGCCACGCCGGCACGTATGGCGTGAAAAAAGGCTCACACGAGATGGCGATGAAGATCGGCAAACCCGTGTTCAAGGCCATGGCCACCATGAAAGACGGCTCCGAGCCCGACTTCATCAGCTCTGACTGCCCGCTGGGCGGCCACCACATTGCCCAAGGCTTTGAGGTCAATGGCCTCGGTGCCCCCGAACTGAACCACCCCTTGACCCTGGTGCGCAAAGCCTACGGTCTCAAATAAGGAACACTGCCATGCAACTGACCGGAAAAATCACACCCGAGACCCTGATGTCTTTGGAGGCTTACACCAAGTGGCGCAAGGTCCACAAACCCGAGGTGATCGCCCACCGCAAGCTGCGCAGCGTGCAACTGGGTGAGCACATCAACGTGCAGTTTGAGAGCGAAACCACCATCCGCTACCAGATCCAGGAGATGCTGCGCATCGAAAAAGTGTTCGAAGAAGAGGGCATCCTGCAAGAGATCGAGGCCTATGCCCCGCTGGTGCCGGACGGCAGCAACTGGAAGGCCACCATGATGATCGAGTACACCGACATCAACGAGCGCAAGCGGGAGCTGGCCAAGCTGATCGGCGTGGAAGACCGCATGTTTGTTGAGGTCGAAGGCCATGGCCGCGTGTACGCGATTGCCGACGAAGACCTGGACCGCGAGACCGACGAAAAAACCTCAGCGGTGCACTTTGTGCGTTTTGAACTCAAGCCCGACATGTGCGCGGCCGTGAAGGCTGGCGCTGGCGTCAAGATGGGCTGCGACCACACGCATTACCCCTCACACATCGACATCGCGCCCGACACGCTGGCCAGTTTGGCGGGTGATCTGAAGTAATCCGTCTGGTTTTCATGCTCGACCCCTGCTGCAGCCCTTGTGGATACGGCACGCAGAGGTTTGTAATGTGTGAAACATGTCATCTCGTAGGCCGGCACTCGCAGAGTCCGACATGACTGGTTTTGGCACAGGCCCTTGTCGGGGCCTTCGACCGCCGACCTGCAACATCTTTAAGCATTGAAAACTTGATAGGGCCGAATCCATAAATCGGGAACCCTATCATATTCAGTCGTCTGGATCAGGGCTCAGGCCCAGGGTGAGCAAAGTCAGAAAATCAGTTGCAGGGTCACCCCACTGTCAGTTCAGCGGATTGCCCAAAGCCGCCGCCCGCAGCTTGTCTTTTTTGCTGGGCCGTGAACCCTTGATGCCGCCATTGCCGGGTGACGGCGGCGGTGGGGTTTCGGTTTGTTCAAAACCTGGCACCTGCTCCAACGGCAGTTCCAGGCTTTCGCGTTTCTGGATCAGCTGCCAATGCGCCAGCGCTGCAGCCGTGACAAAGCTCACCGCGTCGCCATGCGCCCCCGCCCTGCCCGTGCGGCCAATGCGGTGGGTGTAGTCGGTGGCCGAGCGCGGCAAGTCGTAGTTGACCACCACGGGCAGCATGGCGATGTCGATGCCGCGCGAGGCCAGGTCGGTGGTGACCACCACGTCCCAGCGTCCGGCCTTGAATTCGCTCAACACCTCTTGCCTTGCACCTTGGCTCATCTCACCGTGAAAAGGCGTGGCAAACATCCCCGCTTTGTAGAGCTTGTTCGCCACATGCTCGCAGGCGTAGCGCGTGGCCACAAACACCAGCACCTGCTTCCAGCCGTTTTCGGTGATCAGGTGACGAAGCAAGGCTGTGCGGCTTTTTTCGTCCACGGCGATGGCACGCTGGGTGATGTCGGGCTTGTGGCCTTCAAAGGCTTCCACCGTGATGCGCACCGGATCGCGCAGCAGCTTAGTGGCCAACGCTTCCACCTCGGGCGCGAAGGTGGCCGAAAACAACAAGGTTTGGCGCTGGGCAGGCAGCAGCGCCAGCACACGTTGCAGTTCATCGGCAAAGCCCAAATCCAGCAGTCGGTCGGCTTCGTCCAGCACCAGATGCTGCACATCGGCCAGGCGCACGGCGTTCTGGTCGATCAAATCGAGCAAACGGCCGGGTGTGGCCACCACGATGTCAGCACCACCGCGCAGCGCCATCATTTGCGGGTTGACCGACACGCCACCAAACACCGTGTTCACCTTCAATGATTGCGGCAGTTTGTACGCCAGATTGGCCAGCACATCACCGACTTGCACCGCCAATTCGCGCGTGGGCACCAGCACCAGGGTACGCACGGGGCGACGAAAATTGGTCTGCCTGGGTGCGGCCAGCAAGTGCTGCAACAGCGGCAGCGCAAAAGCCAGCGTTTTGCCCGAACCGGTGGGCGCGGTGGCCCACACATCGGTCAATTTCAGCGCGGCCGGAATCGCCTCGGCCTGAATGGGGGTGGGGGCGTACAAGCCCATGTCGGACACGGCGCGTTGCAGCGCGGGGGACAGGCCCAATGTGCCAAAACTCAAGCTCATGCTTGATCCTCAAAAAATGGCGACGGGGAAAGGATCAAGGTGACACGACTCATCGCTCATCACCCTCCAGCGGGGAACGGTCAGGCACCTTCGACAAAAAAGTCGCCAGATCGATGGGATTGGCCGCACCGGCCCGTTCGGCAAAAAAAGCGGCCGCATTGAGAGCCGACACCTTTTCGGCCACAGCCACGGTGATGAACTGGTTGAGCGAAGCCTGATCTTGTTCCGCCAGCTTGCGAGCATGGGCATACAAGGAATCGGGCAAACGAAGGGCAAAGGTACTCATACGGCATCCTCCTAAAAAGCCAAAGCCTGGGCTGGTGTTTTGACAGCCAGGCCAAAGCGTGGCGCGGCCATCGAAAAATCTTTCACATTGCGGGTGACCAAGGCGTGAACCCGCGCGTTGACCGCGGCCTCCAACACCATTTCATCACCCGGGTCTCGCAGCTGTGGCCGCCAGATGTAATGCAAGCTCACCGGCTCCACCCACACGGCCAAGGCGGACAAAAACGCATCCACCTGATCGGCGGAAAAACCGTGCAAGGCCCGTATCTCATCACGCTTGAGGACCGACTCGTATTCAAGCCACACTGCGGGTGACGCCACCATGCGCACACGCGCCGAAGCGACCGCTTGCAGCAGCGCATACGACGCGCCTCGAGCACTGCTCAAGGCAGCAACCAGCACATTGGTGTCGAGCAACATGATTTTGATGATGTTACCGATGATATCAGCGAATGATGCAACCCTGTGCTCTGACCCTCTTTGGCACCTTCTACATGATCGAGAAGCGTCAAGCTCAATGCACAGAAGGCGACCCCAAGTGAAGAAATGCCAGCGCCATGACCGAGATGACGAAAAATTGAATACTATTTAAAACTTAAACAACGAAGCAAGCCCTTTAAAAAACACGTTTTGTCAATGGCAAACACAGCCGCCTGCTCACCCAGCGCCAGACCCACAAATTTGAAAAACAGAACAGCAATGATTGCGAACGACACCCTGAAAGGCCATGAGTTTTTGGCCGACATGCAACCAGGTGAGTGTGAATGACCTCGCGAAGAATGACCAATGGCCCGAGGCTATCGGCCAGTAAGCGCCAACCGGATTTCTAAGACTTCACGGCGATAAAGTCCATCATGAACAAGGCACTCCACACCACTGAGGCGATTGAAATACTGCCGGATGGACGATGCATGTCGTATTGTGATTACGGGCACCCAGATGGCATACCCATCTTTCTATTTCACGGCACACCAGGCTCCCGAATTTTCGGTTTGGACAGCGAGGAAGTGTCCGCAGCCGGACTGCG
This sequence comes from Limnohabitans planktonicus II-D5, assembly GCF_001270065.2. Lineage (GTDB taxonomy): Bacteria > Pseudomonadota > Gammaproteobacteria > Burkholderiales > Burkholderiaceae_C > Limnohabitans_A > Limnohabitans_A planktonicus. Next base: position 44,119 of record NZ_LFYT02000015.1, read on the forward strand.
AATACTGTCCCCGGAACGTCCTGGATACGGAAAGTCTTCTCCAAATCCCGATGCCGTTGCCATGGCTGATTGGGTGAACGACATTCAAATGTTGGCTGATCAACTGAACTTGGATCGCTTTCACGTACTCGGCGTTTCAGGGGGCGGGCCATTTGCACTCGCCTGCGCAGCCCTACTGCCTCAACGCGTCATCACTGCAACCGTCGTCGCAAGTCCTGCCCCCATGACAACGACAGGTTTTTGGACTGGCTTATCCGTCGTGAATCGAATGGTGTTTTTTATTTCACGGTATGCGACTGTCTTATTGCCCCTGCTGAGCAATGCAATGGCAGCACTCCTGAAAGATCGCGGGGGGGCTTCTACACATCAGGGAGAAGCATTTCGTCAAGGTGGCATCGGACTGAAAACCGACCTCCAGCTCATCACAAAAAACTGGAATTTCTTGCCGGAATCCATCCGAGTACCCGTGTATTGGTGGCACGGCGGACGTGACAATTTGGCATCACCTGCAGCCGGGAAGGAACTCGCAAAAATCATTCCTTCATGCGAACCACACTTCGTGCCAGAGTGTGGGCATTTCATTCACAGAGATCCTGTCATTGCTCAAAAAATACTGGATCGCCTGCTCGCGGCACCTGTGTTTTGAATGCAAGACCAAACGGACACCGCACAGAGAATTGTGTTGTTTCGGTGACGGGTCCGCTGCCCTTGATTGGACTCAATGACGGAAGTGACGCACCCCGGTGAACACCATGGCCACGCCACGCTCGTTGGCGGCGTCAATCACCTCTTGGTCGCGCATGGAGCCACCGGGCTGGGCCACGCAGGTGGCACCCGCGTCCACCACCACATCGAGTCCGTCGCGGAAGGGGAAGAAAGCGTCGCTGGCGACCACGGTGCCCTGCAAGCTGAGCTTGGCCGCTTCGGCCTTGATGCTGGCGATGCGGGCCGAGTCAAGGCGACTCATTTGGCCAGCGCCCACGCCCATGGTCATGCCGTTTTTGCAGAACACGATGGCGTTGGATTTGACGAACTTGGCCACTTTCCAGGCGAACAACAGGTCGTGCAGCTCTTCAGGGGTGGGTTGTTTGACGGTGACGATTTTCATGTCGGCCAACGCCAACTCGTGGTTGTCGGCGCTTTGCAGCAACAGGCCTGAGCCCACGCGTTTGGTTTCGAGCGCGTTGCGCACGTCGCCGTAATTGGCGGGCAAGGCGATTTTCATCAAACGAACGTTGACTTTGCTCTTGAACACTTCCAGTGCTTCGGCGCTGAAGTCGGGGGCCATCAGCACTTCGACGAATTGCTTGCTCACAGCCTCGGCAGCGGCTTTGTCCACAGGGCGGTTGAAGGCGATGATGCCGCCGAAGGCGCTGGTGGGGTCGGTTTGGAAGGCTTTGCTGTAGGCCTCGAGTGCCGTGGCACCCACCGCCACGCCGCAGGGGTTGGCGTGTTTGACGATGACACAAGCTGAGCTATCGAAGCTCTTCACGCATTCCCAAGCCGCATCGGCGTCGGCGATGTTGTTGTAGCTCAGCTCTTTGCCTTGCAGCTGCACGCCTGTGGCCAATGAGCCCGCAGCGGGGGCCAAATCACGGTACCAAGCGGCTTGCTGGTGGCTGTTTTCGCCGTAGCGCAGGTCTTGCACCTTGACGTATTGCTCGTTGAATTGACCTGAGAACTGGGCACGCTCGGGCACGTAGTCTTCGCTGAGTTTTTCGGCTTCAAAGTTCACGCTCGACAAATAGTTGCTGATCGCGCCGTCGTATTGGCTGATGCGGTTGAACGCAGCCACCGACAAAGCAAAGCGCAGTTTGTCGCTCAACTTGCCGCTGGCTTTCAGCTCGGCGAACACGTCCGCGTATTGGCTGGCGTCGGTCACGATGCCCACGTCTTTCCAGTTTTTGGCGGCAGAGCGCACCATGGCGGGGCCGCCGATGTCGATGTTCTCGATCGCGTCGGCCAGCGTGCAGCCGGGCTTGGCCACGGTGGCTTCAAACGGGTAGAGGTTGACGATGAGCAGGTCGATGGTGGCTATGCCTTGCGCCTGCAAAGCAGCCATGTGCTCGGGCGTGTCGCGACGGGCCAGCAAGCCGCCGTGCACTTTGGGGTGCAGTGTTTTGACGCGGCCGTCCAGCATTTCCGGAAAACCGGTGACCTCGGCCACTTCGGTCACGGGCAAGCCTTGCTCGGCCAGCAGTTTGGCGGTGCCGCCGGTGGAAATCAGGCCCACGCCCAAGGCGTGCAGTGCTTTGGCCAGGTCGACGATGCCGGTTTTGTCAGAGACAGAGATGAGGGCTCTCATGGGGACTTTCTTCAAAATTCAGAGGTATTCAAGGCGGGGCCGGGCTAAAGGGTTCCGGCAAGGATTCAAGGGCGTTGGGCGGGAGCAGGCCGCGCCAGCTTCATTTCAACAAATCGTGTTCGAGCAGTTTTTTGCGCAAGGTGTTGCGGTTCAAGCCCAGCCATTCGGCCGCGCGTGACTGGTTTTGCCCGGACTGGGTCATCACCACGTCGAGCAGCGGCTTTTCGACCAGCTTGACCAGCATGTCATAAAGGCCTGTGGGGTCGGTGCCGTCCAGGTCGCGAAAGTAAATGTCCAGGTTGTCCCGGATGCAGTTTTCAATGGATTGGGGTTCGCTCATGGCGTGGTCTCTAAATCGGTGCAGGCCTCGGGGCGCTGGGCCTGGCGCTGGGGCAAACGCTCCATCTGCTCGGCCAGGCCGTCCAGATAAGCGGCCACTGCGGCCAGTTGCCCGGCTGCGGTCTCCAAGGTGTTCATGTGTTCGCGAAAGGCGTCGCCACCGGGCAGCGTGCGCACATACCAGCCGATGTGTTTGCGTGCCGAGCGCACGCCGGTGTATTCGCCGTACAGACCGTAGTGGTCTTGCAGGTGTTCCAGCAAGGCGCGGCGCACTTCGGCCACCAGCGGCGCGGCCAGGTGTTCGCCCGTGGCCAAAAAGTGGCCAATCTCACGAAAGATCCAGGGGCTGCCTTGCGCAGCGCGGCCGATCATGACTGCATCGGCTCCGGTGACCTTCAGCACATCGCGGGCTTTTTCGGGTGAATCCACATCGCCATTGGCCACCACCGGGATGCGCAAAGCGGCCTTGACGGCGGCCACGGTCTCGTATTCGGCCCAGCCTTTGTAGCCTTGCTCGCGGGTGCGGCCATGCACGGTGACCATTTGCACCCCGGCGCTCTCAGCGGCGCGGGCCAGGCTCAGGGCGTTTTTTTCGGCATCGCACCAGCCTGTCCGCATCTTGAGTGTGACGGGCACGCCGTGGGGCAAGGCCGCTTCGACCACGGCGCTGATGATCTCCAGCGCCAGCGGCTCGTCTTGCATCAGGGCCGATCCAGCCCATTTGTTGCAGACTTTTTTTGGCCGGGCAGCCCATGTTGATGTCAATGATTTGCGCGCCCCGGTCGATGTTGTAGCGCGTGGCGTCGGCCATCATCTGCGCTTCGGTGCCCGCAATTTGCACCGCAATCGGACCGGGCTCGCCGTCGTGGTTGGCCCGGCGTGAGGTTTTAAGCGAAGCCCATAAATCAGGCCGCGAGGTCACCATTTCGCTCACCGCGTAGCCCGCCCCGAACTGCCTGCACAGCTGGCGAAATGGCCGGTCCGTCACCCCCGCCATGGGGGCGACAAACAAGTTGTTCGGCAATAGGAAAGGGCCAATCTGCATGACTGGAAGGTGTGCTGGAAAGGGGAATGTTTAAAAAGGAGGGACGATTGTAGTTGCTTAATATTTCAGCAACTGAAAGCAAATTGTGCTAAGGCGCATCCAAATATTTGTGAATCAGGTGACCCATTGGTCATCATCCCGCCATGGCGAGGTGTAGCGCTTGTGTCCATGTCGCGGTCCTCAATCAGACCGAATGGCACTGGCCACCGCTTGCGCCACCTTGATGCCGTCCACCCCTGCAGACAGGATGCCGCCCGCATAGCTGGCACCTTCTCCCGCCGGATACAGGCCACGGGTGTTGAGACTCTGAAAATCTTCACCACGCGGGATTTTGAGCGGTGACGAGGTGCGCGTTTCCACCCCGGTCATGACCGCATCATGCATGTCATAGCCCTTGATCTTGCGGCCAAACACCGGCAGTGCTTCGCGCATGGCGGCCACCGCGTAGTCGGGCAAGACATCGGCCAGATCGGTCAATTTCACACCGGGTTTGTAAGACGGCTGCACGCTGCCCCAGGTGGTGGAGGGGCGCTGCGCCAAAAAGTCGCCCACCAGTTGGCCGGGCGCTTCGTAGTTGGCACCGCCCACTTCAAAGGCCCGGGTTTCCAGCTGACGCTGCAGCACGATGCCTGCCAGTGGGTGCGCTTGGGAAGGCTGCAACTCGGCCCATGCTTGGGCTTCTTGCGCCAGCAGCACGCCGTCTTGCTCGCCAAAGGCGGCTTGCCAGGCAGCAGTGTCCAGCGGGTAGTCAGGCGGATCAATGCCCACCACCATGCCCGCGTTGGCATTGCGCTCGTTGCGCGAGTATTGGCTCATGCCATTGGTCACCACGCGGCCGGGCTCGCTGGTGGCGGCCACCACCGTGCCGCCGGGGCACATGCAAAAGCTGTAGACCGCGCGGCCGTTTTGCGCATGGTGCACCAGCTTGTAGTCGGCCGCGCCCAGCAGCGGGTGGCCCGCATGACGGCCCCAGCGGGCTTGGTCGATCACGCTTTGCGGGTGCTCGATGCGCACGCCAATCGAAAACGCTTTGGCTTGCATGGCCACGCCACTGCGGTGCAGCATGACAAAGGTGTCGCGTGAGCTGTGCCCCAGGGCCAATACCGCGTGGCGCGTGGGCAGGGTGTGGCTTTGGCCGGTTTGCTGGTCCAGCACCTGCAAACCGGTGAGTTGATGACCGCCCTCTGCGGGCGCGAGCAGCACATCGCTCACGCGTTGCTCAAAGCGGATGTCGCCACCCAGCGCGATGATTTGTTCGCGAATGTTCTCGACCACCTTGACCAGCTTGAACGTGCCGATGTGCGGGTGTGCGGCATACAAAATGTCGGCAGGCGCTCCAGCTTTCACGAACTCATCCATGACCTTGCGTCCCAGGTGGCGGGGATCCTTGATCTGGCTGTAGAGCTTGCCGTCGCTGAAGGTGCCTGCACCGCCTTCACCAAACTGCACATTGCTCTCGGGGTTGAGCACTTGCTTGCGCCACAGGCCCCAAGTGTCTTTGGTGCGTTCACGCACCGGCTTGCCGCGCTCCAGCACGATGGGCCGAAAGCCCATTTGCGCCAGGGCCAATGCCGCAAACATGCCGCAAGGGCCAAAGCCCACCACTACTGGGCGCTCGCCGTCTTGCGCACCAAAACCTGCGGGGGCGTGGCAGGGGGCATGCCAGCGCATGTCGGGGGTGGCTTGGATGTGGGGATGGTTGGCGAACTGCTGCAGCAAGTTGTTTTCGGTCTGCGCATCGGTCAGCGCCAGGTCCACGATGTACACCGCCAGCAGGTCAGCCTTGCGGGCGTCAAAGCTGCGCTTGAAGACCTGCAGCGTGGCAATGTCTGCTGTGACCAAGCCCAGCGCTTGCGCCGCCAATTGGCGCAGGGCTTCTTCGGGGTGCGGCGTGAGCAGACGGTCTTCATCGGTCTCGGACGGCGCATCGGCCGCGCGACGCACCTCAACCGGCAGGGCCGAAAGGGGGAGTTTGAGTTCGGAAATTCGGATCATGGGCACCTCTGTGGCTTGTGGTTATCAAGCAAGAAGCCGTGATTATCTCCGCACCGGCAAGCATGGCAGAAAGCTCTTGTCGGGGCCAAAGCGATCGACGCACTGGGAGGCGGTCTTGCGGGTCGGCAGCTTCAGATCCGAAGAGGTGATGAATGAATTGGGGTCAGATCCCAATTGTTTGGGTGATCTCAAGTGTGAATTGGGGTCAGATCCCAATTGTTTGGGTGATCTCACGCAGGCAAGAAGCCTTCAATAGACAAGTAGCGCTCGCCCGTGTCGTAGTTGAAGCCCAGTACGGTGGCACCTGCTGGCAGCTCGGGCAGTTTTTGTGCGATGGCCGCCAGAGTCGCACCCGACGAAATACCGACCAACATGCCCTCTTCGCAGGCTGAGCGGCGTGCATATTCACGGGCAGCTTCGGCGTCGACCTGGATCACGCCGTCTAGCACGCGGGTGTCGAGGTTTTTCGGGATAAAGCCTGCGCCAATGCCCTGGATGGGGTGGGGTGCGGGCGCCCCGCCCGAGATCACGGGCGATGCCGCTGGCTCGACTGCAAACACCTTGAGTTGGGGGAAATGGCTCTTGAGCACGCGGGCCGTGCCCGTCAGGTGGCCGCCCGTGCCCACACCTGTGATGAGGGCGTCGATGCCATCGGGAAAGTCGGCCAAAATTTCTTGCGCCGTGGTGCGCACATGCACGTCGATGTTGGCGGGGTTTTCAAACTGCTGGGGCATCCAGGCTCCGGGCGTGCTGGCCACCAGTTCTTCAGCGCGGGCAATCGCGCCCTTCATGCCTTTTTCGCGGGGCGTGAGGTCAAACGATGCACCATAGGCCAGCATCAGGCGGCGGCGCTCGATGCTCATGCTGTCGGGCATGACCAGCACCAACTTGTAGTCTTTCACGGCGGCCACCATGGCCAGGCCGATGCCGGTGTTGCCCGAGGTGGGCTCGATGATGGTGCCGCCAGGCTTCAAGGCGCCGGTTTTTTCGGCGTCTTCGACCATGGCCAGCGCGATGCGGTCCTTGATAGAGCCACCCGGGTTACCGCGTTCTGATTTGATCCAGACATTGGCCTGTGCGCCAAATATTCGGTTGATGCGCACATGCGGCGTGTGGCCAATGGTGTCGAGAATGGAGCGGGCTTTCATGCGGTTTCCAAGGGTTTGAGGTTGGCCGAATTATGCGGATGGCGAGAGCTGCCTGTATGTCTTGTGTGGCACACAACGTTCGCGCAGCACTGTTCGGCTCGCGTGCTCTGCGCTCAGGCGATAATCAAAGGGTGAAGCTCGCCAGACCGTCGCTGGTGCAATTTCCGAAAGGAAGCACTGGAGGAACGTCCGGACTGCACAGGACAGCGTAGGAGGCAACGCCTCTCCACCGTGAGGTGAGGATCAGAGCAACAGAGACGAGCCGATTGAGTTCGGGTGAAACGGGCAATCTCTACGCGCAGCAATACCAAGTAGGCCTTCCTGAAGGGGCGCGGTTCGCCGCACTCCTTCTCCCTGTGGTTCCGCGGGGTGAGTTGGCGGGTAGGTAGCAACGAGCCGGGTGGGCGACCCCCGGCCCAGAGTAATGGCGGTCACGCAGCGGGCAACCGCTGTGCACAGAATCCGGCTTATCGGCGGGCTTCACACTTATTCAAACGCGTCCAAGGCGATCGCGTATTTGCGCAGACAACAAAAAACCCGCCAAGGCGGGTTTTTTGCGGAGGGTCAAACGCCAATCAGCCGCGAGACGGCATCAAGCTGCCGGCCAGTGCAAAGACCGAGTTGGGCGCAGTGATTTTCAGGGTGCTTTTGGGCTTGGCAAACACACCGCGTTTGACGGATGGGGCTGGCGCTGGCTCAACCGTCACGCCTTTGGTGCGCTGCTCTGCCACCAATTGGCGCAAGCTGATGGACTGCAGATGGGTCAACATTTTTTCATTCAGGCTGGCCCACAGTTCACTGCTCATCCAGCCGCCTTCGGCTGCTGCTTCCTCTTCAGAGGGTGCATCCACAGCGCCCACGATGTCGGCCATGGTGATTTTTTCGGCATTGCGCGAAAGCGAATACCCGCCGCCGGGGCCACGGGTGCTCTCGACCAAGCCTTGTTGGCGAAGCTTGCTGAACAACTGCTCCAGGTAGGACAGCGAAATTTGGTGGCGCACGCTGATGGCGGCCAGCGACACGGGGCCGCGGTCTTCGCGCAGTGCAACGTCGATCATCGCGGTGACGGCAAATCGGCTCTTGGTGCTCAAACGCATGGTGTGCTCCTTTCTGCGTTGGACAAAACCCTTTTGGGTTTTGTGGTGTCTTTGACGGCGGGTTTCGCAGTCATAACCAAGTGGTTATTTTCTCAGACTGCTCTTTAAATTGGGGATTGCCCGTTTCATTTCAAGGGTAAATCCTGTGTATTTTTGTCGGAAATCAACTAAAACCGCTCGTAACCTTCCAGCTGCCGCCACTGGCCTGGCTCCAGCGGGGCCAGACTCAGTCGGCCCACCCGCTGGCGGCGCAGGTCTTGCAGGGGGCATTGTTCGTCCAGCCAGCGACCCAAATCCAGCCCGTCAATGTCTTTGCCCGCGATGCGCAGTACCGTGAGTTGCTCGGTTTGGCGGTTGATGCTGGCGCGGATGCCCGGGCCGTTCAGGGCCTTGATCAGGCTTTCGGGCACTTCGCCGCTCAGAGTGGCCATCCACTCTTGTTCCATGGGGCTGCGGCGGTCTTCCAGGTGGCGCAGCACGCCCACATCGTCCGTGAAGATGCACAGACCGCTGGCGGGTTTGGCCAGAGGCAGGGGCATTTGCATTTTGGCCAGGCGCTCAGGCCCCCAAATGCCAGGCTGCGGGGCTTTGAGGCCCACGGTGTCTTGCAGCCAGGCCAGGTTGGCCACCCGGTGCGCGGGTTTGAACAGCACCAAGGTCATGGGGGCCAGCGCGGCCATGGAAACCAAACGGTTCACCTGAACGGCTTGCTCGGGCCGCACGCGCCGGGCCGGGTCGGTGACCACTTTGCCCGCCACCTGCACGCCACCGGCCACGATCAGGGCTTCCGCTTCGCGGCGCGAACAGTTTTGCTCGGCGGCCACGCGTTTGGCCAGGCGGATGCCTTCTTCAGAGGAAATCATCGATGCTTTCAAAAATACTCAAAGCGAATCAAGACAGGGCTTGTTCGCGGATGTGGTCCACATGCGCTTGCAGCGAACGGGCCGCCACGGGCCACAGGCGGGGCGGCACGTCTTCGTAGGCTTTTTCCACCCATTCCTGCAAGCTGCCTTGGGGCAGCGCCTGCATGGCGGCGGCTATTTTGGCCTCGCGCTTCAAGCGGTGGGCCTTCAGGTGCGTGATGGCCTGGTGGGCAAAGCCCAGCACATGGCCGTGCGCGGGCAAGATGAATTCGATGCCCCCAGCCTCGCAGGCCGCAGCCAGTTTGTCCAGCGAATCCAAATAGTCGCCCATGTGGCCGTCGGGCGGGTCGATCACGGTGGTACTGCCGTTGAGCACATGGTCGCCCGAAAACAGCAAGCCGTCTTCTTCCAGCACCAGGCACAGGTGGTTGGCGGCATGGCCAGGGGTGTGCACCACGCGCAAGGTGTGGGTGATTTCGCCGTCCACGCCAATGGCTTGCAGCACCAGTTTTTCGCCATCGGCCAGTTCGCGCTCGGGGGTGAAGCGGCTGTTGGCGCGGGAGGTTGGTTTGGAGGCCAGGCCCAGAATGGGCGGCTTGTGGGTGCACAGCGCCTGCAGGGGCGCGGCGCCGGGTGAATGGTCTGGGTGCGAGTGGGTGCACACAATCGCTTTGATTTGCCCGCCTGCGGCACGCCACAGGCGCTGCAGGTGCTCGTCGTCGGCCGGGCCGGGGTCGATGGCGATGTAGCCGGTGTTCGGGTCGCCCACCAAATAACTGTTGGTGCCGGGGCCGGTCATCACGCCGGGGTTGGGGGCGGTGAGGCGCTGCACGTTTTGGAGCAGCGGCACGGCTTGGTCGGTCCGCCAGTCCAGCTGGTGGTGGATTTGCCCATCGGGCGTGACCAGGGCCAGCTCGCCAAACGGGGCCTCGTGCTCCATGTAACGCGCTTCGTTGCCCGCCAGCCAACCCGCGCGGGGGCAGCTGGTCCACAGCGGCTCGTCGTTCACGGCGCAGGCTAGCAACACTGCGTCGACTGTGGCAAAGGCTTTCAGACGCTCTAGCGTGCGGATGGTCGGGAAGATGATGAAAAACTGACCCGCTTCGTGGCGCGTCAAGGCATCGACGGGGCGCACCCAAACGGGCTCGAACTGCTCGGATTCGTCGGCCACCGGGGTTTGGCCTTCGGGCATGCGAGCGACCAAAAAAGGCACGTCAAAGCGGCGCGGCAGGTCGCGGTCGGTGATCCAGTGGGCCAGCACAAACACCTGGTCTGCCGCCAGCGTCAGGCCACGGGCCTGGCATTGGGCGGCAAAAGCCGCTTGGCGGTCGATGGCGGCGATGTCGTCGTGGTCAGCCCAGCGGCCATCGGCATGGCGGGCGAACAAGATGCCCAGCTCTTCAAAGCTCTCGCGGATGGCGGCAATCGCTTGCGTCAGGTGCAAGTCGCTTTGCTTGGTTCGGCGCTGCGCCATGCCGTGTGCCTGAGCGTCGGCCGCGTCAATGCCCCCGCCGGGGAACACATAGGCACCGGGCGCAAAGCTGGCCGTCATGGAGCGGCGGGTCATGAGGACTTCGAGCCCGCCAGGGCCGTCGCGCAAAAGCAGCACGGTGGCTGCGGGGCGCAGGGGGGCGGGTTCGCGTTGGGGGTACAGGAGTTGGGATGTGCGTGCCATGCCCCATTATCAGGCGGCTTGAGCTTCATCCAAGGGCGATAATCCCGATCATGCACATCCGCTTTACCAAGATGCAAGGGGCCGGCAACGATTTTGTCGTGCTCGACGAGACGCAAGCCCGCTTGGGCCTCTCCACGGCCCAATACCGTTTTTTGGCCGATCGCCACTTTGGCGTGGGGGCCGATCAGATCCTCACCGTGCGCCCTTCGCCCGCACCTGGGCTGGACTTTGAATACGTGATCCACAACGCCGATGGCGGCGAGGTGGAGCACTGCGGCAATGGGGCCCGCTGCTTTGTGCGTTATGTGCGCGACAAAGGCCTGACCGACAAAAGCACCGTGCGCGTGAAGGTGCAGCAAGGCGAGATCGAACTCACCATGAACCCCGATGGCCGCGTCACAGTGAACATGGGTGCCCCCATCTTTGACTGGGAGCGTGTGCCCTTCAAGCCGATGGGACTCATCAGCGACCAGGTCAATGGCTGGCCAGTGTTCGATTTGGCACTGGGCGAGTTGGGCATTGCTCGCGTGGGCGTGGTGTCCATGGGCAACCCGCACGCGGTGCAGCGCGTGGACGATGTGGATACTTTCCCGGTGCTGGCCCAGGGCCCCTTGATTGAAAACCACCCGGCTTTCCCCAAACGGGTGAATGCGGGCTTCATGCAGATCGTCTCGCGCAGCCAGATCAAGCTGCGGGTGTTCGAGCGCGGCTCAGGCGAGACCCTGGCTTGCGGCACCGGCGCTTGTGCGGCGGTGGTGGCCGGCATTCGCCAGGGCTGGCTGGACTCGCGCGTGGATGTGCAGACCCACGGCGGTGTGCTCACCATCGAGTGGGCCGGACAGGCCGACAGCCCGGTGCTGATGACCGGCCCGGCCACACCTGTGTTTGAGGGCAGCATTGACGTGCCCGACACCCTTTGACTTTTTTGGAAAAAAGACATGACACCGACCGAGCCCATGAACCCCATCACCGAAGACGACATTGCCAACTATTTGGTGAATACGCCGGATTTTTTTGAGCGCCATGCCTCCTTGCTCGCCTCGGTGCAATTGACCCACCCCCAAAACCACCGCTCCGTGAGCCTGCAAGAGCGCCAGGCTCAAATGCTGCGCGACAAAATCAAGGCCCTGGAACACCGCATCATGGACATGATCCGGCACGGCAACGAAAACATGATCCTCACCGACAAGCTTCACCGCTGGTCGTGTGAACTGCTGGTCACGCCGCCCGAGCAGCTGGCCGAGTCGGCGGTGGACAACATTCGCGACTTGTTTCAGGTACCCCAGCTGGCCTTGCGCCTGTGGTCGCTGGGTGCAGCGCATGCTGCGGCCCCGTATGCGCAAGGTGTGACGGAGGCGGTGCAAAAACTGGCCACCTCTTTGGAAACGCCTTATGTGGGGCCCAATTCTGGCTATGAAGCTGTGCAGTGGTTGTCCGAGCCGGCGCAAGCGGCTTCATTGGCGCTGCTGGCCTTGCGCCCTGCCCCCGGACAGCCGCCTTTTGGACTGCTGGTGCTGGCCTCCCCCGATCCAAAGCGCTTCCACAGCCAAATGGGCACCGATTTGCTGGAGCGCTTGGGCGAATTGGCGGGCGCTGCCTTGTCGGTGCTGCGCAGCTGAAGTCGAGGCCGCCAGATGGCCGAGCCCGATCCCCTGGTCACCCGTTACCTGGACCACGTCCGTTTTGAAAAACGGCTGGCCGATCGCACCTGCACCTTGTACCAGCTGGACCTGATTCGCCTGGCGGACATGGCCGCCGCCAGCCAGCTGCCTTTGCTGCAGGTGCAAACCGGGCACATCCGCCGCTGGGTGGCCCAGATGCACAGTGCGGGCCGAAGTGGCCGTGGCATCGCCCTCATCCTCTCGGGCTGGCGGGGGTTTTACGCCTGGCTGGGCCGGGAAGGGCTGATCAGCCACAACCCGGTGATCGATGTGCGCGCTCCCCGTGTCGCCAAGCCTTTGCCCAAGGCCCTGGGGGTGGACGAGGCGGTGCAATTGGCCGAACACGAAGAATCCGGCGACGACCCCTGGCTCGAAGCACGGGATGCCGCCATGGTCGAACTGCTGTACGGCTGTGGGCTGCGCGTGGCCGAGTTGACGGGGCTGGACGTGATGGCCAGCTCCGACGCAGCGCGTTCCGGGCGCGGCTGGATCGACCTGCAAAACGCCGAAGTGCAGGTGCAAGGCAAAGGCAGCAAGCGCCGCAGCGTGCCCTTGGGTCGCTCGGCCGTCGAGGCGCTGGCGCATTGGCTGGCGGTACGCCCTCAACTGCCCGGCATGCTGACGCAGCCTGCACCTGGCGCCTCGAGTCTGGCACTGGCGCTTTTTCCCGGCCGTCATGGCACGCGCCTGACCGCACGGGCCGTCGAGCAACGCCTCAAACGCCGCAGTCTGCTGGCCGGGCTGGCCACGCCGGTGCACCCGCACATGCTGCGCCACTCCTTTGCCAGCCATGTGCTGCAGTCCAGTGGCGACCTGCGTGCTGTGCAGGAACTGCTGGGCCATGCCAACATCACCACCACGCAGGTCTACACGCGGCTGGATTTTCAACACCTGGCCAAGGCCTACGACGCGGCACACCCAAGGGCCAAGCGCAAATAACCCGACTTGTCTAAGCGGCCTTCGCAGTGCCTTCACCCACGTCGGACTCTTCGAGTACCGACCTACAAGGGCAACGGTATGCGTAGGTCGGCGGTCGAAGACCCCGACGTTTGGCCTGATGGACCACCATCGCCTGCAACCAGCGCTTTGGGTCAAGCATGCAACGTCGGACTCTTCGAGTACCGACCTACGAGGGACACGCTATGCGTAGGTCGGTGGTCAAAGACCCCGACGTTTGGCCTGATGGACCACCATCGCCTGCAACCAGCGCTTTGGGTCAAGCATGCAACGTCGGACTCTTCGAGTACCGACCTACAAGGGCAACGCTATGCGTAGGTCGGCGGTCAAAGACCCCGACGTTTGGCCTGAATGCACACCATCGCCTGCAACCAGCGCTTTGGGTCAAGCATGCAACGTCGGACTCTTCGAGTACCGACCTACGAGGGCAACGGTATGCGTAGGTCGGTGGTCGAAGACTCCGACACATGGTTGTTCAGCGTGTATGCCGGCCCGGCCTCCGCAGTGCGTTCACCCAGCTTCGGACTCTGCGAGTACCGACCTACGGGTGCAGGGCGGGTCTGTGCCCGACAATACCCCCATGAAAAGCATACGACTCAAAGACGGCAAGGAACGCTCCTTGCTGCGCCGCCACCCCTGGGTGTTTGACTCTGCCATTGCCAAAGGCGGCGGCGATCCGGGCGAGACGGTGCGGGTGGAATCGCACGGCGGGCAATTTTTGGGCTGGGCCGCCTTCAGCCCCTCTTCGCGCATCCGGGCTCGCATCTGGAGTTTTGACGACACCCAACGCATTGACGCGGCTTTCATCGAAACGCGCATCGCCCAAGCTGTGGCCGCGCGACAGTGGTTTGACATTCAGAGTGATGGCGTGCGCTTGGTGCATGGCGAGTCCGACGGGTTGCCAGGCCTCATCGTCGACCGCTATGCCGACACGCTGGTCGCCCAGTTCACCAGCTGCGGCACCGAGCGCTTCAAGTCGGTCATTGCAGATGCTTTGCTCAAAGTCACCGGCCTCACGCGCCTGTATGAACGTTCGGATGCCAATGTGCGCAGCCTCGAGGGCCTGCCCGAAGTGACCGGCTGGTTGCGTGGCGAGGGGCCGACCGAGCTCACCATCCGGGAACACGACTGGCAGCTGACCCTGGACGTTGCCACCGGTCACAAAACAGGTTTCTATCTGGACCAGCGCGACAGCCGCCAGCGCTTTGCACAGCACACGCGCCACCGCCGGTTTGGCAGAGTGCTCAATTGCTACTGCTACACCGGCGGCTTCACGGTGGCGGCGCTGGCGGGCGGGGCTGGGCATGTCACATCCATCGACTCATCCGGCCCGGCGCTCGACCGTGCCCGAGCCCATGTGCGCCTGAATGGCTTTGACGAGGCCCGCGCGATCTTCATGGATGCCGATGTGAACGCCAGCCTGCGCGCCTTCATTGAGGCGGGCGAGACCTTTGATGCCATCGTGTTGGACCCGCCAAAGTTCGCGCCCACGGCCGCGCACGCCGAACGCGCTGCCCGCGCCTACAAGGACATCAACCGCCTGGCCTTCAAACTGTTGGCCCCCGGCGGCGAGTTGTTCACTTACTCCTGCTCGGGCGGCATCAGCGCCGACTTGTTCCACAAAATCGTGGCTTCGGCCGGCACAGATGCGGGTGTGGATGGTTTCATCAGCGAACGCCTGCAAGGCGCGCCAGACCACCCGATGACGATCAATTTCCCGGAGGGCGAATATTTGAAGGGTTTGGTGGTCGTGCGCAAGTGAAGTTCAGGCCATGGGCACAGCATTGAATTTGTGCCGCTGCGCCTGGCATGGTTTCAATCTGAATGCAGCCCCTGACTGCCCCCTGCCCTGTCGGGGTCTGAGAGCGCCCACGTTGGGGGCGTCATCTCAGGCTTGATTCATCAACCCTCAAGGCGCGCCCCTCAACAGGCCGTGCCCCTGCAATAGTCGGACTCTTCGGTTACCGACCTGCAATTTGGACACGTCCGAGCGGCAAACCCCGGACGCTGCGCGGGCCGACTTGCGAAGCCTTGTAGGTCGGCGGTCGAAGACCCCGACACATGGTTGTTCAGCGTGCATGCCTGCCGCGGCCTCAGCAGTGGGCTCACCCAGCGTCGGACTCTTCGAGTGCCGACCTACGGGTGCAGGGCGGGTCTGCGTTCAACAAAACCCGCCAAGAAAACCCTATTTGTAGGTCGGCGGTCGAAGACCCCAACACATGGTTGTTCAGCGTGCATGCCTGACGCGGCCTCAGCAGTGGGCTCACCCAGCGTCGGACTCTGCGAGTGCCGACCTACGGCTGCAGGGCGGGTCTGCGTCCAACAATACCCGCCAAGAAAACCCTATTTGTAGGTCGGCGGTCGAAGACCCCGACACATGGCTGTTCAGCGCGCATGCCTGCCGCGGCCTCCGCAGTGGTCTCACCCAGCGTCGGACTCTGCGAGTGCCGACCTACGGTTGCAGGGCGGGTCTGCGTCCAACAATACCCGCCAAGAAAACCCTATTTGTAGGTCGGCGGTCGAAGACCCCGACATCGGCCTGATTCACCCACAAGGCCCCCTTCGACCACACCGGTGCAGGGGCGACTTGCGCCAAAGACTTACAGCTTGGCTTTTTCGCAGTCAGGCCCTTCGGCAACCCTGTGAAGGGCTTTGGCGCAGGGCATTTGACACAGCTCACCTTGCTGGGCAGGGCAAACGCGGTTGAAGGTGACGACATGGTCCACCTCGGCGCGTATACCGATCCATTCGCCGAGTTTGTGGTCGTGGTGGCTGGGCACGTGGGCCATCAGTTGCTCGCCCGTGGCCAGACGCAGCGTGTACAAAAACTCTGAGCCGCGAAAGGCTTTTCGAGTGATTTGCGCTTTCACTGGGGCATCGTCGTCGTGCACGATGTCGTCGGCCCGCAGCAGCACGTCGCACTGGCCGTCTTCAAACGCGCAAGGCAAAGGGCATTCGGCCACATCGCGCAACTCACCCACCGGGGTACTGACCAAGATGTGTCCGTCCACTTCGCGCAGCGTGGCGGGGGTGAACACGCCATGGCCAATGAAATCGGCCACAAAGCGGGTGGCCGGGCGGTGATAAAGGCTGTAGGCATCGTCCCATTGGTGCAGCTGGCCTTCGTTCATGACGCCGATCACGTCGCCAATGGCAAAAGCTTCAAGCTGGTCATGTGTGACCAGCAAGGCTGTGGCCTTGGCAGCCTTGAGGATGTTGCGCACCTCATGGGCCAGGCGTTCGCGCAAGTCGATGTCCAGATTGGAAAACGGCTCATCCAGCAGCAGCAAATCAGGTTTGGGCGCCAGGGCGCGGGCCAGCGCCACGCGTTGCTGTTGACCGCCAGAGAGTTCATGCGGGTAGCGTTTGTCTGAACCCGTCAGCCCCACAAGTTCCAGCACCTCGGCCACCCGTTTTTGGCGCTCGGGTTTAGGCAAATGCGCCAGGCCAAAGCCCACGTTGCGCCCCACGTCCATGTGCGGAAACAGCGCATAGTCCTGAAACACCATGCCAATGCGGCGGCGTTCGGCCGGCTCGGTATGACCCTTTTCGCTCACCACCCGGTTGGACAGCAGGATCTGGCCACCCGATATCGGTTCCAGCCCCGCCACGGCACGCAACAAGGTGGTTTTGCCGCAGCCCGACGGGCCGATCAGCACCCCGATGTCACCGGAGCGCAGACCCAGGTTGACCCCCCGCACGGCAGGCGTTGGGCTTGCGGGGTATTGGATGTCCAGTTGGCGCAATTCAAGAAACATGAGGGGCATTGTAGGCACGTTGAAAGCCATCCCAAGGGGTGCATCAGCATCCAGGACTTGCTTCGGGCGTCAGGCTCTCAACCATGCGGCTTGTCGTGGGCATTTTTGAGAGGCCTGGCGACACCCAGAAAGAAATGAGCGGCGCAGAATTTGATCTGGCCAATGGCCATGCGCCCAACAGCAACTGGGCCGTATGCACAGGGTGAGCGCCAGAATTTCTCAGATCACTGAGGTGGATTGACTCCCCCACTTGTCCAATAGGGGCGCGCCACACCACCCGCACCCCATGGGTCTTGTGCCAGAAACAAACCCAGGGCTTGTTGGCGATCTGCAAGTAAGCGGGGTGACTCGTCTGGAAAGTGGTGGAAAAAATTGAAATCGAATTGGGTCACCACCCGCATGCACCGAAACATGGCTTGGACGCTGGAAAACAAAGGCTTGATTTCCTCATCTGTCTCAAAATACTCATGGTCCCAGTACACCACGGGGCAGTCTCCGTTGCACATTCTCCGCGTGTCAAAACACAGCAAACCAGCATCCATGAAACATTCAGAGCCAAACGGCAGAAAGCCAAGCCCGACGATTCTCTCGGGCTCATAAGCTTTGTAGAGGTTGTCCAGGGTTTTCCTCCATGTGTCTATGGGGTGACATTCAAGGCGTACACCCTGTATGCCCAAATCATAGAAATGACGGTACTGAAGCAATTGCTTGTAAAGCGACGGAAACTGCAGATTCAGTTTTTTCTCTAAATCTTGAATGTCGGCATCGGTCACGGTGCTGGCCACAGGCTTCCACCCCAGCCAGCCATTTGTTGTGGGAATGTCATGGTCGCGCATGGCTTCAGGCATGGTGCTCAAAGGCGTTCGACACATATCCAAGCGTCTGAGCTTGGCGATCGCTGCGTCAACCAGTGTGGGCACCAGTTCATCGTTGTTCATATGTGCAGTTTCTCCAAGTGTGGTGACCTATTGAGCGGTGCACTTACACCCCCCGCCATTTTCCATTCAATGATTGCACCCGCCCAATCGCCACCAGCGTGTCCAGAATGACATGCAGGCGTTCGCGCAAGCGGCCTCGGCCTTTGAAGTGGGCGGCAAGGGCGTCCAGGTCGAGTGCTGAAGGGGCGGCGCTGAGGATGTCGGCGACGGCCTTGATTTGTTCGGGCAGGGTGGCGGGCCAGGGGTGTTGGGCGAGTGGCTTGGCGGTGCTGGTGGGGGCGTCGGCTTCTTCTGTGCTGTCCGGCGTTTCGGCGCTGGGCAGGTCCATTGTGGTTTGTTCGAGTGCGGCTGTTTGGGCGGGTTTGGCCGGGTTTTGGTAGTCCGGGCGCAACCAGCGGATGGTGCCGGTGGCTTCTTCGGCGGCTCGGCGGGTGTTCAGGTCCACCAGGCGCAGCAGCAGCGCGTCGGTCCAGGCGGCGTGGGCGGCGGCGTCGTGGTGCGGCACAGGGCCGAGGTTGCTCCAGCCATAGGCTTGCAGCACAGCGGCGTCGAGTTCGTCGTGCAGGGTGCGCAGCACGCTCACTAGGCCTTGCTCGTGCATGGTTTTGTCTTTGGCGCCCAGGGCTTGGTCGCCGCGCAATTTTTCCAACACGTTGTACATGCCGGTTAAGGTCAGGTCGGGGTGCGCGGCTTGTTGGGTTTTGCGGTGTGCGTCGAGTTGTTCGGCCAGCTGGCGGATGCGCTCGGTCAGCGCGGGTGTGAGGCCGGTGTCTTCGGCGGGGAAGGGGAAGGTTTCGAAGCAACGGGTTTTAACGTAAACCGGGTCGTTGCCAACGCCTAACCAGCTGCCTGCGGACAGCGCCCATGACGTGTGCAGACTGCTCGACAACACGCCCATTTGCAGTCCATCTTGCAGCGCAATGGCCACCAGCTTGTTGTCCGGCAAAACGGTGTCATGGAGGAATTGAAAGACGCGGTGTTTCGTGGTTTCAACTGTGGCGATGTAGCGCGGCAGGCCATGCATTTGCTTGCGCATTTCTTGGCGCGGCTTCCCATGCAACCACCAGAGTTTGGCGTAGCCTGCACCGTCTTTGGTGCTGCCTTTCGCATCGCGTTCGGGTTTGACGCGCTCCACCAGCCATTGGTAAACAGCAGGAAACTTTTGACGCACCTCGTCGGCACCCAGCCCAAACAAGTCAATCACCATCACATCGCGTGGGCTGGCGGTCAGGTCGCGGCCGTTGCGGTATTCGCGGATGTGTAGTTCCAGTCCGGGCACTGTGCCCAGGCCCAGATGAGTCGCTTCTTCGCGAGTGACGATGAAGCCCGCGCCAAACAACTGAACGCCACGGTTGCTCAAACCCAGGTTGGCCCGCAGCGCTTTGGCCGCCGCCACATTGGCCCCAATGCGCAAATCCGCGTGCAGCAGGCCTTGGGCTTCGCTCAGGGTCACGGCCACTTCGCCGTCGTCTTGCGGGGTTTCGCTTTGCACCGTGAGCAAGCGGCCGGTGTGCTCGCCCGCCTGCGCGGCGGTCATGGCGATGCGCACGGCCGCGCCGTTGGCGCCGTCCACCCAGGGGTGGTCGGCCACGGCAAAGACCAGTGACAGAGGCTTTTCTGGCTTGTCCAACGCGGCCTGCATCACGCGGCGGTTGAAGGTTTGTTTGATGCTGTTGGTGGTGATGAAGCCAAAGCGTTGGGCCTGTTCAGCACTCACGGTCAGCGCGGCTTGGTGCCACCAGTACATGACCAAGTCGGCGCTTTCGGGCACTTCGGGCCAGCTGCTGCGCAGCGCGTCCACATAGCCGTCACCCAGTGCGGCGCGCATGGTGCTGGCCCCAATGAAGGGCGGGTTGCCCACAATGAAATGCGCCTGGGGCCACTGCGCTTTGCGTGGGTTGATGTAGCGCTCTTGCACCACTTGCGAGGATTCGTCGGGTACGTTCAGGCCGGTCACGGGGTGGGGCTTGAAGGTCTTGCCGTCCCAGCGGGTGACGATGCGGCCTGCTTCATCTGTTTGGGGCTCGGTGCTGTCATAGGCCAGCACGGCGTCGCGGTTTTGGATGTTGCCGTAGTCGTGCACCACCGGCTCGGCGATGTTGCCCACGCCCACGGTGCGGGCTTGCCACTGCAGGTAGCCGATCCACAGCACCAGCTCGGCCAGAGCGGCGGCGCGGCTGTTGAGCTCAATGCCCAGCAGTTGCTGCAGGCTGACGGTTTCGCCCTCGAGGTTGAGGCTGTTTTGGCCCGCGTCCAGCGATTCGAGCAGGTTGAGCACTTCGCCTTCCAGGCGTTTGAGGTGCTCCAGCGTCACGTACAAAAAATTGCCACTCCCACAGGCTGGGTCCAGCACGAGCACGGTGCACAGTCGGTGGTGAAAGGCTTTGACGGTCTGGATGGCTTCGCGTTTTTTGGCGCGGGCGTTGGCACGCAGTTTGTCGATGGCGTTCAGCTCGTTTTGGACCTTGGCTTTTCCTTCTCGCTGGGTTTTTTGTTTGTCGGCCAAGGCGTCGGTCAGTTGGTCGGCCTCGGCATTGAGCGCATCGTGCTCGCCCATCAGGACCATGGTGGCGGCTTGGGTGTCGCTCCATTCAGCACGCAAGGGGTCGATGACGGTGGGGATGACCAGCCTGTCCACATAGGCGCGGGGCGTGAAATGCGCGCCCAGGGCGTGGCGTTCGTCCGGGTCCAGGGCGCGTTCGAGCAAGGTGCCAAAAATGGCGGGCTCGACTTCGGTCCAGTTGGCTTTGGCGGCCGTGAGCAGGCTGTCGATCTGGCTGGCGCTGAGCAGCAGGGCGTAGCCTTCGGATTGCGAGGCTTTGAACAGTTTGCCGTTGAACTTGAGGACTTCTTTTTGAACAGCGACACTGAATCCGCCCCGGTCCATGTCGGCCCACAGGGCTTGCAGCATGCGTTGCAGCGTGGCCGGGTGGGCGCGGTGGGTTTGCAGCAGTTCGGTGAAGGCACCTTTGCCTTCGCTCTTGCCTTCAACCTTGTCGCTGGCGGGCAGCAGGCCCACGTCTTCGGCAAACATGCTGAACAGGCAGCGCGTGAGGAAAGCGCCCACTTGGTGCGGTGGGTTGCGGTCGGCCTCCAGGCTTTTGGCCACACTGGCCAGCACGCTGGCCACTTCGCGGGTGACTTTGGCGTTGGCGCGGCTGGGGTCCAGCGCCATGGGGTCGGTCCAGACCAGGTGCAGACGCTGGCGAATTTTCTCGTCGCGCAGGTCTTGCAGCTTGATCTGGTGGCTGCGCGGGTCGGGATAGGGAATGTAGTTGCCGCCCGTGCGGCTGAACTCGGCAAACAGTTGGATGACCTGACCCACATCGACCACCAGGATGATGGGCGGTCGGCCTTCGTCGGCGGGCAAGGCACGGGCGTAGTTTTGCGCTTGGGCATGCGCGCCCATCAGGGTGTTGCTGTAGCTTTTGGTGTGGCTGCCGATATTGACTTTTTTGGCTTCGAGAATGAAGTGGCCACGTTTGTAGCAGTCCACGTACCGGTCTGATTCATGGCCGTCGGCATGCGCTTCTTTCAAAGCGCGTTCGAACATGTAGTCCCGGTCTGCTGTGGCGTGGGGTCTGGCCACGTCCAGCAATTCGCACAGTTCAATGATGAAGCTTTGCGATGTGGCACGTTCGCTGGCTGTGCTGATTTGCCAGCGTTGGATGAATTTTTCGGTTTTTTCGCAAGGGGTGAGGCTTTGATCCATGGACGGGATCATAGAGCCTTGATTTTCACTATTTGGTATTCAGTCCTAGGCGTTTGCCCGATGATGATCAAGACTCGCTGTGGTCACCCAAGCGGTCTTCACCACCCGACTCCTGCGCCTTGAGCACGCGCACACCGTGCTTGCTCAAAATCTCCACATACACCGAGGTGGCACCGGTTTTGGCGGCGGCGTCTACGGCTTCGATCACGGCACCCACGCGCACCACTTCGGCGGTGTCGGCGTTCAGGCCCACTTTGCAGTCAAAGTCCCAAAAGTCCACGCCCTTGGGCACGTCACGGCTGCGCTCGCGCTTGAAGTATTTGCGGATCTCGTGTTTGACGGCTTCAAGCACGCGGTCAGGGTGCTTGCCTTCGGCTTGCAGGGGGAAGTTCTTTTTCATGGGGTGTCCTGAGGGGTGGGCAAGCGCCCGGTCTGGACGTGAATGCAGGGGCGGATTATCGCCGGTTTGCTGGGCCAGCTTTGGGCTGGCGCACGGGCAGACAGTGAAGCGCCATTGCATGTTTTGATGCATTCATGCAAAAATGCAAACATGCGAACTTCACTTGATTTTCCTGATGCGCTGTTCAAGCACCTCAAAACCCGGGCCGCCCAAGAGGGTCGGACCCTGCGCGATCTGGTCATTGAGCTGGTGGAGAGGGGTTTGACCGCCCGCGAGGTGGTGGACCCGCAAAAACGGTTTCTGGCGCGCCCCCCGGTGATTCCAAGTCAAGGCCCCATGGCCCTGCCGGTGAGCCAGATGACCAATGCCGATCTGTATGCGTTGATCAACGAGGAAGACGATGAGCGAACCATCCAGCTCTTGGGGCGTCGCTGAGGCCTCGGCCAACTGGCGCTTGGCACCGGGCGATTTGCTCGATGTAAACGTGTGGCTAGGTTTGTGCAGCGCCGCGCACCCGTTTCACGCTGCGGCCATGCGCTATTGGCAATCGGCATGTGAAGCCAACACGCCTTTGTGGTTTTGTCGTACCACCATGATGGGTTTGGTGCGGGTGCTGTCTCAGCCGCGCGCAATGGGTCCCAATGTCTTGAATTTATCCCAGGCCATGGCCTTGTACCGCCAATGGCTGGACACACCTGCAGTGGGTTTGCTGGCCGATCCCCCGGGTTTGGATGACGCGATCGAGCAGCTTCTGGGGCGTCGCGCAGAGACTCAGCCCATTCGTTTGTGGACCGACTTGTGCCTGGCGGCTACAGCCCAAAGTTCAGGCCTGCGCATGGTCACATTTGACCGTGACTTTGAGCGCTTCGGGCTGGAGCGCTGCTTGGTGTTGACGGGTCAGAGTCCCGACTGAAACCGGAATTTGAGCTGAAAGCTCAGCGCGCCATACAGTCGGTCTTTGAGCGGCGGCACCAGGGCCACGTTCAGACCCCAATGACCACTTTCGTAAGTGGCGGTGGGAATGAGTGCCGGAAACCAGCCGCCGTTGAAGGCATTGGGATAGCCGTTGAACGCGCCGCCAACCACCCCCAGTTTCAGGGGGCCGAGTTGCCAGGGTTGGTAGTAAGCCCCAACATAACTGGAGTTCCTGTCGTTGCTGTTGATGAAGCGCCCAGCCGTGAGGCTCCAACGTTCGTCCAGTGTGTACTCCAAGCCCAGCCCAGGATTGGCGTTGCGAAGTCCTTTGTCAGTGTCAAAGTGCGCAGAATAAAACCCGGCATTCACCCACAGGCGGCTGGCATCGAACTCAGCTTTTGCTGGGCCACCTAATGTGCACAGCAAAGCCAAGCTGACGGCTTTGAGGGAAGAGCCCAAGACCAAATCAGCTGGAACTGGCAATTTCATAGGTATCTTTCCGTGGAAGCCCAAGCTGCGGGCGATGTTTTTGGGGCGTGTGCCACGCCCATCGCCCACAGGGTGGGCTCCCACAAAGTCAGAGGGTTTTGAACACTTCGCCCGCCACGCGAACCGTTTCGGCGATGTCAGCTTCGGTGTGAGCAGCGCTCACAAAACCGGCTTCATACAAGGCGGGCGCAATGTACACACCGCCGTCCAGCAGGCCGTGGAACAGCTTGTTGAATTTGGGGCTGTCGCTGGTCATGACCTTGGCGTAGTTCTGCGGCAGCTCCGGCAGCAAGAAAAAGCCGAACATGCCGCCTTGGCAATCTGCGCTGAAAGGCACGCCCGCCGCAGCGGCTGCGCCCGTCAGTCCGTCAACCAGGCTTTGCGTACGGGCGCTGAGCGCATCCCAAAAACCGGGCTTGGCGATCTCGCGCAGTGTGGTCAGGCCGCAGGCGGTGGCCACGGGGTTGCCGCTGAGTGTGCCCGCTTGGTACACCGGGCCGGTGGGGGCTAATTTGGACATGATCTCGCGCGGGCCGCCAAAGGCCGCCAGCGGCATGCCGCCGCCAATCACTTTGCCCAGCACCGTCATGTCGGGCTTGAAGCCGGGAATGGCTTTGGCGTACACGCTTTGCGCGCTGCCCAGGGCCACGCGGAAGCCGGACATGACTTCATCAAACACCAGCAGTGCGCCGTGCTCGGTGCACAGCTCGCGGCAGCGCGTCATGAAAGGCACGCTGGCGCGCACAAAGTTCATGTTGCCCGCGATGGGTTCGATCATCACGCAGGCCAGTTCCTTGCCGTGCAGTGCAAAGGCTTCTTCCAGCGCAGTGATGTTGTTGTATTCGAGCACCAGCGTGTCGCGCACCACTTCGGGCGGCACACCGGCGCTGGTGGGGTTGCCAAAGGTGGCCAGGCCCGAACCGGCTTTGACCAGCAGCGCGTCGGCATGGCCGTGGTAGCAGCCTTCGAACTTGATGAACTTGTTGCGGCCGGTGGCACCGCGTGCCAGGCGCAGCGCGCTCATGCCCGCTTCGGTGCCCGAGCTGACCAAGCGCACCATTTCCATGGACGGTACATGCTTGAGGATTTCTTCGGCCAGTTCGATCTCGCGTTCGGTCGGGGCGCCAAACGAGAAGCCGTCCAGAGCGGCCTTTTGCACGGCTTCGAGCACGGCAGGGTGGCCGTGGCCCAGGATCATGGGGCCCCAGGAGCCGATGTAGTCAATGTATTTCTGGCCGTTGGCGTCCCAAAAATATGCGCCTTGGGCGCGCTGCACAAAGCGGGGCGTGCCACCCACGGCACGGAAAGCTCGCACAGGCGAGTTCACGCCCCCGGGGATCACCTGGGCGGCGCGGTCAAAAAGGGTTTGGTTGCGGTCGGTCATTGTTTTTGTCTCCGGCTTCAGTGTTTGGTTTCGTTAAATGGCACTTCAAAGTAATCGGCACCAGGATGCGCATCGGCGTCGTCGTCTGACGCGCCTTCTTCGTCGTCGGGCAGTGCCCAAAACAAGCGATCAGGAATGACCTGCCCCATGCCGGGCCGAAAGCCTTCATCCAGGCAGCGGTCCAGGTAGTGCAGGGCTTCGCTGGTGGCTTCGGGCAAGTCCATGCCCGTGGCCAGCAAAGCAGCCAGCGCGGCAGTGAGCGTGTCGCCCGCACCCACAAAAATGGCCTCAATGCGTTCAAATTTTTCATGACCCAGCACCGTCTCGGGTGAGGCCAGCACATTGTCGATGTACTGCTCGGGCAGGGGCATGCCCGTGACCAAGGTGTAGGGCACACCCAGTTCAGCCGCAGCCTTGGCGATGTCACGCGGACCAGGATTGCGCTCACCGGTCCATTCGGGCAGCAGCCAACGGCGCAGCGTGCTGTGGTGGCCCACCAGCACGCTGGTTTGAGGAA
Organism: Limnohabitans planktonicus II-D5; assembly: GCF_001270065.2. Lineage (GTDB taxonomy): Bacteria > Pseudomonadota > Gammaproteobacteria > Burkholderiales > Burkholderiaceae_C > Limnohabitans_A > Limnohabitans_A planktonicus. The sequence goes on from NZ_LFYT02000015.1 coordinate 69,317, forward strand.
GCAGCAATTCGCGAAAAGCGTCCAGATAGGCGTCGATCTTGTCTTCTTCCCACCATGACAGATTAGGCATGTACGCCACCACGGGCACGCCGTCGTAGTCATCGGCCAGCTCGGCAATGGTGGCCAGGTTTTCGGGGGTGCCCGCAAAACCCACTTTGATGACCTGCACCGGCATGTCTTCAGCGACTGCACGGGCCTGGTCGTGCACGGCCTCTTCATCCAGGGGATAGAAGTCGGTGATGCTGGAGGTGTCACGTACATAAGCGCCCGTGCAGATGGGCAGGCAGTGCGCGCCGACCGATGCCATGGCGGTGGCATCACTGGTCAATCCACCCGCGCCGCTGGGGTCGTTGGCGTTGAACGACAAAATGCAGGCCAAACCGGCAGATTCCTCCAACTCAGACTCGTCGTTGTCGGGAAATGGGGAGTTGTGATCGGTCATGGCAGCGGATGGCGGGATGGGCTTCAGAGGGTCTTCAGCCGGGCACGCAGCGCGGCCCGATACAATCAAATCATTCTATTCGACTCTCTGATTGCGACACTGTGATGGAACACAAAACTTGGATGTGCCTGATTTGCGGCTGGATTTACGACGAAGCCGAAGGCGACCCCGAACACGGCATTGCACCTGGCACCAAGTGGGAAGACGTGCCCATGAACTGGACCTGCCCAGAGTGTGCAGCCCGCAAAGAAGACTTCGAGATGGTCGCGATCTGATCGCACAGGTATGGCGTCATCGCGTGTCAAGGGCGGTGATCCAGTAGGTGAACAAGCTCAGAAGCTGGATTGCCACGTCGCAAGCTCCTCGCAATGACGGCAATAGTCAGCGACTGCTCTTCCGGCTCAAGGTTGCTCCTCGCAATGACTGCCATCCGTCATCGCGAGCGAAGCGCGGCGATCCAGTGTGTGAACAAGCGCTGCAGCAGGATTGCCACGTCGCAAGCTCCTCGCAATGACGACAATAGTCAGCGACTGCACGTCCGGCTAAAGGTTACTCCTCGCGATGACTGCCATCCGTCATCGCGAGCGAAGCGCGGCGATGCAGTAGGTGAACAAGCGCTGTAGCTGGATTGCCACGTCGCAAGCTCCTCGCAATGACGACAATAGTCAGCGACTGCTCTTCCGGCTAAAGGTTGCTCCTTGCAATGACGGGAATAGTCAGCGACTGCTCTTCCGTCTCAAGGTTGCTCCTCGCGATGACTGCCATCCGTCATCGCGAGCGAAGCGCGGCGATCCAGTGTTTGAACAAGCTCAGCAGCTGCATTGCCACGTCCCACCCGATCGATCATGCGGCTTTTTTCTTGACCACCACATAGCGTGCCAGCGTTTTTTCGCGGGCATCGGCGTGTTCCACGATGGGGGCCGGGTAGGTTTTGCCAATCACCACCTCGGCGGTTTGCAACTCCATGGGCTTGGCCAGCCAAGGCGCGTGCAGCGCGGCGGTGGGCAGCGCCGCCAATTCGGGCACATAACGGCGGATGAACTTGCCCTCGGGGTCAAACTTTTCGCTTTGGCTGATGGGGTTGAAGATGCGAAAGTAAGGCTGCGCATCACAGCCGCTGGAACTGGCCCACTGCCAGCCGCCGTTGTTGGCCGACAAGTCAAAGTCATTCAAATGCTCGGCAAAGTAGCGCTCGCCCCAACGCCAGTCGATGCCCAGATCCTTGACCAGAAAACTCGCCACCACCATGCGCAGGCGGTTGTGCATGTAGCCCGTCTGGTTGAGCTGGCGCATGGCAGCGTCCACCAGCGGGTAGCCGGTGCGGGCCTGGCACCAGGCGTCAAACAATTTATGGGCGTGGGTGCCGTGCTCCCATTTGATGCTGTCGTATTCGGGCTTGAAGCTCTGGCCGCGCCCCACATGTGAAAAGTTGTGCAGCACCTGCACATAAAAGTCGCGCCAGATCAGCTCGGACAGCCACACCGCTGCTCCGGGGCTGCCTGCCAGCAGGCGGGCATGGGCCTCGCGGGCCAGTTGGCGAATCGACACGGTGCCAAAGCGCAAATGCACGCTCAAGTAGCTGGGGCCTTTGACGGCCGGAAAATTGCGCGTGTCTTCGTAGTGGTCAATCCGGGTCAAAAAGTCCTGCAAGAGCGTCTGCCCGCCCGATTCACCGGGCGGAATCTTCAGCGCGTGCAAGTTGGTGTTTTCAAAGTCGATGTCTTGCAGCGCGGGCACCGGCTGTGCCAGGTCATCCGGGCGCGGGGCCAAGTGCTGGGCGTACTTCTCGACCGGATAGGCCTTCAGGTCAAACGGCGTGATCTTCTTGAGCCAGGCATTTTTGTAGGGCGTGAACACCGCAAAAGGCTTGCCCACCTGGGTCAGCACCTCGTTGCGCTCAAAAATCACATGGTCCTTGAAGGTGTGCAGCACGATGCCATGGTCAGCCAGGTGCCCGCGCACCTGGATGTCACGCGCCAGCGCTTGCGGCTCGTCATCGTGGTTGGCAAACACCGCTTGCACCTGCAGGTGGTGGGCCAGTTTGGCGATCTTGTCCTGCGCAACGCCATGCCGCACGATCAGGCCAGCCTGCGGGTGTCCGGCCAGCGCACGCAAACGCTCGTCCACCTGTACCAGTGAATCGCGGATGAATTCCACCCGCCGGTCGGCCCGGGGCAATTTGTCCAGGATGGCGGTGTCAAATACAAACACCACATGCACCTTTTGGCAGTGCTTCAGTGCGTGGTAAAGCGCCGCATGGTCGGTCACGCGCAAATCGCGACGCAGCCACACCAGGCCGCTGGAGAAAGTGGTTTGCATGACAGTTCGCCGGGTTGGGTGAATAAGTGCGCACAAGCCCTGCTCCGAGGAAGGTGGGCCGTTAAAATCGATGCATGACCGCTGATTCTGCCTCGATTGACCTCAAACATCATTTCCTGATCGCCATGCCCGGGTTGGAGGACGAGACTTTTGCCCGCAGCGTCATCTACATGTGTGAACACAGCCCACGCGGTGCCATGGGCCTGATCATCAACAAACCCGCCGACATCAGCATGCGCCTGCTGTTTGACAAGGTGGAACTGCCCTTGCGCCGCGAAGACCTGATGCAAAACCCTGTATCACAGGGCGGCCCGGTGCAGACCGAGCGCGGTTTTGTGCTGCATGACCCGCTGCGCATGGACAAGCCCCAAGATGATGGTGGTTCTATTTACGCCTCCACCCTGACGGTGCCGGGCGGGCTGGAGATGACCACATCCCGTGACGTGCTCGAAGCCTTGTCTTCCGGGGCAGGCCCGCGCCGGGTATTGATCACTTTGGGTTACTCGTCCTGGGGGGAAGGCCAGCTCGAATCCGAGCTGGGCGAAAACACCTGGCTGACGGTGCCCGCGTCCGCCGATGTGATTTTTGACGTGCCCATGGCCGAACGCTACGACCGGGCTCTGGACCTGCTGGGCCTCAAAAGCTGGATGCTCTCGCCCGAGGCGGGCCACGCATGAGCGCGGTGCCCAGCGCTCCTTCCGACATGGTGGTGCCCGCCCACCTGCAAACCTTTTTGGCCTTCGATTACGGCCTCAAGCGCACCGGCGTGGCCGTGGGCAACCGATTGATGAAGAGTGCCACGCCGCAAGGCACGATTGCGGCCGAGGGCGATGCCCGGTTTGCCAAGATCGCTGAACGCATCAAAGAGTGGCAGCCCGACGCGCTGGTGATCGGCGTGCCCACCCACCCAGATGGGGGCGAGCACGAGAACACCCTGCGCGCCCGCAAGTTCGGCCGCCAACTGCGCGGCCGCTTTGGCTTGACGGTCTACGAGGTGGACGAGCGTTACACCACCACCGAAGCCCACTCCCTCGGTGCAAAAGACGCTGATGCGGCGGCAGCGGCCATCATTCTTGAACAATTTTTAAGGAGCCTCCCATGAGTGCCCTCGCTCTCAACGCCGAGGCCCTGTACCAGGAACTGCTGGGCGGCGTGCGCAGCCTGTGTCAGGCCGACACCCGCCTGGTGGGCATCACTTCGGGCGGTGCCTGGCTGGCCCAGCGCCTGCAACGTGACCTGGGCCTGGCCGGTGAAGCGGGCCAGGTGTCTTCCGTCATGCACCGCGACGACTTTGCCCAGCGCGGCCTTTCGGCCGGTGGCCAGACCACCCTGCCCTTCGAGGTCGACGGCGCTGACATCCTGATCCTTGACGACGTGCTCTACACCGGTCGCACCATCCGCGCCGTGCTCAACGAACTCTTTGATTACGGCCGGCCCGCCCGCGTGCAGCTGGCCGTGCTGGTGGACCGGGGTGGCCGTCAGCTGCCCGTGCATGCCGATTACGCCGCCGCCCGTGTGGCCCTGCCCGAGACGCAATCGCTGGCCCTGGCCCGCGACGCAGAGGGTCGCTTCAGTTTTGACGTGGAGAACAAAACCCCGCTTTCTTGAGGGCGCAACCACAGGCCACGAGGTGAACACAACATGCTCTACAAACGCAACAACCCCCAACTCAACAAAAACGGCGAGCTGATCCATCTGCTCTCCACCGAAGGCCTGTCCAAGGACATCCTGACCCACATCCTCGACACGGCGCAGGGCTTTGTCAGCGTTCAAGAACGCGAAGTCAAAAAGGTGCCCCTCTTACGCGGCAAGAGCGTGTTCAACCTGTTTTTTGAAAACAGCACCCGCACCCGCACCACCTTCGACATCGCAGCCACACGTCTGTCGGCCGATGTTTACACGCTGGACATTGCCCGCTCGTCTGCTGCCAAGGGCGAATCGCTGCTCGACACCATCGCCAACCTGAGCGCCATGGCCGCCGACATCTTTGTGGTACGCCACAGCGAATCGGGGGCGCCCTACCTAATCGCCCAGCATGTGGCGCCCCATGTGCATGTGGTCAACGCCGGTGACGGGCGCCACGCCCACCCCACGCAAGCGCTGCTGGACATGTACACCATCCGGCACTACAAGAAAGATTTTTCCAACCTCACCGTGGCCATCGTGGGCGATGTGCTGCACTCGCGTGTGGCCCGCTCGGACATCCACGCGCTCACCACGCTCGGCTGCGCCGAAGTGCGTGTGGTCGGCCCCAAAACGCTGGTGCCCGCCGACATGGCCCAGATGGGCGTGCGCGTGTTCAATAACCTCAAAGACGGCATCAAGGGCTGCGACGTGGTCATCATGCTGCGCCTGCAAAATGAGCGCATGAGCGGCGCGCTGCTGCCCTCCAGCCAGGAGTACTTCGAGAGCTTTGGCCTCACGCCCGAAAAACTCCAACTGGCCAAGCCCGATGCCATCGTCATGCACCCGGGGCCGATCAACCGGGGGGTCGAGATCGACTCCGCCGTGGTCGACGGCCAGCAAAGCGTGATCTTGCCGCAGGTGACCTTCGGCATCGCCGTGCGCATGGCGGTGATGAGCATCGTCGCGGGCAACGAGGCATAAGGACAAGAACATGAAGATCCTGATTCAGAACGGCCGCGTCATCGACCCCGCCAGCGGCTTTGACCAGACCGCCGATGTGGCGATCGCAGCCGGTCGCATTGTGGCCATGGGCCAAGCCCCCGCCGACTTCAACCCCAATCGCGTGATCAACGCCAAAGGCTGCATCGTGGCCCCCGGTCTGGTCGACCTGGCGGCGCGCCTGCGCGAGCCCGGGCAGGAACACGCGGGCATGCTCGAGAGCGAGATGGCCGCGGCTGTGGCCGGTGGCGTGACCAGCCTGGTGTGTCCGCCCGACACCGAGCCGGTGCTGGACGAGCCCGGCCTGGTCGAAATGCTGCGCTACCGCGCTGAAAAACTGCACCAGGCCCGCGTGCTGCCGCTGGGCGCGCTCACCGTGGGCCTGAAGGGCGATGTACTGACCGAGATGAGCCAGCTCACGGTTGCAGGCTGCGTGGGCTTCAGCCAGGCCGAGGTGCCGATCCCCAGCACCCAAGTGCTGCAACGCGCGCTGCAATACGCCAGCACCTTTGGCTACGCAGTGTGGCTGCGCCCGCAGGAGTTGCACCTGGGTAAAGGTGTGGCCGCCAGCGGCCCTCTGGCCACGCGCATGGGCTTGTCCGGCGTGTCGGTGGCTGCCGAGACGATCGCTTTGCACACAATTTTTGAATTGGTCCGGTCCACGCAAGCGCGTGTGCACCTGTGCCGCATCAGCAGTGCAGCGGGCGTGGCCCTGTTGCGCCAGGCCAAAGCCGAGGGCTTGCCCGTCACCGCCGATGTGAGCATCAACTCGCTGCACCTGACCGATGCCGACATGGGCTACTTCGACAGCCGTGCGCGCCTGGTGCCCGTGCTGCGCCAGCAGCGCGACCGCGATGCGCTGCGTGCAGGCCTGGCCGACGGCACGCTGGATGTATTGGTGTCCGACCACACCCCGGTCGACGCCGACGCCAAGGCCCTGCCGTTTGCCGAATCCGAGCCAGGTGCCACGGGTCTCGAACTGCTTTGGAGCCTGGCGCTCAAATGGGGCCAGGAATCGGGCGTGGCGTTGCCGCAAGTGCTCTCGCGCATCACATCATCTCCGGCCCGTGTGCTGGGCGCGTCGCTCGGCACCTTGCAAGATTCCATCGGTCAATTGGCCGTGGGCGGTGTGGCCGATGTCTGTGTGCTGTCCGATCAGGACCATTGGCCAGTGACGGCAAATGCGCTACGCAGCCAGGGCAAGAGCACACCGTTTTCGGGCTACGAGTTACCCGGTCGCGTGCTGGCCACGGTAGTGGGTGGGCATGTGGCATTTCAGGCTGCGGCTTGAGTCTGGATCGCCACGTTGCTGCGCTCCTCGCGATGACAGACAAGAAGATGGCCAATCATCCTATCGTCACGGCGAACGCTGCGTGGCCATCCTGTCACATGTATTTGTTAAGGCTACCGCGCATGAGCAATTGCAGCAACTGGACTGCCACGTCGCAAGCTCCTCGCAGTGACGGGGGTCGTCAAGGCATGCTTACATATCATCAGATCGTCAAGGCGAGCGCTGCGCGGCCATCCAGTCACATGTGTTTGTTAAGGAGACCGGGCATGAGCAAGCACAGCAACTGGACTGCCACGTCGCATGCTCCTCGCAGTGACGAGGGTCTTCAAGGCAGGGTTTCGGAGATCAGCACCTCGTCAGGGCGAACGCTGCGTGGCCATCCAGTTACTTGTGTTTGTTCAGGCTACCGGGCATGTGCAAGCGCAGCAACTGGACTGCCACTTCGCAAGCTCCTCGCAGTGACGAGGGTCTTCAAGGCAAGCTCACTTTTCACCAGATCTTCATGGCGAGCTTCCAGTTCACCATATCGTCATTGCGAGCGAAGCGCGGCAATCCATGCCTGAACAGGCGTGCTGTTTGATCAGATCATTTCCATGACAACACTGCGAGCCCTTTGGAAACTTCTGCGTGGCCTGTGGCATGTGCTGGTGGGCATGTGGATGATTTACGTCCGCTTTCCCCAACTGAGCATCGAGCAACGCGAAGCGCGTGTACAAGCCTGGGCACTGCAATTACTGGCGCTGTGGGGCATCCATCTGCGGGTGCTGGGTCAGCCGGTGCTCACAGGTCCGGCGCTGATCGTGGCCAACCACATCTCATGGCTGGACATTTCGGTCATTCACGCGGCGCGGCATTGCCGTTTTGTCTCCAAGTCCGACATACGCGCCTGGCCCCTCGTGGGCACCCTGGCCACAGGTGCAGGCACGCTCTACATTGAGCGCACCAGCCGCAAAGATGCCCTGCGCATGGTCAAGGACATGGCCGATGCCATGAAAGATGGCGATGTGATCGCTGTCTTTCCAGAAGGCACCACCAGTGACGGGCGCGAACTGCTGCCGTTTCACGCCAACCTGATCCAAGCGGCCATCCTGGCCGAGGCCCCGGTGCAGCCGATGTCACTCCAGTTTGTGGATGCCCGCACGGGCGAGCCCAGTTTTGCGCCCTGCTACATCGGTGACGACACCCTGATCGGCTCCATGTGGCGCACCCTCACGGCCCCGCCCATCGTCGCCGTGGTGCATTTTGGCGACCCCCAACACGCCAATGGCCGCGATCGCCGCGCCTGGGCGCACGACCTCAGGCAAACCATCATCCTTTTGCGCGACGCCTGATTGCAAAATTTGCGCCTCACCAAGCGTGCCGACCCGCAGTGATCGGGGCACAAGCCACCGACTTACTTTTCAGGCCCAAGGTTTTTCGCCGGTTGCACACCATACATCCGCATGGCGGAAGCTGTTTGCGAAGCATGGGTCGTTTCGTCGGGATAGAAGCGATAGCTGGGTGCCACGATGGTGGCCACTGACGTGACGCGAATGACCAGCACACTCTGAATGGCAAAACGCTGCCCCACCATGGCCAGCAGTGGCGCGGCCCAGCGGGTGAAAGCGGGGTCATCGGCAAGTACCTCATGCGCTGCGCCCTTGAGCTTGAAGCCCTTTTGCACAAACACATCGACAAAGCTCACACACACCTGCGGCTGCTGCGCGATGTTGCGCGCACTCACGGGCGAAGCGATGTGGGCGACCACCACATGCGCGTCGTCAGCGATGGCCCAAACTTCTTTGGGGGAAACATTGGGTTGACCATCGGCATCCACCGTGGCCAACCAACACAGCACGCTGCGGCGCGCAGCTTCACGGACAGATTCATTCATCATGGACATCAACGCTTCAATAGCCCGGCATGAATCATCGACTTGCCTTGCATGCACGCTCCATCATTTGTGCGAAGCCATCCAATAAGCCACGATGGCATTGGCGTGCCCGTGGCCCATGCCGTGATCGGTCTTGAGCCAAGCCACCATTTCCATGTGTTTCATCCCCTCGCACGATGGGAGAAAATCCAGCCAATGCGTGATGGGCTGACCGTACTTTTTCTCAATGGACGGGAAATACGATGCGGGGCCTTTGGGTTTTTCGGGAGCGATCATGGGGCGTGTGTCCTCGTTCAATTTTGTGCAGCAGCGATTGTCGCCAACGCATCCAACTTCAGTGCCGTCTGAGCAACTTGCTGGAACCGGATACGGACTGTCATGGTTTCACAACTTTAAGGTTTGATTTTTTGCCAAAGCCAGATCCAGCCACATGTGGACTTTGGACCGGTAACCGTTGGCGGTCAAAACGGCCATAGGCTCCACGCCAAAAGTCTCAAAACCCAGACTTTGGTAAAGCTGCTCTGCGGGGGCATTGCCTTGCGTCACCTCCAGCTGAAGAACGCGAAGACCTTGACGCGCCATGCCATGCTCAATAGCTGCACGCATCAGTTTGCGGGCCAGCCCTTGGCCACGAAAATGTTCATGCACAAACATGGCCACGATCAAGCCCTTGTGGCGTGTTTTGGTTTTTGCGGCGTACTCGACTGCCACCGTGCCCACCAGTTCAGCCCCTGCAAAAGCACCCCACACCCAGGTCAGCCCTGAAGGATCAACGATGCGCCCGCGCCACCAACTGTCCGGCTCCAATGCTCGCTCTTGAGGTGTGGAGGTGAATGAATCGGCCGCATGCTAGTAGGCGTGCAGCATCAAGGCCTTGTAGGCCATGGCGTTTGCGGCGGTGAGTGGGCTTATGTGCATGCTGGTGTGCGACCGATCAAGACAAGATTTTCATGGCGCTGCTCACCCAGCACAAAATCTGTTGTTCCCTGCTTTGTGTAGCCTTGGCGCATGTAAAAACCGATGGCTTGCGCATTGTGGGCATTGACCGTCAACCAAAGCGGCATACCTGCCAGATCGAAGGCCTTTTTTTCGGCCACAGACAAAAGCTGTCGCCCCACACCTTGCCTCACAAAATGCGCTTGCACATAAAGCGTCTGAAGTTCCGCCAATGTCGATGCGCTGGTCGGACATGGCACACCCATGTTGAGTACCGCAAAACCAATGAGGTGGACACCCCGCTCTGCCACCCAGATGTGGGCCGAAGCATCGTTTTGGATGGCCAGGTACTTGTCCGGGGTGAGTTCGGACCTCGTGTAGTCGGCTATTCCGGCAGAAATGCCCTCTGTCGCATAGGTGTGAAGCCAAACCTGCGTGGCCAAGACGGCGATGCGGGCAGCATCGTCATGCCGGGCGTTGCGGATGACCATGTCCAAAGGGTCAATCGCAGCAGTGGCCTGTGGGACTGTTTCCATCATTTTGTGTTCAGTCGGAAAAGCGGACCTCGTCCTGCCCCACGGCCGTGACCCTGGGCCCGAAACTGGAGATGTTGGTCAGCGTGGCGTTGTGGTGCGCAATGACCTGCTGAGCACTGATGGCGGCATTGCCAGCCGAGGTGTGTGCGTCGGCCACCAGCACCACCGGATAACCCAAGGCCAAGGCTTTGCGCGTGGTGGTGTCTACACAAAACTCGGTGTGCATGCCGCACACCACCAAGTCCTTGACACCCAAGGCCTGCAACGCTTCATGAAGTCCTGTGCGCAAGAAAGAGTCTGGCGTGGTTTTGCGAATGCGCCGATCATCGGCCTGCACCTGCAAGCCTTTTGCCAATTGCCACTCAGGGCTGCCGTGTTCCAAATAGCCTGCGTTTGACTCGTGTTGAACGAAAAACACCGGCACGCCCGCAACGCGTGCCCGGTGCGTGACCACGTTGATGCGTTCTATGGTGCCGGGACAATCGTGCGCGGCATCAGGGCCTTCGCATAGGCCTTGTTGAACATCGATGACGAGGATGGCGGTGTGCATTCACAGTTCCATTTCTGATAACGTCCGATTGAAGCACGTTACTCAACCTGATGACAAGCAATGCAGAGCTTATTGCCATCGGGATCACAGAAATACGCACCATAGTAATGGGCATGGTATTCGGGCCGTAACCCTGGCTTGCCCTCACAAGTACCGCCACTGGCCAAAGCCAGCGCATGCACTTGATCGACTTGCGGGCGCGAACTGGCCAAGAAGGCGACCATCTGACCATTGCCTGCTTGGTGCGCTTGTTGGTTGAAGGGACGCCCAATCAGAAACAAGGGCCTCGGATCTGGCGATGACTGCCAACCCGCCCAAGGGCGCTCGTCTTCTTGAAAGCGAAACGCAATTCCAAGCGATGCCAGCACGGGTTCATAAAAAGCCATCGCACGTTGAAAGTCACTGACGCCCACCATGATGTGTGAGAACACTAGGCCTCTCCTTGGGTTGGTTTAACGGTTGAAAAAATACCTTTGAGTATTCGCATTGAATGTGTTGTCAACCACGTTGATGTTGACACTTATTCAGGCAGGTGACATGCGGCTTCAATGTTATTACCTTCCAGATCAATCACGAAAGCACCGAAATAATTGGCGTGTTATTCGGGACGCAGACCAGGGGCACCATGGTCTTTCTTTTCTAATCATGCTTTGCAAAGACCCGAGAGGCGAAACCATCCAATTCGCTTAACGGCCTGCCGTAAAGGTGAAGATGAAACGTCGGTCCTTCTCCGACGACCTCTGTTGAGTGAATGGCATCTACCGCAAGAACCATTGACTCACCGGGGCCGACTACTACGCGGTTGATCGGCGCGACGCGGCTACCCGAAACCCTCCGATACAGATCATTGGCCTCATTTCCGCTGACCCCGGCGATAACCGTCCATGTTCCGTGTTCGTGGGGCGGACTTGTGACGCCCTGACCATCCGACACCAGATACAGCGACGGGGCACCCGCGAGAACGGCCAACTCGTAGAGGAGTTCCTCGCTCGGAGTCGCAGCGCGCCAAGATGTCGCCCTCCAGTGCGGCGATCGCGCAAGGCGCTGAAGCACAGCGGCAACCTCCTCCAGCACGTTTTCGCCGCTTCGCTGCGTTAACGAGCGGATCGTAGACATCGCCGCGATCGAATCGCGCAGCGCTTCCGAAGAAGAAGTCACCATGTCTGCCTAACGTGATGTAGACCGCAAAACTCGGTGGATACATCCGGGCACAGTCGATACATTTTTCGATGAATTGCCAGCAAGCCGCTTGCGCCTTGGCTTACAGACTCACATGCTGCAATCTCAGACAGGAATAAATTTGCCATGAAACCCGATGCCCCTTCCTTGCAATCCACCCGCTTGCTCGATTGGTTGCTCGCGTGGATTCGATGACTTCACTATAGCCTCAAAATCGAAAAAATGACCTCTAATGGTTTCGTTTTTATCCATGCTGGCCAATGAGCGCAAGTTATCCACCTCCACTCACAAGCAAGCACTCCGTGCATTGCTGTTTTTGTACCGCCAGGTGTCGGGCGTTGATTTACCCTGGATCAACAACAAGCATTCGCCGCGAGGGCGCGGCTCCTACAGGAGGCAATGAATCACGCCGTCACGATCCACCCCTCCAGCGGATCACACGGCGGCAAACCGTATTGCGGATGCCCCGCCTCGTGCTGCTGCTGCGCCCAGGCCGCTTGCATCAGGCACAAGGTGGCGTCGAGGGCGTCGCCGCTCGCGTCATCGGCGAGACGCCCCATCAGCGCGTTGCTGGCCACCAGGCGCAGGCCCAAGCGGGTTTGGCCGCGTTCCAGTGCGCTCAGCAGTTCGCGCCTGGCCAGCAAGCGCTCAGGCGTTTGTTTGGCTTTGTCGTCGCTTTTGTAGCTTTGGTTGCCCAGCACCTCACGGGCCAGCAGGCCGGGGTAGGCTTCCAGCGCCACGCGGCGCACGTCGCCTGCGTGCAGGCCGGGCAATTGCACACCTGCTTGCCGCAACAGGGGCACGCCTGCGTGCAGCATGTAGGCCACGGGCGGGTTGACCCATTTCATGGACGGGCTGGAGCCCGCAGGCCGGTCGGCAGCACGGTGGGCGAACTTGCCGCCTACTGGGCGGGCATTGCAAAACGCAGCAAACTGTTCGCGGATGTCGCTGCGTTCCAAGGCGCAATAGTGGTCCATGCAGGCGGCCCAGTCGGTGGGCCAGCCCAGGGTTTCGACCAGCTCACGCGGCAAACCAAAAGGCAAGTCAAAACCACCCACCCATTCAGCGGGCTGAGCCAGCCAGTCGCCAAACGAGTTCAACGTTTCAAAAGTCTGCAAGGCTTGCAGCTGCACCCTGCCCTGCCGGGCCTGGCCCAGCGCCAGCACGATGGGTTTGCGTTTGCTGGGGCTGCTGGAGAAGTCGCAGCCGATCAATGACACTGTGTTCATCTCACCACCCCAAAGCCATGACGCCTGCGGCGATCAGCACGGCCCCGGCAATGCGCGGCCCCCGGTCTTTTTCGCCCAGCAAATGGCCGCCCAGCAAGGCGGCAAACAGCATGGATACCTCCCGCGCCGGGGCCACATGCGACAGCGGTGCCACCTGCAGGGCATAAAGCACCAACACATAAGACACAGGGCTGAAGATGCCGACGATCAAGGCGTAACGCCTTTGCTGCAGCCACAGCGCCCACACGGCCGGGCGGTCGCGCAGCAAAGTGGGCGTCAAAAAAACCAGCCGCACCAGGTTGCCAAAGTAATCCACCAAAATGGGCGACATCAGCGCCACCTTGACGGCATAGCCATCGACCACGGTGTAGCTGGCGATGAACAGGCCCGTGACGCCGCCATAAAAAATGCCGGTCCGCACACGCGCTTGCTGCTGCGGGTCTTGCGCGGCCTGCCAAAGGCCCGGGCCACCCGCAATCAAAAACACGCCACCCACCACCCCCAGGATGCCGAGGAGACCCAACGAAGAAATTTGCTCGCCCAGGAAAAAAATCGCCACCATGGACGATAAGAGTGGCCCCGAGCCCCGCGCCAGCGGGTAGACCACCGTCAGGTCGGCCTTGCGGTAGCCGCGCAACAAGACAATGAAGTAAACGATGTGCAGCAAGGCACTGGCCAGCACCAGGCCCCATTCCAGCAGACCCCAAGTGGGCACTTGTTGCCAGCCCATCCACAGGCCCAAAGGGGCCCAAAACAGCATCAAGACCACCGAGGTGAAGGCCACAAAGCGCACGTCACCGCCAGCCTTTTTGGCGGCGATGTTCCAGCTGGCATGGATCAGCCCGGCCAGAACAACCAGAGCAAGCGCACTCAGGGGCATATGTCAAAGGGTCTTGATAGGGGGCTGAACAGAATCACAGAATCGCCTCGCACCACCAGATCTCTGCGTACCTCACGGCACATGGCTCGCGATGACCACTGGCCTGTCATTCCGAGTAATAACTGGCCTGTCATTCCGAGGAACCGCTGATCTGTCATTGCGAGGAGCTTGCGACGCGGCAATCCAGTTGGAGCGCTCGCAACGGGCTTTTCCGCCAGATCGACCGCAGCAGCTGGATTGCCGCGCTTCGCTCGCAATGACGGGGAGTGGGAGCGCAATGACGGGGAGTGGGAGCGCAATGACAGGGGACGGTGGCGCAATGGCCAAGAGCGCAATTGCAAGGCCTCGTGGTTAACGGCTCGTGATGCCCACTGACATGTCATTGCGAAGAACCACTGATTTGTCATTGCGAGGAGCTTGCGACGCGGCAATCCAGTAGGAGCGCTCGAAACGGGCTTTTCCGCCAGATCGACCGCAGCAGCTGGATTGCCGCGCTTCGCTCGCAATGACGGGGAGTGGGAGCGCATTGACAGGGGACGGTGGCGCAATGACCAAGAGCGCAATTGCAAGGCCTCGTGGTTAACGGCTCGTGATGCCCACTGACATGTCATTGCGAAGAACCACTGATTTGTCATTGCGAGGAGCTTGCGACGCGGCAATCCAGTAGGAGCGCTCGCAACGGGCTTTTCCGCCAGATCGACCGAAGCAGCTGGATTGCCGCGCTTCGCTCGCAATGACGGGGTGAGGGAGCGCAATGACGGGAAGTGGAGGCGCAATGAAGAGGGGTGGAATCGTCGTGACGGGTGAAGGATCGCAGGGCAATAAGGGGTTTATGCCCGGCCAATGATGGACGCCGTGGCCATCAGCTCTTCGAGCAAGGCCAAAGACACTTTGCCCGACACGTTGTACGGGTCGAGCTCGGCGCGCTCGGAATACTTGAGCAAGATGTTGGTGTTGACGCGGGACGCATCGACCTGGCCCATGGTCCAACCACCGAAGCGGCGCTCGGAAATTTCTTCGTAGTGCAGCAGCACGACATCCTTGTGGCGGGCGTCTTTCTGGATGTGCCCATACAGGTCGCTCACGGCGTTGCGCCCGCCTTCGATGGCTTGCAAAAAGATGCCGCCGCCATAGCAAAGGATGCCCGTGATGCCGCTGGTCGGGTTGAACTGGCGCGACTGGGTCAGGATGGCGTCGATGGTTTCAGGGCGGGTATCCACCGCACGGCTGGCATAAAGCAGGCGTACCAACATGATCAGTTCCTTCCAGGAATCAAAGATAAAAATTCACGGCGCAGGTTCGGGTCCTTGAGGAAGGCACCGCGCATGACCGAGTTGATCATCTTGCTGTCCATGTCCTTCACGCCGCGCCAGCCCATGCAGTAGTGGCTCGCTTCCATAACGATGGCCAGGCCGTCGGGCTGGGTTTTGCGCTGGATCAGGTCGGCCAGCTGCACCACGGCTTCTTCCTGAATTTGGGGGCGGCCCATGATCCATTCGGCCAGGCGGGCGTATTTGGACAGGCCAATCACGTTGGTGTGCTCATTGGGCATGACGCCGATCCAGATCTTGCCGATCACGGGGCAAAAGTGGTGGCTGCAAGCGCTGCGCACGGTGATGGGGCCGACGATCATCAACTCGTTCAGGTGCTCGGCGTTGGGGAATTCTGTGATCTCGGGGCCTTCAATATAGCGGCCCTTGAACACTTCCTTGAGGTACATTTTGGCCACTCGGCGGGCGGTGTCGCCCGTGTTGTGGTCGTTCACGGTGTCGATCACCAGACTGTCGAGCACGCCTGCCATCTTGCCCGTGACTTCGTCGAGCAGCTTGTCCAACTCGCCGGGCTCAATGAACTCGGCGATGTTGTCGTTGGCATGGAAGCGTTTGCGGGCGGCGTTGATGCGCTCGCGGATCTTGATGGAAACGGGAACGCCATCGTCTTCGGGCGTGGCAGCAGAAGCAGTCATGGCGTCTGGGGCTTTGTTTAACATGGGGATGATCGTAACAGCGATTAACCGCCCCCCCATTCAACGGGGGGATCGTCCTGCAGCCGCTCAGTAACGGTTACCGGTCAGAAACAAGGCCAGGCGCATGAGGCCAAAAGCGATGCGGTCGCGCCCGCGCTGATGCCAGGGTCTTTGCGTGTAAACCTCGGTCAACACGGGCGTACTTTGGTTATCGATGGCATGGGTCAGCCGTTGATGCAGCTTTTGGGCAAAACCCTTGTCCACCACCACCACGTTGGCCTCACGCGCCAACAACAAACTCAAGGGGTCGAGATTGGATGAGCCCACCGTGGCCCAGGGGTGCTCGTTGTCTGCGTCCATCACGGCCACCTTGGCGTGCAAAAAACTGGCGTGGTATTCATGAATTTCAACCCCGGCGGCCAGCAGTTCGCCATACACAGGCCTGGCCGCATGGTATTGCATGAAATACTCGTAGCGCCCCTGCAGCAACAATCTGACCCGAACTCCCCGCTGGGCCGCATGGATCAAGGCTTTGCGCAGACGGCGTCCAGGCAAAAAGTAGGCATTGGCAATGATGATGTCATGCCGAGCGGCGCCAATGGCCTTGAGGTAAGCCCGTTCGATCTGGCTGCGATACAACACGTTGTCGCGCAAAAGCAAACCCGCCTTGGACACGGTGTGGGCGCGATCATGGGTACTCAGGTCAGCAGCTGAGTCCTGCGTCCAAGGCAAATGCAGGCCCGCTGCGCGAAACGAGCTGATGGCCTCGGGAAACTGCTGCTGGCGCACATGACGCACCCCTTGCATGCGCCACCACAGCTGGGTCATGGTTTCCAGCATGGGCTGCACCAAAGCCCCACGGGCACGCACCGCAAAGTCAAACCGGGGATGGGCCAGCGTACCGTGCTGCGGGTCGAACCAATCGTCCAAAATGTTGATGCCGCCACAAAATGCCAATTGGCCATCGACCACGCACAGCTTGCGGTGCAAACGCCGCCACCGGCTGGGAATGAGCAGACCCAAGGTACCCAAAGGCGAGTAGGTGCGCCAAACCACCCCGGCTTTCTCAAAGCGTTGACGCCATGGCGCAGGCAAACTCGGCGTGCCCACCCCATCCACCACCACCCACACACGCACCCCGCGCAGTGCTGCACGCTCCAGAGCCTCGGCCACCATGGATGCGGCGCCGTGAAAGTTAAAAATATAGGTTTCCATGTGCACCTGCGAGTGCGCCTGGTCCAGCGCCACCACCAGCGCCTCGAAATAGGCCTGCCCACCTTCGATCAACTGGATCTGGTGACCGTCGCGCAAAAGAGGACTGTGGCGCATGGGCTAGGCGTCCCAGGCGTATTCGGCCAGCAAAGGCAAGTGGTCCGACATGCGCGGCCAGATGCGCCCCGAAGGCACCATGGCGCCCAACGGCCGCAGTCCCCTCGCATACACATGGTCCAGTTGATTGAGCGGCAGACGCGAGGGATAGGTGGGTGTGGGCCGCTCGCGCCACTCGGTAAAGCCCGCCCCGGCCATGCGCCGCCCCAAACCCGTGCCCCAGTCGTTGAAATCACCCGCCACCAGCACCGGTGCCGACTGCGGAATATGACGCTCGATGTAGTTCAGCAAAAGCGCCACCTGCCGCAAGCGGCTGGCAGGCACCAGGCCCAGGTGCACCACCACCACATGCACGATGCGCTGCGTGACCTGCACTTCGGTGTGCAAAAAACCGCGCTGCTCAAAGCGATGGTCGGAAATATCCTGGTGCTGGTGTGACAACACAGGCCAGCGAGACAGCATGGCATTGCCATGCTCGCCATGGCGCGTGACGGCGTTGGTGCGATAAACCGCTTCATAGCCCTCAGGTGCCAGATAGTCGGCCTGAGGCTGGACAGGCCAGTGGGCAAAGTAGCGCTCTTCGCGCCGGTTCATGCGCCGCACCTCTTGCAGACAGACGATGTCGGCATCGAGTTGCTCCACCGCATGGCCGATGTTGTGAATTTCCAGCCGCCGCGCAGGCCCCAGGCCCTGCACGCCTTTGTGGATGTTCCAGGTCGCTACCCGCAAGACCGCGTGTTGATCAAACACTGGCGGCATGCTGCAAAAAGCGGGGCAGCATCAGGATGGCTTCCGCGTTTGAGGGAGAAAAACACATGTCTGCAGCCTCATGTCAAGGCAGCCATTGCCACTCGGTGTGCTCAGCGGGGCTCAAGGTCACGGGCGTGCCCTGCGGCACCCGAAGGCCAAACACGCGCTCGGTGTTGCGGCTGACATCGGGGGCATATCGCCAGCGCCAGGCAGGGTAAATGTCATAGACGTTTTCCAGTTGCCAGTCCAGCAGTTCACAGGTGGGATGATGGGCATCGATGCCGGTTTCCTCCGGCACCTCGCGCCGGGCCGTCTCGCGCCAGTCTTCCGCATCAAAGTCTTTGCTGCCCGTGACAGATTGCCAAGTGCCCACATCGGTGCGGCGAATCAAAAGCACATCGCGCGCAGGGGTGTGAATCACCACCAGCACGGATTCGGGAATTTTGTAAATGCGAGATGCAGCGTCCATGGCTTCATTCTAGGACGCTGCGTTCAGATCTCCGGGCTGTCACCTCACAAAGGCACAGACAGTCAGATCCCGCTCATGCATCTTTCAGTGTGTCTGTGCCGAAACCCATCATGTCGGACTCTGCGAGTGCCGACCTACAAAGTGTTCAAGGCCCAAAATTGTTGTAGCTCGGTGGTCGAAGACCCAGACATGGGCCTGTGCCTGAGGCTGAAAACTTCGGACTCTGCGAGTACCGACCTACGATGTGTCAAAGGCTCAAAAATCTTGTAGGTCGGCGGTCGAAGACCCCGACAGGGGCCTGTGCCTCAGGCTGAAAACGTCGGACTCTGCGAGTGCCGACCTACGAAGTGCCAAAGGCTCAAAAATCTTGTAGGTCGGCGGTCGAAGACCCCGACATGGGCCTGTGCCTCAGGCTGAAATCGTCGGACTCTGCGAGTGCCGACCTACGATGTGTCAAAGACTCCAAATCTTGTAGGTCGGCGGTCGAAGACCCCGACATGGGCCTGTGCCTCAGGCTGAAAATGTCGGACTCTGCGAGTGCCGACCTGCGATGTGTCAAAGGCTCAAAAATCTTGTAGGTCGGCGGTCGAAGACCCCGACATCAGCCTGCGCCTCAGGCTGAAAACGTCGGACTCTGCGAGTGCCGACCTGCGATGTGTCAATGGCTCAAAATTGTTGTTGGTCGGCGGTCAAAGACCCCGACATGGGCCTGTGCCTGAGGCTGAAAATGTCGGACTCTGCGAGTGCCGACCTGCGAAGTGCCAAAGGCTCAAAAATCTTGTAGGTCGGCGGTCGAAGACCCCGACATGGGCCTGTGCCTGAGGCTGAAAACGTCGGACTCTGCGAGTGCCGACCTACGATGTGTCAAAGGCTCAAAAATCTTGTAGGTCGGCGGTCGAAGACCCCGACATGGGCCTGTGCCTGAGGCTGAAAACGTCGGACTCTGCGAGTGCCGACCTACGATGTGTCAAAGGCTCAAAAATCTTGTAGGTCGGCGGTCGAAGACCCCGACATGGGCCTGTGCCTGAGGCTGAAAACGTCGGACTCTGCGAGTGCCGACCTACGAGATGAGAAAACGTCGGACTCTGCGAGTACCGACCTACGCGATGACATTTCTCACACATTTCAAACTTCAGCGTGCCGGATCAATCCGATGACGCACAAGCAGGCTCACCAGGTCGTCACCCGCCAGGGTCTGTTGTCTGCTGCACACCACAAACGCTAACATCTGCGCCATGCCCAAGCACACACTCTTGAACCCCGCTCACGCGACCGCGCTGCAGATCACCGACCTGTCTGGCGGCCCTGGCCCATCGCCCCTGTTTCATGCACTGAGTCTGAATGTGCCCGCAGGCGTCACTGCCGTGACCGGCGACGAAGGCACTGGCAAAACCAGCTTGCTGCGTTTGCTGGCCACCGATTTATCCCCCATCAGTGGGCGGCTTGCTACAGCCAGTGCGGCATGGCCAGATCAAGCGAGCGTTTACCGGCAGCAGGTTTTTTGGGCTGACCTGAAATCCCCCGAACACGACGACACCCTCGTACAGGCGCGCTGGGACGCATTGCGCCCCAGTTACCCGCATTGGAACGATGCGCTGCTGCAAGGACTGGTGCAAGCGCTGGACTTGACGCCACACCTGCACAAACGGCTGAACATGCTGTCTACGGGCAGCCGCCGCAAAGTCATGATCGCCGCCGCACTGGCCTCGGGCGCCACGGTGACTTTGCTGGACCAGCCCTTTGTCTCGCTGGATGTGGCGTCCATCCGCATCATCAAGGGCTTCCTGAACGAAGCCGCCACCCAGCCCAGCCGCGCCTGGATCGTGGCGGACTACGAAGCCCCCAGCGATGTCACGCTGACCAGCGTGCTGGACTTGTGAACCGGGTCAGGAGGCGAAGACCACGACAGTGGCTGGCACACCCGCCAGCGTTCAGCGGCCAGTCCAGACGGGGGGGCGTTTGTCGTTGAAGGCGGCCAGGCCTTCGCGGGCGTCTTCGGTCATGGCCAGAAGGGCGATCTGGCTTTCGGTGTAGGCAATGGCCTGGTCAAAAGACATGGCTTCAATGGCGCGCATGGCGTATTTGCCGCGCCGGATGGCGGTGGGGGACTTGTTCACGATGCGCTCGATCAGCCACTGGGTTTTGGCGTCCAGCTCTGCACTGGGCACCACATAATTGACCAGCCCCGCCTGCAGTGCCTCTTGCGCAGAAAAGGGCTCGCCGGTGAGGGCCCATTCGCGCACGGTGCGCGGTGCCACCAAGTCTTTGAGCAAGCTCATGACCTGCATGGGGAAAACGCCCACCTTGACCTCTGGCAAGCCAAACAGCGCATGGTCGGCTGCAATGGCGAAATCGGTCATGCAGGCCAGGCCCATGCCTCCGGCCATGCAGGTGCCGTTGATGCGGGCAATCAGGGGCAAGGTGGCGTTTTGCGCCTCGCGCAGCAAATCGGCATAGGCCGAATTGGGCTTGGACAGGTCAAAGTTAAAGCCCTTGCCGGGCTGCAAGTCGCCACCGGCGCAAAAGGCTTTATCGCCAGCCCCGGTCAAGACCACAGCGCGCACTTCGGGGTCGGTGTGCGCCAGACGCAGGCCATCGCGCAGGCCCTGAACCACTTCGGCATTGATGGCGTTGCGCTTGTCCGGGCGGTTGATGGTGATCCAGAAGGTGCGGCCTCTGACCTCGTGCAATACGGCTGCTGATTCGTTCATGGTGTGACTCCTTATTCAGTCTTGACAGCGGGGGCAACTAAGTCCGGCTCGATTTCGACCACCACACGGCCCGCTTGAACCTGCTCGCCCGTGGCCACAGGCAAGGCCACCACCGTGCCCGAGGCGGGCGCGGCGTGCACATGCTCCATCTTCATGGCTTCGAGCGTGACCAGGGGCTGCTTGGCCTGCACGCGCTCGCCCACCGTCACCAGCACGGCCACCACGCGGCCATTCATGCTGGCGCGCACTTTGCCATCGCCACCAGCTTCGCCCTGGCGCGCACTGGGCTGGCGCGTGCGGTCGACCACCTGATAGGGGTGCCCGGCGTGCAGCAGCCACAGGCTGTGCGCATCGCGTTCAAAAGCGACATGCTGCATGACGCGGTCCAAAATGAAGCGTGCCTCATGTGCGCCCAGCGACACCACGTCGAGGGTGTGCAGGGCATCGCCCACCCGCACATCCAAACGCTGCGACCCCGTTTGTGCCACGCTGGCCTGAATTTCCTGACCGTCGATGGCCAGGCGCATGCCCATGGGCAGGGCGTGGGTCAGGCGCTGGTCACTGTCGCCGTGCACACTCAAGCCCTGCGCGGCCTGGCCCTGCAGGCTGCGGCCTGCGGTCTGGTGCAGCAAGCCAGCGGCCACGGCCACGGCTTTGCCCTGCGCGGCCGCATCCACTTCGAGCAAGACCGCTTCATTTTGGGCAATGAAGGCCGTGGTGGCCTGGCCCGCTGCAAACTCGGGGTGGGCCAGGCATCGGCCCAAAAAGGCCTGGTTCGTGGTCACCCCCAGCGCCACCAGATCGTGCAGGGCATGCATGAGCTTGCGGCGGGCCTCTTCACGCGTTTTGCCGTGCGCAATCAGCTTGGCCACCATCGAGTCGTAATAAGGCGGGATCACAGCGCCCGAATGCAGCGCATGCTCCACGCGCACGCCCGCAGGCAACTGCCAGCGGCTCATGGTGCCGCTTTGCGGCATGAAGCCCCGGGGCACATCTTCGGCGCACAGGCGCACCTCGATGGCGTGCCCTTCAAAACCCACTTCGGCTTGCGTCAGCGGCAAGGCCTCGCCCGCCGCCACACGCAGCTGCCAGGCCACCAGGTCCAGCCCCGTGATGGCCTCGGTCACCGGGTGCTCCACCTGCAGCCGGGTGTTCATCTCCATGAAGTAGTAGTGCCCGTCCTGATCGAGCAAAAATTCCAGCGTGCCCGCGCCCTCGTAGCCAATGGCCTTCACGGCGGCCACTGCCGTGGCCCCCATGCGTTCGCGCAAGGCGGCGTCCACCGCCGGGGACGGCGCTTCTTCCACCAGTTTTTGGTGGCGTCGCTGCACCGAACAATCGCGCTCGCCCAGGTGGATGGCGTTGCCGTGGCGGTCGGCAAAGACCTGGATTTCAATGTGGCGCGGCTGCACAATGGCCCGCTCCAGGATCACGGTGGCATCGCCAAAGGCGTTGAGCGCTTCGGACTGGGCGCTGCGCAAATGCTCGGCAAAGTCCTGCGCCTGCGTGACCAAACGCATGCCGCGCCCGCCGCCGCCTGCCGTGGCCTTGATCATCACCGGGTAACCCAGTTGCGCGGCCTGCTCGGCCAGGTGCTGCGCACTTTGGTCAGCCCCTTGGTAGCCCTCAATGCAGGGCACACCGGCCGCCAACATGAGCCGCTTGGCGCCCGCCTTGTCGCCCATGGCCCGGATGGCTTCGGGCGAGGGGCCAATGAAGACCAGCCCGGCCTCGCGGCAAGCGGCTGCAAAGTCCTCGTTTTCAGCCAAAAAACCATAGCCGGGGTGTATGGCATCGGCCCCGCACAGCCGGGCCGCTTCGATGATGGCCGGGATGTTCAGGTACGACTGCGCGGGCAAAGGCTCGCCAATGCACACCGCCTCGTCGGCCGCCTGCACATGGCTGGCCTGGGCGTCGGCCGTGGAATACACCGCCACCGTGCGGTAACCCAGCGCTCGCGCCGAGCGCATCACCCGCAGCGCAATCTCGCCCCGGTTGGCAACGAGAACCTTGTGAAAGGGTGTGAAAGGTGGCGTGTCTGGTGACATGGTGTGCATTCGTTGAAAAAGAGGGCGTAAATGGGCCAGGCCATCAAGGACGGACCGTCAAAGACCAGCCATCAAGGACGGGCCACAGAGAACTGCATTTTTTGCGGCTCACGGGCTTCGGCTTCGCGGCAAACGGCCAGCACTTTGGACAAGACGGCGCGGGTGTCGCGGGGGTCGATGACGCCGTCGTCCAGCAGCAAGGCGCTGGTGGTGAACACGCTCATCTGGCTGTCAAAGCGCTCGACGATGCGGCGGCTCATTTCGTCGAGCTTGGCTTCGTCCACCTCGCCTTTGCGGCGCATGCCCGCTTCGGTCACGATGCGCATGGTGCCTGCGGCCTGCTCTCCGCCCATGACGGCGGTCTTGGCATTGGGCCAGCTGAAGCAAAAGCGCGGATGGAACCCCCGGCCACACATGCCGTAATTGCCCGCCCCGAACGAGGCACCGCAATACAGGGTGATTTGCGGCACCGTGGCATTGGTCACGGCCTGGATCATCTTGGAGCCGTGCTTGATGATGCCCGCCTCTTCGTAAGCGCGGCCCACCATGAAGCCGGTGGTGTTGTTCAGGTAAATGATGGGCGTGCGTGACTGGCAGCAAGCCTGGATGAAGTGGGTGGCCTTGGTGGCACCGGCCGGGTCGATCGGGCCGTTGTTGGTGATCACGCCCACCGGCCAGCCTTCGATCTTGAAATGCCCACACACCGTGGCGCTGCCGTAGTTTTCGCCAAACTCCAGAAACTCAGAATCATCAGCAATGCGGGCAATCACCTGGCGCATGTCCACAGGCCGTTTGTGGTCTGCGGGCATGATGCCCAGCAGTTCCTCGGCGTCGTAGCGCGGCGGCTTGAAGCGGCGCGGTGCCTCCACCGGCATGCCCCGGTGCCAGTCGATCTGCCCCATGATTTCGCGGGCAATGCGCAGGCCATCGCGGTCGTCTTCGGCCAGGTAGTCGCCCAGGCCCGAGATGCTGGTGTGCATGACAGCGCCACCCAACTCCTCTTCAGTGGCGACCTCGCCCGTGGCCGCTTTGAGCAGCGGCGGCCCGGCCAAAAAGGCCCGCGAGCGACCACGCACCAGGATGATGTAGTCCGACAAGCCCGTCTGGTACGCCCCACCGGCGGTGGACGAGCCATGGGTCACCGTGACCACGGGCAGCCCGGCCGCAGACATGCGCGCCAGGTTGCGAAAGGAATTGCCGCCGCGCACAAAATCTTCGACCCGGTACGTCATCAGGTTGGCTCCGGCGCTTTCAACCAGTTGCACATAAGGCAGCTTGTTGTCCAGGGCGATTTCCTGCACCCGCAGCAATTTGTCCAGGCCCATGGGCTGCAAGGCACCGGCGTCAATGCCCGAGTCGGACGCCAGCACCATGCAGCGGATGCCGCTGACAAAACCGATGCCCGCAATCACCCCGCCCCCCGGCACACTGCGAGCCAAATCGGGCGTGTCCAGGCCCAGACCGGCCAGGGTCGACAGCTCCAGAAAAGGTGCCCCCGGGTCCAGCAGCAGGGCCAGCCGTTCACGCGGCAAAAGCTGCTGGCGCTTTTCAAAACGCTCACGCGAGGCGGCCGATTTGGTGTGTGTGCGCTGCTCATAAGCGCGCACCTGCGCCAGCAGCGCCAGCATCTGCTCGCGGTTGGCCACAAAGGCAGGACTGCTGACGGAGACGGTGGACTCAATGTGTGCCATGTCGAAAACTTTCACCAATCGGAAACATCAAAATGTGCGGACCACTCGCGGTGGTGCGCCTGGGAAACAAGCATAGTGAATGGGGCATCACGACTCTTGCGAGAACTGGCTGATACGCCACTTCTGGATCAGTTGCGCAGGCTGGTAACTGAGCTTGGTGCGCCGAAAATTGGCCAGCCCCATGTCTTGCTCGAAGTTGAGCCATTGCACAGGCCCCGGCGCTGTCAGGGCAAAGTGGTGAAACATGTACTGGGCCATGCCCTTGCAGTTCACCAAGGCCTTGGCAAAGCGCACCACCACCACGCCCGGCTGCACGGTTTCGGCCAGTAAAAAACCGGCGGGCTGCGCGTCAGCCCAGTACACAAAACCGCTCAAGCCCAGCTGCGACGCCAGCGCCAGCGCTTCGCGGCAGGGCAGATCATCGGCCGCGCCTGCGGCTTTGCCTTTGTCACCCAGCCAGCCTTGCAAGACCTGCAGGGCATCGCCTTGCAGCGCCAGGGTGTAGGGCTGCGCCGTCACGCAGTGCAGGGCCTGCAACTGGGCCATCAGGTTGCGCTTTTTTTGCAGCAGTCGCCCGGGGTAGCGGCGAAACTGCTCGGCACTGTAGAGGTAGTCGGCATCGTCACGCTGCGTCTCGATGCGGTAGCGCGCCGGGTCGAAGTGCCCCGCCTCGCGCGCGCTCAAGGGATACAGGCAGGCAAAGCGGGCCAGCAAGGCATCGACCACCTCGGCGCTCGCTTCGCGCACATCAAACAAGGGCAAGGCATGGCGCTGGCCGTCGTAGCTCTGGCCGCTGATGCAGGGCCAGGGACCGGCGTGGTAACGGTAGTCGTGGGGCCGTCTGAACAGCCAGAGATTGCTGTAAGACAGATCAGCCAGGGCGTGCTCACCCAAGCCTGCCAGCCGCTGTGCCAAGCGGGGTGCCAGCGCAGGCGCCAGATCCAGCGCCAGCGCCTGGCCTGGCAGGCACAGGCCGCCCAGGGGATCAGCGGCTTTGGCCACGCACCCCTCGCGCGGGACCGTCGGCCGGGGGACCGGCAAAACATTGGGCAATCAGGGTCCATTGCTCGGCCCCTGCCCCCGCCCAACGCAAGGCGGTGTCGTCCCGGTGACGCCGCTGCGTCACGAGCAATGCCAGGTCCATGGCAGGCCCGGTCACCCAGTCGGTCGCAGAAGGATCACCCCAGGTCCAGTGGCTGCCATCGGGTGCCACCACATCCACATGCGGCGCAGGCTGGGGCACCGGCAAGCCCCGGTTGACAAAGGTCCAGCCGTAGGTGCCCACCCCCAGATGCAGGATGTGGCGCAGCCCCGGGCTCGCCCCGCGTGTGCGGCCCAGCGCATCCCAGATGTCCTGGCCGTGGGCCCAGGTTTCCATCAGGCGTGCCGTGGCAAAGGATCGAGCGCTCATGTCGGGGCCATACCAGGGCAGTCGCGCCTTGGGGTCCAGCGGCGCCAGTGCCGCCACCAGCGCTTCGTGGCGCTGGCGCCACAGGGCCAGCAAAGCAGGCCCCGACAGATGGCCGAAATGTTCACGGGCCACCCCACTGATCGGGTCACCCCGCAGCATCAGCCGGACCAGCTTGGGCATGTCCTTGGCAAATTGGCCCTGATCGGTGACCGCTTGCAGCGCGGTTTCATCGAAATACGCCAGATGGGCAATTTCGTCCCAAGGCGTCCAGTCATAAAAGTCGGTGCGCATTTGCCACTGCGCGGGGGTCAGGGTTTCGCACAGATCGGCCAGTGCGCGGTATTCACCCAGCAGGTCTTCAGAGCTTGATTGCATGGGGGTCCTTGGCCTCAAATGCCCAGCTGCCGGGCAGCCAGGTCTTTCATGATTTCTTCCGAGCCGCCGCCGATCATCATGACCTTGACCTCGCGGTAAATGCGCTCGCTGCGGGTGCCGCGCATGAAGCCCATGCCGCCCAGAATTTGCACCGCTTGGTCGGCGCAAAACTGCATGGCCTGGGTAGACAAAATTTTGGCCATGCAGGTGCGAGCCACCAGATGAGCGGAGTCACCATGGTGGTGCTCCACCTGCCAGGCCAGCTCGTACACCAGGCTGCGGGCCGCCTCGATCTTCATGGCCATGTCCACCAGTTTGTGGCGAATCACCTGACGCTGCGACAGCGGCTGGCCAAAGGTCTGGCGTTCACGCGCCCAATCGGTGGCTTCTTGCAGGCACACCTGGGCAAACATGCAGGCCTGCGCCGACATGCCCAGGCGTTCGCCATTGAAGTTGTTCATGAACACCTTGAAGCCCTGGTTTTCCACGCCCAGCAGATGCGCCACCGGCACACGCACATTGTCAAAACGCAGCTGCGCCGTGTCCGAAGACCACCAACCCATCTTCTTCAAGGGCGTGCGCGTCAAACCTGGCGAATCGGCCTCGATCATCAAGGCCGAAACGCCGCCCGCACCTTGGTTGGCCGGGTCGGTGCGTACCGCCACCGTGAAATAGTCAGCCCGCATTCCCGAGGTGATGAAGACTTTTTCACCGTTGACCACATAGTGGTCACCCTCAAGCACGGCCGTGGTTTTGAGCGCGGCCACGTCCGAGCCACCGCCCGGTTCGGTCACCGCCAGCGCGGCGATTTTTTCACCCGACAGCACGGCAGGCACGATGCGCTGCTGCAAAGCCTGGCTGCCATAGCGGGCAATCGGGGGCAGGCTAATCGTGTGCGAGAGCAGCGAAGCCGACACGCCACCGCTGCCCGAACGCGCCATTTCTTCGGCCGTGATGATGTGGAAAAAGAGATCGGCCGGGGTGCCGCCCAGGGCTTCGGGGTAGCCAATACCCAGCACCCCCAGGCGGGCAATGCGCTGGTACAAATCACGCGGAAAAGTCTCGGCTTCGTCCCATGCGTGGACATGGGGCGTGATTTCGCGGCTCACAAAATCACGCAGCGAGGCGCGAAATTCTTCGTGTTCTGCCGAAAAGTAATGGGGCAATGAAGGTGTGTCCAGCATGGCTTGGGCGTGATGAGTTGAAAACAGGTGCAGCATAAACACGGGTGGCTGAACGTCTTGTGCGAACTGGTTGCTCCCTGTGCTTGTCATGGTCCGAGGCCACCTTGCACCCAGCCCGCCCCCTTTACTGTCGCCAGGGTGCCAGCATGTCCCTCGTAGGTCGGCGGCTTCAGCCCCGACATGCGGCCTACTCCGAAGCGGGCATTGTCGGAGCTGAAGCACCGTAAGCGCAGCGACGTGGTGGACATCGTTTCCGTCATTGCGAGGAGCTTGCGACGCGGCAATCCAGCTACAACGCTTGTTCACACACTGGATCGCAGCGCTTCGCTCGCGATGACGAATGGCCGTCATTGCGAGGAGCTTGCGACGCGGTAATCCAGCTACAACGCTTGTTCACACACTGGATCGCCGCGCTTCGCTCACGATGACGAATGGCCGTCATTGCGAGGAGCTTGCGACGCGGCAATCCAGCTGCGGCGCTTGTCCACACACTGGATCGCCACGCTTCGCTCGCGATGACGAATGGCCGTCATTGCGAGGAGCTTGCGACGCGGCAATCCAGCTGCGGCGCTTGACCACACCAGAGGCGTTGTTGCAAGTCCAGCACTCGCTGGAGTCCGACTATTGCGCCAGCCAGTCCACACAAGCCAGACCCTGCAAGCTGCTGCTAACCTAGCGCCCAAGCCTGCACGTGCAGGCGCTTGACCGACGGGATTGACCATGACACAAAGCACATCGCACACGCGCAAAACTGTCCGCATTGGGGGCGCTTCGGGTTTTTGGGGCGACAGCATGGTGGGCGCGCCCCAGTTGGTGAATTCGGGCCTGATCGACTACCTGGTGTTTGACTACCTGGCCGAAACCACCATGGCCATCCTGGCTGCGGTGCGCGCCAAGAAACCCGAGATGGGCTATGCCACCGATTTTGTGGACATCGCCATGAAATCGGTCCTGCCCGAGGTGATGCGGCGCGGCATCAAGGTGGCGGCCAACGCAGGCGGCATGAATCCGCAAGGCTGCGCCAACGCGCTGCAAGCCCTGGCGCAAAGCATGGGGCTGAGCCCGAAGATTGCCGTGGTCGAAGGCGACGACATCAGCGCTCTGCTGCCTGCATTGCGTGACGTGGGCACACGCGACATGTTCCGGGATGAGCCGCTGCCAGGCACACTGCTGTCGGCCAATGCCTATCTGGGTGCCATGCCGGTGGCGCGTGCGCTGGCCGCCGGGGCCGACATCGTGATCACCGGGCGCGGGGTGGACAGCGCCGTCACCCTCGGCCCCCTGATTCATGAATTTGGCTGGACGGCCACCGACTACGACGCGCTGGCGGGCGGCAGCCTGGCGGGCCACATCATCGAATGCGGCTGCCAGGCCACGGGCGGCTTGCACACCGACTGGCAAGACGTGCCAGACTGGCCGCACATCGGCTACCCCATCATTGACTGCCAGGCCGACGGCAGTTTTGAGCTGAGCAAAGCCCCCGGCACGGGCGGCATCATCTTGCGCGCCGCCGTGACCGAGCAGCTGCTTTATGAAATCGGCGACCCCAGCGCCTACCTCTTGCCCGATGTGTGCTGCGATTTTCGCCAGGTCAAGATCGAACAACTGAGCGCCGAGCGTGTGCGCGTCAGTGGCGCACAAGGCCGCCCGCCCAGCGCGCAGTACAAGGTCTCGGCCACCGCCATGGACGGTTACCGCTGTACCGGCAGCATGGTGATCATCGGCATCGATGCCGCTGCCAAAGCCCAGCGCACGGGTCAGGCCATTTTGGCGCGCAGCCGCGAACTGCTCAGTCAGATGGGCCTGCCCGATTTCAGCCGCGCAGTGGTCGAATTGCTGGGAGCCGAAACCCTGTACGGCCCCCATGCTCGTGCGGGCGCGGCGCGTGAAGTCATGCTGCGCGTGGTGGTGAACCACCCGATGAAACAGGCGCTCGACATCTTCGCCCGCGAAATTGCGCCATCTGGCACCTCTTGGTCACCGGGCACCACCGGCCCGGGCGCGGGGCGTCCCTCGGCCTCGCCGCACATCCAACCCTTGGCCTTTCTGGTTGACAAATCCCGCGTGCCTGTCCAGGTGCGCATGGGCGATCAGGTTTGGTCTGTCCCTGAGGCGCCGGTGGCGACACCGCGCCCGGCCCCCGTGCTGCCCCTTCCGGTGCCGTGGGTGGACCCTGAAGAAGATCAGATCGAAGTTCCCCTGATTCGGCTCGCCTGGGCACGCAGTGGCGACAAAGGCGACATCTCCAACATTGGCTTGATTGCACGGCGCCCCGAGTGGCTGCCGCTCTTGTGGGCGCGGGTGACGCCCGAAGTCGTCAAGGCGTATTTCGCACACCTGGTGCACGGGCCGGTGGAGCGTTTTCACTTGCCCGGCATCGACGCCATGAACTTGCTGCTGCACGAAGCCCTGGACGGCGGCGGCCCCGCATCCAGCCGCAACGACCCTTTAGGCAAAGGCATGGGCCAGATGCTGCTGGATTTGAAGGTGCGCGTGCCACGTTCGATGATCGGGATGATGTAGTTGCCCCAGACCTACAAAAGCGTGCCCCCGTAGCTCGGCACTCGAAGAGTCCGACATTTGTCCGCTTCGGCACAGGCCCTATGTCGGGGCTAAAGCCGCAGACCTACCAATGCATCCCCGTAGCTCGGCACTCGAAGAGTCCGACGTTTTTCCGCCCGGCACAGGCCCATGTCGGGGTCTTCGACCGCCGACCTACCCATGCAGCCCCGTAGGTCGGCACTCGAAGAGTCCGACGTTTTTCCGCTTCGGCACAGGCCCATGTCGGGGCTAAAGCCGCCGACCTACCCATGCAGCCCC
>NZ_LFYT02000016.1 GCF_001270065.2 Limnohabitans planktonicus II-D5
CCCGCGCTCAACAGGCCTGCGCCCAAATTGGCATGAGCGTTCGCACCTTGCAGCGCTGGGTACACCCTTGTGGGCACGAAGGAGACCGGCGTGTCAGCACGCTACGTGCGCACAGCGTGCCGCCAAACCAGCTCAGTCAAGCTGAGCGAGAGGCCGCGATGAGCGTGCTTAACAGCGAGGAGTTCAAAGATTTGCCACCCAGCCAAATCGTGCCTCGCTTGGCCGACCAGGGCAAGTACGTGTGCAGTGAATCGACGATGTACCGACTGCTCCATTGCGCCCAGCAGATGGGCCATCGCCGCCTGGAGCGTGTGCCGCGCAAGGTGAGCAAGCCGCGCGCATTGGTCGCTACCGAGCCCGATCAAGTCTATTGTTGGGACATTACCTATTTGCCCACTCAGGTGCGAGGAATGCATTTCTACCTCTACCTTTTTGTGGATATCTTCAGCCGAAAAATTGTCGGCTGGCAGGTATTTGATTGTGAGAGCGCACAGCTGGCCGCCGATTTGCTTCGTGATATCTGCGAGCGCCAATGCATTCCCGAAGGGCAGCTCACGGTGCATTCAGACAATGGCTCGCCGATGAAGGGTGAGACCATGCTGGCGACAATGTGGCGCTTGGGTATCACGCCTTCGCGCAGTCGGCCCTCAGTCAGCAATGACAACCCCTACTCGGAATCGCTGTTCCGAACTCTCAAGTTCCGCCCGCAGCTACCTCTGGGGCCCTTTACCGACATCTTGCATGCGCGCCGCTGGGTGACAGATTTGGTCCATTGGTACAACACCGAGCACAGGCACAGTGCCATTCGTTTTGTAACCCCAACTCAGCGCCACGCAGGGCTTGACGGGCCAATGCTTGCAAAGCGCGAGGATGTTTACGCTGCTGCCCGACAGGCCAATCCGAACCGATGGTCCGCAACTGCACGCAATTGGCACCCGGTCAACGAAGTCCACCTCAATCCCCATACCCCTAAACCCACGGAGAATAAAAACTTACGAAAACCAGCCTGAACCACCAAAATAAATGCGACAACTAGCTTGAAAACGGCCGGTAGGTCGGCGGTCGAAGACCCCGACATTGGGCTTGATGGACCACCTTCGGCGGCAGCCAGCGCTTTGGGTCAAGCTTGCAGCGTCGGACTCTTCGAGTACCGACCTACAAATACCCATCCCCCGTAGGTCGGTGGTCGAAGACCCCGACGTTGGGCCTGATGGACCACCTTCGCCTGCAGCCAGCGCTTTGTGCCAAGCGTCCAGCGTCGGACTCTTCGAGTACCGACCTACAAATACCCACTCCCCGCAGGTCGGCGGTCGAAGACCCCGACGTTGGGCTTGATGGACCACCTTCGCCTGCAGCCTGCGCTTTGTGCCAGGCGTGCAGCGTCGGACTCTTCGAGTACCGACCTACGAATACCCACTCCCCGTAGGTCGGCGGTCGAAGACCCCGACGTTTGCGTGATTTACCCGCCCGCTCGACGCTCCCACCCGTAGGTCGGCGGTCGCAGACCACGACGTGGGCATCAGCCCAGGCTCAAGACCTGTTGGGCCTGGAAGCGGATTTGTTCGTTCTTGTGTGCGTAGCCCAGCGGGTTGGCGATCACGCGGCAGCCTTGGTGGGTGTAGTCGCTGGGGCAGTGCAAATGCCCGTGCAGCCATGCCTGGGCTTGCGGCAGCAGCGTATCGAGCGCATTGCAAAAGCCCGCAGTGCCGGGGGTTTCGCCATAGCGCGGATCGGCGCTGCGCAGGCTGGGGGCAAAGTGGGTCACGACGACAGTGCGACCTTCAAACGGGGTGCTCAGCGTGTCACTCAGCCAGCTTTGGCATTGCAGGGCCTGTTCGCGCATGGCCTCGGCCAGCCAGGGCTGGCCTGCACGGGTGGTGCCGGTTTTGCGCAAGTAGTAGTTGGCCGCGCGAAAGGCCTTGTCACGGGCCTTGAGCTGGCGGGTGTACTGGCTGTTGGGGTGGTTGAAATGGGCAGGCAGTTTTTCGGGCAGCACTTGGCCCGCCAGGGGCCCCAGTGCGTCAAAGTCTGACCACAGCGTGGTGCCCACAAATCGGATGCCGTGCAAGATTTGCACTTCGCGTTCCAGCCAGGTGATGCCCAGCCGCTCACAGGTGTCTTGCAACCGGCTGTGGGCCTGGTCAAAGTCCAGGCCATCGTATTCGTGGTTGCCGGGTACAAACAGCACCGGCGTGGGCCAGCCACGGCTCGGCGAAAACCGGCCCAGGCCAAAATCGGTGTCGCCCGCAGCGCTGAGTGCGGAGTTGCTTTGGTACGAGCCAATGTCTCCGGCCAGCACCAGCACATCGGCACCCGGAGCGGGCACGGGCATAAAGCCGGGGTTGGATTCCAGGTGTAAATCCGACAGCAATTGGATGTTCATGGTGTCTCTGATTCTGCGAATGCGCTTTGTGCCACTTGCAGCAATTGGGCACGCAGCCATTGGTGGGCGCTGTCGTGTTGCTGTTTGCGGTGCCACAAAGCCTCTACGTGCACGGGTGGCACATCCAGCGGCAAGTCGCGCAGCACCAACTGCTCGGTCATGCCCGTGGTGGGCACAAAATGCCGGGGCAACACGGTCAGCAAGTCCGAGTTGACCACCACCTGACCCGCCGTGAAGAACTGGTTCACCGTGAGCACGATGCGGCGCTGCCTGCCGATCGAGGCCAGTGCTTCGTCCACAAAGCCATAGGGGCGGCCTGAAAAACTCACCAACAGATGCCGCGCTGCGCAGTAGGCATCCAGTGTCAGGGGCACATCGGCCAGCGGGTGTCCCTGGCGCATCACACACACATATTCACCTGCATAGAGGCGCTGGTGTTCAAAGGCCACCGCTTCACCCGCTTGTGCGCGGCCGGTCAAATCGGTCAGCACCGCCGGAAAGTAGCCCAACGCCATGTCGGCCGCCCCGTCGCTGAGCAGGCGGCGCGGATCGCGTGTGGTCAGGGGCACCACGCGCATGGACACGCCGGGCGCTTCGGTCTGCATCTGCCGGGCCAGGCCGCCCATCAACTCTGCGGCGGTGGCATCGGCCATGGCCAGCACAAAAGTGTTGTGAGCCTCGGCCGACACAAAGGCTTGGGGCACCAGGGCTTCTTGCAACTGGCGCAGCGCCTCGCGCACGCTGGGCCAAAGGGCCAAGGCTCGCGGGGTGGGCTCGATCCCATGGCCCTGTCTGCGCACCAGTTCGTCGTCCAGGGCATCACGCAGGCGACGCAGTGA
Organism: Limnohabitans planktonicus II-D5; assembly: GCF_001270065.2. Lineage (GTDB taxonomy): Bacteria > Pseudomonadota > Gammaproteobacteria > Burkholderiales > Burkholderiaceae_C > Limnohabitans_A > Limnohabitans_A planktonicus. Next base: position 3,223 of record NZ_LFYT02000016.1, read on the forward strand.
ATTGCTGACTGCAGGCTGCGTCAGCGACAAATTGCGCGCCGCCTTGGTCAGGCTGCGCTCGGCCATGACCTCATCAAAGACCCGAAGCAGGTTCAGGTCCAGCGTGCGAAATGCGGGCGGGATGTGCGAGTTCATGGGGTTTTTCTGTCAATCCATCTATCTATCACCAATGTGAATGATAACCATCATGAATATAAAGTTGAACAATACTCGTATTAACCCTAATATTCGGTTCACAAATTTATCAGTTGTTTGCAGAAAAAAACTGAAAGATCTTTTTAAAAGGAAAAACATCATGACCATGAGCACCAAATCCATGTTGGGCCACCTGCCCGCCCCTGCAGCTGTTGCTGCGCCCGCCAGCTCCACCAAAACCCTGGCCACCTTCTTGCTGGCTGCCGGCGTCGCCGGTTTGGTCGTCATGGCCGACCAGTTGATCGACGACTGGGCTGAAACGCACGTCATCGCTTCCTGGTTGGCCTTGTGGGCCGTGGCTGTGCTGGCCATTGGTGCACTGCGCGGTGTGAGCCGCCTGTTTGCACAAAAAATGATGGCCACACTCGATGGCTGGTCTGCCCGTGTGGCGCGTCGCCGCGCTGACGAGCGCCTGTGGACCATGGCCCAATCGGACGAGCGCCTGATGCACGATTTGCAAACCGCCATGGACCGTGCTGATGTCACCCAAACAGCGTCCTTGGATATGTCCACCTTGATGGACCGCCGGGCTGCGCGCATTGTGCGCAACCGCCTGTACTACATCTGATCCGCCCTTCGGATTGGACCCTTCAAAGCCTCCTGCGGGAGGCTTTTTTCATAGGCGTCTTGCAGCTGGTTGGGGCCTTTGCATCCATGTCGGACTCTGCGAGTGCCGACCTACAAGAGGCCCTGCTGTTTCCCTTGTAGGTCGGCACTCGCAGAGTCCGACGTTGGCCCGAACAGCCGCTCTGCTCACCAGGGGGCGGGCGCCAGATCAGTCCTGAGGACGCTATGTCCATCACCCCTCACCCATCCTCAACGCCCATTCACAGAACGTCGGGGTCTACGACCACCGACCTACGAATACCGCCCGTACTGCGCCTCGCAGCTCGGTACTCGCAGAATCCGACGTTTGCCTGCCGGGCTCAGGGCTCGGGCGTCTCGGGTGCTTGGCGCGACGCCAGGTAAATGCCGGGCAATATCAGCAAGGCCCCCATGAGATGGTGCCAGCCCATGGACTCGCCCAGCACCGCCCAAGCGGCCAGGCCGCCGTACAAAGGCCCCAGGTACAAGCTGGCCGCTACCCGGCTGGCGCCCAGCACTTTTTGGCAAAAACCATAAGCCCCATAAGCGCCAATGCCCGGCACCAGGGCTGCGATCAGCACCAGCCAACTGGCCTGAAAACTCCAGGCCGGGGTATCGGACTGCAGGCCTTCCCAAACGGCAAAGGGCAAGAGCACCAGCACACCGCCCATGCAAATGGCGGCCAGCCGAGCGGTGGCGCTGAGCGGGCTGGTCCACTTTTTTTGCAACAGGGCATAGGCCGCCCAAGCCACCATGGCCAAGACAATCCAGCCGTCGCCCGCCACCCACTGCACTTGGCCCAGCGCCAGCCACTGGCCCTTGACCACCACATGAAATACACCCGACAGGGCGATCACAACGCCCAAGCCCTGCCGCCAGGAAAACCGCTCGCCCAGCCACAGCACCGCGCCCAGCGCGATCAGCACCGGCGAGGCGGCATAAATCAGCGCGATGTTCATGGCGGCGGTGGTCTGCGCGCCCTTGTAAACCCAGGCCCCACAAATGAGCATGCCCAAAGCGCCCAGCACCAGGTACTGCCTTGCAGCCCGCAGCGTGCTGCGCTTTTCACGCCACAGTTCGTGACGCGCCAGAAAACTCAGGATCAGACCCGCCAAAGCCCAACGGCCCAGCGCCAGCATGTGCGGCTCCACCACGCCGGGCGCGGTGCGGGCCACGAGGTAATTGACCGACCACATGGCGGGCGTGATCCACAACAGCCACAGGGCCAGGCGGTGACGGGATTCGGCGGTTTTCAACATGGGTTGGATTGAACAGGCGCTTTACAAGGCACCCACCCAGGCTTTCAGTTGACTTCAATGTCCAATTGTCTTTGGCCTTGACGGCCCAGGCTGTCTTCAATGCTCAGCAAGAGCCGGTGGCTGCCCTTGGGCAAATTCGCGCCTTTGACGGCAATGCCTTGCGCCGTGATGGAAGCTGCGCCCAACAAGCGCTGAGTGATGTCCAGCCTGAGGCGTCCGTACAGCACCTTGAAGGTTTCAGGCCGCACAGCGCTGGACGCCGAGGCCTGGAAAACCAGCTGAATGCTGGTGGGCGATGTGATGACACTGCCTATGCGGGGCTCCACGATGTCAATCATGGGCGCGCCCGCCACGGGGTTGGTTTTGGGCGACAACGGTTCAGGCGCAGTCAAGGCCGCCTGCTGCTCCTGGAGTGAAACCAGCTCAAACGCCTGTGCCGCAGATACACTCAAAGCCACCCCTGCAACAAGGCCTGCGAGCCAAGATGCGCGTGTGGACATCATCCTAGAAAACGCAGTTGGACGCGCCCGAGGGTGCTGCGCTGGTGGGCAATGGCCAGGCGCGAGGAGGCCGCAGGCTGCCCCCCTGCAACGACGAGCAACGCCGCCAGTGCCCCCCAGGGCTGTGCCATCGGGTGCGTAGCGGTGTCACCCACAAGGTGAGCGTCTTCGTGTTCACAGCGTTCAGGGTGCACAGAGGTCTCCAGCGGGTTGAAAGCGGTCAACTGCGTTTTCTAGGATCATGGGTTCACCGAGATGCGCACGCGGCGGTTGTCGCTGGCCAGTGGCTTGTCGGGCACCAGCAGTTCGCTGGCACCCTTGCCTTCGGCTTGCAGGCGTTCAGCAGCCACGTTTTGGCTGACCAGGTAAGTCTGCACGGCCTGCGCCCGACGCGCGGAAAGCTCCTGGTTGTAGTCAGGTTTGCCTTTGGCATCGGTGTGGCCTTCGACCTTGAACTTCAGCACCGACAGGCGCTCGCTGTTCATGGCCTGGGCGAGGTTGTCCAGCAGGGGTTTGCTGCTCGATTGCAGACGGGCCGAGTCGAAATCGAACTGGATGGACAAATCCACCGTGACCGGTTTGGGTGCGATGTTGCGCAGACTGCGGGTGGTCGGTGGCGCAGGCGGCGTGAGTTTGTCGATGAGGTCTTCCTTGGAGGCTTGTTGCACCAATTGCGCCCCCACGGGGGCCAGAGTCAGCAGCAGGGCAAGCGCGAGGCTCAGGTGTTTCATGGCACTTCCTTGAGGGTGAGAATTTGGGCGCCGAAGCGCTCGGAGCCGTCACCCGCTTTGTTGTGAACCAAAAACTGGATCAGGTCGGCACGGCCACCGATGTCATTGAGGGCAAAGGTGAATGGGTTGGTGGCGCTGGGCTCGGCCATGACCAGGCGGTCGATTTGGCGGGGGCTGCTGGCCACCATCACCAACAGGTGATCGGTACCCGCAGGCCCGGCCGCCTCCAGCCGCCAGTCGGGACGTGGCAATTGACGGGTCTGCCCCGCCCGGATGCGGTTGTCTCTGTCCAGGCCATTGGGGTAGAGCACATAAAAGCTCTTGCGATCGCTGCCCAGCATGACCAGGTAGATGTACCCATCATGGCTGGACTGGATGCTCATCTCCAGCGCGTCTTTGCCGATTTTGAGCACCGGCTTGTTGAGTTTCACGTTCACGGCGATGCGCGGGTCGCGTTGCTGCTCAATGTCTTTCAAGGTGGCCAAAGACGCCAGCAGGGGTTCCGGTGCGGGGACAGGAACAGAGACTGCGGGTGCTGCGGGTGCTGCGGGTGCTGCAGGCGCTGCCGCAGGTGGGCGCGGTGGGCTGGCAGGTGCAGCCACTGCAGGGGCTGGCATGGCGGGCGTGTTGCTGGTCACTGCAGCAGGGGATGGACTTGGAGGCTTCACTGGAGATGGGCTGCTTGGCACCTGGGCCAGCGGAGCTGGAGCTGGAGCTGGAGCTGGAGCTGGAGCTGGAGCTGGAGCTGGAGCCGGAGCCGGTGCCGGTGCCGGTGCCGGTGCCGGTGCCGGTGCCGGTGCCGGTGCCGGTGCCGGTGCCGGTGCTGGTGCAGGTGTTGGTGCAGGCACCGGAGCCGCCAGCGCGGTCACCACAGCGGGGGCCGCTGCCACGGGGTTGGGCCGCTGCTGGGCCACAGGGATCAAATTGCGGTTGCCCGACACGGTCACATGGTGGGGCGTGAGGTCTTTGACGCCTTGCAGCTTGCGGTCAATCACGCTCTGGGCGCATTGCTGGATTTCAGCGAGCGACACCGCACCGGAGCCATCGGTATCGACCGCTTTGCCCAGCAGACAATCGCGCACGCCCTGTGTGGCCAGGCCGCCTTTACCAGGTTCGTCAAAACTCACTTCATCGGGGCGGGAGGAAGTGATTTGCACCACGTTTTCCTGCAAGGCACCCAGACGGGTGACTTCGCCCAGCAGACTGCGGGTTTTCATGTTCGAGGGCTGCGCGCAGGCATCGGCCGCGCTGCTGGCCTTGAAGCTGAATTTGGGTTTGAGCTCAATGCCGCCCAAAGAGCGTGTGCCCGCTTTGCCAGAAGCCACACCGCCCGAATGGCAGGCGTCAATCATGGTGATGAGCTTGTCGGCACCGGCGGTGACTTTTTGGGCCGCCTGGGCCAGCTCGGCATGGGTGATGGCCTGACCGTCATGGGTCAGCAGGCCTTCGACGCAACCCTTGACGCTGGGGTCCCAATACCGGGTGCCGTGGCCCGAAAAGTAAATGAAACTGCGACCACCCTCGCGGGTGCGTTCACCCAGCAGCCGGATTTCTTCGAGGATTTGCGCTTTGGTGGCTTGCTGGTCGCGCAACACGCGTGTGTGCTGCCCGGGTATGCCCATGGCTTTGGCAATACGCTGCGCGCTGTCCACATCGTGGGGCACGCCCTCCAATGTGGCCGCGCCTGTGCTGGCTGCATATTGGCTCAGACCGATGACCAGTGCCGAACGCGCCGCTGCCGGGGTCTGGGCTTGCGCCCCCGCGCTGGCCATGTGCATGGCCGTCAGTGCCAACAAGGGCCACTTCATTGTGTTCATGGGCGCGTCGCTTTCAAAAGGGGCGGTCAATTCGAGAGAAAAATCTTCAGGCCCGAATACAGGGCCGTGCCTGCAGACACGAGCGGCGCGACCGCAGCGACCAGGCTTTGCACCTGATGGGTGACCTCGGCGATTTTGTATTTGCCATTGGCATCGCGTGAGAGCAAAACTTTGAGGCTGATTTTCTGGCGCTGCTCACGCGCCCAGCGGCTGAGCAGGCTATGAATCAAAAAGCCCGTGAAGAAGGCCAAGGTGATCGAAGCCGTGTACTCCAGCGTTTCACGCCAATCCCTGGGATTGTCTGGCCACAGTGGCACGCCATCCATGTATGCGGTGATCGCCAGCATCAGCCAGACCGAAGCCACCCCCGCCGCGCCTGCAGCCAGCGCCTGCCACAGCCCCCCAAGACGGCTTTGGCGTGCGCAGATAAATCCCGTCAACACAGGCAGCAAAATGGTCAGCAGCCGCAAAAACAGGGGACGCACGTCATAAACGAAAAGCAAAACCCAATGGCTCAGGCCGATGGCGGCCGTGGTCAGCTCAACGCTCAGGCTCAAGGCCATCCAGGACGAGGCCTTGGCCAAATGGGCGGGTTCGGACTGAGGGGGCTGCTCGTGTTCATGGGCATATGACATAGCCGCTGCACCAATCTCCTGAACTGGCATTTGCCCCCATAGCTCAGATTGCTGCTGAACCTGGGTCTTGAGCTGCGCCACTTCATCGGCCAGATCCTGCAAGCGCAAAGCCAGGGGCTTGAACAGCACCAGATCGCGGGTGCATTGGCTGCACACCGAGGCCTGCAGCGGGATGTTGCTGCAGCAATAAGGGCAGTCAAAGGTGCTGCGGCTCACTTGGCGCTCAGCTGGATCACCGTGCTGGCCTCTCGCCCTTCGCTGTCGCGCACCGATACCCGAATGGGGTGGGCACCCACAGGCACGCTGGCTTGAGGCAGGTTCAACTGGTTGCCATTCAATCCGGATTTGAAGCGTGCGGTCAAGTCCAGGACTGGTTGTTTGAGGTATTCAAACTTGATCGATGCCGCATCAATTTGGCTGCCGCCACGGGGCTCAAAGGCGATTTTCAAAGCAAATGCCTTGGCCTGGACTTCAGCGGACGACAACAGCGTGATGCCCGGCCCACGCGTGATGGCCCGGGTGGAGGGCACTTGCAGGTTCGGGGCTTTGGCTTCTTCTTCGGTGATCAACTTGACCTGGGCCTGTGCAGCCCAGGGGGTGATCAAGCTCAGTGCAAGACAGGAGGCAATGTAGGACAGGCGCATGGTTCAAGGATCGTTTTGGCAGGTTTGTCTGTGTGCTGTCTATCAGTGTAACAATCAGAACCATTGAAATTGCGCATCCCAAAGCCCTGCGTTGATCGCGCTGCGTCATCCAGGGTGCATTCACTCTTCAAGGCCCGTTGGAATGACCCCGAACAAAACCCCTTCATTTCTGCACACGCTTCATGACAAGGCAATGGCCTTTTTGCGATGGGTGATGCCCGCGTGTCTGGCTTTTTCGCTGTTGCCTGGCCTGGCACAACCCGTGGTCGGTTCGACCTACAAGGATTTCTTGCCGATGGGCGGGGGCGCCAGCGTGGCCTTGCCTGAAGGCGCCTGGCTGTCCAGCCACAACAGCACGATCACACGCACGGGGTATATCTGGGAAACCTACACCCTGAAAAACACACAGGTCGATGCGCGTGTACCGTTTTTGGTGGTGCGCCAGGCCACAGGATCGGTGCGATGGGGCAACACGAATTGTCAGTCCAGCACGGCCAATCACTTCCTGGTCAACCAACATGGAACTCAAGCCAACCAATTGATCAACAAGTGCTCACGCTTTTTTGCCATGGGTAATTTTGACAATTGGCGAAATGTCAGCGCTTGGACCAACGCCACTGACAAAGAGTGGTGGCTTGATGTGGTCAAAGGTTTTGAAGAACCGGGCAAATCCTTCAAATCCAGCATGTTCCTGGCCGAATTGTCGGTTCAGCAGTTCAACGGCAAGGGCCTGCGCGTTGAAGCCTTCATCTTGCCGCCCAAAGGCATCGGCGCTGGTCAATTCAGGGATGCCGTCAAAGCAGGCGATCCCCGGCCCGAGCAAACCATGCTCGACACCTGGGCCTCGATTTATATCGAGTCGATGCAACAAAGTTATTTCAACAAAAAGCCTCAACCCATCATGGCGCTGGCTTATCCGGTGAACGCGGTTGCACAAGCCTCCACGCCCTCCACGCCTTCCACTCCCTCCGCTTTGTCAGCACCCGCCGCTGCGCCGGTGACCACAACGCCGCCTGCGCCTCCTGCCGTCACCGTTGCTGTGGCCCCAGCGGCTGTGACACCCGTCAAAATTGAGCCCGCACCTGCTGCGGCAGTCAAGCCCGCTCCTGCTGCGGTGGTGGCCAGCGTCACCGCCCCGGCCAAAACAGAAGCCCCAACTGCCGCCCCCAAGCCCTTGCCCCCGGCCGCTCCACCTGTGGCAGCTGCCCCCGACACAGCCGCTCAGCTGCGACTCGATCAAGAGCGCAAAGCCCTGGATGAAGAAAAACGCAAAATGGCCCAGCAACTGGAAGCCATGACGCAAATGCTGGCCAAACTGCAAAAGGAAAACGCGGCAGCAGCAGCGGCAGCCGCCGCCGCTACGGCCAAAGCCAAAGATGAAGCTGCATCCTTGGCCCAGGCCGAAGCTGCTGCCAAAACCCCTGTGACTTACGCCAATCGCAAGGCCTTGGTGATCGGCAATGACCTCTACACCGATGTGCCCAAACTCAACAACGCAGGCGCCGATGCCGAGGCCATGGCCAAGTCGCTGGAGGCGGTGGGCTACAAGGTTTACAAACACCTGAACCTCAACGAAAAGAAATTCAAACAAGCCGTGCGCGATTTCCGGCAGCAATTGAGCGGAGGCGATGAAGTCTTGTTCTTTTATGCAGGCCACGGGGTGCAGCTGGGCAATGCCAACTATTTGTTGCCCATCGATGTGAAAGGTGATCAGGAAGACCAGGTCAAGGACGATGCCATCCTCTTGCAAAAAGTGCTGGATGACCTGGAAGAGAAGAAAACCAAGTTTGCGCTGGCCGTGATCGACGCTTGCCGTGACAACCCCTTCAAAGGCAAAGGCCGCGCCATTGGGGGTCGGGGTCTGGCCCCCACATCGGCTGCCACCGGGCAAATGATCATGTTCTCGGCCGGTTCGGGCCAGCAGGCGCTGGACCGCTTGGGCGACAACGACAAAGAAAGAAATGGCCTGTTCACCCGCATTTTTGTCAAGGAAATGTTAAAGCCGGGCCTTTCTGTAGATCGTGTCTTGCGCAATGTGCGCAATGAAGTGGTCCGCCTGGCCCGCTCCGTGGGCCATGAACAAACACCCGCGCTTTATGACCAGGCGATTGGTGAGTTTTATTTCAAGCAGTGATATTTATCGGTTCGATACGCAGCTCTTTTGACCCGGGGTCTCGTAGGTCGGTACTCGCAGAGTCCGACAGTGTTGGTTCGGCACAGGACCCTGTCGGGGTCTTCGACCACCGACCTGCAAGCTCTCTGAGCATTGAATACTTCACAGGATCGAATCAATCAGACGCGTAAAAAAACCGCCCCGGTTTGTAGCCGGGGCGGTTTCAAGACTCGACGCCGCTTGGGCGCAGACCCTGCTTTTTTAACCCAAGCGTGCTTCCAGCGCGGCCTTGGTGTCCAGCAATGCCTTGGGCATGTTGTAGGCCAGTTGCTCGAAATGGGTGTCGTGCAATTTGAATTCGGCTTGCCATGCGCCTGGGTCGATGCTGGTCACCGCCTTGAACTGCTCGGCACTGAAATCCAGACCGGTCCAATTGATTTCGCCGTACGTGGGGGCCACGCCGAACATGGTTTGCTCGCCCTGAGCCTTGCCTTCCAGGCGGTCGATCATCCACTTCAAAACGCGCATGTTGTCGCCGTAGCCGGGCCAGACAAACGAGCCGTCTTCGCCCTTGCGGAACCAGTTCACGCAGTACATGGCGGGCAACTTGTGGCCAGCGGCGGTGGCTTTAGCGCCAGTGTCCAGCCAGTGCTGGAAGTAGTCGCTCATGTTGTAGCCGCAAAACGGCAGCATGGCGAAGGGGTCACGGCGCACCACGCCTTGTGCGCCAAAAGCGGCAGCAGTGGTCTCAGAGCCCATGGTTGCGGCCATGTACACGCCTTCGGTCCAGCTGCGTGCCTCAGTCACCAAGGGCACGGTGGTCGAGCGGCGGCCACCAAACATGAAGGCGTCGATCGGCACGCCCGCAGCGTCGTCCCAAGCGGGGTCCAGGGCCGGGTTGTTGGTTGCGGCCACGGTAAAGCGGGCGTTGGGGTGGGCGGCTTTGGCACCCGTCTCTTTGGCGATCTGGGGCGTCCAGTCCTTGCCTTGCCAGTCGATCAGATGGTCTGGCAGCTTGCCGGTGTCTTTTTCCATGCCTTCCCACCACACGTCGCCGTCGTCCGTGAGGGCCACGTTGGTGAAGATCACGTCCTTGTGCAGGCTAAGCATGCAGTTGGGGTTGGTCTTCATGTTGGTGCCGGGGGCGACGCCAAAGTAACCGGCTTCGGGGTTGATGGCGTACATCTTGCCATCGGTGTGCGGCTTGACCCAGGCGATGTCGTCGCCGATGGTGGTCACGCTCCAGCCTTCAAAGGCCTTGGGTGGCACCAGCATCGAGAAGTTGGTCTTGCCGCAAGCGCTGGGGAAGGCCGCTGCGACGTGGTATTTCTTGCCCTCGGGGTTGGTCACGCCCAGAATCAGCATGTGCTCAGCCAACCAACCCTGGTCTTTGCCCATGTTGGAGGCAATGCGCAGCGCAAAGCACTTCTTGCCCAGCAGCGCATTTCCGCCGTAGCCTGAACCGTAAGACCAGATTTCGCGGGTCTCAGGGAAATGCACGATGTACTTGGTGCTGGGGTTGCAAGGCCAAGCGGTCTTGTCTTTTTCACCCGCTGCCAAGGGCGCGCCCACGGTGTGCATGCAAGGCACGAAGTCGCCGTCGGTGCCCAGCACGTCGTACACGGCTTTGCCCATGCGGGTCATGATCTTCTGGTTCACGGCCACGTAAGCGCTGTCACTGAGTTCGATGCCGATGTGGCTGATGTGTGAGCCCAATGGGCCCATGGAGAAAGGCACCACGTACATGGTGCGGCCGGCCATGCAGCCGTCAAACAGCGGGTTCAGGGTGGCGCGCATTTGCGCGGGTTCCATCCAGTTGTTGGTCGGGCCGGCGTTTTCTTTTTGGGCCGAGCAAATGTAGGTGCGGTCTTCCACGCGGGCCACGTCCGACGGGTCAGAGCAAGCCAGGAAAGAGTTGGCGCGCTTGGCGGGGTTGAGCTTTTTGAAGGTGCCGGCCGCCACCAGTTCAGCGCACAGGCGGTCGTATTCTTCTTGGCTGCCGTCACACCAGTGGATATTGGCGGGCTTGCACAGGGCGACCATTTCGGCGACCCAGGCGATCAGCTTGGCGTTTTTGACGTAACTGGGTGTATTGAGGTTCAGGCCCTGCATCACGGGTGAGTTCATGGGAAGTGCTCCAAGTTTAAAAATCGTTTTTTCAAAACCCCTGCACAGGGGCTTTGAAAAAACGGCTGGGGTGCTGAGATACTGGGCGATGAAGCCGGATTCGGGTTGTAACGGCTTGGTAACCAGCGGGGTCTCGATTTTAGGGAGCCTGCTGCTTGTGTGCCTGTCAGTTGTGGCCAAAACACCTTTATATCTATGCAAAAGAAGCATGACGTTATGCACGCTGGTTTCTCGGACCGCTTGCGACAAGACCGACGCGCAAGCACCTTGCTGCTTGGTGCGCTGCTCGCATCAGCAACCCTGTTCCCGTTTTCTGCTCAGGCCCAAGGCCAGGGGCCTGTGCGCCTCAAAATCGCCGCAGCCAGTAACCTGAAGTTTGTGCTGGCTGACTTGACAACCCAATACAAGCAACAAACAGGCGTTCAGGTTGAAGTGAATTTGGGCGCTTCGGGCAACCTGGCGCGGCAGATTTTGCAGGGCTTGCCGGTCGAGCAATTCATCTCCGCCGACGAGGTTTGGGTGGCCGAACTGGTCAAAGCCGGTCGCACGGTGGACGCAGGTCAGCGTTATGCCACGGGTCGCCTGGCGCTGGTCGTGCCTAAAAATTCAGCACTGCCACTCGCCCAAGGCTTGGCGGCGGTGGTGCGCGCTCTGAAACCGGGTGACAAATTCGCCATCGCCAACCCGGCGTTGGCCCCTTATGGCGTGGCGGCGGTTGAGGCTTTACAGCGTGCAGGCGTCATGTCGCTGCCTGCGCACCAGAAAGTGCTGGGCGACAACATCGGCCAAGCCACCCAATTTGTGGCCACGGGCGCGGCGCAGGCGGGCATCACCGCTCTGGCGCTGGCCCAAGCCCCCGAGATCGCCACCAGCTTGCAGGTCTTGGCCTTGCCCAGCGACTTGCACGCCCCCCTGCACCAGCGCATGGTGCTGCTCCGGGGCGCGAGTGCGACGGCGACAAACTGGCACCGGTTTTTGCTCAGCGCGCCTGCGCAGGCGGTGTTTGTGCGGCACGGCTACGCCTTGCCGCAATAATCCCGCCCAACACCCCACATTTCAGCTGAACCTTCAAAACCCCACCCCATGGATTGGTCCGCCCTTCACGTTTCGCTCACTTTGGCGGTTTTGACCACCCTGGCGCTGCTGCCGGTGGGTCTGGCCCTGGCCCGCTGGCTGGCCGTGACCGCCTGGGCCGGGCGGCCGGTGGTCGAGGCTTTGCTGCTGCTGCCCTTGCTGCTGCCGCCCACGGTGATCGGCTTTTACTTTTTGGTGGCCTTTGGCCAGGGCAGTGCTTGGGGCGCGTGGCTCGCGGCCTCGGGCATTCGGCTGGTGTTCACGCTCGAAGGCTTGCTGCTGGTGAGCGTGCTGGTCAACCTGCCCTTTATGGTGCAACCGATTCAGCGTGCGTTTGCAGCGGTGCCGCACAGCCTGCGCGAAGCGGCTTGGGTCTCGGGCCTGTCAAGCTGGCAGACGTTTTGGCGCATCGAGCTGCCGCTGGCCTGGCCCGGTTTGCTGGCCGGCATGGCGCTCACGGTGGCGCACACGCTGGGCGAGTTTGGCGTGGTGCTCATGGTGGGCGGCAACATCGAGGGCGAAACCCGCACCTTGTCGGTGTCGCTCTACGACAAGGTGCAGGGCATGGATTTGCAGTCGGCCCATGTGATGGCGCTGGCGCTGGTGGGCATTTCCTTGCTGGCGCTCAGCCTCGTGCTGGCTTTTGACCGGGTGGGCCAGCGTGGCCGCGCCCTGCAGGAGCGCTGATGACCGGCTTGCAAGTGCAATTGCGCTCAAGCAGCCCGATTCGGCTGGAGGCCGAATTTGACTGCGGCGCAGGCGAGTTGGTGGCGCTCGTCGGCCCGTCGGGCAGCGGCAAAACCAGCATGCTGCGCGCCATCGCGGGGCTGTGGACGCCCGCCGATGTGCAAGGCCACATTCGGGTGGCGGGCCAGGCTTGGCTGGACACGGCGGCGGGCGTGCAGCTCAGCCCGCAGCAGCGCCGGGCGGGTCTGGTGTTCCAGCATTACGCGCTGTTTCCGCACATGACGGCGCAGGCCAATGTGGCGCTGGCCGCCGGGCCGGGCTGGACGGGCGCGGATGTGCATGCCTTGTTGTCCCGCTTGGGTTTGGCAACGCTGAGCCAGCGCAGGCCCTCGCAACTGTCTGGCGGTCAGCAGCAACGCGTGGCGCTGGCGCGGGCGCTGGTGCGGGTCATGCCCACGCCCTCTTTGACAGCAACCCGGGCCCAGGCTGCGACGCCAGAAGCTTGGCCCGGCGTGTTGTTGCTGGACGAGCCCTTTTCTGCGGTGGACGCGCCCACGCGCCAAACGCTCTACCGCGAATTGGCCGCCTTGCGCCAAAAGGTCTCGGTGCCCATGGTGCTGGTCACGCACGACTTGGCAGAGGCCCGCCGCCTGGCCGACCGGGTGGTGATCGTGGACGCAGGCCAGACCCTGCAAACCGGCGAGCCATCTCGTGTGTTTGCCAGCCCGCGCAACGCCCGGGTGGCCGAGCTGGTGGGCATTCAAAACCACTTTGAAGGGCGTTTTTTCAAGGCCCAGTCGGGCTGGGGTCGCTTGCGCTGGACCGATGCCACGCAGTCCGACCTGGGCCTGGACCTGGCTGTGTTCGACAAAAACAAAATCGACGACGGCACCCCCGTGACCTGGGTGCTCAATGGCGAACAGGTGGACGTGATGGCCGATAACGGGCTGTTGAGTGCAGCCGAGCCCGGCCACACCCGCTTGCGCTGCCAGCTGCTGGAGGTCTTGTCGCTGGGCGAAATCAGTTTGTGCACGCTCCGGCCCGAAGCCCTGCCCAGCCAAACCATCACCTTGAACCTGACCACACGCCTGCTGGGCCGCTTGCAGGCGCAAGCCGGGGGTTGGGTGCAGTTGCTGATCGCGCCGCAGGCGCTGCACATCATGCCGGTGCGAACCGGGCATTGAATCTGACCAACAGGTTCCCTGATTGTTCCGGCCCTGTGAAGTTTGAAGTGAACAGCTTGTCTTGGGCACAGTGATCAGCCATGCGATGCGTGTGTGAGCCCCGCCTGGGCGATGTGTGGTGGTCTGCAAGACTGCCCTCGCAGCGCGGTCAACGTTTCTCAAAATAGCGTTCATGCCAAAAACATCCGGCCGGATCAACAGTGAGCAGACCGCCGATCACGACGATCGCCGGGGTTGGTCTGAAACTCGCATCGGCCGCGCACCAGCCCACTGCAAATGCATAGATTTTTATCTATGGTCAATCATTGAAGAATCGATTTTACAAATGCATGGTCCATTTCTATGATCAGTCCAAGGAATACCCCATGCAAAATCTGATCGACCCCGCCATCCTCTTTTTCATCTTTGGCGTGCTCGCCGGCACCGTCAAATCCAACCTCGAAATCCCGCCCGCCATATCCCGCTTTTTGTCGCTGTACCTCTTGATGGCTCTGGGCCTCAAAGGCGGCTTTGCGCTGTCGCAATCGGGCCTGACGGCCAGCGTGGGCATCAGCCTGGCCGCCGCCGTGTTGTTGGCCATCGTCATTCCGCTCATCGGTTACGCCGTGCTGCGCCGTTTTGTCTCGGGTTTTGACGCAGCGGCGGTGGCGGCCACTTATGGTTCGGTGAGCGCGGTGACCTTTGTCACGGCAGTGCAGACACTGGAAAACCAGGGCGTGCCTTATGGCGGACACATGGCTGCAGCCATGGCGCTGATGGAATCGCCCGCGATCATCCTGGCGGTGGTGTTGGCCAATTCGCTGCGGCAAAAGCAGGCCTCGGGTGTGGTGCTGCAAGCAGGTGGTGTGGCCGCACTGGGCGGGCCTACCGCTCCTCATGGTGCGTCGGTGGGCAAGATCCTGCACGAGTCCTTCACCGATGGGGCGCAGTTGCTGCTCTTGGGAGCCATGGTGATCGGACTGGTCACGGGTGAAGCCGGAAAGGCCGCGATGGCACCCTTCTCTGTGGACCTCTTCAAAGGCATGTTGGCCTTCTTCCTGCTCGACATGGGCTTGATGGCGGCGCGCAACCTGCCGCAGGTCAAAGGCCAATCGCCCGTGCTGATCGCCTATGCCGTGCTCGGGCCAGTCGTGCATGCAGCACTGGCTCTGGGTGTGGCTGTCGTCTTGAAACTGAGCGCGGGCAACGGGGCTTTGCTCATGGTGCTGGCCGCCAGCGCCTCATACATCGCCGTGCCCGCCGTGCTGCGCACCGCTTTGCCCGAAGCCAAACCCGCGTTGTATTTCGGGCTCAGCCTGGGGTTGACCTTTCCCTTGAACATTGTGCTGGGCATTCCGGTTTATTTGGCGGTGGCGCAGGCGGTGCTGACATGAGCACAGCAGCGCCTCTTTTTTACCAAGGTCGCCAAGTCTCGCTCTTAACGCAACATGGCAAGCAGGACCTGGTGCGCGCACCGCTGGAAGCCGCCCTGGGCTGCCAGCTGGTGCACACCGACGGCTATGACACCGACCAGTTGGGCACTTTCACGCGTGAACTGACCCGCGCTGGCTCACAGCTGGATGCAGCCAGAAAAAAGGCAGCCATTGGCATGGCACTGACAGACACGTCTGTGGGCATGGCCAGCGAGGGTTCGTTTGGCCCTGACCCCTTTGGCGCTTTCATGCCCTGGAACACCGAAGTGGTGCTGTGGGTCGATCGCTTGTCCGGGATTGAAGTGACGGGCTTTGCACACGGCCCTGCCCAAAGCTTGCACCGAATGGTGTCGAGCCTGCAAGAGTTGGAGCGCTTTGCGGCAGAGGCTGGATTTCCAGAACACCATCTGGTGCTGCGACCCGAACACCCCGAGCACCCCGACATGGACAAAGGCATCCGCGATCGCGAGACATTGCTCAAGGCCTTTCATCTGGCCCAAGCCAAGTCCGCCAACGGGGCGGTATTCGTCGAAAACGATCTGCGATCTTTTTGCAATCCGACACGCCAAAAAACCATCCTCAAGGCGACCGGGGACCTGATTCAAAAATTGCTTTCGGCATGCCCAAGGTGTGAGACACCGGGCTACTGGCTCAGCCAGCAGATACCGGGTTTACCCTGCCGCGACTGCGGTCTGTTGACCCGATTGCCCAAAGCAGAGGTTTGGAGCTGCAAAAAATGTGGCCACGAAGAACACCGGGCCGTGCACACCCAACTCTGGGCCGATCCGGCCCGGTGTGATTTCTGCAACCCTTGAACATTTTGATACGGCATGTGAAGTTTTCAAAGCTCAAAGATGTTGTAGGTCGGCGGTCGAAGACCCCGACAGGGGCCTGTGCCTAAACTAAAAACGTCGGACTCTGAGAGTGCCGACCTACGGGATGGCATCACTCAAAGTTGTTGTAGGTCGGCGGTCGAAGACCCCGACTGGGGCCTGTGCCGAAACCAAAAATGTCGGACTCTGCGAGTGCCGACCTACGGGATGACAGGTCTCAAAGTTGTTGTAAGTCGACGGTCGAAGACCCCGACAGGGGCCTGTGCCAAAACCAACAATGTCGGACTCTGCGAGTGCCGACCTACGGGATTGCATCACTCAAAGTTGTCGTAGGTCGGCGGTCGAAGACCCCGACAGGGGCCTGTGCCGAAACCAAAAATGTCGGACTCTGCGAGTGCCGACCTACGGGATGACAGGTCTCAAAGTTGTTGTAAGTCGACGGTCGAAGACCCCGACAGGGGCCTGTGCCAAAACCAACAATGTCGGACTCTGCGAGTGGCGACCTACGGGATTGCATCACTCAAAGTTGTCCTAGGTCGGCGGTCGAAGAACCCGACAGGGGCCTGTGCTTAAACTAAAAACGTCGGACTCTGCGAGTACCGACCTACGAGATGACAGGTCTCAAAGTTTTTGTAGGTCGGCGGTCACAGACCACGACAGGAGCCTGTGCCAAAACCAAAATCGTCGGACTCTGCGAGTGCCGACCTACGAGATGACAGGTCTCAAAGTTGTTGTAGGTCGGCGGTCGAAGACCCCGACAGGGGCCTGTGCCAAAACCAACAATGTCGGACTCTGCGAGTACCGACCTACGAGGTGACAGGTCTCAAAGTTGTTGTAGGTCGGCGGTCGAAGACCCCGACAGGGGCCTGTGCCAAAACCAAAATCGTCGGACTCTGCGAGTGCCGACCTACGAGATGACAGGTCTCAAAGTTGTCGTAGGTCGGCGGTCGAAGACCCCGACATGGGCCTATGCCAAAACCAAAAACGTCGCACTCTGCGAGTACCGACCAACGGGATGGCATCACTCAAAGTTGTTGTAGGTCGGCGGTCGAAGACCCCGACAGGGGCCTGTGTCGAAACCAAAAACGTCGGACTCTGCGAGTGCCGACCTGCGAGATGACAGGTCTCACACATTTCAAACTTCAAAGTACCGTATCCATAGAAAACGCAGAACGTTGTGAGCACGAAGCCGCTCACCTTATGGGTGACACCGCTAGGCAGGCGATGAGCCTGCCAGCAGACGTTCACACCGAGCGCATCAAGCCGCCGTCTACGCGGATGTTCTGGCCCGTGATGTAGGCCGCGCCTTCTGAGGCCAAAAAGGCGATGGTCGCGGCCACTTCTTCGCTGGTGCCGTAACGCTGCATGGGCACACTTTGACGGCGCTGCTCTTGGGCGGGCAAGCTGTCGATCCAGCCAGGCAGCACATTGTTCATGCGCACGTTGTGCGCGGCGTGTTCATCGGCAAACAGCTTGGTGAAAGCAGCCAAGCCAGCGCGCGCCACCGCTGAGGTCGGGAACATCGCGCTGGGCTCGACCACCCAAGCGGTGGAGATGTTGACGATGGACCCCGATTTTTGCTGGACCATGATGGGTGCCACCAGACGCACGGCGCGCACCACGTTCAAGAAATACATTTCGAGCCCCAAGTGCCATTGCGCATCGGTCAACTCCAGCACCGGGCCTTTGGGGCCGTGGCCTGCGCTGTTGACCAGCACGTCGATGCGGCCCCAGCGGGCCATGGTTTGATCGACCAACTTTTGCAGGTCTTCGCTCGACTGGTTCGATCCGGTCAGCCCCAAGCCGCCCAACTCGCGGCCCAGCGCCTCGCCCTTGCCGGACGAGGACAACACCGCCACCTGAAAACCATCTTGCGCCAGCTTGCGGGCCACCGCAGCGCCCATGCCACTGCCACCACCCACCACCACCGCCACTTTGTTGCTCATGCTTTGCTCCTTGTTTGTGTGAGTTTTCTAAACATGCGGCCAGACCACTGGCCCAAATCATCCAGGTAGGTGAACACCACCGGAATCACCAGCAAGCTGAGCACCGTGCTGGTGAGCAGGCCGCCGATCACGGCAATCGCCATGGGTGAGCGGAAACTCGCGTCGGCCGCGCCCCAGCCCACGGCAATGGGCAGCATGCCCGCGCCCATGGCAATCGTGGTCATGACAATCGGACGGGCGCGCTTGTGGCAAGCGTCCAGTAGCGCGTCCCAGCGGCTCATGGGCGGCACGGAGGGGTGATCGCCCTCGGCGGGTTTACCGCGCCGCGCCTCAATCGCGTACTCCACCAGCAAGATCGAGTTTTTGGTGGCGATGCCCATGAGCATGATCAGGCCAATGAGCGAGGGCATGGAAAAGCTTTTGTCCGCGATCAACAAGCCGACAAACGCGCCGCCCAAAGACAAGGGCAAAGCGGCCAAGATGGTGATGGGGTGCAAGAAGCCTTTGAACAGCAGCACCAACACGATGTAGATGCACAGCACGCCAATCATCATGGCCAGGCCAAAGCTGGCAAAGAGCTCGCCCATGACTTCGGCGTCGCCCACTTCCACCACCTTCACGCCCGGTGGCAAGCTTTGCAGGGCAGGCAGCTTTTGCACTGCCGCCGTCACATCACCCAGCGGCATGCCCGACAGCTCGATCTCGAAGTTGATGTTGCGCTGGCGGTCATAACGGTCGATCACCGCCGGGCCGCCCGCCACCTCGATGCTGGCCACCTGGCCCAGCATAACGGGGCCACGGCTGCCGGGCACCATCAGGCGCTCGAGGGTGGTCAGTTCGTGCCGGGACTCGTCGCCCAACTTCACGACGATGGGCACCTGGCGCTCGGACAAATTGAGCTTGGGCAGAGCCGCGTCGTAATCGCCCAAAGTGGCCACACGCAAGGTGTCGCTGATCGCCGCGCTGGTCACACCCAAATCGGCGGCTTTGGCAAAGTCGGGGCGCACCGCGATCTCGGGGCGCACCAGGCTGGCGGTGGACGCAATCGAGCCCAAGCCCTGGATGGTGCGCAGGTCGCGCTCCACGGCCATGGCGGCGGTTTGCAGGGCCTGCGGGTCTTCGCCGGTGAGCACCAGCACGTATTTCTCGCCCGAACCACCCAAGCCCACTTTGCTGCGCACGCCGGGCAGTTGTTGCAACTTTGTGCGGATGTCGTTTTCAATCACCTGCTTGCGCGGCCGTGTGCCGCGCTCGCTCAATTGGATGGTGAGCGTGGCCTTGCGCACCTCGGCCGCGCCACCACCCGCAAACGGGTCGCTGCCCGCGCTACCGCCACCAATCGTGGTGTAAACGCTTTTCACGTCGTTCACCGTCATGAGCAGTGTGCGGGCATGCTCGGCACTGGCCTGGGTTTGCGCCAAGGTCGATCCCGGTGGCAGCTCCACATAGACCTGGGTTTGCGAGTTGTCGTCCGGCGGAATGAAGCCCTTGGGCAGCAAAGGCACCAGCATGATGGAGCCGATGAAAAACAGCGTGGCCAACACCATGGTGACCAGGCGGTGCTTCATGCACCAAGTGGCCCAGACCATGTAGCGCTTGAGCCAACCCGGCTCGTGCGCGGCCGTGACGATGGGCTTCAAGATGTACGCCGCCATCATGGGCGTGAGCACCCGCGCCACCACCAGCGAGGCGAACACCGCGAGCGACGCCGTCCAGCCAAACTGTTTAAAGAACTTGCCCGGAATGCCGCTCATGAAAGCCGTGGGCAAAAACACCGCAATCAAGGTGAAGGTGGTGGCGATCACGGCCAGACCGATTTCGTCGGCCGCTTCCATGGCCGCCTGGTAGGGCGACTTGCCCATGCGCAAATGGCGCACGATGTTTTCCACCTCGACAATCGCGTCGTCCACCAGCACGCCGATCACCAAGGACAGCGCCAGCAATGTCACCACGTTGATGGAAAAGCCCAAGTAAGCCATGCCAATGAAGGCCGGGATGACCGACAGCGGCAGCGCCACGGCCGACACAAAGGTGGCCCGCCAGTCGCGCAAAAACAGCCACACCACCAGCACCGCCAAAATCGCGCCTTCGTACAGCAGCACGAGTGAGCCGTTGTATTCCTCTTCCACCGGGGTCACAAAGTCGAAGGATTCGGTGATTTCGATGTCCGGGTTTTGCAAGCGGTATTCGGCCAGCGCCTGGCGCACCAAACGTCCCACAGCCACTTCGCTCTCGCCTTTGCTGCGCACCACCTCAAAGCCCACCACGGGCACACCATTGAGGCTGGCTGCTGAGCGGGCATCGGCCAGCGTGTCGCTCACGGTGGCCACTTGGTCCAGGCGAACACGCCCACCTCGCGATGTGGCCAGCTCAATTTGGCCCACCTCTTGCGCCGTTTTGACCGTAGCCAAAGTGCGCACAGGCTGCTCGCCCGCGCCCAAATCCATGCGCCCGCCCGAGCCTTCTTGCTGCACCTGTTTGAGCTGGCGCGACACCTCGGCCGCTGTGATGCCGAGCGATTGCAAGCGGTTCACATCGAGGGCCACACGCACTTCGCGCGTCACGCCGCCCACGCGGTTCACGGCACCCACACCGCGCAACGACAGGAGCTTGCGGGTGATGTCTTTGTCGACCAACCACGACAAGGCCTCGTCGTCCATGCGCGACGAGCGCACGGTGTAGGCCAGCACGGGCGAGCCCGCCAGGTTGAGCTTTTGCACCACCGGGTCGCGCAGGTCGCCGGGCAAGTCGGCCCGCACGCCCTGAATGGCCGAGCGCACATCGTCCACCGCCTCCTGGCTGGGCTTTTCCATGCGGAACTCGGCGGTGATGGACACCACGCCGTCTTGCACCTTGGTGGTGATGTGTTTGAGGCCTTGCAGCGGGGCCAACGCGTTTTCGAGCTTGCGGGCCACATCGGTTTCGAGCTGCGAGGGCGCGACACCGGGCAGGCTGGCAGTCACCGAGATGGTGGGCACGTCCAGGTCCGGAAAGTTTTGCACTTTCATGGACCCAAAGGCGATGAAGCCGGCCACCGTCAGCAGCACAAACAGCATGACCGCCGGAATCGGGTTGCGGATCGACCAGGAAGAGACGTTGATCATGACGTCCCTTTACTTGGTGGCGGGGGCAGCTGGCGCGGCTTGAGCGGCTGGCGCATCCACCACGCGCACCGTGTCGCCATGATTCAGGAATGCACCGCCACTGGCCACCACGCGGGCATCGGCTTTGAGGCCACTGACCACCTCGACGCGTCCTGCGCTTTGGCGTCCGGTTTGCACCTTGAGCTGGCTGACCTTTTGGTCGGCCCCCACGGTGTACACATAACTGAAGCCATCGCGCACCACCACCGCCGCTTGCGGCACGGTGAGCGCCTGGCTTTGGCCCAGCGCGATCTCGCCTTGGGCGTACATGCCTGCGCGGGCGCTGCCGGTTTGCGCGGGCAAGTCGACATAGACCAGTGCGTTTCGGGTTTGCGCATCGACCGACGGAGCCACCATGCGCACCTTGCCTTGCAGCAGCTGGCCACTGGCGGCTTTGATTTGCACGGGCGCACCCACCTGGATGCGGCCAATTTCGGCAGCCGTCACTTCAGCCCGCCACTCGATGCGGCCCTGGCGAATCAAGCGAAACAACTCCGTGCCCGCACCCACCACGCTGCCCACCGTGGCTTGCCGCGCCGAGATCACACCCGCATCGGGCGCACGCACCTGGGTTTGCGCCAAGCGCACGTTTTGCAGCTGCACCATGGCGCGGGCGGACTGCACGCGGGCCACAGAAGAGGCCTCGGCGGCCAGCGCCTGGCTCAGCTGCGCATTGCTGAAAAAGCCTTGCTGCTGCAGGCTGCGGGCGCGATCGGCTTGTGATTTGGCCTCTTGGCTGCTGGCCGTGGCTTCGGCCAAAGCGCCTTCGGCCTGCGCCAGCTCGGCACGCAAGCTGTCGGCCTGCAACACCGCCAGCACGTCACCGCGCTGCACCCGGTCGCCCACGTTCACCCGCACCTCGGTGATCTTCAGGCCATTGGCCTCGGCCCCAACGATGGCTTCCTGCCAGGCGGCCAGGTTGCCATTGGCGCTGATTTTTTGCGCCAGGCTGGCCGTTTGGGGGGTGGTCACGGTGACGGTCAGACTGGGTTTGGGGGGCGGCGTGGCCTTGCCTTTTTCATCGGCAGCCCAAGCTGCACCCCAAACACCCCCCAACAAACAGACCATCCACACAGTTTTTTTCATGATTGACTCACAGACCCAAGATGGGCGTGAGTTTATCGGGGCGCACAAAATCCAAGGGTATCAAAGCCCAATGTTCAGCAAAGCACATCCTTCGACGTATCCGACAATATTGGATGTTGGCCGCTCATTGGCGGCGTCGATGACAGTTGGCACTGCAATGCCCTTGGCCCCATGGTCTCCACGGTTACAAACATGCTCATCGCTTGGCGTGAGCGGTTCCTTGCTGGCATTCCACCGGTTCAGGATGAACGTTCAATACACCCAATTTATGTAATTCTTTTTTATCGTTCAAAATGGCTAATTGATGTCTTATTGATGAAATTTATCTTCCCATCGCACAGGAACATTGACATGCCGCATCCCCAGCTGATTTCTACCCCTTGTGTTTGGCTCTCCTTGCTGTCGCTGAGTCCATCTCTGCACGCACAAACAAGCACAGGAACAAGCTATCCGCCTGTGCAAGTCGTGGAATCGCCGCTGGAGTACAGGCAGTTTGACAAGGTGGAGATCACAGGATCATCGATTGTGCGTAAGGCGCAAACACAGGCGCTGCCGGTGCAAGTTTATACACGCGAGGAGTTGTTTCGCAGTGGCTTGCGCACGGTGGCAGAGGTTCTGCAGAAATTGCCCGAGATGGGGCAGATGGTGGAATCTGGTCAATTGACGCAAATCGTCGGCAATTATTCAGCCGCGTCTATCCACGGATTGCCCAATGGGACCTTGGTATTGGTCAATGGTCTACGTGTGGCACCATTTGGAAGACCGACCATGGTCGGACCCGAGCGCTCTTCAGTAGATCTGAACACCCTACCCATGGCCGACTTGGATCGCATTGAAATACTGACCGACGGCGCATCATCACTTTACGGCACTGATGCCATCGCAGGGGTAGTCAACATCATCTTGCGGCAGGAACGCCGTGGATTTGAAATCACCGCCGATAAAACCATGCCCAAGGGTGGCGTTGGGCAAAGCTACAACACCAGCCTGTCATGGGGCGCGGGTGAGGTTCGACGCGACGGCTATAGTTTTTTAGTGACAGCAGAACTTGCACAAAAAAATGAATTGAGCGGCGCTGATCGCGCCTACGCGAGCCCAGGCCGCTATACGTTCGAACAAGATGGAAAAACCTGGGTAGCCGATGGTCCATTCAGGACCAATTACACCTCCCCGGCCATGCTTCAACAAAGGGCAACACCGACGAGCCCCATGCGCCGCAGCAATGTGTTTTATCAGGATGGCCAATGCATTGCTAACACGTTAAAACTCACAGGCCAACCAGCCTGCGCCCAAACAGCATATGCAGACTTGGGCATCTACCCTGAAGAAGACAGCAAGCGTTTACACGCTCGGGGGCAATGGGCCTTGCAAAATGCAACGGTATTTGCCGACTTACTTTATGGTCAACAACAATCATCCATTGGAGCGCAGTTTTGGTCTGCAAGCTGGAGTGATTATGGTCAACCTGTCGGAAGCCCAGGTTACAAAGCAGCGCAAGCAGCTGGCTTGGACCCTGCCAATACCTTGCTGTTGTGGCGTCCGAATTTACCGCCAATACGTGAACGTCACGACATTGAAAATGGACGTGTGTCTGTCGGCATCAAAGGGGAATGGAATGACTGGAGCTATCAATCATCCGCGTATTTGGCCCAGAACAAAGCCACAATACTGAACCAAGCTCCATCGGGCTTGTTTTATGACAGTCTGGGTCTAGGGGCTTGGGGTAAATGGACACGACCTGAAGTACTCCAACCCCTGACGGCAGGCAACCCATTACGTGATGAACTCTTTGCATTTCGAGGAGATTACAAAGCACTCAACCGTGGTCGCTCTGATCTTCATGCCATGGAACTTCGGGCTTCTAGAGCTCTGGGCGAAATTGACGGCAAGGATGTGCTGTTAGGCGTTGGTCTAGATGGACGAAAGGAGTTTTTAAATTACGAACAGCTGAACAATGAGACGCTGTTTCAGCAACCAAGTTTCAAGACGAGTCGAAACATCTATGCGGCCTACGCAGAACTGCAAATTCCAGTGACAGCAGATTTTGAAATCAATGGCGCATTACGGTCCGATAAATACAGTGACGTTGGAACGACAAACAACGGAAAGCTATCGACACGCTGGGCCATCACACCACAATGGGCGGTCCGTGGATCAGTAGGCACCGGATTCAGGGCACCATCACTGGCACAGGTGAATGAAACGGCTAATCCATTCAGTTTTGCACAAGCCGATGTTCAACTTGCTTGCAATTCCGAGCAACAAAAAATAGCCGCAAATCTCAAGACAGAAACTGGCGCAAGTGGACAGTGTTTTTCCATGAATCCAGTGGTTTTCGGCAATGGAAATTCACAATTGCGCCCGGAGACTTCAAAGCAAGAAAGTTTAGGCTTGGCCTTTGTGCCTCATGCCAATTTACGTTTGGCTTTGGATTTATGGCGTGTTCGCATCAATGACACCATCCGTTTTATCTCGGAAGCTGCCATCTTGGGTGACCCATTGCGCTACGCAAGCAACTACATGTTGATGCCTCAAAGTATGGCCAGTCAAGGCTATACGACCGGTGATCTGGCCCTTTATACGAAGCAAGTTAACGTGGGTCGCTCCGAAAAATCAGGTCTGGACATGGAAATTCAATGGCGTCAACCCACCGATTGGGGACGTTTTAATCTCTCTGCAAAAGCAACTTATATGCTCCGATCCAACGACCAAGCCGACGCGACATCAGAACAAAGCTCCGACATAGGTCGCTTTAATGCCGCAACGGGAACAGTAACGCCCCGTGTACAAGCGCGAATCACAGGCGGTTTGACCAATGGTGCCTGGAGCACTACTTTGGTGCTCCAGCACGTTTCTGGCTATTTAGACGCGAGTGTGTTGGCCACGGACGTTGCCACAGGCACAAAAGAATTGGTTGGTGGCAAACCAGTTCGTTCATTCACGACTCTGGATGCCTTTGCCTCATGGGCGATTCAACGCAATGTATCGCTCCATCTGGGCGTGCGAAACGTTTTCGATCAGGATGCACCTCAAACCTTTGCATCCTCATCGATACAGGTGTTCGGCGCCAATACGCGCTACGCCAACCTCTGGGGCCGCACGCTGCAATTGGGCATGACAGCAAGATTCTGACTCTTGACCGACATTCGCCATAAAACCTACAACCTTCCAGAACTCAAGGCCGCATACAATTTGTAAGCCGACCAAGACCAAGTGCTGATCGGGCATTGGCCCCTTGCCGCATTCACTGGATTGCCGCGCTTGCCTCCATGACGGTGGGGAAGGCGCAATGACTGTGGGCCATATGCAATGACGGTGAGGTCGCTGCCAATGCAAGCGCCGACAGGAAAACAACTCAGCCCATGACCGACGCCCACAGCGCCAGCACCGCGTCGCGTTCCGCTGCCAGGTTGTCGGGGTCAACCTGGGTGGGCTCTTCGTTCAGGCGGGCGCGGTGTTGCAGGCGGCGCATTTCTCGGTAGGCGTTGGCAGCGGCCTGGCCCACGCCAGCAGGCAGCAAGCCTGCGGCTTCTGCGCGGATCAGCAAAGCAATGTTGCCCACGTTGTCGGCCAGCTCGGGGTGAGCGGCGGTGTGCAGCAGCACCAGGTATTGCACGGCAAACTCGGCGTCCACCATGCCGCCAGGGCTGTGTTTGACGTCGAAAAAGTCGGCTTTGACCGGGTGGCCCTGGCGCACGCGTTCACGCATGGCGACGATTTCAGCCTTCAGGCTGGCGGCGTCGCGTGGGGCGCTGATGACGGCGTGGCGCACGGCGTCAAAGCGGGGGGCCAGGCTTTGCAGGCCCATGACAAAACGGGCGCGGGTCATGGCCTGGTGTTCCCAGGTCCAGGCGGTGTTGCTGCCGCGCTGCTGCTGGTAGTCGGCATAGGCTTCAAAGCGGGTGACCAGCAGGCCTGAGTTGCCGTTGGGGCGCAAGGCGGTGTCGATTTCGTAGACATCGCCGTCGGCGGTTTTCACCGTCATCCAGTTGATCATTTTGCGCACGTAAGCGGCATAGATTTCCTGGGCGCGTTTATCTTCGTCGTCATACACAAACACGATGTCCAGGTCGCTGCCGTAGCCCAGCTCTTTGCCGCCCAGCTTGCCGTAGCCAATGATGGCAATGGCCGGTTCTTCGCGGTGGCGGTTTTTCAGGCGGTCCCAACACCAGCGGGCGGTCACGCGCAGCACGGCGTCGGCCAGGGCGCTCAGGTCGTCGGCCACTTGTTCGACGGTGAGCACGCCTTCCACGTCCCGCGCTAGCGTTCGAAACTGCTCGGCGTGGTGGGCACGGCGAAGCAAATTGAGCAGGCTTTCTTCGTCGTCTTCGCCGGTGCGTTGCAGGGCCGTCAGGCGGGCTTGCAATTCGCCTTCAAATTCGGCGGCATCAAAGCGGCTGTCAAACAGGTTGCCGCCGGCCAGCTCGTCGATCACGCCGGGGTGTTGCAGCAGGTAGCGGGCCGGCCACTTGGCCGCGCCCAGCAGGCGCAGCAGGCGTTCGTGCACCGAGGGGCGCTCGAGCATGAGGGCCAGGTAGCTTTCGCGGCGCAGCAGGGGTTCGATCCAGTCGACCATGCGCAGCACGGCTTCTTCGCTGACGCGGCCGTCTTGCAGCCACTGGGCGGTGCGTTGCAGCAGGCGCATCAGGCGGCCCCGGGCGTCGTCGCGCAAAGCTTGCACGCGGGGGTTGCCCGGCCATTGGGCCAGGCGCTCGCCAATACGGCCGGTGAACACACCGGCAATGCCGTCCAGCTCAGCGGGTTCGCGCTGGCCGTTTTTGCCGTTGCAGCCTTTGCACTCCCGGTCACCGCCCAGCAGGATGTCAAATTCTTGGGCCACCACTTCGCGGTGGGCGTCCAGGGCACTCAAAAACTCGCAGGTGTTGGCGTGGCCCAGGGTCTGGGCGATCCAGGCCAGGTCGGCATCGGCGGTGGGCAAGATGTGGGTTTGCTGGTCGTCCAGGTACTGGATGCGGTGTTCGACCTGGCGCAAAAACACATAAGCCGCGCTCAAGGCGTCGGCCGTGGCCTGGGGCATGAGGCCAGCTTTGGCCACGCGTTGCAGGGCGTCCAACGTGGGGCGGGTGCGCAGTTCGGGAAACTGCCCGCCGCGCACGACTTGCAGCAGCTGCACGGTGAATTCAATTTCGCGGATGCCGCCACGCGACAGCTTCACGTCGTTGGCGCGTTCGGGGTGGCCCGCGCTGCGTTTGGACGCGTGGTCGCGGATTTGCTGGTGCAAGGTGCGCAGCGATTCAAAGACGTTGTAGTCGAGGTAGCGGCGAAACACAAAGGGCAGCACCACGGCCCGCAGGGCCTGGGCCGAGCCGTTGACCACCGCGCTGCGCGGGGCGATGACGCGGCTTTTCATCCAGGCAAAGCGTTCCCATTCGCGGCCTTGGATGAGCAAGTAGTTTTCCAGCGCATCCAGCGAAACCACGCTGGGGCCGGAGTTGCCATTGGGGCGCAGGGCCAGGTCGACGCGGAACACAAAGCCGTGCTCGGTGGTGTCGCCAATCAGGGTGTACATGCGTTTGACGGCGCGGCTGAAGTATTCCTGGCACGAGACTTTGTGGCGGCCTTCGCTGTTGCCTGTGGTTTCGCCGTCTTCGTCATAGACGTAGATCAGGTCGATGTCGCTGGACACATTCAGTTCGCGGGCGCCCAACTTGCCCATGCCGATGATCCACATCTCGGCGCGCTGGCCATCGGGCTTGGTGGGCACGCCATGCAGGGCGTCCAGGTCGGTCATGACGTGTTGCCAGGCGATGTCAAGGGTGACTTCGGCCAGCCACGTCATGCTGTGGGTGACCACGTCCAAACTCGGGCGATGGTTGCAGTCCAGGCCAATCAACCGCTCCAGCGTGAGCTGGCGCAGCACCCGCAAGGAGGCGCTGGTGTCCAGGCCCTTGTCGCTCAGCGTCTTGAAGGCGGCGTACAGGCTGTCACGGCTGGGTTGGCCCGGGGGCAACAGGGCCAGCCAGTCGGCATAACGGCGTTGCAGTCGCTGCACAAAGCGGGAATACGAGGCCCCTGAATCGGGGAATGCACCAAGGCGCGATGGGTCACTGCCTGGGGTTGGACTGCCGGTCATAATTCCTGCTGACTTTCTGATTTAAAAAATTTGTGCTGTCTTCGACCCGATTTCCCCGTTTGAGCGCTGTGCTGGCCCGCTGTGGGCGGGCTGTGGGATGGGGTTTGCTGAGCCTGGGTCTGCTGCTGGGCATGGCCTGGGGGGTGCTGCATTTTTGGATTGTGCCGCGAATCAGCGAGTACCGCCCCGCCCTGGAACGCTTGGCCGGGCAAAGCATCGGGGTACCGGTGCGCATCGGTCAGTTGACGGCCGAATCGACCGGCTGGGCCCCTTCTTTTGAGTTGCGCGAGATTGAGCTGCTGGACACGCAGGGGCGCACCGCCTTGCGCCTGCCCCGGGTGTTGGTGGCCATCAGCGTGCGCTCGGTGCTGAGCCTGAGCCTGGAGCAACTGGTGCTGGACAGACCCGAACTGGAGGTGCGTCGCACGGCCCAGGGCCATTGGCAGGTGGCCGGGCTGGAACTCCAGCTCAGCCCACAAGGCGACAGCCAAAGCGCCGATTGGCTGTTTGCGCAGCGCGAGGTGATCGTGCGCGGCGGCACGGTGCACTGGACCGATGAGCTGGCCGCAAGATCCCCATCCTTGCCACAGACCGCCGCCCAAACCCTGGCCCTGCGCGAGCTGGACCTGGTGCTGCGCAATTCGAGTCGGCACCACGATCTGCGCCTGGACGCCACGCCGCCCGAGGCCTGGGGCGCGCGCTTTGTGGCCATGGCCCACATGCGGCGCGGCATTTTGTCGACCCACCCCGGACGCATGGCTGACTGGTCGGGCCAGGTGTATGCCTATTTTTCGCACGTCGATTTGCCCCAATTGCAGCAGCAACTGGGCCCACAACTGCAGCGCGCCCTGCCCCAGGGTCTGCAGATCCTCAGTGGACAAGGGGCTGTGCGACTGTGGAGCGATGTGGCGCTGGGCCAATGGACCGGGGGCACAGCCGATGTGAACCTGACGGATTTGCAGGTGAACGTGCAGGCGCAAGCAGCGACACATCTACAAGCGCCAGTGCCCGCCCCACCCCCCGTGGCGCGCAGCCCCTTGGTGTTTGAGCACCTTTCAGGGCGCGTGGCCGGACGGCTGAGCGCCAGCGGTTTTGAGGTGTCCACCCGCGACCTGGCCTTGGCCAGTTCACACATCAGCGCGCACGACCTGGCCTGGCCGGGTGGCAACATGGCCCTGGCCTACAGCTACCCCCAAGGCAGCACCCCGGCACGGGGCCGTTTGCAGGCCGACCATCTGGACTTGCAGGCCCTGCGTGAGGTGGCCCTGCACCTGCCCTTGCCCGAGGTGTTGGCCACATCCCTGGCCCAGCACGAGATCAGTGGCGAATTGGCCGCCTTGCAACTGCGCTGGCAGGGCGACTGGCAAGCGCCCAGCACCTACAGCGCTCAAGCCAGCCTGAACCGCCTGCACCTGCCGCCAGGGGCATTGGATATGACCCATGGCTCTGGGCATGCCCAAGGTGCCTTGAGCGGGCCAGCTCAACCAGCTTCCACTTCCGCATCAACCGCAGCGACCAGCCCCACCACAGCCACGGCACCACTGCCAGCCTGGCCAGGTCTGCGCGGCGCACAAGTCAAGCTGGACCTGAGCGAAGCAGGTGGTCGTGTGCAGCTGAACATGGGTGAGGGCTCGGCCCTGTTTCTGCCCGGCGTGCTCGAAGAGGCCGAGGTGCCTGTGCGCAGCCTGAAAGCCGACGCCACCTGGAAACGATTGAACGCGCGCTGGGACGTGCCGCAGTGGCAGCTCAAATTTGCCAATGCCGACCTGCAAGGCCAATGGCATGGCCAGTGGCACAGTGCCCCCCAGCTCAAAATGCCAGGACCCGCCCATGTACCCAAGCAAAAACAAGCCCCAGGGCCGGCCCCGGAGCAAGGCGCAGGCGTGCTGGATTTGCAAGGCCAGTTCACGCAAATCCATGCAGCCCGTGCCCACCGCTATTTGCCCACCATGCTGCCTGTGCAGGTGCGCCACTATGTGCGCGATGCGCTGCTCAAGGGCAGCTACAACAACGTGCAGGTCAAGATCAAGGGCGATGTGTCGCGCCTGCCCTTTGCCAACGCCAAAGACGGCGAGTTCCGTATTGCCGGGCGGCTGCGCGATGTCGATTTTGACTATGTGCCTGCGGCCTTCACCCCCGCTTCCGTCCCGCCCAAAAGCTTGCCCTGGCCGCGCCTGACAGGCCTCAGTGGCCAGCTGGTGTTTGACCGCCTGGGGCTCAAGCTGTCCGATGCGTCAGCACGCTTTGGCGAAGGCCGCGCAGCGCCCGTGCTGAGCGGGGGGCAAGCCGAGATCGCTGACCTGTTGCACAACGCCACGGTGAATGTGTCCCTGGACAGCAAAGGCCCGGCGACCCCGATGCTGGCGGCGGTGCAACAGTCGCCGCTGGATCGCCTGCTGGGCGGCGTGCTGCACGAGGCACAGGCAACAGGCACGCTGCAAACCCGTCTGAAACTCAGCCTTCCACTGCATGACCTGGCCACCAGCAAGGTGCAAGGCAGCGTGCAACTGGCAGGCAACGATGTGCGCCTGATGCCCACCACACCCCTGCTCGGCAAGGCACAGGGCACGCTGCAGTTTTCCGAAAGCGGCTTTACCCTGCAAGGCGTGCAAGCACGGCTTTTGGGCGGGCCGGTGCGCATTGAAGGCGGCATGCGCCCGGTGGCCGACAACACCGGTGAGCCTGCCGTGCTGCTGCGCCTGCAGGGCCAAATCAGCGCCGAGGGCCTGCGCGAAGCCAAGGAGATGCCCTTGGCGGGCCTGCTGGCCCAACACGCCAGCGGCAGCACCAGTTACAACGTCACGCTGGGCTGGCGTCACGGCCAACCCGAGGTTTCGCTGCACAGCACGCTCGAGGGTCTGGCGCTGAAGCTGCCCACGCCGCTGGGCAAGACAGCCGCCAGCAGCTTGCCGCTGTCGCTGCGCACCCAGGTGCTGGGCCAAGGGGTGGGCCAAGGGGGCCAGCTGCGCGACCAAATCCAGCTGGAGCTGGGGCGTATCGCTTCGGTCCATTACCTGCGCGACCTGTCGGGCCCGGCTCCGGTGGTCTTGCGCGGCAGCTTGAGCTTGGGCACCACGGCCGCACCGGCGCAGGCGACAGCCCCGGCTCCGGCCTCATCCCAAACCCTGGCCCAAACCCTGGCCCAGGCCCTGCCCGATGCGGGCGTCTTGGCCACAGTGGCACTGGACAAGTTGTCGGTGGACGAGTGGCAAGCGCTGTGGGCCGGGGCAAGAAGTCCAAGCAGTGCGACTGTGGCGTCTGTCCCTTCTGCGGGGTCAAGCGCCACCGCTCCTCCCACCGTACCCCCCGCCCTGCCCGCTGACATGCAAAGTTATGTGCCCACCCGCATCACACTGCAAGCGGGCACGCTCACGGCCGATGGGCGCAGCTTGCACCAGGTCGTGGCCGGGGCCACACGCGAGAACCTGACCTGGCGGGTCAACCTAGACGCCCGCGAACTGAGCGGGCATTTGACCTATCGCCAGGCCACCGAAGAACAGCCCGGCCAGTTGTATGCGCGGTTGGCTCGGCTGAACCTGCCGCCCTCCAGCGTGGTCGACGTGGAATCCTTGCTGGAATCCCCGCCCGTCAACCTGCCTGCGCTGGACATCGTGGTCGAACAGCTGGAATTGCGCGGCAAAAAACTCGGCCGCGTGGAGATTGAAGCCGTCAACAGCGCCCCCACCCGCACGCGCAGCAAATTGCAGCCCGAATCGGTGCGCGAATGGCAGCTCAACAAATTCAACCTGAGCGTGCCCGAGGCCACGCTGCGCAGTTCCGGTAAATGGCTCACAGCGGCCGACGGCAAAAGCGCTCGCCAAACCGAGATGAATTTCCACCTGGACGTGAACAACGCGGGTGCCCTGCTCACGCGCCTGGGCACCCCCGAGGCCTTGCGCGGGGGCAGCGGCCAGCTCGAAGGCCGCATCGGCTGGCAAGGTTCTCCCCTGGCGCCGCATTACCCCAGCATGAACGGGCAATT
The DNA here is from genome assembly GCF_001270065.2 of Limnohabitans planktonicus II-D5. Taxonomy (GTDB): domain Bacteria; phylum Pseudomonadota; class Gammaproteobacteria; order Burkholderiales; family Burkholderiaceae_C; genus Limnohabitans_A; species Limnohabitans_A planktonicus. The sequence continues at coordinate 35,270 of NZ_LFYT02000016.1, forward strand.
CGCCATCAAGATGGGGCGCGGCCAGTTCCTCAAGGCCGACGCGGGCGCGGCCAAGCTGCTGGGCGTGCTGAGCTTGCAGGCTTTGCCCCGGCGCTTGTTGCTGGATTTTCGGGACGTGTTTTCCGAGGGCTTTGCCTTCGATTCGGTGCAAGGTGACGTGCGCATTTTGCAAGGCATCGCGCACACCCGAAACCTGCAAATCAAGGGCGTCAACGCGGTGGTGCAGCTCGAAGGCCTGGCCGACATCGCCCACGAAACGCAAAAACTGCATGTGCTGATCCTGCCCGAGCTGGATGCGGGCACGGCGTCTTTGGTGGCAGGCATTGCGGTCAACCCGGTGGTGGGCCTGACCTCGTATTTGGCGCAGCTGTTTTTGCAAACCCCGCTGACCCGCGCCAACACGCAGGAATTCCTGATCGACGGCAGCTGGGCCGAGCCCCGCGTCACGCGCCTGGAAACGCCCGTGCCCCCCCCCACCTCCACACCGCGCACGCCATGAAGCACCGGGTGCTCGATTTTTCTTGTCTTTCAGGAGCCCGCCCAGCTGGCCATATTGCGCCTGCAGTCCGCAGGCGTTTCGCTTGCAGGGCAAGCGCCTACAGAACACCCTCTTACAGATCACACACCTGTATGACAAACCTTGACGCTGGGCACGACCTTCGACCCTCACCGGATCGCAGCCATGCGTGACAGGCTGGGCCATCTTCTGCGCAGCGCTCTGGCGTCCTGGACCGCCACTGACAGCGCATCGCCTTGGAGCTTGAGGCGGCGCTCTTTGTGGGCGGCGCTGATTGCCCTGGTGATTGCCGTGCTGGTGACCCTGGTGTGGCTGGCCGGGCGCTATGAGACCAGCCAGGTGCAGGCCGAGCTGGAACGCGACGGTGCCGATGCGGTGAGTGATTTGCGCAGCAGTCTGTCGCGCCATGTGCAGGCGCTGCAGGCCCTGCAATCGGAGCCTTATGCGTTGAGCGCGTGGTTGCCTTCGGCGCTGGGCCTGTTGCGTGAAAACCGCGATTGGCTGCGGGTGGAATGGCGCGACCCACGCTGGCAGTTGCTGGCCCACGCCGATTCGCCGCTGCGCGCACCGGCTTTTGAACGCACGCCGCGCAGTGAGGTCGCCAACGACGCGCTGCAGGCCTGCCAGCGGGCGCAGCGTTTCAATGGCCCTTCCTATTCGAACACCTATTACCTGCCCCAGTCCGACGGACTGGGCATGGAAGTGATGGAGCTGTGCTTGCCACAAGTGCAACTGGGCCAATTGGTGGGCTTCACGGTGGTCACCTACGGTCTGCAAGAGCTGTTGGCTGAACGCGTGGGGACCGCTTTCGGGCGGCGCAACGAGGTGTCGTTTGTCGAGCCCGATGGCACACGGCTGGCCATCACCGGTGCACAACGCCGGGGTTTGCGCATGTTCACCACCCAGCAACTGCTGGATTTGCCGGGCCACACCCTGGTGCTGCGCATGGACGGGCGGCGCGCCGAGCCGGACCTGTTTCCCAACGTGCTCACCGCGCTGGTGACGGGCATGTCGATTGCGCTGATCACGGTGATGGTGCTGCTGGTCAAGGACTCGCGCCGGCGTCTGAAGGCCGAGCGCGACCTGGCCGAGGCCCTGGCTTTTCGCAAAGCCATGGAGGATTCGCTGGTCACCGGCCTGCGCGCGCGTGACCAGCAAGGGCGCATCACCTATGTGAATCCGGCGTTTTGCCAGATGGTGGGCTGGGAAGCCGAAGACTTGCTGGGCCGCAACGCGCCCATGCCCTATTGGCCCCCCGAGATGGTGGACGAATACCAGCAGCGCCAGGCCATCCGGCTGGCGGGCAATGCACCGCCGCGTGAAGGCTTCGAGTCGGTGTTCATGCGCCAGGACGGCACGCACTTTCCAGTGCTGATCATCGAGGCACCGCTCATCAGCGTGCAAGGCGAGCAGACCGGCTGGATGGGCGCGGTCATCGACATCAGCGAGCAGCGCCGGGTGGAAGAACTTTCACGCGCCAGCCAGGAACGCCTGCAGGCCACCGCCCGCCTGGCCACCGTGGGCGAGATGGCCTCTCTGCTGAGCCACGAGCTGAACCAGCCGCTGGCGGCCATTGCCAGCTATGCCAACGGCTCGCTCAACCTGCTGCGCGACCCCGGTGCACAGCCGCAAACCCTGGAAGACGTGCACATGGCGCTGCGCCGCATTGCCGAGCAGGCAGGCCGGGCGGGGCGCGTGATCAACAGCGTGCACGACTTCGTGCGCCGCCGCGATCAGGCCCGCGAAGCTGTGGCCCCGCAAGCCTTGCTGGACGCGATTGCACCCTTGGTCAACCTGCAAGCGCGCAAGCTGCAAGTGCGGGTGCTGACACGCGTGGAGCCCAAACTGCCCGCCTTGTGGTGCGACCGCACCATGGTCGAGCAGGTGCTGCTGAACCTGGCGCGCAACGGCATGCAAGCCATGGACCACCCCGATTGCCCCGAGCGGGTACTGGTGGTGCAGGCCAAACGCACACATTCGAATGCCCAGAAAAGCTGGGTCGAATTTGCCGTGACCGATGTGGGCACCGGTATTGATGCAGACGTGGCCACGCAGCTGTTCACCCCGTTTTTCACGACCAAAGCCGAAGGCATGGGCCTGGGCCTGAGCCTGTGCCGCACGGTGGTCGAACAGCACGGCGGTCACCTCGAATTTGAAGCCCAGCAACCCAAAGGCACCGTCTTCAGATTCACCCTGCCAGTGGTCGCCCCGTAAATTCTTGATCCAGTACGTTGAAGTTTGAAATGGGTGTGAGCCATGTCCTCTCGCAGGCCAACGTCGGACTCTGCGAGTGCCGACCTACGAGATGTTATGGTGCGAAGGCAAATGCCGCCTTGTAGGTCGGTGGTCAAAGACCCCGATAACGGCATGCGAGCCAATGTGCTCCGCAACGAGGCTACTGGCCTGCATACAACGTCGGACTCTGCGAGTGCCGACCTACAAAAGATGGGACTTCGCAGGTCGGCACTCGCAGAGTCCGACATTTTTGGTTTCTGCACAGGCCCCCGTCGGAGTCTTCGACCACCGACCTGCGCGACAGGCATCTGGTGCCATTTTGTGCAGGCGCCCGACGCGCAGACCCCCCGCCCCCGCCCTTGCCCTTGCCGCTCAGCGGCTGTAAGCCAGGCCGGAGGCCACGCCGCCAAACAGATCGCCTTCCACCAGCGGTACGCCCGCAAATTCGCTTTGCAAGGCACGTTGAAAGGTGCGCAGCGCCGAAGACCCGCCGGTCAAGTAGATGGCGTCGATCTGCTGCACTTGCAAACCGGCACGCGCCACACAGTCACGCGCACACGCCACGGTGCGTGCCAGCAAGGGGGCCAGATGGGCTTGCATGTCGGCCACGCCCAGGGGCGCTTGCAAATCACGCGCCAGGCAGCTCAGGTCAATGGCCGTGTCGGCATCTGACATAGAGCCGCGAATTTTGGCCTGCTCGACCTCATGCGCGATGTGATGCCCGTGCCGCTCGCTCAGCACCTGCATCAGGCGCTCGTGCAGACGCAGGTCGGTGTAATTGCTGCGCAGGGTTTTGGCATGGGCGATGGCCTTGGGTTGGTATTGCCAGTGGATCAGGTGCCAGGTCGACAGGTCAAAAAACACCCCGCTGGGCACTTCGCGCAGCCCGGGGCCGATGTGCCGGTAACCCAGCAAGGGCATGACCTGCTCCAGGCTCAGCTTCTGGTCGTAATCGGTGCCGCCAATGTGCACACCTGTGGTGGCCAAAATGTCGGCGCTGCGGTCGGCCTGGTGCATGCGCTCAGGCCCCAGTCGCACCACGGTGAAGTCAGACGTGCCTCCCCCTAAGTCCACCACCAGCACGGTGCTGTCTTGGGTCAAGCGTCGTTCGTAATCCAGGGCTGCGGCAATCGGCTCCAGCTGAAACGACACGTTTTCAAAACCCACGGCTTGCGCCGCCTGGCGCAGCGAGGCTTCGGCCTGTGCGTCGCGCTCAGCGTCATCGTCCACAAAGTGCACAGGCCTGCCCATGACCACCTGGGTGGGCGCAAAGCCCAGCGCCCCGGTGGCGCGTTCACGCAGCGCCGTCAAAAAAGTGCCGATGATGTCCTGGAAGCTGATGTGCTGGTGGTTGATGAGCGTGGTCTCTTGCAGCAAAGGGCTGCCCAGCAGGCTTTTGAGCGAACGCATCAAGCGGCCCTCGGTGCCCTCCAGATAGTGGCCAATGGCCTCGCGCCCGAAGTGCGTGCTGCCCTCTTCGGCGTTGTAAAACACGGCGGTGGGCATGGCCAGGGCCTGGCCTTCCAATGGAATCAGACGGGCCTTGTCCTGCGGGTTGGCCCAGGCGATGGCCGAGTTGGAGGTGCCGAAATCAATGCCGAGCGTGCCGGAAAACGTGGGGGTCATGAGCAAAACAAACGAAGCACGGGCCGGTGCTGCAAAGCGGAATGCAGCAACGCCCAGCGGACGCCCTGCATTTTGAGGACCGGCGATTGTGCCACCTCAAGGCACACGGCCCGCCGTGGCAGCGGAGTAAATGGTGGAAAATCAGGACTCATTTCTATTCCACCCTCATTCCCCATGACCGAAGCCACCCAGCGCCCCGAATTGCCCGATCACCTGTCCATTGACGCGCGCAGCCCTTTTCACAACCGCGCCGTGTTCGAGCACGACATCGGCATCCGCTTCAACGGCAAAGACCGCACCGACGTCGAGGAATACTGCATCAGCGAAGGCTGGGTCAAAGTGCCCGCAGGCAAAACGCTGGACCGCAAAGGCCAGCCGCTGCTGATCAAGCTCAAGGGGCAGGTCGAAGCGTTTTACCGCTGAGGTGTTCAGAACCTGCATCAGCTGCAGGCGATCCAATACAGCTGGAGCAGGACGCTAAGGACCCGCCCCAGCGAGGCATCACCAGTCTTTATCTTTAGGCTTTTCAGCCGCTGGTGCACTGGTTTTTTCAGCAGGCGCACTCGGCCTGGCTTTGGGTTTGTCGCTTGAGACGGCGGCATGCTGACTTGGATCTGCAGGCTTGGCATGCACCTTGCCCCTGACCTGCAAGACACCTGGCTCAACGCCATCGAGTTTCACCTTGACGCTGGTGAGCTGACCGTATGACATTTTTTCAGTGACCCGAGTAACGATCACATGGCAACACTCCGTCTCCATGTTGCCCAATGATTGACCGGTTTGCGGATCTTTCAGTTCCTTGCCCAGCTTGACCAACTTGTACTGACCGCCCTCCACCACTGCCCCTTCCCCTTGGCTCAGGACCACCGACTCACCGTCCATGCTCACCACCGAAATCGGAAAGGTTTTTTGCATGATGGACTCTGTGGCCTTCTTGACCACTTCGGATTGCACATTGGCGACCGATGTTTTTTCATTGATGGAAGCCCCCAATGTCGTGGGTGATACGCTCGGGAAATCTCCTTTGAAGGTGTCAGACAGCATCACTTGACGGGTAGTCAAATTCACCAAGCGTTGCGTGATGGACCAGCTGCCAGAATAACTGACCAATTCCCTGTCAGATGTTTTCAGCTGACGAGCCATCCTGTCATACGACAAGGCGTTCACTGCCCCCACCCAAATCACGTCTGCGCTGAGCGCTTGGTTCAGTTTGGCCAAATCATTCTGATGGGTTTGACCGCTACCGATCATCATCAATTCACTCTCGATCTCGCTGTTAAAGTCGCGATCGAGCACCGTGAAACGCCCTGTTTTGGTCAGTGACTCGATGATTTGCTGCCGAATCGGCTCCAGCACTTCATGGGCGGGTACGTTTCGCCCGCCAATGTTGAAGCTTTGCTGCGTTGATTTGATCGGTGCCACAACAATCTTGACTTTTGCAGCATCGACAGGTGCTTTGAATTTGGCAATTTTTGCGGTGATGTCCACCACATACACGCCGCCATTGCTCTTAGGAGGCGTCAATTTGTCAACCTTGAATGTCGAGACCACGCCATTCGATTGCGTCACCACCGACTCAGCAAACGCTTGACTGTTCAGCACTTCAGTGGCCTTGACAGAATCCGAGCCATTTTTGCTCTGCACGTCCAGTTGTGCTGTGGCTTTGGCAGAAATGTTGACGCTGGCCGACGATGCATCCACCGCAGTGCCATTCACCTGCATGACGGCCGATTTCAAGGCCTCACTCACTGCAGCTGAGGGTGTCAAGCCTGTGCCCGTGGTTTTGACTTCCACTTGTTCGACTTTTCCCACATCAGGGGTATTTGTCAGATTCGGTTTGTCGCTGTCGACTTTGACCTCCTCTTGTTTTTTGTCACCGCACGCGACCAAGACCACCGACAAGATGACCCATGACATCCAATTTTTCATAAAAAAAGAGTGCCGTCACTGGCACTCTCTCCTGCTTTTTTTTGATTAAACAAGACCAGCCAATGATTTGGTTGGATCTTCGCTAGGTGCCGGAATTTTGTTTTCCTTGGCATAGGCTGCAACCGCTTTGTAGGTGGCCAGCAAGTTCTTGGTGTCTTCGGGAACACGAGGAACGATGGCAGCCAGAGCCAAAGCCGAAGCACCGATCGAAGTCACGCTGGGTTTGAATTCCTTCACATCCTTGATGAACACGATATAGGCCAAAGAGCCTGCGGCCAAACTCAAATAGCCATCACCCATTTGTTTTTTGGCCGCATCGTCCAATTTCAAATTCTTGTCTGCTAATTTTTCCTGAATCAGTTTGGAGCTTTCAGTTTGTACTTTCTCAGCCTCTTTGATTGCGTCTGTGGTGGCACCTGTTTTCATGTTGGCGGCGTTTGAAGCAGCTGCATCAGCCGCTTCTTTCATACCCAAAGCTGTCAGGATTTTCGAATTTGCATTCAAGATCGCTGCTGTGCCCACGAAATATTCAGCCAACAATTTATCTGGTGCTGGGCCAGAGCCACCACCCCCACCACCCAACAGGCCGCCCAATCCACCGAGTCCACCCAGTTGAGCATTCGACACCAACGAAAATGTGGCTGCAAATGCGAATGCAATGACTTTCTTAAACATCTGATTTCCCTTTTTTAATCACTTGATTCCATTGTTGTTCAGCTGGGCAATGATCTCTCGACTTGCTACCTCAGCGCCTTTTTTGAGTGCTGCAGTTCTGGCGGCACCATCATCAACACCCAAACTTGCTTGTTGAACGGGAGGCACCGACGCAATCTCGCGTGGAATATTCCCCTCAACACCTAAAACACGGCCAGAGACTTCCACACCAATACGCCTCATGCCAGAACTTCCATCTACCGAACCCAAACCCACATCTATGGTTGCAATCACCAAAAACTTGATTTTTTCTTGTGATGCTTTGAGTGTCTTGAACACATTTCTCAATGTTGTTGGGGAAATGTCATTACCATTTGCATAATCTGCATTGATGCTTTTGATATCGGCTTCAGTCAACACAAAATCAGAATCCAGAGCGACAAATCCAGATTGCGTGAAGATGGACGTCACAGCAGGTTTATAACCCCCCATTGGCAAAACCTGGTAACCAATTTCATCTGATTTACTGGTCACACTGCCACCACTTTCCCTCTTTACTGTGGCGTTTCCATCCATTCGTGCATTCACTGATTTACCAGTGTTGGTGGACACTTGATTTCCCGAAATTTTTTCGCCTTCGGTTCCGCTGACTTTCGAGTTCGCATTCACTTCACGTTGAACACTCACCTGATTGATTCTGACCACACGGTCATCAAATTGCTTGACGCTGTTGGCTTGACGGGCCGTGAACAAATAAACAATATTGGATTTCTCACCCTCTCCTGACATGGTTGCTGCAGTGCCTTGTTTCACCAAATTTTTCAATCTGGCTTCATTCAGCTCCACCCTGACAGTCACTTGGTATCGTTTTGTATCCTGCATCACCTGTTCGGATAAAACGGCTGTGTTTTGAACCAGTCTTTCGAGTGCTTTTTCTATTTTTTCACGACTGCTTTCGAACACTTGATCTTGCGCTTCGCCTTTTTCGGAAAAATAGCGCTCAATCGCATTCATGGAAGCGGCCGTGATGGCTCGCTCTTTATCGTCTCCCGTGAGTGTGGTTTGAAATTTGATGCTTGCACCACCTTTCAAATTCACATATTGCGCATTCACGCTGAATGACAGCATAACTGCCGCCATTAAAAGTATAAATTTTTTCATTTAATTTCCTTTTCCATCCAACAGATTGCTGACTTTTTTCATTTGTTCCGATGTTTTTTCTGATCCAGTGGCCACATTGACCCATTTGTAATCTCGACTTTTTAATGCAATCGAGAATTTCTTGAACAGACCATTGATGACATCGTAATATGCAGGATAGTCATCCTGCGTGATCTTGTTTATTGGGCTGATGGATACTGCGCCGTTTCTAAAAACCGACTCCAGGAAAACTGTCTTGCTGAATGGCTCAATCACCTGAATTGACGCATTAACACCATAAATATATGAAACTTCAGAATTTGTTTGCTGCTGCTTGGCCTTGGCCAATTTATTGACTTCAACATTGAAAATATAGTCACCATCACCAATTTTCAATTCGATTTGCTCGCCTGTATCTTCCAGCTGCATGGTCATCACCCCAACGACGCTGTTAAATTTGGCAGGCATCAAAGAAATGCTGGTTTGGCCAGACAATTCGCTGGCCAGTGCATCAGCCACGATGTCTTTGACTGCTGAATCATTGCTTCTGATTTCTGCTGGGAATTTATCCATAGCCTCAGGCTTGATCGTGATATTTCCAATCTGGAAGATCTTGTCGGTTTTTTTATCTAAAATTGCATTTGAAATCTTGTCCACAAACTGTGATATCAGTCCTTCTTTTTTCGATGTGTATATATTTTCCCTGATTAAATTTAATATTTTTAAATTAGAAGGTTGCTGTTGCCCTTCTACGGCATCAAAGATTGCCAGATTCAATGGATATGTTTTGATTATTTTTTTCCCCTTGTAATCAAATAACAAGGCGTCACCGCGAAGATTAACAAATATTTTCCAGTAATCACCATAGTTTTCTACGAGTACCGTTTCAGCTGTCATTACCAGGACAGCATTCAAAGGCGAGTCTTCATTTTTTGTTGAAAATGTTCTGCCAGTTACAATATTGAAGTTTTTACCTTCAATATTTTTTAATCTTTTTACAATCTCTGTTGAAATGGATATATTGGATTTTTTGAATTCTTTTTCAAGATAACTTGTATAGTGAAAACGATCTTCTTTATTGGCGTGATCTCCAGCGTATGCGAATCCTGCGATCAGCATTTCCTGTCCTGAATTTTGAGCCATGATGGCTTTTGCACAAACAATTATTAAAAAGCCAATGAAGGTTTTTTTTATGATTCTAAAAATATGCATTTTTATAAATTTTGAATAACAAAGAGCTACAATAGTGTAACACCTTATGTTTACAATTTTATTGTTTCTGCATCAATTTGAATTCTTAAGAACCCGAAAGATTCACCCATGTTTGACTCCAGAGCCCTGACCACATTCACACTCCTTGTCGCAACTTTGAGCGGCTGCCAAACCGCCCCGCCCCTTCCTGTTCCGGTGGCCATCACCTCTATACAAGACAGGTTTGATGGACCTGGGGGGACTGCTGTGCATGATTTCGTCAACGCCAGCAATGCCTGCCAACGCGAGACTTCACGCATGAACCAGTACAACAACGCACCCGTGATCCCGACCTGCAGCTCGGTCATTCGTTGCCTGGCGGGCAAGGGCTATGTCTCCAGCCCATCGGGCAAATTTGATGCGGAAGAACTTCGCATAGGCGCAACTTGCACGGCCCAATGAGGTCTTGATTTGGCAAGCTGTTTGGCCCCCCTTTATTGAGACTGCGCCCTGCCTGGCGATCCGCTGTCATCTCAGGCTGCGTGCAGGGGTCACGGCATATCCTCCAAAAGTCAGCATGTGCCACGCCTGCGCGATCGTCACCACAGTCGGCAGCCTGGCCAGCCAGACTTGGCCCGAACCTGAGTGGCACTGAGCATTGCGCCTGATGGCGCTCACCCTGATCAGCGCTGCAGCGGTCAACGAACTCGAGCATCAGTGGGCACAGCCCCTCCCCGATTGATCCGGCCCCATGAAGTTTGCACGGCCCGTCATCTGTATGAGCGGCGCCTTCGCCGCGATCCACCCTCTCAGTCCAACACCCGTCGCCCAGGCGGGGGCACCCAAACTTTCCGAACCGCTTTCCCAATAATCCAATCGCTCGATCTTTGCTTCAGACTTCAAAGGGCCGCATCCATAGACATGCAAAATGCGCAATGCCATGCGCTTTTCGACCTCGGCATCGATTTCGATAAGCTCAAGGCTTTGCGCGACCGATTGGCGCGCTGGCTCGCAGGCGAATGTCTGCTCGGCACGATCGCGCAGGCGGGTTTGCCCAAGAAACTGCGCGCACCAGAAGTAATGGCATGAACAATTCCGACAAAAAACTCCCCCTCGAAGGCCTGCGCGTCGTCGAGTTCACCCACATGGTCATGGGCCCCACCTGCGGCATGGTGCTGGCCGACATGGGGGCCGAGGTCATCAAGGTCGAGCCCATCGAGGGTGACCGCACACGGCATTTGCTGGGCTCGGGCGCGGGTTTTTTCCCCATGTTCAACCGCAACAAAAAGAGCATCCAACTCAACCTGCAGTCACCCGAAGGCGCCGAGGTGGCTCGCCGCTTGTGTGCCACAGCCGATGTGGTGGCCGAGAACTTCAAGCCCGGCTCCATGGCCAAGTACGGCCTGGACTACGCCAGCTTGTCGGCCAGCAACCCCAAGCTGATTTACGCCAGCCTCAAGGGCTTTTTGCCGGGGCCGTATGACCACCGCACAGCGCTCGACGAAGTCGTGCAGATGATGGGGGGCCTGGCCTACATGACCGGGCGTCCGGGCGATCCGCTGCGTGCAGGCACCAGCGTGAACGACATCATGGGCGGCATGTTTGGTGCGATTGGCGTGCTGGGCGCACTCATCCAGCGCGGCATCACCGGGCGCGGGCAAGAAATCCAGTCGGCCTTGTTTGAGAACAATGTGTTTTTGGTGGGCCAGCACATGCTGCAGTACGCCATCACCGGCAAGGCGGCCGAGCCCATGCCCAACCGCATCTCGGCCTGGGCGGTGTATGACGTGTTCACGGTCAAACACGGCGAGCAAATCTTTTTGGCAGCGGTGAGCGATGCGCAGTGGGCCACTTTCTGTGACGTGCTCGGCTTTGCAGACCTGAAAGCCGATGCGCGCTACTTTGACAACAACGCCCGCGTGTCTTTGCGCGCCGAGCTGATCCCCGAACTGCGTCGTCGTCTGGAGGCCTTCACGGCGGCCGAGCTCACAGCCATTTTTGAACAAGCCGGTCTGCCCTTTGCGCCCATCGTCAAGCCTGAAGAACTGTTTGACGACCCGCACCTGCAAGCCACCGGAGGCTTGGCAGATGTGCGCCTGACCGATGGTGCCAAAGCCGGGCAAAGCGCCCCTGCCGCCTTGCTGCCTTTCACCATGGATGGCCAGCGTTTGGGGGTACGTCGCCAACCACCCCATCAAGGTGAAAACACCGACGAGCTGCTGCAGGGCCTGGGCCTGAGTGCTGCAGAAATTGATGAACTGCGTACTCTGAAAGCAGTAGCTTGAAACTTGTTTTCTTGCTAATCCCCTCGTTGCCCCTCACAATCGCCGTATGTCCATCCAGGTTTTGATTTTCGGTATTCACCTCGCGCGCAGCACGCGGGGCAAGCCCTGCGCTCCGCCGCAACTGGGCTGAACCTTTCCTTGTAGGTCGGCGGCTTCAGCCCCGACTTGTGGGTGCTCAACAAGCACCACTTCGGATTTGAAGGTCGACCTACAAAAGCCCCGTTTCCTTTGACCGATTTCAATTCGGGCCGCGCTCAATCAGCAGTGCGGTCCCGATCCTTGCTGGAGATTTTCATGACCGATCTGTTTGACAACCCCATGGGTTTGTGTGGTTTCGAATTTGTGGAGTTCGCCTCGCCCGTGGCGGGCATGTTGGAGCCCCTGTTCGAGATGATGGGCTTTTCGCTGGTGGCCAAGCACCGCTCCAAAAACGTGGTGCTTTACCGCCAGGGCGACATCAACTTCATCGTCAACCGCGAACCCAAAAGCCTGGCCGGCTACTTTGCAGCCGAGCATGGGCCTTGCGCCTGTGCGCTGGCGTTTCGGGTGAAGGATTCGCACAAGGCGTATGAACGCGCACTCGAGATGGGTGCGCAACCGGTGGAAGTGCCCACCGGTCCGATGGAGTTGCGCCTGCCCGCCATCAAGGGCATTGGTGGTGCACCGCTGTATTTGATTGACCGTTTTGAAGACGGCAAGAGCATTTACGACATCGACTTTGAGTTCATCGAAGGCGTGGACCGCCACCCGCCGGGTCACGGCTTCAAGATCATCGACCACCTCACGCACAACGTCTACAAAGGCCGCATGGCGTTTTGGGGTGGCTTTTACGAGAAGATTTTCAACTTCCGCGAGATCCGTTACTTCGACATCCAGGGTGCCCACACGGGCCTGACCAGCCGCGCCATGACCGCGCCCGATGGCCTGATCCGCATCCCGCTCAACGAAGAGTCTGGCAAGACCGGCGGGCAGATCGAAGAATTCCTGATGCAGTTCAACGGCGAAGGCATCCAGCACATTGCGCTCTTGACCGACGACCTCTTGAAGAGTGTCGATGCCTTGCAGATGGCAGGGGTTCAGCTCATGACCGCGCCCAACGACATCTATTACGAGATGCTGCAAGAACGACTGCCTGGCCACGGCGAGCCGGTGCCCGAATTGCAGGCGCGTGGCATCTTGATGGACGGATCGACGGCCAATGGCGACAAGCGTTTGCTGCTGCAAATTTTCAGCCAGACCCTGCTCGGCCCGGTGTTCTTCGAGTTCATCCAGCGCAAAGCTGACGAGGGTTTTGGCGAGGGCAACTTCAAGGCTTTGTTTGAAAGTCTGGAGCGCGACCAAATCCGCCGCGGGGTGATTCAAGTCGACAAGCCAGCCCTCCATTGATCCAGCCTCGTAAAGGCTTCCATCTTCATACCCGTCGTAGGTCAGCGGCAAAAGCGCCTACATGGACCTGAGCCGGAGCGGTCAAGCGTCGGACTCTTCGAGTACCGACCTACGAAGGCTTTTGTAGGTCGGCGGCAACAGCGCCGACATGGGCCTGTGCCGGAGCCACCCATGTCGGAGCTGGAGCTACCGACCTACGGGGGACACGGTATGCGTAGGTCGGCGGTCGAAGACCCCGACGTTTGGCCTGATGGACCACCTTTGCCTGTAGCCAGCGCTTTGAGCTAGGCGTGCAACGTCGGACTCTTCGAGTACCGACCTACGAAGGCTTTTGTAGGTCGGTGGCAACAGCGCCGACATGGGCCTGTGCCGGAGCCTCGATGCAAGATGGAATGAACAGCGCGCTCTGACGCTTTAGGGTCCTTCTGGGACGGTGGCGCCTGCGGGCCATTCGTACACCGGCGCAAAGCCACCGCCCGGTGTTCTGAAATTGGTGGTCTGGCCCTGATAGACCCGGGCGGCCGACCACAACACCTTGGCGTCATACACATACTGGCGCACGTCGAATTTCATCACCCGTTCGCTGCCCGGATCACCCGGGATGCGCATCTGCCCGGGCGTCACCCTGTGCTGCGCGATGTAACCCCCTGCGGCAATGTCTTGCCAAACCCGGTGTGTGAGCTTGTCGCCCCGATAGGCCGCACGCCCGCCATAACCTGCAAAGGGCTTGAAAAACAGCTGCTTGCGCTGGGCCCACAGGCGCTCAGCATTGGAGACGTCCACCGTCTCGGATTTGGGAATCATCTCCAGCAAGGCCTGCTGGTGCTGGGGTGGCAGCGCCAGCCTTTGCAAAAATGCCGCATTCGACAGCAGCCCCAAATTGCGTTTGTCGGCATACAAGGCATGCGCCCGGGGGTGAGGCGTCAGCACAATGGCCTGTCGTTGGTAGGCCTGACGCAAGGCTGCACAGTCGGGGCTTTCGAGATAAAAGTCCGTGAGCCGGTTGTACACCAGATCAATGGTCACATCGCCTGCACGCAACACCCCCTGGTCGTAGCGCAGTTCAGCCGGATCGGCAATCACGGTGCGCAAGCCATGCTGCTCAAACAGGTATTTGAAAAGCAGGAACTCCGGGTACAGGTATTGCGCTTGCGGCTGCTCGTCCACAATGGCCACCGTGCGCAGGGGCCGGGGCATCCTGGCCAGCGCCCATTCCTGCTGGAACATCTGGACAAATCGCGTTTCGAGCGCATGCACAGCTTGCGCTGTGGGTATGAACGGGGCCATCTTGTCGCAGCAGGCCCGCTGAGACCGCGCCAGCACCGCATTGAGCATGGCCCCACCGGCGTTGGTGTTGATTTCGATCAGGCCCATGCCCGCGTCGGACACATGAAAGTCATAGCCCAGAAACACCCCTTTGGCACCGCCATCCGACCAGCTGGCAATGTGAGGCGCCCGCGCCAGCACGGTTTGTTGATAGATCGGATGGGCAACGGCCGCCTCCACCGCTTCGATCAGCGCCTGCATGCGCTGCAAGTGGGCGCTGGCCACAAACACCGGGGACGCTGAAAACAGGTAGTCGCAACGCTCACGCACCAGCGCAAACACCTCCGGGTGGCCCATCTCCTGCTCCAGGGCATGGCAGACCGCATCCCGGTCCAGGCTGACGCAAAAGGAATCCTGAATCATGAAGCTCCGATCAGTGACAACAGCTGTGCATTGTTGAGCAACTGGCCATCCACCAAAGTGTCTGAACGAACCGACAGGCCCAGACGGTCTGACCAGTATGGGAACTTTCCATCAGAAAGGAGCACGTCATGCACCTGTATACCCGCAGCGTCCACGTCAAAAACGATGCATCCATCAGTGCAGCCATTCGTTTTGCCACCGAGGTGTGTGCCTACGTGAACAAAACCTACAGCACCAAAATGCGCTTTGGCATTGAGGCTTTCGGTCACGCCAAAGTCCATTGGTTCATGGACTTTGACAGTGTGGATCAGTCCCTGGCCATGCACCAGAAAATGTTGCTGGACCACGATTTCCAGTCTTTGCTGGGCAAAGGCAAAGACCTGTGGGTCGAAGGCAGCTTGAAAGACCGTTTGGTGAGGATGGTGCCATGAACCTGTCGAGCCTGTGTCAACGTGACATCCTCTCTGTCAGCTCTGAAGCCTCGGTGCAAAAAGCCGCCGAACTCATGCGCGTCAACCATGTGGGGGCCTTGGCCCTGACCGACCCGGAAGACCCGGCCCGCGTCGTGGGGGTGGTGACCGACCGCGATCTGGTGGTCAACTTGCTGGCGCAAGGGCGCTTACCGGGCGAGCTGCCTGTTGGGGCATACAGCCATGCACAGCTCATTGGCGTGCCCGGCAGCGCGACGGTTCATGAGGCGATTGCGGCCATGCACAAGCACGGCGTGCGGCGTGTGTTTGTGACCGAACCCAATGGCCGCTTGTTGGGCCTGCTGTCCCTGGACGATGTGCTCAAAACGCTGGCCGAAGACCTGAGCGGCCTGTCTCAGGCGCTGCGCATGGGCATCGACCTGGAAAACACCCGCACCTCGCCCATGTTCAACCCCAACGAGCTGGGCGGGAACATGTATCTGGCGCAGCACGAGCCGTGACCTCATCGGCTCGAACAAGCCCCACGTCGGGGTCTTCGACCACCGACTTACAAGTGCGACATTTGCCCACGGCTGAAAAAAACCAGGCCCACAAATGACAAGCCCGACCGGCGAACCGGTCGGGCTGATGGGCGTGTCACGAGAGGATCACCCCCAAAAATGCCCAAAAGAAGAATTGTCGTTCTGATGGGCGGGGCGCATGAATGCTCCCCAAAAATGCTTCAGTCAGTTTCCCGACGTCAGCGCTTTCACTTTAATCCTGTCCACCGATCACGGTCAAGCTGTTGTTACATGTTTTGCAGGACTTCATGGCTGCCCACGCCGCATTTTCCCCGCCGCATTTGCACCGCCTGCGCCAGGGCCTGCAGCACCGGCGTGGTCTGCGCAAAGCTGATGCAGGCGTCGGTGATGGACACGCCGTGTGCCAGGGGCTGGCCTTCTTTCAGGTCTTGTCGGCCCTCGTTCAGATGGCTTTCAATCATCAGGCCCATGATGCGTGGGTCGCCCGCAGCAATTTGCGCGGCCACATCGTGCGACACCTCAATTTGCTTGGCGTGCTGCTTGCTGCTGTTGGCGTGCGACACGTCCACCATCACCTGCGGCGCAATGCCTGAGGCTTGTAGCGCTTTGCAGGCGGCATCGACATCGGCGGCCGAGTAGTTGGGGGTCTTGCCGCCGCGCAAGATGATGTGCACGTCCCGGTTGCCGCGTGTCTCAAAAATCGCCGCTTGGCCCATCTTGGTCATGCCCATGAAAGCGTGGGGTGCCTTGGCCGCCACGACCGCATCGGCTGCCACTTTGACACCGCCATCGGTGCCATTTTTGAAACCCACCGGGCACGACAGGCCGCTGGCCAGCTGGCGGTGGCTTTGGCTTTCGGTGGTGCGTGCGCCAATCGCGCCCCAGGTGACCAGGTCGCTGATGTATTGCGGGCTGAGCAAGTCCAGAAACTCGGTGCCCACGGGCAGGCCCAGGTCCAGGATGTCCAGCAACAACTTGCGCGCCATCTCCAGGCCTTCGTTCATGGCAAAGCTGCCGTCCAAGTGCGGGTCGTTGATGTAGCCCTTCCAGCCCACGGTGGTGCGGGGTTTTTCAAAATACACGCGCATCACGATCTGCAGGTCTTGGGCGTGCTGGTCGGCCTCTGCCTTGAGCAGCCTGGCGTAAGCAATGGCCTGGTCGTGGTCATGGATCGAGCACGGGCCGACCACCACGACCAGTCGGTCATCTTGGCCCTGCAACACGTTCGAGATGTCCTGGCGCGAACGCTCGACCAGCGCCAGTTGCGCGGACGATGCGGGCAGCCGCTCTTCAAGCAGCGCGGGCGTCATGAGGGGGCGCACTGAGGCAATGCGGGTGTCAACGATGCGGGTTTTGTCTGGGGTGGAAAGCATGGGGGGTCAGCGTCAAATCGCCAAAGTGTAAAGCCCCATCACAGCGGCAAACCCGCCTCTTGCTTGATGTCGCGCAGCACGATGCTCGAGCGCACATGCGAGACGGCGGGCAATTTGAACAGGGTCTGCATCAGGAAATGTTCATACACATCAATGTCTTGCACCATGACGGTCAGCACATAGTCGGCTGTTCCGGTGGTGGAGTAGCAATTCACGATTTGCGGTGTGGCTTGCACAGCGGCAATGAATTCGGCCACGGCTTTTTCGGTGTGTTGGGTCACATTGATCTCGGCCAGCACCATCAGACCCAGACCCACTTTTTTGCGGTCCACCCGCACCGTGTAGCCGGTGATGATGCCTTGCGCCTCCATCTCCTTGATGCGTTTCCAGCAAGGCGTGGTGGACAAGCCCACGCGTTCTGAAATTTGCTGCACGGTCATGCGGGCGTCTTCTTGCAGGGCTTCGAGGATTTTTTGGCTGTAAATGTCTTTCATTCTTCGATTCTAAATATTTATGGTGCTTTATTCTCAAAAACAAGGTAACAAAGAGTCAATCAAGAGGTTTATTCCTGGGGTATAGGCCTATTCTTATCCCACTCTATTTGGGAAAACCTCATGCCGCACACCTGCCCTGACCACACCCCTGACGATGCCCCTGTTGCCCCTGGGCTGCACGATGAACGGCTGAACGACCACATCTGGACGCAACAAGGCCAGGTCTTCTTATCCGGCACACAGGCCTTGGTGCGCTTGATGCTGACCCAGCGTCAGCACGACGAGCGCCGGCACTTGAACACCCGGGGCTTGATCAGCGGCTACCGCGGCTCGCCACTGGGCATGCTGGAGCAAGTCATTTGGCAGCAAGGCGTGCAATTCAAAAACGCGGGCATCGAATTTGTGCCCGCCATCAATGAATCCTTGGGGGCCACGCAATTGATGGACACGCAGCGGTCGGCGCCCAACACCACGCGCACGGTTGATGGCGTGTTTGCCCTGTGGTGCGGCAAGGGGCCTGGGGACGAACGGGCCAGCGAAGCGCTCAAACACGGCAACGCCTTCGGCGTCTCCCCCCACGGCGGCGTGTTGGTGGTGGCGGGCGAAAAGCGCGCCAGCGAGTCATCCGCCAAACCCGCGCACAGCGACCAGGTGTTCCAGTCCTCGCACATGCCTGTGCTCTCGCCCGCCGATGTGTCGGAGCTGATGAGTTTTGGCCTGTATGGTTTTGCGCTGTCGCGTTACACCGGTGCCTGGGTGGGCATGACGACCTTGTCGGAAGTGGTGGACAGCAGCGCCACGGTAGATCTGGCCGCGATCCACATCCAAGTGAACGCTTGGAAAAGCCCGCCAGTCGTACAGACCCAGACCGGGCATGTCGCCCCTGAGCAGCACAAGCGCTGGCCCGATCTGCCTGCACTGCGCAGCGCACCGCGTCAGCAAGACAAACTGGCTGCCGTGGCCGCGTTTGCAAAGGTCAACAGCATTGACTGCAGGGTGATCGACAGCCCGATGGCCCACATCGGCATCGTCACGGCAGGCAAGGCGCACCACGACCTGATGGGGGTGTTTCGCCGCCTGGGCCTGAGCGAAGAGGCGCTCTCGGCAGCGGGCGTGCGCGTGCTCAAACTGGGCCTGACCTACCCCATCGACAGCCCACGCATGCACGCCTTTGCACAAGATTTGCGCGAGGTCTTGGTGATTGAAGAAAACGCCCCCATCGTGGCGCAGCAAATGCGCGAGCTGTTCAAGGACGAAACTGCACGGCCCAACATCGTTGGCCAACACGACGCCCTGCCCCAACTGTCCACGCGGGGTGACATGCAGCCATCTGCGCTGATCGTGCAAGTGGCGCAGTGGCTGCAGCAACACACAGGCAGCGCATTGGGCATCCCACACCTCCCATATGAAGGGCTTCGGCGTGGGCAACTGTCGGGGCTGAAGCCACCGACCTACGCATACCTGCCTTCGTAGGTCGGTAGATTTAGCTCCGACATGGGTGGCTCCGGCACAGGCCCATGTCGGGGCTAAAGCCACCGACCTACGCATACCTTGGCACTCGTAGGTCGGTACTCGAAGAGTCCGACGCTGCACGCATGGCTCAAAGCGCCGGATGCAGGCGATGATGGTCAATCAAACAAAACGTCGGGGTCTTCGACCGCCGACCTACGCATACCGTGTCCCCCGTAGGTCGGTAGCTTTAGCTCCGACATGGGTGGCTCCGGCACAGGCCCATGTCGGCCCCCTTTTCAGGAGACCCGCGCCACATCAACCAAAGCGCGCTGGCAAATAGGGGGCCGGGTCGATCCAGGGGTGCTGGCCGTGGACCATTTCTGCCAGCAGGCGCCCGGCCACGGGCCCCAGCGTGAAGCCTTGGTGGGCGTGGCCGAAGTTGAACCACAGCCCTTTGTGGCGCGGCGCTGGACCCATGACGGGCAGCATGTCGGCGGTGCAAGGGCGTGCGCCCATCCAAGGCGGCTCGGGCAGGGGCTCGCCCAAGTCCAGCAGTTGGCGTGCCAGGGCTTCGGCTTTGGCCAGTTGCACAGGCGTGGGCGGGGCATCCAGCGGGGCAAACTCTGCGCCCGTGGTCAGGCGCAGGCCGCGCTGCATGGGGGCCAGCACATAGCCACGCTCGGCATCGAGCAGCGGCTGGCGCAGCGCAACAGGTGCCCGGTAATGCTGGTGATAACCGCGTTTGACGAACAGTGGAAAGCGATAACCCAGCGTGCGGATCACGCCATCGGCCCAAGGCCCCAGCGCCAGCACGGCTTGTTCGGCCTGCACGCGGCCCTCAGGGGTCTGCACCGACCAGCCTGCGCCCTGCGCCTGAAAGCCCGTCGCCTCGCCCTTCAACAAACGACCGCCTCGGGCGACAAAGAGATCGGCATAGCGCTGCACCAAAGCACCCGGGTCTTGCACGGCCCAGGGATCGAGCCAGTGCACCGCCCCTGCCAAAGGCAAGCGCAAGGCGGGCTCGGCTTGCGCCAGCTGGGCGCTGCTCTCGGCTTGGTGGCGCACGCCAAAACGCGCTTGCAGCAAGGCCGCCCGCTGCACGGCTTCATCGAGCGCCTGGTGCGTGTGAAACACCAACCTGAAACCGTCGCGCTTAACGAGGTCCTGGGCAACCGCCGCGTTCAACAGCAGCTCGTGTTCATCCGTGGCGTGGGCAATGAGGCGGCTGTAGGCCTCGGTGGCGCGTGCATGCGCGGCAGGCGAAGACTGGCGAAAGTAGCGCAGCAGAGAGCCGCCCATTTGCCACAAACCCCGGGCATGCCAATTCACTTCGGCACCCCGCCCCAAGGCGGCGTTCAGCAAAAAACCCGGCTCACGCGGAAAGGCATAGGGCTCCACCGCCTCGCGCTGGATCAGGCCCGCGTTGCCAAATGAGGTCTCCTGGCCCGGTGCCCGCCGGTCCAGCAGCAGCACCTCAAAGCCGCGCTGCTGCAAATGCAAAGCCGTGCAGGTGCCGACCATGCCGGCGCCCACAACAAGGATGGAAGAAGTCATGCGGTACCCCGTTGCGGTTCGTGCGTGCTCGCAGGCCTCAGGCGCTGCGACACATCCCCATGAAAATGGCCAGTATAGAGACCCGCCCATGCCCCATCGACCGCTGCCCGCGCGCAAGGGGATGCCCCCTGTTTAAACTCACGCCCCATGAGCACCATCACCACTGACACCCTCCAACAATCCCTGACCGAGCTGTTTGCCCCCTGGGTTCAAGCCCTGAATCTGAAAGTGGAGCGCTTCGATGCCGACAGCGTGACGCTTCGGCTGCCACAAAGCGACCAATTGTCGCGGGTGGGCGGCATGCTGTGCGGCCAGGCCATGATGGCTGCGGCCGACACGGCCATGGTCTTGGCCCTGATCGCGCAGTTTGGCGCGTTTCGCCCCTGCAGCACGGTGCAACTGTCAAGCACCTTCATGAAGCCGCTGTCTGGGCAAGATGCCCTCATCACCGCCCGGGTGCTGCGCGCAGGCAAGGCCATGGCCTTTGGCGAGATTGACCTGGCCGGGGCCGACGACGGCAAGAGCGTTTTTCGGGCCAGCACGACCTACGCCTTGATGTAGGGCGAGCGCCGGACGGGCTTGGCTACAATACGCGCATTCTTGTTTTGAGGTTCCTCATGTCTGCTCACAACGACGCCCCTGCTTCTGACGATCCCGTTGAAAACGTGGTCAAGCACATCCCCGTGGTCATTCCGGCTGCTGGCGCATTGCTGATTTTCCTGCTGGCCTTCATCGCCGTCTTCATGGCCTGAAGCTTTTGCACTCTGCGGTGCCCGCCCCTCTGGGCAGCCCCATTGAGCCCCACACAACCCGCAACAGCTCACGCTTTGCGGGTTTTGTTTTGGGCGGGCGTTGAATGCAGGGGCTGCTGTGGACGTCGTCTCATGCGGATGGCCCCTGTAGGTCGGCGGTCGAAGACCCCGACGTTTGGCTGATGGAACCCCTTCGCTTGCTGCCAGCGCTTTCTGTAATGCGGGCAACGTCGGACTCTTCGAGTACCGACCTACGGGGACAGGCATTTGTTATGGCGGGCATTGACCGTTTCGGACCTACAGGGGCCACGGTACTCGTAGGTCGGTGGTCGAAGACCCCGACGATTCGCTTGATGGGCCTCATTCGCCTGCTGCCAGCGCTTGGTGCCAAACGGGCAGCGTCGGACTCTTCGAGTGCCGACCTACGGGGACAGGCATTTGTTATGGCGGGCATTGACCATTTCGGACCGACAGGGGCCACGGTATTCGTAGGTCGGCGGTCGAAGACCCCGACGTTTTGGCTGATGGACCCCCTTCGCCTGAAGCTCGTCACACGCCGTTGCACACCCGCAGCACCTGCGGGCCATAGGCTTTGAGCTTTTTGACGCCCAGCCCGCTGATGCCTTGCAGCTGCACCAAGCCTCGACTCAAGCCAGAGATTAGGGTTTGTACGGGGATTATTTGCACTGCGCGCGCTGTGCTGGAAAATTGCTTCATGCAACAAACATCAGGAGAACGAAGTGCCAAGAGCTGTCAAGACGTGGGCCGACAAGAAGCGTGCGAAGCCCCCGCACACCGTGACGCTGGACAAGGATTTTGCGGGTGTACCGGCCGGATCGCGACTGCTCATCTCATGCCCGATGGAGCTTGAGGACTATTTGAAAAGACATGTGCCGTACGGAACAAGGAAAGAAATCCAGCAGGTACGGCGTGAGCTTGCTTCGCTTCATGGTGCGGACGCCACTTGCCCAGTCTCCACTGCGATCTTTTTGAGGACAGTGGCTGAGGCTGCTTGGGACGAGATTTGCGGTGGCAAGGCCACGACCGACGTGGCACCGTTTTGGCGGGTGATTGATCCGAAGTCACCGCTGGCCAAAAAGCTCCGCGCTGGCGTTCAGTGGATTGAGCAACAGCGGCTTGCGGAGCAGGCGTAGTTTGGCGGCTATCTGCATATGCTGCGATGTGCAAGATCAAATCCAGGTGGCCCGCATTCGGCACCAGCGCGAAGCCGGGTACCAAGACGGAGAGGTTTGAAGCGGCGCCACTGGCTTTCAGATGCGCGCGAAGCAAAAGTCTCGGATGTGACTTGGTCAGGGCTGTTTCGCAAGCTTTGGGTTGTTTCCCGGTTGCACAAAAGGGGGCTTCTCGCCACAGTGCAAAGCTGTTGCTGAGCACACAAGGAGTCCCCCGTCATGAAACTGAACGTCAACGGCAAATCCCACGCGCTGGATGTCGAACCCGAAATGCCCTTGTTGTGGGCTTTGCGCGACGAGCTCGACATCAAAGGGCCTAAATTTGGCTGTGGCGTGGCCCAGTGCGGATCGTGCACGGTGCTGCTCAATGGCGAGCCGGTGCGCTCTTGTGTTTACCCGGTTTCGGGCGCTGCGGGGCAAAAGGTCATCACCATCGAAGGCTTGGCCGACAAGGGCCGCTTGCACGCGATTCAGCAAGCCTGGATTGACCACCAAGTGCCGCAGTGCGGTTACTGTCAGGGCGGGCAGATGCTCGCGGCCGTGGCCTTGCTCAAGAAAAAGCCCAAACCCACCGATGAAGACATCGATGCGGCCATGACCAACATTTGCCGTTGTGGCACCTATGCCCGCATCCGCACCGCCATCCACGCCGCTGCCAAGAAAGGGACCCGCGCATGAGCACCCCAGACCTGACCTCCGGCATGGACCGTCGCCACTTCTTGAAGATTTCCAGCACCGCCGCCGCAGGCTTGTCGGTGGGGTTCTTTGTGCCGCAAAGCGCGCAGGCTGCCAACACGCCCCAACTGAATGTGTGGGTCGAAATCGAGCCCAACGACACCATTGTCATCCGCTACGCCCGCGCTGAAATGGGCCAAGGCAGCATGACTTCTGCGCCCATGATGATCGCCGAGGAGTTGGAGGCCGATTGGAAAAAAGTGCGCGTCGAGTACGCCACAGCGCATGAAAACCTGCGCACCAAACGTGCCTATGGCGACATGGCTTCGGTGGGCAGCCGCACCATCCGCAATTCACAGGAATACCTGCGCAAAGCCGGTGCCACCGGTCGCGAGATGCTGATTGCCGCTGCCGCTCAGCAGTGGGGCGTGCCAGCCAGCGAGTGCAAGGCAGCGCTGAGCAAAGTCACCCATGTGCCCAGCAAGCGAACACTCAGCTACGGCAAACTGGCCGCAGCGGCTGCCAAGCTGGAAGCCCCCAAAGACGTCAAGCTCAAAGACCCCAAAGACTGGACATTGATCGGCAAGTCCATCCCCCGTGTGGACATTCCCGACATCGTGACCGGTCGCGTGAAGTACGGCATCGACGCGCAAGTGCCTGGCATGCTGCACGCGGCCATTGCCGCTTGCCCGGTGTTCAACGGCACCGTCAAAAGCATGGACGCCTCCAAGGTGGAAAATCGCAGGGGCATCGTCAAGGTGTTGAATTTGGGCACCTTTGTGGCCGTGGTAGCCGACAACTGGTGGCGCGCCAAAGAAGCGCTGCGCGATGTGGCGGTGGACTGGGATGTGGGCGAGCACGGCACCTTGAGCAGCGCCGCGATCATGGCCCACTTCAAAGCCGGTATGGATCAGCCAGAACTGGCGGTGGCACGCAACGATGGCAACACGGCTGATGCGCTGAGCAAGTCTGCCAAGGTCATTGAGGCTGAATACTTCACGCCCTATTTGGCGCACGCCACCATGGAGCCCATGGTGTGCACCGCTTGGCTGCAGGGTGACCAACTCGATGTGTGGTGCTCAACGCAAAACCCGGAATCCACCTTGGCCGTGGCGGCGGCGACTGCGGGCGTGCCTCAGGCCAATGTGAAAGTGCACCCCATGCAATTGGGTGGAGGTCTCGGGCGCAAAAGCCCGCAAGATTTCACGCGCCAAGCCGTCACGATTGCCAAGGCCATGCCCGGCAAGCCCATCAAAATGCTGTGGTCTCGTGAAGAGGAAATCCAGCACGGCTTGTACCGCCCAGCCAGCCTGATGCGTTTCAAGGCGGGCTTGAGTGCCACGGGCAAAGCCGAGGCACTGCACATCCGCGTCAGTGCCCCATCCATCTTGGCCACCTTGCTGAAGCTGCCCTTGCCCAAAGGGGTGGACGGTCAGGCGGTGGCTTGTTTCAACGACCACCCCTACGACATCCCGAACACCTTGGTGGACTATGCCCAGCGCAACACCAATGTGCCCGTGGGTTTTTGGCGCACTGTGGGGCATTCGCAAAACCCGTTTGGGCGTGAGTGCTTCATCGACGAGATGGCCCAGGCTGCAGCGCAAGACCCGGTGGCGTACCGCTTGGCCATGCTGCCCAACAATGAAAAAGCCAACCGCGACCGTGCGATCTTGCTGGCCGTGACCAAAGCGGCCGGGTGGGACAAAAAACCTGCGCCGGGTGTGTTCCGGGGCGTGGCCGCCACCGACGGTTATGGCAGCTGGACGGCGTGCGTGTGCGATGTCTCCATCAACGCCAAAAACGAGGTCAAGATCCACCGCATCGTGATCGGCATTGACCCCGGTTATGCCGTCAACCCCGACAACATCGTGGCCCAGTTCCAGGGCAGCGTGGTGCACGGTTTGACCGCCATTTTCTGGGGTGAAAACACCATCAAGGATGGGCGTGTGGAGCAATCCAACTTCCACGATTACCGCATGATGCGTTTGAACGAAATGCCCAAGGTGGACGTGGTGATTGCGCCCACGGGCGGCTTCTGGGGCGGGGTGGGCGAGCCCGCTCAGGCGCCTTTGGCACCGGCGGTGGCCAACGCCATTTCGGCCGCTTTGGGCAAACGCATCCGCAGCTTGCCCTTGAAGAACCATGGTTTGACTTTGGCACGCGCATGACGGTGCTGGGCTTGGCGCGGGTGTGGGCCTTGGTGTTCAGCGCTGGCTGGGGCTGGGCCGCTGCGCAAACGCCTGATGTCCTTCAATCTGGCTCGCCGGAGCGGGGCAAAGCCTTGCTTTTGCAAAGACAAGACAGCGGCTGTGTGCTGTGCCACCAAGTGCAGGGTTTGCCTGCGGGTGGCGCACTCGGCCCGTCTTTGGTCGGTTTGCCCGAGCGCAGCACCAAAGATCAAGCCCGCGAGCGCATCGCCGATGCCCGGCGCTTCAACCCGCAAACCATCATGCCCGCCTATTTCAGTACCGAGGGTTTGTACAAAGTGGCGACCCCCTACAAGGGGCAAACCATTTTGACGGCGCAGGGACTTGAAGACATCTTGAGTTACTTGTTCTTGCCCAGCAAGGCCACGCCATGAAGTGGCCCACATTGACCCGTCGTGAAGGCTTGCGGCAAGCGCTGCGGGCCGGACTTTATGGGGCTGCTGTTCAGCTGTGGCCCAGCCAAGCCCAAGACATGGCATCGGGCCAGTTGTTGAGTGTGGCGAAAATGATCGAGCCCCTGACCCAAGGCGCTCGTGTGTTGGAGCAAGACGTGAAATGGGTGGCCCCCGTGTTGGCCGACAACGGCACTTTGGTGCCTGTCACGGTGCAAGTGCAAAGCCCCATGACGCCCCAAGACCATGTGACGCATGTGTACCTGTTGTCTCAGCGCAATCCGGTGACGCGCATGGCGGTTTTCCATTTGGGCCCTTGGAACGGACGTGCCGAAGTCAGCACGCGCCTGCGCTTGGCGGGCACCCAGCAAGTGGTCGCGTTGGCACGCTTGTCCAATGGTGAGTTTCGTTATGGTCAGATGGAAATCATCGTCACCGAGTCGGCTTGCGTCGACGCTTCATGAACATGGCATTTACACGCATCCAATGGCCTGAACGCGTCTTGGCGGGGGATGTGGTCAAAGTTCGTCTGCTGGTGCAACACCCCATGGACACGGGTTATCTGCAAGACCTGTTGGGCAAGTTGGTGCCGCGCAACGTGATCCAGTCACTGACTTGCACTTGGGGCCAGCAAGTGGTGTTTCGCGTGGAGCCTTCTTCGGGTATTTCGGCCAATCCTTTATTCGAATTTTTTGTGCGAGCAGAACAAACGGCCGAAATGCATGTGGAGTGGACCGATGACCGGGGTGTCAAAGGCAGCTTGCGGCAAATTCTGCCGGTCTTGCCCAAAAGCAGCCCCTGAGCGCATGCGCATTCGAGCGTTCGCGTCGATGTTAGCAGCAGGGTGTGAGCGCACCGTGATCAAGGTGTGCTTGTTGGTCCTTATGTTCCTTGCGTTGTGGGGGGGCAGTGGGTACGCCGTTGCGCAGACGCCAGAGCCACCCGCGCGCAGCTTGCCTTTGTCGCAGATCAAATCGGGCCTGCATTATTCGGGCAAGGATGTGCAAGCCTTGCAAGCCGATGAGTTTGCCAACCCCGCCCAACTCTGGCTGAGCCAAGGGGCGCAGGCTTGGGCCCAGCCCAGTGCCGCCAATGGCAAATCGTGCGTGAGTTGTCACGGCGCAGTGGCCACCAGCATGAAAGGCGTCGCCACGCGTTATCCCGCCATCGACGCTGCCAGTGGGCGACTGTTCAACCTCGAAGACCGCATCAACCAATGCACCACGCGCCACCAGCAAGCGGCGGCCATGCCCCCTGAATCAGATGCCCTGCTAGGCTTGAGTTTGCTGGTGACGCAGGCCTCCAAAGGCATGCCTTTGAGTGTAGACATTGGCGGTGCGGCGCGCGGCCACTGGCAAGCCGGGGCGACCCTGTTTTCACAACGTCAAGGCCAAATGAATTTGTCATGCGCCCAATGTCATGACCAAAATTTTGGGCAACGCCTGTACACCGACCTGCTGAGTCAAGGGCAGCCCAATGGCTACCCGGTGTACCGTCTGGAATGGCAAAAGCCAGGATCGCTGGAGCGGCGCTTGCGCAGTTGTTATGCCGGTATTCGCGCCGAAGTTCCGCCTTGGGGTGCTTTGGAGATGCGGCAATTGGCGCTGTACCTGATGTGGCGCGGCGAGGGCTTGCCCATCGAGGTGCCGGCTGTGCGCAAGTGATCAAACAACCCGTTGCAAGAGGCAACCTCAGCTGGAAAGCAAACGGAAGCCCGAGGCCAAACAACGAAGCGAGCAAAGTTCCATCGATCCGGCGCGTTCTCATCGAGGAGTGTTTCAACGTAAAGCCCATCGGACCGCCGTAGGCGGTCCGATGGGCCGTAAAGTTAAGTTTCATTGCGCATTTCACGTTTTCGCTCCATGGCTGTAACCGACACAGAGAAGCAGAGCTTTTCGAAGAACTGACGCGCCCCTGGGCGCTCCGCTCTGAGTACCCAGGTGACACTTGGCTCACCTTCCACGAGCGAGCGCACAAGACGAGAACCAATTCCGCCACGCCGATGCTCCTCGGAAACGACAAGCATGGAAAGGTACCCGTTGGACAGGTCATCGGTTACCCCGCGGCAGAATCCGACCACTTCCCCTGCGTTTACCGCCACCACGCATTTGGAGCGCTTCACAAGCTTCTGAAGCCACGCTGCGTCCGGCACCCGATGCACCCACCCATTTTCAGAAAGGAGAGCATGGATGGAGGAAATTTCGGTTGGTAGTGGCGCGCGGAATTCCATGTGACTTAACGTAGAAGTCACCGGCGCTGCGCGGCCTTATCGCGAAGCGTCCGTGTGGACTGCCGGGTTAGCGCTTTCCAAAGACTTCATCCATCACTGAGTAAAACGTGAGTTCGCGGGGTTTGTCGATGTTGTCAAGCATCGCTTGGATGTCGATGTGTCCCGGTGCGTACTCAGTGATCTTGATGCGCTTCTTTGTTGCTGCTTCTTCAAATACTGGCTCGGTGCCTTTGACTTTCCAGCCGGGGTCTATGGACTCGATTTGCTGAATAAGGGCAGAGGTTAAGTTTTCCCCGTCAGGAGTGAAATGCTCCGGCCCCAGCTTTATCGTCTGATGCTTGTGGTTGAAGTTCAGGTACAGACTCCAAGGCTCGACCGGCCTGCCACCATCGGCAAAGTAACCCATAACGTAGCCGAGCATCCGCATGACTGAATGCTCGTGCATGGCATACGCCAAATGGTTGCCGTTTTGGACAAGGTAAAGGCTCCAGCGGAACCCGAACAGTTTATTGAGAAAGCCCATTTGAAGCTCCTAAGCGCTAACGTGATGTAGATCGCAAAATCCGGTGGATACATCCGGGACAAGTCGATACATCCTGTGAAAGAAATTGCGGCAAATGACGTGCAGCAAGGCTTTGGGACTTGGGTGTTGTTAAATCATGCAGGTATAAATTTCCCATGAAACCAGGTGCTCCTTTTCTATTCCACCTGCTGGCCGACCCAACTGTGCGAATGGATTCTGGGTACGCAATATGAGTAAAAAAACAAATTCTACTTTTATTCGATTCTTTTTATGCAATTCAATCCCTTTTTGCCCGGCTGTGCGCAAATGATCAAGCCCCCCCGTTGCAAACCCGCAGCACCTGCGCGCCATACGCTTCGAGTTTCTTCACGCCCAGCCCGCTGATGCCTTGCAGGTCGCCCAAACTTTGCGGGGCGCTCTCGGCAATTGCAGCCAGCGTCGCGTCATGAAAAATCACATACGCGGGCAGGTTGTGTTCTTTGGCCACCTCGGCCCGCCAGGCTTTGAGGTTGATGTAGCGGACCATCGCGTCTTGCCCCAGATTGGCTGCAGCGGGTGCTGGGGCGTTGCGGGTGCGGCTGCGTTTGTCGCTGCGCTGGCTCGTGCTTTCGCGCAACTGCACGGGCACGTCGCCTTTGAGCACGGCGCGCGAGGCTTCGGTCAGGTGCAGGGTGCTGAAGCCTTCTTCGGTGTGCACATGCAGCGCGCCAATGGCGATCAGCTGGCGCATCACGGCGCGCAGTTGCTGCTCGCTGTACTCGGCCCCCACACCAAAGGTGCTGATGCTTTCGTGGCCGCGCTGCGCCACCTTGTCGGTCTTCTTGCCGCGCACGATGTCCATGGTGTGGCCCGCGCCAAAGCTGTGGCCGCTGCTTTGCTGCGTGCGGTAGACGGTGGACAGCAGTTTGCGGGCCGCGTCGGTGCCGTCCCACACCTGTGGCGGGTGCAGGCAGTTGTCGCAGTTGCCGCAAGGCGTGCTGGGCTCGCCAAAGTAGCCCAAAAGCCGCACGCGTCGGCAGTCGGTCGCCTCGGCCAGGGCCAGCAGCGCGTCGAGCTTGCCGCGCATGACCTGTTTGAACTCTTCGCCCGCCGGGCTCTCGTCGATCATGCGGCGCTGGTTCACCACGTCTTGCAGGCCATAGGCCATCCACGCGTCAGACGCGAGACCGTCGCGCCCGGCGCGGCCCGTTTCCTGGTAATAGCCTTCAATGTTTTTGGGCATGTCCAGGTGCGCCACAAAGCGCACATCGGGCTTGTCAATGCCCATGCCAAAGGCCACGGTGGCCACCATCACCACACCCTCTTCGCGCAAAAATTCGTTCTGGTGGCGCTGACGCACGGCGGCGTCCAGGCCCGCGTGGTAGGGCAGCGCATGGATGCCCGACTCGCACAACATGACCGCGATCTCTTCGACCCGTTTGCGCGACTGGCAATAGACCACGCCTGCTTCTTCCGGGTGCTCGCGTTCGATGAAACGCAGCAGCTGGGTGCTGGCGTCTTTTTTTTCGACGATGGTGTAGCGGATGTTGGGCCGGTCAAAGCTGCTGATGAACAGCTCGGCGCTTTCCAGCTGCAAGCGTTCCACGATGTCGGCGCGGGTCAGCGCATCGGCCGTGGCCGTGAGCGCCACACGCGGCACGCTGGGGTAGCGCTCGTGCAGCACCGACAGGCCCCGGTACTCGGGACGGAAGTCGTGGCCCCACTGGCTCACGCAATGCGCTTCGTCGATCGCAAACAGGCTGAGCAGTCCGCGCTCGAGCAGCGAATCCATCTGGGCCAAAAAGCGGCCGTTGGTCACACGCTCGGGCGCTGCATAAAGCAGGGTGATTTCGCCACGCAATAGGCGGCGCTCGATGTCGCTGGCTTCTTCGCTGGTCAGGGTGGAGTTCAGAAATGCGGCGCTCACGCCTGCTTCGTGCAGCGCACCGACCTGGTCGTGCATGAGCGCAATCAGGGGCGAGACGACAACGGTGATGCCGTGGCCTGCCCGCTGGCGCGCAATGGCGGGCACCTGGTAGCACAGCGACTTGCCCCCGCCCGTGGGCATGAGCACCAGCGCATCGCCGCCAGCGGCCACATGGTCGATGATGGCTTGCTGCGGGCCGCGAAAAGCGTCGTAGCCAAAAACTTCGCGCAGGATGGGCAGGTGGGGGGACACGTTCGGGGTGTGACAGCTTTTTAGAAGTGGTGATTGTCCGCTATTGATGGGGTGGGTTTTGCGGGTGTGGTGTGGGTGGGTGAGGGCGGTCACAGGCTTCCTCATACGGCGGGGGTACGCCAAAATCGTCACCCTCTGCCCGCCCTCACCCACCCACACAAGACCATGGGCTGCACGGCTAACACTTCCCGGTCCAGCGTTTATTTCCAGTTATTCATCCGGCACGCTGAAGTTTGAAATGGGTGAGAACTGTCATCTCGCAGGTCGGTGGCTTCAGCCCCGACATGCAACCTGCGCCAAAGCCAGCAATGTCGGGGCTGAAGCCACCGACCTACAAAAAACTTTGACCCTTGAAAACTTCACAGGGCCGAATCTGTAACATCTTAGCCATGCACACCTCTGCCCTCGTCCTGTTTTCCGGTGGTCAGGACTCCACCACCTGTCTGGCCCATGCCTTGAACCGTTACGAACGTGTCGAAACCCTGGCGTTTGACTATGGACAGCGGCACAAGGTCGAGCTGGATGCTCGATTGAACGTGCTGGCGGCCATCAAGTCGCGGTTCCCGCAATGGGCCACCAAGATGGGCGAAGACCACCTGCTGGACGCTGGCATCCTGGGCCAGATCAGCGAAACGTCGCTGACCCGCGACACGGCCATCGTCATGGAAACCTCGGGCCTGCCCAACACCTTTGTGCCGGGGCGCAACCTCTTGTTCCTCACCTTGGCAGCGGCGCTGGCTTATCGCCGGGGATTGCAGGTCATCGTCACGGGCGTGTGCGAGACTGATTTTTCGGGCTACCCCGACTGCCGCGACGACACCATGAAGGCCATGCAGGTGGCTTTGTCGTTGGGCATGGACCGCAGGCTGCTGATCGAGACCCCGCTCATGTGGATCGACAAGGCCCAGACCTGGCAGCTGGCGCATGACTTGGGCCAAAAGGCCGATGCCGATGGTGGAGGTCAGGCGCTGGTGGATGTGATCGTGGAGCACAGCCACACCTGTTATCTGGGCGAACGAACCCAGCGCCACGATTGGGGTTATGGCTGCGGCCAGTGCCCGGCTTGCCAATTGCGGGCTGCGGGGTTTGGGCGGTGGACAAGCCGCTGAGACGGTCAAGACCCCCCACCCAAATGCCTGACCCCGTAGGTCGGTACTCGAAGAGTCCGACGTTGCACGCTTAGCACCAAGCGCTGGCTACAGGCGACGGTGCTCCATCAAGTCAAACGTCGGGGTCTTCGACCGCCGACTTACGCATACCGTGGTCCCTGTCCGTTTGAAACGGTCAATGCCCGCCGATACAAATGCCTGACCCCGTAGGTCGGTACTCGAAGAGTCCGACGTTGCATGCTTGGCTCCAAGCGCTGGCTACAGGCGACGGTGGTCCATCAAGTCAAACGTCGGGGTCTTCGACCGCCAACCTACGATTACCGTGGTCCCTGTCCGTTTGAAACGGTCAATGCCCGCCGATACAAATGCCTGACCCCGTAGGTCGGTACTCGAAGAGTCCGACGGTGCATGCTTGGCACCAAGCGCTGGCCGCAGGCGATAGTGGTCCATCAGGCCAAACGTCGGGGTCTTCGACCGCCGACCTACGAATGCCGTGGTCCCTGTCCGTTTGAAACGGTCAATGCCCGCCGATACAAATGCCTGACCCCGTAGGTCGGTACTCGAAGAGTTCGACGTTGCATGCTTGGCACCAAGCGCTGGCCGCAGGCAATAGTGGTCCATCAAGCCAAACGTCGGGGTCTTCGACCGCCGACCTACGAATACCTTGTCAAGGCCTGGGCATTCACTTTGTGCGGTAACTAACAAAAACCACCTGTCAATAGTTTTTATAAATTGATGTAATAAAATTAATTGGATCGTAAAAGCTTATTAATATTTTTATACTGAGCGCCTGTCGTTTTTCGGAGTTCATCATGACCTTCACCGCATCCCCTGTCGCGCATCAGCCCCTTTGGCTGGAAGTGTTGGCGGCGATGGCGCAAGCGTTCTGAACAGACTTTTTTCACATACAGGAAAGCCCTATGACTGCCCCATCTCCCTCCAAGTGCCCTTTTCATGCATCGACTGGCGCTCGCGCCACACATGGCGCTCAATCGAATGCCGATTGGTGGCCCAACCAGTTAAACCTGAGCATCTTGCACCAGCACCAGCCGGTTTCCAACCCCATGGACCCGGATTTCAATTACGCCGAGGCCTTCAAAAACCTCGACTTTGCCGCGCTCAAACAAGACATGGTCGCGCTCATGACCGATTCGCAGGACTGGTGGCCGGCCGACTGGGGCCATTACGGCGGTTTGTTCATCCGCTTGGCCTGGCACAGTGCGGGCTCCTACCGCACGGCCGATGGTCGCGGTGGGGCTGGCACGGGCAATCAGCGCTTTGCGCCGCTCAACAGCTGGCCTGACAACGGCAACCTCGACAAGGCACGCCGCCTGCTGTGGCCGCTCAAGCAAAAGTATGGCAACGCCATCTCTTGGGCTGACTTGTATGTGTTGGCGGGCAATGTGGCCATGGAAACCATGGGCTTCAAGACCTTTGGTTTTGGCGGAGGCCGCGAAGACATCTGGGCCCCCGAGGAAGACATCTCCTGGGGTGCCGAAAAGGAATGGCTGGCCACCAGCGACAAGCCGGACAGCCGCTACAGCGGTGACCGCGAACTGGCGAACCCTTTGGCTGCGGTGCAGATGGGCTTGATCTATGTGAACCCGGAAGGCCCGGACGGCAAACCCGATCCGGTGGCCAGTGGCCGCGACGTGCGCGATACCTTCGCCCGCATGGCCATGGACGACTACGAAACCGTGGCCTTGATCGCTGGCGGCCACACCTTTGGCAAGGCCCACGGCGCAGGTGACCCCCAACTGGTCGGCCCCGAACCCGAAGCCGCCCCCATGGAAGCCATGGGTTTTGGCTGGATCAACCAGCACGGCAGCGGCAAAGGCGCTGACACCACCACCAGCGGCATCGAAGGTGCCTGGAAACCCAACCCCACCACCTGGGACATGGGTTACTTCAAAGTGTTGTTCAAGTACGAGTGGGAACTGGTCAAGAGCCCCTCGGGCGCGCACCAGTGGCTGGCCAAGGACGTGGCCGAAGAAGACCTGGTCGCCGATGCCCACATCCCCGGCAAGAAACACCGCCCGATGATGACCACGGCCGACCTCTCGCTGCGCATGGACCCTGCTTACGAAAAAATCTCGCGCCACTTCCTGGCCCACCCCGACGAGTTTGCCGATGCCTACGCCCGTGCATGGTTCAAGCTGACGCACCGCGACATGGGACCCAAGTCTTTGTACCTCGGCCCCGAAGTGCCCGCTGAAGACCTGATCTGGCAAGACCCGGTGCCCACTGTTCAGCACCCCCTGATCGACGCCCAAGACGCCGCAACCCTCAAAGCGCAGGTCTTGGCCTCGGGCTTGACTATCAGCGAGCTGGTGTCCACCGCCTGGGCCTCGGCCAGCACATTCCGCAGCTCGGACAAGCGCGGCGGTGCCAACGGCGCGCGCATTCGCCTGGCTCCACAGCGCAACTGGGAAGTCAACCTGCCTGAGCAACTGGGCAAGGTCTTGGCCGTGCTGGAAGGCATTCAGCAAGCCTTCAACGCAGCGCAATCTGGCGGCAAGCAAGTGTCGATGGCCGATTTGATCGTGCTGGCGGGCAACGCAGGCGTCGAAGCCGCAGCCCGTGCGGCCGGTCATGCCGTGGACGTGCCTTTCCACCCTGGCCGCACCGATGCCACGCCCGAGCAAACCGATGCCGAGTCGTTTGCCGTGCTCGAGGCAGAGGCCGATGGCTTTCGCAACTACCGCAAACAGGCTTACAGCGTGTCTCCCGAGGCCATGCTGCTGGACAAAGCGCAGCTGCTCAGCCTGAGCGCCCCTGAAATGGCGGTGCTGGTGGCCGGTCTTCGCGTGTTGGGCGCCAACCACGGCGGCAGCTCACAAGGCGTGTTCACGCAGCGCCCTGGCCAACTGACCCCTGACTTTTTCGTCAACCTGGTCGACATGTCCACCGCTTGGGCACCCGTGGGCGACAACCGCTATGAAGGCCGCGACCGCAAGAGTGGCGCGGTCAAGTGGACAGCCTCCCGCGTGGACCTGGTCTTTGGCTCCAACTCACAGCTGCGCGCCTTGGCCGAGGTCTATGCGCAAAACGACAACCAGACCAAGTTCGTGCGTGATTTCGTCACCGCATGGCACAAGGTCATGGAACTGGACCGCTTCGATCTGAAGTGAGTCTTTGCGGCAGGCGCGGCTTGAGCGCCTGCTGATTGATCCGGCAAGTTGTAGGTCGGCACTCGCAGAGTCCGACATTTGCCCAAACAAGCACATGCCCATGACAGGGCGGTACGGGCAAATCACACAAACGTCGGGGTCTTCGACCACCGACCTACGAATACCTTCGTCGGTGTCTTCGACTCGCCCGATAAATCACCGCAACCCCGTAGGTCGGCACTCGAAGAGTCCGACATGATGGGATTCGGCACAGGGCCGGATCAACAGAAACTCCAGTCCCTGCGGGCAGCTGCAGGGACTTTTTTACAATGTGGCGATGAAACACCTGAACTACACCCGCGCCCAGGCGCTGCCCGAGATCCTGAAAAACCGCATCGCCATCCTCGACGGGGCCATGGGCACCATGATCCAGCGCTTCAAACTGACCGAGGCTGACTACCGGGGTGAGCGTTTCAAGGACTTTCCCAAAGACGTCAAGGGCAACAACGAGCTGCTGAGCCTGACCCGCCCCGACGTGATCCGCGACATCCACGAAGGGTATCTCGCCGCTGGCGCTGACCTGATCGAGACCAACACCTTTGGTGCCACAACCATCGCCCAGGCTGACTACGACATGCAGCACCTCGCCCGCGAGATGAATTTGCAATCGGCCAAACTGGCCCGCGCTGCCTGCGACAAGTTTTCCACGCCCGACAAGCCCCGCTTTGTGGTCGGCGCTTTAGGCCCCACGCCCAAAACCGCCAGCATCAGCCCTGATGTGAACGACGCCGGTGCCCGCAACGTGACCTTTGAAGAATTGCGCGCCGCCTATTACGAGCAGGTGGAGGCCTTGGTGGAGGGCGGCTCGGACGTGCTGTTGGTCGAGACGATTTTTGACACGCTCAACGCCAAGGCCGCGCTGTTTGCCATCGAAGAATTCTTTGAAGCCAGCGGCCAGCGCCTGCCCCTCATCATCAGCGGCACGGTGACCGATGCTTCTGGTCGCATCTTGAGTGGCCAGACCGTTACCGCCTTCTGGCACAGCGTGCGCCACGCCCAACCGCTGGCCATTGGCCTGAACTGCGCCTTGGGGGCGACGCTCATGCGGCCCTACATCCAAGAATTGAACAAGGTCGCGGGCGACACCTTCATCAGCTGTTACCCCAACGCCGGCCTGCCCAACCCCATGAGCGACACCGGCTTTGACGAAACGCCCGAAGTCACCAGCCGCCTGCTGCACGAGTTCGCCGCCGAAGGCCTGGTCAACATCGTGGGCGGCTGCTGCGGCACCACACCTGAGCACATCGGCGCCATCGGCAAGGCCGTCGCCCCCCTAGCTCCGCGTGGTGTGCATGGCGGGTTCTTTTACAAAGAAGCGGCCTGAGCAGGGCAACCGCCAGATGCGCGCCATGCCCCGGCCCGTGTCAGGCGCTGCCGGTTGATCGTGCAATGCGGCCCTTCGTAGGTCGGTGGTCGGAGACCCCGACGTTTGGTGGAGTTGTCCTTGGCGCCTGGACATGGGCTTGTGCTTATGCTGGTAAACGTCGGACTCTTCGAGTGCCGACCTACGAGGTGGTGGTCATTTTTCCGTGTTGGTGGGAGACCCCGTCATGGGTTGGTCAGCGCGATAGCGATTGAGTGGGCGCAAGTGCCATGCGTAGGTCGGTGGTCGGAGACCCCGACGTTTGGGTGATTTGTCCTTGCCGCCTGGACATGGGCATGCGCTTGTGCTGGCAAACGTGGGACTCTTCGAGTGCCGACCTACGAGGTGGTGGCCATTTTTCCATGGTGGTTGGAGGACGCGACGAGGCATTTGTAGGTCGGTGGTCGGAGACCCCGACGTTTGGGTGATTTACCCGTGCCGCCCAGACATGGGCATGCGCTTGTGCTGGCAAACGTCGGACTCTTCGAGTACCGACCTACGAGGCGGCGGTCATTTTTCCGTGGTGGTGGTAGACCCCGTCATGGGTTGGTCAGCTCGATAGCGATTGAGTGGGCGCAAGTGCCATGCGTAGGTCGGTGGTCGGAGACCCCGACGTTTGGTTGATTGACCCGTGCCACCTGAAGAGGGCATGCGCTTGTGCGGCAGATGTCGGACTCTTCGAGTGCCGACCTACGAGGTCATGTGCTCTTGTAGGTCAGTGGCCAACAACCCCGACATGGGGCTTGACCGCCTTGATGCGAGCTTTGAGAATTTCTGACACAAAAATCAGGGAGGTCTCATGCGATATCGGCGGTCATTTGTGGAGGGGGGGACATTTTTCTTCACCTTGGTCACACACGGGCGTGCCCCGTGGTTTGCCCATACGCCTTGGGTCCAGGCGCTGGGTGAGACGATGCGGCAGGTGCGCCATAAGCATCCGTTTGAAACCCTGGCCATTGCAGTGATGCCCGATCACCTGCACTGCATCTGGCGACTGCCCGAGGGCGACACCGATTACGGCACACGCTGGATGCTGATCAAACAAGGCGTCACGCGTTGCATCCGCGTTCAACACCCCCGGGCCAAAGTCTGGCAAGACCGATTTTGGGAACACACCATCCGCAACGACAGAGACTATGCGGCGCATTGCAACTACATCCACTACAACCCTGTCAAACACGGCCTGGTCGCGCTGGCCGGAGATTGGCCACACAGCTCATTTGAACGATTCGTGGCCGAAGACATTTACGACCTCAAATGGGGCATCAGCGCCATGCCCCGCATGCCCACATCTTCACCCGGCGAATGAGCCACCCCCCAAACAGGGCTATGCCGTTTTGTAGGTCGGTGGTCGCAGACCCCGTCATGGGTTGGTTCAGCGCGATAGCGATTGAGCCGCCGCAGGTGCCATGCGTAGGTCGGTGGTCGGAGACCCCGACGTTTGGTTGATTTGTCCTTGGCGCCTGGACATGGGCATGTGCTTGTGCGGGCAGATGTCGGACTCTTCGAGTGCCGACCTACGAGGTGGTGGTCATTCGTTGGTGGTGGGAGAGCCCGACGTTTTTGTGATTCAACCGTGCCGCCCGACGAGGCCATGCGTAGGTCGGTGGTCGAAGACCCCGACGTTTGGTTGATTTGTCCTTGTCACCTGGACAGGGGCATGAGCTTGTGCGGGCAGATGTCGGACTCTTCGAGTGCCGACCTACGAGGTGGCGGTGATTTGTTGGTGGTGGGAGACCCCGACGTTTTTGTGATTCAACCGTGCCGCCCGACGAGGCAATGCGTAGGTCGGTGGTCGGAGACCCCGACGTTTGGGTGATTTGTCCTTGACGCCTGGACATGGGCATGTGCTTGTGCGGGCAGATGTCGGACTCTTCGAGTGCCGACCTACGAGGTGGTGGTCATTCGTTGGTGGTGGGAGAGCCCGACGTTTTTGTGATTCAACCGTGCCGCCCGACGAGGCCATGCGTAGGTCGGTGGTCGAAGACCCCGACGTTTGGTTGATTTGTCCTTGTCACCTGGACAGGGGCATGAGCTTGTGCGGGCAGATGTCGGACTCTTCGAGTGCCGACCTACGAGTGCCTACCTACGAGTGCCGACCTACGAGGACCGATATTGTTTTTCCAAGGCAATGTGGTCATCAACCGTGCGTGCTTGGGTGCTGGTTCACCCAGTCACGCAACGTGTCATTCACCCTGGTTTGCCAGCCACGGCCAGTGGCTTTGAG
This sequence comes from Limnohabitans planktonicus II-D5, assembly GCF_001270065.2. Taxonomy (GTDB): domain Bacteria; phylum Pseudomonadota; class Gammaproteobacteria; order Burkholderiales; family Burkholderiaceae_C; genus Limnohabitans_A; species Limnohabitans_A planktonicus. Next base: position 73,746 of record NZ_LFYT02000016.1, read on the forward strand.
GGCGGCCAGCACATCGGCATCCAAGCGGATCGTGGTCGGAACTTTGAGGGGTTTGTTTTTCGGGCCTCGCATGCGTTGCGCGCACAAGGCGGCGTACACCTCGGGAGAGAAAAATTTGGCGGCTGGCAAGGCGCGGGCGAAATCTTCCGGAGTCCACTCGGGGTTGTCTGCGTCTGCGGCCATGCCCGCGTTGATTTGTGCGTCTTCCTCTGCAGTCGGTAATTGGATGCTGCGGCCGGATTTAGTTCGTATTTGCATAGCGTTTAACCTCCTTGATGTTTGCCTTGCGCAAGCTGATGATGCGCACCGACGTCTCACGCAAAGTGAATATCAGCACATAAAGACGTGCATCGATCAAGCCCATGGCTGAAAAACGCGTCTCACCGTAGCGCAGTCGATCATCCACAACGATCAAGGCCGTCTCCCACTCAAAGTCCTTGGCCAGATCGAACCACACGCCGTGCTTGGCAACGTTGGCCGCCAGCTTTTTGGGATCGTGGGTCACGCGCATAGGTCTTAGTGTATTGACAATGTTGAATAAATTCAATTCATTGTGCATACGTTAAAGCTTGTTCGGGCAGATGTCGGACTCTTCGAGTGCCGACCTACGAGGTGGTGGTGATTCGTTGGTGGTGGGAGAACGCGACGTGGGTTGGTTCAGCGCGATAGCGATTGAGCGGGCGCAGGTTCCATGCGTAGGTCGGTGGTCGGAGACCCCGACGTTTGGGTGATTTGTCCTTGCCGCCTGGACATGAGATTGTGGTTGTGCGGGCAGATGTCGGACTCTTCGAGTGCCGACCTACGAGGTGGTGGTGATTTTTCCTTGGTGGTGGGTGAACGCGACGTTTGCGGGTTTACCCGTGTCGGCTGGACAAGGGCATTCGCTTGTTCGGGCAGATGTCGGACTCTTCGAGTGCCGACCTACGAGGTGGTGGTCATTCGTTGTTGGTGGGAGAGGCCGACGTTTTGGTGATTCAACCGTGCCGCCCGACGAGGCCACGCGTAGGTCGGTGGTCGGAGACCCCGACGTTTGGGTGATTTACCCGTGTCGCCTGGACATGGGCATGTGCTTGTTCGGGCAGATGTCGGACTCTTCGAGTGCCGACCTACGAGGTGGTGGTGATTTTTCCTTGGTGGTGGGAGAACGCGACGTTTGCGGGTTTACCCGTGTCGCCTGGACATGGGCATGTGCTTGTTCGGGCAGATGTCGGACTCTTTGAGTGCCGACCTACGAGGTGGTGGTGATTTTTCCGTGGCGGTGGGTGAACGCGACGTTTGCGGGTTTACCCGTGTCGGCTGGACAAGGGCATTCGCTTGTTCTGGCAGATGTCGGACTCTTCGAGTGCCGACCTACGGGTTGCTGGTTTGATCAGAGTTGTGGGTTTCTGAGGCCATTACAAATCAATACATATTAAAGTGTTAAGAATTGTTGGTTTCAGGTTTTTTATTGAATCAATAAGGTAACATTCGTTCATCTTTGAAAAACCTTTTTTGAATACAAAAGATGAACTTCAATCCTTTGGTTTCATTTAATTTGGCGGGCCTGGTTCAGCGGGTGTGGGCGCAGCTTGGGCGTGTGGCTGGGGCGGTGCAGCGGTTTGCGTTGGTGCGGTGGCGGGTGGCGCGGATTTGTTGGCGTGATTTTGGCAAGGCATGGTCCAAATCTTCGGCGCAGGATGATGCGGATACGGCGTATTTGGGGGGTTGGTGGTGGCAGTCGCCCGAGTCGCAGCGCACCACGGTGCGGCGGCGGGCGGGGGTTTGAGCGGGGTTGGGTGACACGGGGTGTTGCGTATGGGTTTGTTCGCCGGGGCCGATGGGTGGACCGATCGGGGGGCCAATGACAACAGCGCCACGAAGGGCGCTGTTGGGTTGCGGGCGGGTGTCGGACTCTTCGAGTGCCGACCTACGAGGGGGATGACGCCTTTTCGTAGGTCGGTGGTCGTAGACGCCGACGTGGGGTTTGGGGACCATGTCGGACTCTTCGAGTGCCGACCGACGAGGGGCCGACCGACGGAAGAACGACCCACCATGGGCCGACCCACGAGGGGCCGACCCACGGGTTGCGGTTTACACCTGCGAGACCACGACCAGGTCGTCGACCAGGAGCTGGGCGGCGGAGGTGTTGTGGTTGTAGGCGGTGTAGCTGTCACTGCCTGCGACGACTTTGGTGGCAGAAGCCGTCCAGTTGGTCAGGTCGCTCAGGACCAGCTTGTCGCCGGCATCGCCGTCCACCATCAACTGGTTCCTGGCCACCTGGGCGGACAGGCCGCTGGTGGTGTTGGACGCGTTGAAGACGTTGGAGCTGTTGGCGTGTTCCAGCATGTCGGTCAGGCTGAGCTTGAGGGTGTTGTTGCCCGTGCCCGTCAAGTCAATCTTCTCGATGTTGCGCAAAGCTTCGCCCTTGGCGGTGCTCAGGTCCATCACGATGGCGCTGCCGTCGAGCTTGACCGTGTCGATGCCGGTGCCGCCGTCGATGCGGGCAATGTTTTGCGCAGTGCCTGCGTCGTCCAGCTTGGCCACGTTGTCGGCGTTGAGCACGAAGGTGTCGTTGCCTCGGCCGCCGTACAGCACGTCGGCGCCGCCGCCACCGGTCAGGGTGTCGTTGCCGTCTGCGCCCACCAGCTGGTTGTTGCCCGTGGTGCCGGTCAAGGTGTCGGCGCCGGTGGTGCCGATCTTGTCGTCCACGCCAAAGACGCTGCTGGTGACCTCGGACATGCCGCCAAAGACCACATACACACGGCCCACGTCGGTGCCGCCGATGTCCGACAAGACCGAGCCCAACATGATGTCGGAGAAGCCGTCGCCGTTGAAGTCGCCAAAGCCCAGCGGCTCAAAGTGCGCGTTGACGCCGCTCGTGACTGTGGTGATGCCAGCGACACCCGAATTACCCAGGGCCTCGCTCGCGCAGCCGCCGTTGATGACAAAGCCTTGCTGCTTGGTGCTCAAGTCAGACACCTGCACGATGGTGGTGTCGGTGCGGCCATAAATCACATAGACCGAACCCGCACCTGTACCGACTGCGCTGTCGGCCGCAGAAGCCGCCACCAGGATGTCGGACAAGCCGTCGCCGTTCACGTCGCCAGCGCCGTAGACCGTCATGCCCAGCTGGCCGCTGGCTTCCATGCCCGCGATACCAAAGCCGCCCACACCCACGGTGGTGGCCGCCTGGGCCACAGAAACGTCGGTTGGCATGATGCTGGAAGCCTGCACCGTGACGCCACCGCTCTTGCCAAACACCACAAAGGCCTGGCCCGCGCTGGTCAAGCCGTTGGCGTTGTTGTTGTAGCTGCCAATGACCAGATCGTCCAGGCCGTCACCGTTGACGTCGCCTGCGCCTGCAGCCGAGTAACCAAAAAATCCGAAACCGCTGGCGCCGTAGATGCTGAAGCCTTCGGTGCTGGCGCCTGTTTGCAAGGCGCTGACCTTGACGATGGTGTTGTTGCTGCTCTTGCCGTAAATCACATACGCCGCGCCGTTGTCGGTGCCGCCGTTCACGTCGTTCCCCGGAGCGGTGACCAGGATATCGGCCAGGCCGTCACCGTTGACGTCGCCTGCAAAGTCCGATTGCCAGCCCAAGGTGAGTTGCGTGGTGGCGTTGAGGTTGACGATGGCAAAGCCGCCGGTGCCCACAAAGTTGCTGGTCGCTTGCACCGACACCGCTGGGGCGATCTGGCTCAGGTCCACCGCGTTGGCGCTGGACTTGCCGTACACCACATAGGTCACACCGCCCATGTCGGCCGTGGGCGAGTTGGCATAGGCCGTGCTCACGATCAGATCGTCGAGACCGTCGCCGTTGACGTCGCCGCCCCCCGAGACCGAATGCGAGCTGTGGTCCGCAGTGCAATGCCCGTTGATGACAAAGCCCACGGCGTTGGCCGGGTTGGCGCTGGCCACCACGTTCATGCTCGACAACTCGATGTTGGTGCCTGAGGTTTTGCCAAAGATCACAAAGCTGCGGCCCGCACCGGTTTGGGTGCCAATCGTTGTGTTTTGGGCGTTGATGATCATGTCGCCCAGGCCGTCACCGTTGACGTCGCCGGCCTTGGCCACCACGCTGCCCGCATAGGTGTTGGTCAACACCGAGTTGATGCCAAAGCCGTTGGTGCTGGTACCGCTGGCAATTTGGCTCAGGCTCACACTGGTCAGCGCGCTGCGGCCAAACACCACATAGCCTTGGCCTGCGTTGGTGATGGCGCCCTGGTCGGCATAAGAGGCGCCAATCATCATGTCTTCGTAGCCGTCGCCGTTGATGTCGCCAATGCCTGCCACCGAGCCGGTGTTGGTCTCAAAGCCGTTGATGGCGATGCCGTACTTTCCGGTGGACGTGGTGTTGGGCGTGCTGCCGCCGGTCATGAAGAAGCCTTCAATCTCGAACTGCGAGTTCACCGCCACGGGGGTGGACATGGCCGACAAGCTGCCGTCGCTCCACTCGATCTGGGTGCTCACGTTCACGTTGCCGGTCGGCTGGCTGCTGATCACGTCTGCGCTCACATTGACCAGCACTTTGCCTGCATCCAGGTCGGCCTGTGTCAGCACCTTGACCACATCGGCCGTGCCCCAGAACACATGCACCTTGTCGCCCACCTTGGGTACCAGTTCAGCGCGCAAGGTGTTCAAGTTGGGAAGGTTCACCGTGACATTGGTGCCGCCGTTGATGACCTCATGGGTGAACAGCGCGTTGTCCACCGTGGTGCTGACCAAGCCGGTGGTCTGGCTGGTCCAGAACTTGGCTTCGGGAATACCGCTCAGGTCGCTGGCGGCACCCGCGCCGGTCTGGCTGTAAGCCGTGGCGTTGATGGTGGCCGCTCCGGGGTTGAAGTCCATGAAGATCGGGTAGTCGGCCGACTGGGCCAGCACCGCCGCCCCTGCCGCACCACTTTCCAGCAAGGTGGTGTGTGAACCCACATAGCCCTGGTAGTCCTTGGCACCCACGGTGGCCGAGATCGCATCCATCTCGGCCGTGGTCATGAAGACTTCCACATAGCCTGCGGTCAGGTCAGCGGCCGTGAGCACCACGGGGGCAAAGTCTTTGCCACCCATGCTGTAGGCCACGGCGTTGCCTGCCACCGCACCGGTGCCGGTCAGCTCCAGGCGCACCTTGACGCCGCCGTCCGAGGTCTTTTCACTGGTCGAGATGCCGCGTGCCATCTCGCCTGCAGCCAGGTTCAGGGTGGGGGCAAAGCGCAAGCTCACATCGCTGTCCACCAGCACCTGCTCGGTGCTCAGCACATTGCGCAGCACGCGGAAGGTGTTGCCGCTGTTTTGCACGGTGCCGGCCAGGTACCAGTTGCCGTCCACACGGGCGGCGTCGGTGCTGCCGCCTTCAATCAAGACCTGTCGGCCGGTGTTGACCGCGCCCCAGCCTGCCGTGCTGGTGGCCGCCGCGTTGGTGGCTGCCGTCCAGCCGGTGAAGCCGGTGTTGGTGTTGAACACGTTGGCATTGCCCAGCTGGCGGGTGTCGAACTCGTCGATGGTCACCGTGTTGGACTTGTTGTTCAGGTCGATGCGTTCCACGCCCGCGATCACGCCTTGCAACGCCCGGGTGAAGTCCATGGTGATGGCCGTGCCGTCAAAGCGCACAGTGTCGACGCCGGTGCCGCCGTCCACACGCGCCAGCGTGCTGCCCGCTGCCAGGCCACCGGTGGGCACCAGCAGGTTGGCCAGGTTGTCGCCATTGAGCATGAACACGTCATTGCCCTGGCCGCCATACAAGACGTCAGCGCCGCCATTGCCCACCAAGGTGTCGTTGCCCAGACCGCCGACCATGTTGTTGGCGCCCGCGGTGCCGGTCAGCGTGTCGTTGGCTGCGGTGCCGATGGCGTCGCCGTTTTCCAGGTCAAACGAGTTCATGGTGGCTTCACTCAGACCGCCATAGATGATGTAGACACGGCCCACGCCCGAGTCGGGTGCGCCGACCATGATGTCGCTGAAGCCGTCGCCGTTGAAGTCGCCATGGCCCAGCACCACATCTTTGTCGATATAGGATTCGGCAGCGCCGCTGTTGCCCATGCCAAAGCTGGCACAGTTGCCGTTGATCACAAAGGCGCGGCCGTCGTAGGCGGCTTCAGACAGGTTGATGACCGTGGTGTCGGTCTTGCCGTAGACCACATACAAGCTGCCCGAGGCACTGCCTGCAATGTCGCTGCCCGGTGCGGCCACCAACAGATCAGACAAACCGTCGCCGTTGATGTCGCCTGCCGAGTACACCGCATAACCTGCGCTGTCCGAGGCAGAAGCGCCCTGGATGGCAAAGCCGCCCGTGGCCTCAAAGGCGTTGCTGTCCACATCGGTACTGAGCGGGGTGATGTCGCTCAGGTAGATGGCTGCGCCATCGGCCTTGCCAAACACCACGCGGGCAATGCCGTTGTCGGTCCGGCCGTTGGCGTCGTTTTGGTACGAGCCAATGATCAGGTCGGCCAGGCCGTCACCGTTGACGTCGCCTGCGGCGGCCACGCTGTAGCCGGTCTTGACCTGGTCGCCATAGATGACAAAACCTTCGGTGCTGGTGCCCACGCGCAAGCTGGAGACCTGCACCGCCTGGCTGCCGGTTTTGCCAAACACCACATACGAGGTGCCAAAGTCGGTGCCCGAGGTGTTTTCCAGGTAAGCGCTGATCAGCATGTCATCGAGGCCGTCGCCGTTGACGTCGCCCACAAATTGGCTGCTGTAGCCAAAACGGGAGGTGGCCTCGGTGCCGTTCATGAGCACAAAACCGCCGGTGCCCACAAAGCTGGGGGTGGCCAGCGAAATGTTGGGCGGCGTCATGGCCGACATGTACACGGCTTTGCCGTCGGTCTTGCCGTAGACCACATAACTCAAACCCGCGTCGGTGGCCATCAGATCGCTCATGGGCACGCTGATCAAGATGTCGTCCAGGCCGTCGCCGTTGACGTCGGCACCGCTCGAAATGCTCATGCCCGCATAGTCCTGCACGACCGCGCCAAAAATCGCAAAACCGTCGGTGTTGTTGAGGGCATCAGCCCGGTCCACGTTGGCAATGGTGGACAGGTTGAACGCCGCATTGCCCGTGCGGCCAAACACCACATAGGTGCGGCCCACATCATTGGGGTTGTCTTTCAGGTAGTCGGCACCCATGCTCGAGACGATGAAGTCGCCCAGGCCGTCGCCGTTGATGTCACCCCCTGGGGCCACGTGAGCGAAGTAGTCGTTGCGCTGGTAAACCGTGCCGCTGTCGGTTTCACCCGATCCGACGGAGGTGATCTTGAAACCCGGCACGCTGGTGCCCACGCTGGACAGGGTGATCGATTGCGGATTGCTGGAACCATAGACCAGATAACCCTCCCCCGCATTGTTCGAAGCGTCGGGGTAGCCGACGACCACGTCCTCGTAACCGTCGCCGTTGATGTCACCCACACCCGTGATGATGGCACCCGCGGTGCCAGCACCTGCAAAGGACACGCCATATTGCGCGGTGGGCAGGGCGTTGGCCGTGGTCACGCCGTTTTGCGTGAACCAGCCGTCGAGCTGGAACTTGTAGGTCACTTCCACCTCGGGTGCGGCAATCGAGAAGCTGCCGTTTTGCTCGATCTGGGCGCTGACCACCACCGGGCCTGGCGGCTGCAGGCGGATGATCTCAAAGGGCACCGTCACGTCGATGAATTTGGCCGTGAGGTCGGCCTGGGTGACCGTGGCCACCGCTTCACCGTCGCCAAAGTACACATGCACCTTGTCGCCCAGCAGCGTGGGCATCTTGGCGCCAGGCACACCGGCGGTGGGCAGCTGCACGCGCACCCTGGTGCCGCCGTTGATGACCTCGCTGGTGAAGATGGCGTTGTCCACCGTGGTGGTGATGACGCCGGTGGTCTCGTTCATGGCGAACTTGGCCTCGGGGATGCCGCTCAGGTCGGAGCTGCGGCCCAGGGCGGTGTCGGCCCAGGTCAAGGTGTTGATGGTCGGCTGGGTCGGACGGAAGTCTGCCAGGATCGGGTATTCCGATGAATCGGCCAGCACCGAGCCGGTGTCTGAGGCATACAGCGTGGTGTGCAGGTTGATGCGGCCCAGCGAATCGAGTTTGGCCGCAGCCGACTCAGCGGTGATGGTGGCCTCGGACACAAACACGGTGATGAAACCAGCTGCGATGTCGGCGGCTGTGAGCACCTGGCGGGTGCTGGTGGCGCTGGTGGTGTTCAGGTCAATTTGCGCGCTGCCCCAGCGGAAGTCCACCGCATTGCCCGCCACCGCACCGGTGCCCAGCAAGCTGAGCTTGACGGTGGTGCCGCCATCGGTGAGTTTTTCAGCGAATTCAATACCGCCTTCCATTTCGCCATAAGCCAGGTCGATGGTGGGTGCCATGTTCAAAGACACCTCGTTGTCCACCAGCACCTGCTGTTTGTTGTAGACGTTTTGCAGCACCTTGTAGATGGTGGTCACGTTGCTGACGACGGGGTCGCCGTTGGCATCCATCGTGGTCACGGCTTCGGTCTTTTGCACGGTACCGCTCAGGGCCCAGTCGCCGTCCACACGGGCGTGGTCGGTCAGCACGGTGCCGTCGTCCAGCGTGGTGGTGCCGCCTTCAATCAGCATCTGGCGGCCGGTGTTGACCGCGCCCCAGCCTGCGGGCGCACCGGTGGTGGTGCCGGTCCAGCCGGTGGTGGTGTTGAAGACGTTCGAAGAACCCATTTGGTTCACGTCTTTTTCATTGATGATGACCCGGTTGCCACCGCCGGCCAGGTCGATGCGCTCGACGCTGTCGATGACGGTGTCGCGCATGGTGCGCAGGTCCAGGGTGATGGCCTGGGTCGGGTCGTCCGAGTTGTCCAGGCGCAAGGTGTCTGTGCCGGTGCCGCCATTCATGCGCAGCACCTCTTGGGCGCCACCAGTTTTGCCGATCTGGGCCACGTTGTCGCGGTCGAGCACGAAGACGTCGTTGCCACGGCCGCCATACAGCACGTCGGCACCGCCTGCGCCCACCAGGGTGTCGTTGCCGTCACCGCCCACCAGCTGGTTGCTGCTGCCGTCGCCGGTCAGCAGGTCTGCATCGGCGGTGCCGATGGCGTCGCTGTTGTTGGGGTCAAACACCGCGTTGGTGGCTTCGCTCATGCCGCCAAAGACCACATAACTGCGGCCCTTGTCTGAACCCGAGGCATTGTCGGTGGCGCCTGCGTTGACCACGATGTCGTCAAAGCCATCGCCGTTGATGTCGCCAAAAGACAGCGGCGTTTGCTTGAGTGACTTGCTCAGGTAAGACCAATCGTCAGCGGTGCTGTTCATCAGGGCCTGCCCCGAAGCCAGCCAGTCGCTAGCGCACGCGCCATTGATGCGGAAACCGCCTTGCTTGTTGGCCAGCTCGCTCAGGTTGACGGTGTAGGTGCCAGTGCGGCCATACACCACAAACACACTGCCGGAATTGCTGCCGTTGCGGTCTGACAGTGGGGCCGCCACCAGCACATCGGCCAAGCCGTCGCCGTTGATGTCGCCTGCACCCGACACTGTCCAGCCTGCCCAATCTTGGGTTTTTTCACCTTGGATGGTGAAGCCGCCAACACCCATCTTGGCGCCCGAGTTCAAGTCGTTGGCCTTGGGTGCAATGTTGCTCAGGAACACCCGGGCACCGTCTGCCTTGCCAAAGACCACAGTGGCTCGGCCGTTGTTGGTCAGGCCGTTGGAGTCGTTGTACATGCTGCCCAGGATCAGGTCGCCATAGCCGTCGCCGTTGACGTCGCCTGCGGCGGCCACGCTGTAACCGGTCAGGTATTGGTCACCGTAGATGGCAAAGCCTGCGGTGCTGGTGCCGCTGGTGATGCTGGACAGGTACAGCGCTTTGGTGTCGGACTTGCCGAACACCACATAGGCCATGCCGTTGTTGCTGCCAGTGGTGTCGTTGCGGCCGTTGCCAATGATGAAGTCTTCCAGACCGTCGTTGTTGATGTCACCGGCGCTGGCAATTTGCCAGCCCTTCAGGGTCTGGCCCGCCACTTTTTCAGCCATGATGGCAAAGCCGCCCGTGCCCACAAAGTCGGTGCGCTTGGAGCCGAAGCTGGGTGCCACGGACGAGACGTTGACCGCGTTGCCACTGGTCTTGCCGAAGATCACGTATTCGGTGCCCGCGTCGCTGTAGCCCGAATAGGGGTCAGCATAAGGCGCAGACACGATCAGGTCATCCAGGCCGTCGCCGTTGACGTCTCCGCCGCCGGTGACCGAAAGGCCCAAGTAGTCGTACTTGTTGCGTCCATTGATGACAAAACCTTGCACTGTGGCTGGTGACGAGGCGGCCACCATGGAGAAGGTCGACAACTCGATGTTGGTTGTGGTTTTGCGGCCAAAAATCACAAATGCCGAACCGGCATCGGCATTGCCGTTGGGATTGGCATAGGGTGCCGACACAATGAAGTCGGCCAGACCGTCACCGTTGACGTCACCGGCGCGCGATGTGTTGCCCAGTGCATAGGGGTCGTTGCTGAAGCCTTTGTGGCTCACTGCAAAGCCTTTGGCACCGCCCGCATCGAGTTCAGACAGGCTGATGGTCGCGCCGTCGGTGCGACCAAACACGACCCAGCCTTTGCCCTGGTTGGTGCCCGCCTGGGTGCCGCTCATGAACACGTCTTCGTAGCCGTCGCCGTTGATGTCGCCCACCACACTGACCGCGCCCACCTTGGTGTCGGCACCTTCGATGACAAAGCCGTAGACGGCGGTTTCTGGGGCGTTGGCGGTGGTGACACCGTTGAGGTTGAACCAGCCGTCGACCTCAAACTGGTAGTTGACCGTCAGTTCGCTGGACGGGGCCGAGATGGCGCGGCCACGCTGGATTTGCGCAAACACCGGCACATCGCCCGTGTTTTGCTGGCGAATCACGTCAAAGGGCACGACCACGTCGACATAGCCATTGGTGATGTCGGTGGCCGTGATTTCATACTCGTCGACCGCCGTGACGCCCCAGGTAACGAGCACCAGGTTGCCTTCTTTGGCCTCGAGCTCGGCGCCCTTGGCTTCTTGTGGCAACTGCACGCGCACCACGGTGCCGCTGCGGATGACTTCACTGGTGTAGAGCGTGTTGTCCACCGTGGTCTTGACGGCTCCGGTGGTTTCGTTGATGGCGTATTTGGCCTCGGCAATACCGTCGATGACGCTGGTGTTGCCAGGTTTGCCCGCCACATCCCAAGCAATGTTGCTGATGGTGGGAGTGCTCGGCGTCATGTCGATGCCGATCATGTTGTCGGCCGACTTGGCCAGCAAGGTCGCAGACGGCTGCTTGCTGGCCAACAGTTCGGTGCGCAATGGCAACTGATCCAGCGCATTGAGGTTGGCCATTTGCGCGCTGACCACCGATTTGGGCACCGCCACGACCAGCTTGCCGCTTTCGACGTTGCCTTTGGCGTCGATCACCAGGTCTTGAATGGTGTAGCCATTGCCGGTGAAGGTGCCAGAAGCTGCCAGCTCAAACGGTCCATAGACCTGGGTGCCAAAGTAGAACTTGACGGCGTTGTTGAGCACAGCGCCGGTCATGGCCAGGTCGATCTGGATGTCGATGGTCGAGGTGGGCAGGCCTGCGCGTTCGGCAGAGCTGATGGCCTGGTCGCCTTGCAGCACGCCGTAGTCCATGTTGACCGGTGGTGCCAGGAAGACGCGGCCTGCGGCGTTGACCAACACTTGCTGCTTGAGCACCATGTTCTGGATGACGCGGTAGGTGGTGCCGCTGTTTTCAACGGTGCCTGCAAAGAACCAGCGGCCATCGAGGCGCACGTTGTCGGTCTCTGCCGCGTCGATGAGGATCTGGCGGTTGTTGTTGATGTTGTCCCAACCGGCAGCCAGCGGGATGGCGCCTTTGACGGTGCCGTTGTAGTTGGTCCAGCCCGAGGTGGTGTTGTAGACGTTGGCGTTGCCCAGCTGGACCACGTCGGTCTCGTTGATGGTCAGGCTGTTGCCGCCCCGGATGTCGATGCGCTCGACGCTGTCGAGTGCCACGCCTTCCACCGTGCTCAGGTCCAGGGTCAGGCCCGTGCCGTCGAGCTTGAGGGTGTCCAGACCCGTGCCGCCGTTGATGCGGGTGATGGCCTGGCTGGTGCCCGAGGCACCGAGTTTGGCCAAGTTGTCGGCGTTGAGTACAAAGGTGTCGTTGCCACGGCCGCCGTACATGACGTCGGCACCGCCGCCACCGATCAGGGTGTCGTTGCCGTTGCCGCCCACCAGCTGGTTGTTGCCGGTGGTGCCTGTCAGGGTGTCGTTGCCTGCGGTGCCGATGGCGTCGCCTTCAGCCGCCTTGAACACGCCCACGGTGGCTTCGCACATGCCGCCGTAGATGACGTACATCTTGCCCATGTCTTTGCCGTTGACGTTGTCGGCAATGGTGGAGCCCATCAGCAGGTCGTCAAAACCGTCGCCGTTGATATCGCCATAGGACAAGGTGTTGGCGATTTCCCAGTACTTGACGTAAGTGCCGTTGTAGCCCAGGAAGTCGCCTGCGCATTCACCCCGAATGATGAAGCCGCTCTTGTGGATGTCGCACAGGTTGATCTGGGTGGTGTCGGTTTTGCCATAGACCACATAGACCGCGCCTGAGTCGGTGCCGATGGGGTTCAAGCGGTCGTCATAGGGTGCAGCCACCATCATGTCGGCCAGGCCGTCGCCGTTCAGGTCGCCTGCACCCCAGACGGCCATGCCGGCGTTGTCATTTGTCGATGCGCCCAACAAGGCAAAGCCACCCTGGCCTTGCATGGTGGCTGTCAGGTCGCCCTTGAGTGGGCCCAGATTGCTGGTCTGCACATTGCCGCCACCACTCTTGCCAAAAACAAGGTATGACTTGCCGATGTTGTCGTTGCCGTTCGAGTCGGCGCTGAAGGAGCCGACGATCAGGTCGTCGTAGCCGTCACCGTTGATATCGCCTGCGCTGGCCACGCTGACACCCACGTAGTTGCCCGAAGCGGCGCTAACGCCCAGGATTGCAAAGCCCTGCGTGCTGGTACCCGACGTGATCTTGTCGATGCGCAGAGCCGAGGTGTCGGTCTTGCCGTACACCACATAGGCAGCGCCGTTTTCGAGCAGCCCGTTGGACGTGGCGTCTGCCCTTGGCGCGCCGATGATCACGTCGTCCAGGCCGTCACCGTTGACGTCGCCTGCGCTGGCCACCGACCAGCCCTGGTAGTTGTTGCCGGATTTGGTGCTGCCCACAATGGCGTAGCCGCCGGTGCCCATGAAGGCGTCGATGCGCCCGGCGCTGTCATTGTTTTTCGGGGCGATGCTGCTCAACTCAAAGGCGGTGCCACTTGTTTTGCCAAAGACGACATAGGTTTTGCCGTTGTTGGTGGCGCCTTTGGTGTCGGCATAAGCGGCGCTGACGATCAGGTCGTCCAGGCCATCGCCGTTGATGTCGCCACCACCGCCCACGGCCACACCGGCAATGTCCGAGCTATATTGGGCGTTGATCGAGAAGCCCACGGTGCTGCTTTGCGCACCCGAGATGTTCATGTCGTTGAGGTTGACGGCTGCGGTGTTGGTCTTGCCGAAGATCACATAGGCTCGGCCTGCATTGTCCTTGCCCTTGAAGTGTTCGAGTGGGTCGCCCACCACGAAGTCGGCCAGGCCGTCGCCGTTGACGTCGCCCGCTGCTGCGGCCACGCCCAGACCATAAGGCGAGTCACCGCCCGCGATGCCGCTGCCGCTGGTGCCCAAGGGGTTGTTGACGACAAAGCCGCCCACGCCGTTTTCCACCGCTTGCAGGTTGATGGCGCCGGGGTTGGACGCCCCGAAAACCACCCAGCCACGGCCCTGGTCTTTGCCGCCGGTGTCGTCATAGGCTGCGCCGATGTACATGTCTTCGTAGCCGTCGCCGTTGACGTCGCCAATGGCCACGATGGTGCCCATGCGGCCGGCTGTGCCAGTGATGGCCACGCCGTAGGTGGGGTTGACCGGGGCGTTGCCGGTGCCTGCACCGGTTTCGAACCAGTTGTCGATTTCAAAGCGGTAGTCGATGGTGACCAGCGGGCTCACGGCAGAGCTGTAGTTGCCGCGCTGCAGCTGAGCCGACACGGTGATCAGGCCGGGCTCTTGGCTGCGGATGGTGTCAAAGCCGACCACAAAGTCCACATAGCCGTTGCTGATGTCAGCGGCTGTCAGGGTGTAGGTGGGGGTCTTGACGCTGCCCCAGTTGAGCAGCAGCTGGTCGCCAGACTGGGCCACGAGTTCGTCGCTGGTGCCGCTGGTGCCGGTGAAGTTGTAAGGCAGCTGCACACGCACCGGGGTGCCTGCGCGGATGACTTCCCAGGTGGCCAGGGTGTTGTCCAGCACGGTGGTGACCGAGCCGTCGTTGGGCTCGACCGCATAGACGGCTTCGGGCACCGCGCCCACATCGCCGCTGGCGGCGCTGGCCAGCGTGGGTGTCCAGGCCTTGGCGCCCACAGCAAACACCGGGGGTGTCATGGGGCGGGCGACGTTGGTCACGGCCACGTCGGTCAGGCTGGCGGCGTCGTTGCCTGCCGCGTCCTGGATGGCGGCCACGTCATCGGCGCTGGTGGCGTCGGTGTAGCTGAGCTTGACGGTCTGGCCGGTGAGGTTGGCGCCAGTGTCTCCAGTGCGGGGGCCGATGATTTGGTGGGTCAGGGTGAGGGTGACGGTCTTGTCGGCGTTGACGGTGACGGCGGTCACGGTGTTGGCCACGCCATCGACCAGCACCTTGAAGCCTGCGGCCAGCGGGGCCTTGGCCACGTCCAGCGCCTGGTCGTAGGTGAGGATCAGGCTGTAGCCATCTTGGCTGGTGGTGGCGCTCACAAAGGTGGGCGCGATGGTGTCGACGTTGGCCGTGGCCGCTGCCGAGACGCTGCCCACGGCGGTGGTGCCGTCGGCCTGGAACAGTTGCGCCGTGACATTCAAATTGCTGACTTCCTTGTTGGCCAAGGAGGCGGCAGGCACGGTGATGCTGGCGGTGCCCGCGCTCACGTCGGCGGCAGTCAGGGTGTAGCTGATGACTTCGGTGCCCCAGTTGAGCTTGAGCACCTGGCCCACTTGCGGGGCGCTGCCTGCGATGTTGACCACCACGGGCGAGCCGTTGAGCGATTCGCTTTGGTTGATCACGTTGGCAGAGTTGGCGGCCGACTCGGGGATGGACGAGATGGCCAGCGGCCCGGCGATGATGACTTCACCGGTGCTGATGTCGGTGCGAGCGACGCCCGAGGCGGTGGCCGTGACGTCGACGCTGTAGGTGGCGCCTGCGATCAAGGGTGTGCCAAAGGCGGTGTTGCCGTCCAGGCTCCAGGTGCCGTCGGTGCTGTTGTAGCTCAGACCCGCTGGCGAGCTGGTGCCGCCCACGGTGAGGACAAAGGTGCCTTTGTTGCCGCCGTTGCTGTCTTTGACGGTGACGCTCAGGGTGTCGCCGTTGGCCAGCATCAAGGGGGTGCCGGGGTTGTTCGGGTCGATCTTCTTGGCCGCACCGGTGATGGTGGGCGTGAGGTCGCTGGTGACCTGGTTATTCACGGTGGGCACATCAGCCGGGGCGATGTTGACGTCGAGCTTGTTGTTGGTGTCGGGCGTGGCGGCCACACCGGCCACGCTGCTGACGCTGGCGCTCACGGGGTAGCTGGCGCCGTGGTTGAGCAGCTTGGCGTCGGCTTCGGGCACGGTGAAGGACCAGCTGCCGTCGGCTGTCACGGTGATGTCGCTGTAGGACTTGCCGTTGAGCGTGACGGTGACTTTCTGGCCGACCGCAAAGGTGCTGGTGCCCGAGATGACGGGCAGCGTGGCCACGCTGGTGGCGGGCACATAGGCACCGTTGGCGTCGTAGGTGCCTGCACCGCGTTCGGCGGCGTTGAACAGACCGGCCAGGGCGGTGCTGTCGTTGACGGCGTCACCGGCGATGCTGGTGATGGCAATCGTGGGCTTGTCGGTGTTGACGTTGATGTTCTTGACCGGGCTGGCGTCGCTGATGTTGCCTGCGATGTCTTCGAGCTGGATGCTCACGGTGTGCGGGCCGCTGGTCAAAGGCGTGACCGGGGTGACGGTGCCGGTGACCGGGTCGTAAGTGGAGGCCACGGCCACACCGTCGACCAGCATGACGACTTTGGCCACGCCGTTGGCGTCGGGCAAGCCGGTGCCTGCGGGCAGCACGTTCAGGCTGAAGCTGGGGGTGGTGTCGCTGGTCACGCCGTCGGTCTGGCTGCTGCCCAGGTCGGAATCGGCCGTCATGGTGGGCGCTGTCGGTGTGCCGGGCTTGACGATGTCAATGACCACATCGAGTGCGGGGCTGGCCGCGCTTTCGGCACCGGTGCTGGTGACGTAGCTGTAGGTGATGACGTGTTTGCCATCGGACACAGCGGCGGTAGGCGTGATGCTGCCGGTGGCCGCATCGTAGGTGGCCGCAGTCTTGACGCCGTCGATATACAGGAAGACGTTGGCCACCGTGGACGGCATGGCCGTGGCACCGGTGGGCAGCACGCTGAAGGTGGGCGTGTTGTCGTAGGTGTTGTCGTCGCTGGTGCTGACACCGGCAGAGTCGCTGGCGGTGGCCAGGTCTGGCGGGTTCAAAGGCGCGGCAGGGGCCGAGCTGTCGACGACCACGGTGACGATGGCGCTTGGGGCGCTGATGTTGCCGGCCAGGTCCACAAAGGCGTAGCTCAGTTCCACCGAGCCGTTGGGCAGCGGGCTGTTGGGCGTCAGGGTGCGGTTGACAGCGTCGTAGGTGGCCGCGATCTTCACGCCGTTGGCGTACAGGATGACGCCGGTGACGCCTGCCGGGAAGGCGGCGATGTCCAGCGTGGGTGTGGTGTCGCTGGTGATGCCGTCACCCAAGGTGCCGGTGTCGCTGGCCGCGTTGAGTGTGGGCAGCGCAGGCTGGGCCGGGGCGATGGTGTCGATGGTGACGGGCAGCTCGGGGCTTTGGGCACCGATCAGGCCTTTGGCATCCTCATAGGCGTAGGTGATTTTGGCCACGGCATTGGGCAACGGCGTGGTGGGCGTGAGCGTGTTGGTGGCGGCGTCGTAGGTGGCTGCCACTTTGACGCCGTCCACATACAGCACCGCTTTGACCGAGCCTGCGGGCAGCGCAGCCAGGGTGAAGGTGGGCGTGGTGTCGTTGGTGTAGTCGTCGGTGGCGAAGTCGCCGCTGTCGCTGGCCGCCACCAAATCGGGCGGGGTCAGCGGTGCAGCGGGTGGCGTGGGGGCCTTGATGGTCAGCTCGGTGCTGGTGGCGTCGGTGCTGGCGTTGCCTGAGGCGTCGGTGACCACAGCCGTGACCGAGTAGGTCTGGCCGTCCACCAGTGCTGCCAGGGTGCCCGAGACGGGAACAGCCGCACCAGAGCCGTTGAGCTGCAGCGTCCACTGGCCTGAGTTGTCGGGCTTGACTTCGTAGGTGGCGCCGTTGACGGTGACGGTCATGACCTCACCGGGTGGCAGCGCCTTGGTGCCTGCAGAGCCTGTCAGGATGATGGTCGCGCTGGCTTCGGTGACTTGGCTGACCACCGTGGGCAGGTCTGGCGCTGTGGTGTCAATCGTCACAGGCAGCGGCGCGGGCACGCTGGTCTGGCCTGTGGGGTTGGTCTGCGTCATCGAGTAGTTGTTCAGGCCTTCAGGCTGGTCGGTCGTGGGCGTGACGCTCCACTTGCCTGATGCGTCGACCACGGCGGTGCCCACCACTTCACCCGCTGGGTTCTTGATGGTGATGGTGTGGCCGGGGGTGCCGGTGCCGCTGAGTGTGGGGGTCTTGTCGCTGGTGGTGCTGTCGCCTTTGACGCCCGAATCGCTGGTCGGGTCGAGCACGCCGGTGGGCGCTGCGGGTGCAGGCGGTGTGGCGGCGTTGATGGTCAGCTCGGTGCTGGTGGCGTCGGTGCTGGCGTTGCCAGCGGCGTCGGTGACCACAGCGGTGACCGAGTAGGTTTGGCCGTCGACCAATGCACCCAGGGTGCCGGATGCGGGTGTGGCCGCGCCGGTGCCCGCAATCGGCAGGGTCCAGTTGCCAGAGGCGTCCGGCGTGACGTTGTAAGTGGCCCCGTTGACGGTGACCACCAGGGTTTCGCCAGCGGCAAGCGTTGCAGCGCCGATGGTGCCGGTCAGCACCACGGTTGCTGCGCTGGTGGTTTGGCTGACCACGGTGGGCACAGCTGGCGGTGTGCTGTCGATGGTGACAGGCAACGGTGCAGGCACGCTGGTCTGGCCTGTGGGGTTGGTCTGCGTCATCGAGTAGTTGTTCAGGCCTTCAGGCTGGTCGGTCGTGGGCGTGACGCTCCACTTGCCTGATGCGTCGACCACGGCGGTGCCCACCACTTCACCCGCTGGGTTCTTGATGGTGATGGTGTTGCCGGGGGTGCCGGTGCCGCTGAGCGTGGGGGTCTTGTCGCTGGTGGTGCTGTCGCCTTTGACGCCCGAATCGCTGGTCGGGTCGAGCACGCCCGTGGGCGCTGCGGGTGCAGGCGGTGTGGCGGCGTTGATGGTCAGCTCGGTGCTGGTGGCGTCGGTGCTGGCGTTGCCTGAGGCGTCGGTGACCACGGCTGTGACGGAGTAAGTCTGGCCGTCAACCAATGCACCCAAGGTGCCGGATGCGGGTGTGGCCGCGCCGGTGCCCGCAATCGGCAGGGTCCAGTTGCCAGAGGCGTCCGGCGTGACGTTGTAAGTGGCCCCGTTGACGGTGACCACCAGGGTTTCGCCAGCGGCAAGCGTTGCAGCGCCGATGGTGCCGGTCAGCACCACGGTTGCTGCGCTGGTGGTTTGGCTGACCACGGTGGGCACAGCTGGCGGTGTGCTGTCGATGGTCACAGGCAACGGTGCAGGCACGCTGGTCTGGCCTGTGGGGTTGGTCTGCGTCATCGAGTAGTTGTTCAGGCCTTCAGGCTGGTCGGTCGTGGGCGTGACGCTCCACTTGCCTGATGCGTCGACCAAGGCGGTGCCCACCACCTCACCCGCTGGGTTCTTGATGGTGATGGTGTGGCCGGGGGTGCCGGTGCCGCTCAGTGTGGGGGTCTTGTCGCTGGTGGTGCTGTCGCCTTTGACGCCCGAATCGCTGGTCGGGTCGAGCACGCCGGTGGGCGCTGCGGGTGCAGGCGGTGTGGCGGCGTTGATGGTCAGCTCGGTGCTGGTGGCGTCGGTGCTGGCGTTGCCTGAGGCGTCGGTGACCACAGCAGTGACGGAGTATTTCTGGCCGTCCACCAGTGCCGCCAAGGTGCCGGATGCGGGTGTGACCGCGCCTGCGCCTGTGATGGGCAGGCTCCAGTTGCCGGTGGCGTCAGGTGTGACGTTGTAGGTCGCCCCGTTGACGGTGACCACCAGGGTTTCGCCAGCGGCAAGCGTTGCAGCGCCGATGGTGCCGGTCAGCACCACCGTGGTGGCGTTGCTGGTCTGGCTGACCACGGTGGGCACAGCAGGCGGTGTGCTGTCGATGGTCACAGGCAAGGGCGCGGGCACGCTGGTCTGGCCTGTGGGGTTGGTCTGCGTCATCGAGTAGTTGTTCAGGCCTTCAGGCTGGTCGGTCGTGGGCGTGATGCTCCACTTGCCAGCCGCGTCGACCACGGCGGTGCCCACCACCTCACCCGCTGGGTTCTTGATGGTGATGGTGTTGCCGGGGGTGCCGGTGCCGCTCAGTGTGGGGGTCTTGTCGCTGGTGGTGCTGTCGCCTTTGACGCCCGAATCGCTGGTCGGGTCGAGCACGCCGGTGGGCGCTGCGGGTGCAGGTGGCGTGGCGGCGTTGATGGTCAGCTCGGTGCTGGTGGCGTCGGTGCTGGCGTTGCCAGCGGCGTCGGTGACCACAGCGGTGACCGAGTAGGTTTGGCCGTCGACCAATGCACCCAGGGTGCCGGATGCGGGTGTGGCCGCGCCGGTACCGGCAATCGGCAGGGTCCAGTTGCCAGAGGCGTCCGGCGTGACGTTGTAAGTGGCCCCGTTGACGGTGACCACCAGGGTTTCGCCAGCGGCAAGCGTTGCAGCGCCGATGGTGCCGGTCAGCACCACGGTTGCTGCGCTGGTGGTTTGGCTGACCACGGTGGGCACAGCAGGCGGTGTGCTGTCGATGGTCACAGGCAAGGGCGCGGGCACGCTGGTCTGGCCTGTGGGGTTGGTCTCCGTCATGCTGTAGTTGTTCAGGCCTTCAGGCTGGTCGGTCGTGGGCGTGACGCTCCACTTGCCTGATGCGTCGACCAAGGCGGTGCCCACCACCTCACCCGCTGGGTTCTTGATGGTGATGGTGTGGCCGGGGGTGCCGGTGCCGCTGAGCGTGGGGGTCTTGTCGCTGGTGGTGCTGTCGCCTTTGACGCCCGAATCGCTGGTGGGGTCGAGCACGCCGGTGGGCGCTGCGGGTGCAGGCGGTGTGGCGGCGTTGATGGTCAGCTCGGTGCTGGTGGCGTCGGTGCTGGCGTTGCCTGCGGCGTCGGTGACCACAGCAGTGACGGAGTATTTCTGACCGTCCACCAGTGCCGCCAAGGTGCCGGATGCGGGTGTGACCGCGCCGGTGCCCGCAATCGGCAGGGTCCAGTTGCCAGAGGCGTCCGGCGTGACGTTGTAAGTGGCACCGTTGACGGTGACCACCAGGGTTTCGCCAGCGGCAAGCGTTGCAGCGCCGATGGTGCCGGTCAGCACCACGGTTGCTGCGCTGGTGGTTTGGCTGACCACGGTGGGCACAGCAGGCGGTGTGCTGTCAATCGTCACAGGCAAGGGCGCGGGCACGCTGGTCTGGCCTGTGGGGTTGGTCTGCGTCATCGAGTAGTTGTTCAGGCCTTCTGGCTGGTCGGTCGTGGGCGTGATGCTCCACTTGCCAGCCGCGTCGACCAAGGCGGTGCCCACCACCTCACCCGCTGGGTTCTTGATGGTGATGGTGTGGCCGGGGGTGCCGGTGCCGCTGAGCGTGGGCGTCTTGTCGCTGGTGGTGCTGTCGCCTTTGACGCCCGAATCGCTGGTCGGGTCGAGCACGCCGGTGGGCGCTGCGGGTGCAGGCGGTGTGGCGGCGTTGATGGTCAGCTCGGTGCTGGTGGCGTCGGTGCTGGCGTTGCCGGAGGCGTCGGTGACCACGGCAGTGACGGAGTATTTCTGGCCGTCCACCAGTGCCGCCAAGGTGCCGGATGCGGGTGTGACCGCGCCTGCGCCTGTGATGGGCAGGCTCCAGTTGCCGGTGGCGTCAGGTGTGACGTTGTAGGTCGCGCCGTTGACGGTGACGACCAATTTTTCGCCAGCGGCCAAGGCGGTGGTCCCAATGGTGCCGGTGAGCACCACAGCCGCTGCGCTGGTGGTTTGACTGACCACGGTGGGCACTGCAGGGGCTGTGGTGTCGATGGTGACAGGCAGCGGCGTGGATGGGCTGACCTGGCCTGTGGGGTTGGTTTCCGTGATGCCGAGGTTGGTCTGACCTTCGGGCAACGCGGTGGTGGGTGTGATGCTCCACGAACCGTCGGGGTCAACCACGGCAGAGCCAATCACATTGCCTTGCGGGTCGGTGATTTTGATGGTGTTGCCGGGCGTGCCGGTGCCGCTCAAGACAGGCTTGTTGACGTTGGTGGTGTTGTCGCCCTTGTTGCCGCTGTCGGTGACAGGGTCCACGATGCCCGTGGGCGCTGCGGGTGCAGGTGGCGTGGCGGCGTTGATGGTCAGCTCGGTGCTGGTGGCGTCGGTGCTGGCGTTGCCGGAGGCGTCGGTGACGACTGCGGTGACAGAGTATTTCTGGCCGTCAACCAAGGCTGCCAGGGTGCCCGAGACAGGCGCTGCGGCACCTGCACCGGTGATCGGCAGACTCCAGTTGCCGGTGGCATTGGGTGTGACGTTGTAGGTGGCCCCGTTGACGGTGACCACCAGGGTTTCGCCAGCGGCCAGAGTCGCGGCACCGATGGTGCCGGTGAGCACCACGGCTGCTGCGGTGGTGGTTTGGCTGACCACGGTGGGCACTGCAGGCGCTGTGGTGTCAATCGTCACGGGCAACGGTGCTGCGGGGCTGACGTTGCCGGACGGGTCGGTGGCCGTCATGGTGTAGTTGTTCAGGCCTTCAGGCTGGGCCGTGGTGGGTGTGATGTTCCACTTGCCTGCGGCGTCGACCACGGCGGTGCCGATCACCTCGCCCGCTGGGTTCTTGATGGTGATGGTGTCGCCGGGGGTGCCGGTGCCGCTCAGGGTGGGCGTGTTGTCGTTGGTGGTCTTGTCGCCCTTGACGCCGGAATCGCTGGTCGGGTCGAGCACGCCCTGTGGGGCCAGCGGAGCCGAGGTGTCGATGGTCACCGGCAGCGGTGCCGGTGGGCTGACGTTGCCAGACGGGTCGGTGGCGGTCATGACCAGGCTGTTGAGGCCTTCGGGCAGCGGTGTGGTGGGCGTGATGCTCCACTTGCCTCCGGCGTCGACCACGGCGGTGCCGATCACATTGCCCAGCGGGTCTTTGATGGTGATGGTGTCGCCGGGCGTGCCGGTGCCAATCAGGTTGGGCGTGTTGTCGTTGGTGGTCTTGTCACCCTTGACGCCGGAGTCGGTCAGGGGGTCCAGCTCGCCGGTAGGCGCAGACGGACCTGTGGTGTCAATCGTCACGGGCAGCGGTGCGGCCGGGCTGACGTTGCCGGACGGGTCGGTGGCCGTCATGGTGTAGTTGTTCAGGCCTTCAGGCTGGGGCGTGGTGGGCGTGATGTTCCACTTGCCACCCGCGTCGACCACGGCGGTGCCGATCACCTCGCCCGCTGGGTTCTTGATGGTGATGGTGTCGCCGGGGGTGCCGGTGCCGCTCAGGGTGGGCGTGTTGTCGTTGGTGGTCTTGTCGCCTTTGACGCCGGAGTCGCTGGTCGGGTCGAGCACGCCGGTGGGCGCTGACGGCGCTGTGGTGTCAATCGTCACAGGCAGCGGTGCCGGTGGGCTGACGTTGCCGGACGGGTCGGTGGCCGTCATGGTGTAGTTGTTGAGGCCTTCAGGCTGAGCCGTGGTGGGTGTGATGTTCCACTTGCCTGCGGCGTCGACCACGGCGGTGCCGATCACCTCGCCCGCTGGGTTCTTGATGGTGATGGTGTCGCCCGGTGTGCCGGTGCCGCTCAGGGTAGGCGTGTTGTCGTTGGTGGTCTTGTCGCCTTTGACGCCGGAATCGCTGGTCGGGTCGAGCACGCCCTGTGGGGCCAGCGGGGCTGAGGTGTCGATGGTCACTGGCAGCGGTGCCGGTGGGCTGACGTTGCCAGCCGGGTCGGTGGCGGTCATGACCAGGCTGTTGAGGCCTTCGGGCAGCGGTGTGCTGGGCGTGATGCTCCACTTGCCTCCGGCGTCGACCACGGCGGTGCCGATCACATTGCCCAGCGGGTCTTTGATGGTGATGGTGTCGCCGGGCGTGCCGGTGCCAATCAGGTTGGGCGTGTTGTCGTTGGTGGTCTTGTCACCCTTGACGCCGGAGTCGGTCAGGGGGTCCAGCTCGCCGGTAGGCGCAGACGGACCTGTGGTGTCAATCGTCACGGGCAGCGGTGCGGCCGGGCTGACGTTGCCGGACGGGTCGGTGGCCGTCATGGTGTAGTTGTTCAGGCCTTCAGGCTGGGGCGTGG
>NZ_LFYT02000017.1 GCF_001270065.2 Limnohabitans planktonicus II-D5
GGCGCTGAACCAGAATCAACTTTGGCGGGTTTCAGCAGGCCCATGTCGGGGTCTTCGAC
Organism: Limnohabitans planktonicus II-D5; assembly: GCF_001270065.2. Classification (GTDB taxonomy): domain Bacteria; phylum Pseudomonadota; class Gammaproteobacteria; order Burkholderiales; family Burkholderiaceae_C; genus Limnohabitans_A; species Limnohabitans_A planktonicus. Next base: position 60 of record NZ_LFYT02000017.1, read on the forward strand.
CACCGACCTACGAAGTCATGGCTCCCGTAGGTCGGCACTCGCAGAGTCCGACGTTTGTGAGCATGGGCGCAGAACCTGATTCAACTTGGGCGGGCTTCAGCAGCCCCATGTCGGGGTCTCCGACCGCCGACCTACAAAGTCATGGCTCCCGTAGGTCGGCACTCGAAGAGTCTGACGTTTGTGAGCATAGGCGCTGAACCTGATTCAACGTTGGCGGGCTTCAGCAGCCCAATGTCGGGGTCTTCGACCACCGACCTACGAAGTCGGCTCCCGTAGGTCGGCACTTGCAGAGTCCGACGTTTGTGAGCATGGGCGCAGAACCTGATTCAACTTGGGCGGGCTTCAGCAGGTCCATGTCGGGGTCTTCGACCACCGACCTACGAAGTCATGGCTCCCGTAGGTCGGTACTCGCAGAGTCTGACGTCTGCGCGCTTGTGCACTGATCCTGATTAAACTTTGGCGGGCTTCAGCAGGCCCCTGTCGGGGTCTTCGACCACCGACCTACGAAGTCATGGCTCGCGTAGGTCGGCACTCGCAGAGTCCGACGTTTGTGAGCTTGGGCGCTGGATCTGACCTGCTCTTAGTTGTGCATGGCTTTCACTTAAGACGCCAAACCCACAAACACGTTTTGCACGTCGTCATTGTTGTCAATGGCACCCAGAAAGGCCTCCACTTCCTCGAGCTGCTCGGCGCTCAGGTTGGCCGGGTTGACCGGGTTTTTGGGTTTGTAGCCCAGCTTGGCCGACACAACGGTGAAGCCGTGCGCAGGCAGGGCACGGCTGACCAGGTCCAGGTCAGTGGCTTCCGTGATGAACACGGTCACGCCGTCCTCGTCGGCCGGCTCAAAGTCTTGTGCACCCGCTTCGATGGCGGCCAATTCGGGATCGGCTCCCGGTTGAGTCGGCTCGGCTTCGATCAGGCCCACATGGTCAAAGTCCCAGGACACCGAACCCGACGTGCCCTGCTGGCCCTTGCGAAACAGCACGCGCATTTCCGAGGCTGTGCGGTTCACGTTGTCGGTCAACACTTCAATCATCACGGGCACTTGGTGCGGGGCAAAGCCTTCGTAAATCACGCGCTCAAAACTGACGGCATCGCCCAACAGGCCCGCGCCTTTTTTGATGGCGCGCTCCAGGGTCTCTTTGGGCATGGACACCTTGCGCGCCTGCTCGACCACTAGGCGCAAGCGCGAGTTGGCGGCAGGGTCGGCACCGTTGCGGGCCGCGATCATGATGTCTTTGGCCAAACGGCCAAACAATTTGCCTCTGGCATCGGCAGCTTGCGCTTTACCCTTTGCTTTCCACTGTGCGCCCATGGGAGTGTTCCTGGTTGGTCGGCCGAGGCGTTTTGCCGCGTCAGCCGAGTTCATTGATGTGGGCGCGCGCTCAATAAAGGCGAGCGGCATGCCCAAAGACCCCCAAGTTTAAACGCCGCAGTAGGCCTCGATTCCCCCTGTAGCAGCGGCACCCCCCGCCGCGATGAACCCACGCAGACCACGAGCCAACGTCCCGATGCCGGTGCTGCGACCCGTTCACGCAGGCTTTCCATCAAAAAGTCAAACGCCTGCCTGTCGCTTCAGAGTTCTACGGGTCGGATTCTCAAAAGATGCATTGAGTACCCCAATTAGCTATTTCTAAATGTTAATTTTGACAATAACCTTGATAAATAATCGACAAAATTGACATTCAAGGTTCATTCATTGCTCGCAAACTTATTGATTAAAACCAGACGGCGCCGGGGTGTTCGGTAGCGCATCCATGACACCGACCCCTATCCAGCACCAGTCGCTCCTTGCTGAAAACCTCTCGGTTCAGCGAGGGTTTTGTCACGTCTGGACCGGCGGCGTTGATGGACTTTACCTGTCGGTCGCAGAAAGCGCCGATTCACACCCCACGCCAACGCATCCCAAACCCCCGCATGAGCCAAGCCTGGCTGGCCGCGTTTGAACCGCATGACTGAGACAGAGATATTTTTATGAACGGCTTGACCTCTCCATCGATTGCCATCACTTCTGACAAAGCGCGTCTGTCCGTCAGCGAAACGGCCCTGTTGACCTTCATGCTGAGCGAGCCGAGCAGCCAATTCGGGGCCGAAGATGTCACCGTGATAGGCGGCAGCATGAGCCAGTTTGTGCAAAGTGCCACCGATCTCCGGGTGTACACCGCGATCTTCACGCCCGCTCCTCAAGCGCTGAGCGCGGCGGTGTTCGTGGCCAGCCAAAGCTTCAGCAATGCAGCGGGCATGCTCAACCAAGATGGCGGTGAAAGCGACAACGTGGTGTCCATGGCGATTACGCCGCAACTTGACACCGCGCCACCAAGCATCGCGATCAGCACGCCCAAAACCACGCTGACGCCGGGCGAAGCCGTCACGGTCACGTTCACCCTCAGTGAAAACAGCATCGATTTCACGGCAGCGGACATCACCGCCCTCGGTGGAAGCCTGAGCAATCTGACCGGCAGCGGCAAGGTCTACACCGCCACATTCACACCCACCGCCGGTGCGCGCAGCGCCATGCTGTTTGTGGACAGCAACCGTTTCACCAACGCCTCTGGCCAGGTGAACGTCGACGGGGCAGACGGCAACAATGTGGCGACTTTCAGCATCAACGCTGCGCCTGTGACGCCGCCGCCTTCACCTGCTGTACCGGTTGCGCCCGTGGTCAACCTGGACGCCAGCAGCGACAGCGGCGTGCTGGGGGACAAACTGACCAGCGACAGCACCCCCGCCCTGAGTGGCACCGGCACGACGGGCGATCTGATCACCGTCAAAAACGCCGCAGGCACCGTCATCGGCACCACCACCGTGGCGGCCAACGGCAGCTGGCGCATCACACCCACCGCTGCACTGCCCGAGGGCCTGAACACCCTGAGCGTCACGGCCAGCAATACCACGGGCCAAACCAGCGCGTCGGTCAGCCTGCCCCTCACCATTGACAGCGCCAACCCCACGGTGACCATCAGCACGCCCAAAACCGTGCTGGCAGCGGGCGAGGCTGTCACCGTCAGCTTCACCCTGTTAGACAACAGCAGCGATTTCACACTGGCCGATGTCACTGCCCTGGGCGGCAGCATGAGCAATCTAGTCGGCAGCGGCAAGGCCTACACCGCCACCTTCACGCCCACCGCCGGTGCGCGCAGCGCCATGTTGTTTGTGGACAGCGACCGCTTCAGCGACGCAGCAGGAAACTTCAACAAGGACGGGGCCGACGGCAACAACGTGGCCTCGTTCAGCATCAACGCCGCGCCCGTGACGCCGACGCCGCCACCACCCCCACCGCCAACACCTGCTGCACCTCTGGCACCCGTGGTCAGCCTGGACGCCAGCAGCGACAGCGGCGTGCTGGGGGACAAACTGACCAGCGACAGCACCCCCACCCTGAGTGGCACCGGCACGGCGGGCGATCTGATCACCGTCAAAAACGCCGCAGGCACCGTCATCGGCACCACCACCGTGGCGGCCAACGGCAGCTGGCGCATCACACCCACCGCTGCACTGCCCGAGGGCCTGAACACCCTGAGCGTCACGGCCAGCAATACCACGGGCCAAACCAGCGCGTCGGTCAGCCTGCCCCTCACCATTGACAGCGCCAACCCCACGGTGACCATCAGCACGCCCAAAACCGTGCTGGCAGCGGGCGAGGCTGTCACCGTCAGCTTCACCCTGTCAGACAACAGCAGCGATTTCACACTGGCCGATGTCACTGCCCTGGGCGGCAGCATGAGCAATCTGACCGGCAGCGGCAAGGCCTACACCGCCACCTTCACGCCCACCGCCGGTGCGCGCAGCGCCATGTTGTTTGTGGACAGCGACCGCTTCAGCGACGCAGCGGGCAATTTCAACAAAGACGGGGCCGACACCAACAACGTGGCGTCGTTCAGCATCCAGCCCGTGGCGATGGCACCATCCGCGCCCCTGGCCGCACTGCTGGCCAGCAGCGACAGCGGCATTCTGGGCGACAAACTCACCGACGACAGCACGCCCACGATCAGCGGCACCGGCGCGGCGGGCGATGTGATCAGCGTCAAAAATGCCGCAGGCACCGTCATCGGCACGGCCACCGTGGCCGCTAACGGTGCCTGGAGCATCACGCCCGCAAGCGCCCTGCCAACCGGGCTGAACGCTTTGAGCGTCACAGCGACCAACACCGCCGGATTGACCAGCCCCGCCACGCCACTGGCCCTCACCATCGACAACACCGCTTCAGCGGCACCCCTCGCCAACCTCGATGCTGCAAGTGACAGCGGCGTGCTCGGTGACAAGATCACCAACGACACCACACCGACCATCATCGGCACCGGCACTGCCGGTGAAGTCATCACGCTCAAAAATGCTGCAGGTGCCGTGATCGGCACCGCCACCGTGGCGGCCAACGGCACTTGGAGCATCACGCCTGCTACGGCGCTGCCTTCTGGTGTCAACACTTTGAGCGTCAACTCGACGGACGCGGCGGGCAACACCAGCGCCGCCACGCCGCTCGTCATCAGCATCGACAGCACGGCCTCTTCTACACCTGCCGCGAACCTTGATGCATCGAGCGACAGCGGTGTGCTCGGTGACAAGCTGACCAACGACACCACGCCCACGATCAGTGGCACAGGCACTGCTGGCGAAGTCATCACCCTCAAAGACGCCTCTGGCGCCGTGATCGGCACAGCCACCGTCGCGGCCAACGGCACTTGGAACATCACACCTGCAACGGCGCTGCCTTTTGGTGTCAACACTTTGAGCGTCACCTCGACGGACGCGGCGGGCAACACCAGTGCTGCCACGCCCTTGGTCGTCACGATTGACAACGTAGCATCTGCAGCTCCTGTCGCCAACCTTGATGGGTCGAGCGACAGCGGCGTGCTCGGTGACAAGTTGACGAATGACAACACACCGGCCATCAGCGGCACAGGTACAGCCGGTGAAGTCATCACGCTCAAAAATGCTGCAGGTGCCGTGATCGGCACCGCCACCGTGGGCGCAAACGGAACATGGAGCATCACACCTGCAACGGCGCTGCTTTCTGGCGCCAACACTTTGAGCGTCACCTCAACCGACGCGGCGGGCAACACCAGCGCCGCCACGCCGCTCGTCATCAGCATCGACAGCACGGCCTCTTCTACACCTGCCGCGAACCTTGATGCATCGAGCGACAGCGGTGTGCTCGGTGACAAGCTGACCAACGACACCACGCCCACGCTCAGTGGCACAGGCACTGCTGGCGAAGTCATCACCCTCAAAGACGCCTCTGGCGCCGTGATCGGCACAGCCACCGTCGCGGCCAACGGCACTTGGAACATCACACCTGCAACGGCGCTGCCTTTTGGTGTCAACACTTTGAGCGTCACCTCGACGGACGCGGCGGGCAACACCAGTGCTGCCACGCCCTTGGTCGTCACGATTGACAACGTAGCATCTGCAGCTCCTGTCGCCAACCTCGATGGGTCGAGCGACAGCGGCGTGCTCGGTGACAAGTTGACCAGCGACACCACGCCGACGATCAGCGGTACTGGCTCTGCCGGTGAAGTCATCACCCTTAAGGACGCGGCCAACGCTGTGATTGGCACCGCCACCGTGGCCACCAACGGCACCTGGAGCATCGCGCCTGTTACGGCGCTGCCTGCAGGCGTCAACACTTTGAGCGTCACCTCTACGGACGCAGCGGGCAATATCAGCGCCCCCACGCCGCTCGTCATCACCATCGACACCACCGCTTCGGCGGCACCCGTCGCGAACCTCGATGCAGCAAGTGACAGCGGCGTGCTCGGCGACAAGTTGACCAACGACACCACGCCGACCATCAGCGGTACGGGTACAGCGGGCGAAGTCATCACCCTCAAGGACGCGGCCAACGCCGTGATCGGCACCGCCACCGTGGCCACCAACGGCACCTGGAGCATCACGCCCACCACAGCGCTGCCTTCTGGCGCTAACACCCTCAGCGTCACCACGACTGACGCGGCGGGCAATATCAGCGCCCCCACGCCGCTCGTCATCAACATCGACAGCACCGCTTCTGCAGCTCCTGTCGCCAATCTCGATGCGTCGAGCGACAGCGGTGTGCTGGGTGACAAGCTGACCAACAACACCACACCGACCATCAGCGGCACCGGCACAGCCGGTGAAGTCATCACCCTCAAGGACGCCGCAAATTCCTTGATCGGCACAGCCACCGTTGCTGCCAACGGCACCTGGAGCGTGACGCCCACCAACACAACGTTGCATGCTGGCGTCAACACCCTCAGCGTCACCACGACTGACTCAGCAGGCAACACCAGCCCTGCGACACCCTTGGTCGTCACGATTGACAACACCGCTTCTGCGGCCCCTGTCGCCAACCTCGATGCAGCAAGCGACAGTGGCGTGCTCGGCGACAAGCTGACCAACGACACCACACCCACGATAAGCGGCACGGGCACCGCCGGTGAGCTGATCACCGTTAAGGACAACACTGGCGCGGTGATAGGCACCGCCACCGTTGCTGCCAACGGCACATGGAGCATCACGCCGACAACATCGCTGCCAACAGGCGCCAACTCTTTGAGCGTCACCACAACCGACGCAGCGGGCAATACAAGCCCAGCCACGCCACTCGTCATCACCGTCGATACCTCTTCACCTGCCGCGCCAACAGCGCCCCAGGCCAATCTGGATGTCAGCAGCGACAGCGGTTTGATCGGAGACAAACTCACCAACGACACCACGCCGACCATCAGCGGCACGGGCACCGTGGGCGAAACCATCACGATCAAAGACGCAGCTGGCGTTGTGATTGGTACCGCTACCGTCGCTGCAAGCGGAACATGGAACATCACGCCAACCACGGCGCTGCCCTCTGGCACGAACAGCCTGAGCGTGACCGCGACCAATGCCAGCGGTCAGACCAGCTCGGCGACGCCGCTGGTCATCACGATTGACAACACTGCCTCGGCGCCCCCTTTCGCCAATCTCGATACTTCGAGCGACAGCGGTGTGCTCGGTGACAAGTTGACCAACGACACCACACCGACGATCAGCGGCACGGGCAACGCTGGCGAAGTCATCACCATCAAAGACGCATCTGGCGTCGTCATCGGCACAGCGACCGTAGCGGCCAATGGCATTTGGAGCGTGACGCCTACAACAGCGTTGCCCACAGGCGCCAACACTTTGAGCGTCACCTCAACGGACGCAGCGGGCAACACCAGCCCGGCCGTGCCGCTCGTCATCTCAATTGACAACACCGCCTCTGCGGCCCCCGTCGGGAACCTTGATGCATCGAGCGACAGCGGTGCGTTAGGCGACAAGATCACCAACGACACCACGCCCACGATCAGCGGCACAGGCATCGCCGGTGAAGTCATCACCGTCAAAGACGCCTCTGGCGCCGTGATCGGCACAGACACCGTGGCTGCCAACGGCACCTGGAGCGTGACGCCCACAACAGCGTTGCCTACAGGCGCCAACACGTTAAGCGTCACCTCGACGGACGCGGCGGGAAACACCAGCCCGGCCGCGCCGCTCGTCATCAGCATCGACACCACCGCTTCGGCGGCACCCGTCGCGAACCTTGATGCTTCGAGCGACAGCGGTGTGCTCGGTGACAAGTTAACCAACGACACCACGCCAACCCTCAGCGGCACGGGCACTGCTGGCGAAGTCATCACCCTCAAGGACGCCTCTGGCGCCGTGATCGGCACCGCCACCGTGGCGGCCAACGGCACTTGGAGCGTGACGCCCACAACAGCGTTGCCTACAGGCGTCAACACCTTCAGCGTCACCTCGACGGACGCGGCGGGAAACACCAGCCCGGCCGCGCCGCTCGTCATCAGCATCGACACCACCACTTCGGCGGCACCCGTCGCGAACCTTGATGTGTCGAGCGACAGCGGCGTGCTGGGTGACCAGCTGACCAACGACACCACACCGACGATCAGCGGCACGGGCTCTGCGGGTGAAGTCATCACCGTCAAGGACGCCGCCAATGCCGTGATCGGCACAGCCACCGTGGCCGCCGACGGCAGCTGGAGCATGACAGCCACCACAGCGCTGCCCACAGGCGGCAACACGTTCAGCGTCACCTCAACAGACGCAGCGGGCAACACCAGTGCCGCCACGCCTTTGACCATCACCATCGACACCTCTACCCCCGCAGCACCCACAGCGCCCCCGGCCAATCTGGATGTCAGCAGCGACAGCGGCACGCTGGGTGACAAGCTGACGAACGACACGACGCCAACGATCAGTGGCACTGGAACGCCTGGCGAGGTGATAACGATCAAAGATGCCGCCAACGCGGTGATCGGCACTGCCACCGTGGCTGCCAACGGCACCTGGAGCATCACGCCCACCACGCCGCTGCCCTCCGGCCCCAACACCCTGAGCGTGACCGCAACCAACGCCAGCAATCAAACCAGCCCGGCAACCCCCCTGGTCGTCACGATTGACATCACCGCTTCTGCCGCCCCGACCGCCACGCTGGACCCCAGCAGCGACAGCGGCACGCAGGGTGACAGCACCACCGACGACACCACCCCCACCCTCAGCGGCACAGGCACGGCTGGCGAAGTGATCACCGTCAAAGACGCCTCCAACGCCGTGATCGGCACAGCCACCGTGGCCGCCGACGGCAGCTGGAACGTGACGCCCACCACAGCACTGCCCACAGGCGCTAACACCTTCAGCGTCACCTCAACAGATGCAGCAGGCAACACCAGCGCTGCCACGCCATTGACCGTCACCATCGACGCCTCCACTCCAGCCGCCCCCACCGCCCCCCCGGCCAATCTGGATGTCAGCAGCGACAGCGGCACACAGGGCGACAAACTCACCAACGACACCACACCGACCCTCAGCGGCACAGGCACCGCGGGAGAAACCATCACGATCAAAGACGCCGCCAACACCGTCCTCGGCACCACCACCGTGGCCGCCAACGGCACCTGGAGCATCACGCCCACCACGCCGCTGCCCTCCGGCCCCAACACCCTGAGCGTGACCGCAACCAACGCCAGCAATCAAACCAGCCCGGCAACCCCCCTGGTCGTCACGATTGACATCACCGCTTCTGCCGCCCCGACCGCCACGCTGGACCCCAGCAGCGACAGCGGTACGCAAGGTGACAGCACCACCGACGACACGACACCGACGATCAGCGGCACAGGCACGGCTGGCGAAGTCATCACAATCAAAGACGCCTCCAACGCCGTGATCGGCACAGCCACCGTAGCCACAGACGGCAGCTGGAACGTGACGCCCACGACAGCGCTGCCCACAGGCGCTAACACCTTCAGCGTCACCTCAACAGATGCAGCAGGCAACACCAGCGTAGCCAGGCCATTGACCGTCACCATCGACACCTCCACCCCCGCCACGCCATCAGCGCCTCCGGCAAATCTGGATGTCAGCAGCGACAGCGGCACGCAGGGTGACAAGCTGACGAACGACACGACGCCCACGATCAGCGGCACTGGAACGGCTGGCGAAGTCATCACGATCAAAGACGCCGCCAGCGCGGTGATCGGCACCGCCACGGTCGCCTCAGACGGCAGCTGGAGCATCACGCCCACCACAGCGCTGCCCTCTGGTGCCAACCCCCTGAGCGTGACCGCAACCAACGCCAGCAATCAAACCAGCCCGGCAACGCCCTTGGTCATCACCATCGACAACACCGCTTCGGCTGCCCCCACTGGCACGCTGGACCCCAGCAGCGACAGCGGTACGCAAGGTGACAGCACTACCGACGACACGACACCGACGATCAGCGGCACAGGCACGGCTGGTGAAGTCATCACCGTCAAAGACACCTCCAACGCCGTGATCGGCACCGCCACCGTGGCTGGAGACGGGAGCTGGAGCGTGACCCCCACGACAGCGCTGCCCACGGGTGCACAAACCTTCAGCGTCACCTCGACAGACGCGGCAAGTAACACCAGCGCCGCCACGCCTTTGACGGTGACGATCACCAGCCCCGTGCTGGGCAATGCCAGCATCAGCGGCACGGCCACAGGGGCGGCCACCGAAGACGCCGGCGTGAACTCGGTCGGCGGCAGCTTGACCGTGACCGACCCGGACGCGGGTGACAACGTGTTGCAAACACCTGCCTCCTTGGCGGGGGTGTATGGCACGTTCACGCTCAACACCGCTACAGGTGCCTGGACATATACGCTGGACAACAGCCGGGCCGCCACGCAGGCCCTGGCAGCTCAGGCCACGGTGACCGACAAACTCACGGTGACCAGCAAAGATGGCACGGCCAGCCAGGACATCAGCGTGCTCATCACGGGCACCGATGATGCGCCGGTGCTGAGCATCCCCTCGCCAGGCCCTGCGGGCACGGCCAAATCACCGGCCAACAACACGATTTTGGTGGCCAGCAACAGCAATGTGTCCGGCCTGTGGACCCCGATCGTCGACATGTATGGCACCTTGAATGGCCTGGGTGATTACAAGGCGCCCTACTACGCCTATGGCGGCACCACGCCCATGGTGGTGCGCGATGACAACAACATCGCCGGTACAACCAACACGCGACTGGACCAGGGCGACATCCTGGCGGCCGACTTTCAGGGCTACAACGGGGTCGTGTATGGCGTGGCCGTGGGTCTGCGCAAGTTGCAAGCCGATGGCCTGGGTGCAGCCACCTTGCGTGTGGACATCCAAAAGCCCGATGGCACCATCATCTCGGGCGTGACCACCGCCTCATCCACCCGGCAAGGTGGCTCAGGCGGCTGGGACAACGGGGGCTATTACCTGGGCAGCACGATTGGCAATTTCACGGCCGATCAAACCGGCACTTACAAGATGCTGATCGTGGGCACTTCGACGGCACCGGTGCGGCTGAATTTCCCGGAAGCCAAGGTGATCAACGCGGCAGGCGAAGTCATCGTCAACCCCGTGCATCTGAACTACACCGAAGGCCAGGGCATGGCCGCCATCAACACCGCCGTCACCGTGGCCGACGTGGACGACACCAGCGCCGTCAGCGCCAAAGTGGCCATCACGGCTGGCTTTGCAGCGGCCGAAGATGTGCTGGGTTTTGTCAACGATGGGCAAACCATGGGCAACATCACCGCCAGCCTGAGCCCCGGCGTGGTGCGCCTGAGTTCGGCGGGCGGCACCGCGACGCTGGCGCAATGGCAAGCGGCCTTGCGTGCGGTGCAGTACAGCAACACCTCTGACAAACCCAGCACCGCCACCCGTACCGTGCAGTACACACTGAACGACGGCACGCTGGATTCGGCCGTAGCCACTTCGCTGATTGGGGTGACGCCCGTCAAGGACGCGCCTGTGCTTACCGACACTACGCTGAGCCTGGCCATGGTCGCGGCCGATGCCCCTGCGCCCACGGGCGCGGTGGGCACACTGGTGAGCAGTTTGATGGGCGGCGTGAGCCTGCCCGATGGCACCAGCACCCTCAAAGGCATGGCCATCACCGGGGTGGACACCAGCCAAGGTACTTTGTACTTCAGCACCAACGGCGGCACCACCTGGACGGCCGTGAGCAGCGTCAGCGATACCAACGCCTTGCTGCTGAAATCAGATGCTGACAACCGTTTGTATTTCCAGCCCGCAGCAGGGGTCTCCAACAGCATCGCCAGCGCCGTCACCTTCCGCGCCTGGGACCAGCGTGTGGGGGCAGAGGGCTCGTATGTGGATGTTTCGGTCAATGGGGGCACGAGTTCATATTCTTCAGCCACCGATGTGCTGCTGCAAAAATTGCCCGTGGGGGTCAACCTCAGCGATGTGGCCCAGGGCAGCGGCGGTTTTGTCATCCACGGCGAGAGCGCCAGCGACCGCAGCGGTTTTGCCCTGAGCAACGCGGGCGATGTCAACGGCGACGGATATGACGACATCCTGGTGGGGGCGTTTGGTTTCGATATCAACGGTGTCACCAGTGTGGGGCGTACCTACATGGTGTATGGCAAGACCGGCAGCTCGCAGATTGACCTGAGCGCCGTGGCAGCGGGCGTGGGTGGCTTTGCCATCGATGGCTTTGCGGTCAACGATGCCGTAGGCAGCTCGGTCAGCGCCGCAGGCGATGTGAACCACGACGGCCTGGCCGATCTGGTGATGATCTCCAACAACGGCAACGCCACACCCACAGGCAACAACCAAGGCAGGGCGCATGTGGTCTTTGGCAGCACCAGCGGTGCCACGATGCATGCGAACGCCTTGACCGCCAGCACCGGTTTTTCGATCAATGGCGTGACCGATTTCCCGTCGGTGGGCTTGCATGCGGTCAGCGCCGCAGGCGATGTGAACGGTGACGGTCTGCAAGACTTTGTGGTGGGCACCTTCACCGCCGATGTGGGGAGCATGAGCGACGCAGGCAAGGCCTATGTGGTGTTTGGCCGCACGAACAACAGCACCGATGTGGAATTGAGCGCAGTGGCTGCAGGCTCTGGCGGCTTTATGGTGCAGGGCCAAAGTGCCACGGACTTGCTGGGCTCATCCGTCAGCAATGCCGGCGACTTCAATGGCGACGGGCTGTCCGATCTGATCGTGGGCTCGCCCATGGCCAATGGCAAAGGCGCTTCGTATGTGGTGCTGGGCAAGACGGGCGGCCAGGCGCTGTCGGTCAGCGCCCTGGGCTCGCAGGGCTTTGTGATCTTTGGCGAATGCGCAGGCGACCAGGCCGCTCGCGTGAGCAGTGCGGGCGATGTCAACGGTGACGGCCTGGCCGATCTGATCGTGGGTGCCAGAGCCTCCGATTTGAGCAATGGCAGCAATGCGGGCCGCAGCTATGTGGTGTTTGGCCGCACCGGCGCGACCACCAACGTGCAGCTCAGCGCCATCGCGGCGGGCTCAGGCGGCTTTGTGATCAATGGCCACTGCGCAGGCGATCTGGCCGGATCGGTCGGCTATGCAGGCGATGTCAACGGCGATGGCCTGGCCGACCTGCTGGTGGGCGCCAGCGCCGCCGACCCGGCAGCGGGCACCGATGCAGGCCGTGCCTATGTGGTCTATGGCAAAACGAGCACGAGCGCCGTTCAGCTCAGCAGCCTGGCGCTGGGCGATGGCGGCTTTTTCATCAACGGACAGTCGGCCGGTGACAAGGCAGGCACCGTCAGCCTGGGGGGCGACATCAACGGTGACGGCTTTGCCGATGTGCTGGTGTCAGCAGACAGTGCCGCCACGACAGGCGGCACCCTCGCGGGCAAATCGTATGTGGTCTGGGGTGGCAGCCGCTTCATGGATACGCTGGATTTGAGGGGCCAGCTGGCCGCTGACACCCTGACGGGCAGCGCCGCATCAGACACCTTTGTGGCCGGTGATGGCGCCGATGTGCTGATCGGCAACGGCGGCGCCGACGTGATGTATGGCGGAAAGGGCAACGACACTTTCGTGTTGAACGCGAGCAACGTGCAAGCCTTGCACAACCCCATGGGCCAGGGCGGCAATGACCAGCAACTGGCCCGCGTCGATGGCGGCACGGGTTATGACACGCTGCAGCTCAGTGGCGGTGCCGCCCTGAACCTGGGTGCAGTCAGTCATGCCGACGCCGCATCGCCCGATGTGGCCAGCCGCATCGAAGGCGCAGAACGCTTCGATCTGGCCAGCGACGCCGCCAGCAACACCCTGGGCCTGAGTGCCAGCGATGTGGCCGAGTTGGCCAGCTTCAACAGCATCCGCACCGGCAGCGCCAGTGCGGACGGTAAGACCTGGGTGAACGTGAGCGGCACGGCCCTGGGCAGCGTCACGCCCTACCACCAACTGGTGGTGACAGGTGATGCCAAAGACGCACTCAACCTGCAAACCGGGCAGGGCAGCTGGGCAAATGTGGGCATGGTCTATGACGGCCTGCATGACCATCTGGTCTATCAAAACGAGGCACTGCGGGCGCAGGTCATCGTGCGCCTGGGGGTGGCGGTGTATGGCGCCGACACCGTGGCCAACCCGGCCAATGCGGCACCGGTCTTGGCCGACCGAATCCTCAACCTGGACACGCTGGGTGATGTGCCCCTCGACCCTGCGGGCGAGGTGGGCAATTTGGTCAGTCAATTCATGGGCGCAGTGAGTGATGCCAATGGTGCGGCAACCTTGCAAGGCATGGCCATCACCGGTGTGGACACCAGCCGGGGCAGCCTGTACTACAGCACCAACGGCGGCCTCAGCTGGGCGCAGGTCAGCGCGGTGAGCGACCATATGGCTTTGCTGCTGGGCGCAGGCAGCAACAACCGGATTTATTTCAAGCCCAACGCGGGCGTGACGGACAACATCAACTCGGCGGTGAGCTTCCGCGCCTGGGACCAGACCCTGGGCACCGAGGGGGTGTATGTGGATGTGCTGGCCGGTGCGGGCTTGACCGCCACAAGTGCCTTTTCCAGCACCACCGAGCAGATTGCGCAGAACTTCGTGCCCAAGGTCAACCTCGCCGCTGTGGCCCAGGGCTTCGGCGGTTTTGTCATCCATGGCCAGTGCGCAGGCGACGTCAGTGGCTTCAGCGTGGCCAATGCGGGCGATGTCAACGGCGACGGCTATGACGACCTGTTGGTGGGCGCACCGTATGCCGACACCTCAGTGAGCAACAGTGGCCGCGCTTTCGTGGTGTTTGGCAAATCCGGCACCAGCGCCATTAACTTGAGCGGCCTGGCCGCTGCCTCTGAGGGCTTTGTGCTGGAAGGCTTTGGCACCACCTTCAGCACAGCTTCTGTCGCTGGCGCAGGGGATGTCAACGGTGACGGCCTGGCCGACTTGATCGCCGGTGCACACAACGAAGAAGGCACCCACGGGCGCACGTACATCGTGTACGGCAAAACCTCCAGCGATACCGTACTGGCCTCGGCCGTGAATGCGGGCAGCGGCGGATACACCATCATCGGTTTCACCAGTTCAGGCCAACTGTTCAGCGCAGGCGCACTCAGTGCCGCAGGCGATGTCAACGGAGACGGTTTGGCCGACTTCCTGATCGGGGCGGCCAGAGGCCTTTCGGTCCCCTCTGGCAAGACCTATGTGGTGTTTGGCACTGCAGACATGGCCAAAGTGCAACTGACGGCTGTTCAGGCCGGATCGGGTGGCTTTGCCATCAACGGACAAAGCAGCGGTGATTTGACCGGCTACAGCGTGAGCAATGCAGGCGATGTGAACGGCGACGGCCTGGCCGATGTGATCCTGGGCATTTACAACAGCGATCCCGCCGCCGGGACGGACGCGGGCCGCAGCTTTGTGGTGTTTGGCAAGACCGGCACCAGCGCGGTGAACCTGACGGCTGTGCAGGCGGGCTCGGGTGGTTTTGTCATTCAAGGCCAGTGTGCCAACGACCTGAGTGGCTTTTCCGTGAGCCAGGCGGGCGACGTCAACGGTGACGGCCTGGGCGATGTGATGGTGTTTGCCCCGCAAGCCGACCCGGCCGCCAGGGCCAATGCGGGCAGAACCTATGTGGTGTACGGCAAGACTGACGGCCAGGTCATCCAGCTCAGCACCATTACGGCAGGCGTGGGCGGCTATGTGATCAACGGCCAGTCGGCCGGTGACGGGGTCTATCTGACCACTGAAACCCAAGTGCCCCAGCGCACACGCGTGAGCTATGCCGGGGACATCAATGGCGACGGCCTGGCCGACCTGATCATGGGCTCGCAGCTGGCCGACCCCGCCACAGGTGCTGACGCGGGCCGCAGCTATTTGGTGTACGGCCAGACCACCAACACGCCGATTGAGCTGAGCGACGTGGCCGACGGCATCGGCGGCTTTGTCATCAACGGCCAGTCTGCCGGTGACCATGCAGGCATTGTCAGCATGGCTGGCGACATCAATGGCGACGGCTTTGACGATTTGCTGGTGGGCGCACGCACGGCCGACACGGCCGCAGGCGCAGATGCGGGCAAAACCTATGTGATTTTCGGCGGCAGCCAATGGGGCAGCCAGGTGGACTTGCTGGGCGACGCCACGGCCAACACCCTGACAGGCAACGCCTTTTCCGAAACCTTCGTCGCAGGCGATGGCCACGACAGCCTGATCGGCAACGGCGGCGCCGACGTGATGTTTGGCGGCAAGGGCGACGACAGCTTCGTGCTCAATGCCAGCAACGTGAGTGCTTTGCAAAGCCCCTTGGGCGCAAGTGGCAACGTGGGGCAACTCGCACGCGTGATCGGCGGCACGGGCTTCGACACGCTGGCGCTGAGCGCGGGCGCTTCGCTGAACCTGCAAAGCGTGAGCAACGCAGACGGCGCATCGCCCGATGGCCTGAGCCGCATCGAAAGCATTGAACGTATCGACCTGGCCAGCGACAGCGCCGCCAACACCCTGGGCCTGAGCGCCCAGGACGTGGTGGACATGGTCGGCTTCAACAACATCCACACCGGCACCCCCAGCGCCGACGGCAAGACCTGGACGAATGTCAGTGGCAACGCTTTGGCTGACAGCACCAGATACCACCAGCTGGTGGTGGATGGCCATGCCACCGATGTGCTGAACTTGCAGCTGGGCACCGGCTTGTGGGTGAATGCAGGCACCGTCAACGATGGCGCCCGTGACTACACGGTCTACCAAAACGAGGGCATGCGCAGCCAGGTGATCGTGCGCACTGGGCTCACCGTCAACAACCTGGACAGCGTGGCACCCGTGGTGCTGGACATGAACCGCGACGGCATCTTGAGCTATAGCCAAGTGCAAATGGATGTTGATGGCGACGACTTGCAAGACCAAACTGCCTGGGCCGCACCGCAAGACGGCGTGCTGGTGTGGGACAAGTTGGCTGACGCCATGGTGCATGACCACAGCCAGTTTGCCTTTGCGCAATACGCGGGTTTGCTGGGCACGCCTGGCGTCACCGACCTGCAAGGCCTGGCCGCCGCCTTTGACAGCAACGGCGATGGGGTGCTGAGCCAGCAAGACAGCCGCTTTACACAGATGGCCGTCTGGCAGGACGCCAACCACAACGGCCAAAGCGACAGCGGCGAAGTGCGCCACCTGCTCGATCTGGGCATCGTATCGCTGCAGCTGCACAGCGACGGCGTGCTGCGCAGCCCGGCTGCGGGCGTGCAGGAAGCCGGTCGCACCCACGCCACCTGGCTGGACGGCAGCCAGCTGCTGGTGGCTGACGCGGCCTTTGCCTTCTCCAGTGGTGGCAGCAGTGACAGTGACAGCGCTTTGCAGTGGCGCGATGTCTTGGCCAGCGCCAACAGCCCTCAAGACATGCGTTCAGGCGCTTTGCAGGGCGCGTCGCTCCTTGACGCCCACCAGCAACTGCTGATCGACCAGGCTCAACTCATGGCGCATTGACCCCAGGAGCGGCACCCCCCGCCGCAATGAACCCACGCAGACCAAGCCCCATCGCTCTGGGGGCGGGGCTGCAAAGTCCCCGCCAGCGGCGTTCAGTCTTGCACAAGCATCTGCTGGAGCTCTGACACTTCTCGCGGGCTCAGCCCGACGGCACCATGCAAATAGTCATGCATGCCGCCGTGCTGTGTGTCGACCGCATCGAACGCGGCGTGCAAAAACTCGGGCTGCACTTGCCACAGCACTTTCATCACATGCGGGTGGCCCATGCCTTCCAGCCGCGCATCTCGCTTGTACAAGGCGTTGGTCAGCAAATAGTCGTGCTCGATGGTGGCGCGGTCCACACCCAGCGCGGACAGCAGCAGCGCCGCTGCAAAACCCGTGCGGTCTTTGCCCGCTGTGCAGTGAAACACCTGCGGCGTGGGATGTTCGAGCAAGTGCTTCAAAAACCGGCCAAAGGTGCCAGCATTGCGGTTCACAAAATCGCGGTATGTCTCGCGCATCAGCTCCACGGTTTCATCGGTGCTGGGCACGATGCCTTGCGCCACCAGCGCCTGCATGCGCGCGATCACGGTGGGCTCAATCGTCAGTGCCACCCGCTGCACCCCGGCAATGTCATAAGGCGTGGCGGTGTATTCGGCCACGCCTCTGAAGTCCAGGCTGTGCCGCACTCCCAGAGCCTTCAACTGTTCCAGGTCTTGGGCTGACAAAGCGGCAAGGTGGTCCGAGCGGAAGACCTGGCCGCTTTTAACGCGGCGTTGATCTTGCGTGCGGTAGCCCCCAAGATCGCGAAAATTAGAAGCGCCTTGCAAGCGGATGGAGACAGCAGGAGATGAAGACATGGCAGGCTTGAATAAACAATACACAGCCATTGTCGCCAGACCGGCCAGCCTGTCAGTCACCTGCGCTTGGTCTGCCAGGCGCAAATTTGTCATGTTTGCGCCATTGGCCCGGCAGTCGGTGGCTTCAGCCCCGACATTCAGCCCCAGCCCTTTGTCGAGACAACAGCGGCCAGGCAAACCGGATTGGCTCATTCCGATATTCATGACGCAGGTCAAGGTCTCGTGCTTCAGGTGTCTGTAAATTGAAACTTCATCTGATTTACACAAGGAGCACCGTATGAAAATCTTGTTGGCTGTCGATGGCAGTGAGTACACCAAAAAAATGCTGGCGTATATGGTCACGCACAGTGAGCTGTTCAGCCCCAGCAACAGCTACACCTTGTTGACGGTGCAATCCCAAATACCGCCCCGAGCGCGATCTGCGGTAGGCAAAGAGATCGTGGATGACTACCACCGTGAAGAGTCTGAACGGGTGCTGGCCCCTGTGGACGCCTTCCTGGAGCGCCACGGCATCCAGGCCAAAAGCATGGCCAAGGTCGGGCATGCAGGAGAGATCATTTCCAAAACCGCAGACAGCGGCAAATTTGATTTGGTGGTGATGGGCTCCCATGGCCACGGCACCTTGGCCAATTTGGTGATGGGCTCGGTCGCCACACAAGTGTTGGCCCATTGCAAGGTGCCCTTGCTTTTGGTGCGATGAGCTTGGCCCTTTCAGCTAAAAATGATGGGTTTCGGTAAAGCCCCATGTCGGGGTCTTCGACCACCGACCTACAAATCACCACCACCTCGTAGGTCGGCACTCGCAGAGTCCGACGTTATGGGTTTCGGCCCAGGCCCACGTCGGGGTCTTCGACCACCGACCTACAAATCACCACCACCTCGTCGGTCGGCACTCGAAGAGTCCGACGTTATGGGTTTCGGCCCAGGCCCATGTCGGAGTCTTCGACCACCGACCTACAAATCACCGCCACCTCGTAGGTCGGTACTCGCAGAGTCCGACATTTTTGGTTTCGGCACAGGCCCATGTCGGGGTCTTCGACCACCGACCTACAAATCACCGCCACCTCGTAGGTCGGTACTCGCAGAGTCCGACATTTTTGGATTGGGCACAGGTCCACGTCGGGGTCTTCGACCACCGACCTACAAATCACCGCCACCTCGTAGGTCGGCACTCGAAGAGTCCGACGCTGCACGCTTGGCACCAAGCGCTGGCTGCAGGCGAAGGGGGCCCATCAGGCAAAACGTTGGAGTCTTCGACCACCGACCTACAACAACTTTGACGATTGAACACTTCTCGGGGCCAAATCCATAGCATCCACCGCTTGACCAGCGGCCTGGTCTGTTGGGAGATGGGCACTTCATTGGGCCAAATACCCAAGTGAAGCCCATAACGAACCCCCTGCGCAATTTCCCACAACCGAGTTGTTCAAAAAATTCACGCGACGGGTAAAGGGCGGGCGTTACCATCTTTGCCCATGGAAACTCAACTCAATGCCCTCATCGACGCCGTGCGCCAGGCGGGTGCGGATGGCCGCTTGCTGCGGCTGCGTGGTGGCGGCAGCAAAGATTTTTGGGGCCAAAGCCTCACGGGCGAAGTGCTGGACACACGGGCCTATGCGGGCATCGTCAGCTACGAGCCCAGCGAACTGGTGGTCACGGTGCGCTGCGGCACGCCGCTGGCCGAGCTGGAAGCTGCTCTGGCCGAGAAGGGCCAGTGCCTGGCCTTTGAGCCGCCGCACTTTGGACAAGGTTCGGGCCATGTGGCGACCGTGGGCGGCATGGTGGCCGCCGGGCTCAGTGGCCCGGCCCGCGCCACTGCTGGCGCTGTGCGCGACTATGTCTTGGGGGCACGCTTCATCAATGGCCTGGGCGAGCACCTGACCTTTGGCGGTCAGGTCATGAAAAACGTGGCCGGTTACGACGTCAGCCGCCTCATGGCCGGCAGCTGGGGTACGCTGGGCCTGATCACCGAGGTCAGCCTCAAAGTGCTGCCCGTAACCCCCGCAGAAGCCACGCTGATGTGTGTGGGACTGCCGCAAAAAACTGCGCTGGATTTGCTGCACCGCTGGGGCGGACAGCCCCTGCCTTTGAATGCCAGCGCCTGGGTGCGTGACACCACCGCCCAGCCAGTGGCCGACTGTTTGTTTGTGCGTCTGCGCGGTGCAGTGGCCGCGGTGCAATCTGCGCTGGACAAGATGAGCGCCGATGCCGTTGCCTTGGGTGCCCAGGTCAACGTGATGGACAGCGCCGAAGTCGCCGCAGACTGGCGCGCCAGCGGCGATCAAAACCTGCCGTTTTTTGCCGCCCCCGCGCCCGACGCCTGTCTGTGGCGTCTGTCGGTGCCGCAAACCGCGCCGCTGCTTGATTTGCCGTATGCCCCATACATCGAATGGCAAGGTGCGCAGCGCTGGTTGTGGGCACCGGCCTCGGCGGCGCTGGCCTTGCGTGAGCTGGCGCAATCGGTGGGCGGTCATGCCACGTTGTTCCGGGCCAGTGCTGCCCATGCCGAGGTCGACAAAGTCGCCGGCGTGAACACCCCGCTCGAAGCCGTTCAGCAACGCATCCAGCAGCAATTGCAAAAGCAGTTCGACCCGAAAGGCGTCTTCGCCACCGGTCGCTTGCACCCCCTCTGAGGCGAATCGTCATGCAAACCAACCTCGCCCCCGAATACCAAAACACCCCAGACGGCCTGGAAGCCGAAGCCATTTTGCGCAAGTGCGTGCACTGCGGCTTTTGCACCGCCACTTGCCCCACCTACCAACTGCTGGGCGATGAGCTCGACGGCCCGCGTGGCCGCATCTACCTGATGAAGCAAGTGCTGGAAGGCGAAACGCCCACCCGCAAAACCCAGATGCACCTGGACCGGTGCCTGACCTGCCGCAACTGCGAAAGCACTTGTCCCAGCGGCGTGCAATATGGCCACCTGGTGGACATCGGCCGCAAGCTGGTAGACGCCAAAGTCGAACGCCCCGTGGGCCAAAGGATGCTGCGCTGGGCGCTCAATGAAGGCCTGCCTTCGCCCCTGTTTGCGCCCGCCATGAAGATGGGCCAGTTGGTGCGCGGTCTGCTGCCGGGCAGCCTCAAAGCCAAAGTGCCCGAGCCACAACACTCAGGCGCATGGCCCAACGCCCAACACGCCCGTAAAGTGCTGATGCTGGCCGGTTGTGTGCAGCCGAGCATGAGCCCCAACATCAACACCGCCACCGCCCGCGTGCTGGACGCCGCAGGTATCCAGACCGTGACCGCACCCAAGGCCGGTTGCTGCGGCGCGCTCAAGTTCCATCTGAACGACCACGACGGCGGCAAAGACCACATGCGCGCCAACATCGACGCCTGGTGGCCGCTGGTCGAATCGGGCGAGGTGGAAGCCATCGTCATGAACGCCTCGGGCTGCGGCGTCATGGTCAAGGACTACGGCCATGTGCTCAAGGGCGACCCGGTCTATGCCGACAAAGCCGCCCGCATCGGTGCCCTGACCCGCGACCTGAGTGAACTGCTGCCCGAGTTGGTGCCGCTGCTGCAAGACAAGCTCAAGCCTGAGGCCCTGCAAGCCGCAGGCCTGCAGGCCTACCACCCGCCCTGCACGCTGCAACACGGCCAGCAACTCAAAGGCGGCGTCGAAAAGCATCTGGGCGATCTGGGCTTTCAGATCAAGGTCACGGCCAATGAATCGCACCTGTGCTGCGGCTCGGCCGGTACCTACAGCGTGCTCAACCCCGAACTGTCCAAGCAATTGCGCGACCGCAAACTGGGCCACCTGAATGCGCTGGAGCCGCAAGGCGTGATCAGCGCCAACATCGGCTGCATCACGCATCTGCAAAGCGGCAGTGGCCTGCCGGTGCGGCATTGGGTGGAGTTGGTGGATGAGGCGCTGGCGTCAGTCGTTTGATCGTTTCAGCACGCATGACGGGATTGCTGTAGGTCGGCACTCGCAGAGTCCGACGTTATTGGTTTCGGCACAGGCCCATGTCCGGGTCTTCGACCGCCGACCTACAACATCCATGTGTGAGACATGTCATCTCGTAGGTCGGCACTCGCAGAGTCCGACATCAGCAAACTGAGTGCTCTGGTTCATCTCAAGGTTGTCAACACACCATTGCACCTGTGATGCGCCACCGCGGCTAAAGTCTTGACCATTTCATTCCTACACTTGCAAGCTCCTTCATGCCCGATATTGCGCTGTTCCTCCGTTGCGGCACATGTAGTCACAAACTTTCTGCATTTTTGGCGTTCCGCAACGCCGGACTTTTGGTCGAGTCTCGCCGACCGACGGTCAGCGACATTGAGGCCATCGCCCCGCGTCTGAAATGTTCTCAGTGCGGCGCAAAGTCGGTAGCGCTGGAGTCAGAGCAGTACAAGGACAGCGAACGCTATTGGGCAACATCTGAAAGCGAACATCGGGTCTTTCATCGCAGCACTTGCACCTGGATGCGCAGCGTAGGCGCAGACAGTGAAATCAACTTCACTTCCAGGCAAGCTGCGGTGCTGCGTGGCTACACCCCTTGCCGGGCCTGTCGCCCCTGACTGGCTGCGGCGAATGCCCGATTTTCTTTTCGCGGGTACAGGCTTATTGATTCGTAACCATGAAGTCCGAGCAGTGTGTGACCAGTTGGGTGGATTTTGTCGCTTGCCCTGCAAGCGAAAAAGCGTGTTGTCCACAAGCGTCTGATCGCCAGCAGGGCTGGCTCCCACAAGGTGCACCTTGAATCCCATATGCAGACTTCACAGGGCTGTATAAATCATGAACATAAAAAGATACAAAATTAGACTTCTGTTAAAGTTTGTTTGATGTCAAAGCCCTCTTCAGCAGCAGATCAATTGCCCCCATCCGCAGCCAAAGCACTGCGGGACTTGGGCGAAAACTTGGCACTGGCACGTCAGCGCCGCAAAGAGAGTTTGCGTGCCTGGGCCAGCCGCATGGCGGTGTCCGTGCCCACGCTCATCCGTATGGAAAAGGGTGACCCTTCGGTGGGCATGGGGGTGTATGCCACGGCGCTCTGGCTCATGGGGCGTCACGCTCAACTGCCTGAAGTGGCCGCCCCTGCGCAAGACCTGAACGCGCTAGAGCA
The DNA here is from genome assembly GCF_001270065.2 of Limnohabitans planktonicus II-D5. Taxonomy (GTDB): domain Bacteria; phylum Pseudomonadota; class Gammaproteobacteria; order Burkholderiales; family Burkholderiaceae_C; genus Limnohabitans_A; species Limnohabitans_A planktonicus. The sequence continues at coordinate 23,158 of NZ_LFYT02000017.1, forward strand.
AGACATTGAAGCGGTTCGCCAGCGAGCGCAACGCATGTCGCGAAAGTCAGGGGAACGCGCATGAGCTACCTGCCCCAAGACAGCATGAGCTTGTGGTGGTTAGGCGCCGCGAGCCCCGTGCGCGTCGGCACTTTGAGCTTGCAAGACCAACGCCGCAAAGTGGCCCTGAGTTACGACCCCGCATGGATCGCATCGCCCCAAGGCTTTGCCTTGAGCGAAGACCTGCCATTGCGTCCGGGCCTGAACATGCCCGCCGAGCGCGACACGGCTGCCGGTGCAGTGGACGATGCCCGTCCCGATCAGTGGGGTGAACGCGTCATCCGTTTGATCGAGCGACCTGCCCGTTTGTCTTTGCTGGAGTATTTGTACTTTGCAGGGGATGACCGGTTTGGCGTTTTGGGCGTTTCATTGCAAGCGCAAACTTATGTGCCCGCCCCTACAGCCCCCATGCCCACGTTTGAGGGTCTGGCCGATATGCATCGGGCGGTTCAACGTGTCATGGCGGGTGAAGTGGTCAGTGAGCAGCAGCGCCGCTTGCTGCAACCGGGCGTGTCCATGGGCGGCGCAGGACCTAAGTCGCTGATGCAGATGGATGGCGCGTCGTGGGTGGTCAAGTTTTCAGAGGGCGGTGAACTCGACTCGCCACTGATCGAATACGCCAGCCTGCAAATGGCCCGTCTTTGCGGCATACACACGGCAGACACATTGGCGCTGTCTTTGCCGCAAGGCCATGCTGTGGCCATCAAACGCTTTGACCGCAGGGGCACCCAGCGCCTGCATGTCTTGTCTGCCCATGTGGCATTGCGTGCAGCTGGTGAAGCGATGGGCTACCCCGAGTTGGCCCAATTGATCCGCCGCCTGGGCCACCCCGACCAAGTGCGCGCTCAGCAGCAAGAGTTGTTCAGGCGCATGGTTTTCAACATCCTGATCGACAACACCGACGACCACGAAAAGAACCACGCCCTGGTGCGTGGTGAAGATGGCCATTACGCGCTGTCACCCGCCTACGATGTCCTGCCCGCTGCGCAAGGACTGGGTTACCAGCAAATGCGCGTGGGGGCGCAGGGCCACGAGTCCAGCATCGACAATGCGCTGTCTGAGGCGCGGGCTTTCGGTCTGACGCAGGCTCAAGCTCGGCAGACCGTGGCCCAAATCGCCAGTCAGGTGGCGCAGTGGAAAGTCCTGTTCAAAAGCCTGAATGTGCGCGATGCAGACATGGACCTGCTGGCGCAGTATCTGGATGGAGCGCGTCTGAGCGAGCAACGTGATTTGAAAAATGCATAACGCCCGTCGTCGCCTGCTGGTGTGTCGACAGGCTATGAGTGACTTCATTGAAGCGCCATCACCCCGGCATCACCCCGCCAGAACCCCAGCGATATCACCCACGGAAATCACCTCAACCCCTTCGGCAAAAGGCCAGCGCTGCTGCACAGGCGCCACGATGTAGGTTTTATCGGGCTGCACGTCTTGCAGGGACTGCCAGAAGCCTTTGGTGACTTTGGGCGCGATGCTGAATTTGATTTCAAACCCGATTTTTCGTGGTCCGGATTCCACCACCACATCCAGCTCGGCACCCACTGCTGTTCTGTAAAACGACAGGCTGGCCCCGGCGGGCAAGTGGGCCGCAATCTGGTCGATGACAAAGCCTTCCCAGGATGCACCTGTCATGGGGTGGCCTTGCAAGTCGGTGACACTGGTCACGCCCAGAAGGCTGTGCAGCAGTCCGCTGTCGCGCACATAGATTTTGGGGGCTTTGACCAAACGCTTGCCCAAATTGACGTGAAAGGGTTCGAGTTTTCTGACCAGCAGGGCACCCACCATGTGATCGAGCCAGCGCGTGACTGTCGGTGCGCTCACGTCCAGTGAGTTGGCAATGGCCGATGCATTGAACAACTGGCCATGCACATGGGCCAGCATGCGCCAAAAACGGCGCAGGCTTTCGGCATCTACGCGCAAGCCCAGTGCGGGCAAATCGGTGTTCAAAAGGTGGCGCATGAATGCCTCACGCCAAGCCCACGATGCCTGTGCATCGACGGCCGTGAAGCTGGGCGGAAAGCCTCCGCGTACCCACAGCTCTTGCACGGTGGCGAGGTCCGAGCCGACTTCATGGACTAGCAGCGGGAACATGTCGATCAGACTCAGGCGTCCGGCCAATGATTGCGATTGCCGCAGCAATTCAAACGAAGCCGAGCCCAGCAACACGAAGCGCCCAGGGCGACGGCTGCGGTCGATTTCACCGCGCAACACAGAAAACAACTCCGGCGCATTTTGAACTTCGTCCAGGATGACCAGTCGGTCTGCATTGGCTTTCAAGAAGAGTGGGCCTTCACCCAGCCGGGCGCGGTCTTGTGGTGATTCCAAGTCCAGATAAATGGCACCCGGATGGGTTTCTAGCAGAGCGCGTGCCAATGTGGTCTTGCCAACCTGGCGTGGCCCCAAAATGGCCACAGCCGGGCTCCATGACAGATGTGAGGTCAGCGTGTTTTGGGCGATGCGTTCAAACATCCTTGTATTTTAAATATGGCATATTCAAAATACAAGGATAAAAATCCGCCTTATTGATCCCCCACGCTGAAGTTCGAAATGTGTGAGACCTGTCTTCTCGTAGGTCGGCACTCGCAGAGTCCGACGTTATTGGTTTCGGCACAGGCCCATGTCGGCTCTGTTGCCGCCGACCTGCAACATCATTGATGTATTGAATACTTCAGCTTGCCGGATCAATGAGGCCGCGCAAGGGTCTGTGCGTACACCCGTTAAAATCTCGGGTTTTCCAGAATACCCCCCCCGGAGCTGACCTACATGGCCAATCAACAACAAATGGCGAACGCCATCCGCGCGCTCGCAATGGACGCTGTTCAACAAGCCAACTCCGGTCACCCCGGCGCCCCCATGGGCATGGCCGACATGGCGGTGGCGCTGTGGGGCGATCACCTGCAACACAACCCCAAGAACCCCCACTGGGCCAACCGTGACCGCTTTGTGCTGTCCAACGGCCACGGCTCCATGCTGATCTATTCGGTGCTGCACCTGACCGGCTACAAGTTGCCGATCGAAGAAATCAAGAATTTCCGCACCCTGCACAGCAAAACCGCAGGCCACCCCGAAGTGGGCGTGACCCCCGGCGTGGAAACCACCACCGGCCCGCTGGGCCAAGGCATCACCAACGCCGTGGGCATGGCGCTGGCCGAAAAAATGCTGGCTTCCGAGTTCAACCAAGAAGGCCACAAGATTGTCAACCACCACACTTATGTGTTCCTGGGTGACGGCTGCCTGATGGAAGGCATCAGCCACGAAGCCGTGGCCCTGGCCGGTGCCTGGAAGCTGAACAAACTGATTGCGCTGTACGACGACAACGGCATCTCGATCGACGGGCAAGTGGCCCCTTGGTTCATCGACAACACGCCCCAGCGTTTTACCGCTTGCGGCTGGAACGTGATCGACGCTGTGGACGGCCATGACGCTGCTGCCGTGTCGGCCGCGATTGCCGCTGCCCGCCACAGCGCTGACAAGCCCACCCTGATCGTCTGCAAAACCGCCATCGGCAAGGGCTCGCCCAACCGTGCTGGCACCTCCAAAGCCCACGGCGAGCCTTTGGGCGCTGAAGAAATCAAACTCACCCGCGAAGCCATGGGCTGGACGGCCGAGCCCTTCAAGATCCCCAAAGAGGTCTACGCCGATTGGGATGCCAAAGTCGCAGGCAAAGCCCGCGAAGACGAGTGGAACACCACCTTTGCCGCTTACAAAGCCGCCTTCCCCGCACAAGCCAAAGAGTTTGTGCGCCGCATGAAGGGCGACTTGCCCAAGAACTTCAACCAGGTGGCTTTTGACGCCGTGGTAGCTGCCCACACCAAGGGCGAGACCGTGGCCAGCCGCAAGGCCAGCCAGTTGGCCCTCGAAGCCTTCACCGCTGCCTTGCCCGAAATGTTGGGTGGCTCGGCCGACCTGACCGGCTCCAACCTGACCAACACCAAGAGCACCCCCGCCTTCCGCGTGGACCTGGCCGGTGATGTGGTCAAAACCGAAGACGGGAAAATCGGTCGCCACATCAACTACGGCGTGCGCGAATTCGGCATGGCCGCCATCATGAACGGCGTCGCGTTACATGGCGGTTACATCCCCTACGGCGGCACCTTCCTCACTTTCTCTGACTACTCACGCAACGCCATCCGCATGGCAGCGCTGATGAAGCAGCGCGTGATCCACGTCTTCACCCACGACTCCATTGGCTTGGGCGAAGACGGCCCGACCCACCAGTCGATCGAGCACGCCGCCAGCCTGCGCTTGATCCCTGGCCTGGACGTGTGGCGTCCTGCCGACACGGCCGAAACCACCGTGGCCTGGGCCGTGGCCCTGCAAAACGCCAACCGCCCATCGGCCCTGCTGCTGTCGCGCCAAAACCTGGCCTACTCGCCCAAGAGCGATCTGGGTGACATCAGCCGTGGCGCGTATGTGTTGTCCGAGCCCGAGCAAGTCGGCATCAAGAAAACCCACGGCGTGATCATCGCCACCGGCTCCGAAGTGCAACTGGCCCTGGCCGCGCAAAAGCTGCTGGCCGAACGCAAGATCGGTGTGCGCGTGGTCTCCATGCCCAGCACCAATGTGTTTGACCGCCAAGACAGCGAATACAAGCAAAGCGTTTTGCCCAAAGGCCTGCCCCGCGTGGCGGTCGAAATGGGCTCTACCGACGGTTGGTGGAAGTACGGCTGCGCCGCCGTGGTCGGCATCGACACCTACGGGGAATCGGCCCCCGCACCTGTGCTGTTCAAACACTTTGGCTTCACCGCCGAAAACGTGGCCGACACCGTCCACGCTGCGCTGCTCAAGGCCTGAAAAGGCCACTGACCGGCCGGACTCCATCAGCGCCCGCAAGGCGCTGATGCCACGTCCGGGATCAGGATTCTGAAAGGGTCTTGATTTCAAATCCGGTTACGTAACGGTTTAGTAACTTATCTCCTGAGGCTCTCACCATGACCATCAAGCTGGGTATCAACGGATTTGGCCGCATCGGCCGTCTGGCACTGCGCGCCGCCCTCAAGCACGGCTACGACGACATCCAGATCGTCGGCATCAACGACCCCAAGCCCGCCGACTACCTGGCCTACATGCTCAAGTACGACAGCGTGCACGGCCGCTTTGATGGCACGGTGGACTTCACCGACGACGCCCTGATCGTCAACGGCAAAAAAATCAAACTCTCGCACGAACGCGACGCACACAACCTGCGCTGGGGCGAGATGGGCGTGCACACCGTGCTCGAATGCACCGGCCACTACCTGACCGAGCCCACCAGCCAAATGCACATCTTGGCCGGTGCCAAAAAAGTCGTGATTTCGGCCCCGTCCAAAGACAGCATCCCCATGTTCGTCTATGGCGTGAACCACAAAAAATACGCAGGCGAAGCCATCGTGTCCAATGCCAGCTGCACCACCAACTGCCTGGCACCTGTTGTGAAAGTGCTCAACGACAAATGGGGCATCAAGCGCGGCCTGATGACCACCGTGCACGCCGCCACCGCCAGCCAAATGACCGTGGACAGCTCGTCCCGCAAAGACTGGCGCGGAGGCCGTGGCATCTTGGAAAACATCATCCCCAGCAGCACGGGTGCCGCCAAGGCCGTGGGCGTGGTGATCCCCGAGATCAAGGGCAAGATCACCGGTATGGCCTTCCGCGTGCCGACCTCTGACGTGTCGGTCATTGACCTCACGGTGGAGTTGAACAGCGAGGCCAGCTACGCCGAAATCTGCGCCGAAATGAAAGCCCAAAGCGAAGGCGCGCTCAAAGGCGTGCTTGGCTACACCGACGAAAAAGTCGTCTCCACCGACTTCCGTGGCGAATCCTGCGCCAGCGTGTTCGACGCCACCGCAGGCATTGCCCTCGACAAAAGCTTCGTCAAGATCGTGGCCTGGTACGACAACGAATGGGGCTACGCCAAGCAGTGCCTGGAGATGGTGCGGGTGGTGGCTAAGAAGAAGTGAGTCCGCGGGGTCTTCGACCGCCGACATGCGAAGCACCTCAACACCGATTGACTACTTCCCCGTAGGTCGGCACTCGCAGAGTCCGACAAAAGCAAGCGCATCCGTCAAAGCCCGCAACAGCCAGCTTGGTTCTGTGACGTTTTCAATGGTCAAGAATTTTGTAGGTCGGCGGCAACAGAGCCGACATGCAGCCTGCGCCGAAGTCAGCAATGTCGGCTCTGTTGCCACCGACCTACGGGGTGACGATGAAAAAAATTCACAGGGTCGGATGAATAGAATTCGTCGCCTGAAGGCGCTCGGCCAGCCAGACCTTGATCACGGACTGCCTCGTCACCCCCAGTTTGCTGGCTTCGCGATCCAGCGAGTCAATCATCCAAGTTGGAAAATCAACATTCACCCGCTTCTGATCCTGCAGCACGCGCCTGGCTTTGGACAAGTCCAAAGAAGCCGTGATGTCGGCGCCATCATCGAACTGTTGCTCGAACTTTTTAGCTTTCATAAAGTGCCACCTCTTCTGTGCGTGCGCGACGCACGGATATCAATCGGATATGGGTGCACCGGTAGGTAATTTCAGAGGCACGCCATCACAACGAACAACATAAAACCAAGCTTCGCACCCACAAGCTGCCGGGTGAAAAGCATCAATGCTTTGCGCGTATCCAATCCACCGCCTTCTCCGCAATCATGATCGTCGGCGCATTGGTGTTGCCGCTCACGATGCGCGGCATGACCGAGGCGTCGACCACGCGCAGGCCGGGCACGCCGTGCACGCGCAGCTGCGGATCCACCACTGCCATCTCGTCCTGGCCCATGCGGCAGGTGCCCACCGGGTGGTAGACCGTGTCGGCGTGTTGGCGAATCCAGTGATCGAGTTGTTCATCGCTGCGTGCATCGGCAGACGCAGCCCACTCTTTGCCATACGCGGCCAATGCGGGTTGGGCCAGGATGTTTTGAGCTTGCCGAACCCCATCTCGCAAGCGCTGCAGGTCACGCGGGTCGCTTAAAAACTGGGGGTCAATCAGCGGTGCGCTTTGCGGATTGCGGTCGACCAATTGCACACGGCCCCGGCTGTCGGGTTGCAGCAGACACACATGCAGCGAATAGCCATGCCCCAGCGTCAGTTGGCGGCCGTGGTCCACCAGTTTGGCCACCACAAAGTGCAGCTGAATGTCCGGGTGCGACTCACTGGGGCGGCTTTTGTAAAACGCGCCGCCCTCGGCGAAGTTGGTGGTCAGACGCCCTTGGCGGTGTTGCCGCCAGGCCCACAGGGCCTGCAAGGTGTGCCATGCGCCACGGGGAGACACGCCGATCAAATCGGTCTGCCCCGGCGCATCGGCCACCAGCACGGCGTCCGGGTGGTCGTGCAGGTTTTCGCCCACGCCAGGCAAGTTGTGCAGCACTTCAATACCCAGGCTTTGCAAATGCGCAGCAGGCCCAATGCCTGAGCGCATGAGGATGGCGGGCGACTGGAAAGCACCCGCACTCAAAATGATTTCGCGCCGGGCCGTCAAGCTCAAGGGCTGGCGGCCTTGCAAGGCATGCACCTGCCGCGCCACGCCATCCACCAGGCCAATGCGGTCCACCGTCACGCCCGTCATCACATGCAAATTGGTGCGGCCCAAGTTGGGCGTGAGGTAAGCCTTGGCCGCGCTGAAACGCTCGCCCGCCTTCTGCGTGACTTGGTACAGGCCCACACCTTCTTGTGTGGGGCCATTGAAGTCGGTGGTGTGCGCCAAACCGGCTTGCACGCCTGCCTCGACAAAGCGCTTGGCAAACGCATTGGGGCTTTGCAGATCGGCCACGTTCAAAGGGCCGTTTTGGCCATGCCATTCGTTGTGAATGCGCTCGTTGTGCTCGGCCTTCAGAAAGTAGGGCAAGACCTCGGCCCAGGACCAGCCTTGGCAACCCATGTCGGCCCAAGTGTCGTAATCCACGGCTTGGCCACGGATGTAGGCCATCGCATTGGTCGAGCTGGAGCCCCCCAAGGTGCGGCCTCGTGGCTGAAAACCGATGCGGCCGTTCAAGCCGGGCTGCGGCACGGTGTTCAGGCCCTCCGAGACAATTTCGGTGCGGGCCATGAGCGCAATGCCTGCGGGGCAATGGATCAAGTTGCTCGTGTCGGGCGGTCCGGCCTCGATCAGGGCCACCTGCACGCTGGGGTCTTCGCTCAAGCGACTGGCCAGCACACACCCGGCCGAGCCGCCGCCCACGATCACGTAGTCAAATTCCATGAATTCCCCCCGTCCAAATGTTTTGTGTGGCCAATATAAGGGCTTCAGCGTGCCTTGGCCTGTCTTGTGTGTATCAGGGTTTTTCCCAGCAAACCCCATGCCATGGCGACATCTCGTTGGCCCCAACACCCCTCACAATGGCACCACATTGGGAGACAAGTTATGTGGACCGTTCTTGAGTTTGTTGGCCCGAAACGCTTCAGCAGGCATCAGCCGTGAACAGTCCAAGCATCCCACTCGACGAGGCATGGCAAGACAAGCGCTGGCTGTGGCTGCTGAGCCCGTCGATTCCCCTGACATTCACAAGCTCCTTGCTGGCCTTCGTCTACACAGGCCAATGGTGGTGCATGCTGCTGGCCCCGCTGATCATCCATGTGTTGTTGCCCGTGCTCGACCGCGTGTTGGGCGAGGACTTCAGCAACCCACCCGAATCGGCGGTGGCGCAACTCGATGCCGATGTGTTTTACCGCGCCATGGTGTGGGCCTATGTGCCCCTGCAAATGATCGGCACGGTGTTGGGTGCCTGGATCGCCGTCAGTCAGCCCTTGACCTGGCTGGGCTATGCCGCCTTGGTGTTCACGGTGGGGGCCATCAACGGCATTGGCATTGGCACCGCGCATGAGCTGGGCCACAAAAAGGAGACCCTTGACCGGTGGCTGTCTAAGATCGCATTGGCGCCCAGTGCGTACGGCCACTTTTTTGTGGAGCACAACCGAGGTCACCACAAACGCGTGGCCACCCCGGAAGACCCGGCCAGCGCACGCATGGGTGAAAGTTTTTGGGCCTTTTTGCCGCGCTCGGTGTGGGGCAGCCTGCAGTCGGCCTGGGCTTTGGAGCAAGAGCGCCTGAACAAACAAGGCCACAGCGTTTGGCACTTGCAAAACCACAACCTGCAAGCCTGGGGCCTGACGCTGCTCTTGTTTGGCGCACTGGTGGCATGGCTGGGCTGGATGGCTTTGCCCTTTTTGCTGGTGCAGGCCGTGTATGCATCCTCCATGCTGGAGGTGGTGAACTATGTGGAGCACTACGGTTTGCTGCGCCAACGTGACGCGTCTGGCCGCTATGTACGCTGCGAGCCCGAGCACTCCTGGAACAGCAACCACCTGGTGGGCAACTTGTTGTTGTACCAACTGCAAAGGCATTCCGACCACCACGCGCACCCCAGCCGCCGCTACCAGGCGCTGCGGCATTTCGCAGCCGCGCCGCAACTGCCCGCAGGCTACGCCAGCATGATCACGGTGGGGTACCTGCCGCCCCTTTGGTTTGCGTGGATGGACCCCCGCGTCATGGCGCACTATGGCGGGAACTTGCAACGGGTGAATCTGCAAGCCTCGGCCAGACGGCGGCTCATGCAGCGTTGGGGCTGAGCGCTGTCAATGCAAAGCCAGTCATGCCTTGATTGTTTCTGCAGGAGCCCGCCCCTGTGCGTGATGTTTTCAATGTCTTGAGCACAAAGACCCAGACATGAGCCTGTGCCGAAACCCATAACGTCGGACTCTGCGAGTGCCGACCTACGAGATGGCGGTGATTTGTAGGTCGGCGGTCAAAGACCCCGACGTTGGCCTGAGCAGAAACCCATAACGTCGGACTCTGCGAGTACCGACCTGCGAGATGGCGGTGATTTGTAGGTCGGTGGTCAAAGACCCCGACATGAGCCTGTGCCGAAACCCATAACGTCCAACTCTGCGAGTACCAACCTGCGAGATGGTGGTGATTTGTAGGTCGGCGGTCGCAGACCCCGACGTTGGCCTGAGCAGAACCCATAACGTCGGACTCTGCGAGTACCGACCTACGAGACGGCGGTCATTTGTAGGTCGGCGGTCAAAGACCCCGACGTGGCCCTGTGCAGAACCCATCATGTCGGACTCTGCGAGTGCCGACCTACGAGATGGCGGTGATTTGTAGGTCGGCGGTCAAAGACCCCGACGTTGGCCTGAGCAGAACCCATAACGTTGGACTCTGCGAGTGCCGACCTACGAGATGGCGGTGATTTGTAGGTCGGCGGTCGCAGACCCCGACATGAGCCTGTGCCGAACCCATAACGTCGTACTCTGCGAGTGCCGACCTACGAGATGGCGGTGATTTGTAGGTCGGCGGTCAAAGACCCGGACGTGGGCCTGAGCAGAAACCCATAACGTCGGACTCTGCGAGTACCGACCTGCGAGATGGCGGTGATTTGTAGGTCGGCGGTCGCAGACCCCGACGTTGGCCTGAGCAGAACCCATCATGTCGTACTCTGCGAGTGCCGACCTACGAGATGACATGTCACACACATTTCAAACTACACCGTGCCGGATCAAAAAAGGGGAAGCTTACGAACATGCGCTTCGTGGGCTTATTGCCCGTGGGGATCTTTTCCCTCAGAAGAGTCCTTGGTTTGGGGTCTTTCACCTTTGGGTCGGCCGGAAAACATGGTCCACCAGACAATCAGCACGAAAATCAAGCCTGCAGCCAAAGCTTCCAACAAAATCAGTCCCATGCGTCAACTCCTTTTTTTCCGATTCAAGCCCTGGTGGGCCGTTGCGGTGGTGGCCGCGATTGTAGGCAGCCTGGCCGGTTGCGGCACCGCCCCGGTGGCAACAGCCCCGCCCAGTTCGGGCTACCCACCGCCGCCTGCCAGCGTGCAGGACACCACCACTTTGCCCCCCGTGATCACGCAAGCGCAAAGCCGCTGGGTGCCGGTGCGCTGGTCCGAACTGCCGGGCGTGGAGGCGGACGCCGTGCACGAAGCCTGGCCCGCCTGGCTGCAAAGCTGTCAGCGCCCGACCAAGCCCTGGGCGCAACTGTGCCCCGAAGTGCAGCAGTTGGCGGGGGATTCGGTGCAAGCCCAGCGCAACTGGATGCGGCAAAAGCTGCAGCCCTACCGTGTCGAGTCGCACGACCAGCGGGCCGAGGGTTTGCTGACGGCCTATTTCGAGCCGGTGCTCAATGCATCTCGCTTGCCGCTTGGGGCGTTCAATGTGCCGCTGTACGCCGCCCCTGCCGATTTGGCCCGCCGCAAACCCTGGTACACGCGAAAGGAGATGGAGACGAATTCGACCGTGCGCGCCGCCTTGCGGGGCAAAGAGCTGGTTTATCTGGCCGATCCGGTCGATGCGATGGTGCTGCACATCCAGGGCTCTGGCCTGGTCAACGTGACCGAGCCCGATGGCCGCCAGCGCATGGTACGTCTGGCCTTTGGGGGCACCAACGATCAGCCCTACAAAAGCATTGGCAAGTGGCTGCTCGACCAGGGCCTGATCCGCGATGCCTCCTGGCCGGGCATCAAGGACTGGATCGCGCGCAACCCTTCGCGGGTCAATGAATTGCTCTGGCAAAACCCGCGTGTGGTGTTTTTCAAGGAAGAGGCCTTGCCCGCAAATGCAGTCCCGCCTGGCCCCAAGGGCGCGCAAGGTGTGCCGCTGACGGCCGGGCGCTCGATTGCCGTGGACCGCAGCAGCATCCCGTATGGCACGCCGGTGTGGCTGCGCTCGCCCGGACCGCAAACCTCGCTGGACCGCTTGGTGCTGGCGCAAGACACGGGCACAGCCATTGTGGGTGCGGTGCGGGCCGACTATTACGCGGGCTCCGGCCAGGCGGCGGGCGATCTGGCCGGACGCCTGAAGCAGCCTTTGCAACTGTGGGTTTTGTGGCCACGATGAGCCTGTCCTGTCGCCCCGGCTGCGCGGCCTGCTGCATCGCCCCGTCCATTTCAACACCCATTCCCGGCATGCCACAAGGCAAACCTGCAGGCGTGCCCTGCGTGCAGCTGGATGAACACCTGCGCTGCAAAATCTTCGGCCTGCCAAGCCGCCCCGCCGTCTGCGGCCAACTGGCCGCGTCGCTGGAGATGTGCGGCCCGCAAGACGACGCCGGTCAATTTGCGCGGGCCTACCTCACCCAGCTGGAAGCGCTGACACGGCCTTGAGAGCTGGCGTTTGACGGCACATGTCGGACTCTTCGAGTACCGACCTACGGGGTTGCGGTGATTTCTCGTTTGGCGGTCGAAGACCCCGACGATTGGTTGCATGCCGCGCTGGTGCTTGTGCGGGCGGCTGGGTTGATGCGTGCACATGTCGGACTCTTCGAGTACCGACCTACGGGGTTGCGGTGATTGATCGGGCGGCGGTCGAAGACACCGAAGAATGTATTTGTAGGTCGGCGGTCGAAGACCCCGACGTTTGCTTGCATGCCGCGCTGGTGCTTGTGCGGGGCAGCTGGGGTGCTGCGGGCACATGTCGGACTCTTCGAGTGCCGACCTACGGGGTTGCGGTGATTGATCGTGCGGCGGTCGAAGACCCCGACGTTTTTGATTGACCATTGACGCATGCGCCAGTCACCAACACGTCATTTCAAGGCGCAGCTTCTGGTTAAGCTGGACCTTTTTGGAGTTCTGGCCATGGCGTTTGACATTCCCTCACTCAAGGACAGCGTGCACCCCGATGAGTGGCAGTTGCGTCTGGATTTGGCGGCTTGCTACCGGCTGGTGGCGCTGTATGGCTGGAGTGATCTGGTGTTCACGCACATCACCGCCAAGTTGCCCGACTCGGTCACAGGCGGACAAGATCAGTTCCTGATCAACCCTTATGGCCTGATGTTTGACGAGATCACGGCGTCCAGCCTGGTCAAGGTCGACATGCAATGCAACAAGCTGCACGACACCCCGTTTCCGGTGAACCCGGCGGGCTTTGTGATCCACAGTGCGGTGCATGAAGTGCGGCATGACGCCGGCTGCGTTCTGCACACCCACACGCGGGCAGGTGTGGCCGTCAGCGCGCAAAAGCATGGCGTGCTGCCCATCAGCCAGCAAAGCACTTTTGTGCTGGCTTCGCTGGCTTATCACGGCTACGAGGGCGTAGCGATTCGTGACGATGAAAAAACCCGTCTGCAAGCCGATCTGGGCGACGCCAACTACCTGATGCTGCGCAACCACGGCTTGCTGACCGTGGGCAAGACGATTGCCGATGCGTTTTTGGCCATGTACACATTTGAGAACACCTGCCGCATTCAGGTCGATGCCTTGGCCGGACAAGCCGGGGCGCAAGACCTGACCGCCGTGAACCCGCAAATTCTGGACGGCGTGGCGCATGCCTCACGCGTGCAGACCGGCGGCCTAGGCGGTCAGTTTGTGTGGCCGTCTTTGCTGCGCAAACTGCAGCGCGAAAGTCCTGGGTACGCGGCCTGAAGCTGCCGACCTGCATCAGACCGTTTTTGTTGTGTGCCGTGTAAGTCGGCAGCTTCAGCTTCGACGTTCGTCCTTGGTCGCAGGTGCCCTGCTTAAGCTCAAGCCGTCGTCCTGCGAGTGTCTGTGTGGGCGGGCACGGCTTATGCGGGGATATTTGTGTTGAATCAAAGTGGGGTTCAGGTATTTGTCATCGTCGGGTTTTGACTGGTTGGTGTCAATACCAAAGGCTTGCTGTGAGTTTGCTCTCCGTTTCCTCGAATACCAGACCTCACGGCGTACGGACACAGTGCTCATTTCGTCCTTGGGCGGCTCTGGCCCTGGGTTGCGTCGGCCTGGTCTCCGTGGCGGCAGAGCCCGTCGGTTCTGTCGGCCATGTGCCTGCCCCATCCGCTGGACTGCCGCTCAGCAGCAAGCGGGCGGGGTGCGCCAACGCGTGAAAGCGGGTGAAGTGTTAAGACGCACGAGCATCGTCATGGCGAGCGAAGCGTGGCAATCCAGTTGCTGTGCTTGATCCGGCATCAATGCCCTTGCAGGCGTCATAGCTGGATTGCCGCGTCGCAAGCTCCTCGCAATGACGGAGAAAGTGGTATCACGCACGAGCATCGTCATTGCGAGCGAAGCGTGGCAATCCAGTTGCTGTGCTTGATCCGGCATCAATGCCCTTGCAGGCGTCATAGCTGGATTGCCACGTTACAAGTTTCTCGCGATGAGGCCCTGCCCTTGATGCACTGAACACGAGTACTTCACCAAGTTCTTGGACTGCGCCCCTTGTACCCGGCAAATTTGGCTGATTTTGAAAGCTGCGTGTTTTTGATTTAAATGGTGTTTTTGACACTTTAAATGTCATAAATATCTATAATGAAACAAGGCATGGACCTTTTGAGTTCCCAACGCGCACCAGAAAGACCTTATGACTGAGCTTGTGTTGTACGAAAAACCGGTGGCCATCGACCGTAATGCCCACAAAAACCTCCGCATCAAGCTCCAAACGGGTGACTGTCCGTTTGCGGCGCGCACCAATTCCGTGTTCCTGGCGGCTCGAGAATTCGGCTTGGCGGCCACCCATTACCCCATTGTTTTTGTGGGGGACGCTCAGCAAGGTGCTGTGGTTGCGGCGGCCTTGTTGGGGCTGCGCGAGGCCGAAAACTTGTATGTCGATGCACAGGGTCAATGGGACCCCGCCGCCTATGTGCCGGCCTTTGTGCGACGTTACCCTTTTGTTTTGGCCGAGGATGGCCAGGACGAGAACCTCACGGTCTGCGTGGACAGCGCTTTTTCTGGTCTGAATGAGATTGAGGGTGAGGCCTTGTTCGATGAGCAAGGGCAGGAAACGCCTTATCTGAAGGGCGTCATCGACTTCATGCGGCAGTTTCGACGTGAGATGCTTGTGTCCAACCAGTTGGTGCGTGAGCTGGTCGATGCGGACTTGCTGGTGGCCCGCGTCATCGATGTGGAGATGCCCGGAGGTCTCAAGCGCAAACTCGATGGTTTCATGGTGGTCGACGAGGAAAAACTCAGCCGCCTGGACGCCGAACACACAGCCAAATTGCACGCCAGCGGCGCTTTGCCCTTGGCCTATGCCCATCTGGTGTCCATCCACAACCTGAGCCGTTTGGTGGGGCGTCTGTCGCAGCGTCTGCTGGAGCAGGCGCAGGAGGCTGCGGCCCCGGCCCCCGTCAACGACGAAGCCCTGGTGGAGGTCTGAGCCATGGCCGCCGCCATGCACCGGCTCGGCATGATCGCTGCGGCCCTGGCGCTGATGGGCTCTGCGGCACCGGTGCAGGCCCAAACGGCCCCACCGCCTGCATCTGCTGCTGCGCCCGCCCAAGCCACTGCCTCGAACAGCGCCATGGGTGGCCCGGTTGCGGGCCTGCTGGATGTGCTCACCGTGATCGAGCGGGCCCGCCAAAACGACCCCCAAATCGGTGCCGTGCGTCGTGAGCACGACGCGGTCTTGCTCTCACCCGATGAAGCCCGCGCGGGTCTGCTGCCCCAGTTGCAAGCCAGCAGCTCCAGCATCCGCAGCCAGCAGCGCGTGCTGAGCACTGAAAACGAGGTCTACAAGCAAGGCGCAGCCTCATACCCGACCCGCACCATGGGCCTGTCCCTGACCGTGCCTTTGATGCGCCTGGCCGCCTGGCGAAAGCTCGATCAGGCGCAGGCATCGACACGTCAATCGGCCTTTGCGCTGGAGGCGGCCGAGCTGGATTTGCTCACCCGCGCCATCACCGCCTACATCACCGTGCTGGCAGCCCGTGATGCGCTGGGCCTGGCGGTTGCCGAGCGTGATGCGATTGCCGCCCAGTTGCGTCTGGTCAAGGCCAAGCGCCTGGCCGGCCAGGTCGCCCACTATGTGCTCTCGGAAGTCCTGGGCCGCTATGAGCTGCGCCAGGCCGAGATTTTGGCCGCCGAGAACGAACTGCGCGACCGCATGCTGGCCTTGTCGGAAATCACCGGCCCGCTCGATCTTCAGCCCTCGCAACTGCCCGTGCTGCGTCAAGATGCGGTGCTGCCGCGACCTGATCCAAACCATGTTCAAGATTGGGTGGAGCGCGCCTTGGTACAGAACAGCCAGCTCAAGGCCCGTCGTGGTGCCGCAGAGGTGGCACAGGCCGAGATCGCCCGCCACCGTGCCAGCTATGCCCCGACGCTGGACCTGGTCGTGAGCCAAAACCGCCGCGATGCAGGCGGCAGCCTGTACGGCGGCGGCAGTGACGTGAGCAGCCGAGACACCATGATCAATTTCGTCTACCCCATTTATGAAGGTGGGGTGACGAACACCTTGGTCAAGCAAGCGGTACACCGACACAGCGCTGCCTTGCAGGAGGTCGAGCGCATCACCCGTCAAGTCGATCGCCAGGCCCGCACGCTCTACAGCAGCTTGCACGCCGGTGCCCAGCGCGAGCTGGCCATTCGCGCCTCGGTCAAAGCGTTTGAGGACACGCGCACCCACCGCGCTGCGGCCTTTCGCAATGGCCTGGTCCCGGTGACAGCCGTGCTCGATGCCGAACGCGATTTGCATGGCGCACTGCGCGATCTGGCCCAGGTGCGCTACGACCAGATCCTGAACATGGTCAAGCTCAAGCAACTGGTGGCCACCTTGGGCCACGACGACTTCCCGGCTTTGGTGGGGCTGTTTGGCCCGGCACCTGCCAACGCAACCTTGCCGACTGCGCCCGCGATCGCGCCTGCCACACGCCCCTGATCGGAGAGATCTCATGCCCGTCCAGCGCTGGTTTCGTTCCCTGCAACCGGAAAAACGACCCAGCGGACCTGGATGGGTGCCCCCGGCCGCCGCTGTGCGCCCTGCGATGGAGGCACTTGAACCTCGGGTGCTGCTGTCGGGCGAGTTGCTCATCGTGCCCCCACCCGAACCCCAACGCACGCCACTTCAGGGTGTGGCCGCCAGTGGCCTGCAAGCCACGCCGGTGGCCCTGGCCGCGCAACAAGTCGGCCAGGCCCAGGCAGCGCGGGTGCAGCCTGCCAGCCAATGGCTGGGGCAGCAATCGGGACAGCAGGTGTCGGCAGCGCAACTGCTGATCGTCGACTCGCGCCTGGCCTCGCAAACTGCCTTGCTGGATGTGCTGGCCCAAACCAGCGGCAGCCCGGTGTTGGTGCTGGACGCGCAGCGCGACGCGCTGGAGCAGATCGATGACATCCTGGCCACTGCGCGCGACGTTCGGGCGGTGCACCTGGTCAGCCATGCGAGTGACGGCCGTCTGGTTCTGGGCAACACCGTCGTCGACGAGGCGCTGCTCAGCGCTCAGGCCGATCGCTTTGCCCGCTGGGGCGAAGCCTTTGCGCGGGACGGCCAGTTGTACCTGTACGGCTGCAATCTGGCTGAAAGCACCCAGGGCCTGCGCTTCGTCACCGGCCTGTCGGCGCTGCTGCGCGCGCCGGTGCATGCTTCCCTGGATGCCACGGGTGGTGCTGATGGGGCCAACTGGGCATTGGAAGTCTCCACCGGCTCGCTGCCCGGTGCGGCGCTTTCTGGCGAGGCCCTGGGAAGCTGGAAAAAGGTGCTGGCCACGCAGACAGGTACAAACGGCAACGACACGCTGACGGCCAGCGGCACCGACCCGGTCCTCACGGGCCAGGCGGGTAATGACACCTATGTCTTTGGCACCGGCCTTGGCCGCGCGCTCGTCAACGACACCGAAGGGGCCACCACGCTGGACCTGCGCAACTGGGGCACGGGCGTCACCGCAACGCTGGGCGCGGACCGCTCGCTCTTGCTGGTCAAGGGCAGCGACAGCATCACGCTGGATGCGGCCAGCAGTGCCCAGGTGGCCCGCATCCTCACTGGCGGGCAGACCACGCTCAACCTGGCCCAAGTCATGGGCGAGCAGACGGTGGGGGTGCTTTCAACAGGCGTGCTCTCGCTGGTCTCACCCACAGGCGGCACCAGCTTGCGCATCGAAGGTGTCGCCACGCTGGCCGGTGGCGGCAACGCCTCGCGCGGGCGCACCCTGGACTACAGCTTCTACACCCAAGGTGTCTCGGTGGACCTGGCGGCGGGCACCGCCACGGGTTTGACCACAGTCAGCGGCATCACGAATGTGCGGGGCTCGGCCTTTGGTGATGTGATCAAGGGCGATGAGGCATCCAACCTGCTGGACGGCCAGGGCGGCCAGGACGTGCTGGACGGGCGCGGCGGCAATGATGTGCTGCAGGCCGACAGTGGCCAGGACAGCTTGACGGGCGGCACCGGAACGGATGCCCTGATGGTGGCCATGGACGGCGATGTGCGTTTTGCCGCAGGCGGTGGACAGATGCTGTTCCATGCAGCGGGCGAAGCCTCGCAGGTCACGACGGTGGACATTGGCGGCCTGGAAGTGGCCATCCTGGTGGGGGGGGCCAGCGCCAACACGCTCGATGCGACCCACTTCGGCGGACGTGTGGTCTTTGACGGGGGGGAGGGCAACGACGCTTTGCTGGGTTCGGCCGGAGATGACCAGTATGTGTTTCGCACCGGTTTTGGCAACGTCACCATCACCGACACACGGGGCACATCCACCCTGGACCTGAGCGATACCGACGACGAGCACACCCTCGCGTTTGCGGCTGACCAGTCCCTCAGCGTGAGCCGATCCGATGCCACCATCCTGCTGGGCAAGGCCAGCGCCGACAGGGTGGGCCGCTTGGTGGGCGGTGTAGACAACACACTGGACCTGAGCGCATTGCCACAGCTTGCCCCGGGCACTGATCAGCCCCGTGTGCAAGTGTTGGCGCAGGGCGAGGTGCAGATCACCGGCGCTCGGGCGTCCGATGTGACACTTCGCATGGACAATCTGCAGACCCTGCAGGTCAGCGCCAGCCGTGCATGGCGGCTCGATTACGCTGCTTATGAAACGGCTGTGCAGGTGAACTTGACGAGTGGCCGGGCCACCGGGCTGTCTGAGATGTCGGGCTTCTTGCAGGTCACGGGCAGTGCCTTTGACGACATGATCGTTGGCAACAGCGATGCCAACTTTTTGAGTGGTGGTGCGGGCAATGACACCCTGTCCGGGGCTGGCGGTGTGGATGCCATAGACGGGGGGCTGGGCGATGACGTCCTGGTCGAGCGGCGCGACGCTGACTTTAAATTCAGCCAGCAACTGGTCAACTCGTCCGACGGCTCCGGCACCCCGATCACCCGCTCGGTGCTGACGGTCGGTGCGCTCGCGGCCCCTTTAGCGACGGTGACGCTGGGCGGTATCGAGGCCATGAACCTGACCGGTGGCGACAGTGCCAACGTGCTGGACGCCAGCGGCTTCGAGGGCGAGGTGGCCCTGAGTGGCGGCGCTGGAGACGACACGCTGGTTGGCACCGCCCAGGCCGATGTGCTCTCGGGCGGGGCGGGTCGCAACCTCATCCACGGCGGCGGGGGGCAAGACCGGGTGGCAGAGACGGCTTTTGGCCGGGGCTTGGCCCAAACCGTCGTTTTGACCCACGCTGCGCTGACCTACACCGAGAACGGCGCAGCCTGGCTGAGCAATGACTTCACCGGCAGCATGGCTGGCAACCCCTTCACCAGCAGCATCACCGCCGCGACGCTCATGGGCGACACCGGCAACGATGTGATCGATGCCTCGGCCTTCAGCGCCGGTAGCGTGAGCCTGTTCGGCCAAGAGGGCGCTGACACCCTGCGCGGCGGCTCGGGCAATGACATCCTGAGCGGTGACAAGGGCGGGGACGCTTTGTATGGCAATGCGGGCACCGATACCGTGCTGGAGTTTGGCGCTTCGCGTTACCTCCTCACCACCACCACACTGGACGCGTCGGATGGCTCAAGTGCCGCCCTGACCCTGACACGGCCCTCTAGCGGGCATTTCACCCTGACCCTCCAAGTCACCCCTCAGGACCAGGCGCAAACCACCAGCGCGCTGGCGGCCAAAGCCACTGAGTCGGACATCCGCGCTGCACTCACGGCGCTTGAAGGCGTGGCTTCTTCAGACATCGAGGTCGAGATTCTGAGCAGCACGCAGGTGAAGATTGAATTGACCGGGCGTCTGGCAGGGCAGGCGGTTTCCCAGTTCACCGCCCAGCTCACGAGCCCGGCAGCCACCTCCATCAGCACCTGGGTCAACGGCGCAGCGTTGCTCGATACGCTGGACGCCATCGAATCGGCGCAGCTCATCTCGGGAGTGGGTGCGAGCGTGATCGACGCCACTGATTTCACGCCCACCAGCTTGGAGGGTGTGGTGACACTGATCGGCTCTGAGGGCAGTGACCGACTCACCGGCAGCCTGACGGTGCGCAGCGAATTGAACGGCAGGGACGGCAACGATCAGCTCGTGCTCAGGCATGCACGGGGCCAAATCGACGGCGGTGGGGGCTGGGATGTGCTGGAGCTCAAAGCCGTTGGGGATGTGCGTGCCGCAGCCGGCACCGGCGTCAACCCTTCAGACACGCGACTGACCGTCTCGCCGCAGGGGGGTGCCGACATCCTGCTGGACACCTGGGGGGTGGAGCACCTGTTGCTCAACGCCATGTCTGCCCAAGCGCTCGGCCAGGGCAGTGTGCTGGATGTTTCCGGTTTCGGTGGCCGCATCGAGGCGTCGACCGAATTGAGTCTCCTCAGTCAGGGCCTGGGTTTGATGCTCGACGCCTCGGCAGACATCGCTGTGCAGCTGAGAGACGCCAGCGTGTTGCGGTTCGAGCTGGGGCCCTTGGCCACCATCGGTGAACTGGTGGAACAACTGAGCGTGAGCGGCCAGCTCAAGACCGAACTGTCGGCCGATGGCCAATTCTTGGTCATGACCGATCTGACCTCAGGCAGTGCCATTTTCCAGGTGACAGACCTGGGGGAGTCCAGCGCTGCACAGCAGTTGGGCTTGACGGTGAGCGCCAGTGGGGGGGTGATCACCGGCGCAGCCCTGACTCCCGGCATTTGGACGACTGAGCTGATCGGCAGCACCGGGGCCGACACCCTGACGGGCAGCGCTGGAGACGACCTGTTGCTTGCAGGCGCTGGGGATCGCGTGACCGGTGGAGACGGCAAGGACACCCTGCAATTCGTCCCATCGGGCAGTCTGACGGCTTCCAACACACAAGTGGCATGGTCTGGCGGCACGCAGACTGTTTCCATGGCGAGCATCGAGGCGCTCAAAATTGCAAAAGCCACCAGCGCGCGCACGGCTGACCTGAAGGCCTTTACCGGATCGGTCTGGATCGACACCGCGTCGCCCGACACCCTGGAGCTTGGCCCTGGCAAGACCACCGTCAATCTGCTGGTGAGCGCACTCAAGGCCTTGCCCCAGGGCAGCCAAGTGGTGATCAACGCCAGTTTGGCCAGCCCACCGCAGGCCCTGGTCACCCGTTTCGACAACGCGGATGGGGCCAGCCTGGGGCTTGAGTATGGCCGGAGCAACAACCCCAACGATCTGTCAACCCGTCTGACGCTCAACCCACAGGCCAGTGGCGTGCGCACCCTGGCGTTCTCGATGCCGCAGGGGCCGGCTGCGAGTCAAGTGTTCATCGACTCCAATGGCACTGACGTTTTGGTGGAGCAGGCCACGGTCAACCTGGCCAGTGGCAGCATCCTCACCCAGGGCGGCAAGCTCACCTTCAAAGGCCGCTCGATCACCTTGGGCGACGGTGGCAGCCAGGCGCTGACACTGGACACCCGCAGCAGCACCGGCGCAGGTGACATTTTGGTGCAGGCGCGCGACACGCCGCGTTCTTACGGTTTTGGTCCGACACACGTCGGAGGGCTCTACAACGGCTCCACGTACAGTACCGACTTGACGGTCAAGTCCAACGCATCACTGTATGGCCGCGACATCAAGCTGCTGGGCTCTGTCACCACCGGCGAGGGTCCTCAAAACAAAAGTTTGGGCAGCCGCATCGTGAGCGCCGGGGCAGGCCTCTTGGACATGGCGGCACCGATCTCTGCGATTTCGCAGACCACTGCCACCGTCACGCTCACCTTGGAGAACGGCAGCACACTGCAGGCCCAACGCGATGCGACGGTGCGCGCCTCCATCGTGGTGGCCACAGATGCCTCGCCCATTTTCGGTGGATTGATAGGCGCGGCCTCTGCCTACGCCAGCGTCGAGGCCACCAGCGTGGTCACGGTGGCTGGCACCATCACTGCGGGCAGGGACATCGCCATCTCTGGTCATATGGACCCAGCTGTCAGTGCCGTGGCCAAGTCACTGTCTGACAAATCTTATGGTGTGGCATTGGCGGTGGCCAAAGCCAACGTCACCAACACGGTCGATGTGGCCAACAGCGCCAAGCTGAGCGCAGGGCGCAACATCGACATCACGGCCGACACCACCACCCGGATGCTGGCGAACAGCGTGTCGACCACCTCCGACTCCGAGGGCAAATACGCACTCTCCGTGGCCATCGGTATTGAGGACAGCACCAACACCCTGAAGCTGGCTGGCCAGTTGGATTCCGGTGGCGATATTCGGGTCTTGTCCTCATACATGCGCGGCTCTCAACCCCTGTCGATTGTGCCGCTCGTGTTGTCGCGTGAGGCCAAGGGCGTCAGCGCCATGTCGGGTGTGAACACGCCCCAGTCTGGCGGCAACTTGGTCAATGATATTTTCTTCAAGGCCTTTTTTGGGGGGCTTAAAAGCGTCTCGGCGGGCGGGAGCTTTCTGAGCTCAGGTTTGATGAGTAAGCTGGGCATTGCGCCAAGCACCGGACCGAGCAAATTGGCCCCGGTGACCGACAAACTCAAGGCTTTCAAGGACTCTGTCACTGAATATTTCAAGAGTACTTCTCCCCCGACTCAAAAAGAAATTGGCGCTTCGGTGGCCCTGAACTTCACCCAAACCCAGGCTACGCTGGATGTGGGGAACAACCAAGCCATCGCAGGCGGTGGCATGGGGCCGTCGTCTGAGGTGTCTGCGGCCGGCTCGATCAGTCTGGAAGCGCTCAACACGGGTCGGCCCAAGATCAAGGCGGGCGCCAAGGCGCAGCCGCCCAAGCCAGCGCCAGCCGACAGCGGTTCCGCAACGCCCGCCACAGCGGCACCCGAAAGCAGCTCCAGCACAGCCATCGCATTCGCCTATGGCAAATACCACGACGAAGCCAAGGTGACCGTCAACAACGTGCGAATGGCTGCGCCCGTCGCCTTGAACGTGCATGCCGCGTCCAAAAACCAGATCGATCCCAAATCCTTCGCTTACTACAACCTGGCCACGCCTTTTATGTCCCAGGCCACCCACAGCACCACCCAAGGTGTGGTGACGGTGCGCCTGTCAGACACGGTCGATGTGGCCCAGGGGCACACCGGTGGCGGCGATGTGGGCTCACGCTACCAAGCGCTGTTTCAGCAAGGGGATGTGGATCTGGGCACAGAGGACTTTTCGGACGTCACCCGATGGAAGTCGCTGGGCTCACCGCAGAAGATGGCAGCCACCCAATTTCTGGCCAATCTGGCCGGCTTTTTTGACAACACCTGGGGCCTGTCTACGGTGGTGGACACCTGGACCCAGTCCAGTGCTTTGGGCAAGACACGCAGCATGGCGGGGGCTGTATCGATCATCATTTTGGAGCGCTCATCGGAGGCCGAGGTGGGCTCGCATGCGGTCATCAATCCCGTCACCGATTCGGGCCATGCCAAGGGCAAGGTGTCGGTGCGTGCCGAAACGGTCAACGACCTGGTGGCTTTGTCGGGTCAGTTTGGGCTGCCCAGTCTGAGCGTGCCCAAGAATTTTTTGACCAGCCAGCAGCCGGACACAGCAGGACAGTTGAGCTTTACCAAAAAATCACTCACGATTGATGCAAAACCAGCATCCCTGGGCGTGAGCACGGGCGACAAGGGCTCATTTGGGGTGGGTGCCAACGCGCAGGCCCTGCTGCTCGATACCCGTGCCAATGCCCGCATTCTGGCGGGCGCTCGTGTGGCTGCCCAGGCCTTGTCTGTGGACAGCAAAACCAGCACCCTGTTGGTGGCCTTGGGCGCATCAGGGGGCAGCGGCGGTGGCACCGTGGTCAACGGTTCGGGCATCGGATTGGATGTGCGCAACAACACCCTGGCCCAGATTCAGGCCGGTGTCGCCGTCGATGCCAGCAGCCTGTCCATCACCGCCAATGACATCACGCACTTGATCAACATCGCCGGGTCCGCGGCGCAGGGCTCGTCCTCGGGGGTGGGTGCCTCGGTGGCTGTGACCGTGTTCGATCGCAAGACCCGTGCGGTGCTGGGCAACTTGGACAGTGATGGCGCACTCGCAGGTGGCGATGTCACGGTGAGCGGGCCTGTCACGGTGCAAGCTGCCAGTTCAGGCATTGACTTCGCGCTGGCATTGGCCGGTTCGCGGGCCACCGGTGCCAGCCCGGCACCAGAACCCGATGAGTTTTCCATCACCAACCCCCTGCTCCAAGCCCGCGCTGATCGCATGGGCTCCAACTCGCAGTCCGCCCAGACCCTGGAGGAGATGAACGCCAGCCCCGGCAAGGGCGGTGTGGGCATTTCCGGCTCTGTGGCGGTGCAAGTTGTCAGCGACGAAACGCAGGCCTTGGTGCGCCTGGCCAGTGCCCTCAAGGTGGGCACCGACGCATCGCCCCAAGCACTCACGATCAGCGCTGACAACACCGCCAACCACCTGGCCTTGGCAGGCGGCATGGCACTGGCCACCGACGGCATCTCCGGTGTTGGCTTGGCCGGTGCGGTGGCGGTACAAACGCTCAGTGGTGCCACACGGGCAGCCGTGTTGCAAGCCGGTGCCCTGAGCGCCAGCACCCTGACCGTTCACGCCACACGGCGTGGTTGGACAGCGGCTGCCGCTGCCGGTCTGGGCGGCGCAGGTGCCATTGGAGGCACGGGCGTGGCCGGCTCCATCGTCTTGCGCAAAGACACGCGTGAGGTGCAAGCGGGGGTGTCCCACGTTCTCGCAGCAAGCCCCGGTCCCAGCACACGCCTGTCCAGTCTGGATGTGCGTGCCACCCACGAAGAGACAGCGGTGCTGCTGGCTGGTGCTGCGGGTTGGGGTGGGCGCGCTGGCCTGGGCGCTGCCGTGGCCGTGGGGCTCGATGACGGGCGAACGCTGGCCAGTGTTGCTGATTTGGCGCAGGTGTCGATTTCCGGTGATGTGACCGTCAAAGCAGAGCGCCATGGCGCCACCGTCACCTTGGCAGGGGCCGTGGGCAGTTCCCCTGGCGGTGTGGGTGCCTCGGGCACTTTTGCGGTCAACCGCATCGACCATGTGGTCAGTGCGTCCCTGGGTAATGTGCGCAAGGCCTCTGCCGCCCCCGTTGCGGGTGCGGTGACTGTGCACGCTGAAAACGACAGCACCTTGGTCACCGTGGCCGGTGCGGTGGGCCGTGGCGGCATCGGCCTGGGCGTGGCCCTGGCCTTGCAGGATGTGGCCGGCGGCATCTACACCGCCGTGGACAGCGTCTCGCTGAAGGCCGCTTCCGTGACGGCCACTGCCCACAACGGCCTGACGCTGGCCAGCGCCGCCCTTGGCGTGGGTGTGGCGGCCCAAGCCGCTGGTGGCAGCGCCCCACGCTTTGCCGGGGCCGGATCGGTCGCGCTCAACCTGCTGGAACTGGACACCCTGGTGGATGTCGGCCAGAGCACCGTGGGCGCAGGCACCGACCTGAAGGCCACCGGCAACATCACCCTGAAAGCCACCGACAACGCCAAACTGATGGCCGTCTCCGGCGGCGCAGCCGTCTCGACATCGCGCGCTTCGGCCATCGGCGCGGCCATTGCTTTCAACCGCTCCAATGGCACCACGCGTGCGTCCATTGAAGCGGGCAGCGTCAACCCCGGCGGCCAAGTGGATGCCGACGGTGCGCTGACGCTGGCGGCCACGGCCACCCCGTTGATGGTGGCGGTCGCAGCGGGCGGCGCGGCCGCTGGCGCGGGCTCTGCCTTGGCCGCTGCAGGCGCAGTGCCCATCAACCTGTACGGCGGCGCAGTGGACGCGCATGTTCGCAAGACCACGGTCAACGCTGGCGCTGACATGAGCGTCACCGCCACCTTGGCTGGCTCGCTCATTGCCGCATCTTTGGCTGCTGCCGCTTCTTCCGGCGGCACGGCCCTGGGCGCTGCCGTGGTGGTGAACATGTTGGGGGGCAACATCGACCCGAATGCGCCAGGTGTTCTGAGCGTGACCACCGGCTCTGGCGTGACCGGTGGGCAAACCACCGAATCCGATGGCAGCATCACCGTCACCCCCGATGTCGGCAGCGACAAGGCCCGTGTGTGGGCCTTCCTGGAAGATGCTGCGGCCACTGCAGGCGGGCAGCTGCAGGTGCTGGCCACCACGCAAGCGCCGCCCGAAGGGTCTGCTGCGGCCAGAACCGTGGAACGCATCGCAGCCGACAACACCATCACCGTGACACCCACGGTGCAGACCGGGGGCGTCCTCAAGCATGCCGACTTCGCCGCCTGGCACACCGGTGATCAAGTCGTCTACACCGCCAGCAGTGGCGGCGCAATTGCGGGGCTGTCAGACGGGCAGATTTACCATGTGGTCAAGGTGGCCAGCGATGCGACCGGCCAATCGATTCGCCTGGCCCTGAGCGCGTCGGACGCGACGGCTGAATCACCTCGCACGCTGCTGATGCCCTCGTACACCGGGATGGCGGTCACTCTGACGCGCGCCACCACGGCGCTCACACCCTTTGCGGGAACGGCTGTGGGCGCAGACAACCAGCTGAGCCATGCGGGATTTGCCAGCCTGGCAGCGGGGGACGCCATCGTCTACCGCGCTGAAGCGGGCACGCTTTCCGGACTGATCAACGGTGACACCTACTACGTGGTGCGTCCAAGCGGTGCCAATTCGACCACCATCGCACTGTCGCAATCGGTCTCCGATGCGCAGTCGGCCACCCCCACGCGGGTGGCTTTGGGCACGCTGGCAGGCACGTCTGTGCGTTTTGAACGCCAGGTCAGCGCCAGCAGTTCCACCACGGTGTCGCTCAGCGGTGCAGGCGCTTTCACCGCCGGGCGTGTGAACGGTGGGACCGTGCAAGGCGCGGGCTTGTCCACGCTGGCCACCGGCGATGCGCTGCGCTGGCGCGCGGGCGGCAGTGCCATTGGCGGGCTGTCCGATGCCACGGTGTATTACGTGATCCGCGAGGCGGATGCAAGCGGTCTTGCCGTGCTGCGCCTGGCGGCCAGCCATGACGATGCCATGGACGCGACGCCGGTAGCGATCACGCTCGGTGCCAAGAGCGGCCACGCCGGGGCTTTTGAGCGCTTGTCTACCCGCATCGCCCAAGGCTCGGTGGTGGCCGATTTGCCCGCCGACGCTGGCGCTCCGATCGTGGCCGTGGCGGTGGCGGGCAGCGGTGCCAACGGCGGCCGATTTGCAGGCGCGGGCGCTGCGGCAGTGAACATCAGCCGCATGGACATCGATGCCCATGTCACTGGCCAGGCCAGTACCCCCACGATCAGCACGCAGACCGGGCTGTCGGTGCTGGCCACAAATGGTGCCTCCCTGCATGCGGCGGCCGTTTCGGTCACCCTGGCAGGCAAGACCAATGCAGGCGCGGCCCTCAGCGTCAACGAGATCCAGGACTCGGTGCGCGCCAGCCTGTCCCGCGTCACCGCCACTGTGGCGGTGGATACCGCAGACACCCGCGTGGTGGCGCTTCAGGCCTCGCGCATCACGAGCATCGCCATCGGCGCGGCCGCAGGGGGAGACTCCAACAACCTGGGCGGCTCGTTCTCGGTCAACCAGATGCATTCCAGCGTCTCCGCCACGATCGGGGCGGCCAGCACCCTGAGCACTGGCCGGGATGTCCAGGTGGCCGCCCACGACAGCGCGGCCATTGCCTCTTTGGCTGGCAACTTTGGCTTGACGCTGCGCGGCAAAGCGGCCGTCGGCTTTGCCTTTTCTGTGAACCAGGTGGGTGACACCGTCACCGCGTCCATTGACAAGGCGCGGGTCAAGGCCGGGCGCGATCTGTCGGTCGACGCCCGTTTTGCGCGGCCTGAGGACCTGCCGCCAGGGCTGGACCGCCAGATCGCTGCGCTCGCCGTGGGTGCGGCGCTGGCCTCTCAGGTGGCGGGCACCGGCTCGGTGACCCTCAACTGGATCAAGAGCGATGTCTCGGCCACCATCACCGGATTGAACGCGGCGCCAGCGGATGGTGTTGCGGGTACGGGGCCGGTGCTGGACATCCACGGCCTGCTCTCGGTCACCGCCACCGATGACGCCGACATCGGCAGCATCGCCGGGGCGGTGGCGCTGGCAGGGGTGACGCAACCGACCAGCAGCTCAGCCGCCGTCGGTGCTTCGATCGCGGTCAACATGATCGGTGCCTCACCCGCCAACAGCAGCGATGACAGCCGCTCCAAACTCCTGGCCAAGCTCGATGGCGGGGCGGCCAGCTCCGAGCTGCGCGCAGGGCGTTTGAAGATCGACGCCACCCGCGAAGCGCGCATTGGCACCATCACCATTGCCGGGGCAGCCGCCACCGCCAGTTTCGCGCTCGGCGGCTCGGTGTCCATCAACAAGATCCTGGCAGACACCCGTGCCACGCTGTCGAATGTGGGCACGCTCACCCTGACGGCCACGCCTGCCACGGGTGAGGATGGCCTGGCCGTCACCGCCCAAGACAGTACCGCCATCTTTGCCCTGTCTGGGGGCGTGGGTGTGGTGGTGGGTGTGCGCGGCAACGGCTCTGCAGCAGCGGCCATCGCCGTCTCGGACAACACGGTGCGCGGCGACGTGACCAGTGAACTGATCGCCACCACCGTCACCACCCCGGGCAAGGCCAAGGTCACGGCCAAGGCCCACAACGACATACAGGCCATCAGCTTTGGCGTGGCTGCGGCCACCAGCACCACGGGCAAGGTCAGCCTGTCGATGGCTGGGGCCATTGCACTCAATGACATCGAGCGGGCCGTCAGCGCCACGGTGGGATCGGCTTCGCTCAGCGTGGCCCGTTCCTCGGTCACCGCCGACGCATTGACGGTGAGTGCCAGCGACGACAGCACCCTCATCGCGGGCAGCGGCTTGCTGTCGATCGGGGCCAATTTCAGCCTCTCGGGCACGGCGGCCTCGGCTGGCGTCTCCTATTCGGAAAACACGTCCATCAGCACGGTGAGTGCGACCATCTTGCGTGCCACCGTCACCACTTTGGGCGATGTGGTGGTCCAGGCCTCGGGCAACACCACCATCAAGGCCTGGACCGTGGGGGGCGTGGTGGCGGGCAGCGCTGGCAAGTCCATCGCTGTGGGGGTGACCCTGGCCAACAATCAGCTGAGCTCCACCGTGAAAGCGCAGGTGGCGGACAGCACCGTGACCGCAGGCCGCGCTGCAGCCAACGGCCTGGCCGCCCGCACAGGCGGGCTGCGCATCGCGGCAGACCGCACCAGCACTTATGAGGCCGGAGCCATCAGTGCCGCCGTCTCGGTTGCAGCCGGCGGTGACAGTGCTTTGACGCTCAGCGGCGGGGGGGCAGATGCGGTGAACGTGCTGGCGGGCAGTGTGCAGGCGCTGTTGGACACCAGCACCGTCACCACCCAAGGGGCCGTGACGGTGCTGGCGGACAACGAGGCCACGCTGTCGGCGCTGGTGCTGGCCTTCAGTGCCTCGGTGTCGGTCTCGGGTGGCCGTGGTGCTGCCCTGGCCATGGGTGTGGCGCGCGCGCGCAATGCCACAGGTGCCGCTTACAACCGCGACAGTGGGGCGTTCTCGGAGGGCAGCCGCAATGAAACGCTGGCCCGGATTTCCAATGCCAGCGTCACGGCTCAAGGTGCGTTGGATGTCAAAGCCATCCATGCCAGCACCGTCACCGCCCGGGTGGGGGCGGCTGCAGTGGCTGCGACACTCAGCCCCGGCCATGGCGCTTCAGGCGCTGGCGCTGGCGCCGATGCCCTCAACAAGGTGCAGGAAGACATCACCGCCACCATCGGCTCCAACGATGGCACGGCGCGCACCGTCGAAGCTGGCGCGCTCACGGTCCAGGCCACGGATCAGGCCACGCTGCGCACCGATGTGGGGTCCGCCGCCGTGGCCGCAGCCTTGACGGGCTCCATCGGATTCACGCTCACCATTGGCGTGGCGCTGGCACGCAACCAAGTGGCCAACCATGTGCTGGCCAGCATCGATGCCCCCTTGACCACGGTCAAAGCAACGAGCACCTTGGTCGATGCCCATGCCAACGGCTCCATCAAAGCAACATCGGTGGCCGCGAGCGTGTCCGCGTCCTTCGCTGGCAGCGCAGGCATTGCCTTGGCGGGGGCCGGTGCCCATGCCACCAATGAAATCGGCACCCGTGTCGAGTCCAAGGTTGCAGCGGCTACTTTGCGGGTCGCCTCGCTCGAGGTGAAAAGTGAATTCGCTGCCACAGTCAACGCCACAGTGGCCGCAGTGGCCGCAGCGGTGGGCGTGGGTGGCGATGCGGGGCTGGGTCTGGCCATTGGGGCTTCTTTGGCCACCAACCAAATCGGCACAGCCGCCGACAGCCAAGCGGGCGTGTTCGCCAGCATCGCGTCTGGAGCCACGGTCGAGGCTCAGGCCGCCGTGAAGGTTCAAGCCAAACTGACTTCTTCGATCACGGCAGGTGTGGGCGCGGGTGCTTTTGCCATCGCGGGTGGCAGTGGTGGGGCGCTGGGTGCCTCGGGTGCCGGAGCCAGCGTGACCAATGAGACGGCCATGCCGGTGCGCGCCACCATCCATGCGGCTTCAGTGACTTCGGGACTGGACAGCGCTCGCGTGGGCGGTTTGTCGGTGTTGGCCTCCGATACGTCATCGGCCCAGGCCGTGGTGGGGGCTGCAGCGCTTGCAGCAGCCATGAGCGGCGGGGCCGCCATCACTGCCAGCATTGCGGCGTCGATCGCCAGAAACACGCTGAACAACACGGTGTGGGCCACCGCCGAGGCGGGTGCGATGCTCGACTCGCGTGATGGCGCACTGATGATCAGCGCCACGCAGTCTGCCGCTTTGTCGGCTGAGTCGATTGCCGTTTCGCTGTCCATTGCCGTGGGCGGTGCGACCGGCATTGCCGTCAGCGGTGCAGGGGCAGGGGCCTACAACACCTTGACCGGGCAGGTGCTGGCTGTGGCGAAAAACGCCACCCTCACGACCATGGCTGCGCAGCACACCAGCAGCGCGTCTTCCGGCTCGATGGCCACGGGAGACCGGGTACGGGTCGATGGCCAGTTGTACCGTTACCTGGGCAGTGCACCACTGGCTTATGGGGGGACCAGCCCGGCGCTGACGAGCCTGAACTTCAACGACGCGGCCCAGTGGGCGCGCATGGCTGACGATGTGCAGCTGATCGCTGCCCGAGACAGCACACTGCATGCGCTGGTTGGTTCCACGGCTGGCGCTGTTGCGGCCGGTACAACGGCGGGTGCAGTCGCGGTGGGTGCAAGCGTTGCGAAAAACCAGGTCGGTGCGACCCTCAACGGTGTGGCGCTGGGCAGCACGGGTGATGTGTTCACCACCACAGGCGGCATGATGACTGCCGCCGAAGTGATCGGCGGCAGTGTCAATGCTTCAGGCAAGTTGCAGATCGAAGCACGCCAAAAAGATGTGGTCGATATCACGGGCTTTTCGGCCGCAGTCGCGATCTCGGGAGGCGCTGGGGCCGTGTCTGCCGCTGGCAACGGCGTCGGGGTTTACAACGACTTGGCCGGGGCCGTGCGTGCCCGCATGTGGAATGCTGACGCGACCGTGTTGGGCCAGTTGGACATCGCTGCTCTGGGCAGCGTGCAGGTCAGCAAAGCCATGGCGGTGGGCGTCGGCATTTCGGCAGCCATAGGCATCGGCGGTGCCATCTCGGTGGGCGCTTCCATCGTGGACAACGCGGTGCGCCAGGCCATCGTGGCCGACGTGGGCGCGGACACGGCCCACACCCTCACCGTGTATGGGGATGCGCGGGTGGCGGCCAACGAGGATGTGTCCGCTGATGCGGACACGGCCATGCGCAACCAAACCCGAATCTTGGGCGTGGAAGCCGAGGCCGTGAACGTGTCGGCTGGGCTGATTGCGGGCGCGGGTGGCGGCATCGACATCCGCAACACCGTGGACAACCGCGTCTCGTCCCAAGTCCGTGGAATCACCCTGAACAGCATGGGCAATGTGCGG
The DNA here is from genome assembly GCF_001270065.2 of Limnohabitans planktonicus II-D5. Taxonomy (GTDB): domain Bacteria; phylum Pseudomonadota; class Gammaproteobacteria; order Burkholderiales; family Burkholderiaceae_C; genus Limnohabitans_A; species Limnohabitans_A planktonicus. Next base: position 55,028 of record NZ_LFYT02000017.1, read on the forward strand.
GTGGTGGCGCAAGACACGGCGCGCCTGTCGGCCACGGCGGTGGGCACCACGGTGGCCATTGGCTTTGGGGGGGCCATCGGCGTCAGCTTGGTCAGCAACGAGGTCAAGTCTGTGGTCTCGGCCACTGTCCGGGGTGTGGCTCTGACCAGCGACGACCTGACGGTGTCCTCGTCGGTCTACACCTACATTCCCAGGACCTTGAGTGTGGGCGTCTCGGCCAGCCTGGTGGCCGCTCAGGGGACCGAAGCCACAGCCAAGCTGCAGGGCACCTCCAGCGCTCTGGTCGATGGCAGCACTTTGACGCTGGACGGTGCCTTGGTGGTCAGTTCTCGTACCGTGAACGAGGCGTCCACGTCTGCCGATGGGGGGGCTGCCGGGGTTGTGGCCGTCGGGGGCATGGTCTCCAAAATCCGCGCGGGTTTCGACAACCGCAGCGACACCTCGGTGGCCGCCATCACCGGCAACGGCCAACAGGTCTTCGCCAAATCTGTGGTGGTGACAGCCAGCGGCAAAACAAATTTGGAAGCCAGCAGCGTTGCTGCGGCAGGCGGTGCCTACGCAGCCATGGGGGCGCAGTCCGAAGTCAGTGACTTGACGGTGAATGCGGCTCGCCTGGGCGCGGGCGTGCAGATCACCACCGGCGACTTTTCTTTGAGCGCCAACAACGACGGCAAGGGCGACAGCGCCGCTGACGCCTATGCGCTGGCCATGGCCAGCGGATCGGGCGGTGGCACTGCCAATGTGCTCAAAGCACGAGCCGACGTGTCGGTGGGTGATGGGGCCTCGGTGCGTGCGAAAAACATCTCGCTGAGCGCGATCAACTCCCTGCGCAAGGACCGCTACGCCAACTCCACCAACCTGCGTTCGGGCACCGGCAACCTGGTGGGTGTGACCGCCATGACCAGCAGCACGGACATCGGCACGTCTGGAGACACGCTGCGTGCCAACATCACGGTGGGCAACGGGGCGCAACTGGTGACCACCGGCAGCTTCAGCGATCCCTCCACCCTCAAGCTGGAGGCCTTCACCCAAGTGGTGGCCCATGACAGTGTGGCCATGTATGGTGTCTCGGGCCTGGTGGGCATCAGCGTGGGCCTGTCTCGGGTGAACACGTATACAGAATCGAGCGTGAACCTGGGCAGTGCCACACTGATCAACGAGTCCGGGGACATCTACCTGTCCACGCGTTCGGACTCGCTGGTGTCGGCCAACGCCAGCTTGGTGGTGGGCTCGGGACTGACCGGCGGCGCGGGCGCTGAGGCCACAGCTGACCAACACGTCTTGAACACGGTGGACGTGAACAATGCGCACATCCGTGGGGCCAATGTGTACCTGCTGGCCGGGCGCAACTCGGCGGGCAACATCAGCACGCTGTTCGGTACCGCCGACTCGCAGATCACCACGTTCTCGATGCTCCCCACCATTTCGGTCCCCGTGGCCAATGCCCGAATTGATGAGACCGATTCGGTGAAAGTGCAAGGCACTGCCCTGATCGAGGCGCTGGGCAATGCCTATTTGATCGCCATGGACAGCGCCCGTGGCAGCGACCGCACCGTGGCGGACGGGCAGGTGATTTCGATCTCCTTGCCGCCTTATGGCGGGCCTGCCATCAGCGACGACACCGACAGTGTCACCCGCACAGTGCAAGTGCAAGACAGCGCCAAGGTCAATGCGGGGGTGAACAACCGCACGCTGCTGCAGATCAAGCCGATCAGCCAACTCACGGAGCCGGGGCTGGCCGCCCAACTGTCCAATGGGCAAGCGCTGCACTTGACGCAGGGGCAGATTGCAGCCTTGAACCAGGGCCTGGCCAGTGATCAGCAACTGCCTGCGGGTGTGGACTATGTGTATCAGATGCTCGATACCTCCGCCATTCCCACGGTGGTGGTCACCAACCAGTCGATTGTTCAGGTGTCGGCCAACCACAGCGCTGGCGGTACCGTGGGTGCCTATTACCAGTACATCGGGCCAGGCACCACTGGCGTGCAGCGCCTGTTGTCGGCTGAAAATTTCAGCAACACCGGCCTGTGGCGCCAAGTGGCCAACAACGATTCGGCCTGGGCGGGCATTGCACAGGGTCGCAGCTTCTACCTGAGCAACGCCACAGCAACGCTGTCTGAGCCCTTGGCCCAGGCGTTTTACGTCTTGCGCGCCGCCAACACGCCTCAGCCGGTGCTGACATTCCAGAGTGCGGGCAACTTGCTGATCCAGCAACGTGACCAGGTGCGCTCCTGGATCGCCAGCCACAGCAATGAGCCGGCGGCGGTGGCTTTGTACCAATCGCAAGTTGAACTCATCGAAAAGCAGATGAGGACGCTGGGGCTGCTGGTGGACGGGCAGCCGGCCACGCGGGATTACGGCATCGTCAGCCTGGTGATTCCCAGCCTCAACGCCTCTGCAGGGTCGGTTTTTGTCGAAGCGCAGGCTTCAAGCAAGAGCCTCATCACGACCCAAGCCGATCAAGGGAAACTGGCACCTCGCGCCGGGGCCTCGATCTGGGTGGAGAACCGCACCCCCTTTGTGTTGGCAGTCGGCGATGTGACCATTCAAGATGCCACGCGTGTGGCCATCGTGGATGGCCAGTACACCGTTCAATCGCCGGGCAGCGTTTATTTCAACAACGTCGCGGTCCGATCGGTGTCCGCGTCCGCTTCCGCTTCCGATGCCGCCACCACAAAAATCAGCCTCTTGCAGCAGCGTTACGAACCCAGTGCCTACCGCTCAGGTGTGCCGCAGCCCCAGGTGGCTCAGGATATGTACCTCTTGGGCACGGTTTACAACAGCACGGGCGGTGTGACCGTCAACAACCAGGAAGGCAGTCTGAACATTTCGGGCACCCTGAGGGGCACGCCGCTGGACGTCTCCACCAAAGGCGACTTCAACCTGAACTCCTTGGGCTGGTTCCACTCGGGTGTGGACCCGCGCTCGGCAATCAACCGCAACACTTACCGAGCCGCTGTGTTCAATGCCGAAGGTCTACCGCGCAACACCAGCGTGGCCGCGAATCAAGCGCTCACCCTCACCGCAGAAGGCCAGCAGCCGGGTCGGGTGCTGTCCCAGGGCGCGATCAACATCAACGCGCGCTACGTCAACATCGATGGGGTGATTCAAAGCGGGGTGCAATCCATCACCTTGAACGTGGCCTCTTCTTTTGTCTCGCCGCAGGGCACCACACGCCTGGCCGATGCCAGCAACCGGCCATTGGCAGGTCTGAGCTTTGGCAGCGACGGTGTGCCCGTCAGCGGGTGGTGGGATGCTGCCTTGCAAGCCATCGTGCTGGACCCGATCGCGCCCGCCGGGGGCGAGATCAACATCACCGGCCAGGTGTTCAGCACCGGCAACGGCCAACTGAAGGTGGCCAACGGTTACGCCGATGTGCAGATCAACAACCAGTCGAGCGCGGCGCTGGTGCTCAACCGCATGGACACCTCGTTCAACCGCATCGGCAAAATCTCCATCACCAACCTGATCCCGGCACAAAACAATCAGCCGGAGCGTCAACAGCGCACGGTTTGGGAATATGCCGGCAGCGTTAGCGCCACACCGATCAAGCGCACCGATTACACCGGCAGTTTTTCGTCGGGACGCATCACCTACACCCCACAAGGCGCGCCGACACTTTTGTCCAAAACCGGCATGGCCTTCCAACCTGTGGTGGGTTTGCGCTATGTGTTTGTGGAGGGGCAGTCCTTTACCCAAACGACAACCCGCTACCGCAGCGAAAGCTCTTTCAACCTGATCGGTGAATGGGCGGCCATCAACACCGGCAGCACCAGTTGGGACTCCGTGGTCAGTGTGTACACCGATGCCCAGCCACTGCTGCAGTCCGAGGCTTTGCAATATGGCGCTGCTTCGGACACTTCGCGCCTGTCGGTGGCTTTTGAACGCAAGAGCACCAGCACCCCCGTGTTCACCAATGAACAATGGAAAACCGGCGGCGGCTGGTTGCAAAAAACGACCTATCACACCCGATCGGTCGAGGTGGCCGGTCGCAAGGACTACTACACCTTCAGCATGAAGGCCGATGAATCGGTGCCCTTGACGTTCATGGAAGGCGCTGACCATTCGAACATTGCCATCACCAGCCTGGGCAACATCACCTACAACGGCAGTCTGAACAGCGGTGCCAGCGGAACGGTCACGCTGCAGGGCAAGAACATTGTGGGCACCGAAGGCACCTTCATTCGGGGCCTGGTGAGCGCGAGAGCCACGGGCCGTGTCGACGTGGTCACACTGCCCGGCTCGGCCACTGCAGCGGCCACACCGCTGCGCTTGGAGGCGCAGGGCAACATTCGCCTGGTGACCCTGGCCGAGGGCATCGATCCCGGCGCAGTGAATGTGGGTCTGATCCGTTCCATGGCGGGCGATGTCACGATCATCGCAGCAGGCGACATCGCAGCCAGCGCCGCGCTGCCGAGCTATGTGGGCCAAGCCGAGTCGCCGCGCATCCAGGGCCGCATCATCGACCTGCAAACAGCGGGCAGCATCGGCTCGTCCAATGCCGCGCTGAATATCTTGGCCAGCGATTACGGCCCGGGTGGCTTGGCCGCACGGGCTGGCGCCAGCCTCTACATCACCCAGACCCAAGGCGATCTGCGCCTGGTCGCGCCGCGCAGCGGTTCTGGGGCCAGCGCATCGGTGCAGGCCGGGGGCGACATCGTGCTGCGCGCCGTGACCGGTTCTGTTTTCAATGCCAATGGTTCCCAGAAAAGCGTAGCGACCGGCATTGATCTGCAAAAAGTGGCCCTGCACGAACTTCAGCGCACCCAGGCCTATCACAGCCTGTGGGTGGGTGTGTTGGGCGCGGCTGCGACCACGACCGTTGCCCAGACCCTGAACTGGACGGGCTACGACAGCCAGACTGCCAGCCTGGTGTTCAACACCCCGCTGAACCTGCAAACCGGCACGCCGGTGTTCCTGTCGGGCTTGCTGCCCGGGTCCTTGCAGGAAAACGTGGCCTATTACGCAGTGGTCGATGCAACGGGCCTGCGCTTGCAATTGGCGCAAAGCCGAGAAAACGCCATGGCCACCGAGCCGGTTGTGGTCAATCTGGGTGTGGAGCCTGGCCAGCAGCCTGCGGGCTTGGTGGTGCAGCAGCGCCAATGGACCGAACGTGACCAGTTGGGAACCCGCGACAGCCAAACCACCGATGCCATCACCTTTGCCAATGGCGTGGCGCTGCACACCGGAGATGCTGTCGTGGTGGGCGAAGGTGTTGCCAACCTCACCGCCGGCACTTACTTTGCAGTGGTCAGCGCTGACAGTCAAACCTTGCGCTTGGCCACAACGCTGGCCAATGCCCAATTGGCAAGCCCAGTCACCGTCCCGGTGCAAAGCCTGTCGGCATCCCTGAAAACGGGCGAGCAGCGCATGTTCCGCCTGATCGGTGGCGCAGTCGCCACGCTGGATGTGATTGAACTGAGCCAGGCCAGCGTGAAGGCGCTGGCCGATCGTCCGGGCCACTATGACCCGAATTACGTTTTCAAATTTGCCCGCCCAGAAGACGACACACAGGCGAGCATCAATCCGATTGCCCGCAACCTGTTTGACACCGTGCTGTTCCCCAATTCCGGTTTGTCCGGAGGCGGCTCCGAAAAACTCGCTGTCAACTCGCTCAATGCGATCAAGGCGGGCGGTCGGGTCACTGTGACGGCTGGCAGCGCCATTGGAAGGGTGGCTGCGCCGACCACCTTGGACATGTCCCAAGGCCTGGCTTCGCTTGCGCCTGAAAAACTGGCCTTGCTGGCTTCGGTGAGCGTGGGCGATGTGCTGGGTGTGACCCACCAACTGCTGCGTTACAAAGGGCCGGTGGGGGATGCATCGGCCAGCGATTTCGCTTACACGACCGAGTTCAGCAACGCCTTGCAGTGGGAGGTGGTCACGCCCGTGGTGGCCGCCAACGCAGCTTCGCCCGTGGCCCTGAACGCCGCCAGCATTGTCTTGCATGAGGGCAGCGGCTACGGTGGGTACCGCTGGAAGTTGGCCGATGCCACGGTGGACTTGGCCCGAGCCGATTTCACGGATGAAACACGCTGGGAGAAGGTCAAGGCCGACTACGGTTTGTATGCGGTGGATAAGACGGATTTCAGTGTCAGTGCCAGTTCCTCAGGGACCTTGGAAATCCGCCGGGATGAGTCGGTTCGTGTGACGGTGGCAGGTGCTGAGGGGGCTTATGTCTATGTGGGCCCGGTGGACCCCACCACCCGCACGAAGGTATTTGCCGCGACCCAAGGCGAGTTGTTGTCGGCTCAGTTTTGGACAAACGTCAACCAGTGGCGTCGCATCAATCAGGCAGGCGGTCAGGCAGGCGGCCAGTTGTTCCGCCTCGACCCGGACAAGCAAGCCAACAGCGACAGCCATCTGTATGCGATCCGTCAGGACCTGCCGCAGCGCCTGACGGTGCAGGTCTTTGACCCGATCACCCTGGACATCGGCCAGGAAGTGTCGGCCCATGCCGGTGCAGGGGTGTCTCTGGAGTCGAACAAGGACCTCAAGATCCAGTCCATCAGCGGTGGTGCCGATGTCAGGCTGAGCGCCACAGGCCACATCGTGTCCACCTCCGGCAGTGTCACCCAGGTGGTTTCGGCAGGCGGCCACATGCAGCTGAACACCGCGGGCGGTCGCATCGGCAATGCAGCCTTGGGCGCGCTGGGCATTGAGGTGGGTGAGGGGCGTTTGCTCACGGCCTCTGCCAAGGGCGACATCCAGCTCCAGGCCATGACCCGCGGACTCAATGTGAACCGGATCGTGACCTCCGAGGGCGCGGTCAGCATCACCGTGAACACCGGTGACCTCACCCTGGGGCGCATCGATGCCATGGGCAGCGTGCGGCTGCAGACGGCGCAAGGCAGCATCCGCAACGTCAATGACCCGGCGCTGGTGGCGCTGCCCAACATCACCAGCAGCGTGGGGGGCGTTGCCCTGCTGGCTTCGCAGGACATTGGCAGCGCGTCCTCGGGCCTTGTGGCACCCGCCCACCTGAACGTGCGCACCGGCGCGAACCGTCTGGACATGACGGCCGGCGGCAACGCGTGGGTGCGTCTGCTTGACCCGGTCACCCTGGGTACCGTGAATGTGCAGCGCGGCGATCTCGATCTGATTGCCGTATCCGGCATGGACGTGGTGGAGCTGGGTCCCAAGCAGAGTTCGATCCAGGTGTCTATGGGCCAAATGTCGGTCGATGCCACCGGTTCGCTGCAGCTGGCCCACGTCAACGTCCAGCAAGGGCTGGTGTTGCGCGCCACCGACGCCTTGACACTGCGCCAGTCCAGCGCCGCCATCATCACCCTGGACGGCAGGAAAGGCGTGACTGGCGAGAACTTGAGCGCCAGCACCGGCCTGAACGTGAGCGCCACCGGTGCGCTGTCGCTGGACACGGTGAACGTCTCGGCGGGCGCTGCCACGCTGAATGGCATGAGCACGGTGTCCTTGAACGCACTGACGGTGCAGGGTGCGCTGAACGCCACGGCCGCTGGCGCGCTCACGGCCAACCAACTTCTCAGCAGGAACGGTGCGATCACGTTCACCGGCAGCGCCGCAGTCACGGGTAATGTGCTGAGCGCCAACATTGGCCTGAACGTGAGCGCCACCGATTCGCTCTCGCTGGACTCTGTGCACGTCTTGACGGGGGGCGCCACGCTCACCGGCATGAGCACGATGTGGCTGAACACGCTGGTGGTGCGCGATGCGCTGAATGCCACGGCCACCGGAGCGCTCACGGCCAACGGCCTTGAAAGCATGCACGGTGCGATCACGCTGGCCGGCAGCGCCGCTGTCACGGGACATTTGCTGAGCGCCAGCACTGGCCTGACCGTGAACGCCGCCGGTGCGCTGTCGCTGGACACGGCGTACGTCACGGCGGGCGGTGCCACGCTCACCGGCATGAGCACGGTGTCCTTGAACGAACTGACAGTGCGTGATGCGCTGAACGTCACGGCCACCGGCGCGCTCACGGCCAAGCGCCTTGTGAGCCAGCTCAGCAGTATTTCCCTCACATCTTTGCAAGGGGCTATCGACTTGGATGACGTGCAGGCCAGCCAGGGCAGCGTGAACCTCGCCGCTTGGGGTGACATCCTCAATGCCCGTGCCGACGACAGCACGTCGTTGGTGGCCGCCACCCTGCTGGCCAACAGCGCCACCGGCCAGATCGGCAGCAGCGCACGTTGGATGCAGGTGAGCGTGAACGGCTCGGTCACCCTGTCGGCCCATGACGATCTGCGTGTGCGCGCCAGCGGGGGCAGCCTGCACTTGGTCTCGGCCAGATCGCTCACCCAGGACGCATGGCTGTCGGCCAAGGACAGCATCGTCGCCTGGGGGAGCGATGACGGTGCCCGCATCGAAGCGGACCACATCACGCTGCTTGCCGAGGAAGGCAGCCTGGGCACCGATGAGTTTGCGCTGCAAGTCAATCCACGCGGCACCCATTTGCTGGATGCGTCGGCGCTTGCGGGTGTTCACCTGACGGGCATGGTGGGCCCCTTGTATCTGGGCACGGTGCGGGCGCTTGCGGGCAACCTCCGTCTGCGCATGCGCGACACGGCCGACGCTGGCGAGGATCTGGTCCTCTCGGCGGGCACCGTGCTCAATGCCAGCGGCACGCTGGGCCTGTACGCGGCCGATGCGCTGAGGCAAGACGCGCTTGCACAGATCAGCGCAGACGGCGCGGTCGAGATTGCCGTGGACCTGGGCGACACCGGCAAGCAAGACGCAGGCGGTACCAGCCTGACCCTCTCGGGCACCGTGAGCGGCAGCAGCATCCGGGTGGCGGGTGGACGGGGCGATGACCTCATCACGCTGGACGCCACGCAATTGACCGGCCCCACCCAGGTGCTGGGTTCCTTGGACAGCCTGGCTGGTGGCGACGATGCCATCGTGTTGCATGCCTTGCCCCACACAACTGATCCGATCAGCGTTGACGGGCGCGGTGGCAGTGACCGCGTGACCTTGCAGTTGCAGGGTGACGCCATCGGCCTGGATGTGACGGTGCACGACACAGGCGACCTTCTGGATGGTGCCAATGTGCTGGCCATCGAGGGCAGCTCGTCGGCCGATCACTTCCTGGTGCGCAGCAATTTCATCGCGCGGCTGGTGCCCGTGGCCATCGTGGACGGTCATGCCACCTCCTACCAGTCGCCTGTGCAGCGCATCAACTACGACAGCACACAGACCGGACGTGTCGTGGTGATGGGTCTGAAGGGCGATGACCAATTCTTTGTGGATGACAACAGTGCGCTCATGACCCTGGATGGCGGCGAGGGCGATGACCGCTTCCAGTTTGGCCAGATGTTTGGCGCTGCCCGCGTGGCACCCCAGGTGGCCGAAGGTGACGAGGTCGAGACGGTGCAGACCACGGTGGGCTTCCTGACCCGTGGCATCCACTATGCCACGGTGGCTTACGGCGGCACCGGAAACGACCAGTTCGTGGTGTACAGCAACGCGGCCGAACTCAAACTCTTTGGCCAGGACGGGGATGACAATTTTGTGGTGCGCGCCTTTGTCATCCAGCAAACCCAGGGCTTGGCCACAGACAGCACCACCATCGACGGCGGCGGCGGCAATGACACCGTGGAATACAACATCAATGCGCCTTTGCGCATCGACGGTGGCGCGGGCATCAACAGCCTGACGGTGCTGGGCACCGAGGTCTCGGACAACTTCGTCATCACCCGCGACGGCATCATGGGCGCGGGCCTGAATGTTGGCTACGCCAGCATCCAGCGCATCGAGGTCGACGGCCTCGAGGGCGATGACCACTTTTTTGTTTTGAGCACCAAGGACGACATCGTCACCACCTTGATTGGCGGTGCAGGAAGCGACACCTTCGATGTGGGGGGCGATGTCACCGGCAAGATCGTGGCCTTGAGCACCGAGGGGGCAAGCGCCTTTGTCAACCACGCGCTGGCCAGTGACGATCTGGGCTTCGATGGCGCTTTTGCCGAAGGCGTGCGTTTGAACGTGGCGGGTGATGCCGCCACCAGCCCCCTCCTCATCACCCAGACGGCCAGCAGCACCCGCGTGGTCAAGGGCGGTGGCCACGGTCAGGAGCAGGACCACTACACCCTGTCCTTGGCCGCGGCCCGACCGCTCACCGCCACCACGGTGTATCTGGCGATCTCGGCTTCTTCCATCAACCGCGAGGGACTGGACGCCGGTGGCCAGCCGATCAAGCTGTCGCTTGACGGGGTGCATTTCGCGCAATCCCTGACCGTTCGCTTTGACGCCGAGGCCGCTGCGGGCAGTGCTTTTGACTGGGCGCGTGACATTCAGGTGCGCGTGCGGGTTCAGGCCGATGCGGCCCAACTGGGTGATGCCACGGCCATCATCAGTCACCGACTCATCAGCACGGACGCGGCTTTCAACCGTGCGGCACTGCCCAATCTGGAAGTGGCGGTGATGGATGCCACCGTGGCCGCGCCGCTTTTGGGTGAGGATGCGCAACATCTGCGCGTCATGGCGGGCAGTGCGGGTGCGCAGTACACCGTGGCCCTGACCCAGCAGCCGTCTGTGGGTGAAACCGTCACCATGAGCTTGCGTACCGACAGCAGCTGGCTCACCCTGGCTTCGTCGCAGGCAGCGGGGCGTTTCACCGACCTGGGGCATGGCGAATATGCCTTGACCTTCAATCGGGACAATTGGGACCAGGGCGTGGTGATCACGGTCAGCGGTCAGCAGGCTCCGACGCCGCGCAACCCTGTCTTCAAGGGCATCGTCCACAGCCTGGCCAGCGCGGGCGCAAGCGATCTGGTCTATGCGGGCACCACGGGCACCCGTACCGTGACGGTGGACACCCGCGACGCCCGTGTGGGCACTTTGGTCGTCACCGCCCCGGGCAACCGGGTGGTGGACGCGAACCACAGCTATGACTACACCGTCGCCCTGAGTCGCCAGCCGACGGCGAATGTGCAAGTGAGCGTGCTCACCGATGGCCGCACCACGGTCAGCAGCCAGGATTTGCGCCTGTCTTTGGTCGATGGCCAGCCGGTCGTCACCTTCACCGCCGACAACTGGAATTTGCCGATCACCCTGTCCCTGTCGGCTGTGGCAGGCACCTCCAGCGCCAACAGCCCGGTGCAGGCCTTCCCGGTGCAGGCGCACCTGGCGAATGGCGTGCAGGGGCCTTTGGTGATCGAAGGCGACAGCATCCCCGGCCGCGACCGCACGCTTTACCAGGGCGTGCGACTGCCCTCGGAGCGGGATGTGGCGCTGCCGCAGGCAAGCCCAGGCGCGCAAGCCTTCAGCGACAGCACCGACACGCTCCATGTTTACAACGACGGCAGCCGCGCCAACGACACAGGCCGTCTGGCCTCGCCCACTGAAGCCGGTAGCCTGGGCCTGGCCTCTGTTTACGGTGCCTCCCTGCAGGATCTGGGTGCCAGTTCCTTCGTCAACCTCTCGGGCCTGGGCATGGGGGGCAGTTTGACGCAGCTGCAAAGCAGCGCACCGGGTGCGCAGTCCCGCACCCTGGACGGAGGCATCACCTTGCGCAGCCTGGAAGTGCTGGATGTGATGCTGGGGCAGGGCGATGACACTTTCACCGTCGATGCCTTGCCCAGCGGGGCCATGACGCTGGTGCAAGGCGGTGGTGGCAGCGATCGTCTGGTGGCCACGGTGGGCGGCAGCACCGCGCTCAACCCCGCCGACGGCCTGGAGGACAAGACGGTGCTGGTGATGTTTGGCGACACCAGCCAGGACGGCCGTGGTTATGACTCCGAGACCGGCAAAGTCAGCGGCCAGGCACGCTTGTTCACCCATCCGGGCGACGATGTGCTGGATGCGTCTGCGGTCAGCGCCCGGGTGATCCTGTACGGCGGCGCTGGCAACGATACCCTGCGCGGTGGGGGCGGCCATGACCTGCTGGTCGGTGGCAGTGGCGATGACGTGGTCGTGGGCCATGGCGGCAGCGACATCGTCTATGGCGATGCTGGCCTGAATCTGGACCTGAGCACGCGTTTGAGCAAGACCCACAGCGATCCGCTGACCGTGGTCAATGTTCTGGCGCTGACGGACCGCAGCAGCGGGGACACGCTGAGCGCAGGCCACGACGTCATCACCGTGGGCAACGATGCGCTGGTGATGGCCGACTTTGGCCTGATCACCCAGGTCTCGGGCACTTACCTGCTCCTGGGCAACGGCCAGGTGAGCGCCATGGCGTCGGTCGAGCAAGCCACTTGGGGCAACAACACCATCACGGCAGGCACCGGGATCACCTTTGTTCTGGGCGGTCAGGGCGAGGATGCCATCAACGTGGCAGGTGGTACCGCCTTCGTGACGGGGGATCTGGGCCTGCTCACGCGTGATGTCGCTTCGGGCCAGGTGACCCATCTGGCCTCGACCCACGACCAGGGGGCAGATGACACGGTCACGCTGGGGGGGCAATTCAATGTCGTCATGGGCGGTGCGGGTGCGGACACCGTGACCGTGGCCAGCGGCGAAGGCGTGGTGCTGGGTGACCGAGGCACCCTGGACTTCAACGATCAGGGCCGTCTGGTGCGCATGGCCTCGCAGGTGTCCTTGACGGCAGATGCCACTGCGGGCGCGGACACCGTGACTTTGGGCAGCGGCACCTTCCGCGTCATCCTGGGCGCGGGCGCTGATGTGCTCACCGGTGGTGACGGCACGATGACCGTGATCGGTGATGAAGGCCTGATCCAGATGCGCGGTGACGGTGCGGTGCTGGCGCAAGTGGCCTCGACGAATCTGACGGTGACCGATGCAGCTTGGGGCGACAAGGTGACTTTGGGTCAGGGCGACTTGGCGGTCATTGGTGGAGCGGGTTCGGACACCGTGACCTTGGGCGAAGCCACAAGCGGCAACAGCGGCGAAGTACTCGGAGATCGGGGCACCCTTGACTACAACGCCAACGGCAAGGTGGTGCGGCTTGAATCCGTGCCTTCCCTCTCTGAAGACACCACGGGCGGCAATGACACGCTGAAGCTGGGCAGCGGCACCTTCCGCGTCATCCTGGGCGCTGGGTTCGATGCACTCACCGGCGGCGACGGCACGATGACCGTGATCGGTGACGAAGGCCTGATCCAGTTGCGCGGTGACGGTGCGGTCTTGGCGCAAGTGGCCTCGACGAATCTGACGGTGACCGATGCAGCTTGGGGCGACACGGTGACTTTGGGCCAGGGCGACTTGGCGGTCATCGGCGGCGCGGGTGCGGACGCCTTGAGCCTGGGCCAAGGCAGCACCGGTAACAGTGGAGAGGTGCTCGGAGATCGAGGCACCCTTGACTACAACGCCAACGGCAAGGTGGTGCGGCTTGAATCGGTGCCTTCCCTCTCTGAAGACACCACGGGCGGCAATGACACGCTGAAGCTGGGTAGCGGCACCTTCCGGGTCATCCCCTGGGTGCGGGGACCGATGCACTCACCGGAGGCGACGGCACGATGACCGTGATCGGTGATGAAGGCCTGATCCAGTTGCGCGGTGACGGTGCGGTCTTGGCGCAAGTGGCCTCGACGAATCTGACGGTGACCGATGCAGCTTGGGGCGACACGGTGACTTTGGGCCAGGGCGACTTGGCGGTCATCGGCGGCGCGGGTGCGGACGCCTTGAGCCTGGGCCAAGGCAGCACCGGTAACAGTGGAGAGGTGCTCGGAGATCGAGGCACCCTTGACTACAACGCCAACGGCAAGGTGGTGCGGCTTGAATCGGTGCCTTCCCTCTCTGAAGACACCACGGGCGGCAATGACACGCTGAAGCTGGGTAGCGGCACCTTCCGGGTCATCCTGGGTGCGGGGACCGATGCACTCACCGGAGGCGACGGCACGATGACCGTGATCGGTGATGAAGGCCTGATCCAGTTGCGCGGTGACGGTGCGGTGCTGGCGCAAGTGGCCTCGACGAATCTGACGGTGACCGATGCAGCTTGGGCCGACACCGTCACTTTGGGCCAGGGCGACTTGGCCGTCATCGGCGGCGCGGGTGCGGATGCCTTGAGCCTCGGCCAAGGCAGCACCGGCAACAGTGGTGAGGTGCTGGCCGATCGAGGCACCCTCGACTACAACGCCAATGGCAAGTTGGTGCGGCTTGAATCGGTGCCTTCCCTCTCTGAAGACACCACGGGCGGCCATGACACGCTGAAGCTGGGCAGCGGCACCTTCCGCGTCATCCTGGGCGTGGGCGCTGACCAAATGACGGGCGCGGATGGCGCGATGACCGTGGTGGGCGACGAGGGCCAGATCACCTTGCGTGCGGACGGCGCAGTGCTTGAAGAGGTGGCGGGCATCAACCTCAATGCCTCGGGCGCAGCCGGTGCCGATGCCGTGGTGTTGGGGCAGGGCGAGCATGTGGCCATCACCGGTGCGGGGGGGGATTCGCTCACAGCGGCCAGCGGCAATTTCACGCTCATCGCTGACGAGGGACGCATCGGCTTTGATGCTGACGGCGTGGCCATCGACATCCGCACGGTGGATCAAGCGGTGCTGCGTGGCGGCGACGACACTGTGGTGCTGGGCGATGGCAACGGGGTGGTGATGGGCGGCGAAGGCGCTGACAAAATCACTGCGGGCCTTGGCGAGCACATCGTCCTGGGCGATGCCGGTGTAGTCCTGGCCACCACCGGCAGGGTGCTGGTGTCGATTGCCACCATCGACACCCACCCCGGCGGCAACGATGTCATCACCTTGGGCCATGGCCGTCACTGGGTGGCAGGCAGTATCGGTGCCGACCAGGTGGTGGTGGGTGACGGCCCGGCCATTGTCTTTGGCGACGGCGGCAAAACGACCTATGACCAGGCAGGCCTGGCGGTGTTGGCCGAGTCCACCCGCAATGATGTGGGCGGCAACGACGCCCTGATCGCCGGGGATGGGCCAGGAGTGCTGATCGGCGGCAATGGGGATGATGCGGTAGACGGCGGTGCAGGCCAAGACGTGGTCTACGGTGATGGCGCCAGGATCACCTGGCTGTCCGGCTTCCTGGTCAAGGCCGAGGGGCTGGATGTCTATCAGGGGGGCAAGGATTTCATCCGAGGCAGCGCGGGCAACGATTTGCTGGTGGGCGGAGCCGGTCAGGACGTGCTGGACGGCACCCTGGCGGACGACCAGATGCTGGGCGACTATGGTGGCTTCACCTGGCGCAATGGACGCTACGAATTGGACAAAGTGGCCGTGCCCACCAGTCCAAGTGATTTGATCTCTGCGGTCAATGAAAGCCTGTATTCCTTGGTGGTGACGCCCTCAGCGCCGAAGACGCAGGACACCTCGTCTGGCGCAGTGACCACGGGTCAGAGTGCTTCGGGCAGCGAGACGGGGGCGGGTGGACAGGGTGCTTCGTCAGCCAGCAGTGACGTCGGCAGTGCCCTCTCCGGCAACGGGCTTCGTGCCGGTCAGAACGATCTGGGCCTGTCTCATCAGGCACCGCAAGCCGGTGAAAACCAGGACCTGAAGGATTTGCTGCAAGGTCAGATGGCGGTCAATGAGGCCAGCGGCAGCGACGGCAGCGGCACTTCTGTGGCCAGTGTCGCCATGCAGGCAAATCCGGGACATCAGGCCCAAGCCCCGGAACAGCCCCCCCAGACGGTGCGCCGCCGTCCGCAGCAGACGCCAGATGAGACCCTGGCCCAGGCGATCCATTGGGCACCGCTGCAGACGCACGAGGGCGACAAGCCAGAAGGGCGCATGACTTACGATCAGAAAGTGACCATTGAATGGAGTGTCATGAATGGGCCAGTCTGACATGCATGCTTCCTGGGCGCGCCAGCATGGCCAGGCGTGGATTCGCCTGGCCTACCAGGATTTTCCGGCCTCCTTCAGGCTGATCCTGATCTTGCGCCAGGCTTCGGGCGGTGCCCTGGAGCCGGTGGCCTGGTGCCCGCCCGATGGGGGTGCGCCCGACGCACTGTTGGTCGAGACGGCCGAACGGTGCCTCAGCGAACAGCAGGAAACCCAGGCCGAATCTGCACAGCGGGAGGCTGCAGCGGTGCCCATCTGGTGCGGGGGGGCGCTGGTGGGCCTGGTGGCCGCTGACTGTCCCAGCGGTCAAATGGCCGTGCAGGGGGTGCGACTTCGGCGACTGGCACACGAAGCGGCGGGCCACTTGGCGCAGGCCGTCGATGCGGACAGGGCCCGTTTGCCCGAACTCATGCAGGCCCTGGCGGGCGCCATGAGCCAGGACGATGGCACCGCTGCGGCCGAGACGCTGGTGACCGAGTTGGCCCTGCTGCTGTCTTGTGAGCGGGTGGCCATCGGTTTTCGTGAAGGCCTGCAAACCGAGGTGACGGCTTTGTCCAACGCGCCGGAGTTTCGCCGCGAGATGGCCCTGGTGCGTCAGCTGGCCGCTGTGATGGACGAGGCCATCGACCAGGCTGCCGTGTTGCAGTGGCCCGCAGCCGGGTCCGCCGACCCGGTTTTGGCGCTGCGTGAGCATGCCACCCTGGCGGGTGCGCAGGGTCAGGTGCTCACCGTACCTTTTCAGCTGGACCCCGGTCTGCCGGGGCACAGTGGGGCGCTGCTGTTCGAGCGTGCAGCCGCACGACCTTTCAGCGCAGAGGACGTGGCAGCCTGTCAGACTGCTGCCGCGCTGGGCGCGCACATCGTGGCCTTGCAGCGGCGCGCTACCCGGCCCTGGCACAGGCGCTTGCGCGATGCGCTGCAGCGCCAGTTGCAGCAGTTGCGTGCGCCGGGTCACTACGGACACAAGCTGGTGTTTGCCGTGTTGCTTGTCGCTCTGGTGGTGTTGCCTTTTGCCCAGGCCACCTACCGCATCAGCGCGCGCGCCTCGCTCGAAGGGGTGGTGGTGCGCACCCTGGCTGCGCCATTCGACGGCTATGTGGAGCAAGCGCGTTTTCGTGCAGGCGACACCGTCAAGGCGGGCACCGAAATCGCGGCCCTGGATCGGCGTGACCTGCGCCTGGAGCTGATTCGCGCCCAAGGCCAGGTTGAGCAGTACCGAGAGCAGTACAACGATGCCGCCGCCCGCCGCGACCGCGCGCAGATGGCCGTAGCGCAGGCCCAGCTGGAACAGGCTGCTGCACAGGCACAGCTCACGCAGGACAACCTGACCCGTGCCGTCATCCTGGCACCCTTTGATGGTCTCATCGTCAGTGGCGACTTGCACCAGCAACTGGGCGCGGGTGTGCGCCGTGGCCAGACCCTGTTCGAGATGGCACCGCTGGACCGCTACCGCGTGGTGCTGGAGGTGCCCGATGCCGAAATCGATGAAGTGCGGGTCGGCCAGGCCGGTACGCTGCGCTTGGCCGCCTTGCCCGAGCGGGTGCTGGCGCTCAAGGTGGCTCGGGTCACGCCGGTCACCGCTGCGCGTGATGGCGCCACCTATTTTCGGGTCGAGGCCGACCTGGAGGCTGCGGGGCTGCCGCTGCGCCCCGGCATGATCGGCAACGCCCGAATTGAGGCCGGCACCCAGCCCCTGGGCTGGATCTGGCTGCACCCCTTCCTGGACTGGATGCGTTTGCACCTCGCAGGCGGCTGGTCATGAGCGCCACGCTCAACAGCCCCACCTGGTACCGCGTCGCCTACACCCGGCCCAAGCTGGGCCACAACGTCAGCGTGCAGCGGCAGGTGTTTCGCGGGCGCGTCTGGCATGTGTTGCAAGACCGCAGCAGCGGGCGCTTTCACCGCTATCCACCCGCGCTGCATGCGGTGCTGGCGCGCATGGACGGCGAGCGCACCGTGCAGCAGATCTGGCTGGCCGTGCTGGAGCAACTGGGGGCCGATGCGCCCTCGCAGTCGGATGTGATCCGCTTTCTGGCCGACCTGCACCGCACCGATGCCCTGGTCACCGATGCCCGCCCCAACCACGCGCTGCAGGCCCATCGCAGGCGCGCCAGCTGGCGTCAGCGGCTCAAGCAGCGCCTGGCCAACCCGGTGGCACTGCGCCTGCCGCTTGTCGATCCGGATGCCTTTTTGTCGGGCCTGGCGCGGACTTGCTCACCGCTTTTGGGCTGGGTGGGTGCGCTCTTGTGGCTGGCGGTGGTGGGCTGGGGGCTGGCACTGACCGTGACCCACTGGTCGCGCCTGGTTCACAACGGCCTGGACCAGGCCTTTGAGCTGGACAACCTGCTGCTGACGTTTTTGGTGTTTCCACTGGTCAAGGTGCTCCACGAAATCGCCCATGGTGTGATCACCCGCCACTACGGCGGCGAGGTGCACGAGGCCGGGGTGATGCTGCTGCTGTTCGTGCCCGTACCCTACATCGAGTGCTCGGCCGCCTCGGCCTTTCCTGAACGCCATCGGCGCATGCTGGTGGGGGCCGCTGGCATCCTGGCCGATCTGTTCATCGGTGCGCTGGCCCTGATGGTCTGGCTGCAGATGGAGCCGGGCATGGCGCGCAGCCTGTGTTTCAACGTGGTGCTGGTCACCTGGGCCTCCACGCTGTTGTTCAACGGCAACCCTTTGCTGCGCTATGACGGGTATTACGTGCTGGCCGACGCATTGGAAATGCCCAACCTGGGCCAGACCGCCAACCGTTACCACGCCTACCTGGCCCAGCGTTACCTGCTGGGCATGCCCGAGCGCGAGAACCCGGCGCGTGATCGCCGCGAGGCCTGGATTCTGGGCCTTTATGGGGTGGCCGCCTTTGCCTATCGCCTGGTGCTTGCGCTGGCCATTGCGCTCACGCTGGCCACTTACCTGTTTCAGCTGGGGGTGTTGCTGGCCCTGTGGGTGCTGGTGTCCATGCTGGGCCTTCCGGCCTGGCGTGTCCTGAAGTTTTTGCTCGATTCCTCACTGCTGGCGACACGCGGTGTGCGCGTGCTGGGCGTGTCGGCCTTGTCGGTGTCGGCCTTGGCCATTCTGGTGGCGGGTATTCCGCTGTCCAGCCGTACCGAGCACGACGGCGTGGTCACCGCTTTTGACGCATCGGTGGTGCGTGCACAGGCCGATGGCGTGGTCGCCGAGCTGGCCGCCCGCCCTGATGAGGCGGTGGCTGCTTCGCAATTGCTGGTGCAGCTGGATAACCCAGAGGCTAGGGCACGTCTGGCGGTGGCCCAGGGCCAGGTGCTGGAGATGCAGGCCCGCCTGGCCCAGGCACAGGTTCAAGGCCGGGCACAGGCACGTCTTTTGGAGGAGCGCTTGGCGCAGGCCTTGGGCGAGATGGCCTACTTTGAGCAAGAGGTGGCGCAGCAGCAGGTGCTGAGCCCCTCGGATGGGATTTTTGTGCCCGACCGCACCGCAGACCTGCAAGGCAGCTTCATCGCCCGTGGCCAGGCCTTGGGCTATGTGCTCAACCCCAAGGACTTGGGTGTGCGGGTGATCGTTTCGCAGCAGGATGCGCGGCGTCTGCTGGAGGCTGGGGCGCAGGCCGAGACCCGCTCGGTGGTGCGCTCTGTGGAGCGTCCTGGCGAGCGCCTGCTCGCCCGTGTGGTCCGCGCGGTCCCCGCTGCCACCGATGAGCTGCCCGATGCCGCGCTGAGTGTGCGTGGCGGCGGCACCGTGGGGGTCGATCCCACCCGAACCGACACCATGCGTTCGGTGGAAAAACTCTTCGTTGTTTACCTGGGTTTTCAGTCTGGGCAGACCGACTTGCCCCGTCCCGGCATGCGGGTGAAGGTGTGGTTGCAGCACGCTGCGCAGCCCCTGGGCGTGGAGTGGCGTGACTGGGCGCTACGCACCTGGGTGCGGCTGACCGGGCATTGATCAGGACAGGACCATGGCATTTCACGCAAGCCCTGCTTCCGCCCAGTCCCGTGCGCCGCTGGGGCTGTACCCGCAGCGAGAGGTGGCCCTTGATGAAGGATGGCTGTCACGGGCGGGCGAATGGCTGCTGGGCCCATGGGTGAGGCGTGCGCAACGCGGGTTTGCACGCCCGCAGTGGTTCGCAAGGCAGGTGGCCTCGCAGGCGATGGACGACGCGCTCAACGATTCGCTCGATGTGCAGGCGCTGGCGGCCCTGGTGCCTGCCCTGCGTGCCCAGTTGCGGCAACACGGGATGACGCCGATGCGGGTCGCACGCAGCTTTGCACTGGTCCAGGCCATGGCCACCAAAGTGCTGGGCATGACACCTTTTCACACCCAGGTGCAGGCCGCCTGGCTGATGCTGCGGGGCCTGACCGCCGAGATGAACACGGGCGAGGGCAAGACCCTGACGGCCGCCCTCACTGCGGCCACCGCAGCGCTGGCGGGGCGTCGGGTGCATGTGATCACCGCCAATGACTACCTGGCCCAGCGCGATGCGCAGACCCTGGGCCCGCTGTACGCCGCGTTGGGGCTGCGCTGCGCAAGCGTCGTGCAAAACCAGTCCAACGAGGAGCGGCGTGCGGGCTGGCAAGCGGACATCACCTATTGCACCCACCAGATCGTTGTGTTTGACTACCTGCGCGACCGCATGGCGATGAAGGGTCGCCACCATGAGCTGCAGCTGCAGCTGGCCCGCGCCATGGCACCGGCGGGCGATGCGCCCTGGCTGCTGCGGGGCCTGGATTTCGCCATCGTCGATGAGGCCGACAACATCCTCATCGACGAGGCGCGCACGCCGCTGGTGATTTCGGCTGAAACCAGCTCGGCCACAGATGCGCCCGATCTGCCGACCGCCCAGCAAGCCCTGTGGATGGCCGAATCGATGGAGGCGGGCCAGCACTACCTGGTGGAGATGCTGCCCACCCGTTCGGTGCGTTTGCTGGCGGCGGGCCGGGCGATGTTGGGCGAGGCGGCGCAGGATTTCGGCGGCGTGTGGCACCTGCCGCTGCGCCGCGAGGAACTGGTGCACCAGGCGCTCACTGCCATCCATGTGTTCCATCGCGATGAACATTACCTGGTGCGCGATGGCAAGGTGGAGATCATTGACGCGGCCACCGGTCGTGTCATGCCCGATCGCACCTGGAGCGAGGGCCTGCACCAGCTGGTGGAGGTCAAGGAAGGTTGCGCCCTCAGTCGGCCGCGTCAGTCGCTGGCGCGCATCAGTTTTCAGCAGTTCTTTCGGCGCTACCGCCATCTGTGCGGCATGACCGGCACGGCCTCAGAAGTGGCGGGCGAGTTGGGGCGTGTCTACCAGTTGCCGGTGGCCCGTGTGGCGCCGCTGCACGCTTCGCGCCAGCTGAGCGCGGGGCGGCATGTGCAGGCCAGCGAGGCCGAAAAATGGCAGGCCATCGGTCGACGCGTGGCCCATTGGCACGCGCTGGGCAACCCCGTGCTGGTGGGCACGCGCACCCTGGCGGCTTCAGAGGCGCTGGCCCGGGTGCTGTCCGATCTGGGCTTGCCCTGCACGGTGCTCAACGCCCGTCAGGACCAGCAAGAGGCGCAGATTGTGGCGCAGGCCGGGCAGCTGCGGGCCATCACCATTGCCACCAACATGGCCGGTCGCGGCACCGACATCACCCTGGGGCCGGGCGTCAAGGCGCTGGGCGGGCTGGTGGTGCTGCTGACCGAGCGCCACGCCAGCGCCCGCATTGACCGCCAGCTGATGGGGCGTTGTGCCCGTTTTGGTGATCCGGGCATCACCGAGACCTTCATCAGTCTGGACGACGCGCTGTTCGAGCGCTTGCCCGCTGCCATTCGCGACAGCCTGCAGTGGCTGGGGGCCAAGCGGCCCAGCCTGCTAAAACCTGTGGCCCTGGCCCTGTCCCGTATCCTTCAGCACCTGGATGAGCGGCGCAGTGCCCGCCAGCGGGTGCGCCTGATGCAGGAAGACCAGCGGCTGCAGCAGTTCCTTGCTTTTTCCGGAGAGATTGAATGACCCATCCTCACACCACCCCCTGCCAAAAGACGGCCCCCATGACCCTCTTCATGCGGGGCTCCCGTGTGGCGCTGCTGGCCGCTTGGGGCCTGGCCGGTCTGACCCAGGCGCAAACGCCAGCCCCCGGTGCTGCGGCTGCGCGACTGACGTCACCACCGCCCTCGGCAGTGCCCGCCAACCGCTTGCCGGACGCCACAGCTTCATGGGGCGTGGGAAACCGCAACCGGAACATCACCGACGAACTGGAGTGCCTGCTCGAGCCCAATATGGCCGCCTCTTTGGGCACCCAAGTGCCCGGCATCATTGCCGAGGTGCTGGTGGACCGTGGTGATGTGGTGGCTGCGGGCCAGGTCGTGGCCCGCCTGCAGGCCGGTGCCGAGCAGGCCAGCGTGGAACTCAAGCGCGCCCAGACTGATTACGGCCAGCGCCGGGTCAAGCGCAATGAGGAACTGGTGGCGCAGCAGCTGCTGTCTGAGAGTGAGCGCGACGAGGTGGAAACCCAGACCCGTCTGGCTGCCATCGAACTCAAGCAGCAAGAAGCCGTGCTGGCCCAACGCGTGATACGTGCGCCCTTCAGCGGCGTGGTGGTCGAGCGCATGCTCAATCCCGGCGACCGGGTGTATGAGGAAAAAATCCTGCGCATCGCCCAGATTGACCCGCTGCGCGTGGAGGTGGTGGTGCCCGCACGCTGGATGGACAAGGTGCACAAGGGCCTGCGCGCTGAAGTGAACCTGGCACCCCACCACAACGGCAAATACGCCGCCCGTGTGGCTGTGGTGGACCGCGTGGTGGACGCCGCCACCGCCACTGTGGGCGTGCGTCTTTTGCTGCCCAACCCGCGTTCGGCGATACCGGCAGGCCTGCGCTGCCATGTGCGGTTCCTGTCCGGAGACTTGCGTGACTGAGCTGATCGACGGCCTTCACGCACACGCCCTCTACCGGGAAGGCTGTATGCCGGGGCCTGCGTCCCGCACTTTGGCGTGGCTTGAGCGGGTGCGCGCAGAGGTGGCAGGCCTGCCCGTCACCGGCTGGGAGGCATCTTGTCGCCTCAGCCCGCGCGGCATGGAGCCTTACCGCATCGGCACGGGCCTGTCGCCTTCGGCCTTGCCCTTGCCCCTGATGGATTGGCTGCGCCCGCTGGCCTTGCCCGAAGCCGTGGCCGCCCGGGTGCGGCGATCAGCAGCTTTCATCAACCATGTTTATCTGGCGGTGGAGGAGGGGCCCGTCGGGGTGGTGCTCAAGCTGTACCTGGAGTTTCCGGTGCCCCAGTCGGGCCTGTTGATGGTGGGCTTGAAGTGGCTGCCGGAGCATCCCGAGGTGCCGGTGCGGGTCACCCGCTATACCCGCCGAGCGGGCCATACCCGCACCCAGGTGCTGGCACATCTGGGTGGGGCGGTGGATGACGCTGCCCAGGTGTTCACGCCTCGCGCCCTGGCCGCCTGGGCGGTGGAGCTGGTCAACCAGCGCCTGGATCTGGACCGTCAGATGTTGCCCTGGATCGAGGTGCGCGAAGACGGCCAGAGCCAGCGTGAGGCGGATGACCTGAATTTCTATGGCACTGGCTTGCCGATTGCAGCTTTGGCGCCGGGCCTTGAGCGCCTGGGTGCTGCGTGGGGCCTGGCGACGGGTCCGCTGCAAGAGTGGCTGGCGGTGATGCAGGCTGTGGCGGTGGGGCACTTGTCGGTTGGCGTGCGCGAGGGGCGCGAGGCCTTCCTGACGGTGTACCACCCGGTCGCTGGGCGCACCTGAACGTCCAAGGCGGACATCACTGTGGTTGTTGAAGTCCTTGCAACGGTTTGAGGATGATGGCTCCGGCCACGAAAAGTCTTCGAGGTACAAAGATGAAAGCCGCAGCTGAAGCTGCTGATCTGCTCTTCGGTTTGAAGCCACCCCAGGCGCACGTCATCGGGCAGACCTCACACGTCATGACGAATTCACCACACAGCCTGACCCATAGCCCATTCCGTCATGGCCAACAGCTCGTTCGCAATGACGGGGGGGGCTCGAAATGACGGGGGTGGCTTTTCCGTCATTGCGAGGAGCTTGCGAAGCGGCAATCCAGCTATGTCGCCTGCAAAGGCATTGGTGCCGGGTTGACAGCAGTTGCTGGATTGCCACGCTTCGCTCGCAATGACGGGGGGAGGCTCGCAATGACGGGGGGCAGAGGCTCGCATTAGCCTGAGAGCTATTTGGGCTGTGCACTGGGTGAGAGGGCAGGTACACGCCATGCATGAGGATCTTTGTTCGAGGCACCATGGTTTGACCGGTTAAAATCCGGGCCTTCCCAAGGAGCGTTGCAGCCCGCCGCCTTTCAGGCGCAGCAGGTCAGGCTTGGGGCCGTTCAATGTCTGAATGAACTTGCACAACGACGCTCACCTGTAGCCCCAAGGTGAGTCTGTGTCTGTTGTCGCGTCTGAAATTCTGTCTGTTCCTCCCATGAAGTTGTCCGGTCTGGAGCCTGTCTCCATCGGCACCGGGTCGCTGTTTGTCAACGTGGGCGAGCGCACCAACGTGACCGGCTCCAAGGCCTTTGCCCGCATGATCTTGAATGGCGAGTACGAGCAGGCTTTGGCCGTGGCGCGTCAGCAGGTCGAAAACGGTGCACAGGTGATTGATGTGAACATGGACGAAGCCATGCTCGACAGCCAGGCGGCCATGGTGCGGTTTTTGAACCTGATGGCCGGTGAGCCCGACATCGCCCGTGTGCCGGTGATGGTGGACTCGTCCAAATGGACCGTGATCGAAGCCGGTTTGCGTTGCATCCAGGGCAAGGGCATCGTCAACTCGATCAGCATGAAAGAGGGCTTGGATGAGTTCAAGCGCCAGGCCAAGTTGGTCAAGCGTTATGGTGCGGCCGCAGTGGTGATGGCGTTTGACGAAAAAGGCCAGGCCGACACCTACGAACGCAAGATCGAAATTTGCGAACGCGCTTACCGGGTGCTGGTGGATGAGGTCGGCTTCCCGCCCGAAGACATCATTTTTGACCCCAACATTTTTGCGATCGCCACCGGCATCGAAGAGCACAACAACTACGCGGTGGACTTCATCAACGCCACGCGCTGGATCAAGCAAAACCTGCCGGGTGCCAAGGTGTCGGGCGGTGTGTCCAACGTGAGTTTTTCATTCCGTGGCAACGACCCGGTGCGCGAGGCCATCCACACCGTGTTCCTGTACCACGCGATCCAAGCCGGCATGGACATGGGCATCGTGAACGCGGGCATGGTTGGCGTGTACGACGACCTGGAGCCCACGCTGCGCGAACGGGTGGAAGACGTGGTGCTGAACCGTCGCCCCGATGCAGGTGAGCGTTTGGTCGAAGTGGCTGACAGCGCCAAAGGCGCGGCCAAAGACGAGAGCACCAAACTGGCTTGGCGCGGCACGCCCGATGCGCCCGTGAGCGTGGCGCAGCGCTTGAGCCACTCGCTGGTGCACGGCATCACCGACTTCATCAGCGACGACACCGAAGAGGCCTACCAAGAGATTCTGGCCAAAGGCGGTCGCCCCTTGCATGTGATCGAAGGCCCGCTGATGGACGGCATGAACGTGGTCGGTGACCTGTTCGGCCAAGGAAAAATGTTCTTGCCGCAGGTGGTCAAAAGCGCTCGTGTCATGAAGCAGGCCGTGGCACATTTGCTGCCTTACATCGAGGCCGAAAAGCTTGCGCAAGAAGCGGCAGGCGAAGACGTGAAAGCCAAGGGCAAGATCGTGATCGCCACCGTCAAGGGCGATGTGCACGACATTGGCAAAAACATCGTCACGGTGGTTTTGCAGTGCAACAACTTCGAAGTGGTCAACATGGGCGTGATGGTGCCTTGCCACGAAATCTTGGCCAAGGCCAAAGAAGAAAACGCCGACATCATTGGCCTGTCGGGCCTGATCACGCCCAGCCTCGAAGAGATGCAGTACGTGGCGGCCGAGATGGAAAAAGACCCCTACTTCCGCGAGCGCCAGATGCCGCTGCTGATTGGCGGCGCCACCTGCAGCCGCGTGCACACCGCCGTGAAAATCGCGCCAAACTACACCGGCCCCGTGGTCTATGTGCCCGATGCTTCGCGCAGCGTGGGCGTGGCGCAAGGTTTGTTGTCCGAGCAAGCGGCCAAGTTCATCGCCGACTTGAACACCGACTACGCCAAGGTGCGCGAGCAACACGCCAACAAAAAGCAAACCCCCATGTGGACGCTGGCGCAGGCCCGCGCCAACAAAACGCCGATTGACTGGTCGCACGGCGTGCCCGCCGCACCCAAGTTCATCGGTCGCCGCGTGTTCAAAAACTACGACTTGGCCGAGATCGCGCAATACATCGACTGGGGTCCGTTCTTCCAGACCTGGGACTTGGCCGGGCCTTTCCCCGCGATCCTTGACGACGAAGTGGTGGGAGAGCAGTCGCGCAAGGTTTATGCAGACGGCCAAGCCATGCTGCAAAAAATCATCGACGGCCGTTGGGTCACGGCCAACGCCGTGCTGGGCCTGTACCCCGCTAACAGCGTGAATGACGACGACATCGCGCTCTACACCGACGCATCACGCCAGCAAGTCGCCATGACTTGGCGCGGCCTGCGTCAACAAACAGAAAAGCAACGCATTGAAGGCGTGATGCGCCCCAGCCGCTGCCTGGCCGATTTCGTCGCGCCGCAAGGCACAGCGCCAGACCATGTCGGCGTCTTCGCCGTCACCGCAGGCATTGGCGCCGACAAACGCGCCGCCGCTTTTGAAGCCGCGCACGACGACTACAGCGCCATCATGCTCAAGTCTCTGGCCGACCGCCTGGCCGAAGCATTGGCCGAATGCCTGCACAAAAAAGTGCGCACCGACCTGTGGGGCTATGCCGCAACCGAGGCGCTGAGCAACGAAGAATTGATTGCCGAAAAATACCAGGGCATCCGCCCCGCACCCGGCTACCCCGCTTGCCCCGACCACAGCGCCAAACAAGCCATGTTTGACCTGCTGCAATGTCAGGACATCGGCATGGGTCTGACCGAAAGCTTGGCCATGACGCCTGCGGCCAGCGTGAGTGGTTTCTACATCGCCCACCCCGAGGCGCAGTACTTCAGCGTGGGCAAAGTCGGTGACGACCAGGTGCAAGACTTGGCCCAGCGCAGCGGCGTGGAGGTCAAGGCCCTGCAGCGCCTGCTGGCCCCTAACCTCTGAAACCTTTGGAAACTGCCCAAACCTGTGCGCACTGCACAGGCCGCAGAAGGTGGATGCGTTAAGCTTTTCCCTTGTTGTCACACTTGGAGAGATGCCACATGAACCGATTTGCCACCCGAGCCAGCGCCTGGCTCGCATCACTGGCCTTGGCCCTCAGCCTGACCGGCTGCGGCTACAACGATTTCCAGCGCCTGGATGAGCAGACCACTTCTGCCTGGTCCGAAGTGCTCAACCAATACCAGCGCCGAGCCGATCTGGTGCCCAACATCGTGGCCACCGTCAAGGGCGAAGCCAATTTTGAGCAGGAAACCCTGACCAAGGTGATTGAAGCGCGCGCCAAGGCCACGAGTTTTCAAATCACCCCCGAGGTGCTGACCAATCCCCAGGCGATGCAGCAGTTTCAGGCCATGCAGGGGCAACTTTCCAGCGCCTTGTCGCGTTTGATGGTGGTGTCGGAGCAGTATCCCAACCTCAAGGCCAACCAGGGTTTTGCCGATTTGCGTGTGCAGCTCGAAGGCACCGAAAACCGCATCACCGTGGCGCGCAACCGCTACATCGCTGCGGTGAAAGACTACAACGTGTTGGCCCGCAGCTTTCCCACCAACTTGACGGCCAAGGTGTTCGGCTACGCGCCCAAGGCCAACTTCACGGTGGCCAACGAAGCGGCCATCAGCGCGCCACCCAAGGTGGACTTCGGCAAGTGATTCACACCCACATGCCCAAGTCTTGGCAAATCGGCCGGTTCGGCGGGAACAGCTTGACCAAAGGTTTGACGCGGCTTGTGTTGAGCGCCATGGCTTGGGTCATCTTGAGCCTGTCGCCTGCTTGGGCCCAAACCCTCGTGCCAGTGCCGCCCCTCACCGCCCGTGTGATGGACCAAACCGGCACCCTGTCCGCGGCCGATGTGGCGGCCCTTGAGCAGCAACTCAAGACCTTTGAACAGCAACGCGGCACCCAAATCGTGGTGCTTGTGCTGCCCAGCACCGCCCCCGAGGACATCGCCGACTTCACCCAGCGCCTGGGTGATGCCTGGAAAATCGGCCGCCGCCAGGTGGGCGATGGTTTGCTGCTGGTGGTGGCCCTGAATGACCGCCGTTTGCGCATTGCCCCGGCCAAGGCACTCGAAGGCGCGGTGCCCGACTTGGCGGCCCAACGCATCATTGACCAGGTGATCACACCAGCCTTTCGCCGGGGGGATGTCGCGGGTGGCTTGCGTGAAGGATTGACGCACCTGCAAGCCCGCATCGAGGGCGAGGCTTTGCCCTTGCCCGAGACAGGCGTTCAAGGTGCCCAAACCGCTGGGGATGCCGGGGTGGATTGGCTCAATCTGGTCGTGTTGTTGCTGGTGGCTTTGCCGGTCGTGGCGGGCGTGCTGCGCCGGGTGCTGGGGCAGCGCTTGGGCGCATTGGCCAGCGGGGGCGTGGTCGGTGTTGTGGTTTGGAGCGTGACCGGTCTGCTCTGGCTAGGGGGCATCGCCGCCATGCTGGGCCTGATGTCGGCGCTGTTCATGCAGGCCCTGCCCAGTGCTGCAGTGCGGCGCAGTCAGAGCCGTGGGCGTGGCGGTGATTTTTCCGGTTGGGGTGGCGGCCACGGTGGTCACGGCGGCTGGGGCGGGTCGGGTGGCTCCAGCGGCGGTGGGTTTTCGTCGGGCGGCGGTGGTGATTTTGGGGGCGGTGGTGCCTCCGGGAGCTGGTGACATGCGTGAATCGCTTCTGAGCTTTTGGGCACGTTGGTGGCGACACCGCTGGATGGACGAGCGCGCCGCCGAACGGGCGGTGCCCCCAGCCATGGCCGAGCAACTGCAGGCCCGGGTGAGCGCCAGCGAGGCGAGGCACAGCGGCGAAATCGTGCTGTGCGTCGAAGCGGCCTTGCCCAACAGCTATCTGTGGCGAGCGGGGCGCGAAGCACCCTTGCCTGTGGTGATACGCGAGCGTGCACTGTCGTGGTTTGGCAAGCTGCGCGTGTGGGACACCGAGCACAACAATGGCGTGCTCATCTATATGCTGCTGGCCGAGCGCCGCGTTGAAATCGTGGCCGACCGGGGCATCAGTCGACATGTGCCCGATGCGCACTGGCAAGCGGTGGTGCAGCATTTGGGTGAGCACTTGCAAATAGGCGACTTCGACAGCGGTCTCACGCAGGCCCTGCAAGAAGTCTCGGCGCTGCTGGTCCAGCACTTCCCGCTGCAGCCCGGTGAGGCGAATCCGGACGAGCTGTGCAACCGGGTGATTTGGGCCTGAGCCCGGGGCCGGACCAGAACAAAGACCATCGACACCCTGCGGGGTGGCAAGACCAAAGACTCAACATGCACAACTTCTGGACCGCCTGCGGCCACCAACACCTGACGCGCAACGCACGCGGCTGGATGAGTCCCACGCCCGACTACTGGCGCCTGTGGTTGCAGCGCCCCGAAATGGCGCTGGTGCCAGAATCGTGCAAGGAAGAAATTCGGCTGCATCAGGCCCTGTTGGACAATCCTTTGATGCAGGTCGCACCCGCGCAACTCCAGGCCTTCAAGGACGACGATGCGCGTGAGAACTACGAACTGTTCCTGCGCTTTCGCAGCGATGTCGAAAGCGCCGGTTCGCTGGAATCGGCTTACATGGCCTGGCAGCACAGCGGCAATATTCAGCTGCCCCCGCTGTTCATCGACGTGGTGGTGCAGGCCATCGTCTGCAATGTGCTGGCCGATGAGCAAGACGCCTGGGTCTGGCGTGCCGCCGAGCTGCTGTTTCGCCGCCAGCGCATCACCATCGAAGGTGGCCGTGTGCTGTCTGGCGACAGCGACACGCTCGACACCCTGCAAGCCACTGGGGGGCTTGGTGAGATGGGCCGTTTGCTGATGGAAGGCGGCGCACCACTCAAAGCGGTCGATGTGAAAGTGCTGCACCCCGACAACGCCGAGCGCTACCTGGCGCAGCGCGAGGGCCTGGGCCGTTATGCCTTCTTGCTCGACATGACGCATGAACTGCAAAACCAGTTGCCGCACGGTTTGATTTTGAGCATGGTCAACGCCCGCTCAGGCCTCAAGGCCTTGTCGGTGGTGCTGGGCCGCTGGGTGCAACACTTTTTGGGTGTGGCCGTCAGCATCGAGCCGGTGCAAAAAGTCGATGACCCGGCTTGGCGCTGGCATGTGGGCCTGGACGCCACGGCCACCGCCTTGCTCAACGACCTGTACCAAGGCACCGAGCTGTCAACCCAGCGCCAACAGCAACTCATCAGCCTGTTCAAACTGCGCTTTGACAACCCGCAAGACATGCGCGCAGATGTGCAGGGCAAGCCCGTCTATCTGGGCCTGGCCATGAACGAGCAGGGCTTGCTCAAACTCAAACCGCAAAATTTGTTGCTCAATTTGCCGCTGGCCCGCGAGGTCTAGTGATTCGGCCCTGTGAAGTTTTCAATGCGCAAAGATGTTGTAGGTCGGTGGTCGAAGACCCCGACATGGGCCTGTGCAGAACCCAATATTGTCGGACTCTGCGAGTGCCGACCTACAGGGGACATGTTGTAGGTCGGTGGTCGAAGACCCCGACTGGGGCCTGTGCAGAACCGACAAACGTCGGACTCTGCGAGTGCCGACCTACGGGGGACATGTTGTAGGTCGGTGGTCGAAGACCCCGACATGGGCCTGTGCAGAACCGACAAACGTCGGACTCTGCGAGTGCCGACCTACAGGGGACATGTTGTAGGTCGGTGGTCGAAGACCCCGACAGGGGCCTGTGCAGAACCGACAAACGTCGGACTCCGCGAGTGCCGACCTACGGGGGACATGTTGTAGGTCGGTGGTCGAAGACCCCGACAGGGGCCTGTGCTAAAACCAAAAACGTCGGACTCTGCGAGTGCCGACCTACGGGGGACATGTTGTAGGTCGGCGGTCGAAGACCCCGACACGGGCCTGTGCAGAACCGACAAACGTCGGACTCTGCGAGTGCCGACCTGCGGGGGACATGTTGTAGGTCGGTGGTCGAAGACCCCGACAGGGGCCTGTGCAGAACCGACAAACGTCGGACTCTGCGAGTGCCGACCTACAGGGGACATGTTGTAGGTCGGCGGTCGAAGACCCCGACATGGGCCTGTGCAGAAACCCATCATGTCGGACTCTGCGAGTACCGACCTACGGGATGACATTGCTCACACATTTCAAACTTCAGCGTGCCGGATCAGTAACAAGCCGCCATCAGGCTTTCAGCAAGTCGCGGCGTGCTTGCACCAGCCCCGCCATGGCCTCGTCGTGCAAGGCGTGTCGGCCGTGTTGCACCAGCAGCTGACCGCCAGACCAAACCTGTGCCACGGCACTTTGGCGGCTGCTGGCAATCACATGGCTGGCCAGCATCTGGTCGGGCGACAAACCCGCCAAAGTCGGGTGTTGGGCATCGAGCACGATGAAGTCGGCCTGCTGCCCCACCGCCAGCCCCGCCACGGGCCGAGCCGCCGCTTGCGCCCCACCTGCCACCGCTCCTTGCCACAAGGCCTGGGCCACGTCCGGTTGCTGCGCGTGGGCCGCCACATTGCGTTGCCGCAAAGACAAGCGCTGGCTGTATTCGAGCAGCATCAGGTCTTCGGCCGGGTTCACCGCGATGTGGCTGTCCGAGCCAATGCCCCAAGCGCCTTGGTGGTTTTGCCAGGTCTTGAATTCAAAAATGCCGTCACCCAGATTGGCCTCGGTGCTGGGGCACAGACCGGCCACGGCACCCGAGGCTGCGGCGCGTTGGTATTCGTTTGCGTCCATGTGCGTGGCATGCACCAGGCACCAGCGTGCATCGACTGGCGCATGGTCCAGCAGCCAGGCCACCGGGCGCTGCCCTGACCAGGCCAGGCAAGCGTCGACCTCGGCCGTTTGTTCGGCAATGTGGATGTGGATGGGCGCGCTGGCATCCAGCGCCTTCAGCCCCGTGAGCACTTCGTGCAGGCTCTCGGGCGTCACGGCCCGCAAGGAGTGCGGCGCCAGCCCCAGCCGGGCAGATTGGGCATCGCAAGCGGGCCGCAGGCGTTCGAGCAGGCGCAGCATGTACTCGGTGCTGTGGATGAATCGGCTTTGTCCCGCGGTGGGTGCCCCCCCGCCAAAGCCGCTGTTTTGGTAGAGCACGGGCAGCAGTGTCATGCCGATGCCGGTGCGCTGGGCGGCGCGCAGCAGGCTGAGCGACATCTCGGCCGGGTCGGCATAAGCCTGGCCGTGTGCGTCGTGGTGCAGGTAATGAAATTCGCAAACGCTGGAGTAGCCCGCCTCCAGCATTTCCACATACAGGCCCGTGGCAATGGCCTCCAGCTGCGCGGGGCCGAGTTGGGCGGCAAATCGGTACATGAGCGTGCGCCAGCTCCAGAAGCTGTCTTGCGCGTGACTGCGGTACTCGGTCAGCCCGGCCAGGGCGCGTTGAAAAGCATGCGAGTGCAAATTGGGCATGCCCGGAAGCACCGGCCCTGCGGCGCGTGGCACTTGGGGGGGGACGGCCTGCACTGCCTCCATGGCCTGCCATTGTCCTTGGGCGTTCCATTGCAGCAAGACATCGCGGGCCCAGCCCCCGGGCAACAAGGCGTATTCGGCAAACAGCTGGTGGTGCATCGTGGTGTTTCAGTGTGGGGTGGGGGTCAAGCGAACGGCCAGCAGGGCCGCTTGCGGATCTGAGTCGGCGCATTGGCATGACCAGCCCTGCGTGTCGCCCTGCCACCAAAGCCCTGTTTGGGGTGCAATGGTGTGTGGCTGGACCTCTGCCTTGTCGGTGTCAGGGGTCTGCACCTGCCATGCGCCCTGAATGGCCATCAGCAAACCGGCCGGGGCGGGCAGCAAAGTCTCTCGACGACGCAACACGCGCACCTCGGCCTGACACACACCACGGCGCGTCATCACATTGAAGTCGTGGCAGTCCCCGTTCAGCAAACGCCCATGCACTGCGGCATCGCCTGAAAAGGCAAAGGGCTGCAAAGGCGTGTCCAGCGCATGCAAGACGCTGCCTTCGGCGCTGCTCAAATGCACGCCGCCGCCTTCTAGCAAGGTGATGACCCGGTCCACCCCTGCGAACACTGAAAAATCACCGTCGCTGGCAATGTGCGCAATGCTGATGCGCCAGTCGAAATTCTGCATGCCCGCTTGTGGTGGATGACAAGCGATTTCACGCGTCACGCCGCCGCCGTTTTTCCAGGGGCTGGCGTGCAGTTGGGCCCGTTCAAAAAAATGAATGGGCATGGGCTCAGGCGGTGTTCGGCAAGGGACGGCTGTGCCACAGCAAGATCAGCAGCACTCCCGGAATGGCCACGGCTGCGACCACAGGATTGGCAAACACCAGGGAGATGGACATGGCATTCAACAACCAGAATGACAGCTTTCGGATGGGCCGGGCCACAAAGCCTGTGTAGGCTGCACCCAGCCCCATCACGGCCACGACCGCGCAAACAGTGGCCAGCAAGAAAGAGAACCAGGTGAAGTCGATGAACAACAAAGCGGGCGTGTAGACAAAAGCAAAGGGCACCAGCACCTTGCCCATGGACAGCCTGAAAGCCGTCATGCCGGTGCGCATGGGTTCGCTGCGGGCAATGCCAGCCGCTGCAAAGGCCGCCAAGGCCACAGGCGGTGTCACATCGGCCAGCACACCGTAGTAAAAGACAAAGAAGTGTGTCGCCAGTTGCGGCACACCCAGCCCTGCCAGCGCCGGGGCGACGATAGAGGCCAGGATGATGTACGTGGGCGTGGTGGGCACACCCGAGCCCATGATGATGCAAGCGGCTGCGGTGAACATCAGGCCAAAGAAAATGGTGACCTGTTTGAGCTCAAACCAGTTGAACACATCCAGCACCATGAACATTTGGGCGGCCAGGCCCGAGACATCGATCACCCAGGCCGAGAATTTGAAACCCATGCCCGTCAGCGTGGTGATGCCCAGGACAAATCCGACGCAGGCACACGCAGCGCCAATCCCCAGCGCCGCTTTGGCACCCATCTCGAAGCCTTGCACCAGCGCTTGTGGCCCCACCGCCATGCCGGTCATGTTTTTGCCCAAGGGCCCTATCAAGCGGGGAATCCACGAGCAGGCCACCGTGAGGGTGATGCCCCAAAAGGCGGCCAGAAAAGGCGTGAACTGCAGCAACAGCAGCGTGACCATGACTACCAGTGGAATGAACAGGTGCCATGAACTTTTGATCACCCAACTCAAAGACGGAATGTCTTTGGGGTCCATGCCCTGGAGCTTCAATCGCTTGGCTTCCAGGTGCACCATGAACAAGATGGCAAAGTAATGCAGCAGGGCCGGCACAATCGCCACCAAAATCAAGGTGTTGTAAGGAATGCCCAAGGTCTCCGCCATGATGAAAGCCGCAGCCCCCATGATGGGCGGGGTGATCTGGCCCCCGCAAGAAGCCGAGGCTTCGACCGCCCCCGCAAAGCGCGGCGAAAAGCCGACTTTTTTCATCATCGGAATCGTCATGACGCCTGTGGTCACGGTGTTGGCAATGGCTGAGCCAGAGATCATGCCAAACAGCCCCGAAGACACCACGCTCACCTTGGCCGGACCGCCGGAAAAGCGCCCTGCCGCAATGGTGGCCAGGTTCACAAACAACTGCCCCAAGCCGGTCAGTTGGGCCATGATGCCAAACAGCACAAAGTGAAAAACAAAGGTGGCCACCACGCCCACCGGGATGCCGTAAATGCCTTCGGTGCCTTTGTACAAATGCGCCACGATGCGCGACAAGCTGTAACCCCGGTGCGACAAACCGCCTGGCAGATAAGGCCCGAGCAAGCCGTAAAAAATCGCCGCAATCGCCAGCAGCGGCAAGAAGATGCCCATGGTGCGGCGCGTGGCCTCGATCACCATGGCAATCGCAATCACGCCCATCATCAAGTCCAGCGGCGTGTGCTGGCCGGGGCGATCGATGTAGATGTGCTGAAAAAACACCAAGAGGTACAACGAAAAGCCCGAAGCCAGCGCCGCAAACACCCAGTCGCGCCATGGAATGTGGCTGTGGCTGCCGTCGAAATGTTTGAACGGCAAAGACAAACCTGCCAAGGCCACCAGCACCGCCAAAAAGGTGTAGCGCATGGCGTCCGGGATGGGCTCCGTGATCTTGCCGAGCAAGCTCCAGCCCATGAACAGGTAAAAGCCCGCCAGACCCACCGACACGGTCCATTCCCAATGACCGGGCATACGTTTTTGGCGCGGGAATACCAAAAAGCACAAGCCCAACACCACGGCCAGGTGGATGGCGCGGTGGGCGATTTCGTTTTCAAGGCCAAAACCGGCGGTGTAATAGTGCCAGGCCGACAGGCCTGCACACAACACCATCACGACTTTGGCACTCCAGCCGGCCAAGCGGCGAAAACTCGATTCGGGGTCAAACTGCTCGATCAGGCGATCAATTTCTTGTTGGCTGGTACTCATGGGTTTTCCATCATGGCAAAGGGCAATTTTCAGCCCGCATTTCAATTGATTTGGGGCTCAGCTGGCCCAGTAAAACTTCGCGTCCGTCGGCCAGCACCAGCCGCATCGACTGGGCGGGCAAAGGCAAAACCACCAAAGGGTTCACCACCCGGTCCAGCAGCAACCGCCAACCCGCGCCATGGCGCAACAAGCGCTCGCCCGGCCCGGCCGCCGATGGCAGGCCGTAGCCTTCACCTTCAAAGCGCTCTTCCACCAAGTGCGCGCGCCAGCCCTGCGAGTTATGCCGCCACACATAGCGGTCCAGCACGGTTGTGCCCAGCACCGAGTGGGTGAAGGCCACATCGGCAGCGGGTTGCGCCGGGTTCAGGGGCAAGCGGGTCAGCGCCAGGCCGCTGCGGTGTTCCGTCAGCACCAGCTCGCAAGCGGGCGCAACCCCAGGTGCTGCCAGTGCGCAGGCCACCAGCGCCCACGCCACCAGGGCGAGGCGCTTGGGGTCTGTCACTTGGCGATGCCTTTTTCTTTGAAGTAACGCAAGGCACCGGGGTGCAGGGGCACGCTGGCCACGGCTGTGGCCGTGTTCAGGTTGATGTTTTTGCCCTGCACATGCACCTGGCCCATGATGGCGGTGTTCTCATACAAGGCCTTGGTTACTTCGTAGGCCACGTTCTCGGGCACGCCATCGTGTGTGGCCCAGATGGCCATCACTGCCAGCGTGGGCACAGCGGCGGTCTGGCCTTTGTAGCTGTTGGCGGGCAGCTGCACCTGGGTGTAGTAAGGCTGCTCTTTGAGCAATGTGGCCACTTCGGGGCCGGACAGCGGGATGATCTTCAGGGCGTGGCTTTGCGCAAAGTCGGTCACCGCCGCCACGGGCACACCGCCCGTGATCAAGGTGGCGTGCAAGTTGCCGTCCTTGATCTTGTCCACCGCTTGGGTGAAGGAGGAGCTGTCTTCTTTCACATCGGTGCGGGCCATGCCGTGCACCTTGAGCAAGTCGGTCACCAACTGGTACTGGCCGGAGCCGGGCGCGCCCGAGGAAATGCTTTTGCCCTTGAGGTCTTTGACGCCGTTGATGCCCGAATCGGCGCGAGTGATCAGCTGCACGGTCTCGGGGTACAGCGCACCCAGGGCACGCAGATTCTTCAGGGGCGCATTGGCAAACTGGGCTTTGCCGTTGTAGGCCGCATCCAGAATGTCGGCGGCCACAAAGGCCGACTCGATGTCTTTGGTGCCCAGCAGTTTGGCGTTGCCCACCGAAGCGCCTGCGGCTTCAGCGGTGGCGGTGATTTTCTTGCCGTCGACCGTGGCCTTGTTGGAAATCAGCTGGGCCAGCATGCCGCCCAAGGGGTAATAAGTGCCGCCCGTGCCGCCCGTGGCGATGCCGAAAAACACGCGTTGTTGGGCCATGGCAGCACCCGAGAGAACGGCTGCAGAGGCCACCAGGGTCAGGACCAGTCGGCGATTGAGTTTCATCGGTTTTCCTTTGTGAAGAGAGGGTTCGGTCAAAATGTCAGCGAAGGCCTTTTGCAACAGGCATCCAACGCTTCGCAGTCGCACAGTGTGGGCTGTAAAGCCTGAGCAGGCCTAGCCTTCGCCAATTCTGATGCTGAGCATCAGAAAAACCAATACAGACAGACCCTAGCGCGCAAGCCTCCTGTGGATCCGGCACGCTGAAGTTTGAAATCTGCGCGCCAAGTCATCTCGTAGGTCGGCACTCGCAGAGTCCGACAATATTGGTTTCAGCATAGGCCCCTGTCGGAGTCTTCGACCGCCGACCTACAACATCCATGATGGGGTTGGGCACAGGCCCTTGTCGGGGTCTTCGACCGCCGACCCACGACATCCATGTGTGAGACATGCCATCTCGTAGGTCGGCTCTCGCAGAGTCCGACAATATTGGTTCCGGCACAGGCCCCTGTCGGAGTCTTCGACCGCCGACCTACGTCATCCATGTGTGAGAAGTGCCATCTTGTAGGTCGGCACTCGCAGAGTCCGACAATATTGGTTTCTGCACAGGCCCACGTCGGGGTCTTCGACCGCCGACCTACGACATCCATGTGTGAGAAGTGCCATCTCGTAGGTCGGTACTCGCAGAGTCCGACGTTATGGGGT
>NZ_LFYT02000018.1 GCF_001270065.2 Limnohabitans planktonicus II-D5
TTCGTAGGTCGGTACTCGCAGAGTCCGACGTTGGCTTGTCCTGCACATGTGGCCGATGTGGGCTTTGTCGTTCGATCACACAGTTGCGGCCGTTTTCAAGCTAGTTGTCGCATTTATTTTGGTGGTTCAGGCTGGTTTTCGTAAGTTTTTGTTCTCCGTGGGTTTAGGGGTATGGGGATTGAGGTGGACTTCGTTGACCGGGTGCCAATTGCGTGCAGTTGCGGACCATCGGTTCGGATTGGCCTGTCGGGCAGCAGCGTAAACATCCTCGCGCTTTGCAAGCATTGGCCCGTCAAGCCCTGCGTGGCGCTGAGTTGGGGTTACAAAGCGAATGGCGCTGTGCCTGTGCTCGGTGTTGTACCAATGGACCAAATCTGTCACCCAGCGGCGCGCATGCAAGATGTCGGTAAAGGGCCCCAGAGGTAGCTGCGGGCGGAACTTGAGAGTTCGGAACAGCGATTCCGAGTAGGGGTTGTCATTGCTGACTGAGGGCCGACTGCGCGAAGGCGTGATACCCAAGCGCCACATTGTCGCCAGCATGGTCTCACCCTTCATCGGCGAGCCATTGTCTGAATGCACCGTGAGCTGCCCTTCGGGAATGCATTGGCGCTCGCAGATATCACGAAGCAAATCGGCGGCCAGCTGTGCGCTCTCACAATCAAATACCTGCCAGCCGACAATTTTGCGGCTGAAGATATCCACAAAAAGGTAGAGGTAGAAATGCACTCCTCGCACCTGGGTGGGCAAATAGGTAATGTCCCAACAATAGACTTGATCGGGCTGGGTAGCGACCAATGCGCGCGGCTTGCTCACCTTGCGCGGCACACGCTCCAGGCGGCGATGGCCCATCTGCTGGGCGCAATGGAGCAGTCGGTACATCGTCGATTCACTGCACACATACTTGCCCTGGTCGGCCAAGCGAGGCACGATTTGGCTGGGTGGCAAATCTTTGAACTCCTCGCTGTTAAGCACGCTCATCGCGGCCTCTCGCTCAGCTTGACTGAGCTGGTTTGGCGGCACGCTGTGCGCACGTAGCTTGCTGACACGCCGGTCTCCTTCGTGCCCACTAGGGTGTACCCAGCGCTGCAAGGTGCGAACGCTCATGCCAATTTGGGCGCAGGCCTGTTGAGCGCGGGCACCATCAGCAATAGCCTGCTCGATCAATGGCAAAAGGATTTGGCGCTGTAGGGTGGAGTTCATCATGCCTCGTCCGCCCACAGCGCCTGGAATTTTTTTTGCAATATCAGCAGTGCTGCAGCCTCCGCTAAAGCTTTGTCCTTGCGACGCAATTGCCGCTCCAGCTGATCGTGTTTGCCCTGCAGCTCTCGCATGGCACCCAGATTTTGCTTGGCGCTGGGCTCGCTCATTGCACAAAAGGCATCACGCCAAGTCTGCAGCTGGTGTGCGTACAGCCCCTTGTGGCGGCACCAAGCATGCAGATCATCACCCACGAGCAGATGGCTTTCGTTAAGCGCTTGAAGGCGTTCGCGGGGGGCCCAAGCTTGGGCAGAAAGTTCGCCGTGCAAAAGGGGGGCTACATGGGGCAACCCCCTTGCAGCTTTGGCGGCATCTCGGCGCCAACCCTTCAAGGTTGTCAGAGGAACATTCAGTTCAACTGCAACGCTGACCAGAGTTTGATCGCCGCGCTCGCGAGCCTTACGCAATGATTGTTCAATAAATTCAGTGGGATACGGAGCATGTTTCATTATTTATCGCCTCAGCGGAGAGTCCGCTTGGAAAAAGAAGAGAGGCGACAACTAGTCTGACACAGGGGGGTTGTCGGGGTCTTCGACCGCCGACCTACAGGGAGCGGCTCACTGTAAGTTTTCGTAGGTCGGTACTCGCAGAGTCCGACGTTGGCAGCCAGACGCATGCGGTCGATGCAGGCTTTGCCGGTCCATCACACAGTTGTCGGGGTCTTCGACCGCCGACCTACGGGGGCGATCAATGTAGGTCTTCGTAGGTCGGTGCTCGCAGAGTCCGACGTTGGCTTGTCCTGCACATGCGGTCGATGCAGGCTTTGTCGGTCCATCACACAGTTGTCGGGGTCTTCGACCGCCGACCTACGGGGGCGATCAATGTAGGTCTTCGTAGGTCGGTACTCGCAGAGTCCGACGTTGGCAGCCAGATGCATGCGGTCGTAGCAGGCTTTGCCGGTCCATCACACAGTTGTCGGGTTCTCGACCGCCGACCTACGGGGGCGATCAATGTAGGTCTTCGTAGGTCGGTACTCGCAGAGTCCGACGTTGGCAGCCAGACGCATGCGGTCTATGCAGGCTTTGTCGGTCCATCACACAGTTGTCGAGGTCTTCGATCGCCGACCTATGGAGGAGCGGATCACCGTGGGGGTGTCAATGCACGACGACGGGCTGCTGGGCCAGGCCCGTGTAGCCTTCGAGGGTGTCCTCGACTTCTTCTTGTGTGGGGGTGTGCTGTTGCCAAGCTTGGATTTGTTGCTGGAACATTTCTGCCCAGGAACCGTCCAAGTAGACCTCTTTGCCAGAGCGTTTGTCCACGATCTCAAAACCATGGCGCTCCAGCAACGGTTTGCTGCTGGCTGGCGATGCTTCGGCCGGCGCATTGGCCAGCATATGCATCACCGCAAATGTTTCGGATTCGTAAAGCAAGTTCATGTGTTCATTCTCCCTCAACTCGTGTTGAATAAATGAGGACATGGTCATGAACTTCAAGTGGGTGTGGTTTTTTAGCCCGCAGGGTTGCCCGCCGGAAGTGGCGGCAAAAGCTTGTAATCACTCAGCAGCAGATCGATGTAGTTGCCGCTGACTTGGGTGATGCGGATGCGCACGGGCAGCCAGCCATGTTGGGCCGAGACCCAAAACTCCACTTTGGCATCGAAGCGGTTGCGTGGCTGGGCCGACCATTTGGTGGTGTCTAGCGGACCGCTGTCCAGCGTCAGGCTGTCGTTTTGCTCTTGCGTCAGGATCCAGGGCAGGGCTTCGCGCAAGGTGACGGTTTGGATGTTCAATCGTGTGCCCGGGGCAAAACGCTGGGGCGCGCCCGCCATGGCAGCGGCCAGCTGCACATACAGACTGATCTGGTCCTGGGCACCAGGCAGCAGTTCTGCTGTGGGCGCATTGCTGCTGAACACGATCTTCTTGTTCTCACGGTCAAAGTGAGAAGCCCTCTCGCCGCGCCAGCTGTCGGTGAATTTGCGAGGTGCCAGGCCCGCTGCCGTGATCTGCCCTTGGCTGCGCCAGTGCCGTGAGCCCAGCAAAAAGGCTTTCACCGACAGGGCCAGGGCATATGCTTGGTCGTTGTGTTGCCAGTTC
Source organism: Limnohabitans planktonicus II-D5 (assembly GCF_001270065.2). Lineage (GTDB taxonomy): Bacteria > Pseudomonadota > Gammaproteobacteria > Burkholderiales > Burkholderiaceae_C > Limnohabitans_A > Limnohabitans_A planktonicus. The sequence goes on from NZ_LFYT02000018.1 coordinate 3,291, forward strand.
AATTCGCCACTGGCGTGGTAGGTCAGGCCTTTTTCCATGCCGGTGAGTCGGTAGCTGAGCAAGGCCGAGGGGGGCAAGGCCCCCAGGGGTATGTTGGGCAGGGTTTCGGCGGGCGCGGGCTCGGTAGCGGCGGTGACCTCCGGGGCGGGTTGTGCGGCGGGGGCGCTGGCTATTGCCGCCTCGGGTACAGGCGCTTCATTGCTTGCGGTCTGTGCGGGCTGGGCGCTTTCGGCGGTGTTCGTAGCGCTATCTTCTTGTGCCAGTGTTTCTGGCCGTTTGGCGTCAGGCGGTGGCGTCGCTTCTTGCGCAATGCGGGTGCGCGGTGCAGCAGGCTTGGGTACCTTGACCACAGCAGCCACGGGCGTTGCAGGGGCCAGCATGCGCGTTTGCAAAGTGGTGACCCGAGTGGCTTCGGGTGTGGCCAGTTGCACCTCCAGCAGGCCCGACATGCTCAAAACCAGCAGCGCATGCATGACCAGCACGAGCCCGACCAGCCAGGCCAGCGAGCGCCGTGGCGGCCAAGCAGAGGTGGCTGCTGGGTGCGTGTGGCGAAGAGTCTGGTGCGGCATGCTTTAAGCCTCGCGCCAGCCCAAGTCGTCCGACAGCTGCCTTGCAAATTGGCGCAGGGCCTGAGCCACGGGCCCTTGCCACTCGGTGTGCAAGGTGGCCGATGAGCCCAAAGCCACCACGCCCAGCACCAAGTGCCCATCGGCATCAAACACCGGCGCGCAAAAGCCTGCAATGCCGGGCAGCAAGACATTGACCACGCGGCCCAAGCCTTGCTGGCGGGTTTCTTCAATCATGGTCTGCACTTGGGCCTGCGTGCTGGGCAAATCGCTGCGCCCGAGTTTGCGGGCCAGCGCCAGTTCCTTGTCGATCATGGCTTGCCCTTTTTCGGCGGCACCGCCGTGGCTGTTGAAGGCGGCAAAACAGCGCCCCGTGGCCGAAGACAGCAAAGGCATCACATCGCCCAGGCGCAAACTGACCGGCACGGCCAGCGGAGTTTCTTGCCAATGCACCAGGGTCGGCCCCCGGTTGCCCCAAACGGCGAGGGCCACCGTGTGTTCGGTGGCTTCCATCAAGGCGTGCAAACGCTCTCGGGCCATCTTGACCGCGTCCAGGCGCGACAAGGTGGCCAGACCCAAACGCAGTGTGGTGGGGCCGAGTTCGTAGCGGTTGGTGCTGCTGTCTTGCACCACCAGGCCCAGGCGCTGAAAGCTCACCAGATAGCGGTGCGCTTTGGCCGCACTCATTCCCGCAGCACTGGCCAGATCGCGCAGCATCAGGGGAGCGCTGGCTTGCGCCAACACATCGAGCAGTGCAAAACCGACCTCCACCGACTGGATGCCAGCGCGTTCTTTGCCTTCATCGGGGCGGGGGGTGGCAAGGGCCATATCGTCTAGAATCCAGTTTCGTTTAGTTAAACGAGTTTAACAATGCGTAATTTCGCAGTGCATCACACTGTAGCGCATGAGGACCAGAACGGGACACCTGCATCATGAAATTGGCGACCTACAAAGACGGCTCACGCGACGGACAACTGGTGGTGGTGTCGCGCGACCTGAGCACCGCACATTATGCGACCGGCATCGCCAGCACATTGCAGCAAGTGCTGGACGACTGGAATTTTTTGGCCCCCCAGCTGGAAGACCTCTACCTCACCTTGAACCAGGGCAAGGCCCGCCACGCCTTCCCGTTTGACCCCGAGCGCTGCATGGCGCCGCTGCCTCGCGCCTACCAGTGGGCCGACGGCTCAGCCTACCTCAACCATGTGGAGCTGGTCCGTGCGGCCCGCAACTCGGAAGTGCCCAGCAGCTTTTACACCGACCCCCTCATGTACCAGGGCGGCAGTGATGATTTCATCGGCCCTTGCGACCCGGTGGTCTGCGCCAACGAAGCGTTTGGCATCGACTTTGAGGCCGAGATCGCCGTCATCACCGGCGACGTGCCCATGCAAACCTCCGCCGACGAAGCCATCGAGGGCGTGCGCCTCGTCATGCTGGCCAACGACGTGAGCCTGCGCAACCTGATCCCGAACGAGCTGGCCAAAGGCTTTGGCTTCTTCCAGAGCAAGCCCGCCACCGCATTCAGCCCCGTGGCCATCACACCCGATGAACTGGGCGACGCCTGGCAAGGTGGCCGTGTGCACCTGACGCTGCAATCCACCTGGAACGGCCGCAAAGTGGGCATGTGCGAAGCCGGCCCCGAGATGACCTTCCACTTCGGCCAGCTGATCGCGCACATCTGCAAAACCCGCAATGTGCGCGCAGGCTCCATCGTGGGCAGCGGCACCGTGAGCAACAAGAGCGTGGAAGTCAAGGGCAAACCGCAGTGGCCCAAAGGCTACAGCTGCATCGCCGAAAAACGCGCCATCGAAACCATCCTGGACGGCAAGCCAAGCACCGAATTCATGAAGTTCGGCGACACCATCCGCATCGAGATGAAGGGCAAAGACGGCGAAAGCCTGTTCGGCGCCATCGAGCAGGAAATCGTCCCGCTCAATGCTTGACGTCCATGTCGGGGTCTTCGACCACCGACCTACAAAACCCCATCTCCCCGTAGGTCGGCACTCGAAGAGTCCGACATGTGTGAATGCCCCCACGCAGCACAAGCGGGCCGCGCCGCTGGATCAAACAAACGTCGGGGTCTTCGACCACCGACCTACAAAAACCCACAGCCCCGTAGGTCGGCACTCGAAGAGTCCGACATGTGTGAATGCCCCCACGCAGCACAAGCGGGCCGCGCCGCTGGATCAAACAAACGTCGGGGTCTTCGACCACCGACCTACAAAACCCCACAGCCCCGTAGGTCGACACTCGAAGAGTCCGACATGGCAGACTCAGCACACACCAATGTGCTTCACTTCCCAGAAGGCCCATCAACCTTACAGCTAACGCACAAAATGGGTGGCCACTGATTCGGTCTTTTCCATCATCCTATTAAACCGGCACGTTGATGTTTGCATGAACACTTTTTTGTTGGAGCGGCATGATCGCCGCGATGGAGCCTTGCAGACCGCCACACATCGCCCCAAGGGCGGCGCTCCCAGTGCGCTGATTGCTATTTGCAAAACATGACTTTCACTTCAACCTTCACAGGGCCGGATCAAAAGAAAATGCAGCTGGACAAGCTCTAGGATGTGTCCAGCTGCGGTTGTTTGGTTGAGGATTCCATGGGTGATTGAGTCACCTGCCGAGTGGGCACTTGCACTGAACCCGAGTAGCTTGCTGCTGTATCGACTCCATGAAAGCGCAAGAAACACCTGTGCAAAAATCAAAGCGCTGCTTCAAATCTCATGAGTCTTTTTTCCAGTTTTCAAATGACGATTCCCGCCATTGTTCAAGCCCTCATCGCTGAAACCGACCTTGATCTGTCGACCCCAAAAACTGCATCTGCGCCATCGAGTTTTCATGCCCAGGGCGCGTTTCCTGTGCAGGCGCTGTTTGTTGGCGTGAAAGGTCTGGGGGCCTTGCCGCCATTTTTGCAAGCCCCCGATCTGGGCCGTTTGTGCGAATTGGCCAGTGCAGCCTCGTTCGGTTTGCGTGACCAAACCCTGCTGGACACGACGGTGCGCGATACCAGCGAGATCAAAGCCTCTTCTATAACGCTCTCGGGTTGGGATGCCGTGTGGCCAGACATCGAAGCGTCTGTGCAGCAAGCCATGGGGCTGCAAGGCGTGTCCTTGCAAGCCCACCTGCACAACGCGCTGATTTATGGGCCGGGGCAGTTTTTCAAGATGCACCAGGACACCGAAAAGATGCCAGGCATGGTGTTGACCTTGGTGTTGGTCTGGCCTTGTGCGCATCTGGGAGGTCATTTGGTGCTGCATCAGGGGGACGATGTGCACCGCTTTCAGTCCGAGCATTTGCACACGGAACAAATTCAGTGGTGTGCCTTCTATGCCGATTGCCACCATGAGGTTCGCCCCGTCCAGCAAGGCCATCGTATGGTGCTGACCTTCAACGTGGTGCTGCGCCCTGATTCAACGCAGGCCAAGACAGCGCACAGTCCGGCATTGCTTGCGGCATTGCAACAGCACTTTGATGAACAAGATGGCGCCTCTTCCAAACAGCGCCTGGTGGTCTATTTGGACCATGAGTATTCACAAAAGGGATTGAGTTGGGGCTTGCTCAAGGGCCATGACAGAACGCACGCGCAAGCCCTGCGCAGCGCAGCCGATGCCCTGGGCTTGCGCGTTTACCTGGCCTTGGCCGAAATTCACGAAATGTGGACGGCCGATCTGAGCGATGTGGACTACCGCAGACCTCACAAAAGACAGGCAGAGCCCGAGCGGGACGAACTCATTGAGCACAGCACCACGCTTGACCATTGGGTGGACACCAACAATGTGGTGCAAAAAATGGGACACCTTCAAGTGCGTGACCCCGACATTGTCAGTCTCCGGGAGACCGATGAGGACGATCTGGTGAACTCCGAATACGAGGGGTACATGGGCAATTACGGCGAAACGCTGGACTACTGGTACCGGCGTGCTGCCGTGGTGCTGTGGCCACAGGCGAGTGAATTGCTGCAACAGTTTGACCTGGATGCCGACAAGGCCTTGCAAGCTTTGGTGGCGTTGGCGGGCCAGCCTGCGCAAGCGGCCAAAGTTCTGAGCACGGTGCAGGCCGTTAAAGCGCGATTGCTCCGTTTTCAAAGCGAAGACCCTCAGCGCTTTACAGACCAGTGCCAGATTGCGGCCAGTTTGTCAGACCCGCAACTGGCGCTTGATTTGCTGGAGACGGCTTCACCGTGGGTGTTTGGCGTGGGGCACGCCGGGGGCTTGGCCGTCTTGGTTAAGGCGCATGGCCAGAAGTTTTGCGATAAGTTGCTCAGTCGTTGGCTGCAAAAGCATGATCTGGAGCGACAGGTCAAAAGTGTGCTGAGTGAATGGACACACAGCTACGGCGATACAACATTGCGAGAGCATTTGCTGGGGCTGCCAAAGTTGATAGAGGCCTTACAGCAAACGGGGCTTGACCCGGCCTGGACAGAGCGCTTCGCACAAGCCAGAGGCCAGCTTTGGCAACAACTTGAAGCGCAATGGATAACTTTGATGCCCCATGCGCGTGACACGGCATGGCCCTGGCGCAGTCAATTCGCGGCCGAACTCATCCAGACGGGACTGCTGTTGCCCAGCACCCCACTGGCCGCTGATGTGGTTCGTCAACTGAATGAAGGTTTGGGCACCCACTCACTCGTTGTGCTCAGCCCCCTGTTGATCGAATGGGACAAAGCGGCGCACGCTGTTGCGGGTTGGTCCACCTTGCGGGAACGTGTGAAACAGGCCTTGGATCTGTCACTGGCCAAAGCCTTGCCCGAGGTGGGCGACTGGTCCATGGTGGTGCCGGTCATGCGCTGTCAATGCGCCGATTGCCGACAAGTGATGACCTTCCTGAAAAATCACGACAGCGCAAACGTGTTGCTGGCCATGGCAGAGGCTCGGCGAAAACACATCCTTGAAGAGTTTGGTCAATCCGGTCTGCGGCTGGCCATGGAGGTGTTGCGCCAAGGTTCACCCCACAAACTGCGCATCACCAAGCCGGCCAACTTGCGCGAAAAAGCCGCACAGCAACGTGTGCAGCATGAACAGTGGCGTGCTGCACTGGGCTGAAATCTATGCTCTCAGTCCAAAGAGGCTTGCGTTGCCCCCATGGATACGAGGGTGGTGCACCTGAATATTCACGCAAAACTTCCAACTCAAAACCACCAGTTCAGTGCGCTGCGTGTTCTAGCCAAGGATTCAATAGGGCCACACCGGTAGCTTCAAAATCCGACACATTGCGTGTCACGACGGTGAACCTGTGCTCAAGGGCTGTGGCCGCGATCATCGCGTCCCGGTCTGAGCGCGGGTTGGGGATGTGCAGTGATGCGCACACGGGTGCTGTGTTCTCTGCAAAGGGCAAGATGCGCCCCGAAAAAGCAGCGCGAACGCCACCCAGCCACTGGCGCAAAGCGCTGCCCTGCGGCGGTGTTTTGCGCTCCAACGCCTGAATGCCCAATTCCAACTCAAGCAGCGTGATGGCCGACAAAAAGAGTTGATTGCTGGGTTGGCCTGCGGTCCATTGGCGTACCGCCATGGACGGGTTGGGCTTGCCCTGGCGCAGCTCGGAAATGACGGTGGTGTCCAGAACTAACATGGATCGCTTTCAATCCAAGTTCGCGGCTTGAATTTGAATGCCCAGTTTGGGCGGATCAAACTCGATGCCTTCACCGCCCGGCATGCCGTCCATCACCTCCAGCAAAGACGGGGTGGCCTTTCCGGCCATGCGGTAGTAGTCGTCGATTTTGAGCAGTGCAAACGCGGGGCGACCCCGGTCGGTGATGAACACAGGTCCATCCATGGCAGCGCGTTTGGCGGCTGACACGTCTCGTGTGAAGTCGCGGCTTGTAAAAGTGTGAATGCTCATGGATGACCTCCCTTAAGGGTTGATGTTTGTATGTTGTGACAATTGCTTGACTTGTCAATGCTCAGGGCTTGCTGTGCTGGATGCCGTTCACTAGCGTGAAGCGCAAAAAAGCCATTTGCGCTTCACGTTTGAAGCGCAAATCTCTCAAATCCGCGTTGAAGCCCAAGGCTTTGCCAACGACATCAGCACCGAAAAAACGTGAATCTCTGCCGCGTTTCACGGGCTAAGGCCTGCTGGGAGCTGACTGCGTTGTGAGAGACGGGAGCGGGGCTGGGTACGCGGTATGGCTTGTTGAAAAAATAGAATCAATAGTCTGATCTTATTTTGAAGTAATATAAGGCCAAGATCAATCGATTAATCTTATCGCCATGCTCAACATCGCCAAAGAAGACATCCTTGCCCGTCTGGTGTTCGATAACCCCTGGTGGGACGCGTTATCTGCCCGAAAAATTGCTTTTGAAGACAAGCCCAGGCGCAGTTACTTTGCTGCTTTCCAGCAAATCCTGAAAGATACAAGCCTGAGGCGTGCGGTGGTTTTGATGGGGCCTCGCCGTGTCGGCAAAACGGTGATGGTCTATCAAAGCATCAAAGACTTGCTGGATGCAGGCGTGCCAGCCAAAAACGTTTTCTACGTCTCTTTGGAAACGCCAATCTATACCGGCCTGCCCTTGGAAAAACTGCTCAATTATTTTCAGGAGTTGCAGGGCCATGGTCGAGACGCGCAGCTGTACGTCTATTTTGACGAGGTGCAGTACCTGCCCAACTGGGAAGTTCATCTCAAATCCCTGGTGGACTCCTACCCCAGCTACCGATTCATTGCCACAGGTTCTGCCGCTGCTGCCCTGCGGCTCAAGAGCCAGGAATCGGGCGCTGGACGGTTTACAGACTATGTACTGCCCCCACTCACCTTTGCAGAATACCTGCGCTTCATTGGTCGCGACAATGAATTGATCCAGAAGCTGCACGAGCCTGATGGCGAGCATTCACGCTATATCGCCAAAGACATCAACGCCCTCAACCAGGAGTTCGTGAATTACCTCAACTACGGGGGATACCCCGAAGCGGTTTTTTCATCCACTGTTCGTACCGACCCCAGCCAGTACATCAAGAGTGACATCATCGATAAGGTCTTGTTGAGAGACCTGCCCAGCCTGTACGGCATCAGCGACATTCAGGAACTCAACAGACTGTTCACCACCTTGGCCTACAACACTGGCAACGAAGTCAGCCTTGATGAACTGTCCAAAACCTCAGGTGTGGCCAAGAACACCATTCGCCGCTACATCGAGTACCTTGAAGCGGCATTTCTGATCCGTCGCGTCGAACGCATTGATCAAAATGCCAAGCGGTTCAAACGTGCCGCAGCGTTCAAGGTGTATCTGAACAACCCCTCCATGCGTGCCGCCCTCTTTGGTTCGATCCAGGCCGATGCGTCAGCCATGGGCGCACTGACCGAAACGGCAATTTACAGCCAATGGCAACACACCCAGCAGGCCGAGTTGTTTTATGCCCGCTGGAACGGCGGCGAGGTTGACATCGTGCACATGAGCGGTAGCGACCTCAAACCCAATTGGGCTGTAGAAGTCAAATGGAGTGACCGCCCCCATCAGTCGCGTGGCGAACTCGACAACTGCGTGGCATTCCTGCAAAAACACCCGGCTGTTGCTGCGCGCCCCATGCTCATCACCAGCAGGACCATCACCGACAAGCAAGTGCACTACAAAGGCATGGATTTCGAATTTCGCCCTGCCAGCCTGTATGCCTACACCGTGGGTGCCAATTTGCTCGAGGAGTTGTCGCCGCCAGTTTGACCACGCTGACGGCGAAATCTTTCTGGCCAGATCAGTCCCGAGAAAGAAGCCAACCTGTGCCGCGTTTCACGCGCCGCGGCTTACCGCAAACTGAAGACGCTGTGCGAGATGGGGGCAGGTGCACAAGGGTAGGCGGGGGACGCGGTATCAATTGGCGAGCCACCGATCCAGCAGCGGCCCCACATAGGCTTTACCCAAATCATGCCCGCCATTCGGGACGACCGTGACGGGAATGCCCGTCAACTGACCAAAGGCCTGCACATTGGTCGGGATGCTTTGCCAGTCTTCTTCACCGACATGAATTTCGCAATTTTTGGGAGCGTTGAATTGCCCTGCCTCCGCCAGCGTTTTCAGCCGTTCTGACCGTGGCGGCGAAAAACTGGTTCTGGCTTGTTCATTCGTGAACTCGCCAACGATGGGCGACAGCAACAGAACTCGGCCCAAAAAAGACGGCATCTGGGTTTGCGCGTGCAGAAACAGGTAAGCACCGAAGGAGTTACAGATCACTCGAGCCTGCTCATGCCAGAAATGGCTTTGTAGATCATCCATGATGAGCTGTATTTGCTCATTAAAGGGAAGGGACCTGAAATCTCCGCGTATTTCACGACCGGCAATATCGAAGCCCCGGTCCATCAGGCCTTGACCAAGACCTGTGGCTAATTGGCCTCCGTGCCCGGGGAGGTAGTAGATGATGTTGTTTTCGGGTCTGGGCATGTACTGATTGTTGCTTGACTTGACGAGGGACCAGGCCGGACTTTACTCAGATATTCAGGGCACACATGAGCAGGCCCACAAGGATGTGACGCCTTGGGTGCAGTGGTTCGTGGACTGTGTGCACAAAGCAGCCGATGCCACTTGGGACCACATGCAAGCGGCCATGCGCAAAACCCGCTTCTGGTCCGAACTGCGCGAGCAACACCCGAAGCTCACGCCCACACAAACCAAGGCGATCAATAAACTTTATGACGTGGGGCCTGAAGGATTTGCCAATGGCATCAGCACAGAAAAATACGTAAACCTGTGCCGCGTGTCACGCGCTACGGCCTACCGTGAACTCACGGCGCTGTGCGAGATGGGGGTGTTGGTGCAGACGGGGACGGGGCGGGGGACGCGGTACAAACTGGAGAATTTGTTGTCCGGCATCACCGACGAGAATGCACATGGCGAAGTGCACTTCGGTGGACCGGTTGGTCGGGAAATGCTTTGATCTTTCGGCACGCCGAACTATAGAGCTGCTTCACAGATCAAATACTGCAATTTCTGGCGCGGCACCCCAGCGCAGCGGCAGCACCGACGTGCCCAAACCCTTCGACACATACAGGCGACAACCCGGTACATCGTAGAACCCCGCCACGAAGCGCCCGCTGCCGACAGGCCTGAAAGGCGCCCAACCGCCAAAGCTCACCTGGCCGCCATGGGTGTGGCCAGATAAACACACGGATAAGCGTTGCTGGCTCATCAGGCGGTTGATTTCGGGCACCTCAAAGAAACCAGGTGAGTGCTGAACAAGAACAGTCACGTTGTCTGATGGGGCAGGTGACAGCAGTCGCGCATCAGGTTGCCCGGCAGTAAAGTCATCCAGTCCGATCAAATGGATCTTTCGTTCCCCAGATGTAAATGAAACACGCTCATTGAGCAGGAACCGGCCATTCGGTTGCGCTGCAAAAAGGGCAATCAATGCCGGAAAATCTACCCCGCTCCAGTGCTCCCAGTTGCCCGGTACGGCGACGGCGGGAATGGTCCCTAGGGCAGCCAAAAAATCCTTCAGCACAGGCAGTGCATCGGCACGGTCGATGGCATCACCTGTGAGCAGTACTAAATCAGGCTGCAGCGCCTGCACCTGAGCCACGACGGCTATTTCAGACTTGCCGAAGCTCTGCAAGTGAAGGTCGGACAGTTGCACCACCCGAAATCTGGCTGCTTGTGATGGCGCACGCATGTCGTGATGCGTGACTTCAAGATCGGAACCGCTGCACCAGTACAGGCAGAGTGCGGTCAATAAGCCGATTGCCAAAACCAGAGAAACAAGCCAGATGGGCCGAGAAAACATGTGGGGGTTAAACCAAAACTTTCAGGCCGCTTGGTCAGACAGCCACCGATCCAGCAGCGGTCCCACATAGGCTTTGCCCAGGCCATGTCCGCTTTTGGGGACAATCGTGACGGGAATGCCTGTCAACAGTCCAAAGGTCTCGACATTGGCCGGGATGCTTTGCCAGTCTTCTTCCCCGACATGAATTTCACAGCGGCTAGGTGCATTGAATTGCCCGGCTTCGGCCAGCGTTTTCAGCCGTTCTGGCCGTGGCGGCGAAAAGCTGGTTCTGGCTTCTTCGTTCGTGAACTCGCCAACGATGGGTGACAGCAACAGCACCCGACCCACGAAAGATGGCATTTGGGTTTGCGCATGCAAGAACAGATATGAGCCGAAGGAATTGCAGATCACCTGTGCCTGTTCATGCCAGAAATGGTTTTGCAGGTCATCCACGATGGCCTGCACTTGTTTATCAAAAGGCAGTGATCGGAAATCGTCACGCGTTTCGCGCCCGGCGACATCAAAGCCCCGATCCATGAGGCCCTGACCCAGGCCGTTGGTCAGCTGGCCTCCGTGGCCGGGGAGGTAGTAGATGGTGCGATAGAGTGGTGCAGTCATGCGCTGATTGTGGCTTACGACTTCTCATTTCAATGCCGGGATTCGTCTTTTAGAAGAACGATCCAACAGTTAGTTGCGCGTCCATAGACCAGAAGAGGGCAGGTATCGTCTGGGTGAGGAGCTTGTCAATTGTTGGCTGTAGAAGCGTTTTAAAATTAAAAAACGTGACAGTCAGCGGTCTACTCACTAAACCGTACAAAATTTATCCTTATGACCAGTATTGCCGGATACAACCTTAACGCAACACCTTGTTGCGGGGAACTCTATTCCAGTCCGCGTTACCGCTCCATGAATTTCATGGCGAGTGAATATTGGACCGATGGTTATCGGGGTGGTTCTTTGATGCCCAATGGACATGGACTTCGCCAATGCAAATGCGGCAACTACTATCTGATGAATGAAATGCATCATGTCAGCCAGTCCGAGGAACTCGAGGCACCTCACACAATGCCTGTTACGCCCGAAGACTTACCAGATGTCATAGCAAAAGCCAGAACGATTGACATTGAGCGTGCGGCACGGTTGACTTATTTGCAGCATTTAAACCATCCCTACCGCGAACGTTACCGCGCTCACCGCGATGCATCGTCAGCTGGGTCAGTTTGAACAAGCGGAAAAAGCCTTGCAAGATATGCCCACCCATGAAAAAAATGTAACTCAGCGCCTAATAAAGCGCTTAATCAAGGAGAAAGTAACCGCTCCTATGCGCTATCGGATGTAAGGATTGCTATGATCAAAAAATAAGAATCTATCCTAAGAGCCAAGAGCCAATCGCGAGATATTGGCCGACCGGCCAAAAGGGGGGTAAGGGCGTCATGCTTCTTTTCATTATTATTAAATGCATATAACTATGAATTGGGCTGAATTTTGAAAATTATGGATAATAAAGAAAGTGAAATTAAAAATATTTTCAATGGAAATATAAATAAAAATTTGATTTTCATTGAATATGAGAAATTCAAGATAGATGCCTTCATGCACAGAAAAAATTTGGAGATTTTGCGATGAATATTAGAGGTTGGGTATATGTAATCTCAAATCCGGCAATAGTTGGATTGGTGAAAATTGGGTTCTCAACAAAAGACCCATCTCTCAGGGCAAGAGAACTTGACTCAGCAGGATTTCCGCATGCTTTTAAAGTGGAGGTGGATTTTCTGGTTGATAACCCGCGTGATGTTGAGCAGCTGACGCACAAGCACTTAGCTAGCTATCGTGAGGGCAAAGAGTGGTTTCGATGTGATATCGCGACTGCGATTCGGGCTATAAAAAATTGTGCCACGATTATTCATGCCTCAAGCGGAGAAAATCTTCAAACTAGTGATAAATCTGGTTGCATCAATAGTCCTCCGGCTGTCAAAAAACTGATCTTTACGCCTTTAAGATATTGCAAACTCTGTAATGGTTTGCTAAGTGTAAAACCATGGCGTAAACTTTATTGCTGGAAATGCATGGGCCTTAAATCGACATTAGACTTGATATCACGGAACAAAGAATGGTGTGATTCTCAATCAATTAAACAATCTTATAATCCAGAAGCCCAAGACCATTCCGATCCACCCTATAACATTAATAGAAGACGTGGTGAAATGGGGCATTGCGAAAAATGTGGAAATCCGCTTATAGTTATCTCGGATGGAGTTGTCGAGTCGTGTAGTTATTGTGCCAGTGGAAAATTCAGCGATTATCAAACTTGGGCAAAGACACCTGTTAAATGATATGACCAAACAAGCAATCGGCAAGCAAATTTCTTAAGCTTTAGTGCTTTTTTGCCATTGCCATTGCCATTGCTTAAATAATATTTACACTGAGTCCATTTGATTGGGAAAATCAGTACTGCCGCAAGGTAAATAAAATCAAGTCAGTTTCTTTTTTAGAAGCTCGTTCACTTGACCAGGATTTGCTTTCCCTTTGCTGGCTTTCATGATTAGACCAACTAGGCTATTAAGCGCCTTGGTGTTACCTGCCTTAAATTCTTCGATGTTCTTTGAGCTTATGGACAGCACTTCGTCTACGATTTTCTCCAACTCACCGGCATCATTCATCTGCATCAGACCTTTATTCTTGATAATCTCATCGACAACTGACAACTGGCCTTCATTGGAAATGGCATCGCCAGAGGCATTCCAAAGCAAATCGAATACCGTCTTTGCTGCACTATGACTGATATGGCCTTGAATAATTCTTGTCACAACTGCCGCAAGTCCTTCAGCGCTTACAGGACATTCATGAACGGCAATTCCGAATGTATTCAAGCGAGCAGCAAGCTCTACCATCGCCCAGCCCGCGCCTTTAGCGCAAGCCTCCATCAAATGTGATTGATCAGCTAAATTTTGCAATAGTGTCTTGTAAAAATTCTCGAAATAAACTGCTTTTGGCTGCTCAGAAGTAATCGCATTCGCAAGCTGCTCGGGCAGTGCGTAGTCTTTGACGAAGCGCTCGGCCATCACGCGGGGCAGTTCGGCCATCTCGCCTTTGACGCGCTCCACCCAGTCGCGGCCGATCACCAGCGGTGGCAGGTCTGGGTCAGGAAAGTAGCGGTAGTCGGCCGCGTCTTCCTTGGTCCGCATGGCGCGGGTCTCGCCCGTGTCGGGGTCGAACAGCACGGTGGCTTGCTGGATGGCGTGGCCGTCTTCGATTTGGTCGATTTGCCAGCGCACTTCGTAGTCGATGGCTTGCTGCATGAACTTGAAGCTGTTCAGGTTCTTGATCTCGCGGCGTGTGCCCAGAGGTGCCCCAGGTTTGCGCACCGACACGTTGGCATCACACCGGAAACTGCCTTCTTGCATGTTGCCGTCGCAGATGCCGATCCAAGTCACGATTTTGTGCAACTCTTTGGCGTAGGCCACGGCTTCTTCGCTGCTGCGCATGTCGGGCTGGGTAACGATTTCAAGCAGGGGCGTGCCTGCGCGGTTCAGGTCAATGCCGCTTTGACCAATGAAGTCTTCGTGCAGCGACTTGCCCGCGTCTTCTTCGAGGTGGGCACGCTCCAGGCGCACGGTTTTGCGCACGGTCTCTTTGCCCACTTCCAAGAAGAACGACACCTCGCCGCCTTGCACTACGGGGATCTCAAACTGGCTGATCTGGTAGCCCTTGGGCAGGTCAGGGTAGAAGTAGTTTTTGCGCGCAAAGATGCTGCGCTCGGCAATGTGCGCGTTGATGGCCAAGCCAAATTCAATCGCACGTTCAACAGCACCGATGTTCATCACGGGCAGCGTGCCGGGCAGGGCCATGTCCACCGCGCAGGCTTGTGTGTTGGCTTCGGCGCCGAAGGCGGTGGGCGCACGGCTGAAAATCTTGCTGTGGGTCGAGAGTTGGGCGTGTGTTTCAAAGCCGATGACGACTTCGTAGCCTTGGACGAGTTTGCTCATGGTGTGTTTATCCGGTGAATCACAAGTGGCCTGTGGCCGTCACTGCGAGGAGCGCATGCGACGCGGCAGTCCATGGATCGCCACGCTTCGCTCGCGATGACGCAGCACTCAGCGAGGGGCGGGCGAACGCTTGGAGGAGGCAGGGCACGGCTCAAATGCCTTGTGGCTTGCGAAGGTGGAAATCGGTGGCTTGTTGCAGGTGGTGCGCGGCGTTCAGCAACTGGGCTTCTTTGAAGTAGTTGCCGATCAGCTGCAGGCCCACAGGCATGTTGCCTGCGCCAAAGCCTGCAGGCACGCTCATACCGGGCAGACCGGCCAGCGAGGCAGGCAGGGTGAAGATGTCGGCCAGGTAGTCTGCCACCGGGTCGTTCGCGTTCTCGCCAAACTTCCAGGCCACAGATGGAGCCACGGGACCAGCGATCACATCGCATTCCTTGAAGGCATTTTGGAAGTCGTCGGCAATCATGCGGCGGATTTTTTGGGCCTGCAGGTAGTAGGCGTCGTAGTAACCGTGACTCAGCACATAGGCACCCGTCATGATGCGGCGCTTGACCTCGTTGCCAAAGCCTTCAGCGCGGGTTTTTTTGTACATGTCCACCAGGTCGGTGTAGTCCTTGGCGCGGTGGCCAAACTTCACGCCGTCAAAGCGGCTCAAGTTGGAGCTGGCTTCTGCCGGGGCAATGATGTAGTAGACGGGAATCGACAACTCGGTGCGCGGCAGGCTGATGGGCACCAGCTTGGCACCGAGTTTTTCGTATTCGCGCAAGGCGCCGTCCACAGCGGCACGCACATCGGTGGCCAAGCCCTCGCCAAAAAACTCTTTGGGAATGCCAATGCGCAGACCTTCAATCGAGCTGTTCAGCGTTGCCGAAAAGTCTTCGGTGGGCATGTCCAGTGATGTGGAGTCGCGGTCAATGTCCGCGCCGCACATGGCCCTGAGCAGCAAGGCGCAGTCTTCGGCGCTGCGGGCCATGGGGCCGGCCTGGTCCAGGCTGGAGGCGTAGGCGATCATGCCGTAACGGCTGGCGCGGCCATAGGTGGGCTTGATGCCGGTGATGCCGCAAAAGCTGGCGGGCTGGCGGATCGAGCCGCCGGTGTCGGTGCCGGTGGCGGCAGGTGCCAGGCCTGCGGCCACAGCCGCGGCGCTGCCGCCAGAAGACCCGCCGGGCACGCGGGCTGTGTCCCAGGGGTTTTGCACCGGGCCATAGGCCGAGTTTTCGTTGGCCGAGCCCATGGCGAATTCGTCGCAGTTGAGCTTGCCCAAAGTGACCATGCCCGCCGTGCGCAGGCGTTGCACCACGGTGGCGTCAAAGGGCGAGCGGTAGCCGCTCAGGATTTTGGAGCCTGCGGTGGTGGCGAAATCGCGGGTGACGAACACGTCTTTGTGCGCCACGGGCACGCCTTCCAGTGGGCCTGCGGTGCCGTCGGCCAGTTTGGCGTCCGAGGCGCGGGCCTGGGCCAGCGTGACTTCGCTGTCGATGTCCAAAAAGGCGTTGTGCGGGTTGCCGCCCATTCGGGCCAGAAAGCGCGTGGCGACTTCGACGGCGCTGACTTCTTTGGTGTGTAAAAGGGTGGCCAGCGCTTTCACGCTGAGGTTGTGCAGATCACTCATGGCTTACTCGATGACTTTGGGGACCAGGAAGAGGCCGCGCTCGACGGCGGGGGCGCTTTGCTGGTTCAGATCGCGTTGGTTGGGCTCGCTGGCCACATCGGGGCGCAGGCGCAGTGTGATGTCCTGAATGGCCGCCACGGGGTGGGCCATGGGCTCAATGCCGGTGGTGTCCACGGCCTGCATGGCTTGCACGATGCCAAAAAAGCCATTGATTTGCGTGAGCATGCGCTCGCTTTCTTCGGGCTGGAGTTCCAGTCGAGCCAAGTTGGCAATACGGGCAATATCCTGCGGGGTCAGGGACATGGTTTGAATGAAGTTGTAAGGGACTGTTTTTCCAAGCCAGGGGATGCTCAAACGCACGCCTTAGGCCGGGGGATCGGGTATTATCCTGTGTTTGCTGCAGTGTCAAGCGCTGTATTTGCACAAGACCGCATCACCCCCAAGATTTGATTGTTGCGCCCGGCCATTCCAGACTTTTTTCGTGGATCGGTCGCAGCCCCTAAGGATTTTCGAATGTTCTCTTCATTCCGTCGTTATTTTTCAAGTGACCTGGCCATTGACCTGGGCACTGCCAACACCCTGATTTTTGTGCGTGACAAGGGCATCGTGCTGGACGAGCCCTCGGTGGTTGCCATTCGCCACGAAGGCGGTCCCCAAGGCAAAAAGACCTTGCAGGCGGTGGGCCACGAAGCCAAGGCCATGCTGGGCAAAGTGCCCGGCAACATCGAAGCCATTCGCCCCATGAAGGACGGCGTGATCGCCGACTTCACGGTGACCGAGCAGATGCTCAAGCAGTTCATCCGCATGGTGCACCCCCGCAGCACCTTCCGCCCCAGCCCCCGCATCATCATTTGCGTGCCTTGCGGCTCCACCCAGGTCGAGCGCCGGGCGATTCGTGAATCGGCTTTGGGCGCAGGCGCTTCCGAGGTGTACCTGATTGAAGAACCCATGGCCGCAGCCATCGGTGCGGGCTTGCCCGTGTCGGAGGCATCGGGCTCCATGGTGGTCGACATTGGCGGCGGCACCACCGAAGTGGGCGTGATCTCGCTGGGCGGCATGGTTTACAAAGGCAGCGTGCGCGTGGGCGGCGATAAGTTCGACGAAGCCATCATCAGCTACATCCGCCGCAACTACGGCATGCTGATCGGTGAGCCCACGGCCGAAGCCATCAAGAAAAACATTGGCTCGGCCTTCCCCGGCAGCGAAGTCAAGGAAATGGAAGTCAAGGGCCGCAACCTGTCCGAAGGCGTGCCGCGCAGCTTCACCATCAGCTCCAACGAAATCCTGGAAGCCCTGACCGATCCGCTCAACCAGATCGTCTCGGCCGTCAAGACTGCCCTGGAGCAAACCCCTCCCGAGTTGGGTGCTGACATTGCCGAGCGCGGCATGATGCTCACGGGTGGCGGTGCCTTGTTGCGTGATCTGGACCGCTTGCTGGCCGAAGAAACCGGTTTGCCTGTGCTGGTGGCCGAAGACCCGCTGACCTGCGTGGCACGCGGTTGTGGCATGGCGCTGGAGCGCATGGACCAGCTGGGCAGCATCTTCACCAGCGAGTAAGCCGTTCGAATTGGGGGTGACAGGCCTTGGCCTGGCGCCTTTTTCCCCTCTCACCAGAAAACGGCTCTTCCCCATCATGGCTTTGGATACCATCGACCGCAGTGTCCCGCCGATTTTTCGGCAGGGATTGTCTGCAACATCCAAGCTGGTCATGCTCGGGCTGTTGTCCATCTTGCTGATGGCGGCAGACCACCGTTTCAAAATCTCCCAGCCCATTCGCTCGGGCATTTCGCTGGTGTTGGCCCCGCTGGAGTGGCTGTCTTTGCAGCCGGGGCGCACCCTTCACGCCGTGACCCAGTATTTTGGTGATTTGAATGAAGCGCAAGACGCGGCGCAGGTGTTTCAAAGCCGCACCATTGCCCAGGCCCAGCGTCTGCAACAAGTGGAGCAGCTGACCCAGGAAAATGCCCAGCTGCGGCAATTGCTCGATCTGCGCACCGAAGTGGCGGGCCCTTCCAAGGCCGTTCAAGTGCTGTACGACACGGCAGACCCCTACACCGACCGCGTGGTGGTGGACCGCGGGCAGTTGGCGGGCATCTTGGCGGGTTCTGCCGTCATCAATGCAGCTGGTGTGGTTGGGCAGGTCACGCGTGTCTACCCCTTGGTCAGCGAGGTCACCTTGCTGACTGACCGCGAGCAGACCATCCCCGTCATGAACGCCCGCACCGGCAGCCGCCATGTGGCCTATGGGGGCTCCACCGTCGCCGGTTCCCTTGACCTCAAATTTGTGCCGGCCGGCACCGACATGCAGCAAGGCGATTTGCTCACCACCAGCGGCATTGACGGGGTTTACCCGCCGGGCTTGCATGTGGGGCGCATCAGCGGCATTGACCGCCGCGTGGACTCATCTTTTGCCCGTGTGCAGGCCACCCCGGTGTCTGTGCACCGCGGCCGTCATTTGCTGGTGCTCATGCCCGTCAAGGACTGGCCGAACAAGCCGGAGCCGCTGGCCGAGACTCAACGTGCATCCGGCACCAAAGGCAAGGCCAAGTCGCCCGCTTCAGCCCCATCCACTCCGGGAACCACGCCATGATCATGCCTGCAGGACGTCCGCTGCTGCTGCCTGCCAATCCCCGTTTCATCGCGTTCACGCTGGTGCTGGCCCTGTTGATCAACATGCTGCTGGGCTTGAGCGGCCATCGATGGTTGCCCGATGTGCTGGCCATTGTGTTGGTGTTCTGGAACGTGCACCAGCCGCGTCGCGTGGGCCTGGGCCTGGCTTTTTTGCTGGGGTTGGCGCTCGATGTGCACGAGTCGGCCCTGCTGGGGCAAAACGCCTTGTCTTACGTGGTGCTCAGCAGCATGGCCATGGCCATTCAGCGGCGCCTGCTGTGGTTTTCGCTGCGCGAGCAAGCGCTGCAAATCGTGCCCTTGTTCGTGATTGCGGCCCTGGTCGAATGGGTCACGCGCCTGGTAGTACAAGATGCCTGGCCGCACTGGAGTCAATTGTTTGTACCGCTGATGCAAGCGGCGCTGTGGCCACTGGTGGGTGCCTTGCTGCTGGCACCTCAAAAGCGCGCCTTTGCGCCTGACAACATCCGGCCACTTTGACCATGTCGCTGAGCCTGCCTTCGCTTGCCGAACTTCGCGACACCCAGGCGGAAATCCAGCGATTTCGCCAGCGGGTGGTGGTCACACAGTTGTTCGTTTTGTTGTGTTTTGTTTTGTTGGTTGTCAGGCTGTCGTATCTGCAAATCGTGCGGCATGAAGACCTGATGGAGCAAGCCGAAAACAACCGCACCTCCGTGGTCCCCACGGTGCCGCCTCGGGGCACCATTCTTGACCGCAACGGGGTGGTGCTGGCCAGCAACTATTCGGCTTACACGCTGGAAATCACGCCCTCCAAAATCGCCGACCTCGAAGCCACCATCAATGAATTGAGCGAATTGGTGGACATTCAACCCAAAGATCGCCGCCGTTTCAAGCGCGTGCGAGAAGACTCTCGCAGCTTTGACTCCCTGCCGATTCGCACCCGCCTGACCGACGAAGAGGTGGCTCGCTTCAGCGCTCAGCGTTACCGCTTTCCGGGGGTCGAGATCAAGGCGCGTTTGTTTCGTCAATACCCCTACAGCGAGTTGGCCAGCCATGTAATCGGCTACATCGGCCGCATCAATGCCCGCGAAAAAGAACGCATCGAAGAAGACGACGATGCGGGCAATTACCGCGGCACTGAATACATCGGCAAGCTCGGTGTGGAGCAGCGTTACGAGCGGGAACTGCACGGCATCACAGGCGTCAACCAAGTCGAGACATCGGCCGGTGGCCGTGCCACACGCAGCCTGTCCAGCCGCCCGGCCACGCCCGGACAAAACGTGGTGCTGTCCATCGACATCCATTTGCAAAAAATGGTCGAAGACCTGTTTGGCACCCGGCGCGGTGCCTTGGTGGCACTGGACCCCAACACCGGCGAAATCCTGGCCTTTGTCAGCAAACCCACCTTTGACCCCAATCTGTTTGTCGAAGGCATTGATGTCGAAAGCTGGCAGACACTCAACGAATCACTCGACAAACCGCTGCTGAACCGGGCCTTGCGCGGCACCTACCCGCCAGGCTCTACTTACAAGCCTTTCATGGCTCTGGGTGCACTCAATACAGGCAAACGCAGCGCCACCACGGTCATCAACGATGCGGGCTCATGGACCTTTGGTGGGCACACCTTCCGAAGCCATGGCGACTCGGGTTTGGGCGGGGTGGACATGGTGCGTGCCATCACCTTGTCGAGCAACGTTTACTTCTATTCGCTGGCCAACGAAATGGGGGTGGACACCATCCATGACTTCATGAAGCCCCTGGGCTTTGGCCAGATCACCGGCATTGACTTGCCTGGCGAAGTGCGTGGCATCTTGCCCAGCACCGACTGGAAGCGCAACTACTACAAAAAACCCGAACAACAAAAATGGTATGCCGGCGAAACCATCTCGCTGGGCATTGGGCAGGGCTACAACGCCTTCACCATGCTGCAACTGGCCTCGGCCACCGCCACCGTAGCCAGCGGCGGGCTCAAGTTCACGCCTCGGGTGGTCAGCGCCATTCAAGACGCGCTCACACACGTTCAGTCATCGGTGGCCGACACAGCGCCGGTCAATCTGGGCTACAACCCCGACCACATCGCTGTGGTGCGCAATGGCTTGGTGGGTGTGGTCACTTCAGGCACCTCGGCCCAGGTATTTGCCGGTGCGCCCTATTTGAGCGCTGGAAAAACCGGCACGGCGCAAGCGGTCACCATCGGCCAAAAAGACAAATACAACGCCGCCAAACTGTCCGAGCACCAGCGCGACCACGCGCTGTACATGGCGTATGCCCCAGCTGAATCACCCAAAATCGCTTTGGCCGTGGTGGTCGAAAACGCGGGTTTCGGTGCCGTGTCGGCTGCGCCCATTGCAAGGCGTGTTTTTGACTACTGGCTCGAAGGCATCTACCCCAGTGAGGACGACATCGCCGCCACCCAAAAAGGCCAATCCAGCCGCCCCATCGGCACCCCACGCACCAAGCAGCAAGTGCCCCTCCTCAGCACCAAGATCGCCAACTGAGGTGGGTTCATCCGCAAGGTTTGTTGCGGACAATGGCTGCTTCGGCACAGGCCCATGTCGGGGTCTCCGACCTCCGACCATCGCATACCGTGTCCCCCGTAGGTCGGTACTCGAAGAGTCCGACGTTGCACATTTGACCCAAAGCGCTGGTTGCAGGCGATGGTGGTCCATCAGGCCAAACGTCGGGGTCTTCGACCGCCGACCTACAAATACTTTGAATGCCCGTAGGTCGGTACTCGAAGAGTCCGACGTTGGATTGCTTCGGCGCAGGCCTCATGTCGGGGTCTTCGACCGCTGACCTGCGAATACTGAGGGATCAATGTGGCCAGGATTGGGCCAGGGATTTCAGGCCGCGGATCAGCATCTCCACCGAGATGGACACCAAGATCAGGCCCATCAGGCGTTCAAACGCGCTCACCACACGCAGGCCCACCAGGCGCTGAAGACGTTCGGCCAGGAGCAAGACCACGGCGCACACCAGCATGGTCACGCACAGCGCAGCCACCCATTCCAGCCGACGATCAGGCGCCTGACTGACCAGGAGCAGCACCGTGGCCAGCGCCGAAGGCCCTGCCAACGCCGGAATGGCCAGAGGCACGATCAGGGGTTCGGCCATTTGCACCGGGGTGTCTTGCTCAGGGGGTGGAAAAACCATGCGCAGTGCAATCAGGAACAGCACAAGCGCGCCGCCGATTTGCAAAGACACATCCGACAGGCTCATGGCCTGCAAGAACGATTGGCCGACAAACATGAAGGCCAGCAGCAGGCCAAAAGCGATCAGAATCTCGCGCACGATCACGCGGGCGCGACGCTCGGGCGGCACGGCTTGCAAGGCGTTCACAAAAATCGGGATGTTGCCCAGCGGATCGGTGATCAGCAGCAACAAGATGGTGGCCGAGGCAAAAGTGTGTTCCATAGGCAATCAGCTCGCGTAAACCGTGTCCAGGCTGGCAAAGCCTTTGACTTCAATCGGGTTGCCAAAAGGGTCCATGAAGAACATGGTCCACTGTTCGCCGGGCTGCCCGGCAAAGCGCAAGTGCGGCGCAATCACAAAGGTCATTTGCGCAGCCTGCAAACGATCGGCCAGTGTTTGCCAATCGTCCTTTTGCAAGATCAAACCGAAATGCGGCATGGGCACCAAATGCTCGCCCACACGCCCAGTGAGGCTGGTCTTGAAGGGCTCTCCCAGATGCAGGGAAATCTGGTGCGAAAAGAAATCAAAGTCCACCCAGGTGGCGGTCGAGCGCCCCTCTTTGCAACCCAGCAGGTCGCCATAAAAGCGACGCGCTTCGTCGAGATCGGTGACGTGAAAAGCAAAATGAAACAAGCTGCGCATGCGTCCAAGCATAGCAGCCTGAAGACGGTCAATGCGCAGCGCTTGGTGAGCCGGGAATGCATCTGGATGGCCACGCTTGGCTCGCGCTGACGCGGATGAGGGCTCGATGACACAGGTATGCACTTCTCCTCATTGCGAAGCGTGGCGATTCAGTGTCACACCTGGCTGGGGTCGCTCTCCATGGCATCAAACTTCTTGAAGTACTGACGCGCCAGCGCGGCCAATTGCGCATCGCTGGGGTGGTCGGTGGTGATGCTGTCCACGATGCGCGCACTGGTGACCGGCTCATGGGCGGTGCACCAAGTGCGAAAGTCATGACGCGCCAGCCCCGGGCCTGTGAGCAGCACTTCATGAGTGCCTTTCAGGGCGGTGACGATGCTTTGGTAAAACGCCACGGCGTCAACGGCTTTACCTTGGTGTTTGTGGTGGCTGCGCGAATGAATGCGCTGCGCCTCAACATGCTCACGGTCAAACATGACGACATGGGCCTCTTGGTGGTCCATCCAGACAATGGCGTGAAAAGTACTCATGGGACTTCCTTTGTCAATCAAGTCAGCGGCGCTGCTCGGCCACGGTCTGGCAATCGATGCAGCGTTTGGCGGTGGGGTAGGCGTTCAGGCGTGCAGGCGGGATGCTCACGCCGCAGTCGATGCACTGTCCGTAGGTGCCCGCCTGAATGCGTTCCAGTGCGGCTTCGATGTCTCCCAGCTCGGCGGTTTCGTGTTCGTTCATGGCGAACTCGTCGTCGCGCTCGGAAATGGCCTGGGCCTGGTTGTCAAAACTGCGCACATCGTGCTCAGCGGCCATGTCGGCGCGCGAGACCAAGCCGCCACGTTCTTGGGCGATGCGCTGCAGCAATTGGGTGCGCTCATGCAAGAGCCGCTCGCGGTGCAAGGGCAGGGGTGGGGTGTGGGATGAAGTCATGGCTTCATCCTATGCGCCTGTGGCGACGCGGTATTGATGTGGGTCAACCCCCACTGCCGCGTGACGTCAGCCACGGGCCGGGGTTGATTCGCATCAGGTGCTCAGCCGCACAGACTCAGCTTTTGGCTTTCATGCGTGACATCATCAATTCCATATTGGCTTTGCGGTCAGCATTGACTTTTTGCATGTGGGGGCGCTCGCCCATCATCTTGAGGTACTCACGCGCTGGCAATTCAGCCAAAAAGTCTTTGCCGTAAACCAGCTTTGTGGCTCCCGAGATCAGGGGCAAGTGCGTGACGGCTGAGCAGTCGGCCAAGGTCAGGCTGTCGCCCGCGACAAAGGGCGAGAATTTGGCCAGCTTGGCAAAGGCGGCCACGTTCTTCTCGAGTTGAGCAGCGGTTTTTTCTTTCACTGAATCGCTCACCTTGCCGCCAAAGAAGGCTTCGGGGTAGAGGTTGCGTGCGACCAACTCCAGGTGCAGGTCCAGAAACAGCGCCAATTCACGCACCTTGGCGGCGGCAAACGGGTCGGCAGGCACCAAGGGGTTTTGGGGGTACTTTTGCTCAATGTATTCCAGCATCACGGCTGACTCGCACACCGCGCCGTCTGCCGTTTTGAGGTAGGGCACTTTGCCCAAAGGGCTGGCTTGGGCATCTGTTGCCCCCACCCAGGCCAGCTCTTCTTCAAAGGGCGCGCCTTTTTCGAGCAAGGCGAATTTGACTTTGTTGTAGTAGTTGCTGGCAGAAAAGCCGCAGAGTGTGAGCATGGGGGTCTCCAGTTGCATGAAAAAATACCAAAGATTAGCCCATGGTGCGGTGCCAAAGAGTCACCAAGATGCCTGCAAGCCCATTTCGATCAAGTCTGGGTCAGCGTCGAAACCAGCGCATGGACAGGCCCATCGCCAGCAAAGCCATGACACCGGCCAGCGCCGCCAGCAAGCCAGTGATTTCGGTGTCACGCCGCTCGAGCGTGAATTTGGATGAAAGGTGCTGGTAAATCTTGGCCAGTTCGCTGGCGTTTGTGGCCCTGAAAAACTCGGCACCTGTGGTCTCGGCCACTTTTTGCAAGGCCTCTTCATCGACCTTGGCATAAAAAGAAAAGCCCTCCAAACCGGGTATGAAGCCATTGGGCGTGCCAAAGGCCACGGTGTACACACGCACCCCCTTGGAAGCCGCCCACTTGGCCACCTCGACCGGATCAGGTCCTGTGGTGCGACGCCCATCGGACAACAAAATCACCGCACCGGCCGTGTACGAACCCACAGGAACTGGTTTGGAGGGCTCTGTGGCCCCCTGCGCAGGACGCTGGTCCAGCGAACGCCCCGCCGGCCCACCGCCTTGCGTCACCAGGCTGCCCGACTTGAACTCTGCGCCATACAACACCGACTCCAGGTCAATGGCCGATTCGGGCAACAAGGTGTTCAGGGCCACCAGCAAGCCGCTGCCGGTGGCTGTGCCGCGCTGGAGCTGAAAGCCATCGATGGCGGTCAACAAGGCTTCTTTCTGGTCCGTTACGCCTTGGACCAGCTGGGCGTTGCCCGCAAAAGACACCACGGCCACGCGCACATGGCCTGGCAGTTCTTGCAAAAAGGATTTGGCCGCCTGCTGGGCCGCGACGATGCGGTTGGGCGGCACGTCTTCGGCCAGCATGCTGCGCGACACGTCCATGGCCAGTACCAGGGTCAGGTAGTCGGCAGGCAAAGAGATCCGGGCACTGGGTCTGGCTGTGCCCAGCAACACCAAGGTCAAGGCGCACAAGAGCAAAGCGGGGGGGATGTGCCTGCGAATCCGGTGCCCTGGACCTAAGGCGGGCCGAATCAGGTCCAGGCTGGAATAACGCACCACCGCAGTGCGTTTGCGGCGCAAAGCCCGGATGTAGCCCACCACCAACAGGGGGATCAACAGCAATAGCCAAAGCAGCTCGGGCCAGATAAAGTGCATGTTGTGTGGCGTGCAATGAAGTCTGGCCACTGTATCACCGAAGGCCCCAACAACGATGAAACGCGCCGCTCTCTACAGCCGAAAGCCTTCTGCACAAGGGGCTGACAGACTGCCTACAGCAGCGGCAACAGCGGCTGTCATGCATCCACCCGTGAAGGCTTCCCACAGCGCCAGCCGCATCACCCAAGGCTTGCAGCGCCTGCCCCTTTGGGCGGCTTTACTGCTGTGCGCCTTGCTCAGCGCCTCGCTCACTTGGGCCCTGACCCGGCAGGTGGGTGCGCCGCAGCGGCTGACTCAGGATGACATCAACGCAGCGGTGCTGCACACCCTGAACACCCAAGAGCTGCCTTCGCGGGCCGCCCGTGCCGCGCAGCTGATCGCGCCTTCGGTGGTGCGCGTTCGCACCCAGGACGAGGACAAGAAAAACCCCAAAGGCGAGATGCAAAACACCGGCGTGGGCTCGGGTGTGGTGATCTCGGAAGAAGGCGTCATCCTGACCAACTTGCATGTGGTGCAAGGCGCCAAGCGCATCCAGGTCACTTTTGCCGATGGCACGGAATCGGAAGCACTGGTGATCGGCGTGCAACCTGAAAACGATCTGGCCGTGATCAAGGCCAAGCGTCTGCCCGACGACCTGCAGCCCGCCACGTTGGGGAGCAGCCAAAACCTTCAACCCGGTGACGAAGTGGTGGCTGTGGGCTTTCCCTTTGGCATCGGCCCCTCGGTCTCGGCCGGTGTGGTCTCGGGGCTGAATCGGTCGTTTGGCTCCGAGGGGCAAACCATGATGCGCGGCCTGATCCAGGCCGATGCCGCTGCCAACCCTGGCAACTCGGGCGGGCCACTCATCAACATGGCCGGAGAGGTGGTCGGCATTGTGACCGCCATCCTCAACCCCACCTCGGCCCGTACCTTCATTGGCATCGTGTTTGCCGCCACCATCGAAAGCGCAGGCGGCGGCATGGGCATGCCGCCATTTTGATTTTTGATGACCCACCCGATCTGAAAGGCTTTGTGCATGAACCCCTCTGAATTGGCATGGAACCAGGGCCAGACTCCTCCCAGCGCTGCCGTCAACGCCGCGCTGATGGAACGCGTGCTCTACGAAGTCAAACGTGTGGTGGTTGGGCAAGACGCTTTCCTCGAACGCATCTTGGTGGCCATCCTGGCGCAAGGTCACTTGCTGATTGAAGGCGTGCCGGGGCTGGCCAAAACACTCACCGTGAACACGTTTGCAAAAACCGTGAGTGGCAGCTTCAAGCGAATTCAATTCACCCCTGATTTGCTGCCCGCTGATTTGGTGGGCACGCGCATCTTCAACCCCAAAACCAGCGAATTCAGCACCGTGCTGGGGCCGGTGTTTGCCAACTTGCTGCTGGCCGATGAAATCAACCGCGCCCCCGCCAAAGTGCAAAGCGCCTTGCTCGAAGTCATGCAAGAACGGCAAGTGACGATTGCAGGCGAAACCCATGCGGTGCCCCGCCCCTTTTTGGTGATGGCCACACAAAACCCGATCGAGACCGAAGGCACCTACCCCCTGCCTGAAGCGCAGGTGGACCGCTTCATGATGAAGGTGCTGGTGGGCTACCCCACCGAGGAAGAAGAGTTCGTGATCGTGCAGCGCGTGACCGGTATGCCCGCCACCGCAGCGGCCGTGGCCGACACCGCACAACTCATGGCGCTGCAAGCTCAGTGCCGCCAAGGCTATGTCGACCCGGCCCTGGTGCAGTACGCGGTCAAGCTGGTGGCCGCCACGCGCGATCCGGTGCGCTGCGGCTTGCCCGAACTGGCACCCTATTTGACCTTTGGTGCCAGCCCCCGCGCCACCATTTCCCTGATCGAAGGCGCACGGGCGCTGGCCTTTTTGCGCGGTCGTCCCTACGCGCTGCCGCAAGACCTGATCGACCTGGTGCCCGACGTGCTGCGCCACCGCCTGGTGCTGAGCTACGAAGCCTTGTCCGAGGGCATGACTGCCGATGCGCTGATCCTGAAAATCCTGCAGGCCGTGCCCGCCCCGAGTAAACCCCTGGACCGCCATGTTCAGCTGGCTGCGCAAGAAGCGAACTGAAGCCACTGCGGCCGCTGGCAGCGGCCAGCCCCAGGCTGCGGTGACGGGTGCGCCCGGCGCAGACACGCCATGGCCCAATGCAGTGCAATGGTTGCAGCGCCTGGAATGGACCGTACTCAAAAGGCTCGACGGCCAACTGCAAGGCGATTACCGCAGCCTGTTTCGCGGCAGCGGCCTGGTGCTGGCCGATTTGCGCGAATACCAGGCGCACGACGACGTGCGCCACATCGACTGGAACGTGACCGCCCGCATGCAGACCCCGTATGTGCGCGAACACCAGGAAGACCGCGAAATCGCCGCCTGGTTTGTGGTCGACCTGTCTGCCTCGGTGGCTTTTGGCTCGGGCCCCACCAGCAAACGGCAGCTGGCCTGCAGCATCGTGACGGTGTTGTCCAAGCTGCTGTCGCAACACGGCAACCGGGTGGGCCTGATGCTGTTCACCGGTCAAGACCGTGCCCACAGCGTGGTGCCCGCCCGTTCGGGCAGGCGGCATTTGCTGCACATCGTGCACCAGATGCTGCAGGCGGGCCAAACCCCAGCAAATGCCAGCGCCGTGCAGACCAGCGCGCTGGGGCCGTGGCTGGCGCAGGCCCAGTCGGTGCTCAAACGCCGCTCGGCGGTGTTTGTGGTGTCCGACTTCATCAGCCCCGCCGGCTGGGAAAAACCTCTGGCTCAGTTGGCCCGGCGTCATGAGGTGGTGGCGGTGCGTCTGCGCGACCCGCTGGAGATGGCCTGGCCTGACAACACCGGCATGCTGCTGGTGCAAGACGCGGAGTCGGGTGAGCAGCTTTTGGTGGATGGCAACGATGCGGCTTTCCGACAGCGTTTTGCTCAGCAGGCTCAAGAACGTGAAGCCGTTTTACTGGAGAGCCTTTCCCAAGCCGGTGTGGACTGCCTGGAGCTGAACACCGACGAAGCGATGGACCAGGCCCTGCTGCGTTTTGCTCAGCTGCGCAAACGCGCCAGCCAGTTGAGCACCGGTGGCCGTGCGGCCCCCGTGGGCAGCTCTGCTCACCTTCAAGCCGGGGGTGTTCATGCCTGAATGGCACTCGATTCAGTTCGTCTGGCCGCGCCTGTTGTGGCTGCTGGCAAGTTTGCCGTTGTGGCTGGGCCTTTACATCGCCTGGCAACGCCGTGGCGTGCAGCGGGCATGGCCCTCGGCCAGCATGAACACCGGTGCGACCAACTTCCGCGTCACGCGCCATGCCCCGGCGCTGCTGGTGCTGCTGGGCCTGGCCGGGATGATGGTGGGGATCGCCAGGCCTCAGGCCATCTTGCTTTTGCCCAGCCGCATTGACACCGTGATGCTGGCCATCGACAGCTCGGGCAGCATGCGCGCTACCGATGTGCAGCCCAGTCGGATTGAAGCCGCTCAGGCCGCTGCCAAAGGCTTTGTGCTGGGGCAACCTGGCCAAGTCAAGTTGGGCGTGGTCAGCGTGGCGGGGGCGGCTGCGCTGGTGCAGGCGCCCACCGACCAACGCGACCTGGTCATTCAGGCCATCGAGCAGCTGAGCCTGCAACCCGGCTCGGCCTTGGGCAGCGGCATTGTGATTGCGCTGCACGCCATGCTGCCTGGCTCGGGTCTGGACGTGCGTGGTCTGATCGACGGCGAGACCAGCCCACAGCCCACAAGCGGTGCGCCCCTGGGCGGCTCACCAACCGCTCCTTCAGAAACAGCGGGCACACAGGGCGCAGCTACCCCCAAACCGGTCAGCCTGCCCAAAGTGCCGCCCGGCTCCAACACCGCAGCGGCCATCGTGCTGCTCAGCGATGGCCAAAGCAATGTCGGGCCTGACGCCCTCAAAATGGCCCAGGTGGCGGCCGACTTGGGGGTGCGCGTTTACACCGTGGGGCTGGGCACGGCGCAAGGCACGGTGCTCAAAGCCCAAGGCATGCAAATGCGGGTCAAGCTGGACGAGGCCAGCTTGAAAAAAATCGCCGAAATCACCAAGGCTGAATACTTCAGCGCCGACAAGCGCGAGGACCTGCTGCAGATTTACCAATCGCTCAGCAGCAAGATCGTGCTCAAAAAGCATCGGCGCACCGAGGTCTCTGCCTTGTGCGCTTTGCTGGGCATGCTGCTGGTGTGCTGGGGCTGCGCCTGGGTCTGGTGGCGACACGGCCGGATCGTTTGAGTCTGTAGATGTTTGCCGGTACCCCTTCTCATCCAGGTTCTGCGCGGTTGCCGGAGCCTTCAGTGCCATAATTCGCGCCATGTTCAGCCTGCAATCCCTGCGCAACGCCCATCGCCTCACCCGCTTCGTGCTGGTGTGGTTTGCGTTGTTTGTCGGGGCGGCGGTGGCCTCGCCCTTGGTCAAGACCGAAGCCGTGCATCTGGTTTGCACCGCCATCGGTGGCGTCAAGCTGGTGCAGTCTGATGCCGCTGGCGATGATGTGGGCGGTGCGGCAATGCGCACCGCGCTGGACTGCCCTGCCTGCCTGCCCTTGATCGCGCCCCCTGTGGCCGACGTGCTGGCCCCCTTGCCACTGGGCAACTTGTCTCACGTCTTGCAGCACTTGCCTGCTGCCCGGCTGGCCAGTTTGCTGGGCCAGCCCTGGCAAGCCCGCGCACCCCCTGTCTTTTTTGCCTGAAACACCGTCCCCTCAACAGCTTGGGGGCTGAGTCGGTTTCGGCGTCTACCTGTGCTTGAGCACCCCGTTCAAGGGGCTGGCTGTGCGCACTGTCTGTGTCTTTTCATTTGTTCACCACCCATCAGGAGTGTTTCATGTCTCGTCTCGTTTTGTCTGTGTCTGCCGTGTTCGTTTCATTGACCGTGTCCTTGGCTGCGCAAGCCCAGGTCACTGTCAAAGACGCCTGGGTGCGCGCCACCGTGCCCCAGCAAAAGGCCACCGGTGCCTTCATGCAACTGCAGTCGGCGCAAGACGCCAAGCTGATTTCGGCCCAATCGCCCGTGGCCGGTGTGGTCGAGGTGCACGAGATGGCCATGGACGGCGGTGTCATGAAAATGCGTGCGGTGCCCAGCCTGGCCTTGCCCGCTGGCAAAGCAGTCGACCTCAAGCCTGGTGGTTACCACGTCATGCTGATGGACCTGAAAGGCCAGGTCAAAGACGGTGACACCGTGCCCGTGACCCTGGTGGTCGAGGGCAAGGACGGCAAGCGCCAGTCTGTGGAATTGAAAGTGCCTGCGCGTACGGCTGCGGCACCGGCCATGAACCACGGCGCAGGTCAAATGCACAAGCATTGATCGGTCTGAACGCTGACCTCAGACCTTTGACCTGCCCATGACCAGAACCTCATGCCCGCTGCGCCGTCTGGCCCGCCTTGTGCTGGTCTGGTACGTGCTGTTTGTGGGGGTGTCGGTTTTGGCCGCCACGCTGCAACCCAAAACCTTGGAGGTGGTGTGCTCCAGCATGGGCATCATGAAAGTGGTGGTGCAAGGCGAGGGCGGTGACACTCAGGTGCGCGCCAGCATGGACTGCCCACTGTGCGCCCACGCCACGCCAGCACTGCCGCCGCCCATGGTGGCCGATCTGGCCCATCTGCCCGATGCCCGCTCGCACATCGTGCAGCGTCTGCCAGAGGCCGTGCTGATCGCACGCACGGCCCCGCCTTTGCCCTCTCGCGGGCCGCCTGTTTTCAATTGATCCGTTCTTAACTGGGCTGCGCACCGCCAGGTGCTCGGCGCTTGTTGTCACTGCTGCCCTGTGTGCTGGCAGTGATTGATCGATTGAAAACTTGCCATGAAGAATTCCCTTGCACTTTCTCCCTTGTCTTTGGCCGTGTTCGGCCTGTTCGCCAGTCTGAGTGCCCATGCCGTGGCCCAAACCGCGCCTGCGCTGGACACCATCGTGGTGTCGGGCTCGCGCTCTGAAACCAAATTGTCCGAAACCCCTGTGTCCATTGGGGCCGTCAGCCGCACCCAGTGGGATGCCGACAAGCCCAAGTCGGTGGGCGAGATCATCAACCGCATTCCGGGTGTGCACTGGAACGATTTGGGCAACGAGCAGCACAGCATGGCCATTCGCCAGCCCATCAGCACCAACGCGGTCTACCAGTACCTGGAGGACGGCATTCCGATCCGTCCCTTGGGCGTGTTCAACCACAACGCGCTCAACGAGACCAATATGAACGGCTCGGGCGGTGTTGAGGTGGTCAAAGGCGCGGCCTCGTCGCTGTATGGCAGCAATGCGGTGGGCGGCGCGGTCAACTTCTTGACGCAACGACCTTCGCGCACGCCCACAGGCTATGTGGGCATTCGTCACGACAACACCGACGGCTTTACCCGTGTGGACTCGGGTGCGAGCAGCACCTGGGGCGATCTGGGTTTGCGGTTTTCGCACTACAGCTCGCAGCGCGACACCCACAACTGGCAGCAGTACAGCGGTGGCAAAAAAGACGCCTTCACATTGCGTGGCGACTACAAGCTGAGCGATAAATCCTGGTTGCGTGCATCGCTGGTGCACACCAACCTGGACTCGGACACGCCCGGCAGCTTGTTTGAAAACGACTTCCGCAACAACCCCGGCAAAAGCATCAACACCTTCACCTGGCGCAAAGACAAAACCACCCGCGCCAGCCTGGCTTGGGAAGGCGAAACCACGCAAGGCGGCTTGACCACGGTGACGCTGTTTGCCCGCAACAACGACCATGGGCAGTTGCCCAACTACACGATCAAAAATTGTGGTGCACCTACGGATCCCAGTAAGCGTTGCGCGGCATCTTCCACAAAACCTGCTACTTATTTGCCGAATGGGTTTGTTGTGGGGACGATCAACAACAACCACGTCGAATCGCTGGGGTTGGACGTCAAGCACGAGCAAAAGCTCGATTGGCTGCGTGCCCGCCTGGTGACAGGTGTCTATATCGACCGCAGCCAGAACGACTATGTGTCGGACAACCTGAAAGTGGTGCGCGATCTGCCCACTGGCCGCTACATCAGCTACACCTTGAACAGCGTGGCCAACCCCAGCGGCGTGCGCAACTACGGCGCGGGCATTGCCAACGATGCCGCGTTTGCACAACTGGAGTTCAGCCCCAGCGAGCAAATCCGTGTGGTGGCAGGTGGCCGTTATGACCGCATCCGCTACGACTTCAAAAACAATCTCAAGCCGGGTGCCAACTACGGTGCGGTCAACGAGGTGCGCAGCTTTGCCAAGTTCAGCCCCAAGCTGGGGGCGACCTACGCCCTCAGCCCCAGCAGCAGCCTCTACAGCAACCTGAGCATGGGCTTCACACCGCCCGAAGTCAGCCAGCTGTATGGCAAGACCGCCATTCCCGAATTGAATTCAGCCACCTATGACAACGTGGAAGTGGGCTGGCGTGCATTGTTGGCCTCGGGCATTCGCCTCGACTCGGCGCTCTACCAACTCAGTGGCAAAGACACCATCGTGTCTTACACCTCTGAAATTGGGGACAGCTACAACAAAAACGCGGGCAACACCCGCAGCCGAGGTCTGGAGCTGAGCCTGAATCAAGAGTTGCGCCAATGGGATTGGCGCGTGGGCGCGACCTGGGCCGAGCACACCTTCGTGACTTACCGCGTGAGCGACAAAGTAGGGGCCATCGAAGACTATTCGGGCAAAGACATGCCACAGGCCCCCAAGCACACCCTCACCGCCCAAGTCGGTTGGAAGATCACACCGGCTTCGCGCGTGGCTTTGGGCCTGGTCAAGCAAGGCAGCTACTGGATGAACAACGCCAACACGGTGCGTTACGCGGGCCACACCCTGCTCAACCTCACCGCCAGTCACAAGCTGGCCGATGGCTGGGAAGTCTGGGGCCAAGTGCGAAACCTGACCGACAAGCTGTACTCGGACAATGCGTCCAGCAGCTACAAAAGTGGCGTTTACACACCCAACACGCAAAACACCTACGCCACAGGTGCGCCGCGCAGCGTGATGGTGGGTTTGACCAAATCTTTTGGTCAACGTTGACGTGAAGCTTGGCTGGCGATGATTTCTGAAAAAGAAACAATGACTTCGCCAGCCTCTATGGAGCCGGCACGCTGAAGTATGAAATGAGTGAGACATGTCATCTTGTAGGTCGGTACTCGCAGAGTCCGACATGGTGGGTTTGGGCACAGGCCCCTGTCGGAGTCTTCG
Source organism: Limnohabitans planktonicus II-D5 (assembly GCF_001270065.2). GTDB lineage: Bacteria > Pseudomonadota > Gammaproteobacteria > Burkholderiales > Burkholderiaceae_C > Limnohabitans_A > Limnohabitans_A planktonicus. The sequence goes on from NZ_LFYT02000018.1 coordinate 36,554, forward strand.
ACCACCGACCTACAAATACACGGCCTCGTAGGTCGGCACCTTCAGGTCCGACGCTATTCTGCTTCGGCACAGGCCCATGTCGGGATCTTCGACCGTCGACCTACAAATAAACGGCCCCCGTAGGTCGGCACCTTCAGGTCCGACATGAATGCGGATCAACGCACAAGGCTGACTCAGTGTCGCCCCACCAGTCGGTAGACCACCCATCCCAGCACCGACACCCCCAAGGCTGCTGCCGTGAAAGCCAGGGACAACCAACCCATGTCCACGCTTTGGGCCATGAGCAGCACACCAGTGGATTGGCCAAAAAACAGCGAGCAGGCGAACAAGGTCACGGCCGAGCCGCGAGCGGCTGGGGCCATTTGGGTGGCCTGCACCTGCAGGGTGTTGTGCAGCATATAAAAACCCAAGCCCGTCATCAGGCAAGCCAACATGCCCAGCCACACCCCGCTGCCCCAAGCCAACACCAACAGACCTGAGGCCACCAGACCAGCCCCCGTGCGCACCAAGCCACGCTCGCCCAGCCAGGCCAACCAGCGCCGAGCCATCTGGCTGTAGAGCAAACCGCCCACGCCATACAGCATCATGACCGAGCCTGCGGCCACCACGCTCAAACCAAACTGCTGGTGCAAATGCGTGGGCATGAAGGCCATGGCACCAAACACCAAAGCGCCCTCAGCAGCCGTGACGGTCAGCACCCAACGCACGCGAGACATGGCCAGCAACTGGCCCGTCAGGCGAAACGAGGCGATCAGGGTGGGGGCCTGAGTTGATGCGGCCACGGGTGACTTTTGACGCCCACGCCACAGCAGAGCGGCTGCCAGCGCGAACATCACAGCCAACAGCACAAAGGCCGAGCGCCAGCCCAGCGTGTCGGCGGCAAAGCCACCAAACCACAGGCCGCTCATCATGCCAATGACGGTGGCGCTCATCAGTTTGGCCAGGGTTTCCTGCCGGCGTTCATACGGCACCTGGTCGCCCACCCAGGCCATGGACAGCGGGATGATGCCTGCCGCTGCCGCGCCCATAAAGCCGCGCATCACCAAGAGCATGGGCAAGTTGACCGACAACGCCGTGATGGCGCTGAACAGCGCACACGCGGTCACCGCCAAAGAGACCACACGCAGCTTGCCAAATCGCTCGCCCAAGGGGCCATAAAACAACTGCATCAGGCCGTAGACCACAGCGAACACCGATACCACCCCCGAAGCCTCGCCGGTGCTGACCTGAAACTCCTGCCCCAGCACCACCAGCATCGGGTCGCAGATGCGCATCGACGCCATGCTGGCAAAACCAGCCAGGCCCAAAAGCGTCAGGTGCTGGCGTTCGTCTGCGGGCGTGAATGTGGTCATGTTTGGGTGGTCATGTTTGCGTGCACATGCTCAGGCCAGTTGTTGCTCCAGGTCATGCAGGACCTGGTAGCACGGCAGCACTTGGGCAATGGAACTGTTGGGCTCGCGACCTTCGCGGATCGCGGCGAAGAATTCACGGTCTTGCAGCTCAATGCCGTTCATCGACACAGCCACTTGCGACACATCGATCTTTTCTTCCTTGCCGGTGAACAGGTCGTCGTAACGCGCCAAATAAGTGCCCGTGTCACCGATGTAGCGGAAGTACGTGCCCAAAGGCCCGTCGTTGTTGAAGCTGAGTGACAAAGTGCAGATCGCACCGTTGGCGGCTTTCAGCTGGATGCTCATATCCATGGCGATGCCCAAAGTGGGGTGAATCGGACCTTGCACCGCGTTGGCTTTCACGATGGGGCTGCCGCACTGGTAGGCGAACAGGTCCACCGTGTGCGCGGCGTGGTGCCACAGCAGGTGGTCGGTCCAGCTGCGGGCCTGGCCCAGCGCGTTCATGTTGGTGCGGCGGAAAAAATAGGTCTGCACATCCATCTGCTGGATGTTGAACTCACCCGCCTTGATCTTGTGGTTGACCCACTGATGGCTGGGGTTGAAACGGCGGGTGTGGCCCACCATGGCCACCAGGCCGGTTTCCTGTTGAACGCGCAGCACTTCCTGGCCGTCCTTGTACACATCGCACAGCGGAATTTCCACCTGCACATGCTTGCCCGCCTTCAGGCAAGCCAAGGTCTGGCTGGCGTGCATTTGGGTGGGCGTGCACAGGATGACGGCGTCGACTTCTTTCAGGGCCAGCGATTCATTCAGGTCGGTGGTGACATGGCCAATGCCGTATTTGTCCGCGACCTCTTTGGTTTTGGCCAACTCGCGGCCGATCAGCGAGACCACTTCCACGCCTTCGATGTTTTTAATGCCGTCAAGGTGTTTGATGCCGAAGGCACCGGCGCCTGCGAGGGCGACTTTGATGGGTTTGTTCATGTTTTATCTCCTGAAATGAAAAATCAATGCGAAGTCAAGTACTGCATCGTGCAGTGATCTGGAAAAAACGCACACCGCTCGCGATGAAGAAACACCGTCATCGCGAGGAACGAATTGACGTGGCGATCCAGACACGGGATTGCAGAGCGGAGGGTTTCACGCACAGGTATGCCCTTGATTTTGAGCGGCAGCCTTTCGAAGTCAGGATGCTCACTCATGTCTGCACCCCCAACACCCGCGCCACATCCAACAGAGGAATCACCTGCGCGTTGTCGGCCAAGGGCCAGGACGAGCTGACAGGGGCCACCACATAAGCGCGGCTCAGTTGCAAATCGGTGCAAGCGTTCCAAAAACCTTTGGTCACGCGCGGCGCGTTAGAGAGTTTGATTTCAAAACCGATGCGTTCAGATCCGGTGTCCACCACCGCGTCCATTTCTGCGCCTGCTGCTGTGCGGTAGAAATTGAGCGTGGCGTTGCCGCCCGCCATCAAGGGCAACAAGGCTGCGATGTGATTCACCACCAGCCCTTCCCACGAATAGCCCGACATCGGGTGCCCCTGCAAGTCATCGGCATTGCCAATCCCAAGCAGGGCGTGCAGCAGCCCGGTGTCGCGAAAATAAATTTTGGGCGACTTGACCAAGCGTTTGCCCAAGTTGACGAAATACGGCTCCACTTTTCGCACGATCAGTGCATCGCAAAAAATATCGAGGTAGCGGCCCACGGTGATGGGCGAAATGCCGCCCATGGCCACCGCCAAGCTCGACGCATTGAACAATTGCCCATGTTGGTGCGCCAGCATGCGCAAAAAGCGCCACAGGGTTTCGCCCGGAATGGTGATGCCCAAAGCGGGTAAATCTCGTCGCACAATGGACTGCAAGTAATCGTTGCGCCAGCGCAGTGATTGCGCATCGGTTTTGGCCATTGTGCTCAAGGGCATGCCGCCACGCTGCCAATGCGCTTGCAGGGCCAACAACTGCTGTGTGGCGTCTTGGCTGGCTGCAACGGTTTGTACTTCGTTCCACAACAATGGCGGCAATTCGAAATAGCTCACCCGCCCCGCCAACGATTCTGCCGACTGCCGCAACAACGCGCCGCTGGCCGAACCCAAGAGCAAAAAGCGTCCCGGCCTGCGGTCAGCATCGATTTCGGGGCGAAGCTGTACAAACAAAGCTGGCATGGTTTGCACTTCGTCAAGCACGACCAAGCGGCTTCGGTTCGCTGCAAAAAATGCACTCGCCTGGTCCAGCTTGGCCCGGTCTTCGGGCAATTCCAAATCCAAAAAAACCGCATCCGATATAAGCTCAGCACACGCTCGTGCCAAAGTGGATTTACCCACCTGTCGCGCACCCAGCAAGACCACACCGGGCGAATAGTCCAAGCGATCTTGCAATTCACGGTTAAATAGGCGATCAATCATCATTGTATTTTGTTACATCAAATATCAAAATGCAAGGATAAAAATCACTCAATTGACCTTCAAATGCTTCAAGAATTTTCCAAAATCACATGCCCCACCGCCGTGTTGCTGGCAGGCACATGGTAGAAGCGGTGACGCAACTTGGGCGCAGGACCAGTGGCCTGGCCGCCCTCGATGTCGCTCATCGCACCACGGGCGATCAGCCACATGACCAGCTCGATGCCTTCGCTGCCCGCTTCGCGCACGTAGTTGATGTGTGGCGTGGCCGCGCAGGCAGCAGGGTCGTTGATCAACTGGTCGAGCCAGGCGTTGTCCCACTCGCGGTTGATCAGGCCCGCACGCGCGCCCTGCAGCTGGTGGCTCATGCCGCCTGTGCCCCAGATGTGTACGTTCAGGTCTTCGTCGTAACTCTCCACCGCTTTGCGAATCGCTTGCCCCAAGTTGAAGCAGCGCTGACCGCTGGGCACGGGGTACTGCACCACGTTCACAGCGAAAGGGATCACCGGGCAAGGCCAGGCGTCTTTGACCGGGTCCAGCGGGCCACACATCAGCGACAGGGGCACCGTCAGGCCGTGGTCCACGTCCATCTTGTTGACGATGGTCAGGTCAAAGTCTTGCTGAATGACCGACTGCGCGATGTGCGAGGCCAATTCAGGGTGGCCTTTCACCACAGGCACCGGCCGAGGCCCCCAGCCTTCGTCGGCGGGCTGGTACTCGGCTGCGGTGCCAATGGCGAAGGTCGGAATCAGGTCGGAGCTGAAAGCCGTGGCGTGGTCATTGAACACCAGAAAAATCACGTCCGGTTTGTTGTCCTTCATCCATTGCTTGGAGAAGTCGTAGCCCGCGAACACGGGCTTCCAATAGTCTTCCTGCGTCTTGCCCAGGTCCATGGCCGCGCCAATGGCGGGAACATGCGAGGTGTAGACGGATGCGGTGATTTTGGCCATGTCTTGTTCTCTCAAAAGAATTGGGATCTGACCCCAATTTGATTAATTGGGGTCAGACCCCATTAAGGCTTTTGGCCCGCTGCGCTGGACTGTTGCCCGGCTGCGCCTTGGGGCTGGTTTTGGACTTGGGCGCTGCCGTTTTCGCCGATGTAGCGGTTGCCCTCGATGCTGCGCCCGCCTGCGATCATCATGTTGCGGTATTCCTCTTCGGTCATGCCGGTCATCGAGCCCGCCATTTGCTGGAAGCTCTTGCCGTCGGTCGCACCGATCTTGGCCAGAAAGTAGATGTTGCCGCCCGTGCGCATGCACCAGTTCAGGTCTCGCGCCAGCACGGCCTGCTTTTGCTCTTCGGTCATCTGCCACTCGTCCAGATAAGCACGCTCGTCGGCCTTGAACCGCTCACGGTTTTCAGCCTTCATGAGCGACATGCAAAACTGGTTGAGCCAGTAACCTTTGCGCGATTGCTCGGCGTCAAAAATGATGGTGCCGGGCACGTCTTTGTAGGGTTTATCTAGAGCCATGGTGGTATTTCGTTGAGCGCTTTAGGTTGGGCGTTGGGCGTTGGGCGTTGGGCGTTGGGCGTTGGGAATTCAGCGGATCTTTGATTTTCACGCTAAACGCTCAACGCTGAACACTCAACCCTCTTCAGGCCAGTACAGCCGCATCGGGTTGTCCACCAACAGCTTCTTTTGCAACTCGGCGGTCGGTGCGATGTGCGGGATGAAATCAACCAGCAGACCGTCGTCGGGCATGTGGTCTTTCAGGTTGGGGTGTGGCCAGTCGGTGCCCCACAGGACGCGATCGGGGAACTCTTGCACGATGCGCTGGGCAAACGGGATCACGTCTTGGTATGCGTTCTGTTCACCGCTCAAGGCCTTGGGGCCAGTCACCGACAAACGCTCGGGGCAAGACACTTTGCTCCACACATTGCTGTGCTCGCGCATGAACTTCTGGAACAGCGCAAACTGCGGGCCGTCCACGGGCAGCGACACATCAGGGCGGCCCATGTGGTCCACCACCACGGTGGTCGGCAGCGCGGTGAAAAAGTCCCACAGCTCGGGCAAGTCGACCGCCTCAAAGTAGATAACCACATGCCAGCCCCATTTTTGGATGCGGCCCGCGATCTCCATCAGCTCGTCCTTGGGCGTGAAGTCCACCAAACGCTTGACGAAGTTGAAACGCACACCGCGCACACCGGCGTCGTGCATGGCCTGGATTTCCTGGTCGGTCACGCTGCGCTTGACGGTGGCCACGCCTCGCGCCATGCCGCCCGAGTTGACCAAGGCATCGACCAGGGCTCGGTTGTCTGCGCCGTGGCAGGTGGCCTGCACCACCACATTGCGCGCAAAGCCCAGGTGGTCACGCAGCGCATACAGCTGGTGCTTGCTGGCATCGCACGGTGTGTATTTGCGCTCGGGGGCGTAGGGAAATTCAGTGCCCGGGCCAAACACGTGGCAATGCGCATCGACCGCGCCTGCGGGCAATTGGAATCGCGGCTTGGACGGGCCGGTGTACCAGTCCATCCAGCCTGCGGTTTTGGTGAAGTCACCCGACGTGGGTTTATCCATGGTTTTGCTCATCTCGAACGCCTTTCAAATGTCTTTTGTAGGTCGGTACCTTCAGGTCCGACACTGCGTACCCAAGGTCCTTGTCGGGGCTGAAGCCGCCGACCTACAGGAATCGGTCTTTTGCAGGTCGGTACCTTCAGGTCCGACGCAGCGTACCCAAGGTCCTTGTCGAGGCTGAAGCCGCCGACCTACAGGAATCGGTCTTTAGCAGGTCGGCACCTTCAAGTCCGACACTGCGTACCCAAGGTCCTTGTCGGGGCTGAAGCCGCCGACCTGCAAGTAAATCAGTCAATGTATTTCAGGCCCGCCGCCGCCAAGGGCTCGCGCATCTTGTACATGTCCAGGCCCAGCACGCCCGAGGCCAGCTTGGCGCGTTTTTCGCCTTCGTTGGCTTCACGCGCTTGCGCGGCAGCCACCGTTTTGGCGGCCAGTGCCTGCGGCACACACACCACACCATCGTCGTCGGCCACGATCACGTCACCAGGGTGGACGATCATGCCGGCGCACACCACCGGGATGTTGACCGAACCGATGGTGGCCTTGATGCAGCCCTTGCTGCTGATGGCTTTGCTCCAAACCGGGAAGTTCATTTTTTGCAGTTCTTTCACATCGCGAACACCGGCATCGATGATCAAAGCGCGTGCGCCTCGGGCCTGAAACGATGTGGCCAACAGGTCGCCAAAGTAGCCGTCGGTGCAATCGGCCGTGATGGCTGCGACCACGATGTCGCCGGGCTGAATCTGCTCGGCCACCACATGCATCATCCAGTTGTCACCCGGATGCAGCAGCACGGTGACGGCCGTGCCCGAGACTTGAGCGCCGGGGTAGATGGGGCGCATGTAAGGCTTCATGAGGCCGACACGACCCATGGCCTCGTGCACCGTGGCTGAGCCGAGTGCGCCCAGGCCGTCAGCGGTTGCGCGGTCCGTGCGGGTGATGTTGCGGTAAACAACGCCGAGTTCGTACATGGTTTTCTCCTGATTCAATTCAAAGGGGCTTTTTGTAGGAGCCAGCCTGCTGGTGATTCATGCAGCACAAGCCATCGCTTGCAGGCATGCTCCCACAACACCGTTCAACAAACATCACCCATTACAGGCCTTTGGCCGTCAACTGGTCGTCCAGCCGCTTGAACACGCGACGCGCATTGCCCTCATAAACCATGTAACGCTCTTCGTCGTTCAGGTTGGCCGTGGCTTGCACATAGCGCTTGGTGTCATCAAAGTAGTGACCGGTCTCGGGGTCGATGCCGCGCACCGCGCCGATCATCTCGGACGCGAACAAGATGTTCTTGACCGGTATCACTTTGGTCAGAAGGTCAATCCCCGGCTGGTGGTACACGCAGGTGTCAAAGAAGATGTTGTTGAGCAGGTGCTCGGACAGCAAAGGCTTTTTGAGTTCTTGCGCCAAGCCACGGAAACGGCCCCAGTGGTAAGGCACCGCGCCGCCGCCGTGCGGAATCAAAAACTTCAGCGTCGGGAAATCCTTGAAAAGGTCAGAGGTCAGGCACTGCATGAAAGCGGTGGTGTCAGCATTCAGGTAATGCGCGCCAGTGGTGTGAAAGCAGCTGTTGCAGCTGGTGCTCACATGGATCATGGCGGGGATGTCGTACTCCACCATTTTTTCGTAGATGGGGTACCAGGCTTTGTCGCTCAAGGGGGGCGATGTCCAGTGGCCGCCCGACGGATCGGGGTTGAGGTTGATGCCCACGTTGCCGTATTGCTCGACGCACTTGACCAGCTCGGGGATGCAAGTGGCCGGGTCCACGCCGGGTGACTGGGGCAGCATGGCCGCAGGCACAAAGTGGTCGGGGAAGAGTTGCGCCACGCGGTAGCACAGCTCGTTGCAAATCGCGGCCCAAGTAGACGACACATTGAAGTCGCCAATGTGGTGCGCCATGAAGCTGGCTCGGGGGCTGAAGATGGTGATGTCCGAGCCGCGCTCTTTCATCTTGGCCAGCTGGTTGGTCTCGATGGTCTCGCGCAATTCGTCATCGCTGATTTTCAGCTCGGAGACTTTGGGGCTGACGCTGGGGTCTTTGATGCCCGCAATCTGCTTGTTGCGCCAGTCTTCCAGTGCCTTGGGGGCGGTGGTGTAGTGGCCGTGCACGTCAATGATCAAGGGGTTCGTTTGGCTCATTTTTTCTTCTCGCGGATGGCATGGGTCGCTGGATCGAATGGGGACACTGGGTGCCCCAATATGTCTTTGGTCGGTCAGAGGTTTTAGCCCCGACATGCATCACCAGAGCACTTGGCATGCCATGGTGCAATTTGTAGGTCGGTGGCTTTAGCCCCGACAGGCTTCACCGGTGCACTGTGTCGAGGCTAAAGCCACCGACCTGCAAAAGAGATGCTTCAGTTTTGAAGCCTACATTGTGCAGGCACACCCTGCCCCGACAAAGGCCCATCACCATCTACCAGATAGAACAAATTAGCATAACTGAGCTGTAGGTATGACAAAATCAGCCTAACCAAACACCCCCCATGGACCTCAAACAGCTCGAATACTTTGTGCGTGTGGCCGAACTGGGCAGCTTCACCAGGGCCGCCCAGGCACTGAACATCGCCCAACCGGCGCTCAGCCGACAGGTGCGCCTGCTCGAAGTCGAGCTGCGGCAAAACCTGCTGGTGCGCAACGGGCGTGGCGCCACCCCCACCCAGGCCGGGCTGCTGCTGCTGGAGCACGGCCTGGGCATCCTGCACCAGGTCGAGCGGGCACGGGAAGAACTGGGCCGGGTGCGCACGGGCCTCACAGGCCGAGTCGCTTTAGGCCTGCCGCCCAGCGTGGCGCGGGTGCTGACGGTGCCACTCACCCGGGCCTTTCGCGCCAAGATGCCCGAGGCCCAGCTGTCCATCAGCGAAGGCCTGTCCAGCGCCATGCAGGAAAACCTGCAAAACGGCCGCCTGGACATCGCCGTGCTCTACAACCCCAGCCCCATGCCTGGCATCGAGCACACCCCGCTGGTGCAAGAGGAATTGCTGCTGGTACAACCGCGCCCGCCCGGCTTGCAAGAAGACCCGCCCCCGCCCGCCATCGGCCTGCAAGAAGTCGCCGCCCTGCACTTGGTCATCCCCACCCGCCCGAACGCCATCCGCATGCATGTGGAGTCTGAGATGGCCGCCATCGGCTGCCGCCCCCTCATTGCGCTGGAGATCGACGGCGTGAGCGCAATCCTCGACCTGGTGGCCGACGGCGCGGGCTACGCCATCTTGCCGCGCAACGCCGTCATGCGCTCGGTGCGGCCTTCGGCGTTTTCGGTGCGGCCGTTGAAGCAACCGGCCCTGCACATCCAACTGACTACTGCCATCAGCGCACAACGCCCGAGCACCCTCACCCAGCAAGCCACCCTGGCCCTTCTGACCGAGATGGCGGTACAGTGGCTCAGCCCGCCTTGACGGTCAAACACCCGCTGCAGACACCCCGCGTCAGACACACCACCGAACACTCGTCCCCACCATGCCCGCGTTTCTGAATGAAGCCATGCCCCACCTGCTGAAGCAATTGAAGTTACAGCAGTGACTATTGATCCGGCACGCTGAAGTTTGAAATGTGTGAGAAATGTCATCGGGTAGGTCGGTACTCGCAGAGTCCGACACGATGGGTTTGGGCACAGGCCCATGTCGGGGTCTTCGACCGCCGAGCTACAACATCTTTAAGCATTGAAAACTTCACAGTGCCGAATCAATAAATTCAGCTGTCATCGCCTGCGCCCCTAAAATTAAGGACAAACGTCAACCCACTTGCAAGGACCCTGCATGCAAATGAATGCCATACCGTTCGGGACGACTGATTGGTCGAATATTGCCCGTACCGAGCATCCAGGTGAACGCGGCACCGCCTATTGGTGCACGCAAGTCTTTGGCGACGTCCGCGTCCGCATGGTCGAATACACACCAGGTTATCTGGCAGATCATTGGTGCACAAAAGGCCATATCCTTTTGTGCATGAACGGCGAGCTTCACACCGAACTTGAAGATGGCCGTGTTTTCAAGCTTGTCCCGGGCATGAGTTACCAAGTTGCCGACCATGCCGAACCCCATCGGTCCTACACAGAGGTCGGAGCCACACTCTTTATCGTGGACTGATGGATCGTCAGGGGAGACTTCAGAAATACGTCACGCCAGAAATTCACTATTGATTCGGCCCTGTGAAGTTTTCAATGCGCAAAGCTGTTGTAGGTCGGCGGTCAAAGACTCCGACATGGGCCTGTGCCGAAACCAATAACGTCGGACTCTGCGGGTGCCGACCTGCGAGATGACATGTCTCACGCATTTCAACCTTCAGTGTGCCGGATCAATAGGCTTGACTGAGGCCGCATAAAACACATGGAACAGCCGACAAAAGAAGGCTTTCCATGTGCAGGTGGCATGGATGCTGACTGCGCGCAGTGTCGGGGCTAAGCCTCCGACCTGCAAAATGCCGGCAGATCCGAGCATCTGCTGCGTCGCAACGCCCCTCAATGCGCCTTCTCCCAATTCGGCCCAAAACCCACTTCGGCCAACAGCGGCACTTTCAAATCGGCCACACCCGCCATGATGCGCGGGACTTCGGTGCGCACCCATTCCACCTCGGCCTCGGGCACTTCAAACACCAATTCGTCGTGCACCTGCATGATGACCTTGGTGGTCTTGCCTTGTTCGTCGAGCGCTTTTTGCACCGCCACCATGCTCAGCTTGATCAGGTCAGCCGCTGTGCCCTGCATGGGTGCGTTGATGGCGGCGCGCTCGGCCCCGGCGCGGCGCGGGCCGTTGGGGCTGTTGATCTCGGGCAGCATCAGGCGGCGGCCAAACACGGTCTCCACATAACCCAGCGCCTTGGCCTGTTCACGGGTGGCGTCCATGTAGTGCTTGACCCCGGCAAAACGCTCGAAGTAGCGAGTGATGTAGTTCTTGGCGGCCGTGTTGTCGATGGTGAGCGCCTTGGCCAAACCAAACGCACTCATGCCGTAAATCAGGCCAAAGTTGATGGTCTTGGCGTAACGGCGCTGCTCGCTGCTCACCGTGTCGGGCGTTGCGCCAAACACCTCGGCGGCCGTGGCCTTGTGCACGTCCAGCCCTTCATGAAAGGCCTTGAGCAAAGCCGGGTCGTCGCTCAGGTGCGCCATGATGCGCAGCTCGATCTGGCTGTAATCGGCGCTCGCAATCACGCAGCCTGCAGGGGCCACAAAGGCCTCGCGCACCTTGCGGCCCTCTGCGGTGCGCACCGGGATGTTTTGCAGGTTCGGCTCGTTGCTCGACAGACGGCCCGTGACGGCCACCGCTTGGGCGTAATTCGTGTGCACACGGCCCGTGCGCGGCAAGGCCAATTGCGCCAGCTTGTCGGTGTAAGTGCCTTTTAGCTTGGCCAGGCTGCGGTGCTCCAGGATGCGGGCGGGCAGCGGGTAGTCTTCGGCCAGTTTTTCGAGCACCTCTTCGTCGGTGCTGCGCGCGCCCGTGGCGGTTTTCTTGATGACGGGCAGGCCCAGCTTGTCAAAAAAGATCTCGCCCAGCTGCTTGGGGCTGGACAGGTTGAAGGGCTGCCCGGCGATCTCGTAGGCCTCGGTTTCGAGCTGCACGATGCGCTCGCCCAACGCCTGGCTTTGTGCGGCCAGCGTGGGCGCATCGATCAGCACCCCGTTGCGCTCGATGCGGTAAAGAGATTCGCTGGTAGCGATCTCCAGCTCGTAAACGTACTTGAGCCCCGCGTGCGCCTCGATCTGCGGCCACAGCGCCAAGTGCACGTCCAGGCACTGGTCCGAGTCTTCGCACGAATAGTGCGCCGCCTTGTCCACTTCCACCTGCGCAAACGGGATCTGGTGGGCACCTTTGCCGCACAGGTCTTCATAGGTCACGCCCTTGCGGCCCACATGGCGCTCGGCCAGGCTGGAGAGGCCATGCGGCTTGTGCACCTCGAGCACATAGCTCTCCAGCATGGTGTCGTGGGCGTAGCCCTGCACCTCGATGCCATGGTTGGCGAACACATGGCGGTCGTATTTGATGTTCTGGCCCAGCTTGTGGCGGGCCGGGTTTTCCAGCCAGGGCTTGAGCTTGGCCAGCACTTCGGCCAAAGGCAGCTGCTCGGGCGCAGCCGGACCGTTGTGGGCCAACGGGATGTAGGCCGCCTCGCCGGGCGTGACGCTGAGCGAAATGCCCACGATTTCGGCGCGCATGGCGTCCAAAGAGGTGGTTTCGGTGTCGATGGCAGTGAGCGGGGCTTGTTCGATGCGGGCCAGCCAAGTGTAGAACGCGGCCCAGTCGAGGACGGTGTCGTATTGCAGCTCGCCTTGCACCGAGCTCGCTGCGGTGTCGAGCACAGGGGCAGCTGCAGGCTCCTCGTCAGGTGCCGATCCAAACAAATCCCCCATGCCTGTGTCTTTGGGTTTGGCCGCTTTTGCCTTGGCCACAGGCGATGGCATGGCCCCGCCCAGCGACTGCACCAGGCCCTTGAAGCCATAGGTCTGGTAGAAATTCAACAACTTTTCTTTGTCAGGCGCGTGCAGATGCAAGCTGGCCAATGAGGGCAGATCTGGCACCCAGCCGTTCAGGTCGCAATCGGTTTTCATGGACACCAAGGCGCGGCCTTTTGGCAGCCAGTCCACAGCCTGGCGCAGGTTCTCGCCCGCCACACCTTTGATGTCGTGGGCATGCGCCATCAGGTTGTCAAGCGATCCGTATTCCATCAGCCACTTGGCCGCCGTCTTGGGGCCCACCTTGGCCACGCCGGGCACGTTGTCCACCGTGTCGCCCACCAAGGTCTGGTAGTCGATCATCAGCGAAGGCGGCACGCCAAACTCTGCAGTCACGCCCGCCACGTCGCGCACCTTGCCGTTCATCGTGTCGATGATGGTGATGTGCTCATTGACCAACTGGCTCAGGTCCTTGTCGCCGCTCGACACCGTGACCTCGATACCTTGCTGCGCGGCCACATGGGCCAGGGTGGCGATCACGTCGTCGGCCTCCACGCCGGGCACGTCAAGCACCGTCCAGCCCATCAGGCGAACCAGCTCATGGATCGGCTCGATCTGCGAGCGCAAGTCGTCGGGCATGGGGCTGCGATTGGCTTTGTAGGCGGGGTACAGCTCGTCACGGAAAGTGGGGCCTTTTGCGTCGAACACGCAGGCGGCATAAACAGCAGGCACGTCCTTGCGCAGCCGCTCCATCATGTTGATCATGCCGCGAATCGCCCCAGTGGCGGGGCTGCTCGGGTCGCCCGGCACGGCCCGCAGGTCGGGCATGGCGTGGAAGGCGCGGTATAAATAGCTGGAGCCATCGACCAGCAACAAGGCAGGTTTGGTTGAGGAAGAGGGGGTGGAAGTGTCGGGATTCGTGTCGCTCATGCCCCGATTGTGCATGGGAGCACTTGCCCCGGAATGTGTCCAGGCCAAGAAAATTCGATGAACAGGAAGATCTCACTGCGGTCGATCGGTCGCAAATGCAGGGAACCGCCGCAAACGACTTCAATGCCCCGGCATGCGCCCCACAAACCGGCTTGCAGTCAATGCACCATAACGAACGTCACCGGACTGCAAACCCTTGATTTCCCAATGAAAAAGGGCGTTTACTGGATGCCAGTAAACGCCCTTGGATTTGCATATGGTGGAGCTGGGGGGATTTGAACCCCCGTCCATAAGTCTTTTTCGTACAGTTCTACATGTGTAGTCGTCTGATTTGAGTCTCGCCAAATGAACCGCGCAGCGACACGCTGAACACCCAGCCAGCACCCTTTTTTCTCACACCACCCCAAGGTACCCGAGGTGATGCCAGCCCATATGTTTTACCTTGCAGCCAGGACTTTGAGGGCTTTAACACCCTCATCACCCTGACCCAGCCTATCGGCCAACTGTTGCAAGGCTCACCGGATTAAGCGGCGAGTGCGAAACGTTCGTCGTTTGCAGTTAGTTTTTTTTCCGAAGATTAACGAGGATCAGAACCTCGACATGCCCTGCCACGCGTCCGAACCCATGTCGAAACCAGTGCAGCCCCTGAGTGGACTATTTTAGGCGCTTTGCAGGAATTTCAAGAGCTCTGTCGGAGAATCAATGTGCAAATGGGCATTCCAGCGCGAAATATCGGTCTGCTGGCCTAAATAACCGTAGGTGGCGGCCACAGTGCCCATGCCGGCGGCCAGACCCGCGACGATGTCACGCTCATCGTCTCCGACATACACGCACCGGGCCGGGTCGATGGCCAAACGTCGTGCGGCCTCGAAAAGGGGTTCGGGGTGTGGTTTGGCGTGCGGGGTGGTGTTGCCGCTGACGATGGTCCCGGCCGTGGCGAACAAGGGCATGGCCGAGGTGAGCGGATCGGTGAATCGGCTGGATTTGTTGGTCACCACGCCCCATGGCAGGCCCAGTGCCACCAGGCGCTCGATCATGTCCACCACGCCATCGAAGATGCGGGTGCGTTCGGTCATGCAGTTTTCGTAGTTGACGAAAAACTCTTCTTTCATGGCCTCGAAGTCGGGGTGCTCGGGTGTCATCTCAAAGGCGATGCCCAGCATGCCCCGGGCACCAGCTCCGGCCATGTGGCGGTAATGCTCCAGGGGCAAAGAGGGCAAGCCACGGTCGACCCGCATTTTGTCCACCGCTGCACCCAAATCCGGGGCGCTGTCAATCAAGGTGCCGTCCAGGTCAAACAAAACGGCTTGTGCATGTTGAAACATGTTCAGGCTTTCCGGCAGGCGAGCAAATAGTTCACGCTGGTGTCCTGGCTGAGCCAATACCGCTTGGTGAAGGGGTTGTATTCCATGCCCTTGAAGCCTTGGGCGTCCAGTCCGGCTTCGCGCGCCCAGGCTGTCAACTCGCTGGGCTTGATCAGTCGGGCAAATTCGTGCGTGCCTTTAGGCAACAGGTTCAAAATGTATTCAGCCCCGACGATCGCGAAAAGGAATGACTTGGGGTTGCGGTTGAGCGTCGAGAAGAAGACCCAACCGCCGGGTTTGACCATTTGGGCACAGGCTTTGACCACCGAGGCAGGGTCTGGCACATGCTCCAACATCTCCATGCAGGTGACCACATCAAATTGCCCAGGCTGTTCTACGGCCAGGCTTTCGGCACTCACTTCGCGGTATTGAACGCCTTCGGTACCGGCCTCCAGTGCATGCAGCTGAGCAACTTTGAGGGATTTGGTGGCCAAGTCAATGCCCAGCACCTTGGCACCTTTGCGCGCCATCGCATCAGCCAAAATGCCGCCGCCGCAGCCCACATCGACCACGCTCAAGCCGGTAAGCGGGACCAAGCCATGAATCCACTCCAGTCGCAAGGGGTTGATCTGGTGCAGGGGGCGAAATTCGCTTTCAGGATCCCACCAGCGGTGGGCCAGGTCAGAAAACTTGGCCAGTTCGGCCGGATCGACGTTAGGGGCGGGAGTTGAGGAGACATTCATGGACAGGATTGTCGGTCAACAGGCGAGAAAACCAAAAACAAGGACGAAAAAAAGCCCCATCGCTGGGGCTTTTCGTGATCATGGCAATGGATCAGTTAGGGCGTGTGCCCACAACTTCGATTTCCACGCGGCGGTTCTTGGAACGGCCAGCAGAAGTCTTGTTGTCAGCCACTGGCTGCTTCTCGCCTTTGCCTTCGGTGTAAACGCGGTTCTTTTCGATGCCCTTGGACACCAAATAGGCCTTCACAGCGTCGGAACGCTTGACGGACAGCTTCTGGTTGTAACCATCAGCACCCACGGAGTCGGTGTGACCCACAGCAATGATGACTTCCAGGTTGATGCCCTTGACTTTGCCGACCAGGTCGTCCAGCTTGGCTTTGCCTTCAGCTTTCAGGACCGACTTGTCGAAGTCAAAGAATGCGTCAGCAGCATAGGTGACTTTAGTGGCGGCGGCTGGTGCAGGAGCAGCTGCTGCGGGGGCTGCGGCTTTAGGAGCTGGAGCTGCGGCGGCAGGTGCTGCAGGAGCAGGAGCAGGAGCAGCAGCCTTAGGGGCCACGATAGCGCCATCACAACCGGCAGCTGCAGTTGCAGGTGTCCAGTTGGCATCGCGCCAGCACAGCTCTTGGGTGCCGTTTTTCCAGACCAGTTCGCCAGAGCCATTGCGCCAGTTGTCAACGGTTTGAGCGCTGGCAGCGGTTGCGAGAGCTGCGGAGGCCAACAACATTGCCACTTTGCTGAGTTTTTTCATGTTCTTCCTCTTGAGGGATAAAGCCGCAGACTCGCTGCGAAAAAAGACGGACCAGATGACCTTCACCCGATTCGTTACTAAATATTGTGCCATAGACAAGACACTGAATCGTGAAATGCTGCACATACCTGCCAAAGCCACCTTGGAACGAATGAAAATTGTTGCATGCATGCGACACACGCTTGCACCTAAAATCACAGCTTTACATCGCGCTCCTATTTCCTTCCTCTGAATATATGACACAGTTCGCCAAAGAAACACTGCCCATCAGTCTGGAAGAGGAAATGCGGCGCAGCTACCTCGATTACGCCATGAGCGTGATTGTGGGTCGTGCCCTGCCAGACGCGCGTGACGGTTTGAAGCCAGTTCACCGCCGTGCCTTGTTCGCCATGCACGAGCTGAACAACGACTGGAACCGTCCTTATAAAAAGTCGGCCCGTATCGTGGGTGACGTGATCGGCAAATACCACCCGCACGGCGACCAGTCTGTGTACGACACCATCGTGCGGATGGCGCAAGATTTCTCGATGCGCCACATGCTGGTCGATGGTCAGGGCAACTTCGGTTCGGTGGACGGTGACAACGCTGCGGCCATGCGTTACACCGAAATCCGCCTGGCCAAGATCGCCCACGAAATGCTGGGTGACATCGACAAGGAAACCGTCGACTTCGGCCCCAATTACGATGGTTCAGAAAAAGAACCGCTGGTACTGCCCTCACGCCTGCCCAACTTGCTGATCAACGGCTCAGGCGGTATTGCCGTGGGCATGGCCACCAACATCCCGCCGCATAACCTCAATGAAGTGGTGGATGCCTGTCTGCATTTGCTTCGCAACCCGGAAGCTTCCATCGACGAGCTGATGGAAATCATTCCGGCACCGGACTTCCCGACCGCCGGCATCATCTACGGCATCACCGGAGTCAAGGACGGCTACCGCACGGGCCGGGGTCGCGTGGTCATGCGCGCAAAGTGCCACTTTGAAGACATCGACAAGGGCCAGCGCCAATCCATCATCGTGGACGAACTGCCCTACCAGGTGAATAAAAAGACACTGCTGGAACGCATAGCCGAGCTGGTTCATGAGAAGAAGATAGAAGGCATCAGCCACATCCAGGACGAGTCCGACAAGTCCGGCATGCGGGTGGTGATCGAGCTCAAGCGTGGCGAAGTGCCCGAGGTGGTGCTCAACAACTTGTACAAGCAGACCCAGTTGCAGGACACCTTCGGCATGAACATGGTGGCACTGATCGACGGCCAGCCCAAGCTGTGCAACCTGAAAGACCTGATCCAGGTCTTCTTGCAGCACCGCCGCGAAGTCGTCACGCGCCGCACCGTGTTCGAGTTGCGCAAGGCACGCGACCGTGGTCACGTGCTCGAAGGCCTGGCTGTGGCCTTGGCCAACATCGACGACTTCATTGCCATCATCCGCAATGCGCCCACGCCACCCGTGGCCAAAGTTGAGCTGATGAACCGCGCCTGGGATAGCCAGATGGTTCGCACCATGCTCACCCGCGCCCGCGAAGACGGCTCGGTCATCAATGCCGACGACTACCGCCCCGAAGGCCTTGAACGTGAATACGGCCTGAACCAGGACGGCCTGTACCGCCTGTCCGAAACGCAGGCGCAAGAAATTTTGCAGATGCGTCTGCAACGTCTGACCGGTCTGGAACAGGACAAGATCGTCGCTGAATACAAAGAGGTGATGGCCGTAATCGAAGACCTGCTGGACATCCTGGCCAAACCCGAGCGCGTCTCGACCATCATTGGCGACGAGCTGGGCACCGTGCGCCAGGAATTTGGCCAGACCAAGATCGGTGCTCGTCGCAGCGAAATCGAACACAGCGCACAAGACCTGTCTACTGAGGATCTGATCACGCCCACCGACATGGTGGTCACGCTCTCGCACAGCGGCTACATCAAGAGCCAGCCACTTTCTGAATACCGATCGCAAAAGCGCGGTGGCCGTGGCAAACAAGCCGCCGCCACCAAAGAAGACGACTGGATCGACCAGCTCTTCATCGCCAACACACACGACTACCTGCTGTGCTTCTCCAACCGGGGGCGGTTGTATTGGCTCAAGGTTTGGGAAGTGCCGGCCGGTTCACGCGGCTCACGCGGTCGCCCCATCGTCAACATGTTCCCCTTGCAAGAAGGCGAAAAAATCAACGTCGTGCTGGCTCTGACCGGCGAAGCACGCACCTTTCCTGAAGACCAGTTCGTGTTCATGGCCACGTCCATGGGGACAGTCAAAAAGACTTCGCTCGACGAGTTCAACAACCCCCGCAAGGGCGGCATCATTGCAGTGAACCTGGACGAAGGTGACTTTTTGATCGGCGCAGCGCTGACTGACGGCAAGCATGACGTGATGCTGTTCAGCGATGGCGGCAAAGCCGTGCGTTTTGACGAAAACGATGTGCGCCCCCTGGGCCGCAGTGCGCGCGGCGTGCGCGGCATGATGATCGAAGAAACCCAAAGCGTGATCGCCATGCTGGTGGCGGAAGACGAAACCCAAAGCGTGCTCACGGCCACAGAAAACGGCTATGGCAAGCGCACCAACATCACCGAATACACGCGCCACGGCCGTGGCACCAAAGGCATGATCGCCATCCAGCAATCCGAGCGCAACGGCAAAGTCGTGGCCGCCACCTTGGTGCACGCCGACGACGAAATCATGCTGATCACCGACACCGGTGTTTTGGTGCGCACCCGCGTGTCCGAAATCCGCGAGCTGGGCCGCGCCACACAAGGCGTGACCCTGATCGGCTTGGACGAAGGCGCCAAGCTGTCGGGCCTGCAACGCATCGTGGAAAACGACGCGAATGCCGCCGATGGCGATGCCGAGGCACCGACGGACGACAGCACGCCTGCAGCGGAATAAGTGATGGGGCGCGCCTTCAACTTTTCGGCGGGTCCGGCCATCATGCCCGAGGCTGTGTTGCAACAAGCTGCAGCAGAAATGCTCGACTGGCATGGTTCTGGCATGAGCGTGATGGAGATGAGCCATCGCGGCAAAGAGTTCATCAGCATTTACGAGCAAGCCGAAGCAGACCTGCGCGAGTTGCTGGCGGTGCCCGCACACTTCAAGATTTTGTTCATGCAAGGCGGCGGCTTGGCTGAAAACGCCATCGTGCCGCTGAACCTGTCGCAAGGCGGGGCCATGGACTTTGTGCTCACGGGCAGTTGGAGCCAAAAGTCGCTCAAGGAAGCGGGCAAGTACGGGCCAGCCCGCGTGGCAGCCTCGGCGCAAGCCGACGGCTTCACCACCTTGCCCGCACCTGCCACTTGGCAAATCGGTGCCCATACCCGCTATGTTCACATTTGCGGCAACGAAACCATCCACGGCGTGGAATTTCACGAACTGCCTGACCTCAAGGCATTGGGTTGCGACGCCCCGCTGGTGGTGGACTTTTCCTCGCATGTGGCCTCGCGCCCGGTAGACTGGTCGCGAGTGGGCCTGGCCTTCGGCGGCGCACAAAAGAATCTGGGCCCAGCAGGCCTGACCTTAGTGATCGTGCGTGAAGACCTGATCGGCCACGCCCTGCCCCATTGCCCCAGCGCCTTTGACTACAAACTGGTGGCCGACAACCAGTCGATGTACAACACCCCACCCACCTACAGCATCTACATCGCCGGGCTGGTGTTCCAGTGGCTGAAAAAAAATGGCGGCATTGCCGCCATGGAGCAGCGCAACATCGCCAAGGCCCAACTGTTGTACGACTTTCTCGACAGCTCCAGCCTGTTCGAAAACCGTGTCGCCAAAGACTGCCGATCGCGCATGAACGTGCCTTTCTTCTTGCGCGACGAGTCGCGCAACGAGGCCTTTTTGGCAGGAGCCAAAGCCGCCAACTTGTTGCAACTCAAGGGCCACAAAACAGTCGGTGGCATGCGGGCGAGCATTTACAACGCCATGCCGATCGAAGGCGTGCAGGCTTTGGTGGCCTACATGCGTGAATTTGAAAAAACACTGGCCTGAACCCGGCCCTGAAAGACCTGCGGACATGAGCCAACCACCCATTCAGTCGGACGCCCTGGGCGCCTTGCGTGTGCAGATCGACGCGCTGGACAAACAGCTGCTGAGCCTGCTGAACCAACGCGCCCATGTGGCCGAACAAGTGGGCGAGATCAAACGCGCCGAAGGCTCGCCCTTCTTCCGTCCCGACCGCGTGGCCCAAGTCATCGACAAAATCACCGAAGCCAACCCCGGGCCGCTCAAAAACGAACACGTCGCCTCCATCTGGCGCGAGATCATGTCAGCCTGCCTGGCACTTGAGGCCCCACAGCGCGTGGCAGTGCTTGGGCCTCAGGGCACCTTTTGCGAACAAGCAGCCATCGAGTTTTTTGGCAGCGCCGCCAACCTGATTTACTGCGCCAACTTCGACGAAGTGTTTCACGCCACCGCTGCGGGCACAGCCCAGTATGGCGTGGTCGGCATGGAAAACTCCACCGAAGGCGTGGTCGCCCGCTCGCTCGATTTGTTCCTGCGCTCGCCCGTGCATGTGGTGGGCGAAGTCAGCTTGCAAGTGCGCTTCAATTTGCTGCGACAGCTCAATTCAGACGCGGGTATTGAGGTGGTGATGGCGCACCCCCAAGCGCTGGCCCAGTGCCAGGGCTGGCTGTCCAAACACCTGCCGCATGTAGAGCGCCGCGCCGTGTCCAGCAACGCCGAAGGTGCGCGTCTGGCGGCCACCAACCCAGCCTGGGCAGCTTTGGCCAGCGAACGCGCAGCCAGCCAGTTTGGTCTGCACATCGTGCACCACGCCATCCAGGACGAAGCGTTCAATCGCACCCGCTTTGCCGTGATCGCTTTGCCACAAACCTTGGCCACACCACCCGCCTCGGGCAAAGACTGCACCAGCCTTGTGGTATCGGTGCCCAACCGGCCGGGTGCCGTGCACGATTTGCTGGTGCCGCTCAAAAACAATGGCGTGTCCATGACACGTTTCGAGTCGCGCCCAGCCAAATCCGGCCAGTGGGAGTATTACTTCTACATTGACCTGCAAGGCCACATCAGCGAGCCCCATGTGGCTGCGGCCTTGCAAGAGTTGCAAGGCCTGTGCGCGTTTTACAAGGTGCTGGGTTCTTTCCCTGTACCCGAGTGAGCCCACAGTGAAGTTCCAACGCCTGGCCCTGATTGGCTGCGGCCTGATGGGCGGCTCGTTTGCGCTCGCGCTGCGCCAAGCGGGCCTGGTGCAGCACATCACGGGGTTCAGTGCCTCCGAAAAAACACGCCAACGCGCCGTAGAGTTGGATGTCATCGACCAAGCCTGCAGCAGCGTCGCCGAGGCGGTGCTGGATGCCGATTTGGTCTTGCTGGCCGTGCCCGTGGGGGCCATGCACAGTAGCTTTTCTGCGCTGCGAGACGCCCTCTCGCCCAGCGCCTTGCTGATGGACGTGGGCTCCACCAAATGCGACGTCATTGCGGCAGCCCGTGCCGCACTGGGCGAACGCCTCAATGGCTTTGTTCCTGCCCACCCGATTGCGGGCAAAGAGGTGGCCGGCATCGAGCACGCCGAGGGCACGCTCTACCAAGCGCGCCGCACCATCCTCACGCCCTTGCCACAAAACAGCATCCGTCAAATCAAAACGGCGAGCGAGGTCTGGACCGCCATCGGCAGCCATGTGAGCCACATGACGCCCGAGGCACATGACGCCACTTTTGCGGCCGTCAGCCACTTGCCCCACTTGTTGGCATTTGCGTCTGTCAATGCACTCAGCACGCAGCCGCAAGGCGCTGCGTTTTTAGAGATGGCAGGCCCGGGCTTTCGGGATTTTTCGCGCATCGCTGCCAGTGACCCGGCCGTCTGGCGCGACATCCTGAGCGCCAACCGGGCCGAAGTGCTCACGCAGATGGCGCACTTTCGCGTCGCGCTCGACAAGTTTGAAAACACCTTGACGCAAGGCGACACCGCCGCGCTGCAGCAACTGATTCAACAGGCCAGCGACGTGCGCTCGGCCTGGACGCTGCAAGCGGGCAACGCTTGCAACACCGCCTCTGAAGACTGACCCCATGTTCTCCACCGCCTTTCTCGACCTCCCGCCGCTGCAAGGCGCATCCGGCACCGTCACCCTGCCCGGCTCCAAAAGCATCTCCAACCGCGTACTGCTGCTCTCGGCACTGTGCCAAGGCACCACCGTGGTCCACGACCTGCTGGACTCGGACGACACCCGCGTGATGCTGGCCGCACTGCGCCAACTGGGCTGCGGCGTTCAGGTCGATGGCACCACGGTGACGATCACGGGCCTGGGTGGCCGCACCTGGCCGACTGAGGCCATTGAATTTTTCATGGGCAACGCAGGAACCGCCATGCGCCCGCTCACCGCTGCGCTGGCCGTTCAAGGCGGCGACTTCACGCTCAAAGGCGTGCCCCGCATGCACGAGAGGCCCATTGGCGACCTGGTGGACGCCCTGCGCGAGCTGGGCTGCGCCATCGACTACCTGGGCAACGAGGGCTACCCGCCGCTGCACATTGGCCAGCCCAAGCTGCAACTGGACAAGCCCATTCCGGTACGCGGCGATGTGTCCAGCCAGTTCCTCACCGCACTGCTGATGGCCCTGCCGCTGGCAGCGCAGGACCGCGCCATCACCATCGAGGTGGTGGGCGAACTCATCAGCAAGCCCTACATCGAAATCACGCTCAACCTGCTGGCCCGCTACGGCATCGCGGTTGAACGTCAGGGCTGGGAGCGCTTTGTCATCCCAGCGGGCAGCCGCTACCAGTCGCCAGGCAGCATCCACGTCGAAGCCGACGCATCGTCCGCCAGCTACTTCATCGCACTCGGGGCCATCGCCCAAGGCAGCGGCATCCGCATTCAAGGCGTCGGTGCCGACTCCATACAGGGCGACATCCGCTTCATGGACGCCGCAGCGCAAATGGGTGCCAAGATCACCAGCGGCCCCAACTGGCTCGAAATTCAGCGAGGTGCGTGGCCGCTCAAAGGCATCACGCTTGACTGCAACCACATCCCCGACGCGGCCATGACCTTGGCCGTGATGGCGCTGTATGCCGACGGCCCCACCACGCTGCGCAACATCGCCAGCTGGCGTGTGAAGGAAACCGACCGCATTGCGGCCATGGCCACCGAAAGCCGCAAGCTTGGTGCCACCGTGGAAGAAGGTCCGGACTGGATCACCATCCACCCACTGCCTTCGGACAAGTGGCAGCGTGCCAGCATCCACACCTACGACGACCACCGCGTGGCCATGTGCTTCTCGCTGGCGGCGTTCAACGCAGACCAGGTTCCGGTGCGCATCGAAGACCCCAAGTGCGTGGCCAAGACCTTCCCAGACTACTTTGAGGCCCTGTTCTCGGTGGCGCACACAGCCGCCCACAACATTCCGGTGATTTGCATCGATGGCCCCACCGCATCTGGCAAAGGCACACTGGCCAGCCGCGTCTCCGCGCAGCTGGGTTACCACTACCTGGACTCGGGCGCGCTCTACCGCGTCACGGCCCACGCCGCTTTGCAAGCTGGCCTCACACTCGAAACCGCAGACGAAGCCGCCATTGCCGAGCTGGCCCGGTGCCTGCCCGTGTGCTTTGAAGGCGAGCAGGTGCTGCTGAACAACGTGGACGTGACCGACGCGATCCGCAGCGAGCAAGGCGGCATGAACGCCTCCAAAGTCTCTGTCTTGCCAGCAGTGCGCCAAGCGCTGGTCGATCTGCAACACAGTTTTCAGCGCCTGCCCGGCCTCTTGGCCGACGGCCGCGACATGGGCACGGTGATCTTTCCAGAAGCCCCTTTGAAGGTGTTTTTGACCGCCAGCGCCGGCCAAAGGGCCGAAAGACGGCATAAGCAATTGATTTTGAAGGGTTTTTCGGCTAACATCGACGCTCTTCGCGCTGACTTGGAAGCGCGCGACGCACGGGACACATCCCGCAGCGTGGCGCCACTCAAGCCCGCACAAGATGCCTTGCAACTGGACAACTCGTCCTTGACCATCGAAGCCTCGGTGGAACAGGTGATGGTCTGGTGGCAAAGCCGGCAGGTTTTCGGTTAACCAACCCAAGTTAATTGACCGAACACGGCCAACCCAGCCTGCCCTGCGCAGGCTGACCTGAAGTTCCACCCGGCTCTCTTCGTGCAGCTTGCACACTGGCCAGGTGGTTTTTGACAAACCAACCGCGGTTCACCCCGCAAACCAATCGCCACAGTCAGCTCCTGGAAACGACGCATGTCGCGCTCGTCAGTCCTGCCTTGTGGATGAGGAAATCACATGTCTGAATCTTTTGCCGCCCTCTTTGAGGAATCCCTGCAACGTACCGAAATGCGCCCTGGTGAAGTCATCACCGCTGAAGTCGTGCGCATCGAACACAACTTCGTCGTGGTCAACGCCGGTCTCAAGTCCGAGTCCTACGTGCCCCTCGAAGAGTTCAAGAACGACCAGGGTGAAGTCGAAGTCCAGGTCGGCGACTTTGTCTCGGTGGCCATCGGCTCCATCGAAAACGGTTACGGCGACACCATCTTGTCGCGCGACACCGCCAAGCGTTTGGCTTCCTGGATGTCTTTGGAAAAAGCCCTGGAATCCGGCGAGTTCGTCACTGGCGTGACCAGCGGCAAAGTCAAGGGTGGCCTGACCGTGTTGGTCAATGGCATCCGCGCTTTCTTGCCTGGCTCTTTGGTCGACACACGTCCCACCAAAGACTTGTCACCCTATGAGAACAAGACCCTGGAATTCAAGGTCATCAAGCTCGACCGCAAGCGCAACAACGTCGTGTTGTCACGCCGCGCTGTGGTGGAAGCCTCCATGGGCGAAGAGCGCGCCAAGCTGATGGAAACATTGCGCGAAGGCTCCATCGTTCACGGTGTGGTCAAGAACATCACCGAATACGGTGCGTTCGTGGACCTGGGCGGCATCGACGGTTTGCTGCACATCACCGACATGGCATGGCGCCGTGTCCGTCACCCCTCCGAAGTGGTCACTGCGGGTCAGGAAATCACTGCCAAGATCCTCAAGTTCGACACCGAGAAAAACCGCGTGTCCTTGGGTCTGAAGCAAATGGGCGACGACCCATGGATGGGCGTCAACCGCCGCTACCCACAGGGCACCCGCATGTTCGGAAAGATCACCAACATCGCCGACTACGGCGCGTTTGTGGAACTCGAACCCGGCATCGAAGGCCTGGTGCACGTGTCTGAGATGGACTGGACCAACAAGAATGTGGCCCCTTCCAAGATCGTTGCATTGGGTGACGAAGTTGAAGTCATGGTCCTCGAGATCGACGAAGACAAGCGCCGTATCAGCTTGGGCATGAAGCAGTGCCGTGCCAACCCATGGCAAGAGTTCGCTCAAAACACCAAGCGCGGTGACCGCGTCAAGGGCCCGATCAAGTCGATCACCGACTTCGGCGTGTTCGTGGGTCTGGCTGCCGGTATCGACGGCCTGGTGCACCTGTCTGACCTGTCCTGGAACGAGTCCGGCGAAAACGCCGTGCGCGAATTCAAGAAGGGTCAAGAAGTCGAGGCTTTGGTCTTGGCTGTGGACGTGGACCGCGAGCGCATCAGCTTGGGCATCAAACAGCTCGACTCCGATCCTTTCACCACCTTCACCTCCATCAATGACAAAGGCCAGACCGTCACAGGCAAGGTCAAGACCGTGGATGCCAAGGGCGCTGAAATCGATCTGGGTGAAGACATCGTGGGCTACCTGCGTGTCAGCGAAATCTCGCGTGACCGCGTGGAAGACGCCAGCCATGTGCTCAAAGTCGGCGATGAAGTGACCGCTGTCGTGGTGAACGTGGATCGCAAGACCCGCAACATCCAGCTGTCCATCAAGGCCAAGGACCAAGCTGACCAGCAAGAAGCCATGGCTTCCCTGTCGCAGCAATCCAAGAGCGAAAACGCTGGCACCACCAGCCTGGGCGCTTTGCTGCGTGCCAAGCTGGACAACAACTGAAGTGACTGTTAAGCGTTGAGCGTTTGACGTTGAGCGAAGTGCATGGGTTAACTGCCCTATTCGCTCAACGCTCAACGTTCAACGCCCAACGCCCAACGCACATGACCCGCTCCGATCTGGTTGAAGAACTTGCAGCGCGCTTTGCGCAACTGACCCACCGCGACGCGGAATTGGCGGTCAAAACCGTGCTTGATGCCATGAGCGACGCCTTGGCCAAGGGCCACCGCATTGAAATTCGCGGCTTTGGAAGTTTTTCCATCAACCGTCGCCCACCTCGTGTCGGACGCAACCCTCGCTCGGGTGAGAGCGTTCAAATTCCCGAAAAACGGGTCCCCCATTTCAAACCTGGCAAAGCCTTGCGCGAAGCCGTCGACGCAGGCACCGCCGCCGCCAAAGCGGCATCATCCTCCACCATTTTGTAAATCGGCGGCTGAAATCCCCGAAGAATGCATGCTCAGCCCCCATCGCCGTGGGCCACAGCACCAAAGCGGCACCTTTCGCCAGCCTCCACAGCACACATGCCCCGTTAGAATGTTTGCAGCTTCCCGAGGTCATTCATGAAACGTCTGCTCAGGCTGCTTCAGTGGCTACTGAAAGCAGCTGTTTTTTTCACCCTGTTTGCTTTTGCGCTGAACAACCAGCAAGAAACACGCGTGAATTTCTTTTTTGGCACTTACTGGGCTGCACCCACCGTGTTGGTGGTCTTGTCGGCCTTCAGCCTCGGGGTGGTGATTGGCGTGCTGGGCATGGTGCCGCGCTGGTGGCGTCATCGCCAGGCAGCGCGTCAACAAATCGTCACCCCGACGCCCACCACCGAGGTACCCCGTGGAATTTGACCTGACCTGGATTTTGCTGGGCCTGCCAGCCGCCTTTGCCTTGGGCTGGGTGGCCTCACGGCTGGATTTGCGCCAGATGCGCATTGCCAACCGCCAAGCCCCACGCGCTTACTTCAAGGGCCTCAATTACCTGCTCAATGAACAGCAGGACCAGGCCATCGACGCCTTCATCGAAGCCGTTCAAAACGATCCTGACACCTCCGAACTGCACTTTGCCTTGGGCAATCTGTTTCGCCGCCGGGGCGAATACGACCGCGCTGTGCGCGTGCACGAACACCTGATCTCCAGAGGTGACTTGAACAATGCCGACCGACAACGCGCCCAGCACGGTCTGGCCCTCGATTTTCTGAAAGCCGGTCTGCTCGACCGCGCCGAAGAAGCCCTGCGCAAGCTCGAAGGCACCAGCTATGAAGGCCAGGCCCGCCTGGCTCGACTGGCCATCTACGAACGGTCACGCGAATGGCCAGAAGCGACCAGCGTGGCCCGATTGCTGGAAAACTCGGGCGAAGCCAACTTTGGCATCCGCATGGCGCATTACCAGTGCGAGCTGGCCCGCGAAGCGGTTCAGCAAGGCGATGCGGTCAAAGCCCTGGGCATATTGACGGCAGTCATTCAAAACACACCCACAGCGCCCAGACCCCGCATCCTGCTCGGACAGTTGCAACTGTCGCAAGGACAGGCCCAAACCGCTTTTCACACTCTGTCGACCCTGTTTGAGCGCGCCGATATCACCGCCCCTCTGGCCGCAGCCAGCTTGGCCAAGGCGGCACTATTGGCCCAGCAGACACAGGAAGCCCTGAAGCTGCTCAACGCCCACTACCAGCGCCAACCCTGCATTGACGTGCTCGAAGCCATCACCACATTGCAAGCCAATGATCCGGATGGGGCCGCTCAAGCACAGCAGCTGTACCTGGATCATTTGCAAAAACAGCCCTCCCTGATGGCCGCCACACGCTGGTTGACCGGACAAAACCAGCAGCCTCAGCCTTTGCCCGCACCGGTGCAAAAAGCGCTGGAACAAGCCATACGGCCATTGGCCCGTTACCGATGCGCCGCTTGCGGCTTTGAGGCCAAAGAGCACTTTTGGCATTGCCCGGGCTGCCAGGCTTGGGACAGCTACCCACCCAGAAGGGTGGAGGAACTGTGAAGCAGCCCTGCTCCTGAACAAAGGGTTTGCTCTCTATTTTTAGCGTATTTAAGTTCCCAAAATAAAGCGGCTGCACATCGCAGTCTGCTGAAGGAGAACAAGCATGTTGAAAAAAATTGCCACTCTATGGCTGGCTTTTGCGTTTGCAGGACTCAGCATGGCCCAGTCAATTGATTTGAACAAAGCCACAGAAATTGAACTCGACGGCCTCAAAGGCGTTGGCCCCACCTTGAGCCGCGAGGTGATGAGTGAGCGCAAAAAAGCCCCCTTTCGCGATTGGCCGGACGTGATGCAACGCGTCAAAGGCATCGGCCCCAAAAAGGCTACAAGCCTGTCTGAGCAAGGTGTCCAGGTGCAAGGCCAAGGCTATGCCCAGGCCCCTGCCAGCACGCCGCCCAAGCGCTGACATCGCTGCCTTGGGCGAATTCGGCCATGTCGGACCCCCTCGCAGGTCGGTGGTCAAAGACCCCGAAGGTTGTGTGCACACCGGCAAGGCCTGAACGAGGCATGTGGGTGAGCACGCAAGCGTCGAATCGGCACTGCACCTGAGCAGGCGATACCGGTCATGCAGCGAATTGTCGGACTCTGCGAGTGCCGACCTACAGACCCCCTCGCAGGTCGGTGGTCGAAGACCCCGACGTTTGCGTCGAATCGGCACTGCGCCTGAACAGGCGATACCGGTCATGCGGTGACTTCTCGGACTCTGCGAGTGCCGACCTACAGACCCCCTCGCAGGTCGGTGGTCGAAGACCCCGACATTTGCGTCAAATCGTCACTGCATCTGAGCAGGCGATACCGGTCATGCAGCGACTTGTCGGACTCTGCGAGTGCCGACCTACAGACCCCCTCGTAGGTCGGTGGTCGAAGACCCCGACGTTGGGTTCAGCCCCGCTCAGGCTTGCCAAACCCGCCACCGCCCGGCGTATGGATTTCAAACACATCGCCCACCTGCATCTCGACCTGGCCAATGTGACCCAGCTCCTGCACTGTGCCGTCGCTGCGCACCACGCGGTTGATGCCCGGCAATCCACTGTGCCCGCCCGCCATGCCAAAGGCAGGATGAATGCGACCGTTGGACAAAATGCCCGCCGTCATCGGCTCCAAAAAGCGCACGCGCCGCACCCCGCCGTCGCCGCCATGCCAGCGCCCCGCACCACCCGAGCCCTGGCGTATCGCGTAGCTTTCGAGCCGCACCGGAAAGCGGAACTCCAACACCTCGGGGTCGGTCAGGCGTGAATTGGTCATGTGGGTTTGCACCACCGAGGTGCCGTCAAAACCACCCACCAACTGGCCTTGCGCGTTATAGCGCCCACCCGCGCCGCTGCCGCCCGAAATCGTTTCGTAGTACTGCACCCGCGCATTGCCAAAGGTGAAATTGTTCATGGTCGGCTGGCTGCCCGCCATCACGCCCAAAGCGCCAAACAACGCGTTGGTGATGCAGGTTGAGGTTTCCACATTGCCCGCCACCACCGAAGCGGGTGGATTGGGGTTGAGCATGGAGCCCTGCGGAATGATGACCTTGAGCGGCTTGAGGCAACCGGCGTTCAACGGGATGTCGTCGTCCACCAGACTGCGGAACACGTAGAGCACCGCTGCCATGCACACCGCCCGCGGGGCGTTGAAGTTGTTGGGCAGCTGGGCGCTGGTGCCAGTGAAGTCGATCTCGGCCGTGCGGTCTGCGGCATTGACGCGCACCGCCACTTGGATCTGCGCACCGTTGTCCAAGGGGAAAGTGAACGTCCCGTCTTTGAGGCGCGTGATGACACGGCGCACCGATTCTTCGGCGTTGTCCTGCACATGGCGCATATAAGCCTGCACCACGTCCAAGCCAAACTGCTCCACCATGCGGCGCAGCTCTTGCACGCCTTTTTCGTTGGCGGCAATTTGCGCCTTCAGATCGGCCATGTTCTGCGCCGGGTTGCGCGAGGGGTATTCGCCACTTTGCAGCAGCGCCACCATCTCGGCTTCGCGCAGATGCCCCGCCTCGACCAGTTTGACGTTGTTGATCTGCACGCCCTCTTCTTCGATGCGCGTGGAAAACGGCGGCATGGAGCCCGGCGTCAAGCCGCCCACATCGGCGTGGTGGCCGCGTGAGCCGACATAAAACACAGGGTCTGTGTGACCGTCCAGGTAGACCGGAGTGATCACCGTGATGTCAGGCAAGTGCGTGCCGCCGTGGTACGGGTCGTTCAGCACAAACACATCGCCTGGCTGCATGCGTCCCTTGTTTTCGTGGATCACGGTCTGGATGCTCTCGCCCATCGAGCCCAAATGCACCGGCATGTGCGGCGCGTTGGCGATCAAATGCCCGTCGGAGCTGAACAAGGCACACGAAAAGTCCAGTCGCTCCTTGATGTTGACCGAGTAGGCCGTGTTTTGCAGTTGTAAGCCCATCTGCTCGGCGATGTTCATGAACAGGTTGTTGAACACCTCCAGCAGCACCGGGTCGGCCTGCGTGCCTGCAGCGTGCTGCACAGCCCGCGCTTGCACGCGCACCAGCAGCAAATGGTCCAGAGCCGTCAATCGTGCTTGCCAACCAGCTTCCACCACCGTGGTCGCGTTTTTCTCGGCAATGATGGCGGGGCCATCGATCACATCGCCGGGGCGCATGTCTTCGCGCACCACCAGCGCCGCGCCCTGCCACTCGGCCACGCCTTGCGCGTTGGCGGCATACACCTGCACCGTGTCGCGGCGCGGCACATCGCGCTGCGGGTGCACGGCCAGCACGGCTTCTTCGGGGGCATCGCCGGGCAACACCGCCTCGACCGACACCGCCTCAACCACCAGGGCCTTGCCCTGCATCAAAAAGGCAAAACGCTGTCGGTACGCCGCCTCAAACCCGGTTACTAACTGGGCTTGATCGCCCCAGGGCACGACCAGCGCCGAGTCGGTACCTTCGTAACGCAAATGCGCGCGTTGGCGCAGTTCAATTCGGTCAGCACCTCCAGCATCCACGCCCATTTGCGCCAGCAGGGCTTGGCGCGAGGTCTCGCCCAAAGCCTGCAAACGCTCGGCCATGAAGGGCATGGCGGCGGCATCCAAGCGCCGCTCGATGGATTCCTCGCGCATCACATTCTGGTCGGCCAAGCCCATGCCATAGGCCGAGAGCACGCCCGCCAGCGGGTGCACCAGCACCTGCGACATGCCCAAAGCATCAGCCACCAGACACGCATGCTGCCCGCCCGCGCCGCCAAAGCACTGCAAGGTGTAGCGCGTCACGTCGTAGCCCCGTGCCACCGAGATTTTCTTGATCGCGTTGGCCATCTGCTGCACCGCGATCTGGATGAAACCGTGCGCCACGTCTTCGGCAGCGCGCCCGGTTTGCGTGGCCAGTTTTGCAAAATGCCCCCGCACCACTTCAGCGTCCAGCGGCTGGTTGGCTTCTGGGCCAAAGACCGACGGAAAAAACTTCGGCTGCACCTTGCCCACCATCACGTTCGCATCGGTCACAGCCAGCGGCCCGCCACGGCGGTAACTGGCCGGGCCCGGGTTGGCCCCCGCGCTTTGCGGCCCCACCCGAAACCGCGCACCGTCATAGGCCAACAAAGACCCGCCGCCCGCAGCCACGGTGTGGATGCTCATCATGGGCGCACGCATGCGCACACCCGCCACCTGGGTTTCGAACTCGCGCTCGAACTGCCCGGCAAAGTGCGACACATCGGTGGAGGTGCCCCCCATGTCAAAACCAATCACCTTGTAGTGACCCGCCAACTGCGCCGTGCGGGCCATGCCCACAATGCCGCCCGCCGGGCCGCTCAAAATCGCATCCTTGCCCGCGAACACCTGCGCGTCCGTGAGGCCGCCCGAAGACTGCATGAACATCAGTTTCACACCCGGCATCTCGCTGGCCACCTGGTCCACATAGCGGCGCAAGATGGGCGACAAATAAGCATCGACCACCGTGGTGTCGCCCCGGCTGACCAGCTTCATCATCGGGCTGGTCTGGTGCGAGGTGCTGACCTGGGTGAAGCCCACTTCTCGCGCCAGCCGCGCTGCGGCCTGCTCGTGCGCCGTGTGCCGCCAGCCGTGCATGAACACCACCGCCACCGAGCGCACACCTTGCGCAAAACTGTTCACCAATTGGGTGCGCAAATGCGCTTCGTCGAGTGGCTGCAACACCTCGCCATCCACCGTCACGCGCTCTTGTGCCTCGACCACAGCGCTGTAGAGCAACTCGGGCAACACAATCTGTCTGTCAAATAAACGGGGGCGGTTTTGGTAGGCGATGCGCAGCGCGTCGCCAAAGCCCTGCGTGGTCACCAGCAGGGTGGCTTCGCCCTTGCGCTCCAGCAGAGCGTTGGTGGCCACAGTGGTACCCATCTTCACGCACTCCACCTGTTCGGGTGTGACCGGCTCGCCAGCTTTGAGGCCCAGCAAATGGCGAATGCCCGCCACGGCCGCGTCTCGGTACTGCTCGGGGTTTTCAGACAGCAGCTTGTGCGTGACCAAAGTGCCGTCAGGCCGCTTGCCCACCACGTCGGTGAAGGTGCCGCCCCGGTCAATCCAAAATTGCCAACGGTTTTTGCCAGCGGGTGAGATGTGGGATTCAGTCATAAGTCAATCAAGCCTTCAAATTCACAAAGAGGCAGCCGCACGCGCCGCCTGGTCATACATGCCCGAAAGCACACGCAGCAATCGGGCCAACTCGCCAATGTCGCGGTTCAGACCGTCGTCGGCTTTGAGGGCATCAATCAGGCAGCTTTCGCGGATTTCGCGGTAGCGCTGCACATAGCCGCGCCCTTCATCGGTCGCCGCATAAGTCACATCTTTGCCATTCTTTTGCGACACCACCACGCCCAGGCCTTGCAACTTTTTCAGGGCGTAATTGACCAAATGCGTGTCTTCGATGTTCATGATGAAACAGATGTCGGCCAGGCGCTTGTCGCGCGCACGGTGCGTGACGTGGTGCAGCACCAGCACATCCAGCGGTGTCAAATCCTTCAGCCCGGCTGCGGCCATGCAATGGATGATCCAGCGGTGAAAGGCGTTGCCCGCCACGATCAGGCCAAACTCGAATTCGCTCATCTCGGCGCTGTCGGGCGAGACCAGATGGGCCGAGGACACGATGTGGTTGGCGTTGGCCGAAGCGGTTGATTTTTTGCGCGGCATGGGGCGTGTTCAAACAAATGAGGACTCAAAGTCTATGTCCGTTGATGACAATTTGCCAACAATTTGTTGACATTAAGGGAAAACACCGATCACAAATCGACAGCATCTTGCCTACAGTGAACACCTGCCAGATGCACCCGATGCGCGCGCAAAGCGGGCACCTTTCTTGCACTGCCCGTTTGACCGTTCATTCCACTTTCACAGGAGTTTTCATGCAACGTCGCACCCTTCACCTCAGCCTGCTGGCTGGCCTGCTCGCTGTTTCCGGTTTTGTCTCGGCCCAAACCAAGTGGGACCTGCCCGCCGCTTACCCGGCCAGCAACTTCCACTCGGTCAACATGACCCAGTTTGCTGCCGATGTGGACAAGGCCACCGCAGGTAAGCTGAAGATCACGGTACACGCCAACGCATCCCTGTTCAAGGCCCCCGAAATTAAGCGTGCCGTGCAAGGCGGACAAGCCCAGTTGGGCGAGATTTTGCTGGTCAACTTCCAGAACGAATGGCAGCCCTTTGGCGCGGACGGCCTGCCCTTTTTGGCAGACAGCTACGACGAGTCCATGAAGCTCTACAAAGCCCAAAAGCCGCTGCTGGAAAAGAAGCTGGCCGAGCAAGGCATGATGCTCTTGTACTCTGTGGCCTGGCCCCCACAGGGCATTTACAGCAAAAAACCGATCAACAGCGCCGCCGACCTCAAGGGCATCAAGTGGCGCGCCTACAGCCCCACCACCGCCAAAATCGCTGAACTGGTCGGTGCCCAACCTGTGACCGTGCAAGCGGCAGAGTTCTCGCAGGCCTTGGCCACAGGCGTGGTCGAATCCACCATGACCTCGGGTGCCACGGGCGTGGACAGCAAGCTGTATGAGCACCTGAAGTACTACTACGACGTGCAAGCTTGGCTGCCCAAAAACGCAGTGATCGCCAACAAGAAAGCCTTTGATGCGCTGGACAAGCCCACCCAAGACGCCTTGCTCAAAGCCGCCGCTGCAGCCGAGACCCGGGGCTGGACCGAATCACGCAAGGTCAACACCACCACACTGGAAACCCTCAAGGCCAATGGCATGACGGTGGCGCCACCTTCAGCACAACTCAAAGCCGACATGAAAAAAGTGGGTGACACCATCATGAAAGAGTGGCTTGAGAAGTCTGGCGCCGAAGGCAAGGCCATCGTCGACGCGTTCAACCGCTGATCGCATGCGCCGATTGCTCAACGCCATTTATGCCAGCACCGCCGCCATGGCGGCGCTGTGCATGTGCGGCCTGCTGTTCATGGTGCTGTTGTCCGTCTTGAGTCGGCAGCTCCATGTGCATGTGCCCGGCACCGATGCCTATGCGGGTTACCTCATGGCCGGGGCGGGCTTTTTGGCGCTGGCCCACACCTTGAAGCGCGGTGAACACATCCGTGTGACCTTGGTGCTGGGCTTGTTCAAGGGGTCTGCACGCCGGGGCATGGAAGTGTTCAGCCTGTCGCTGGCCAGCCTGCTGGCCTGTTTGTTCGCCTTCTACAGCTGCCGCCTGGTGTGGCAATCCATCGAGTTCCACGACATTTCGACCGGCAACGACGCCACGCCTTTGTGGATACCGCAGCTGGCCATGGCGCTGGGTACAGTGATTTTTGCGCTGGCCTTTGTGGATGAACTGGTCCTGGAAATACGGGGGCAACGTACCGCTCTTGAAAGCGGCGAGATGCTGCGCAACGAATGAGCCACCATGAATGACTTGATGATCACAGGGCTCTTGGTCCTGACCTTGTTTCTGATTTTGGGCAGTGGTGTCTGGATTGGCCTCACGCTTTCAGGCGTTGCCTGGGTAGGCATGCAGATGTTTTCTGCCAGACCCGCGGGTGACGCCATGGCGGTCACCATCTGGGGCTCGGCCTCGAGCTGGACGCTCACGGCCCTGCCCCTGTTCATCTGGATGGGCGAGATTTTGTTTCGCACCCGCCTGAGCCAGGACATGTTCAAGGGCCTGGCCCCCTGGATGCAGGCCCTGCCCGGTCGCTTGCTGCACACCAATGTGGTGGGCTGCGCGATCTTTGCGGCCGTGTCCGGCTCGAGCGCGGCCACTTGCGCCACGATTGGCAAGATGACCTTGCCCGAGCTGCAAAAACGCGGCTACCCCGAAGACATGGTCATTGGCACGCTGTCCGGCTCGGGCACGCTGGGCCTCTTGATTCCGCCTTCGATCATCATGATCGTGTACGGCGTAGCGGCCGATGTGTCGATTGCCCAGCTCTTCATCGCCGGGGTTTTGCCCGGCTTGCTGCTGGCTGGGCTGTTTTCGGGCTACATCATTTATTGGTCACTGCGCCACCCGGACCAGATTCCACCGCGTGACGCGCCCATGAGCTTCATGAAAAAACTGGAGGCATCGAGCAGCCTGATCCCGGTGGTCTTGCTGATTGCGGCGGTGCTGGGTTCGATTTACACCGGCTTTGCCACCGCCACCGAAGCGGCGGCCGTGGGCGTGGTGGGCGCTTTGGTCTTGTCGGCACTGCAAGGCTCCATGAGTTGGGCCGTGTTCAAGGATGCCTTGATGGGGGCCACGCGCCTGTACTGCATGATCGCCCTGATCTTGGCGGGGGCTGCATTTTTGACCTTGTCCATGGGCTATATCGGCCTGCCCCGCCACCTGGCCGAATGGATCGGTGGCCTGGGCCTCAGCCCCTTCGCGCTCATCATGGCCTTGATGGTGTTTTTCATCATCTTGGGCTGCTTTCTGGACGGCATCTCCATGGTGGTGCTGACCATGGGCGTGCTCATGCCCACCGTGCAAAAGGCCGGCATCGACCCGATCTGGTTTGGCATCTTCATCGTGTTTGTGGTCGAGATGGCGCAGATCACGCCGCCCGTGGGCTTCAACCTGTTTGTGCTGCAAGGCATGACAGGCAAGCAACTGCCCTACATCGCCCGCGTGTCCATGCCCATGTTTTTCCTGATGGTCGGCGCTGTGTTGTTGATTTACTTCGTGCCCGGCATCGTGACCTGGCTGCCCACCCAGATGAAACTCTGAGCTTGCAGGCAGGTTCATCCTCTATGATTCAACCCGTCCCCAAAGGACGGGTTGTTCATTTGGGCAGTAAGGATTGTTTGTGTTCAAAAATGTGATGGTTTACCGCATCGGCGAGGGCTTTGCCCCTTCATTGGCCGATGTGCAGGCGGCCTTGGAGCCGGTGCAGTTTGTGGAATGTGGTGCCAGCCAGGAAAAATCCATTGGCTGGGTCCCCCCACGGGGCGAAGCGCATGGCCCCTTGGTCGAATCGGTGGCCGGGCAGTGGATCTTGAAACTCATGATCGAGTCCAAGGCCGTGCCCGGCAACGTGGTGCGCCGCAAAGCCGACGAGCGCATCGCCGAAATCGAAGCAGCCACCGGCCGCAAACCCGGCAAAAAGGAAAAGCGCGACCTGATGGACGACGTGCTCCTGTCTCTGCTGCCCCAGGCATTTGCCCGCCAATCGAGCGTGATCGTGTGGATGGACTTGGAAAACCGCCGCTTGGTGCTCAACGCAGGCAGCCAGGGCAAAGCCGACGAGGTCATGTCGGCCCTGATGAACGTGCTGGCAGGCTTGTCGGTGTCGCTCATCCAGACCGTGACCTCGCCCCAAGCCGCCATGACCCAATGGCTTTTAGCCCCGACCGAAGACGAATGGCCGGCCGACCTGACCGTGGAGCGCGAAACCGTGCTCAAGTCCACCGGCGAAGACGCGGCCAGCGTGCGCTTTACCCGCCATCACCTGGCCAACGACGACGTGCGCAAGCATGTGATGGAAGGCAAGCTGCCCACCCAGCTGGCGCTCAGCTGGGACGGCCGCGTGGCCTTTGTGCTGACCGAGACCCTGCAGCTGAAAAAAGTGCAGTACCTCGACGGTGTCATGGACGAATCGGGCACAGACAAAAACGAAGACCGCTTTGACGCCGATGTGGCCCTGTCCACAGGCTTGCTGGGGCCGCTGATCGACAGCCTGATTGAAGCCTTGGGCGGCGAGATGGAGCTGGGCGCAGCTGCTGCAGACCCAGCGCTTCCCAACCCCATTCCCAAACCGGTGAACTCGTCCGCCGTGTCGGGCACAGCGGCCGAAACCGCTGACGACGAAGACCCGCCCTTCTGATGATCCGGCCATAAATAAGCCACACCATGCTGACCGTCATCGCCATTTGCATCGGTGCTTGTGTTGGCGCCTTGTCGCGCTGGCAATTGGGCCTGTGGCTCAACCCCAGCACCACCTGCGCAGGCCTCTTGCCCTGGGGCACGCTGGCCGCCAACCTGATCGGTGGCTATCTGGTGGGCGTGTGCGTGGGGGTGTTCCAGCAACTGCCCGAGCTTGACCCGGTCTGGCGGCTGGCCTTGGTCACCGGATTTTTGGGGGCACTGACCACGTTTTCCAGCTTCTCGGCCGAGGTGGTGGGCATGCTGCAGCAAGGGCGTTTTGCACTGTCCCTGGGCACCGCCGCCCTGCACCTGTTGGGATCGCTCACACTGACCGTGCTGGGACTGCAAACCGCCGCACTCTGGTTCAGCCGCAGCTGAAGGGCCGCTCAAGCGCCGTCCAACACCTGAAGCTCCTATCGACCGAAGACATCCTCCCCGCAGGTCAGCACTCGCAGAGTCCCACGTTGGCGCACCCGCCGCCACAAACAGGCGCAGGCTGGGCGAAGGCAGCATGTCGGGGTCTTCGACCACCGACCTGCGCAAGACATCTTCCCCGTAGGTCGGCACTCGCAGAGTCCGACGTTGGCATGCACGCCGCCACAAACAGGCGCGGGCTTGGCGAAGGCAGCATGTCGGGGTCTTCGACCACCGACCTACAAATTCATGGCTCCCGTAGGTCGGCACTCGCAGAGTCCGACGTTTGTGAGCATAGGCGCTGAACCTGATTCAACTTTGGTGGGTTTCAGCAGCCCCATGTCGGGGTCTTCGACCATCGACCTACGAAAGACATCATCCCCGTGGATCGGCACTCGCAGAATCCGACGTTGGCACACCCGCCGCCACAAACAGGCGCAGGCTGGGCGAAGGCATCATGTCGGGGTCTTCGACCACCGACCTACGGAGGACATCCTCCCCGTAGGTCGGCACTCGCAGAGTCCGACGTTTGTGAGCATAGGCGCTGAACCTGATTCAACTTTGGTGGGTTTCAGCAGCCCCATGTCGGGGTCTTCGACCACCGACCTACAAATTCATGGCTCCCGTAGGTCGGCACTCGCAGAGTCCGACGTTGGCACGAACGCCGCCACAGCGCGCCTCAAGACACGGTTTGGTAGTACAGGTTTTGCGGATGGCGGGCCTGGGCGAAGAAGACCCAGCGTTCGGCCAACAGGCCTACAAACTGCAGCAGCACAGCACCCAGCCAGACAAGCAGGGACTGCGTGCCAAGCAGGGCCAGCAGCAGCAAGGGCAGCGCAAACGCAAGCAGCTGAAACACCCAGGGCATGCGGCGCACGGTGTGGGCTGTGGCGCCGTGGAAGAACTCTCGGGTGTTGAAGGAGCCGGACGACATGCCCATGGATTTTTGCACCAGTTGTGGCTGGTGGATGCCAGTCGCCGATTGCAGGCTCGACATCGGGGACAAACGCGCATTGCGGCGCAAAGCCAGGCGGCGCAGGAACCAGGCCAGCAAGGTGCTGGCCAGCACCCAGGGCTGCAGCCAAGCCAGCAGCTCGGTTTGCCCCATGCCACTGGCCAGGGCGCACAGCAGCACGCTGCCCGAACTCATGCCCAGCAGGGTGAAGTTGATCACCGTGAGCGGGTGCGCCCATTCCTGCAAAAAGCGCAGGCAAGCGTAGATCATGGCGGTGCACACCCACAGCGCCAGCGTGACCACCACCACCGCTGCAGACAGTGCCTGCAAGGCAAGGGGGGATGCACCCAAGTACAAACCCAGCCACCACAGCGCCCCTCCCCCCATGAGCAGGGGCAGCACGATGACTTCGCGCGACATCCACGAGGTGCGCCACATGGCCGCCGCCCGCCAGGCGCGGGCTTTTTGGCCCAGGTGAAAAAACGAGGCCAGCAGACCGCCAAGCAGCAGCACTTCGGCCACGCCGATGGCCATGAGAGCAAAGCCCGTGTCCAGGGGCATCAGCCAGCTGGCCACGGCCAGCGCCAGCAGCAAGCCCTGGGCCGTGCCGGACAGGGTGGTGAACAAAAGGATGGACCAGGCTGGACGCATAAAAGCCTCAAACAGAAGGAGGTGCAGAAGGTGCAACCGCCGCCGGGGTGACGCGGCGCGGCAGGTATTGGTTGGCCGGCCGGGTGTTCCACTCGGGCATCAGGGCATAACCACCCCGTTCGCGGATGGCCTGGCTGACTTCGCTGTTCGGGTCTTTCACGTCGCCGAACAGGCGGGCGTTGGTCGGGCAGGCTTTGACGCAGGCGGGCTTGCGGTCGGCTTCGGGCAGCAGGGGGTTGTGGATGCGGTCCACGCACAGGGTGCACTTGGTCATGACGCCGCTGGCTTCGTCAAATTCACGCGCACCATAAGGGCAGGCCCAGGCGCAGTATTTGCAGCCGATGCATTTGTCGGCGTCGACCAACACAATGCCATCCGCCTCACGCTTGTAGCTCGCGCCCGTGGGGCAGACCGGCACGCAGGGCGGGTCTTCGCAATGCAGGCAACTTTTGGGAAAGTGCACCGTGTCGGTGTTCGGAAAGCTGCCCGCTTCGTAGGTCTGCACCCGGTTGAAAAAGGTGCCGGTGGGCTCGGCCGCATAGGGGTTGACGTCGCTCAGCGGCCCGGCCATGCCCGAGGTGTTCCACTGTTTGCAGGCCGTCACGCAGGCGTGGCAGCCCACGCAGACGTTGAGGTCAATCACCAGCGCCAGCTGACGGGCCAGCGTGGGCGTGTCGGTGTCCACGGCTTGAGCCGCGCCACCGCCACCACCGGGCTCCATCAGATGGGGGCTGACAGGGGCCGGAGCATGCCCTTGCATGAGGTCTTTGAGCCACTGGATCATGGTTTGGATTTCCCTGCAAAAAAGCGCATTACCTGGGCCACTCCACCGCGCACACCGGGCACGGGCTGCATGGTGTCCACTTGCGGAAAACTCTGGGCCGCCTCTTCAGGCTCGGCTGGGCGGATGCGCACCCGCACGTCGTACCAGCCCGCCTGGCCGGTGATGGGGTCCGAGTTGCTGACCTTCGCACCCGCTGGCGCGCCCGCACCTTGGGGAAGCGGCAATTCTTCCGAGATCAGGTGGTTGAGCAAAAAGCCTTTGCGCGCTTCGTCCGAGCCGGGTGCCAGGTGCCAGGCGCCGTCGCCTTTGCCAATCGCGTTCCAGGTCCAGACGGTGCCCGGCTCCACGGCTTCGCTGTAGCGCAGCATGCAGCGCACCTGGCCCCAGTGGCTTTCCACCCAGGCCCAGCCGCCGTCGGCCACGCCCGCCGCCTGCGCGGTGCTGGGGTGCACATGCAGGTAGTTGTGGCTGTGGATTTGCCGCAGCCAGGCGTTTTGCGAGTCCCACGAGTGGTACATGGCCATGGGCCGCTGCGTGATGGCGTTGAGCGGGAAGGCCTTCAGGTCAATGGCCGCGTCTTCGAGCGGGGCATACCAAAACGGCAAGGGGTCGAAATAGGTGTTGATGCGCTCGCGCAGATGCTCGGGCGGCTGACGCCCTTTGGTTTTGCCTTGCGCGGCCAGGCGAAAGGACTGAAGGGTGTCGGAATAAATGGCCAGCTGCACCGGGTCGTTGCGCTGACGCCAGCCTTTGTCTTTGGCAAAGTCCAGGTAATCGCGGTTCCAGTTGCGCATGTAATGCATGTTCTCGGGCAGGGTGTAGTGGAACACGCAGTTGTTTTGCGCGTAGGCCTCCCACTGCTTGGGGTTGGGCGCGCCGCGCAGGTGCTGGTCACCGTTTTCGCCGCGCCAGCCCATCAAAAAGCCGATGCCCGGCTGGGGCTCGAAGTTCACGATGAAGTCGGTGTAGCCCTTGAACTTGCGCCCGCCTTCAGGCGTGGTGAAGGCCGGAAACTTCAGGCGCGAAGCCAGCTCCACCAGCACCTCCTGAAAGGGCTTGCATTCGCCCAGGGGCTGCAGCACGGGCACACGCACCGAGTCCACCGGGCCGTCGAACTCCGAAATCGGCCGGTCCAGCATGCTCATGGTGTCGTGCCGCTCCAGGTAAGTGGTGTCGGGCAGCACCAGGTCGGCAAAGGCCACGGTCTCGCTCTGGAAGGCGTCGCACACCACCAAAAACGGGATCATGTACTCGCCCTGCTCGTCCTTGCGGTTGAGCGATTCGCGCACGGCCATGGTGTTCATGCTGCTGTTCCAGGCCATGTTGGCCATGAACAGCAGCAAGGTGTCGATGCGGTAGGGGTCGCCCTTGACCGCGTTGGTGATGACGTTGTGCATCATGCCGTGGGCCGACAGAGGGTGTTCCCACGAAAACGCATGGTCAATGCGAATCGGCGAGCCGTCGGCATGGATGGCCAACTCTTCAGGGCTGGCCGGAAAGCCCAGCGGCGCGGCGTTCAGCGGCGTGTTGGGTTTGACCATGTCCGGGTCGTTGAAGGCGCGGTAGTTGGGCACGATGTGGCGCGGGTATGGCGCTTTGTGCCTGAACCCCCCGGGCGCGTCGATGGTGCCCAAGAGGCTCATGAGCACGGCCAGCGAGCGCACCGTCTGAAAGCCGTTGGAGTGTGCAGCCAGACCGCGCATGGCGTGAAAAGCCAGCGGACGCGCCTGGGTGGTGGGGTGTTTTTTGCCCCAGGCGTCGGTCCAGGGAATGGGCAGATCAAAGGCCTGCGTAAGGGCGGCGTGGCCCAACTCTTGTGCCAGCAGGCGAATGCGATCTGCCGCAATACCGGTGATGGCCTGCGCCCATTCGGGCGTGCAGCTGAGCACGCGCTGGCGCAGCAAGGCAAAGGCGGGCACTACCCGCGTGCCGTCGGCCAGGGTGTAGTGGCCTTCGGGCGGGGCGTCCAGCGCCGGGTCGCAACCGTCGGCAATGCCTTCGGGGTAGGCATTCAAAATTCGGCCGCTGGTGCGGTCAAACACCAGTTTGTTGTGCGGGTTGCGGCCGTCACCGGGAGGGCCTTTGGCCGGGTCGGGGTCAAAGGCAAACAGGCCTTCGCGCTCGCCTTCGTCCAGCACCACCAGTTGGGGCGCATTGGTGAAGCGCTTAAGAAAGGCATGGTCCAGCGTGTCGGTGCGGACCAGCTCGTGCAGCAAGGCCATGAGCAACGCGCCGTCGGTGCCGGGCTTGATGGGAATCCACTCATCGGCGATGGCCGAGTAACCCGTGCGCACCGGGTTGATGGAGATGAAGCGACCGCCTGCACGCTTGAATTTGGACAGCGCGGTTTTCATGGGGTTGCTGTGGTGGTCTTCGGCCGTGCCCAGCATCACAAACAGTTTGGAGCGTTCCAGGTCTGGCCCGCCAAACTCCCAAAAGCTGCCGCCCACGCTGTAGATCATGCCGGCCGCCATGTTGACCGAGCAAAAGCCGCCATGCGCGGCGTAGTTGGGCGTGCCGAACTGGCGGGCAAACAGCCCGGTGAGCGCCTGCATCTGGTCGCGCCCGGTGAACAGCGCAAACTTTTTCGGGTCGGTGGCCCGAATGTGCGCCAGACGTTCGCTCAGGAGGTCAAAGGCGCGTTCCCAGGAAATCGGCTCAAACTCGCCCGCCC
This sequence comes from Limnohabitans planktonicus II-D5, assembly GCF_001270065.2. Taxonomy (GTDB): domain Bacteria; phylum Pseudomonadota; class Gammaproteobacteria; order Burkholderiales; family Burkholderiaceae_C; genus Limnohabitans_A; species Limnohabitans_A planktonicus. Next base: position 79,541 of record NZ_LFYT02000018.1, read on the forward strand.
CGCGTTCGCTGCCTGGTTTGCGCAGCAGCGGCTGCGTCAGGCGTGCGGGCGAGTACTGTTTCATGATGCCGGCCGAGCCCTTGGCGCAGATCACCCCCTGGTTGAGCGGGTGGTCCGGGTTGCCGTCGATGTAACGCACCTCGGGGCCTTTGTCGCCCTCCACCAAATGCACCCGAATGCCGCAGCGGCAAGCGCACATGTAGCAGGTGGTGCATTTGACGGTGGTTTGCGCCGTGGGGTTGGGCTCGGCCAAAGGGTCTTGCAAGGGCAGCCCGGGAGACTCAGAAAACAAGGACTTGAACACAGGGTTTCCTTAGGTTCAGTGTGTACGCCTGGCCAAGGTGGCCAACGCAACAGAAGCAATACGAGCCAACAACGAGTCAGCACGCGAGGTCAGCACAATGGGCACTTTCGCCCCCAGCACCAACCCAGCGCATTCGCCACCACCCACATAAACAAAACTTTTATAGAGCATGTTGCCGGCATTGAGGTCGGGCATCAGCATCAAGTCTGCGTCGCCAGCAATTTGGCTATTCATGCCTTTGATGGCGGCGGCTTTGGAAGAAAACGCATTGTCAAATCCAAAAGGACCTTCAACATGCGCTCCGGGCCACAAACCGGCCCGAGACAAAGCCACCAGTTCCTGCGCATCCAGCGTGGCAGGAATGGCCGGGTTGACGGACTCCACAGCAGACACAATCGCCACCTTCGGTTCGGCAATCTCCAGGGCTTGCAGCAAAGCCACTGCATTTCCCAACACATCGCGTTTGGTTTTCAGGTCAGGGGAGATATTGACAACGCAATCGGCCAAGGCCAACAGTTTGTGATAGCGCGGCAAATCAAATAAAAAAGCATGACTGATGCGGGCCTCTGTGCGCAAGCCATGATCTCTGCTCACCACCGCCGACATCAGCTCATCGGTATGCAAAGCGCCTTTCATCAGCGCTGTCAGGCGACCCTCGTGCACCCCTTGCACCGCAAGCGCTGCAGCAGCTGCAGGCTCTGGCGCATGGGTGCAGACACATTCAAAGGCCGACATATCGACCCCCGCAAGCTCGGCCGCGCGCTCCATGTCCTTGCGCGGGCCAATCAGCACGGGGCGTGCCACACGCTGGCGGGCGATCGCATCAGCCGCTTGCATGGCCAATGCATCGCAGGGGTAGACCAAGCCCAGAGGCGGCAAGGACGCACTGGCTTGGGCCCGTTCAATCAAGGCCAGCAAACGCGGGTACTGGGCTGAGGGTGCCCCAAGGTCCATGGACGGACTCAACATGCCAATCTCACCCAGCCTCAGACGTAGTCCTTGTACTTGTCCAAAAAGCGGATCGGCTTGGCCAGCGCGTCGCGGCGGAAAGGATCGCCCAGTTCGCGGTTGCACATGATCTCGATCACGCAGGTCTTGCGCTGGTTCATCTGCAGGTCGATGGCTTTCTTGAGGGCCGGGCCCACGTCTTCGAGGCGGTCCACCACAATGCCTTCGGCACCCATGGCCTGGGCGATGCCCGCAAAGCTTTCGCTTTCGAGTTCACCGGCCACAAAGCGGCGGTTGTAGAAATCCACCTGGTTTTTCTTCTCGGCGCCCCACTGGCGGTTGTGAAAGACCACCGCTGTGACCGGAATGTCGTGGCGCACGGCCGTCATGACCTCGACCATGCTCATGCCCCAGGCGCCGTCACCGGCATAGGCCACGGCGGGGCGGTCGGGTGCGGCGCACTTGGCACCGATCATGGTGGGCAGCGAGTAGCCGCAGTTGCCAAAGCTCATGGGGGCGAAGAAGCTGCGGGGTTCGTCAAAGCGCAGGTAGCTGTTGGCCACGGCGTTGATGTTGCCAATGTCGGTGGACACCATGACACGGGGCGGCATGGCTTTTTCCAGCTCGCGCAGCACCTGGCGTGGCGACAGGTAAGTGCCGCCCGTGGGGGTGCGCTCGCCCTTGGCCTCTTCCATCATGTCCAGGCTGAAGGGGTCTTTTTCGTGGGTCCAGGCGTCGAGTTCCTTTTCCCATGCGTCTTTTTCGGCCTGGATTTTGGCAGCGCGCTCAGCCTTGGAGGCGTCACAGGCCAAGGTGCGGGCCGACAGGCGCTTGAGCAGCTCAATGGCCACCGCCTTGGCGTCGCCGTGGATGCCCACGGTGATTTTTTTGACCAGGCCCAAATTGGTGTGGTCGGCTTCGACCTGGATGATCTTGGCGTCTTTGGGCCAGTAGTCCATGCCGTGCTGCGGCAAGGTGCCAAACGGCCCCATGCGCGAGCCCAGCGCCACCACCACATCGGCCTGCGCGATCAACTTCATGGCTGCTTTAGAGCCCTGGTACCCCAGCGGGCCTGCCCACAGCGGGTGGCTGGCCGGGAAAGAGTCGTTGCGCAAATAGCCATTGGCCACGGGCGAGCCCAGGCGCTCGGCCAGGGCCACGCACTCCTTGACCGCGTCACCCATGACCACGCCACCGCCCGACAAAATGACCGGGAACTTGGCATTGGCCAGCAACTCCACGGCGGCGTTCAGGCTGTTTTCGCCGCCCGCGCCACGCTCCACGCGCATGGGTTGGGGAATTTCGCAGTTGACTTCGCCGTAGAAATAGTCGCGCGGAATGTTCAGCTGGGTCGGCCCCATTTCCGAGATGGCGCGGTCAAAGCAGCGCGCCGTGTACTCGGCCATGCGCTTGGGGTTGTTCACATGGCCCTGGTACTTGGTGAATTCCTGAAACATGGGCAGTTGCTGCGCCTCTTGGAAACCACCCAAGCCCATGCCCATGGTGCCGGTTTCGGGGGTGATCATGACCACCGGGCTGTGCGCCCAATAGGCCGCCGCAATGGCGGTGACGCAGTTGCTGATGCCCGGGCCGTTTTGGCCAATGACCACGCCATGGCGGCCGCTCACACGGGCATAGCCATCCGCCATGTGCGCCCCGCCCTGCTCGTGCACCACCGGAATCAATCGGATGCCTGCGGGGGCAAAGATGTCCATGGCGTCCATGAAGGCCGAGCCCATGATGCCGAACATGTCGGTCACGCCGTTGGCGACCATGGTTTCCACAAAGGCCTCGGAAGGCGTCATCTTCTGCACGCCGCTGGCCACGGTGCGTTTGTCGGTTTTTGGTGGGGTGGTCATGGGCTGCTCCTGAAAAACAAGGGAAAAAACAAAAAATCGAAACCAAGGGTTCCGAAATCCGAAACTGGGGGTGACTATAGACAGACTGCGCATCCAAATCAATCGAAATTTCACTTATCGATGCGATTTGTTCCATTTTTCGGGTTTTCCACTATGATGCAGCGATGTCACTTGCCTCCGTCCCCCTGCCCGCATCGGCCCCCACTGAGATCAATGGGGACACGCCCACCTTGCGCCTGTTTGCCTTGCTGGAGGTGATCGCCAGCAAAAGCAGCTATTTTTCGCTGCAAAACCTGGCCGACGAAACCGGCCTGCCCAAAGCCACCTTGCACCGCATGCTGCAGCAACTCGAAAGCGCCCATTTGCTGGAACGCACGGCCGACGCCCGGCTTTACGGCACGGGCAACCGGCTGCGCAAACTGGCCGAAAACCTGCTGATCAACGACACCGCCCACGGCGCACGCCACGCCGTGCTGCGCCAGCTGGTCAACGAGGTGGGCGAGAGCTGCAACCTGACGGCCTTGAGCGGCAGCGAGGTGATTTACCTGGACCGGGTGGAGACCTCGGCCCCCCTGCGCTTTTACCTGCACCCGGGCTCGCGGGTGCCCGCCCACTGCTCGGCCAGCGGCAAGGTGTTTTTGTCGCAAATGAGCCCCGCCCAGCGCCAGCGCCTGCTGGCCCATGCGCCGCTGGACGCCTACACCCCCAAAACCCTGACCGATCTGCAAGCGCTGGAGCAAGAGTTCAAACAGGTCAAGCGCCAGGGCTTTGCCCTGGACAACGAAGAATTTTTGCCCGGCCTGATGTGCGTGGCGGTGTTGGTGCCCTCGGCACAGGGCAGCTCCAACCTGTGTGTGGCGGTGCAAGCCCCCGTGCTGCGCCTGACGCCCGAGCGCTGTCTGCAACTCTTGCCCGCGCTGCAACGCGCCGCCCAAGCCATCAGCGCCATTGAAACCGAGGCCATGCCATGAACACGCCCCCTGAACTGAACCGCCTGGACGTGCGCAGCGTCTTTGGCATCGACAGCCCGCTCAAGGTCACCGCCTTTCGCGAGCGCTCTGAGCATGTACCCGACATCGACCCCGATTACCGCTTCAACCGCGAAGTCACACTGGCCCTGCTGGCGGGTTTTGAACACAACCGCCGGGTCATGCTGCAAGGCCTGCACGGCACGGGCAAGTCCACCCACATTGAACAAGTGGCCGCCCGGCTGAACTGGCCTTGCGTGCGCATCAACCTGGACGGGCACCTGAGTCGCCTCGATTTGGTGGGGCGCGATGCGGTGGTGCTGCGCGACGGCCAGCAGGTGACCGAATTCCAGCCGGGCATCGTGCCTTGGGCGCTGCAGCGGCCGGTGGCGCTGATTTTCGACGAATACGACGCCGGACGCCCCGAGATCATGTTCGTGATCCAGCGCCTGCTGGAGCGGGACGGGCAATTCACCCTGCTCGACCAGAACCAGGTGATCAAGCCGCACCCGCAGTTTCGCCTGTTTGCCACCAGCAACACCGTGGGCCTGGGCAACCTCAATGGCCTGTACCACGGGGCCCAGCAGCTCAACCAGGCGCAGATGGACCGCTGGAACATTGTGGCCACGCTGAACCAACTGCCGCCCGAGCAGGAAATGGCCATCGTGCGCGCCCGTGTGCCCAGCATGCGCGACGAGGCCCGCCAGGCGCAGCTGCAGGCCATGGTGCAGTTTGCCAACCTCACACGCCAGGGCTTCAAGGTGGGCGACCTGTCCACCCTCATGTCGCCGCGTAGCCTGATCAGCTGGGCCGAAAACCTGGACATTTTTGGTGACCTGCAGCTGGCGCTGTACCTGAGCTTCATCAACAAGGGCGACGAGTCCGAGCGCCCGGTGTTGGGGGAATACTTTCAGCGCTGCTTTGACCAGGAGCTGGGCACGCCATGAGCGAGCCGGGCTTGGCGGCTGTCCTTAGCTCGGGCTCGGGCGCGGGCGCAGACCAGGGCGGCCCGAGCGAGCAAGCCCTGCTGCGCCAGCAGCATGCGCAAGACGATTTGTGCGCCGCCAGCGCCCGCGCCCTGAGCGCCGAAGCCGATTTGCACTACCGCCAGCGCCGCCTGTACCGCAACAATCTGCGCCTGCCCGACTTTGCCCCCCACCTGCACCCGGTGCACGGCCAAGACGATTGGCGCTCGTTTCGCGCCGCCAGCGATGGCGCGGCCCTGCGCCTGCGGCATTCCGATGCTGCGCTGCACCGCGCGCTGTGCGAGCGCCAGCCCCTGATGCCGCTGGAGCGCTTGATCGTGGAAATGCTGGAGCAAATCCGCGTCGAATCACTGGCCACCGAGCTGGGCCTGCCCGGTGCCGCGCACAACCTGCGCCACCGTTTTGAGGTCTGGGCCGTGGCGCTGGGCCAGTCGGACCTGGCCGAAACCGTGCAGGGCCTCACGCTGCTGACGGTGGCCCTGATCTGCCGTTCACGGGTGCTGGGCGATGCCGTGCCCGAGGCGTTGATGGACCTGATCGAGTCCACCCGCTTTGCCTTGTCCGAAGTCATTGGCCACGATGTGCGCGGCCTGCGCCTGACGCGCCACGACCAAGCCCTTTACGGCGAGCACGCCCTGAACATTGCCCGCAACGTGGCACAGCACACGGTGGCTGGCCAAGCGCAGCCCACGGCCACGCGCATCAACCCGGTGCAGCCCACGCGCGAGCGGCTGTCGCTGTGGATCGACTTTGAAGGCGGCGAGGACAAGGACGAGGCCATCGCCGCACCGGGCCGCAGCCTGAGCCCAGACGAGGTGTTGCGCGGCTACACCGTCTTCACCACCGCCTATGACCGCACGGCACAAGCGGCGGATCTGGTGCGTGCGGCCGAGCGCCAGGCCCTGCGCACGCAGCTGGATGCGCGCATCGCCCAGCAGGGCGTGGCCTTGCAGCCGCTGGTGCGCCAGCTCAAGGCGCTGCTGAGCCCGCCGCGCTGGCAGGGTCAGGACGATGGCCAGGACGAAGGCCGCATCGACGGCAGCCGCCTGTCGCAGCTGGTGGCCAACCCTTTGCAGCGGCTGCTGTTTGTGCGCGAACGCCAGCGGCCTGTGCCCGATGCGGTGGTCTGCTTTTTGATCGATTGCTCGGGCAGCATGAAGGCGCAGCGCGAGTCGATTGCCTTGCTGGTGGACGTGATGAGCCGGGCGCTGGACCTGGCGGGCGTGCCCTGCGAAGTGCTGGGTTTCACCACCGGTGCCTGGAGCGGTGGCCGCGCCCTGCGCGACTGGCGTCGCGCCGGTCAGCCGCCGGAACCGGGCCGCCTGAACGAGCGCTGCCACATCATTTTCAAGCCCGCCGAAAAAGCCTGGCGTCTGGCCCGGCGCGACATGGCGGCCCTGCTCAAACCCGAGCTGTACCGCGAATGCCTGGACGGCGAAGCCCTGCTGTGGGCCGAGCAACGCTTGCTGGCGCAAAGCGCATCGCGCCGCATCTTGCTGGTCATCTCAGACGGCTGCCCCAGCGACAGCGCCACAGCGCAAACCAACGAAGCGCTGTACCTGGAGCAGCATTTGCTGGCCGTGACCGAGCGCATCGAGCGCAGTGGCCGCATTGAACTGACGGCTCTGGGCGTTGGCCTGGACATGAGCGGCTACTACCGCCACAGCGACATGCTGGACCTGGCCGACCTGCAAGGCCAGCGGGTCTTCACACAAATTCTGGGGGCCTTGCGGCCCAGACGACGATGAATTCGACCCTGAACCTGCTGAACCAGTTGCCCATTCCCGACAACGCCACCGCCCTGAGCCTGCTGCTGAGCAGCCTGGTCGTGCTGTTTGCCGGTTTTGTGCGGGGGTTGACCGGCTTTGGCTTTTCGGCCCTGTGCGTGAGCTGCCTGTCGGTGTTCCTGCCGCCTGCACAGGTGGTGCCCGCGCTGTTTGTGCTTGAAATTCTGGCCAGCATCAGCCTGCTCAAAACCTGCTGGCCCGATGTGCATTGGTCCTGGCTGCGCGTGCTGCTGGTGGGCAATCTGGTGTTCATTCCGCTGGGCGTGCTGACCCAGCAAAGCCTGCCCGCCGACACCCTGCGCCTGTTGATTGCGGGGATCATTGGGGTGATCGCACTGGCGCAGTTGCAAGGCCTGCGGCCTCAAGGCCCACCTGGCAAAGCCTTGCAATGGGGCACCAGCATGGTCAGTGGCTGGCTCAACGGGCTGGCCGCCATTGGCGGCATTGCGGTGGCCATGGTGTTCAACCAGACCCGGCTGGCCCCGGCGGTGATGCGTGCCAGCCTGGTGGTGTTTTTCCTGTTCACCGACCTGTTTGCCCTGCTGTGCCTGGCCCTCATGGCCCATCTGGCCCTCGTGCCCACGTCGCTGCACGACATCAGCGGCCCCACCGCGTTTTGGTCCGCCGCCTGGCTGCCCGCCATGCTCTTGGGCATCTGGCTCGGACACCGCCAAAGCGCCCGCATCTCAGCCGACCATTTCAGGCGCCTGGTGCAAGTGCTGCTGCTGGTGATTGCTGCACTGATGGCGGCGCGGGTCATCGGCACCTCTTGATTCGGCACGCTGAAGTTTGAAATGTGCGAGAAATGTCAACTCGCAGGTCGGCACTCGCAGAGTCCGACGTTTTCAGCCTTTGGCACAGGCCCCATGTCGGGGTCTTCGACCGCCGACCTACGCGATGGCAACGCCCCGCAGGTCGGCACTCGCAGACTCC
>NZ_LFYT02000019.1 GCF_001270065.2 Limnohabitans planktonicus II-D5
CGTTGCCGTTCTGAGCGATCCGGCAACGCCTTCAGAACTGGCAGACGTGGAAGCCAAGCAAGCCGCCGAATTGACTGCCGCCGCGGATGCCGCAGCCAAAGCCGCCGCAGCAACAGCCGCAGCGACAGCAGCGCAAGCAGCAGCCACGGCTGCCGGTGAATCAGAACCTGCCAGCGTAGCCACCGCCAACGCCGCAGCCGCCGCTGCAAGCACAGCGGGCAGCGACGCCACAGCATCAGCCACCGCCAGCGAAACCGCGACCGATGCCAAAGTGGCGAGCTTGGCCGCAGCAGCCGCCAGTGCCGCGACTGCTGCCGACGCGGCTGCAGCAGCAGCGACAGCAGCCAAGACTGCGCTGGACAGCGCCGTTGGATCGATGAGCGATCCGGCAATGACTGCAGAACTGGCAGACGTTGAAGCGAAGCAGGTCGTCGCACTGACTGCTGCAGTTGATGCGGCTGCCAAAGCTGCCGCAGCGACTGCCGCAGCGACAGCAGCTCAAACAGCAGCCACCGCCGCCGGTGAATCTGAACCTGCCAGCGTGGTCACCGCCAACGCCGCCGCCACAGCTGCAAGCGCAGCAGGTACTGCAGCCACAGCATCGGCCACGGCCAGCGAAACGGCAACCGACGCCAAAGTCGCGGACCTGGCCACAGTTGCCGCCAATGCAGCAACTGCCGCCAGTGCGGCTGCCGCAGCAGCGACAGCTGCGAAGGCCGCTCTGGACAGCGCCGTTGCAGCCCTGAGTGATCCTGCAACGCCAGCTGAACTCACTGACATCGAGGCCAAGCAAGCAGCAGCGCAAGCTGCCGCCGCTGATTCCTCTGCCAAAGCCTCAGAAGCCACAGCCGCTGCGATTGCGGCACAAGATGCCGCCATAGCCGCCAACGAAACCGTGCCTGCCAGCGTGGCCACTGCCAACGCCGGAGCCACAGCTGCAAGCGCAGCAGGTACGTCGGCAAGCACATCGGCCACTGCCAGCGAAACTGCAACAGACGCCAAAGTGGCTGATCTGGCTGCAGCCGCAGCCAATGCAGCAACAGCCGCCACAACGGCTGCAGCAGCAGCGACAGCAGCCAAGACTGCGCTGGACAGCGCCGTTGCAGCGATGAGCGATCCGGCAACGACTGCAGAACTGGCAGACGTTGAAGCGAAGCAGGTCGCCGCACAGACTGCTGCAGTTGATGCGGCTGCCAAAGCTGCCGCAGCGACTGCCGCAGCGATCGCGGCTCAGGCAGCTGCCACAGCCGCGAATGAAGCCGAACCTTCCAGCGTGGCAATTGCCAACGCCGCAGCCACAGCTGCAAGCGCAGCGGGCACCGACGCCACAACATCGGCCACGGCCAGCGAAACAGCGACAGACGCCAAAGTTTCTGACCTGGCCACAGTCGCCGCCAATGCCGCGACTGCCGCCACCACAGCTGCCGCAGTAGCGACTGCAGCCAAGACTGCGCTGGACAGCGCAGTCGCAGCGATGAGTGATCCGGCAACGCCAGCTCAATTGGCAGACGTTGAAGCCAAACAGGCCGCAGCATTGACCGCCGCTGCTGATGCCGCTGCCAAAGCTGCAGCGGCGACAGCCGCAGCGATCGCGGCTCAGGCAGCTGCCACAGCCGCGAATGAAGCCGAACCTGTCAGCGTGGCTACTGCCATCGCTGCTGCCACAGCTGCAAGCGCAGCAGGCACCGACGCCACTGCTGCGGCCACCGCCAGCGAAATTGCGACAGACGCCAAAGTAGCCAGCTTGGCCACCGTCGCCGCCAATGCAGCAACTGCCGCCAGTGCGGCTGCCGCAAACGCAACAGCGGCCAAGACTGCGTTGGACAGCGCCGTTGCCGTTCTGAGCGATCCGGCAACGCCTTCAGAACTGGCAGACGTGGAAGCCAAGCAAGCCGCCGAATTGACTGCCGCCGCGGATGCCGCAGCCAAAGCCGCCGCAGCAACAGCCGCAGCGACAGCAGCGCAAGCAGCAGCCACGGCTGCCGGTGAATCAGAACCTGCCAGCGTAGCCACCGCCAACGCCGCAGCCGCCGCTGCAAGCACAGCGGGCAGCGACGCCACAGCATCAGCCACCGCCAGCGAAACCGCGACCGATGCCAAAGTGGCGAGCTTGGCCGCAGCAGCCGCCAGTGCCGCGACTGCTGCCGACGCGGCTGCAGCAGCAGCGACAGCAGCCAAGACTGCGCTGGACAGCGCCGTTGGATCGATGAGCGATCCGGCAATGACTGCAGAACTGGCAGACGTTGAAGCGAAGCAGGCCGCAGCATTGACCGCCGCTGCTGATGCCGCTGCCAAAGCTGCAGCGGCGACAGCCGCAGCGATCGCGGCTCAGGCAGCTGCCACAGCCGCGAATGAAGCCGAACCTGCCAGCGTAGTCACCGCCAACGCCGCCGCCACAGCTGCAAACGCAGCAGGCACTGACGCCACAGCATCAGCCACCGCCAGCGAAACAGCAACCGACGCCAAAGTCGCGGACCTGGCCACAGTTGCCGCCAATGCAGCAAATGCCGCCAGTGCAGCTGCCGCAGCAGCGACAGCGGCCAAGACAGCGTTGGACAGCGCCGTTGCAGCCCTGAGTGATCCTGCAACGCCAGCTGAACTCACTGACATCGAGGCCAAGCAAGCAGCAGCGCAAGCTGCCGCCGCTGATTCCTCTGCCAAAGCCTCAGAAGCCACAGCCGCTGCGATTGCGGCACAAGATGCCGCCGTAGCCGCCAACGAAACCGTGCCTGCCAGCGTGGCCACGGCCAACGCCGGAGCCACAGCTGCAAGCGCAGCAGGTACGTCGGCAAGCACATCGGCCACTGCCAGCGAAACTGCAACAGACGCCAAAGTGGCTGATCTGGCTGCAGCCGCAGCCAATGCAGCAACAGCCGCGACAACAGCTGCCGCCACCGCAACAGCAGCCAAGGCCGCACTGGACGGTGCTGTTGCCGCGCTGAGCAACCCCGCAACATCTGCCGAACTGGCTGCCGTTGAAGCTGCGCAAGCTGCAGCGCAAGTTGCAGCATCTGATGCCGCAGCCAAAGCTGCAGCAGCCACAGCCGCTGCAAATGCAGCCCAAGCCGCAGCTGCAGCAGCCAACGAAACAGTGCCTGCCAGCGTGGCAACTGCCAACGCTGCAGCCACTGCGGCAATTGCAGCCAGCACCGATGCCACTACATCGGCCACCGTCAGCGAAACGGCAACTGACGCCAAAGTGGCCAGCCTGGCCACAGCTGCCACCCATGCCGCAACTGCCGCCAGTGCAGCTGCAGCAGCAGCGACAGCGGCCAAGACAGCGTTGGACAACGCCGTTGCCGCATTGAGCGATCCAGCAACACCAGCTCAATTGGCAGACGTTGAAGCCAAGCAAGTCGCAGCGCTTACAGCTGCAGCAGATGCCGCAGCGAAAGCACAAGCTGCAACAGCCGCTGCGACTGCAGCCCAGGCAGCAGCCACCGCCGCCAACGAAGCCGTGCCTGCCAGCGTGGCCACTGCCAACGCTGCGGCCACCGCTGCAAGCGCAGCAGGCACCGAAGCCACCGCATCGGCCACCGCCAGCGAAACAGCAACCGACGCCAAGGTGGCAGACCTTGCAACAGCTGCCGCCCATGCGGCCACTGCCGCCACAACGGCAGCTGCAACGGCAATAAGGGCCAAGATGGCTTTGGAAAGCGCCGTTGCCGCACTGAGCGATCCCGCAACGCCAGCAGAGTTGGCAGACGTTGAAGCCAAACAAGCCGCAGCGCAAGCCGCAGCCACTGATGCCGCAGCCCAAGCTGCAGCCGCAACAGCTGCCACAGCAGCCCAGGCCGCCGCCACTGCCGCCAACGAAACCGAACCTGCCAGCGTGGCAGCCGCCAACGCCGCTTCGGGTGCAGCGGCTGCAGCAGCGCAGCAGGCCGCAGCGGCCGTGCTGGGCAGCTCGGCGCAGGCTGACCTGACAGCATGGGCTGATTTGAATGTGTACACGCTGGCCGGTGTGGCCGGTGTGGGGGGCTCAGCTCAGCCCAGCGTGGCCATGGTCAACAGTGTGCTGGCCGATCGGGACATCACCGGCGTGCAAGCCGACAGCGCTGCAGACGTTCAGGTGATCGTGGATGCTTATGCCGCTGTCTTGCAAAGCGCAGATGGACAGGCCAGCAACAGCACGCCTCCAACTTCAGCGCACTATGCGGCGCTGGGGGTCAATGGCATGGACAGCGCCTTGAAGGTGGGGCTGCTGGGCGAAGTGATTGACGGCAAAACCGCAGCCGATGTGGACAGCGTGGCCAAGCTCCAGGCGCTGGCCGATGCTGTGCAGGCGGTGGTGGCGAGTGCCATAGGCCAAGGCGCACCAACGCTGGCGCAGTTGCAGGCTCTGGGCCTCACGGGTGTGACGGCAGGCAATTTGTCTGCCGTGCAGTCGGCCCTGGCCGCGTCTGCCGATGATGGCTCGGGTGTGAGCACCTTGGGGGCTTTGCAAACCATGGTCGATGCCTGCACGCGCATCCTGGCGGAAGCCAATGGCGCAGCAGGAGACGCCGACAGCGCTGTCAATCCGGGCGCTGCCGACTACCAAGCGATGGGGGTTGATCTGGGCCTTTTGCGTGGCAACGCCAGCGGCATGGCTTTGTTGCAAGACGTGGTGGCCAGCCAGACCACCTCGGCCGTGGACACCTCAGGTGAAGTGAACGCACTGGCCCGTGCGGTCCAGGCCGTGTTGTCCCAGGCGCTGGATGCCACCCCTGCCGTGGTGCCTGTGGCGACAGATTTCGCCTTGATCGGTGCGGCTCAGGCGGCTGCTTTGCGCCCTGGCTCGGCAGCGCTGGCTTTGTTCAACGATCTGATCGCTTCCGCCAGCCCGGCCATGCTGGACAGCGTGGCCAAGATCGATGCGCTGGGCAGCCTGGCCGAGCGCTTCATGGTGGTGGCCGCCAGCCAGGCCAGTGCATTGACTGCCAACCAGGCTCTGAGCCCGGCAGACTTCCTGGCCTTGGGAATTTCTGGCGTGGACAGCGCCAATCTGGCGCAGGTCTTGAGCGCCATCGCCAACACGGCCAATGACGGCAGCCAGATTCAGACGCTGGCGCAGCTGCAAACACTGGTGTTGACCACCGTGCGTGATCAGCAAGCCGCAGTGGATGCGCAAGCCCGCTTGCAGGCCTATGCCAACGACCCCGCCAACGCTGCCGTGCCAAGCCTGGCCGACTACACCTTGGTCGGCGTGAGCGCTGTGAATGCCGACACACGGGCGTTCCTCAATCAGGCGCTGGCCACACAGCCGTTCAGCGGCGGCATCACGGTGCAGGCCTTGCAGGCCATGGTGGATGCGTACAACCGCATCCAGTCAGAAGCCAATGGCAGCGCCAACGACCTGACCGTGAGCGACCCCACGGCAGCCAGCTTCGAGCGCATTGGCGTGGACCTGGGTGTGGCGGCGCAAAACACGGCCTTGGGGCAAAACGCCCTGGCGCTGCTCAACGATGTCATCGGCGCACAAACGACGCAAGCGGTGCACACCGTGGCGCAGATCGATGCGCTGGCCAGCATCACCTCGGCGCTGCTGGAGACGGCCGCTGGCTTGACGCCTGCACAGACGCTGACACCGGCCGATTTCGCCTTGCTGGGGGTCACGGGCGTCACGGCTCAAAATCTGAACGCAGTGCTGGCTGCCCTGGTCAGCACGCCCGATACCGGGGATGCGATCCACACGCTGGCCCGTTTGCAAAGCGTGGTGACTTCGGCATCTGAGCAAGCACAGGCCATCGGTGTGTTGCAAGCCGTGGTCGACACCCAGTCGGGCAACCCCAACCTGAATGTATGGGTGCAAGCGGGCCTGATCGGTGTGACCGAGGCCAATCGCCCGGCGCTGCTCGATGCCCTGAAAACAGGTGCCATCTCGACTGTCACGCCTGCAGCTTTGCAGGCCGTGCTCGATGCCTACCAGTTGGTGCTGGTCGAAGCCAATGGCGGGGCACCCGATGCCAGTGCCGTGAACCCGACAGCGGCCACCTTTGCGGCCATCGGTGCCACTGCCGCCGCCTCGCTGGCAGACGGCTCGGTGGCTCAGCAATTGCTGCTCGATGTGATCGCCAATGCGCAGCCCACAGCGGTCGATCAGGTCAGCAAGATCGACGCCCTGGCCCAGACGGTGCAGGGCCTGATGCGCACGGCTGCAGGCCTGGCGGCCAGCCCCGCCTTGAGCGCGGATGACTTTGCCGCGCTGGGCATCCTGGGGGTGGACGCAGCCAATTTGGCCGCTGTGCTGGCCAGCATTGCCGCAGGGCCCGATGATGGCCGTGGCGTGCTCAGTCTGAACGACTTGCAGCAAAGCGTCAGCCAGGTGATCCGCAGCAGCCAGGCGGCCCAGGCGGCCATTGCGGCGGCTTTGGCGGTCATTGCGCAGGCGGCAAACGACACGGCTGCGCCATTGCCGCGTCTGGCCGATTACCTCGTGGCCGGTGTCAGCGGCGTGAACACGAACAACCTGGCGGCCATCAACAGCGTGCTGGCCAGCAGCGCGGTGCAGGGCGAGCAGGTCCGCACGGCGGCCCAAATCCAGGCCATGGTGGATGCGTATGCGCTCATTCTGGCCGAAGCCAACGGCGCGGCCGCCGACAGCACGCAGGCCAATCCGCAGGCCGCAACCTATGCTGCCATCGGGGCCACAGCAGCGGCTGCGCTGCCCGATGGCTCGTTCGGCCAGCAGTTGCTCAACCAGGTGATCGCCGACAAGACGACATCGGCCATCGACAGCGTGGCCGAGATTGAAGCCCTGGCCCAAACGGTTCAGGCCTTGCTGCTGACGGCTGCCGGTGGCACGCCCAGTGTGGCTTTGAACGCGCTTGATTTGCAAGCGCTGGGGCTGAGCGGGGTCACGCCGGACAACCTGAGCGCGATTTTGGCGGCGCTGGCCGCAACAGCCGACAACGGCGCTGGCGTGGCCGATTTGGCGGCCTTGCAGAACCTGGTCAACACGGTGCGAGGTGATTTGTTGCAGGTCTTGCAGCGCTATGCCAGCAGCAACAGTGGTGCCGCCCCCACCTTGGCCGATTGGCAGCGTGCCGATGTGCAAGGCGTGGACAGTCGCAATGTGTTTGCGCTCAACAGTGCACTGGCCAGCAGCGCCATCACGGGGGATGCGATCGCCAGCTTGCCTGCTGTGCAGGCGCTGGTCGATGCGTATGCCGGCATCCTGGCCGAAGCCAATGGTCCTGCGGCCGATGCCACGCCGCAGTCCCAACCGCAGGCTGCAGACTTTGCCCGCGTCGGTGCGGTGACGGCAGCAGCCTTGTCGCCCGAGGGCCTGCGCCTCATGGACGCGGTGCTGGCCGATCAGCCTTTCTATCTGGTCGACTCGGTGGACGAGCTTCAATCGCTGGCCTCCACCGTGGACAAGCTCATGGGCCTGGCCGATGGGCAAGACCCGGCATCGCCCCTGACAGTGGCCGAGATGCAAGCCCTGGGCATGACCGGTGTGCAAGGCACAGCGCTGGTGGCGCTGGCCGACTTGCTCAAGTCGCCAGCGGTCAACCCGTCTGATCTGCAGTCCATGGCCGATGTGCGCAGCTGGCTGCAGCAAGCCAGCCAAAGCGCGGCGCTGGCCGTGCTCACCCGTTACACGCAAGATGTCACGGCGGCCGCGCCCGCTGTGGCCGACTTTGCATATGCGCAGATCAGCGGTGTGGACGCCCGCAATTTGGCGGCCATTCACTCGGCTTTGAGCAGTGCGGCCGCCAAAGGCGCAGTGCTGGACACGGCCGCCAAAGTGCAGGCCGTGGTCGATGCGTATGCGCGCATCCTGGCCGAAGCCAACGGCACGCTGGTGGATGCCACGCCCGACAGCCAACCCACAGCGGCCGATTACGCCACCATCGGCGCCACCACAGCTGCGGCCTTGACCGCGCCTGCGCTGGCCTTGCTGAACGACAGCATCGCCAACATGCAAGCGGCCGATGTGTCGACGGTGGCGCAGATTGAAGTGCTGGCCGATACGGTGCAGCGCCTCATGGCGGTGGTGGCGGGCCAAGCGGCTTCGCTGAGCGTGGCCGACCTGCAGCGTCTGGGTGTGGACACCACGGGCATGTCGGCTGGACAGCTGGCGGTGGTGGTGTCCGAGTTGGCGGCCCTGGCCGACGATGGCCGCGATGTGGCCCGTTTGTCTGCGCTGCAGGGCCTGGTCTTCACCGTCACCGATCGCCTGGCCCGTGTGGTGGGTGTTCAGTTGTCGAGCGACACCGGTCCTGCGGCCAGCGATTTCATCACGGCCAACCGCAACCAGTTCATCAGTGGCACCCTGAATGCGCCACTGGGCATCTTTGACCGCGTCTATGGCCGACTCGATGGCCTGCAAGCCATGCCCACGGATGCCAACTGGGTGGCTGCAGGCTGGACTGACTTGACCGCGCATGTGGACGGCACCTTGCTTCAGTGGCCGGACGCTCAACTGTTGGCGGGCCCTGCCCGCAGTTTGGTCTTGCAGGTCGTGCGCGACAACGGTGCCGATCCGCTGCGTACCAGCGAGACTCGGGTGCAGGATTACCGATGGATCAGCGAATTGCCCGCCCGCGTGGCACCGCTGAATGCGCCAGTGCCCGAAGGCGGCAACCCCTCGCCCAGCGGGCTGGTGCGCCTGAAAGTGGACAACTTGCCAGACGGTACAGCCAATGTGGTCTTGCTGGTCGATGGCCGGGCAGTGCCCAGCTTGTTCCATGTGGCCACGTTGACGCTGATGCCGCTGTCGGCCCTGCCCGAAGGCAACTGGAATTTGCAGTACCAGTTCCAGGACATGGCGGGCAATGTGTCCACAGTCAGTCCTTCCTTGCAGATGCGCATCGTCTCGCCGCAAAACGGCATGGACCTGGAGTCGCTGGATGGCGATGGGGTGCTGTTTTCCAACGAGAAGAACTTTGGCGACATCAACGGCGATGGCCTGGATGATGCTGATCAACGCGATGTGGTCACTTTCCAAACCTCTGCAGGCCAAGTCATGGCCTTGGACACCACCCGTCAGGGCGCGGGCAATATGCAGGCGCTGTTGAGCAATCCTGCCAACAACCCTGGCGGGCAATTGCGGGTGGAGGTGCAAATCGACAGCGTCACCAGCCGCGCGGTCACCGCAGCCGAGCGGGCGCAGGCCTTGTCAGGCAGCCAGCTGGGCAGTGCCGACGTGTTTGCGGCCACCGACGTGATTTCGTTCCGCCACTACCCGCAGGTGGTGCGCTTGGGCGATGTGGATGAAGCCACTGTCGATGCCCTGTCTGCACAGGTGGTCACTGCCTATATGGGTCAAGTGCACGAAGTCGATGTGAAAGTTGCGGAGGGTCTCTACAACACCTATTTCAAAGTGAGCAGCGAAGGCGTGTGGGCCTTCACCTGGGACGAGGCCAGCGGCACCGGTGCCAAATTCCTGGACACCAACAGCGACGGGTTCATCGACCTGGTGCGCCTGTTCATCCGTGATGGTGGGCGTGGCGATGACGATGGCGCGGCCGATGGCGTCGTGTTCGACCCAGGCTTTGTGGCGGCTGTGCGTGAAGCACCTCAAGTGCGTCTGGAGTCCTTCCCTGTGGCCGCCGATGGTGTGATCACGGCGGATGAAGCCGGGCAGGTGAACTTGTCGGGCAGCACCACAGGCGTGGAGGCAGGGCAGATACTGACGGTGGTGTTCAGCGACGGTGTGAACAACGTGACGGCCACCACCACCATCGACGCTCAGGGCCGTTGGGCGCTGCAGGGCGTGGATTTGCGCGCCTTGTCGGATGGGCCCGTGAGCCTGAGTCTGTCGGTCAGCAACCAGGTGGGTGACGCCACCGCTTTGGCCGACACTGTGCAGCTGGACAAGTCGGTGCCGGTCATTGTGCCTGAGCCAGAGCCAACGCCAGAGCCGCCCATCTCTGAACGCGCACCCCGCACGGGCGTGACGGCGTGGCTGGAGCCGCTGACGCAGCAGGCTGTCCCCTTGAGCAAGGACGCGGGTGGCCCTGCTGCTTTCATGCCTTTGGATGAGCTGGAGACCTCGGCCAAAGGGCGTCAACGCACTGCCGCGATGCCATCCTGGATGGAAGACACCCCCACAACTTGGGCGCGTGCGACAGCGCCTGCTGCGCCCGAGGATTGGGTGCAGCGGCAGCAAAACCTGGAGCGCGAGGCACTGCGTTTGCGCCAGTTCCTGCAGTTGCTCAGCGAATCCACGACGACCCAGTCTGAGGGCTTGCCTGTGCGCCTGAGTCCCCTGGACGGGGTGTTTGGTGTGATGCGCGGTTTGCCCGATTTGCAGATCGAAGCGGGGCGCAGCCTGGTCTTCACCCTGCCCCCAGACACCTTTGTGCACCATGACCCCCAGGCCGTGGTGCGTCTTTCGGTGGACATGCTCGACGGCCAGGTCGCCCCTCATTGGGTGAAGGTGGACCAAAAGACCGGCGTCATCACACTCAACCCGCCCGATGTCGCGCAAGGCGAAGTAGTCTTGCGCCTGATGGCCCTGGATCAGCGCGGCCAGGCGGCGGTCACGGTGCTGCGCATCAAGGTTGGCGCTGAGGCTCAGAGCACTGGCCGTGTGGGTTTGTCAGACAAATTGGCGCAATCGCGCCCATTGGCGGCTTCTGGCAAACTGCATGGCGAATGGATGAATTGAATACCTTATGACTCAATCAAGCGGGCCACCAGCGGCTTTGGACAATTCGCCCTTGTTGATCCTTTTCGATCTGGGCCAACAGGCCCGGCAGGCGCAGTCTCTCGACGAACTGGCGTTTTTGCTGTGCAACGCCACCCACGCGCTGCTGCCCTACAGGCAAGCGGTGTTGTGGCTGGGCGACGAGGGCGTGCGCGCCTTGTCGGGCGTCAGCCAGGTGGAGCACAACACGCCTTACCTCGATTGGGTCAAGGACTTGCTGGCCCAGCCCTGGGCATCGCAGTCGGGTGTGCAGGCCTTGACTGCGCTTGACTTGCCAGCGCAGCAGCAGCCCAGCTGGGCCGAATGGTGGCCACAAAATGCCCTGGGTTTGCCACTCGATGTGGCGCCCGGTGCGCGTCTGTTGCTGGCCCGCGATGTGCAGTTTTCTGAAGCCGACCAAGCCAAGCTCATGGCCTGGCTGCAGGTCTGGCAGCACGCTTGGCATGCACTGGCCCGGCAGCAAAGGCCTGCGCTGGGTCAGCGTTTGCGCAGCTGGCGGCGTCAGTGGCGCTTGGCTGGGCAAAAGCCCTGGTTCAAGCGGCCAGGGGTCTGGTTGATGGCCGTGCTGCTGGGATTGGTGTTTTTGCCGGTGCGCATGACGGTGCTGGCCCCCGGTGAGCTGGTGCCTGCCCAACCTGTGGTGGTGCGCGCCCCGATCGAGGGGGTCATTGCCCGTTTTCATGTGCAGCCCAACCAGACTGTGCGCAGCGGGCAGCAGCTGTTCGAGTTTGACGAAGCCTTGCTGCAAAGCCGTGTGGCGGTGGCCCAGCAGACGCTGGAGACGGCGCAGGCGCAATTTCGCCAGACCCATCAACTGGCCCTGGATGATGCCAAGTACAAGGCCGAATTGGCGGCTGTGGCCGGTGCCATTCAGGAGCGGCGCAGCGAGTACGAGTTCCTCAAGTCCCAATTGCAGCGCACCCAGGTCAGCGCCAGCGGCGCGGGCATGGTCTTGCTGGATGACCCCCTGACCTGGGTGGGCAAGCCGGTGGCGGTGGGCGAGCAGATTTTGCGCATCGCCCGCCCCAGCGACATCGAGGTCCAGGCCTGGCTGCCGCTCGACGATGTGGTGCAGCTGCCCGTGGGCTCGACGCTCACCTTGTTTTTGCAATCGAGCCCCTTGTCGCCCGTGCACGCCGAGTTGACCTACCTGTCGCATGAAGCCGTGCTGCGGCCCGATGCCACCTACGCTTACCGCTTGCGCGCACGGCTGCTGGAGCCCACCCCCCACAGCGTGGGGCAAAAGGGCACGGCACGCGTCAGTGGCGAGTGGACTTCTCTGGGCTACTGGCTGCTGCGCAAGCCGCTGGCCTTGATCCGCACCAGCCTGGGGCTCTGACATGGCCTGGCCCTTGTTGCGCGAAGAGCTCGATGTGTTTGCAGGCCCCACGGGCTCGCGGGGACAGCCCAGCTGGGTGTTGCATGACCCGGTGCGCCAGCAATACTTTCAGATCGATTGGCTGACCTGGGAGGTCTTGTCGCGCTGGGGTCTGGGGCACACCGAAGCCATCGTGCACGCGGTGGCGCGGGACACGCCTTTGCAAATTGAGGCCAAGCACATCGAAGAGGTGTTGACCTTTTTGTCGCAGCATGAACTGTTGCTGCCCACTGATGGCAAAGCCGCCGCCGAGATGGCCCAAAAAGTGGCTCGCACCCGCCAAAGCGTCTGGACCTGGCTGGTTCACCACTATTTGTTTTTCCGCATGCCGCTGGTCAAGCCCGATGCCTGGCTGAGCCGTTGGATGGGCGTGGCGGAGGTGTTTTTCTCGCGTCGCTTCATGGTCCTGACCGGCTTGGTGCTTTTGGTGGGCGTGTACCAGGTGATGCAGCAGTGGAGCTTGTTCACGGCCACTTTGGTGGACACCTTCACCTGGCAAGGCTTGCTGTCTTATGGCGTGGCCTTGTCGGTGGTCAAGGTGCTGCATGAACTGGGGCACGCTTTTGCCGCCAAGCGCCAAGGCTGCCGTGTGCCGCGCATGGGGGTGGCGTTTTTGGTGATGTGGCCCATGGCCTACACCGATACCAACGAGGCCTGGCGTTTGCCCGGACGGCGCGCCCGTGTGCAGATCGCGTCGGCGGGCATCGTCACCGAGCTGGTGATCGCCTGCTGGGCCACCTTGGCCTGGGCCTTGTTGCCTGACGGGGGCTTGCGCTCCAGCGCGTTTTTTGTGGCCACGCTCAGTTGGGTGGCCACGCTGGCCATCAATGCCAGCCCTTTCATGCGCTTTGATGGTTATTTCATCGCCATGGATGTGCTGAACCTGCCCAATTTGCATGCGCGCAGTTTTGCGCTGGCACGCTGGCAGTTGCGTGAATGGTTGTTCCAATTGGGCGAAGCGCCGCCCGAGCGCTTGACGCCACTGGGGCAGTGGGGCATGGTGGTCTTTGCATTGGCGGTGTGGATTTACCGGTTGGTGCTGTTTCTGGGCATCGCCTTGATGGTGTACCACCTGTTCACCAAGTTGCTGGGCGTGCTGCTGTTTGTCATTGAAATTTACTGGTTCATCGTGAATCCGATCCGATCTGAAATTGTGGCCTGGATGCAGCGTTCGGCGGTCATACGCCAGAGTCGGCGCAGCCTGTGGAGCTGCGCTTTGCTGCTGGCCCTGGGCGCGCTCATGGCGCTGCCTCTGCCCACATTGATCACCTCGCATGCCATGCTGCGGCCCGGGCAATCGTGGCCTGTTTATGCGCCCGGCCCTGCGCAGCTGCAGGCCTTGCCCCTGGCCGACGGCGCTCGGGTGGCCAAAGGCCAGCTGCTGGCCCGCATGAGCGAGCCGGAATTGCTGGCACAAACCGATGTGGCGCAGGCCAAAAGTGCCCGCCTGAGCTGGCAGGCGGCCACGACCAGTTTGGCCTATGCCTCCAGCCAGCCCCTGAAGCTGGCGCGTGAGCAGTTTCAAATGTCACAAGCCGATGCGCGCAGGCTGCAAGACCAGATGGCACCCTATGCCCCGGTGGCCCCTTTTGCAGGCGTGTTCCGCTCGACGCAACCGGACCTGGCGGTGGGCCAATGGCTGGCGCGTCATGAGCAAATCGGCGTGTTGACCGCAGATGAGCCCTGGAAAGTCGAAACTTGGCTGGATGAAGAGCAGGTCAAGCGCTTGCAGCTGGGCAACCAGGCGCACTTTTGGGCGCCAGGTCTGAGCCAGCCGGTTTCGCTGACCATCACCTCAATTGACGCTGACGCCACCCGTCAGCTGCCCGATGGCCAGTTGACCGCGCCCATGGGTGGCCATGTGCTGGCCCGTGAACAAGGCGGCAAGTGGTTTCCCGAGCAGGCGGTGTATCGCGTGGTGCTGGCGCTGGATGAGGCCGATGCGGCACGCTTGCCTGCCCACCTGCCGGTGCAGCGCGGGCACCTGAGCGTGTCAGCGCAAGCCGAGTCCTTGCTGGGGCGCTATGTGCGCCAGGCTTTGTCGGTGGTGTTGCGGGAGTTTCAGCCTTGAATCGCTGGGATTCGGTGGGTTCAAAACACCCACAGCAGCAAGCTGGTCATGACCAGGTAGCGCAGAAATTTGCCAAGGGCCATGTACACCGTGCAGGGCCACAGCGGCATGCGCAGCCAGCCGGCCACGGCGCACAGAGGGTCGCCCACGATGGGCAGCCAGGACAGCAGGCAGGCTTTGGGGCCGAGTTCTTCAAGCCAGATCAAAGCCCTTGCATGGCTGGCGGAGTGGTTCCAGCGCTTGACCACACGGCGCGAGCCCCATCCCAGCCACCAGCTGACCACGCCGCCCAAGGTGTTGCCCACTGTGGCCACCACAATGGCGGGCCAAAACATGTCCGGGTTGAGTTTGATCAGGCCAAAGACAGCGGGCTCAGAGCCCAAAGGCAACAGGGTGGCCGAGATGAAGGCCACCACAAATACGCTGCTCAGGCCATACTGAGGCAGTGCCAGCCATTGCAAAAGTTGATTGATCCAAAGTTCCATCCGGCTCAGTGTAGCGCGGTGGTGTGGCGAAAGCTGCGCCCTCCAAATCATTAAAAGTAACATTATCAAATAAATCGTTTTGCATTATTTGATTTTAATAAATAAATTAAGTAATAAATTTATTTCTGGAATTAATCGGTAATAAATGTAAAATCTAATAGTTGATCTTGTATTGACAACTGGTTCAAAAGGGAGCTTTTTCGATGCGCAACATGACAAGACAACACAGCCTGTGGCCTTGGTCACTTTTGGCTTGTGCCATTCATGCTTCGTGCGCTGCGGCAGCGAGCGGCAATGAATTTTTGGAGATGTCATTGGAAGAGTTGGTCGATTACCGGCTCATGTCCATGTCCCGCAAAGAGCAGCGGGTGGCCGACACAGCGGCGGCTGCCTATGTGATTTCTGCTGAACAAATCCGCCGATCAGGTGCGCAGTCAATACCCGAGGCTTTGCGTTTGGTGCCCGGTCTGAATGTGGCGCAAATTGCGCGCAACCGCTGGGCCGTCAGTTCGCGCGGTTTCAATGAACGTTTTTCCAGCAAGCTGCTGGTCCAGGTGGATGGGCGCAGCGTGTATTCGCCACTGTTTTCAGGTGTGCTGTGGGAAACCCAGGACACCGTCATGGAAGACATCGAGCGCATCGAAGTCATCCGGGGGCCGGGCGCTGCGCTGTGGGGCACCAACGCCATGAACGGGGTGATCAACATCGTGACCCGCTCTGCTGCAGCCAGCCAGGGCAATATGGTCAGCACCAGCGTGGGCACGGGCGATCTGGCTTCGGTGTCCATGACGCACGGCGCTGCACTGGCGCAGGGCGGACATTACAAGGTGTACGGCAAAACCAGCAGCATGGGCGGCTCGATGGAGCGCAACACCGGTATGACGGGGCAGGATGCTGTTCAACAGCAACGCCTGGGTGTCCGGCTGGAGCCCCAGGTGGAGGGCGGGCAACTGAGTTTGAAGGCCGATTTCTACCGCGCCCGATCCCAAGATTTTTGGGGAACGCCGACGGTGCGCGCCTTCAGCGATGCGGCCACGCCCTATGCACGCGATAGCCTCTTGTCTGAAGATGGCCATGGCGCTGCGGTGCAGGCGCGCTATGCCTGGCGTGGGGCGCAAGGTGCAGAGAATGTGCTGCAGACCTCGATTGACTATGACAAATCGATCCACGCCGGAGTTTGGGGCTCTGGCACTGTGCCCAATCAGTTTGTGGCGCAGACCCCCAGTTACAAGGAAATGGGGGGCAGCAAAACAGACGTGGATGTGGACTTTCAGCAGCGGCGCGTCCTGGGCGCGCATGACTTTATTTGGGGACTGAACCTGCGCCACACCTCCGACAATTTGCTCTTGCCTGCAACGCCATATCTGTTGCTTGATGGCAAAAGCCAGCGTCTGAACTACAGCGCCTTTGTGCATGACGAAATCAGCCTGCTGCCCGAACGCTTCAAGCTGATTGTGGGCTCCAAGTTTGAAAAAGACGGCCTGACCGGCTTCAACATCCAGCCCAATGTGCGGGCGCTGTACACACCGGGCCAAAACGAAGCGTATTGGGGGGCGCTGTCGCGTTCGGTGCGCTCGTCACGCCGCACCGAGAGCCTGGCCACGCTGGACATCAGTGCGCAGGATGCGCACGCTGTCGACCCCAGAATTCCTGCAGGCATGTTGACCGCCGTCACGCAAGTGTCGCCCATGGCCAACGCCAAGTTGCAAGCTGAAAACGCAGTCAGCCTTGAAGGCGGCTGGCGCAAGCAGTTCTCGAATTTCCTGAGCGTGGACACCTCCCTGTTTGTGACCGACTACAGCCATTTGCGCGGTGCTCGGTTGCTTGGCAATCCGGTGACAGGGCTGGATCAGGCCATGGGATGCCTGGCCATGTATGGCCCTGGCGTGTGTTACTTCACGCTGGCAGGCTACAACTCCAACCTCGACAAAGCCCGTTCCTATGGCGGCGAATTCTCTGTGGAGTGGCATCCACGGGCCTGGTGGAAGTTGCATGCCGCCTACAGCCACCTGCACGTCAAAGGCGTACACACCGGCGACCAGCTGGGTGACATTCAGGTGAAGTCGTTTGAAAACAGTGCCCCACGGCACCAGTTCTCCCTGGACAACCATTTCAGCTTGGCCAACAACCTGAACCTGAATGTGCGCTTGCGTTACAACTCGGAGACGGCGCACTACACCCTCAACAGCTTCGAACTCACGCGTCTGGCACCTTACACCGGTCTGGACATGCGCCTGGCCTGGAAGCCCAATCGCTACACCGAGCTGTCGCTGCAGGGGCGCAATTTGCTGAAAGATCGGCACACCGAATTCATCAACATCTTCCCCGTGAGCCGTGCCTATGATGTGCAGCGCAGCTTGCTGGCGCAAGCAGTGGTTCGTTTCTGAAAGGACATGCACATGACCTTTCAATCACTTTCCTTCATGACCGCACAGACTTTGCTTGGTGTTCAGGTGCATGGCTTGCGCGCCTTGACCGCGCTGCTGGCCCTGGGTTCGGTCTGGACGGCGCAGGCGCAATCGACCGCAGCAGGCCAGACGGTCGACCGCATCAAAGCCGCCTATGTCTACAACTTCGCCAAATTTGTCGAGTTGCCAGGCAGCGACGACAAATCCATCCGGGTGTGTTTGCTGGGCAAGGATGACCTCAATGGCTCCATGCACAGTTTGAACCACCGCATGGCCCAGGGCCGTGAAATCCTGGTGCGCAAAGACGTGACGCTGGACCAGCTCAAGGACTGCACCATGGCTTTTGTTGGGGAAGGCGATGCGCGCATGCTGCCTGCCGTGGTGCGTCAGCTGGGCAGCGCACCGGTTTTGCTGGTCAGCGATGCCCGGCAGGCCATGGACCAGGGGGCACATTTGTCCCTGATCTTCAACGATGATCGGGTGGAGTTCGATGTGAATTTGCTGAACCTGCAAAAATCCAGCATCAAGGCCAGCAGCCAAATGCTGAAACTGGCCCGTGTCGTGATCCGATAGAAAGTATGTCCCTTGCTGCCTCTTTCCCTTTGGCGTCGTGAAACACTCCTGCATGCACCCATGCGGGAGAAGCTCCGGTACATTCTGGCCCTGGGCATCTGGTGCGTGCTCATCTTGTTTTTTGTGGTCACCACGCTGTGGCAGGCTTCGCAAACCCTGCAAGCCACCCAGGCTGCGGCCAAAAGCCTGGCCGAGCTGGCCGCTGAAAGCAATGCCGCTGCCGTGCGCTTTGAGGACCGGGCTGGTGCACAAAAGCAACTGGAGATTTTCCGGCACATCAAAAATGTGGAGACGGTAGACATCTTCACCGGGGCCACCGGTGAGCAGGCCTTCGCGCACTACCCTGTGCGAGCCAGCGGTGTGGCCGTGGCCGAGGCGGCGCTGATCCCGCCGGTCGCAAGCTCCAGACTGACCCTTAGCCGCTATGCGATCCGCTTGCCCATCGTGCAGGACGGGGAGCACATTGGTGTGGTGGTGGTGCAGACCCGACTCAATGACTTTTGGTGGAACATCGTCATCACTTTGCTGGTGGCCGTTGGGGCGATGCTGCTGGCCTATGCGGTGGTGCGTCATTTTTTAGTGCATCTGATCGCGCTGGTCATCGACCCGATTCTGGATCTGGCCGAGGTCATGCGCCGCATCACTTCGGTGCACGATTACAGCCAGCGTGCCCAAAGGCAAAGCCAGGACGAAATTGGCGAGCTGGTGGCAGGTTTTAACTCCATGCTCGACCAGATCGAGCAAAAAGACAAAGCGCTGGGCCAATACAGTCAGCAACTGGAGTCGGAGGTGCAGGCCCGCACCGCCGAGTTGCTGTTGGCCAAAGAGCATGCCGACGCGGCCAACCGGGCCAAGAGCCAGTTCCTGGCCAATATGAGCCACGAAATCCGCACACCGCTCAATGGCTTGATCGGGGTCTCGGAACTCTTGGTCTCCACCGATCCGACCGAACAGCAGAAAAAACTCATCAGCATGATCAGCTCGTCCTCGTCGACGCTGCTGTACCTGATCAACGACATCCTGGATTTTTCAAAAATCGAAGCAGGCATGCTGCATCTGGAGAAAGTGCCTTACAGCCCCGAGCATGCCGCCAAGCAGGTTTGCGCCTTGTTCGAGCCCCATGCCCAGGACAAAGGCCTGAAGCTGGTCTTTGAGCCCCAGGCAGATGGCGTGCCCTTGATGATTTTGGGCGACCCGCACCGCTTCACCCAGATTGCCAGCAATCTGGTGTCCAACGCGGTCAAGTTCACAACGCAGGGCCAAGTGACCGTGAGCCTGAGCAGCAGCGCCCAAGCCGATGGCACCACCCGTGTGCGATGCACCGTGCAGGACACCGGCATCGGCATCAGCGAAGCAGAGACGCAGCGGCTGTTCAGTGCGTTTTCTCAGGCCGATATTTCCATGGCCCGGCGCTATGGGGGCAGTGGCCTGGGTTTGGTCATCTCTCGCCAGCTGGCCGAGTTGATGGGCGGTCAGGTGGGCTTTGAAAGCCAGCCCGGGCAAGGGTCGCGTTTTTGGTTCGAAGTTTGCGGCCCCCGGCTCAAAGACATACCGCAAGAGCCAGGCAACCGGCCCTCTGCGCTGCCGCAATCGCTGGACTGCAGTGTGCTGATTGCTGAAGACAATGATGTGAACCGTGAAATCCTGGTCACCATGCTCAAGACGGCAGGCTGCAGCGTTTTGCAAGCCCACAACGGCCTGGAAGCCGTGCAGATGAGTGCCACCATGCCCTATGACATCATCTTGATGGATGTGCAGATGCCCGAGATGGATGGCATCACGGCGGCCAAAACCATCCGCGCCCGCGAAGTGGCCTTAGGCACTGTGCGCAAACCCATTTTGGCCCTCACAGCCAATGCCTTGGCCGACGACAAGGCCAACTGCCTGGCCGCAGGCATGGACGACTACCTGACCAAGCCCTTCATGCGTCGCCAGATCCTGGAGCTGATTGGCAAGTGGTTGCGCACCTCTGGGGATTGACGGCAAAGTGGCATGCCGTATCTATTTGCCTTTCGTTGGAAACAGGTCATTGCTGATTGATCCGGCCCTGTGAAGTCTGCAAGGTGACTTCAACCTAGCAAACGCAGTTGAACGCGCCCCAGGGCTGTGCCATCGGGTGCGTAGCGTTATCACCCACTAGGTGAGCGTCTTCGTGCTCACAGCGTTCAGGATACACAAGGTTTTTCAGCGGGTTCAAAGCGGTCAACTGCGTTTTCTAGGTTCATGAGGCTGTCAACTGTGCGCCAGCTGGATGGCCAGTCTCTGTTAGCCTTTCCCCATGATCGACCTCTACACCGCTGCCACGCCCAACGGGCACAAAGTCTCCATCGCGCTCGAAGAGCTGGCGCTGCCCTACACGCTCAAGGTGCTGGACTTGTCCAAAGGTGAACAAAAGCTGCCTGATTTTTTGGTCATCTGCCCCAATGGCCGCATCCCCGCCATCGTGGACCGCAGTGCCGATGATTTTGCAGTCTTCGAGTCGGGCGCGTGCCTGATTTACCTGGCCGAAAAAACCGGGCAACTCATGCCTACCGATGCCAAGGGTCGCTCACGCGTGCTGCAGTGGCTGATGTTCCAGATGGGCGGTATCGGGCCGATGATGGGACAAGCCAATGTGTTCTTTCGTTACTTTCCCGAAAAGATCCAACCCGCGATTGACCGCTACCAGGGCGAAAGCAAGCGCCTGTTCACGGTGCTTGATGGCCACCTCAAAGACCACGAATACCTGGCGGGCGACTATTCGATTGCCGACATTGCCAACTGGGCCTGGGTGCGCACGCACCGCTGGTCGGGCGTCGAGGTCGATGACTTGCCACACCTCAAGCGCTGGCTCGATGCGATTCGCCAGCGCCCGGCGGCGCAGCGCGGCATTGAAGCGCCACCTTCCAGAATCAACCTGACCAAAGACGGCGATGAAGCTGCCAAACAGTTTTCCGAGCAGGCCCGCAAGATGGTCGAGATGGGACAAAAGAAGCAGGACAAGCCATGAAGCTCTACACCGCCCACCGCGCCCCCAGCCCACGGCGGGTGCTGATGTTTTTGATCGAAAAAAACATCACCGGCATCGAGATGGTCAACATGGACCTGAACGGGGGTGAGCACCGCAAAAGCGAATACCTGGCCAAAAGCCCGCTGGCCAAAGTGCCTGCGCTGGAGTTGGATGATGGGCGCGTGATCACCGAGACGCGGGCGATCTGCACCTTGCTGGAAGGCCGCTATCCCGAGCCCAACCTGATGGGTGTGGACGGCGACGAACGCGGCTTCATCGAGATGGCCGACCGTCAGGTGGAGCTGTATTTGCTGGGTGGCATCGCCAATGCGATTCGCCACAGTCACCCGGGGCTGGCGGCTTTAGAAAAACCACAGTTTCCCGAGTTTGGCCGCTCGCAGGCCGAAAAGGTGCGTGAGGTGGCGCTGGGTTTTGACCAACGCCTGCAAAGCCAGCCCTTCATCGCGGGCGATCGTTTCACCGTCGCTGACATCACCGCGTTTTGCGCGCTGGAGTTTGCGCGTGGCCTGATGAAGTTTGTGCCCGGTGAGGAGGGCATGCACGCTTTGCAGGCCTGGCGTGACAGGGTGAATGAACGGCCCAGCGCTAGGGCTTAAATTGTTTATTTAAGGTTACATTCAGGTCTTGTGTATGAGGCCTTGATATGTCTAATGTGTGCCAAAAATTTCTGAGTGTTGTGTGCCTGCTTGGGGCGGCTGTGTTGCTGGGTGCACCGGGTCGCCTGGTGTGGGCGCAGGTGGGGCCGTCAACGGCTGTTGTGGCAGCCCAAACAGATAAGCGGTCGGAGCAGGCTTGGACCGGGCCGCGCTTGCTCAGTCCACAGGCGCGCCAGCCGATTCAAATTGCACGGGTCAGCGTTCAAACCGAGATCGTGGGGCAAGCGGCACGCAGCCAGATCGAGGTGGTGTTCAAAAACCCCAATGCCCAGGTGCTGGAAGGCGAGTTGGTGTTTCCGCTGGCCGAAGGGCAGTCCATCACGGGGTTCGCTCTGGACATTCAAGGCGAGATGCGGCCCGCTGTGCCCATTGAGAAGGCCAAAGGGCAACAAATCTTTGAGGACGTGATTCGTCGTCGTGTGGACCCCGCTTTGCTCGAAAAAACGCAGGGCAACAACTACAAATTGCGTATTTATCCTTTACCTGCGCACGGGGAGCGGCGGGTGACCCTCGAATTGATCGAGACCTTGCCTTTGCGCCAGGGACAGGCGCTTTACAGGCTACCTTTGCAATGGCCTCAAACCTTGGGGCAAGTGGATGTCCGTGTGAGGATGCCCGGGGTGCGTATGGGTGCTGTGCAACCGGGCCGTGGCATGAACGGGGCAGTGATTCGCAGCGCGGGTGTGAGCGCTGACGCGGAGTTGGTGTGGGCACAAAAGAATTGGATGGCGCGCCAAGCGATGGAGCTGGGCATTCGGTTGGGTGAGACCCCCTACATGGCCAGTCAGACCTTTGATGGGCAGACGTTTTTTTATGCTGAGGTGCCTTTGCCCAGTGCCTTCACGCATTCGCCTGCACAGTTGCCGCGTCCGCAGCGTTTGGGTTTGATTTGGGATGCCTCAGGCTCCGCAACCCGGCGTGATTTGCCGCGTGAAATGGCGTTGTTGGACGGTTTGTTGGGCGCTTGGAGCCACAACGCTGAGTTGACGGTGGATGTGGTGTTGGCCCGTGAGCGTGCGCAGCCTGCTCAGCGCTTTGTGGTCAAGCAAGGGGATTGGCGTGCACTGCGCGAGATGCTGGAGCGGGTGGCCTACGATGGTGCGACGGCCACAAGCGCTTTGGTGGCGGTACCTGGTTGTGACCTGAATCTGTTGTTCAGCGATGGTTTGACCAACTTTGGGCCTGCCGTCAAAACCTTGAGTCCACAAGTGCCCATGCATGTCGTGCAGTCCAGCGCAGGGGCGGATGGCGCTTGGTTACGTCAGCAGGCGCAGGACAGTGGCGGTCAATGGCTGGACTTGACCCGAACCACACCGGTACAAGCAGTCAAAATGTTGATGCAGAGCCGGGGGCGCATCAAGGCTTGGCGTGGCGCGGGATTGAGCGATGTGGTGTTCAGCTCTCGTCAGCCCGATGAGGGGCGAGTGCAAGTTGCCGGTGTGCTCAGTGAAGCCTCCACACACTTGACTTTGGAACTGGAGTCCGCAGCAGGCCAACCCATCACCATGCAAGTACCGCTCAGCGCCCAAGAGCGTGGGGCATTGGCGGCAAGCCGGTGGGCGGCAATGTCGATGGCGGCGCTGGAGGCCGAGAGAGGCGAACGCAAAGGCGACATCGTGCGCTTGGGTAAACGGTTTGGCTTGGCCAGCAGCCAAACATCGCTCATTGTGCTCGACAGCGTGAACGATTATGTTCAGCACGAGATTGCACCACCGGGCTCGATGCGAGAGAGTTATGAAAGGCTTTTGGCGCAGAAATGGCAGCAAAAACAGCAGTCTGGTCAGCAGTATTTGGAGGGAGTGGTTCGACGCTTTCAAAACCGCATTCAATGGTATGAACGCGATCACTGGGCTCTGGCACAGGCTCGCCGTGAAGCTGAGGAAAAAGCACGCGGCATGCGCGATGCGCAAACCGTTGTACCGCAAAGCGGCGCTGTACCCGTGGACAGGCCGCTTTCTGCGCCATTGTCCGCTGCGCTGCGACACATGCCAGCACCAGCACCAGCGCCTGTATCAGCGCCTGCATCAGCGCCTGCATCAGCGCCTGCATCAGCGCCTGCATCAGCGCCTGCATCAGCGCCTGCACCGTTGGCGGCATCGGCCCCATTAGCGGACGTCGCATCAGCGTCTGCACTCGGCAAGTCCGCACCCAGTGCGAACGCAGGCACGAGCACGCTCAGCCTCAGCACTTGGAATGCCTCGGAGGACTTCAGTCGTCAGATGCAGGCGGCCAGCGCAGAGCAGGCCTACGCTTTGTATTTGCAAGAGCGGCCCTCGCGCAGCAACAGTGCGGCTTTTTTCTTGGAAAGTGCCGAAGTGTTTTTTGCCAAAGGGGCCGACGAATTGGGTGTTCGGGTACTTTCTAATTTGGCAGAAATTTCTGCAGAGCACCGCGCTTTGTTGCGTGTGCTGGCCTACCGTTTGCAGCAGGCCAAGCGCACCGATCTGGC
Source organism: Limnohabitans planktonicus II-D5 (assembly GCF_001270065.2). Taxonomy (GTDB): domain Bacteria; phylum Pseudomonadota; class Gammaproteobacteria; order Burkholderiales; family Burkholderiaceae_C; genus Limnohabitans_A; species Limnohabitans_A planktonicus. The sequence goes on from NZ_LFYT02000019.1 coordinate 23,670, forward strand.
TTTGCCACTGCTGGCGCGGGTGTGCGAGTTGGCACCCAATGAGCCGCAATCGTGGCGCGATTGGGGGCTGGCGTTGGCCCAGTTGGGGCAGACGCAAGCGGCTGTGGATGCCTTGTGGCGGGTGGTGTCGCAGCCTTGGGACGGAAGGTTCAGGGATGTGGATCAAACCACCTTGGCCGAACTCAATGCGTTGATTGCCACTGCGCCCAAAGATGCCCTCCTCGATCTGAGCAAGATCGACTCAAGGCTACTCAAACACTTGCCTCTGGGGCTGCGCATTGTGTTGCGTTGGGATGCCGATAACACCGACATTGACTTGCATGTGGTGGAGCCGTCGGGTGAAGAGGCGATGTATTCCCGGCCACTCACACAACAAGGGGGCAAGGTTTCCGCCGATGTGACGGGAGGCTATGGGCCTGAAGAATACGCGCTGCGCAAGCCGCAGCCGGGGATTTACAAAGTGAAGGCACAATTTTTCGGACACCGACAACAAACCGTCTCGAATGCCACCACGGTGCAGGCCGAAGTCACGACAGACTTTGGAACCCCTGCACAGCAAATTCAAATCTTGACATTGCGCTTGTCGGGACCCGCGAGCATGGCTGAGGTTGGCACTGTGACGGTGAAGCCATGAGGTTTTAAGGCAGGGAAAAAGGGGCTGTTCGTCCATTGCGAAAGTGATGGTTTGATGCACAAAGCTGCATCGCCCCTTCCAGCGATCAGCTGAACACGCCGCCGTAGTCCTTGCGCAGGTCGTTCTTTTGCACCTTGCCGGTGCCGCCCACAGGCAGCGATTCGAGGAACACCACATCGTCGGGCACCCACCACTTGGCCACTTGCGTGGTCAGGAAGTCGAGGATTTCCTGCTTGTCGACGGATTGGCCCGGCTTGCGCACGATGAACAACAGCGGGCGTTCGTCCCACTTGGGGTGTTTGACGCCAATCACGGCAGCCATGGCTACAGCGGGGTGGCCGATGGCGGCGTTTTCCAGGTCGATTGAGCTGATCCACTCGCCACCGGTTTTGATCACGTCCTTGGTGCGGTCGCGGATTTGCATGGTGCCTTGGGCATCGATGGTGGCAATGTCGCCGGTGGGGAACCAGCCGTCCACCAGAGCGGTGTGTTCAGCCTTGTAGTAGCGCTCCACGATCCACTGGCCGCGCACCATCAACTCGCCTTGGGATGTGCCATCACGGGGCAAGGTGTTGCCGTGGTCATCGACCACTTTGATCTCGATGCCCGACACGGTTTTGCCTTGCTTGGCCACGATGGCGTGTTGCTCGGCGGCGGGGCGCTGGCGGTCGGCACGGGTCAAGTTGCTCATGGTGGCCACGGCGGTGGTCTCGGTCATGCCCCAACCGTGGCGCACTTCCACACCGTAGTTGTCCATGAACTTGGCAATCAGCGCCATGGGCATGGCCGAGCCGCCCACGCAGGTGCGCTTCATGTGGGCAAAGCGCAAGTTGTTTTGTTCGACGTGTTGAATCAAGCCCATCCAGATGGTGGGCACGCCCGCGCTGATGGTGACTTGCTCGGTCTCCATCAATTCAAACAGGCTCGGGCCGTCGAGCTTGGGGCCAGGCAAGACCAGCTTGGTGCCCGCCACCAGTGCGGCATAGGGGATGCACCAGGCATTGATGTGGAACATGGGCACCACGGGCAAGATGGTCTCTTGCGTGGACAGGCCCAGCACATCGGGCATGCAGGCAGTGGTCGCGTTCATCACGATGGCGCGCTGTGTGTAAAGCACGCCCTTGGGGTTGCCTGTGGTGCCCGAGGTGTAGCAAAGGGCTGCGCCGGTTTGCTCATCCAGCTCGGGCCAGTTGAAGCTGTCGCTGTGGCCGGTGATCAGGCCTTCGTAGTTCAGTACGTTGGCGACGCCTTCGATGGCGGGCGTGTTGGCCTCGTCGGCCAGGCACACCCAGGCGCGCACCTTGGGGCAATGCGCGGCAATGCCTTTGACCAGCGGCGCAAAGGTGGCGTCAAACAGCACCACCTCGTCTTCGGCGTGGTTGATCACATAGATCAGCTGCTGGGGGTGCAGGCGCGGGTTGCAGGTGTGCATGACCATGCCACTGCCCGAGACGGCGTAATACGCTTCGAGGTGGCGGTGGTTGTTCCAGGCGATCGAGCCAACCGCGCTGCCCGCTTTCAGGCCCATCTGCGTCAAGGCGTTGGCCAGCTGGCGCGAGCGCCGGGCCACCTCGGCATAGGTGCTGCGGTGCAAGGGGCCGTGCGTCTCGCGCGAGACGATTTCCTGCTCGCCAAACTGGGCAGCGCCGTGTTCAAGAATGCCCGAAATGAGCATGGGGCAGTTCATCATGAGGCCGGGTTGGGGCATGTTTTTGTCTCCAGATTTTTCAGATGGTTTTCACAACAGCACGGCGCATGGGGCAGGCTGTTGCGGCTTGATGTTAATGGCTTTCGCACCTGGCTTAGGCGTTCAGGTGCAAGAACATCACGGGCTTAAGTGTTTTGAAGCGGCGCGGTCTTTTTACCCATGGCGTTGGCAATGTGTTCGGCAGCGATGTAGCTGAACGCCATGATCGACACGCTGGGGTCGACCGATGGACCTGTCGGGAAAACGGAAGGGTCTGCGACGAACAGGTTGTCGATGCCATGCACCCTGTGGCTGGAATCGGTCACCGAAGTTTTCGGGTCTGTGCCCATTCGACAGCCCCCAAACGGATGCGGCGCGACCAGGGTCAAGCTGCCGGGCTTGATCTCGATGGCGTCGATGCGGTCAATCTCATCCACAGAGTTCAGGGTGGTTCGCTTCAGATCACCCAGCATGACTTTGCGCGCGCCGGCCTTGAAGTTCACAATGGCTGCTTTCTTCATCAAGTCGCGCAACATCTTCTGGGTTGTGGGTCCGTAGGGGTAATGAATCTGACGAACGCCATTGCCGTCCACCTTCATTTCGCCCAATTCATCGGGATGATCATCGAGCCATCCAATGGCACCGCCGACATGGGTCATTTTCTCCATCCACTCGGCCGCCCCGTCGTTGAATCCGGGAATGGTATAGGCCATCAAACCGGGTTGGATCTGATCCGGAACCAGCAAGTACCCGCCTTCGATGTATTGCCCCTTCGCGTCAAAACGGGGCAGACGAAAACCGTCTACGCCGTAAGCGGCAGGAATATTGCGCCACATGATGATGGGCTCATCGAAAAGGCCGTGCGCATAGGTGCAGGGGTTGAAGCCGAAATGCTTGCCCAGCGCTGGCAAAGCATCGCGCAGACGGGGTTGGTTCAGCAAGAATGCGGGCGTGTTGAAGCCGCCAGCTGCGACCACAAAGTGTTTGGCCTTGACGGTGATTGTCTTGCCATTGGGTCGGTTGCGTGCCCGGTCGATGACGCTGGCCTTCAGTTGTGTCACGCGATGGCCCTCAAAGACAAAATCGTCGGCCTTCAAATCGGCATAGATTCGTGTCCCCAAAGCCAGTGACGCGGGAATGTGTGTGACCAGCTGGCTTTGCTTGGCATCAATAGCGCAACCTTGCATGCAATGCCCAGAGCCCGAGCAACCACTTCGGGCTTGTAGCATGGGATGTCCACCCCAACCCAACGCTTCAACGGCTTCCTTGAACAACTGGTTCATTTTGTTGTAGCGAAACGGCTCGGCTTCCTGGATGTGGTGGATTTTTTCGATATCGGCAAAAATGGGTGCCAATTTTTCGGCGCTGTGTCCAGTGATGCCGTACTGGGACTCCCACAAGGCGAGCCGATCAGCAGGGGTGCGGTAGCTGTCAGCCCAGTAGTGAACGGATGTGCCGCCCACGAGTTCGCCATAGGTCAGCATCGTAGAGGCGTTGGTATCGGTCGACAAAGCGCGTTCGGCATCGACTTTGGCGGCCTGGTTCAACTCGCGGTTGTCAAATGTGCTGGCCGGGTAATACCCACCTTTTTCAAGAATCACGACATCGATACCCGCTTGCGCCAGGCGATGGGCCACGGTGGCCCCTCCGCATCCAGAGCCAATGATGCAAACATCGGCCGTGATTTCAGACAGTTGACCGTAATCGGTGTGCTCAAAAATTTTGTTGGTCATGATGCTTTTTCGTTGGATTGGGTGGATGCTGAATTCACCAATTTGGCATAGTGAATCCGTTGTTCGCTGTGCTTTTCGGGAAGATTCATGAACGGGCCGTCATACCCAATGACTTTCCAGGTGGACGGGTGGCCGTAGTAGTACCAACGCATCATGGCTGACAGGTTGGCAATGACTGCGCGCAGCGTGTCGTCCTGGGTGTCGGATGCTGCCGTGAGCACTTGTTTACGCTCTGCCACCGTCAACCTTGAAAAGCGTGACAGGTGGCCATAGGCCAGAGGAAACATCTCTAGGAGGTAGAAGGCTGCTTTGAGGTCGCTGCTGATGTTGTCGCTCACAAAAAACAATTCCTCATCGAGCCGTTTGACCACTTCGGCTTGCTCGATGTCTGGAAAACCTGGTCGGTTTGGCACGCAAGCTTCGGCAAGTGTGTGGGCAATGTCTGCCAGATGACCATCCACCACCAGCAACTGGCCGTAGCGTTGTCGGTAGCGGTTGGTCTGCGTGATGTAAGCGCCGGCACCAGCCACCAGGGTGGCGGCGCCAGCAACGCCCAACAGCGAAAATTTTAAGAAGCGCCGCTTTGTAAAAAGGGGTGAATGTTTCATGGCGTGAAGAGTGGTTTAAAGGTGGAGCAATCTGCAAGACCGGTCACAGCTTGGGATCGGCCGAGCCCAAAAACAGACGAAGCGCCAAGCGCTGAACAACATTGCCGTAAGGGGGATAAAACAGACCGATGGGGAAAAATCGATGCCGTTTAAAAACCGTTTTGGCGTGTGAGAGTTCACAAAAACCCTCTTCGCCGTGGTAGGTCCCCATGCCGGAATTGCCGACACCGCCAAAAGGGGCGTCATGGTTGACCACATGCCATCCCCAGTCGTTGATGGTGACGCCGCCGGAATGGGTTTGCTCCAGCAATTCACGACGTTCAGTCTGGTTGTGACTGAAGCAATACAAGGCCAAGGGGCGTGGCCTGGCATTGATATAGGCGATCACTTCTGGGGTCGTGTCATAGGACACCACAGGCAAAACAGGGCCGAAGATTTCTTCTTGCATGATGCGCATGTCGGGCGTGCAATCGGTCACCACATGCAGGGGCATGTTGCGGCCGTCCTGGGCCGCGTCATACGCAGTGCATGCGACAACGGTTGCACCCTTGCTCACGGCATCGGCCAGCAGTTCCTGGATGCGGGCGACATGTCGATCGTTGATGATCCAGGTGTAGTCGTGGTTGTCCCGGACGGAGCCTTTGAACAGTTGGGCATAGCTGGCCTGCACGGCTTCGACAAATGCCACCATGCTCTCTCGCGGCACCAGGGCGTAATCGGGCGAGACACAGATCTGCCCGGCATTGGTGGCTTTGCCATGGGTGATGCGTTTGGCGGCATCGGCGATGGGGTAGTGGCGGCTCACCACGGCAGGCGATTTGCCACCCAGCTCCAGGGTCACGGGCGTGAGGTTGTCGGCCGCCTGGCGCATCACGATTTTCCCGACTGCGGGTGAGCCTGTGAAGATCAGGTGGTTAAAGGGCAAGGCGGTGAAATCGCCGGGTGTGCTCAACTCTTCCCCAATCAAAAAGACCTCGTCTTCCGAGAAGATGTCGGCGAGCATTTTTTTCAGGGCCGCGTTGGTGTGGGGTGTGATTTCCGGCATTTTGACCATCACCCTGTTGCCCGCAGCGATGGCTGCAATCAAGGGCCCCAGAGCGAGGTAAACAGGGAAATTCCACGGCACGATGACGCCAACCACCCCTTTGGGTTGGTAGCGCACTTCCAGTTTGTTGGTGAGGAAAAGCAACTCTGTGCCGCGGCGACTGGGTTGCATCCAGCGCTTGACATGCGAGATGGCGTGATTGGCCTCCAACGTGGAGCCCAGCAAATCCAGCATCTTGGATTCGGCATGCGAGCGGCAACCAAAATCCTGATGCATCGCGTGTGCGAGCACATCCTGGTAGCGGCTGATTTGTTTTTTGATCGCCTTGAGTTGTTGACGTCGTTGGGATGCGCTGGGATACGGGGCTTTGTCAAAGGCCGATTTTTGTGCCTGAAAAACAGCTTGGATGCGCTCAATGGAAAGGGTTTGTGAATCTGATGCGGGTGTGGCTTCGGTCATGGGCGTTGTTCGGTGTGTTGGAAGAGGGGGCTGGGTTGTTCAATCGTTGCGCAAAATGCCTGCAGTCGAGACAAAGACGTCGCCAGAGGCGTGGCTGACTAAGCCGGTCAGGCTGGCGTTGTCAGCCCGGGTATGGCGCTTGAAGGCGGGATCGGCCCCTGTGCGCTGCAGCAGCACGCCACCTGTGCCGGTGATCAGCACGCTTGCGTCCTGGCGCTCATTGATGGCGGTCAGGGATTGCTGTGTGCCGCTGTCAGTGGCAGTCCAGCTCAAGCCCTGGTCCTGGCTGCGGTAGACATGGCCGCGCATGCCCGCTGCCAGCAAACTGCCATCGCGCAAGGCCTTGCCGGTCCAAAAAGAGCCTTTGTTCGCGGTTTGAATGGCTTGCCAGGTTTTGCCTGAATCTTCGGATCGGAAGATGGTGCCCGACTCTGCAGCGATGAACAGCAAGCCTTTGCGTCCGGAAAACAGATGGATCAAATGTTTTTCGGCCACATGCGTTTGTGTGGAGAGGGTTCGTCTTTCCCAAGTTTTGCCGCCATCGTGGGTTTCGAGTGCAAGACCGAATTGCCCCACAGCAAAGCCGTGTTGTGCGTCTGCAAACCAGATGGACAGCAAAACCTCGTCTTTGCCGCGTTCTTGTCGCAAGACTTCCCAATGCTCGCCGCCGTCGCGTGTGCCCAGGACGGTGCCGTCGTGTCCGGCGATCCAGCCCTGTTGGGCATCGTAGAAATGCACCGACGTCAAGGGTGATCGGGTAGGCACTTTTTGAGCTTGCCTGAATGTTTTGCCATCTTCCGACAAAACCACCAGCCCATGATCGCCGACGGCCACGATGCGTTGGCCAGCCTGGGTGGCGGCGAAAAACACCCCGCGCATCGGATCCACCTTTGAGGGGGCGTGGGTCCATCGGCGTTGTGCATCTTCTTTGGTGGGTGTGTTCTGGCCAGGTGCGCTGTGAGCGGATGCGGCGATGGCCAGCCACAGGCCCAGTATTGCGAATGGAAGCTTCATGGGAGGGCTTTCAATGGGCCAGGGCCGTTGCTTTGATCGGCTTCGTGCGTGGGAAAAGGGCATCGAGTGCGACGGCAAAAGCGGGCAGTACGGTGATGGCCATGATCATGTTGATCATGAACATGAAGGTCAGCAAGATGCCCATGTCTGCCTGGAACTTGAGGTCAGAGAACGACCATGTGGCCACGCCCACGGACAAGGTGATGGCGGTGAAAATGGTGGCAACGCCCACTTCGCGCAGCGCCCCCTGAATCGCAGACTTCATGTGGGCACCAGCCACCAAATGGGCCAGCAAGCGGTTGTAGATGTAGAAGGCGTAGTCAACGCCAATGCCCGTTGCCAACACCATCACGGGCAGGGTGGCCACGGTCAGGCCAATGTCAAGTGACTTCATGAACCAGTAACCCAGGAATGTGGCCAAGGTCAGCGGCAGGCAGCAGGCCAGCATGGCACGCCAGTCCCTGTAGGTCAGGAGCACCAGCGCCACGATGGCGGCATAGACGTACATCATCATGGCGATTTCACGCTGCTCGACCTCTTCATTGATGGCCGCAATCAAGCCCACATTGCCCGAGGCCAGTCGAAGCTTGACGCCTTGAGCTTGGCCATCGAAATCCGTGCGAAAACGTTTGACCGCTTCCATCACCGGTTGGATGGTGGTGGCTTTGTGGTCGCTCAGGTAGATGTTGGCCGCCATCATGGTGCATGCCCGGTTGAACAAGCCCCCGGCTTCCGGCAAGTAACCCACTGCGATTTGCAAGGCCTGGCTGTCTCTGGGCAGGGCGGTCATTTTGGGGTGCCCCTCGTTCAGACCGGCATTGGCGAACTTCGCCAGGCTCGAGATGGATGAGACCGTCAGTACGCCGGGCACTTGCGAGATGTGCTGCGTGAATTGGTCGATGTAGTTCACGACCTCGTATTGGTTGCAGGAATCGGCTGGTGTTTCAAAAACCACCGTCAACACTTCCATGCCCAGGTCAAAGCGTTGAACAATCGCATCGATGTCCTGGTTGTATGGGGAGTCGCTGCGCAATTCCGGGGCACCAGCTTGTAAGGCACCGATGTGTCTGCCCTGACTCTGCCAAACGGCCACGCCAAAGAGCACAGCGGTCAAAGCCATCACATAGCGCACGTTGCGCAGTTCGGCCATCCAGCCGAGTTTTTCAATGAGACGGCTGCGCTGATTTTGCAAGGCTTCCTGTTGCTGCGCGTAGGTGCTTGGGAACTGGATGTACGAGGCCACCAAAGGCAGCATGATGAGGTTGGTCACGATCTTGTAGCCGACCCCAATCGACGCGGCAATCGACAACTCCCGGATCATCGGGATGGGGATGATGATCAAGGTGATGAAGCCCACAAAGGCGGTCACGAGCGCCAAGCTGCCGGGGATGAAAAGGCCGGTAAAACTGGCTTTGGCAGCGGCCATCGCAGGGGCACCGGACGCCAAGGATTTGGCAATGGCATTGATTTGCTGAATGCCGTGGGACACACCGATGGCAAAGACCAGGAAGGGCACCAAAATGGCCAGGGGGTCGAGCCCGAAGCCCAGCAGACTCAGGGTGCCAAACTGCCAGACCACGGAGACCATTGAGCAGCCCAGGGCCAGCAGGGTCAGTGAAACGGATCGGCAGTACCAATAAACAGACAGGGCTGTCAGCACAATGGCCAATGCAAAAAAGACTAGGACCCCTTTGGCACCGTCGGCGATGTCCCCAATTTGTTTGGCAAAGCCAACGATGTGGATGGCATGTTCAGGCGTTTGCAGTGGCACGCGAACTTCTTGTTCGATCTGATGCGCCAGTTTCAGATAGTCGAGCTTTTGCTTCGTTTGTGGATCTTCTTCCAGCAGGTCCGCCACAATCATGGCGGCTGTTCCGTCGTTGGCGACCAGGTTGCCCACATATCCCCCACGGACAACCCTTTCTTTGATCCGGTCAATTTGTGCCGCGTCCAGTCGGTCGGGTGTCACATTGCCGTCAATGACGTCTTCGGCTTCAAAACCCTCTTCGGTCAATTCATAGACCCGGGTGTTGGGTGTCCAGAGTGATTGGACCGAGCGTTTATCGATGCCGGGCAAATTCACCAAGGCCTGGGTGGCCTCGTGCAGTTTTTTCAGTGATGCGGCATCCCAGATGTCCTTTTGGGTTGACCGCACCACGACCATGATGCGGTTGGAACCAAACAGCTGATCGCGGTATTGAAAGAAGGTGTCGGTGTATTCGTGACCCAAGGGCAGCTGCTTGTCAAAACCGGCTGTCATGTGCAGCTGTGAAGCCAGCACGCCCATCAACACCGTGAAAACGGCCAGAGCGGCCAAGATGGCCTTTCTGAAGTGGAAGAAGAAATCTTCCAGTCTTTGCATCAAGCTTGTTTGTGTTGTCACGTTCGCATTCCACCGAGCCGAAGGCCGGTTCACATTTCAAGGAAGGGGGAATAAATTTTTCCGACCCTTAGGCCGGAAAAATCGGGTACATCCAGCTCAGAATGAATAGGACATCGTGAGGCTCATGACATCGCGGTCGCTCATCAGGTTTTTCGTGCCGCCGCCAAAAAACGTTGTGTAGCCAATGGCGGCTTTGACCTTGTTTTGATAATCAAAATTGAGCATCAGTGCAACGGCGCGTCGACCTTCGACGAATGGGATGGCATTGGGACTGGTGCCACGCACATCATGGAAAAAGTCTGCGACCGGGCTCATGGTCCAGCCTGTGTTCATGAAGTTGGGGTAAGTCAAGCCGATTTCAGCCACATAGCCCCAGGAACCTTTGGTCGGCATGGAGTAATCGGTGATGTAGTAGGGTACAGCCCCAGAAAGGTCCAGGTGCGGGTATTTGGTGTAAGCCGCCTCGGCCATCACGTAACCTTCTGCGGCACCCAATGCACGGATCAGTCCAGTGGGAAGGAAGCGAAATGCGGTGGCTTGAAGCTGGTATTTTTTCTCGCTCACGTATCCATTGGAAACGGCCGCCGTGGTGAATCCATTGGATTTTTCGTACAGGCTGTGTTTGCCACTGAAAGGCACTGTCGGGTCAATCGCCACACTGTCTTTGGGGCGGTAGGAGAACTCTGCGCCAAAGGCCCAGTCACCCATTTTGGTGTTCATGGAAACACCGAACAAATCGAGATTTTCACCGTATTGTTCAAGTCCTGAAAGTCCGATGGCATTGGGTGTCCCCAGTCCGTTTGATTTGTAACCTATGAACGGTAACTTGTCGTGATACCGCATGTAATAGCCGGCAAACTCAGTGTCACTTGCGACGGGTTTGTAGCGCAGGTTGATGCCGTACTGTCCACCCTTTTTGGGCTTTTGCGTTTCAATCGGCACATGTCCTGCTGCAACACTGGCCATGTCGCGTCCCCGTGTGGGGTCAAAATCTCCCCCCCCTAATCCTGAGCTGGTCGGGAAGTAGCCACCACGTTTGCCGCCCGCTCCGACAAAGTCAGCGGTTGACCAGAAGGTGCCAGCGGGGTCGAGCTTCATGCCGTTCCAAGCAAACTGGTAGTAGGCTTCTGTAGAGAAGCCTTTGCCAAGACTGGTGCTCAGAGAGGCCATTGGGGCCGGTATGAAAATTTCTTTGAGTTGTGTGCCGGGGATATGGTATTTGCGCAAGTCCAAGGCGTTGATCGAGTTGATGCCGCCCATGATAAAAATGTCCTCGCCCCAACTGATGACCTGATTGCCCAGTTTGAGCTTGGCGGAGTTGCCTGCCAGGTCGAGTTCTTTGGCTACCCAAAGGTCCAGCAAGGTGATGTCCTTTTTGAGGACGTCCGCGGCTTCGTCGTCCAAAGGGGTGCGGATGGTTTTCCGGGCTGACAAGTCGCTTGACCACGTGAACCGCCCCAGCATGGACCAGTTGCCCTCTTGACGCAAAGACAACTCATGTGTGCCTTTGACCACCGACGACACCACGGATCCTTTCTTGTAGTTCAGGTTGCCATCATCGGAGTTGGTGAAATTGATGTCGGGATTGGCCGTCGCCTCGTCGCCATTGACCAGCCCGCCCAGTGCACCGGCTGTGGGTGAGTTGCCCCCACTGTCGTTGCCGATCATCCGGGTGTTGGGCGACTTCAGTCTTTTTTGCATGCCAAAGCTGAGGGTGGAATCAAAGCTGCCCGTGATGCCGTTGTCCATTTCAAATTTGCCAGCATGGGCCATGGGGCTCATGCTGGCTGTCATCACGGCGCACACCCATGCTAATTTTTTAGGCGTGAATTTGTTTTTGCTGTGCATTGCTTGTCTCCTGATCTTGGTGTGGTTTTTCTCAGCGATCGCCAAAACGGCGCAGCTCTTCAGATTCAAATCGTTTGGCGTCAATGCGACCCTCGGCACCTGCCAACCAGTCCGTGTCTTTTGACGCTTGAGTGGCGTTTTCAGCGATGTAACGGTTGACGTTCAGATCCCAGGACACGAATTCCTGGCTGACACAGGCACCCAGTTCAACAGCGGGGTAGATCGATGCTTCCATGACGCGCCACAATTTGCCTTGTGCGTCGTACTGGTCGGCATTGAGCAGCATCCAGGTGTCTTCGTCCAAGTAAAACTCACGTTTCGCGAAGACATGCCGCTTGCCGGCTTTGACGGTGGCCTCCACCTTCCAGACCCGGTGTAGCTCATAGCGCATCAAGTCGCGCTTGGGGTATTGCCCTTCGTAGATGTCCTTGATGGGGCGCTTGGCCACAAATTTGAAGTTGTTGTAGGGCACAAACATTTCCTTTTTGCCCACCAATTTCCAGTCATATCGGTCCAGTTGACCGGAGAACATGGGGTATTGGTCAACGGTCTCGAGGTTTTCGTAACCGGGAATCGGGTTGTCGTAAGCCAAGTTCGGCAAACGGCGCACCCGTCTTTGGCCGGGGAAATACATCCACGCATCATTGGGCTTTGACAGGAAGAAGTGACCCAAGATGACCTCGCCCGATCGGGCGGCCGGACTGGTGGCCACGTTGAGCAGTTTTTGCATGACCCCCTGAACATCATCGGGCGACTTGACCTTGCTCGATGCAAAAGGCATCGTCACCCATTGGTCCTGAGCGAGGCTGTAAAAGCTCCCATCGGGATTGATGAAGTTGGTTTGGTAGTGTTCAATGCGGCCCTCACCTTGCCAGCGCAAACGGTGATTCCAAACCGCTTCAGCCCCGTTGTTAGGGATGGGGAAGGGGAAGCCTCCGCCAACCGCCTGGACCAGGTTGTCCTGACCATCGGCCGTGAGCTTGGCCTGCGTTGCGTTGGCTCTGGTTTGGCCATTGACCGATTCTGGATAGCCGCAGCTGCGTCGGGTGGGATAAACATCCATGCGGTAACCCTTGCGGGTTTTGAGCAACTCGATCTGCCCCGCAGAAAGCTTGTCCTTGTATTTGTCAACGTTGCTCGCATCAATGCTGTAGAGCGGCTTGTCGGCGGCGAATGGGTCGTTGCGGGCATCGCCTGCTTTGTGTTTACCCTTGGGCAATCCACCGTTCCATTCGGGAATGGAGCCATCTTTATTGCCCGCCTTTTCTGCACCTACGGGGGTGAGCTCTTTGCCCAACTTGGCGGCCTCTTGTTCGCCCACGGCGGCCACTAAGGCCCCCGTGGTGATGCTCAGTCCGATGGTTAGGGCGATCGTGCTCCATTTTTTGAAGTTCTGGGGTGTCATCTTTGATCTCCTTTTGTTGTTGATATCCGGCTTTTGGGCCCTCAGTGGCAGGCTTTTCCTCTAGTTCGTCCTCCATCGCAGACCCTTCGCTGCAGACGCCTGCGGTGGGGCACTATTGGGTTTTCTGCATGCAGTGTGCGTGTTAAACCACAAAATGCGACAAACTGTCATGTTTATCTTAGTTGTTTGGCTTGAACGTGACAAGTTGTCACGTCTAATCGTTTTCCCTTATTTTGTTTGGGGATATAGAAGCCTAGGAAGTTAGACTTTGGGTTTGAATCAGACTTTTTTTTCATGCCCGCACGACACCTGCTGAACGCCACCAGAACGCGAATAAGTGCTTGGATTTCATGAAAAAAATGAGGATTTCAGCGTCAGTTGAATACCCGCTACACCAGGTCCCCGTACGATCCACGGCGCACAAAGACACGTTCGATTCAAAAGGGTGAGTGGTTTATGGTGAACAGCAAAAGAGTTGCCGAGAAGGTGGTTTCGGATTTGCCCTCCAAGGAGGTCGGCTCTTCGCTGCCAAAAGGTGACAGTTCGTCAAGGCGCAAGCCGTCACAGGACCGTTCCAAGGAGCGGATGGAGAAAATCCTGGCCGCTACTGAGGCCTGCATTTTGGAAGTAGGCGCGGCAAACCTGAAAATTTCCGACATCGCGGCGGCCTCTGGCATGGCCAACGCCAGCGTCTATCAATATTTCAGCAACCGCGAAGAAATCATCCAGGCCCTTTTGGAAAGGTATCTGGATTATTTCCATGAACAAAACACACAACTACTTACCCCTGTAGACAGTGTGGAGGCATTTCTTGTGTACCTGGAGGACGTTGTGTATGGCTACCACGACTACGTCAAATCCAATGCAACATACAGAGCCATTTGGATGGATTCGCAAGGCTGGGCCGAGCTCAGGGCCATCGACCGAAAAGACAACATGCGCCTTGCCCATGTCTGGGTGGAAAAAGTCAGAGAGTTGGTGCCGGATGTCAAAGCGGATAAGGCGCTGAATGTGTTTTTGACCTGCATTGAAACAGGCGCACACATGACACGGGTGTCTGTTGAGATTGGCGGACGGGTCGAGCGAATCATGATGGAAGAAATGATCGCCATGGTCCAAGGGCATCTCAGGACATTCTTTAGCCATCATTGATTTTCAGAAACATGGGTGATGCCCATGAAGCCTCAACACACGAAATACGCTGAGGCGCCAAAGGCACGGCTCATTTATGCGGGCCTAGTGGACGGCAGCAGGACTGCCATCAATAACCCATGCTGAGAGCCAATTCGTCGAGCAAGCTGCGCTGGAACGCAACCTGACGGGCATTCACCTGCATGGCCAGACCCAGCTCCAGATAAGGGTCCTCTACCGCCGTGCGCACGCCGCACAGGGTCTCGACCGTTGCGTGAGCGCAAAAGGGCACCGCTGACTCGGCATAACCGCCCTCATGCACCACCACCACTCGTCCGTCACACAATTCATCGGCCAAAGCCATAGTGCGATGCGTCAATTCGCGGAAAGACTCGCTGTGCAGCAACATGCGGGCCAAGGGGTCGACCATATTGGCATCAAATCCACTGGCCACCACGATCAACTCCGGGGCAAAGCGTCGCAGCGCTGGCTCCACGATGCGCTCCATGGCGTACATGTACGCGTCATGACCGCCGCCGGGCACCAGGGGCACATTGATGTTGAAGCCCAAGCCTTTGCCTGCACCCCGGTCCTCGCTGCCGCTGTAACCGGGTGGGAAACAAGCTTCTTGGTGCAAAGAAATGGTCAGCACATCGTCGCGTTCATAAAAAATGGATTGGGTGCCATTGCCATGGTGTACATCCCAATCGAGCACAGCCACCCGCTTCAAACCATATTTGGCCCGGGCAGCCTCGATCGCAATCGGGATGTTGGCCAGCAGGCAAAACCCCATCGGCTGATCAGCCAGGCAGTGGTGGCCCGGCGGGCGCGACAAGGCGTAGGCATTGCGATAACGCCCCGCCATCACGGTGTCGACGGCGGCCATGGCCAAACCGGCCGATTGCTTGGCGATTTCATAGCTGCCTTGGCCAAAAGGCGCGTAGGGCCCCAGCTCGCCACCGCCTGCGTCAGACATGGCTTTGAATTTCTCCAGATACGATGAGGGGTGAACCCGCAAGAGGTCCGCCTCTGTCGCCATGGGGGCCGAGCGGATGTCCAGGTGCTCGGCCAAGCCAGAGACCTGAATGAGTGAGACCACGCGCCGTTTGGATTCGGGCGATTCGGCCAGGCCCATGCTGGCTGGCGGCTGCACCCAGCCACCCACATGGGCAATCAGGGCAAAGCCACCAGGGGTGCAGTGCCAAAGACATTTTTCATCATGAAAGAAAGCGCTTGTTGCGGACATTGAGGGTCTCCTGTTGTGTGAAATTGAACACAGACGCACTTTAGGAAGAGCCGCTTGCCACGCCCATCGTTCAGTTGAACGGGGTGCTATGGCATCCACGAGGCGTGTGCAAGTGCTACGCCGGGAAAGTCCTGTCTTGCCGAACTGAAAGCGTCGTGGCATCGTCCATTTGAACCAAGTCACACCATGTCCCGCATGCTTCCAACATACGCCAGCCCGAACGATCAAGCGCAGGACCACCCACAAGGCAGCGGCCCACTCCAGGAGTTGGGTCAACTGCTGCATGGGCTGTACCGAAGCGCGCAGCATTCTCGGGTAGAGGCGTTCGAGCAGACCGTTTTGAATCAACTGAGCAGTTGCATTCCCTTTGACGCGGCCTGGATAGGGCGTTCTACCCTGACACCCGCGGGACCAGTGATGCACCACAGCACGTTGCACGCACTCGACAACACCTATCTGAATGCATGGGATCGCATTCGCGACCATGATCCCTTGGTGTCTTCGGTCACAGCAGTGTTGGGCTCGGTGGCGGCGCTGTCCATTGCCGACCCGGGTCTGTCCGATCAATTTCGTGCTTTTCTGGCCTGTTATGGCATTGCCCAAGTGCTGTGCTGCGCCACCTGTGACCCGGTTTTGCAGACCTATTTGCATGTCTCGCTTTATCGCCATGCGCTTAAACCCGCTTTCAGCGAAACACAGCGCACGCTGCTGCAAGCGGCCTTACCGAACCTGGCTGCGGCACTGAGCCTGAACCACATGGCCGAAATCGAGCGTGTCGGCGCGGGCGATAACCAGCGTCAAGTGGGTGTAGCGCTGGTGGGGTCTGATGGGGTGATCGTTTCAGCCGATCCGTTTTTTGCTGAGTTGATGCTGCTGGAATGGCCCGAGTGGCCGGGCGGGGTCGTCCCTGTCAAGTTGGGTCGGGCGAATGGTCAGTCGCCAAAACCACGTCACCAAGGACAAAGGGTCAGCATCACCAGTGAATCGCATGGCTCGTTTTGGGTGCTGCGGGTACGACCTGCCACTGCCAGCAGCACACTGACGCCCCGCGAACGCACGGTGGCAATGGCCTTTGCGCGTGGGAGCAGCTACAAAGAAGTGGCGCGGGATTTGGGCCTGGCTCCCGCGACGGTCCGGCACCATCTTCGCCAGGTCTATGCCAAGCTGCACATCCAGGACAAAGGCGCCATCGCATGGATGCTCAGCCAAGACCACAACGGCCTGTCCAGTCTGGGCAGCGCAGAACACTGAGCGAAAGGCGGGTTGATACCGGTCATGTTCACAGCAGCGCTGCGTACACCAGGTCGCGGAACAAGGGCCGATAGTAATCCCTTTGGTTGGGGGCCTGGATCATCAGCATCGCATACATGTCGAGCGCCGGGTCCACAAAGAAGGTGGTGCCCGCAATGCCGCCCCAGTAATACAAACCCACCGAGCCGGGCACAGGCGACAGGCCTAAGTGGGTGCGCACCGCAAACCCGAGGCCAAAGCCGTGGCCCGGGGGCAGCAGCGTGCCATCGGCCGGGATGCTTCCTAAGTGGTCGGCGGTCATGAAGTCCACCGTGTGCGGTCCCAGCAGGCGCACGCCGTTCAGCTCACCCCGGTTGCGCAGGCATTGCAAAAAGCGGGTGTAGTCCATCGCCGTGGACATGAGTCCACCGCCGCCGCCCTCCATGCCAGGCACTTGGCGGGGCTCCAAAACCTTCATCGGCACGCCGCCATCGGGGTCGTGCGCAAAGGGCTCGGCAATGCGGTGATGTTGTTCGGGCGGCACGGCAAAACCGGTGTCCACCATGCCCAGCGGGCCAAAGATTTCGGCTTGCAGGAATGCACTCAAGCCTTGTCCGCTGACCACCTCGACCAGCCTGCCCAGCACATCGGTGGCACGGCTGTAGGCCCACACCGTGCCGGGCTGGAACTGCAGCGGCATGGCCGCCAGCGTTTGCGAGAACTCTTCGTTGGTCCGTTCGCGTGAGGCGATCTTGGCTTGCGCGTATTGCCGCTGCACGGGCGATGTGCCCAGAAATTCATAGGTCAACCCGGCCGTGTGGCGCAGCAGGTCTTGCACGGTGGCGGGGTTGCGCACTGGCTCCAGTCCGTTGGCCGTGGCCACTTGCGGGTTCGCAAACTCGGGCAACCAACGGCTGACCGGGTCACTCAAGAGCAATTGGCCGCGCTCGACCAGCATCATCACCGCCACCGAGACGACCGGCTTGGTCATCGAATAGATGCGGAAAATGCTGTCGGTTTGCATGGGCGTGCCCGTGGCCGGGTCTTGCTGGCCCACAGCTTCAAACAAAGCGATTTGGCCGCGTCGGGCGATCATGGCCACTGCGCCCGGCAGCCTGCCGCTGTCCACTTCGCGGCGCAGCACGTCCATCAGCCGCTGCATGCGCTCGGGACACAGGCCCACGTCAGCAGGGTGGGCGTGGGGCAAAGCGGGGTGATGGGACATGGGGCGCTCCTGAAGAAGGGTGTTTTGTACACCAGCCCATGGCGATGAGGTATCACCTAAAGCAACTGAGGCGTCCACAATTGACGCATGCACGTTTAAGCGTGTGTCCACCGACTTTGACCTTGCCCGCCTTGATTGATTTCACATGAACCTGAGTGACTTTGCCGACCTGGACGCGCTGAAAGCCCGGCTCGATGAACTGCGTCCATTGCCGCCTGCGGCGCTTCGCAATTTGCACGAAAAATTGGTGTTGCGTTGGACCTACCACTCCAACGCCATTGAAGGCAACACCCTGACCTTGATGGAAACGAAGGTGGTGCTCGAAGGCATCACGGTGGGTGGCAAGTTGCTGCGCGAGCATTTCGAGGCGATCAACCACCGAGATGCCATTTCGTATGTGGAAGACGTGGTGCGTCGGGCCGAGCCTTTGAGCGAGTGGCAAATTCGCAATCTGCATCGCTTGGTCCTCAAGCTTATTTCGAGGCGCTGGACAAAGCCCATGTGACGGGCGATGTGCGTGACTTCATGGTGCTGGTGATCGACAGCGTGCGCTAGGGCTTTGCACCCTATTGGCATGTGTTGAGTTTGGAGGGGGGATTCGCTTGGCTGTTTGAAGTTATTGACCTCGCGGTGGCCTATTGATCCGGCACGCTGAATTTTGAAATGAGTGAGACATGTCATCTTGTAGGTCGGTACTCGAAGAGTCCGACGTTTTTCCGCTTCGGCACAGGCCCTATGTCGGGGCTAAAGCCGCCGACCTACCAATGCATCCCCGTAGGTCGGCACTCGAAGAGTCCGACGTTTGGCCGCTTTGGCACAGACCCATGTCGGGGTCTTTGACCGCCGACCTGCAACATCTTTGAGCATTGAAAACTTCACTGGGCCGAATCCATTGATCCAGCACGCTGAAGTTTGAAATGTGTGAGGCATGTCATCTTGTAGGTCGGCACTCGAAGAGTCCGACGTTTGGACGCTTCGGCACAGACCCATGTCGGGGTCTTTGACCGCCGACCTGCCAATGCAGCCCCGTAGGTCGGCACTCGAAGAGTCCGACATTTTTCCGCTTCGGCACAGGCCCTATGTCGGGGCTAAAGCCGCCGACCTACCAATGCATCCCCGTAGGTCGGCACTCGAAGAGTCCGACATTTTTCCGCTTCGGCACAGACCCATGTCGGGGTCTTTGACCGCCGACCTACCAATGCAGCCCCGTAGGTTGGCACTCGAAGAGTCCGACATTTTGCCCCTTCGGCACAGGCCCTATGTCGGGGCTAAAGCCGCCGACCTACCAATGCATCCCCGCAGGTCGGTACTCGAGGAGTCCGACGTTTGGCCGCTTCGGCACAGACCCATGTCGGGGTCTTTGACCGCCGACCTGCAACATCTTTGAGCATTGAAAACTTCACTGGGCCGAATCAATAGGCTGTTGTTGCAGGCCACTCCAAACTGCCGTGGTTTCAGATTTCAGGTGTTGTCGCTCATGTGTCATCTTTGAAAACCTTCGTGCTGTGCGAGCGTTGCTAGACTGAATTCATGCGCATTTCAGAACTCTCAGCCAGAACCCAGGTGTCGGTGCATCGCTTGCGGCGCTACGAGGCGGCAGGCCTGATCGCGAGCCAGCGCTTGCCCAACGGCTACCGCGATTACGACGACAAAACCGTCAAGCACGTCATCTTCATCGCCATGTCGCGGGAGATGGGGTTCTCGCTGACTTTCATCGCCGAGTATTTGCCGCGCTTCAAAACGGGCAAGTTGTCGGCGCAAGACATGATCGATGCGATCTTGGTGCGCGTAGCCGAGATTGACCAACTCATGACCGAGCAACAAGCACTTCGCAAAAAACTGATGGACCACATCGGGTGGTTCAAAACCCAAGCCAGGAGAAAACCATGAGCCCACTTGAGATGCTGAAAAAAATCAACGCCATGGCCGAATTCAATCGGTGGTGTGGCATCGAAGTGACGGTGGCTGAACCCGGCTTTGTGGAAATCCAGATGCCCTGGCGTGCAGAGGTGGGGCAGTATTCAGGCTTCTTGCATGCGGGCTTGATCGGCACCCTGATCGACACCGCGTGCGGTTTCGCAGCGGGCACCGTGGCGGGGCCGAATTTGTTGGCCGCCAACTTTTCGGTCAACTGCTTGCGCCCCGCCGTGGGTCAAAAGTTCATTGCCCGGGCACGGGTGGTCAAGCCGGGAAAAGCTCAGGTGTTCACCAGCTGCGATTTGTTTGCTGTGGACGCCGAGGGCGAAAAACTGGTGGCCAATGGTCAGACCTTGCTCACTGTGATCGCCGCGTGACCTACGCAACGTGGCGAATGTACTTCAGTGATCTTTTCAGTTGGTGGTTAAAAAGTTACAATACTTGTCCAATATGTTGAACAAGTTAAAGCCATGCGAATCATCAGTTATTCCGAAGCGCGTAACGGGCTGAAGTCAGTCCTGGATGGCGTGGAAGACGACGCCGACATCACCATCATCACCCGCCGAGATGGCGGTGATGCTGTGGTCATGTCCATGGCGCACTACCAGAGCATGGCCGAAACCTTGTACCTGCTCTCCAGCCCCGCCAATGCCGCGCACTTGGCGGCATCGATTGCCGAACACAAAGCCGGCAAAGCCAAGCGCCGTGAACTGATCACCCCATGAGCCGGGGAATTGCGTTCACCTCGCATGCCTGGGCCGATTATTTGCATTGGCAGGGCCAGGACAAAAAAACGCTCAAGCGCATCAACTTGCTGATCGACGCTGCTCGGCGTGACCCGTTTGACGGCATTGGCAAGCCCGAGCCGCTGCTGGGCAACTTGTCTGGCTACTGGTCACGGCGCATCGACGACGTGCATCGCCTAGTCTACGCCGTGGACGATGCGGAATTGACGGTGATCGCCTGTCGGGGGCATTACCAATAAGCGGTTCAACCGCCCTGCGTGGGTGCAATGGCGGCTCTTTGATGCAGTCGCAGTCGGATCGCTTGCGCAGGCCGCAAGGTCACGGCGAGATCGCCCTCGGGCCAGGCTGCGCCCTCAGGCCACGCCAAACTGAAACGCTGCATCAGCATGGCCCCGATCAGGCCCATTTCGAGCATGGCAAAGTGCTGCGCAATGCAGACTCGGGGGCCGGTGCCAAAGGGCATCCACGCACCGCGCGGGATGTCGGGTGCGCCGGGCAAAAAGCGCTCTGGCTTGAATGCGTCGGGTGATTCGAACCAGCGTGGATCGCGTTGAATCACGTAAGGGGTGAAAGCGATCAACTGACCTTTGGGCAATGTCCATGGCCCGACCTTCACATCTTTGATGGCGCGTCGGGTCATCAAGACCGCTGCGGGTGGGTAAAGGCGCATGGCTTCTTTGAGGCTGGCTTGCAGCCACGGCAGTTGCTGCAAAGTCGCGGGCGTTGGGGTTTCGCCTTGGAGCACCGCGTCGATTTCGGCGTGGATGCGCTGGGCCACGTCGGGGTGGCTTGCCACCAGTCCGCTCCACCAGGTCATGGCGGTGGCCGTGGTTTCATGACCGGCCTGAAACATCACCATGGTCTGGTCGTGCAGCTCTTGCGCACTCAGACCTTGGTCTGGGTGCTCGGGGTCGCGGGCTTGTCTCAGCATGGTCAACAGGTCTTCGCTTTCTTGCTGTTGCGCTGCTGACTGGGCCTGAATGTGCTGCTGTATCACGCGGTCCAGCGTTTGTTTGGCATGGCGCACTTGACGCACAGAAGGCAGGGGCATCCAATGCGGCCATGAAAACGGCTTGAACATCTCCTCGATGCCCGAATGGCTCAAGGTTTGGATGGCCTCGGCGATGGGGCGGGCATCGGTGACCTGGTGCGCGCCGAACAGCGCCCGCAAAATCACATCGAGCGTCATGGTGGTCATGAGCGCATCCATGTCCACGCTTTGCTCTGCCGGGCGTTGGGCCAGGTTGGCCAGCGCATCTTGCGCTGCGGACGTCATCAACGCGGCGTAACCTGTCACCCGCTTGGGGGTGAAGCCCGGCTGCAGCATGCGGCGCTGGCGCTGCCATGAGGCGCCTTCGGTCACCAGCACGCTTTGCCCCATGGCGACACTGAAGATTTCGGTCGCGCGTTCCCAACGGATCAGCGCATCGGCTTGGTCGACCAACACTTCGCGCACCCAGTCAGGATGAAAGACGTGGACGATGTGCTCGTTCAAGACTTGCACATGCGCGATGTCTGGGTGCTGGCTTTGCAAGCGCCCGACAAACCCCAAATAGTCGGCTCGCATGGTGCGCAGGTGGTTCAAACCCCACAAGCGGCCAGCCGGGCCTGAGGGGATGGTTTGCATGGGGTGTGTGGGTGATGAGTATGTGGTGTCCATGGCCTGATCTTGCGGGGTCACTGGCTGGCCGTCTTGAATCGAATCGACACCTTGGGGGTAATGGTTTGTGTTGAATGATGGCTTACCTATACTTTGCTCATGTCCAGCGATACCCTTGCCCCCAACTTTGCACCCGTCCAAACTTGGCTGCCGCCATGGGGCCTGAGTGCTTGTGTGCGTGCGGCGATAGCCCGCAGCGCGGTGGGTTTGCATGCGTCACAGCGCTGGGGGCACTACCCTGCCGGCCCGATCTGCTCGATCGCTTGCTTGTTCGAGGGCTCGGCCGAAGCGTTGGATGCTGGCGCGACTTTTGACCCGCAGGCCACTCGCCAAAGTCTGCCTGCGATGACGGTGACAGGCCCACACAGTTCGCCCCGCAGCGTTTTGTACGGGCCCCAAGCGGATGGCGTGATGGTCCTTTTCTATCCGGATGCCTGGTGGGCGCTCACGGGGGTGTCGCCACAGGATTTGACCAACCAAATCGTCGATGCGCACAGTGTCTTGCCTGCGGCCTTGCTCGCGGCGTGCGAGCGCATGCGCAAGGGTGGCCATGCCAATACCCGTGTGAAGACTTTTTTTGAAGATTTGCTGCCTCTGTGGGATGAAAGGGACGTGGACCGATTCACGCCAACAGGGCCGCAGCGCAACTGGGCGCAAGCGTTCGCCCCGTGGATGGAGTCTTTGGCCTTGCGTGCCGCCGCCACCGGCTGGGGGCGCAGCTTGCGTCAGTCCGAGCGCCGTATCAAACAGTGGACGGGCTGGTCCTTGCGCAAGTTGCAAGGCTCCGTCAGGGGTGAGGCTGCATTTTTTGCGGTGATGGAGGCCATGCTCGAAGACCGTGTGGACTGGGCGCAGATCGCTTTGGACAACGGGTTTTCAGACCAAAGCCATTTCATCCGCGAGACCCGCCGCATCACCGGCTTCAGCCCCGAAGCATTGCGTCATGGCTTCAACACCGATGAGGCGTTTTGGGTCTATCGGGCATGGGCGCAGTTGGCGGGGTATGAGGTGCCAGCGCCTGCGGCGCTGGTTGATTATTGATCCGGCACCCTGAAGTTTGAAATGTGTGAGGCATGTCATCTTGTAGGTCGGTACTCGAAGAGTCCGACGTTTGGCCGCTTCGGCACAGACCCATGTCGGGGTCTTTGACCGCCGACCTGCCAATGCAGCCCCGTAGGTCGGCACTCGAAGAGTCCGACATTTTTCCGCTTCGGCACAGGCCCTATGTCGGGGCTAAAGCCGCCGACCTACCAATGCATCCCCGCAGGTCGGCACTCGAAGAGTCCGACGTTTGGCCGCTTCGGCACAGACCCATGTCGGGGTCTTTGACCGCCGACCTGCCAATGCAGCCCCGTAGGTCGGCACTCGAAGAGTCCGACATTTTTCCGCTTCGGCACAGGCCCTATGTCGGGGCTAAAGCCGCCGACCTACCAATGCATCCCCGCAGGTCGGCACTCGAAGAGTCCGACGTTTGGCCGCTTCGGCACAGACCCATGTCGGGGTCTTTGACCGCCGGCCTGCCAATGCAGCCCCGTAGGTCGGTACTCGAAGAATCCGACATTTTTCCGCTTCGGCACAGGCCCTATGTCGGGGCTAAAGCCGCCGACCTACCAATGCAGCCCCGTAGGTTGGCACTCGAAGAGTCCGACGTTTGGCCGCTTCGGCACAGACCCATGTCGGGGTCTTTGACCGCCGACCTGCCAATGCAGCCCCGTAGGTTGGCACTCGAAGAGTCCGACATTTTTCCGCTTCGGCACAGGCCCTATGTCGGGGCTAAAGCCGCCGACCTACCAATGCATCCCCGCAGGTCGGTACTCGAAGAGTCCGACGTTTGGCCGCTTTGGCACAGACCCATGTCGGGGTCTTCGACCGACGACCTGCAAGATCTTTGAGCATTGAAACTTCACAGGGCTGAATCTTCAGGCCCGCCGCCAAAGCGCCATCCCCCTTTGTGCCTTGCTGGTGTCGCTGGGTGCAAGTGTCACGGGGCCTTGCGGTGTCTGGCGCAGCACTTTGGCCAGCGCCATCAAAGCGGATTCGGGGCCACTCAGCAGTTCCAGTTCCAGCTCCAGCAGGGGCTCGCTCAGGGCAGTGCCGGGCACATGGATGCGGCCTTGATCGAGGGCGACTTCGATGCGCGCGTCATCATGCGTGATGACCCAGCGCTGGCGTTCAAAGTCGGTGCAAAACAGGGCCTTCAATGAAGGGCGCAGCGCCATTAGCTCGGCGGCCAAGGTGACGTCATCCACCAGTGTGTCGAACTGCAAGGCACCCGGGCTGGTGGGGCCTTCCCACTCTTGCCTGCGTGACAGGCCATTTTCGCTTTGCCCCGCCGTTTTCACCGTCAGCAGCCACTGCGTGCCCGTCAGCCTTTCGCGCACGGCCATGCGGCGCTCTTGCAGTTTCAAATCCGGTGTGTCGAAGTAGGTGTTGAGCAGCCGTTGTTTGCTGCCACGGTTTGCCAACAAAGGGTGTAGCAGCAGGCGGGGCAGCTCTTGTGGGGTGAGGGAGAGTTTGAGTTCGGTTTCCATGACAGCGGACGGGGTTGGGCGGTTCAGGGCAAACAGTGACCGCCAAATGCCGTATTTGAGCAGGGTCTGAATTTGGAAGATCAGCAGGTTGAGTGTGTCAACGCACAGGTTTGACCCGCACGCCCCCCAACACGCCCAGGATCAGCAACGCAATGCCTGTCAGCGTCAAGGGTTCAGGCCACTGACCTCGCAGCCAGAAGGTGTAGCTCATGGCGGCGAGGGTTTCGAACACAATCAGTTGGCCCGCCAAGGCTGTGGGCAGGCGTTGGCTGGCGGCGTTCCAGCACAGGGTGCCCAGCCACGAGGCAAACAGCGCGATGGCCATCATGAGCCCGATGAATTCGAGGGGGCGTGGTCCCAGGGGCATGGGCAGTGGGTTGTGCGTGGCGCTGCTCCACAGCCAGAACGCGGCGTAGCCCAGCAAGGCCAGGGGCAGCGTGGCCAGGCCTTGCGCGGTGGCCCATACGCGCGGGTTGCGGTCGGGGTGGCCGCGCAGCCAGTCGGCGTTTTTGAGGGGGTACCAGGTCCAACAGACCATCGCGCCCACGGCCAGCACCGCACCGGTGATGTAGCGGCCGGTGTCTGCCTGCGGGTTTTGCAGCAGGGCCGTCCACTCCACATGGTTGACACAGGCGATGCCCAGCAAAATCAGTGCCAAAGGCGGAGCCAGTTTGAGCCACGGAAAGCGCCCGTCGCGCTGGTGGTTGAGCAAATTGGCCGCGACTGCAATCACGACTGGCAACGTTCCGATGATCATCGTGGGCAGTGCGCCGCCCGCACGCTGGATGGCGCTGGACAGCAACAGGTAATACAGCACGTTGCCAATGGCTGCCAGTTTGAGCGCAGTTAGCCAGTCTGCACGGGACAGGCGCTTGATTTCAGAGCGGTCCACAAAGGCCAGGGGCAGCGCGATCAGACCAAAGGCCAGGTAGCGGCCAAAGGTGTGCAGCATGCCGGGGTACTCGGGCAGCATGAGCGGGGCGACAAACACCAGGCCCCACATCATGCCGGCGGCCAAAGAAAAGAAGATGCCGCCCCATAGGGCGTTGGCGTTGTTAGGCATGTCTTGAACGAGAGAAGGGGTCAGGCGCGCCAAGCGGGCAGTTGCCAGTTGCGCCAAAGTGCCAGTGCGCGCAAGCCCACGGTGACCAGCAGGCAGCCCAGCAGGGCCACCCAGCCAGGAGCGTCGGTGGACCAGAGGCCCACATATGTCCAGCCGCCCGCAAAGGCGCAGACCGCGTAGGGGCGGTGGTCCTTGAAGGTGGTGGGGATTTCGTTGCACACCATGTCGCGTAGCACACCGCCAAACACGCCCGTGATCAGGCCCATGAGCACGGCGACCATCGGGGGCATGTTCACCTGCAGTGCGTGGTGCACGCCTGTGGCGGTGAACAGGCCCAGGCCCAGCGCGTCAGGCCAGAGGATCGCTTTTTCGGTGACTTCAA
Organism: Limnohabitans planktonicus II-D5; assembly: GCF_001270065.2. GTDB lineage: Bacteria > Pseudomonadota > Gammaproteobacteria > Burkholderiales > Burkholderiaceae_C > Limnohabitans_A > Limnohabitans_A planktonicus. Next base: position 49,617 of record NZ_LFYT02000019.1, read on the forward strand.
AATGGCGCTGGCGCATGAAGGCCATGGCCATCACACACAGGGCCAGCACCCCCCAGAGCATTTCGGTGTGTTGCACCCAAAAGAAGGGGCGCTGGTCGAGGAGCAAGTCGCGCAGCGTGCCGCCACCGAAAGCAGCCAAAAAAGCCACCACGCACACGCCCACGGCGTCCAGCCGCTTGCGCGCAGCTTCCATCAGACCGGAAAGCGCAAAGGCGGCGGTGGCTGACAACTCGACCAGCAGGCGAAGGGTGTCACCCCAGGATTGAATGGCGTACATGGCGGTGATTATCGGGGGTGATGTCCAGGGCGGTGTCTGCATGCATGCAAGGGGGCATGTGCAGGTCGCAGGCTTCAGCCTCGACATGAGTCTGCCCCGAAGTCAGGCATGTGGGAGCTGAAGCTGCCGACCTACGGGGAGTTGGCAAGGGTTTGACTTCGTAGGTCGGTACTCGAAGAGTCCGACGCTGCATGTTGGGCACAAAGCGCTGGAAGCAGGCAAAGGAGGTCAATCAGGCCAAACCTCGGGGTCTGCGACCACCGACCTACGGGGAGTTGGCGAGGGTTTGCAGGTCGGCGGCTTCAGCCCCGACAGGGATTAAAGCCAGACCTTTTGGTAGCGGCCTTGCGGGTCGTGGTCTTGTGTTTGCTTGGTGGGGTTAAAGCGCCGCCCCTGGCGCGGGTCGGTGCCCCGGCCGCTCACATACAGCCAGTTCCCCTGGTTGCTGTAGACATCAAAGTCCACCAGTTGCGATTCGAACCAGGCGGCGCCCGCACGCCAGTCGCATGACAGGTCGTGCACCAGAAAGCTGGCCACGATTTGGCGCATGCGGTTGGAGGTGAAGCCTGTGGCCGCCAGCTCGCGCATGCCCGCGTCCACGATGGGCTCGCCGGTTTGGCCGCTGCACCAGCGCTGAAAGTCCTTGGGAAAGTGCGAGGGTTGTGGCAGGTTCGACAAGCCGCGTGCCGCATAGAGTTGCGGGCCGTGTTGCCGGTGCAGCATGCGGAAGTTGTCGCGCCACAGCAGTTCAAACCAGAGCCAATAGGTGCCGTCGTTGCTGCCATGCGTTTGCTCGTAGGCCTGCAGCGCTGCCCAGATGCGGCGGGCCGACACCGCGCCCGTAGCCAACCAAGGCGACCAGAGGCTGCTGGTGTGCTGGCCTTGCAAGGCGTTGCGGGTTTGTTTGTAGCGGTCGGGCCAAGGGGGTGTGAGGTAGCTGTGCAGATGGGCCAAAGCGCTGGCCTCGCCGCCCCGGTGGGGGGGCTTGTGTGTAAGGAAAGTTCGAACGTGGGTGCGCATCGCCCTCGGTGTGGGCTTGCAGCAGCGTGAAGGCGTCTTCAGTCCAGCCGGGCAAGGCGGTCATGTTGTCACTCGGAGGCGCAGGCAGTTGGGTCAGGGCAGGCAGCGGTGCCAAGGGCTGGAGCCCCGCCGACTCGATGCGCTGGCGAAACTCGGTGAAGACCTGCGGCATGTCTTCGGTCGCAAAGGGCAGGGCGTCGGGTTCGATCAGGCTGGACTGCCACAGGGTTTTGACCGTGAGGCCCGCGTGGATCAGGGCTTGCACCTGCGCCTCTTCTTCGGGCGCGGCGATGTCTTCGCAAAACACGGTGTCGGCTTGCACCAGGCGAGCGCAGGCGGGCAGTACATCAGCCACAGGCCCGTGCAGCAAGACCAGTTGCTGGTTCAGTGATTGCAGCGAGGATTGCAGGGCTTGCAGCGTGTTGGCCACAAAGCGCCTGCGGTGCACGCCCATGCGGCGAAAGCCCCAGACGGTGGGCGCGTCTTGCACGGGTTCGTGCACATAGACCAGCAACAGGGCTTGACCATGCGCTTGGGCGTGGTCGATGGCTGGCTGGAGTGCGCGTTGGTCGTGCAAGCGCAAGTCGTTTCGAAACCAGAAAATGGTGCTGCGCATGGTTTATTGATCCGGCACGATGAAGTTTGAAATGTGTGAGAAATGTGATCTCGTAGGTCGGTACTGACAGAATCCGACGTTTGCTGCTCCGGCACAGGCCCATATCGGGGTCTTCGACCGCCGACCTACAACATCAATGTTTAAGAAGTGTCATCTTGTAGGTCGGTACTCGCAGAGTCCGACGTTTGCCAGCTTCACACAGGCCCCTGTCGGGTTCTTCGACCGCCGACCTACAAGATCTTTGAGCATTGAAAAATTCACGGGCCGAATCAAAAAAAGTCAAAGCCCAGCTGGGCACTGGCTGGGGTGTTGGCTGAAGAGGACTTGGCAGACTTTCGGCGGTTGGTCTTGGGCGTGTCCGAGTCGCGTGTGAACACGTCGCGTTGCGCGCCGCTGCCATGTTTGCGCGAAGCGTGTTTCTCAACGATGGCTTTTTTGCCCGCTTTCACACCGGGCTCTGCCCGCCGGGCGTGCAGCGCGGCTTTGGAGTTGCGCGTGGCCTCGGCCAAGTCCACCACGGGCAGGGGAATGTCGGCGTCAGGCCCGCTGCCCACCGTCAGGCCGCAGTGGCGCTGCACCTCGGGGGGCATGAGCCAGGGCTCAAACAACCAGGTGTCGGGCACACGCCGCATGTGCGGCAGCCAGCGCCTAACAAAGATGCCTTTGGGGTCGTGGTCTTGCGCTTGTTTGATGGGGTTGTACACCCGCGTGGTGTTGATGCCGGTGGTGCCCGACTGCATTTGCAACTGGCTCCAGTGAATGCCGGGCTCGTAATCGAGAAACTGCGTGGCCAGCCAATGGCCCACGGGCCGCCAGTCGAGCCACAAGGGGTAGGCCGCCACCGACACCAGCATGGCCCGCATGCGAAAGTTGAGCCAGCCGGTTTCATAGAGCATGACCACACAAGCGTCCACCATGGGCCAGCCGGTGCGTGCCGAGGTCAGGGCCGCAAAGTGCGCATCGCTCCAGCCGTCTTCGCGCAGGCCGTCATAACCCCGGTGCATGTTGCGCCACTCGATTTCGGGCTCGCTTTCGAGCTTTTGGATGAAGTGGCAATGCCAATACAAGCGGCTGATGAAGCCGACCAGGCCCGCCCGGTGCCTGCCCGCTTGTGGCGGCAAAGCATCGAGCGCAGCCCGAGTGCTTTGCACCACTTCGCGCAGGCTGATGCAGCCCCAGGCCAAATAGGCCGAAATGCGCGAACAGGCTGTGGGCGAAGTCAGCGGCGAAGAGATGCCGCCTCGGTACGACAAAGCCCGTGCGTCCAAAAAACTGTGCAAGGTCTCCAGACCCAAGCGACGTCCGCCGCGCTGGCGATCAGGTGGGTTGTGCTGCAGGCCGGGTGGTGGTGTCATCACTTCGGGACCAAAATTTTCAGACGCGTGAAAAAAGTGCAACCTGGGCAAGACCGCGTGTGGCGCGGCCATGTGCGCTTCCCAGCGGGCTTGCCAGGTGTTGCGGCTTTTGAGGCGTCGCACCACGCCAAACTGAGGCAACTCGGTCCAGCCCACGCCAGCACTGCGGCACCACGCGCCCACTTGCAGATCGCGCTCGTAGGTGAAGGCGTTGCCGGTTTCTTGGTGCGCCACCAGTTCGGCAAACGGCGCTTGTGCGTGCAGGGCAGCCAGCACCTGCACCGCAGGCCCCACGCGCACTTGCAAGCTGCCGCCCAGCGCTTGCAGGTCCTGGTGCAGCTCGGTCAAAGATTCGCGCACGAATTCAAAGTGCTGCAGGGCCGCATCGGGCTGCGCCCACAGATCTGGCTCGACGATGTAGAGGCACAGCACCGGTCCACGAGTTGCAGCGTGCGCAAGCGCCGCATGGTCGTGCAGGCGCAGGTCGCGCTTGAACCAGACGACGCGGTAAGTCATGGCCGTGTCCCCAAGGCTGAAACAGGCCCCAGTCTGCCCGGTCCTTGGCTGTAACGGGTGAGGTCAATCTCCAAGCAATCCAGCAGCGGTTCAGGCAATTCGGGGGCTTGCTGGCGCAGGTAACGGCGCACAAAGTCGGCAGCATGCCAGGGTGCGGTAGAGCCACTCCAGACGGCGCTGTCCTGGATGAGCCAAGCCCCGTTAACCTGTCGCAGCACCACGATGCTGGGGTTCAGCGTTTTGAACGCCACTTCGGCCATGACCCAGTCGCCTTGCGTTTGCACCTGCAAGAGCTCGGCTTGCAGGGAGTCGGGCAGGCTGTGCACTTGAATGGCTTGCAAAACAGCCCAAGCCGTGGCGCTGTTGATGGCTTGGGTGTGCACGGAGCGGCAATCTTGGCGCATCTGTCGCCAGCGCTCTGACAGCCAGCCCCGGGCGTCAAACAATCGGCCGCTGACTTGCAGCAAGCTTGAGCGGTCTTGGTGAACCCAGTCGATGTGGCTGTCCATGATCAGGAAGCCGAGGACCCCTGCAAGCGTGGCTGCGACGTGGCGTTTCATGGGTTGCTGGGATGGTTTGGGTCAGATCAAACGTCTTCTTGCAGAGAAATGCCTTCGTGCGTGGCCACCATTTGCAGCGCTTTTTCAAACATGTTGCGGGCAGTGGCGGCTATGGTGTTGAGTTGGGTGTGCAGTTCGGCGTCTTTGGCGCTCAGGTCCAGGCAGGCGCGGCTGTAGTCTTCGAATCGGGCGATCTGGCCCAGAAGTTCAGCCAGATGTCGGGGGCACTCACACAGCACCTGATTGGGGTTGTTGGCCACCCGCTGCAACACCGTGTCAGAAAATTGGCGTGGGGGAATGTGCTGGTTTTGCACCGTCCAGGTGGGGGGCTGCAGCGCAGGTCGGGTGCGCAGCAAGATGTCTGCCAGGGCCATGTCGTTCAGGGGGTCTTGGTACACGGTGTAGCCCGCATCGCGCAAGCTGGCCACGGCCTTGAGCTGTCCAAAGTTGTACAACACCAAGGTTTGCCGCGGCCCATGCAGTTGCGCCAAAGCCTGAATTTGTTGGGCTTGATGCTCATTCAAACCATTGAGCGACACCAGCAGCACATCAGGTGCCGGGCTGAGGCGGTCCGCATGGGCTTCGTCAAGGTGGGGCCACACTTTTTCGATGGGCAGGGCCTGACCCTGCCAAATGGCGCTGAACTGTGCAGACTGCAAGCGTTGCGCCAGTTGCAGCCCGATGACAGCCCATGTGCTGCTGAGGGGGGCTGCCAGTGCTGTGGGGGGGGCTTGTGTTGCAGCAATGCCCAGGCCTGTTTGCTGCAATTGCTGAAGTTGCGCCGTGGACAAGCCTGCAATCAGGCTGATGCCGTGCCCTTGGCTGCTGAGGGCTTTGAGCAATACGGCTTTGCGCAAATCGTCTTCGTTGTACAGCCTGTGTTGCCCATGCGTGGTGTGGGGCGAAAACGCGTGGTAGCGCGATTGCCAAATTCGCAAGGTGGGCACGGGAATGCCACTGAGCTTGGAGACCGCTCCAATGCGGTAGAGCGAAGGGCTTGGTGGCGAGCTTGTGTTCATTATTTGAGTAGGTTTTGACATGCAATTCTAGGTTAAAACATGGCTTCTGAAATATTTTTATAGATAATGAGTAGATTATTTCACTTTAAACAATACAATACCGACTCAACATTGGAGCGCCTCATGATCCTGAAGAAAACAGCCAAAGCGGTCGATATTGCAGTTTTCATCACGGCTCGTGCGTCTTTGAACCCTGTGACCACGGAAGACATTGCATCGGGCTTGAGCTTGTCGTCCTCTTACACGGAATCCATCCTCAAAGACTTGCGCGAGGCCGGTTTGATCCGTGCGCACCGCGGTCCGGGTGGCGGTTACCAAATTCGTGGCAACCCCGAAGACATCTCGCTGTGGGATGTGGTCAAACATTTTGAAGAAGTGCACAGCTTTGACACCCTCTACCCCAAAGCCGATCACCCCATGAAGGGGCTTGAGGCGGCCATACAAGACCAATTGCGTGCCCTGCTTCAGGCCCAAACGCTGGCCGATGTGGCGGTGCCCATCCTGCCCAGTGGCGCCAAAGTCACGGCCATGCTTGGTCAATTCAGGCTCAAGCCATTGCCCCCGCCCATCATGCCCAAGGCACCCAACTCGGTGTTTCAACTGAGCATGATGCTTTGAGACTGTGTTCGCCTGGATCGTTTGGATTTGAATCTGGAAAGCAAACAGCTCATGAAAGCAGCCTGGTACACACACAACGGAGAAGCCCAAGACGTGATGGTCGTGGGTGAATTGCCCACACCCCAGCCCGCAGCAGGAGAAGTGCTGGTGCGGCTGGTCACCTCCGGCGTGAACCCTTCGGATGTCAAATCGCGTCGCGCCAGGGCCTTGACCGATCCCTTGATCGTGCCGCACAGCGACGGTGCGGGCGTGATCGAGGCGGTGGGCGCTGGCGTGCCCGCTTCACGCGTGGGCGAACGTGTCTGGGTTTGGAACGGCCAATGGCAACGTCCACTGGGCACATGTGCCGAGTACATGGCCTTGCCGCAAGAGCAGGCCGTGCACCTGCCTGAGGGCACAGATTTTGCAGCGGGCGCCTGCATGGGCATTCCCGGGCTGACGGCGGTGCAGGCGGTGACACTGGCCGAGCGGCTGGCGGGCAATTTGCGCGGCCAGACGGTGCTGGTCACCGGTGCATCTTCGGCGGTGGGGCACTACATCACTCAAATGGTGACGCAAGCCGGTGGTCATGTGCTGGGCACGGTGGGCTCGCCTGCCAAGGCCCAGCATGCGCAAGCCGCTGGCATGCAGGAGGCCATTGATTACAAGAGCGAATCGGTGCCCGAACGGGTCAAGGCGCTGACGCGAGGCCGGGGCGCTTCGGTGATCATTGACATGGATTTTTCGACCACAGCCACATGGGCGGCTCAAGGGGCTTTGGCGCCGCACGGTCAAGTCGTTTGCTATGGCTCCAATGCGCTGGATGTGTCCTTGCCATTTCGGCCATGGCTGTTTCAGTCGATGGGTGTCCAGTTCTTTTTGGTCTATGACTTGAGTCCCGCAGACCGCGCCGCAGCCTTGGCTCGGCTGACTGGCCTGCTTCAGGCGCAGTCATTGATTCACACCATCGGCGCGCGCTGCACCCTCGATCAGGTGGCTGATGCCCACCGCCAGGTCGAGGCGGGGCAGACACTGGGCAATGTGGTGATCGAGCTGTAAAAGTATGGCCTGTGCGCCTGAGCCCGTGCAAGCATGGACGTCATGAAAATTTCACACCAATGACTTTTGGATGTCATCGCCTCCTTGGATGATGGAAAGCTGGATCATCAGGAGAAGACGACATGAGAGAGTTACCCAATCCCACGTTCGCACTGTCCCCGGTCAGCTTGCCCAGGGGGTCACTTCATCCGGCGCAGCCCAACAGTGCTGTTGATTTCCTGCCTCGTCGCGCCAAAAGCGCTATTGAAGTCACTTGGGCAAAGCATCAAGACGAAGTACGCGAGGCGCAGCGACTGAGGTTTGATATTTTTGGCACCGAGATGGGGGCGCGCTTGTCCAGCCATCTGCCCGGCCACGACATCGACCTGTTCGATGATTTTTGTGAACACCTGCTGGTGCGTGAAACCGCGACGGGCATGGTGGTGGGCACCTACCGCGTGCTGACGCCTGCGCAAGCCAAGCGTGCGGGCAGCACCTACAGCGACACCGAGTTTGATCTGACCCGACTGCGTGACATGCGCAACCGCATGGTGGAGCTGGGGCGCAGCTGCGTCCATGCCGAGCACCGCCAGGGCGGCGTGATCATGGCTTTGTGGGGCGCGCTGTTTGAATTCATGGACCGCAACCAACTGGACGTCATGATTGGCTGCGCCAGCATTCCCATGCTGCACAACGGGTTGGTCAGTGGCGACGCGGCAGCCAGCATTTGGCGTCAGTTGCGTGAAACCCATCTGGCCCCGATCCAGCACCATGTGCGCCCGCGCCTGCCTTTGCCTGTTGAAGAGTTGAATGCGCATCTCGACATCGAGCCTCCGGCACTCATCAAAGGCTATTTGCGACTGGGTGCCAAGGTGCTGGGCGCACCCGCCTGGGACCCGGACTTCAACACCGCCGATTTGCCCATGTTGATGCGTACGGCCGATTTGCCTGCCCGCTACCGCAAGCATTTCAAGTCAGCGGTGTGAGCATGTCGCCCGCCGATTTGCCAAAAACGATGTTGTTTGAGATGCCGCACGCGGTGCTCGGCCATGACCACGCGGCAGTCCAAATGCCATTGACTGGCCATTCAGGCAGCCCAGCGCAAGACGAAGATGTGAACGCAGAGAGAACCCCGTTGCGCGCGATTTTCATTTCAGACCTGCACATTGGAACGCCAGGTTTTCAGGCTGAAGCGCTGCTCGATTTTTTAAAGCACCACCCCAGCGACATGTTGTATTTGGTGGGTGACATCGTGGATGGTTGGCAATTGCGTCGCCGCTGGTTCTGGCCGCAAAGCCACAACGATGTGCTGCAAAAACTGTTGCGCCGTGCGCGCAAGGGATGCCGCGTGATTTATGTGCCGGGCAACCATGATGAGTTTGCAAGGCATTTCGTGGGTCATGCATTTGGCGGCATCGAGGTGCATCACGACACGTGCCACACCACTTTTACCGGCCAAAAACTGTGGGTCGTGCACGGCGACCACTTTGACGGTGTGATCCAGTGCGCCAAATGGCTGGCTTATGTGGGCGACTGGTTGTATGAGCTTACGCTGCGATTTAACCGCCACCTCAACAGTGCCCGTGCACGCATGGGCTTGGACTATTGGTCTTTGTCGGCTTACCTGAAGTTGAAAGTGAAAAAGGCGGTCAACTTCATCAGTGACTTTGAAGTGGCTGTGGCGCATGAAGCCAAGCGTCGCGGTTATGACGGTGTGGTGTGTGGGCACATCCACCACGCGGAGATTCGCGATGTCAATGGTGTGCTCTATTGCAACGACGGGGATTGGGTTGAGAGTCGAACGGCTTTGGTCGAGCATGCGGATGGGCGATTGGAAATCATCCATTGGGGTTCTTCCGCAGCAGTAACGGTGCGAGAAAAAGTGATGGCAGCATCTGTTGCATAAAGGGGCAGTAAAAATGACATCCTCTTGTGTGCCATAGCACACATATACAAAAATATGATGACAACTTTCACCGAATTGTCATCTAAATGACTTGCTTCATTTCTATCATCTGCACTCATCCCCATGAGAGCGTGCCATGTCTAGTTTCCCGGTTGCGATCAGTGACAAACCACCTGAACAATCAATTTTGCTGGACAGGGATCTCAGCATTCTGTCCTTCAACGAGCGCGTACTCGATTGGGCGCACCGTGCAGAAGTGCCTGTTCTGGAGCGCTTGCGATATTTGTGCATCGTGTCGTCGAACATTGACGAATTCTTTGAGGTGCGTTCTGAGCCCCATGTGATGGGCGCTTTGCAGGGCTTGACCAGCGGTCCTTACACACAAGCGAGCCTGGAGGCCATCACCGAGCAGGCCACTGCCATGGTGGGGCGGCAATACAAGCTGTACAACGAACACTTGTTGCCTGCGTTCGAGCGACACGGCATTCAGATCCTCTCGCACGGTGAGCGCAATGCCGGTCAGCGGCGTTGGGTGCGCAATTACTTTCACAACGAAGTCCAGCCGCTGCTGGTGCCGGTGGGCCTGGACCCGGCGCACCCTTTTCCGCAAGTGGCCAACAAGTCGCTCAATTTCATTGTGCAGTTGTCGGGCAAAGATGCGTTTGGCCGTGCGAACGAAATTGCCATCGTCAAAGTGCCGCGTGTGCTGCCCCGATTGATCCCCATCCCGCCGCGTGTCAGTGGCGGTGCCACGGCGTTTGTGTTGCTCTCAAGTGTGATTCGGGCTCATCTGGGCGAATTGTTTGCAGGGCGTGAAGTCGGGCAGTTTTCGCAATTTCGCGTGACACGTCATTCCGACCTGGCCGTGGATGAGGACGATGTGGACAACTTGCGCACTGCATTGCGCCAAGGGCTGGCCCACAGGCATTACGGTCAGGCGGTGCGCCTGGAGGTGTCATCAGACTGCTCAGCTCGTCTGGCCGAGTTTTTACGACAGCAGTTTCAATTGCCCGCACTGTCGGTGTTTCGGGTCAATGGGCCTGTCAATCTTGTGCGTCTGATGCAGTTGATTGATCTGGTCAAGGCACCGCAGTTGTTGTTTCCTCCCTATGAGGCCAGTTTTCCGGTTCAGTTGCCCAGCCAGGGGTCGGTGATGGGCCGTATCCGTGCGGGGGACGTGGTGATCCACCAACCCTTTGAAAGTTTTGAAGGTGTCCTGGCGTTTTTGCGCGAAGCCGCCTATGACCCACAAGTGCTGGCCATCAAGCAAACCATTTACCGCACGGGCAATGATCCGGTGATGATGGATTTGTTGCGCGAAGCGGTCAGGCAAGGCAAGGAGGTCACGGCGGTGGTGGAGCTCAAAGCCCGCTTTGACGAAGAAGCCAACATCAACTGGGCCGAGCAACTGGAGTCGATTGGTGCTCAGGTGGTCTATGGCGTGGTGGGTCTCAAGACGCACGCCAAGATGCTGTTGGTGACCCGGCGTGAAGGCAAGTTGTTGCGTCGCTACGGCCATTTGTCGACCGGCAACTACAACCCGCGCACGGCCAGGTTGTACACCGACATCAGTTACTTGACGTGTGACGCCGACATCACGGCCGACATGGACCATTTGTTTTTGCATTTGGCCAGCCAAAGTCGCTTGCCCAAAATGAAGCGTTTGCTGGTCGCCCCCTTTCATTTGCATGCACAGATGCTGGCCAGCATTGAGACTGCAGGTAACGCCGCTGCGCAAGGGCGCAGCGGACGCATTGTGATCAAGACGAATGCGCTCACCGATGTGCCTTTGATTGAAGCATTGCTGTCCGCTGGACAAAAGGGCGCGAAGATTGACTTGATCGTGCGCGGTGCCTGCATGCTGCCTGCCGGGCTGGCGGGGGTGAGTGAAAACGTTCGTGTGCGCTCAGTCATCGGGCGGTTTCTGGAGCACTCACGGGTGTTTTATTTCCGTGCAGGACAGGACGAGTCCCTGTACCTGTCAAGCGCCGACTGGATGAGCCGCAACATGATGCGTCGTATAGAGCTGGCATGGCCAGTCAATGACCCTGTGCTTCGACAGCGCATCATTGATGAATGCATTCTGGCTTATTTGCATGACAGCCGTGACGCTTGGGATTTGCGGTCTGACGGACGCTACCAACGTGTGGATCTCGACCAGCCGGGACACAGTGCGCAAAGCGCCCTGATGGCCCGCTACAGCGCATCAGGACAACAGGAGTGATCACATGGATTTGATCTTGTGGCGGCATGCAGAAGCATTTGATCCCGAGCCGGGTCAAAACGACCTGGAGCGGGTTTTGACACCGCGAGGTCAAAAGCACGCCAGCCGCATGGCTGATTGGCTGGAGCGCCAATTGCCCGAAGGGGCCAGAATCCTCAGCAGTCCTGCTGTCAGGGCCGAGCAGACGGTGCGTGCCCTGAGTCGCAAATACAAAGTTCGTGATGCCCTGTCGCCGGGTGCCAGTGTTGAAGACCTGCTGGAAGCAGCTGGCTGGCCTGATGCCAAGCATGCTGTGGTGCTCGTGGGCCATCAGCCCAGTTTGGGGCTGTTGGCTTCACGCCTTTTGCAGATGGGAGATGGGGCCTGTCCCATCCGCAAGGGCGCAGTCTGGTGGCTGCGCAACCGTCACCGTGAGGGACAGGATCAGACGGTGATCATGTCGGTCACGGTGCCTGACAGGCTGTGAGGCCTGTGCCGTTCAGTCTTTGCTGGGGCGGCCGGTTTTGATGGTGGGCACGTTGGTCAATGCTTTTGAGAAAGCAGCGTCTGCCAATCCGCTCAGCAATTGCAAACCTGCGCGTATGAGTTCACTTTTTTTGATGTCCACGCCCAAGGCTGTAGCGCGTTTTTTCATGACAGAGAGTTGATCAAATTCTGTCTTTGGAATGGTGAAACTGTCGCGCACGACTTTCACTTTTTTCTCTTTGACGGCTTTGACTTTTTCAGTGGCCACCGTTTGGCGAGTGGTGACTTTGGTGTTGGGCGGAGTGGCAGATTTTGGACTTGCTTTAGGTGCTGCTTTTGGGGCAACTTTTTGTGCGGCTTTGGGGGCAGCTTTTGCTGAGGCTTGGGGCTGGTTGACGGCCTTTGTCGAGCTTGATGGTTTCACTGTGCTGGTGGAAGCCTTGACTTTCTGAGGCGCTTTTGTGGCCGTTTTTGTAGCCGTTTTTGTAGCCTTTTTTGGGGCCCTTTTTGTGCCAGCATTGACGGCTGGACTCGCATTGGAGGAGACAGCTGATTTGCCGGCGGTGATGCTCGGCAAGTCTGCTGGTGCAACAGGTTTAACGTCGGTTTGGTGTTCAGCAGTGGAAGCGGCTTTGCTTGTGGACATGGTTTCCTTTCAATTTAACGGTGCAAACAGTTTATACCGTTAATTTAAGGGAGGCAATACATTGTTCAGAGTACTTCGAAGTGGAATGCCCAGCCTGTTTTTTGCCAGGCGACAGTTTCTTCCCTGAGCAGGTGCGCCGATTGTGGCCATTGCTCTGCCCAGGCGCTGTTGACCGTTAATTGGGTGGTTCGGCGGGGCACATCACAGTGCACTTGCACGCAGGTGATGTCGGGATCTTTGCGGGTGTGGCAAAAAATCACGGCCAAGCGCAAGGCCATGAGTTGCTGAACGAACATGGGATCGTGAAATTCAGCCTCCAGTTTGCGCAGTTTGCCGCGATGTCCCAGCACCAGCTGGCTCAATCGATGCAACTCATCCATGGTGAAGCCCGGCAGATCGGTGTTGTCAAGAATGTAGGCGCCATGCTTGTGGTAATCGCTGTGAGAGATCTGCATGCCGACTTCATGCAGTTGAGAGGCCCAATGCAATTTTCTCTGGCGCCTGGCAGCGATGTGCTGTTCGGTGTCTGGCATGAACAAGCTCAACAGGCTTTGTGCAGTCCCCGAGACGCGATTTGCTTGCGCAACATCCACACCGAATTTTTGGGTCAACCACTGAACCATCTTGGCGCGCACATCGGTTTGCGGGCTTTCGCGGTCCAGCAGGTCAAACAAGGCCCCATGCCGAAGGGCACCTTGTGCAGCAAACATTTCGTCGATGTGCAGCAAATCAAACAGCGACCGCAAGATGGCCAGTCCGCCGCCAATGACGGGTTTGCGGTCTTCTTTGATCCCGTCTAAGCGCAAGTTGTCCGATTTTTGAGCCTTGAGCAATCGGTCCTTGAGCCAGTCGAGCCCTTCGCGTTGAATGACCCCAGCGGGCCACCCCGCTTGTGTCAGCACATCGGCCACTGCACCCACGGTGCCCGATGAGCCATAACATGTGTCCCAACTGTCTCTTCTGTAGATGATTTGCGCTTCATCCAGCACAGCCTTGGCGGCAATTTCTGCGGCCTTGAACGATGCGTGGGTCCAAAGACCGTCCCCAAAATACTTCATGGACCAAGCCACGCTGCCGACGCGGTAGGACTCCAGGGTTTGGGCGTCTGCGTTGTGACCGAGGATCAGCTCTGTGGATCGGCCTCCAATGTCGATCACCAGTCGGCGTTCGTTGGACTGAGGCAGCAAGTGGGAAACCCCCAGATAAATCAAGCGGGCCTCTTCGCGTCCGGCAATCACCTCAATCGGAAAGCCCAGGATGTTCTTGGCTTTGTCCAGAAAAACCTCGCGGTTACGGGCTTCTCTCAGGGTTTGCGTGGCCACGGCACGTACCTGCGAGGGCTTGAAGCCAGCAATTCTTTCGCCAAATCGGGCCAGACAATCCCAGCCGCGCTGCATCGCTTCCAGTGTCAGGTTGCGATCTTCATCCAAACCGTTGCCCTGGCGCACCGTCTCCTTGATGTATTCCACGCGCCGCATGTGACCCGCATCCAATTGACCTATTTCCAGACGAAAGCTGTTGGAGCCGAGGTCAATGGCTGCAAAAAGGGACTGGGTGTGCATGGGACTTGACTGAGAAATAGGAATACTGATTATGTGACGTTTATTTGAAAATTTATTGACAATTCTTGATGTACCTCGTGGAACTTCACAGTCACGGATGATGAAATGCTATGCGAGGTGCATGAGTGGGTCTGTGGCCCAATGGGACCGATGTTGGCACCCCCAAAAACAAGAGCAATGCCATGAATGACCATGATCTCTCTGACGCTACAGAAGACAGCCTGTATACCCAGCAGCAACGCCAGTCTGCCGCGAGGCGCAGCACCTGGGTGAGTGTCGCCATCAATGTGCTGTTGTCCAGTTTGCAGGTGGGGGTGGGCATTTTTTCAAAATCACAGGCCTTGATTGCCGATGGCCTGCACTCCCTGTCGGATCTGGTGTCGGATTTTGTGGTGTTGATGGCAGGCCGCCACAGCCAGAAAGATGCAGACGACATGCATCCCTACGGGCACCACCGGTTTGAAACGGCGGCCTCCATGGTGCTCGGTCTTTTGTTGTTGGCGGTAGGCGTGGGCATGCTGTGGTCGGCTTTTGTCAAATTGCAGTCACCACATTCGGTTGAAAAAGTGCATGTGACGGCCTTGTGGGTGGCTGGGGCTGCTCTGGTGTCCAAGGAACTCCTGTTTCGATACATGCTCGCTGTGGCCAAACAGGTCAAATCCAGCATGCTGGTGGCCAATGCCTGGCATGCGCGCTCTGACGCGGCATCTTCATTGGTGGTGGGTGTGGGCATCGTGGGCAATTTGCTGGGCTATCCGATCCTCGACCCGATTGCCGCATTGGTCGTGGGCTTGATGGTGACTCGCATGGGCTGGGGCTTCACCTGGGATGCTTTGCATGACTTGATGGACCGTGCGGTCGATGAGGCTGAAGTCCAGGCCATTCATGACACTCTGCTGAACACCCCGGGTGTGCGTGGCGTACACGATGTGCGCACGCGCAAGATGGGCGACATGATTGTGGTCGATGCCCATCTTGAAGTGGACGCGCTGCAGACGGTGGAAGCTGGGCATGACATCACTGTCCAAGCGCGCAGCCGGGTCATGCAGCGTCACCGCGTGTTGAGCCTGTTGACCCACCTGGACCCCTGGAAAAAACCGGATCTGGACCACGAACGGGTGCCGCGCAAATGATCTTCGGACCGCTGTGAGCTTCAACCCAGAACCCTTGATCAGGACATCGACCCTTGGTTACAGCAGGGGTTTGCCGGGTGTTGGCTGAGCCGTGTGCTCTTGTGAAGCCAGTCAATGTTTTTCAAGCAGAGCCACCAAACCCGGGTATCGGTTCAGCTGAGTGATCAGTTCCAGTGCGATGGATTGATCACGCTGCACCCCCAGCTCCACCTGCCATTTTTGAGCGCGCTCGTGAAACCTTCGCGCCGATGCGCGAGGAACCCAGGCCTTGAGGTTTTCAATCGCATAGCGTTGTTGTTTGGCCAAAATACGCAGCCGGTGCTGGCGCGCTAAATCACTGGAATTCGCCCCATTTTTCAGCTTCTTGTTCCAGCCTTGCAAGCGTTTGAAAATCCATTGTGAGAAGTTCTTTTGATCCAAGGTGAAGTTTTTGGGGGTCGGCTGTGTTGAAAGTTGGGCAATCCAATGCGCCATGTTCAGCAGCATGAGCGTGGTTTCAGGTTCCCGAGCCTTTGCCTTGACAGCATTCAGTGCGTGTGTGCGAGCAACTTGTAGGTCCCGGGTCATGTCCGTCCATTCAGATAAGGGCATGGCCTGTTCGGCGGGCCATGCGGCCAGACAAGCTGGCAAAGTGCTGTCCAGCGCCACATCCAGGTTCCTCAAGTGATCGGTTGCCCGGATCAAGGGTTTCAGAGGGCGCAAGGGCGCAGGGCAATAGCCTTTCAACAGGGGTTTGAAAAACTTCAGACTGCTTTGAAGTCGCCTCCAGCCGATGCGTGCCTGATGCGTGATTTCTGTGTCGTGACGGGTTCCCAGGGCGCACACATTGAGGGCCAGGTGCATGAAGTTTTCCAGCAAGATGGCCGCCATGATGTTTGGGATGCTTTGTCCATCCACACGGGTGACGGGGTGTGCAATGTGTGCGATGGACGTGACGACTTGGGTGGGCATGGCCGATCAGCGCAAGGTGTAATCCGAGAGCTTGAGTTGGGGTTGTGGCATGACCAACTTCATGGACTCCAGGGTGTGCACCAGAAGTTCCGAGACAAACAAGTCCCTGTAGGCCTTGGAGTCGGCGGGCACGACATACCAGGGCGCATGTTCCGTGCTGGTCTCTTGCAGGGCTTGTTCGTAGGCGCGCATGAAGGCATTCCATTTTTTTCTGTCGTCGAAATCAGAGGCTTGCACCTTCCAGTGTTTCAAGGGGTCATCCATGCGGGCTTGCAGGCGTTTTTTCTGCTCTTGCTTGGAAATGTGCAAATAGCATTTCACGACGGCAATGCCCGCATCGTGCAACAGACTTTCAAAGTGCCGGATGTGTTCGAGTCGCTGGATGCGAGTGGCTTTGCTGATGTCCCTGTGCACCACGGGCACCAGCACGTCCTCATAGTGGCTGCGGTTGAAGATGACCATCTCTCCCCATGCTGGCGTTTTGGCATGCACACGCCACAAAAAGTCGTGGCGCAACTCCAGTGCATGCGGCACCCCAAAGGCTTCGGCCCGCACGCCCAAGGGGCTGACGTGGGTGAACACGCTGCGAATGCAGCCATCCTTGCCGGCCGTGTCCATGCCCTGCAAGATCAGCAGCAAGCCACGACTTTGGCCAGCGTGCAAGATGGTCTGCAGCCGGTTGAGCTGTTCTGCCAGATCGTGCAGACGCTCAGGCCACTGCGTGCTGTCCTCTTGCGTGAGCGCATCAGGCGGTGTGGTCGGATAGGCCGATAAATCCATGGTTTTGTCGGGCTTGACCCGGCAGGCGTGCAAATCAATGGGGTTCATGTCGCGCTTTCAAGGAGTCAGGATGGCGTGCAATAGCCAAGGTGTGGCCAGGGTGCCGAGCCAGACGGCTGAAGTCACCAAAAACAGACCCGGCAAAACCCAGGTCGCAAAAACGCGGCCACCTGCGGTCATGGCCACGGCCGCTTTGCTCAGCGTGTTGCTGCTGACAGCCAGCAAGATGCCCCACTGAGCTTGAACCAGCGATGCATGCCCTTGATGCACCAGACTGCTCATGGAGGCCACGCTGGAATGCGCGTCTGCAAACCCTGACACGAAGGCCCCAATCATCATGCCCATGGCACCCAGCCATGTCTGCAAAGCAGCTGTTAAGAGTGTGACGGACAAAACGACACCGGTCATCAACAAGGTGGTCTTGTGGTCAAAGGCGTGACCTTTGAGGGGCAGTTCTTGGACCGCAGCTGCACCCAGAGGGCGCTTGGCGACCCACCAGGCATACAGGCCGGCCGTCGTGATGCCCAAGCCAATCGGCAGCAGCATGTAGGGCAAAAGCGGTGGCAGCAAGACAGAAACGAGCAAACCCAACTGGAGCATGGTGGAGACCGTTGACAACACCGCGCCCACGGCCGCGGCGTGGGTGGAGGTGGGGAATTCCCGCGCTGTTTGTCCCATGCTCAAGATGGTGGCGGTGCTCGATACAAATCCGCCAGCAAAGCCCGTCAGGGCCATACCGCTGCCTTGCCCCATGATGCGCTTGGCCATATAGCCGACAGCGCTGATGCTCATGGCCAGCACCACAAAGCGCGCCAGTTCGTGCAGATTGATCGCTTGAAAGGGACCGATGAACCGGTTGGGTGCCAGTGGCAACAAGATCATGGCGGCAGCCAAAAAGACCACCACGTCTTGCAGTTCCTGTTCGGTGATGACTTGGCGAACAAATTGGTGCATGCGCTCGCGTGCAGCCAGCAATGCGGTCAAAACAATGCCCAAAATGGCTGCCAATCCAGGCTCTTGCACCGACAGCGCGCCCAAAAGGCAGGTCAGCAAAATGGCGGTTTCGGATGTCAAGCCGGGGTCATGACTGCTCGATTGTTGGTACGACACCAGGGTCAATCCCCCCAAAATCAGCAGCAAAGCGCTCAACAAACCGGAAGAGTCGATGCTTTGCGCGACGAAACCGCACAAGGCTGCGATGGCAAAGGTGCGAATGCCTGCGGCGCGGCGATGGGGGCCTTCGCCTTTGCGCCGCTCACGGTCGGCACCCACCAGCAACCCGATGCCCAAGGCCACGGACAGCTTGAACAGCACGGCCGAATCTATGGAAGTGAGCATGTGCTTTTTGCAACCTGTTGTGCTTGTCAGGACTCACTGTAGGGCTTGGGGCCTGCCTGGGCTTGATGTGAGGCAAGCATCGGGCAGATAGGGGCACCGAAAAGGTGAGAAGTAGCACCCAAATAACGAAAAAAAGTGATCCTCATCACACTGCTGTCTGATAATTGACACGATATTGTCACAATCGGGTCTTACATTCGAAACAGTTTCCCCGCCAAAGCAAGTGTTCAGGATGAGCCTGAATCCCTAGCAAATTTGAACCAGGAGTTGACATGTTGAAAATGAAATCACTGATCGCGGCCATTGGCCTGGGTGTTGTCTCAGCGACCACTTGGGCCGCCGACATCACTGGCGCTGGCGCCACTTTCCCTTACCCCATCTACGCCAAATGGGCCGAGGCCTACAAAAAAGAAACCGGCATTGGTTTGAATTACCAATCCATTGGATCGTCAGGCGGCATTCGCCAGATCCGTGCCAAAACGGTGACTTTTGGTGCCACTGATGCACCTGTCCCTGGGGCTGACCTCGACAAAGACGGCATGGTTCAGTTTCCAGCCATCATTGGCGGCACAGTGCCTGTGGTGAATCTGGAAGGCTTCAAGCCAGGCGAGTTGCGCATCACCGGCCCCGTCATGGCCGAAATGTTCATGGGCAAGATCAGCAAGTGGAACGATCCCAAGTTTGCCGCCTTGAATCCAGGTAAAAAACTGCCAGACCAAGCCATCACGGTGGTGCACCGCGCTGACGGCTCGGGCACAACTTTCAACTGGACCGATTACCTGACAGCGATCAGCAAAGAGTGGGCTGACACCGTGGGCAAGGGCGCTGCCGTCAAGTGGCCTGCGGCTTCGTCTGTGGGTGGCAAGGGCAACGAAGGTGTTGCAGCCAACGTGAGCCGCGTCAAGGGTGCCATTGGTTACGTGGAATACGCCTACGTCAAGAAAAACAACATGAATTTCTTGCAGCTGCAAAATGCCGACGGCAAGTATGTGAGCCCCGATGATTTGACTTTTGCTGCAGCGGCTGCGGGTGCTGACTGGTTCAGCGTGCCTGGCATGGGCGTGTCGATGGTGAATGCCAAGGGTGCCAACGCCTGGCCTGTGAGCACGGCTTCATTCATCGTGATGTACAAAGAGCCTACCGACAAAGCTTTGTCCAAAGATGCGCTCAAGTTCTTTGACTGGGCTTTTGCCAAAGGCAAAAACATGGCGGCCGAGTTGGACTATGTGGCTTTGCCTGATGCATTGACCAAGCAGATCCGCGAGCGTGTCTGGACACAAATCAAGAACTGATGCTTGCAGGTGCAGTCTCTGACGGCACCTGACCCACAATGCCCCGACATCCACAGATGCCGGGGCATCTTCTTGAAAAACAACAACAAGGCTCTAGCCTCTAGGAACACAGCATGAACACGATGGCCGTGGCAAACAGTGCGACTTCAACCAACATGATGGCAGTCGTCAAGCGCCAAAGAATCCAGGATTTTTTCTTTCACAAGATCACTTTGGGCTTTTCCCTTTTGGTTTTGCTTGCTTTGATGGGCATCATTGTTTCTTTGATCATCAACGCCTGGCCCGCATTTGCCAAGTTTGGTGTTGGCTTTATCTGGCGTGTGGAGTGGGACATCATCAACGGTGAATTCGGTGCCGCGATTGCGATTTTTGGCACCGTGGTCAGTGCGCTGATTGCGCTGGTGATTGCTGTGCCTTTGTCATTTGGCATTGCCCTGTTCCTGACGGAAACCTGCCCGACGGCTTTGCGCCGTCCACTGGGCACAGCCATTGAATTGCTGGCGGCAGTGCCATCCATCATTTACGGCATGTTTGGCTTGTTCATTTTTGCACCGCTGTTTGCCGAATACGGTCAGCCTGCGCTGCAGTCCACCCTCGGTCAAATGCCTTTGATCGGTCCGTTTTTTGGGGGGGCCATGAACGGTATCGGCATTTTGGCTGCGGGCATCATCTTGGCTTTCATGATTTTGCCCTTCATCGCCGCCGTGATGCGTGATGTGTTCGAGATCGTGCCACCCATCCTGCGTGAATCCGCTTATGGCCTGGGCTGCACCACCTGGGAGGTGGTTCGCCACATTGTGTTGCCCTACACCCAAAAAGGCGTGATCGGCGGCATCATGCTGGGCATGGGGCGCGCCTTGGGGGAGACCATGGCCGTGACCTTTGTGATCGGCAATTCGCAGCGCATCAGCGCTTCACTGTTTTCACCGGGAACATCCATCGCCTCCACGCTGGCCAATGAGTTTGGTGAGGCCGATGATTTCCATTTAAGTACCCTGTTTGCGCTGGGCTTTTTGCTGTTCGTGATCACTTTTGTGGTGTTGGCCGCCGCCAAAATCATGATCAACCGTTCAGAAAAAGCCAAAGGCACCAAGACCTGAAAGGCATGACCCAATGAATCTCAAGCTTTACGCCCGACGCAAGCGCTTCAACCAAATTGGACTGACTTTGTCCATGCTGGCCATGATCCTTGGCTTGTTTGTCCTCTTATGGATTTTGTTCATTCTGTTCAAAAATGGCCTTTCAGCCATCAACTGGGCCATGTTCACCGAATCCACACCCGCACCCGGCTCAGAAGGTGGTGGCTTGGCCAACGCCATTGTGGGCAGTTTCATGATGGTCCTGGTCACTGCACTCGTGAGCACGCCGATTGGCATTTTTGCCGGTGTCTACCTGGCTGAATATGGCGACCAGAGCAAGACGGCCGAGTTGACCCGTTTTGTGACCGACATCATGTTGTCAGCACCCTCCATTGTGCTGGGCCTTTTTGTGTATGCCATTTTGGTGGCTCAGGTCAAACATTTTTCGGGCTGGGCGGGTTCCTTGGCCTTGGCGCTGATCGCCATTCCTGTGGTGGTGCGTACCACTGAAAACATGTTGCGTCTGGTGCCCGGTTCATTGCGTGAGGCAGCTTTTGCACTGGGTGCGCCCCGTTGGAAGGTGGCCACCTTTGTCACCCTGCGGGCCGCAAAAGCAGGTGTCATGACAGGTCTGCTTTTGGCACTGGCCCGCATCAGTGGTGAAACCGCACCGCTGCTTTTCACAGCGCTGAACAACCAGTTCTTCTCATGGGACATGAATTCCCCCATGGCCAATTTGCCCGTGGTGATTTTCCAATTCGCCATGAGTCCCTATGACAACTGGGTCCGACTTGCCTGGGGTGGCGCATTGCTGATCACCCTGACGGTGCTGGTCCTGAATATTTTGGCTCGCGTCTTCTTCCGCGAAAAAGTCAAAGCCTGAATGATCGACAAGGTTCAATATGCCAAACACCTCCTCACTTCCTTTGAAAAATGCGATTGAAATTCGCAACCTCAATTTCTTTTACGGAACCTTCAAGGGGCTTAAAAACGTCAACCTTGACATTGCCGAAAACAAAGTCACGGCCTTCATCGGTCCCTCAGGCTGCGGCAAGTCCACATTGCTGCGCACGCTCAACCGCATGTACAGCCTGTACCCCGGTCAGCGCGCCGAGGGCGAGATCAATTTTTATGGTCAAAACATTCTGGATTCCCGGCAGGATTTGAACTTGCTTCGCGCCCAGGTTGGCATGGTTTTTCAAAAGCCCACACCATTTCCCATGTCCATCTACGACAACATCGCATTTGGTATTCGTTTGTATGAAAACCTTGGCCGTGCTGACATGGACGAGCGGGTGGAGTGGGCTTTGAGCAAGGCCGCGATTTGGAACGAAGTCAAAGACAAGCTGGGCCAAAGCGGTTTGTCGCTGTCCGGGGGGCAACAACAACGTCTGTGCATTGCACGCAGCGTGGCGGTCAAACCTAAGGTCATTTTGCTGGACGAGCCGACTTCTGCACTTGATCCGATCTCCACAGCCAAGGTTGAAGAACTGGTCAGCGAATTGAAAAAAGACTACACCGTGGCCATCGTCACGCACAACATGCAGCAAGCTGCGCGTGTGTCTGACTTCACGGCGTACATGTACTTGGGTGAGTTGGTGGAGTTTGGTCAAACCGAACAAATTTTCATGAAACCCGCACGCCAAGAGACAGAAGACTACATCACTGGCCGTTTCGGCTGATCAGGAGAAGCACCATGGAAAAACACATTTCAAGCCAATTCGACGCCGACCTGACCAGCGTGTCTTCACGCGTGCTGGAATTGGGTGGTCTGGTCGAATCCCAGACACGCCATGCTGTCTATGCGCTGGCCCAGTTCAATTCCGAGGTGGCCAATCAAGTGATTGCCACAGAAAAGCAAGTCAATACCCTCGAAGTGGAAATTGACGCAGAGCTGGCTTCGATCATTGCGCGGCGCCAGCCTACAGCGCGTGATTTGCGATTGCTCATGGCGATCTCCAAAATCACGGGCAACCTCGAGCGTGCGGGTGACGAAGCTGAACGGATCGCGCGCATGGTCAAGCAAATCCTGGAGCAAGGCAGTCCGCGCAACTTGCCCTCGTCTGAGTTGCGCATCGCGTCTGATCTGGCCTCCGGATTGATGCGCAAGGCGCTGGATGCGTTTGCGCGTCTGGATGTGAACACCGCTTTGAGCATCCTCAAAGAAGACGATTTGATCGACGCCGAGTTCAATGGCTTTGTTCGCAAGCTGGTGACTTACATGATGGAAGACCCTCGGACCATCTCGGCCAGTCTGGACTTGCTCTTTGTGGCCAAAGCCATTGAGCGCATTGGTGACCACGCCAAGAACATTGCCGAGTTTGTGATCTATGTGGTCAAAGGGTCCGATGTGCGTCACACAGCCCTGACAGAGATTGAAAAAGCGGTGCAATGAGAAGCCTTCCCCGAATCCTGATTGTTGAAGACGAGCCGCCCATCGCTGAACTGATTTCGGTGAATTTGCGGCACAACGGATTTCAGCCAGTCTGGGCCATGGACGCCGAATCGGCGCAGCGCGAGCTGGATGAAATTTTGCCCGATGTGATTTTGCTGGACTGGATGCTGCCCGGCGAAAGCGGGCTGGCGCTGGCAAGGCGGTGGCGTGCAACGCCTCGCACCAAGGCTGTGCCCATTTTGATGTTGACCGCCCGTGGCGACGAGGCTGACCGGGTGGCGGGCCTGGATGCTGGGGCCGATGACTACATCGTCAAACCCTTTTCGCCGCGTGAATTGCTGGCGCGTATTCGCGCCGTTTTGCGCAGGCGTGTGCCCGAGTCAGCGGGTGGCATGGTCAAAGTGGCCGATTTGCAACTCGACTGCGACACTTACCGGGTGAGTTGGCAAGACAAACCCCTCAAAGTGGGGCCGACCGAGTTCAAGCTCTTGCAGTACCTGATGCGCCACCCCGAACGTGTGCACACCCGGGGCATGTTGCTGGACAAAATCTGGGGTGATCATGTCTACATCGAAGAGCGCACCGTGGATGTGCATGTCAAACGCTTGCGCGAGTCGCTGGGAGATGCGGGCAGCATGATTGAGACGGTGCGCGGTGCGGGTTATCGCCTGACAGCCTCACCATCGGCCTGAACTGGACCGTGTCATGCTGATGGCGATGTTGGGGCTGATGTTTTGGGCGTTGCTGGTAGCGGTGCCTGTGTGGATTTTTGTCGGGTCGCAAGCCGCTGTGTGGTCTGCTTGTGGGGTGGTGGTGCTCGCGCACCTGCGCAGTCTGTGGATGACGCAACGCATTGAACGCTGGCTGTCTGGCCCTGATGTGTTGGCAGACGGTCATTGGCGAGGCATCTGGGGTGAAATCGTGCAGCGCCTGCAGCGCTTGCTGATTCAGCGGGACAAACAGGCCGCCAATGCCCAAGCGCGCTTGCAGCGCTTGTTAGAGGCCATTCAAGCCTCGCCCAATGGGGTGACCTTGCTCGACAACGAAGGCCGCATCGAGTGGTGTAACGACACTGCGGCCAGTCATCTGGGGCTGGACGCCAAGCGCGACTTGCTCCAGCATGTGGTGCATCTGGTGCGCGACCCGGTCTTTTCAAGATATTTTGCCCAACACACCCACGACTCAGAAGTGATCATCGAAGGGCGAGGCAACTCTTTGACGCAAAACATCAAACTCTCCGTTCATCTGCATGCCTATGGCGAAGGGCATCAAATGCTGCTGAGTCGTGACATCACCGCGGTGGCTTTGGCCGATGCCATGCGCCGCGACTTTGTGGCCAATGTGTCCCATGAAATTCGAACGCCACTGACCGTGCTCAGTGGTTTTGTGGAAACCTTGCAGTCCATTCCCCTGGATGAAGAAGAACGTCAAAGCTATCTGCACCTGATGTCGGTTCAGGCCGAACGCATGCAGAGTCTGGTCGCTGATTTGCTCACGCTGTCTCAACTGGAAGGCAGTTTGCCGCCGGGCAAACATGAAAGAACGCCACTGCCCGAGTTGATGGCGCAGGTCCTGTCCGATGCCCGTTCCCTGTCTTCCGTCTTGTCGGGTCAGGGGGGGGATGAGCGAGGACCGGTGCATGAGCTGGTGTTTGAGTCATCCCCACCTTGGGTGTTGTTGGGTGTTCGCTCTGAACTCTTGAGTGCCATCTCCAATCTGGTAAGCAATGCAGTGCGCTACACCCCGGCCGGCGGGCGGATTCAGACCAAATGGTCCACCAGTACCGACTGTGTCACTTTCTCGGTGACCGATACGGGGCCAGGCATTGCGCCTGAGCATTTGCCTCGTTTGTCAGAGCGTTTTTACCGCGTCGATCGCAGCCGTTCCCGTGAGACAGGGGGTACCGGCTTGGGATTGGCCATTGCCAAACATGTGGTTCAGCGCCACGGCGGCGAGTTGCGCATTGAAAGTCAGGTGGGCGTGGGCTCGACATTCATGCTGGTGTTCCCTGCGAGCCGTCTGGAAACGCTTTCTGATCAAACGCACTGAAGCGCGCGCCTGCTTGCATGGGGCATGCAGCTCGATCTTTCACGGTAATTTCATCCTGCTGCCACAAGACCTTCACGGAGCCCTCCGATCATCGAAAGATATTTGGAGAAGCTCATGCGGATTACGATCATTGGTTCTGGCTACGTGGGTTTGGTGACGGGTGCCTGCCTGTCTGATTTGGGCTTCAAAGTGGTTTGTCTGGACAAGGACGAGCAAAAAATCAGGGCCTTGCAAGAAGGCGAAGTACCGATTTATGAGCCGGGTCTGAAAGAGCTGTTGGCGCGCAACCGGGCCGATGGGCGGATTCGTTTTACCACCGATGCCTGTGAGGCCATTGAGCAAGGCGATGTGTTGTTCATTGCCGTGGGCACACCGCCGGCCGAAGACGGATCGGCTGACTTGGGTCATGTGCTGTCAGTGGCGTCCATGATTGGTCGTCATCTCAAAAGCTTCAAACTGGTGGTCAACAAATCCACGGTGCCTGTGGGCACAGCTGACAAGGTGCGCATGGCCATTGCGCATGAGTTGGCACACCGCGGCATGCCCACGCATGTTTTTGATGTCATCTCCAACCCCGAGTTTCTCAAGGAAGGTGCGGCCATTGATGATTTCATGCGCCCCGACCGCATTGTGGTGGGTGTTGATGAAGGCATCCACAAAGCCAAAAGTCAGCGCATGATGAGTGACCTGTATGCCAGTTTCAATCGGCACCATTCACGCACCGTGTGGATGGATGTGCGCAGTGCCGAGCTGACCAAATATGCAGCCAATGCCATGCTGGCTGCACGGATTTCGTTCATGAATGAAATCGCCAACCTGGCCGATGCACTGGGGGCTGATGTCGATCACATTCGGCGCGGCATTGGCGCTGACAACCGCATTGGTTACAGCTTTTTGTATGCCGGTTGTGGTTATGGCGGCAGCTGCTTTCCCAAGGACACGCAGGCCCTGGTGCAAACAGCCAAAGCGCATGGCCAAGACATGAGCGTTGTCAGTGCCACCGAGCAAGTCAATGCGCGTCAAAAGATGTTGCTGGTCGAACGCTTGATCGCACGTATGGGCCCCGATTTGACGGGCCGAAAGATTGCTGTGTGGGGCCTCGCGTTCAAACCCAACACCGATGACATGCGTGAAGCCCCCAGTCGTGTTGTGATCCGCAGTCTGCTCGAGAGGGGCGCACGGGTGCGCGCCTATGACCCGGTGGCTGGTCAAGAAGCCATGAAGGCTTTGCAGGACGATTGTGTGGGACAGGATCATCTGCTCAAGGCATTTGAATTGGCCGTCAATGAGATGCAGGCTTTGGACGGTGCCGATGCCTTGCTGATCTTGACGGAGTGGAAAAATTTTCACAACCCCGACTTCGAGGGCATCAAAGCCTTGATGCGTCACCCGTACATTTTGGATGGACGTAATCTCTACAACCCGCAAGCCTTGTTTGAATGGGGGATTGCTTATCAGGGGGTGGGCCGTCGCAATGCCTTGTGTCAAAGCTTGTCATTTGATCGTCCGAATGAGCCAGTTCTGAGCGTCTCGATGGATGAAGAGAGTTTGATGGCTCATGCCTAAGGGCTTTTATGTCTTGATTGCAGCGCAGTTTGCGTCGGGCCTCGCAGACAACGCGCTGATGATTTTGGGCATTTTCTTTTTGCAAGAGCAGGGCTATCCAGCATGGTGGTCACCTTTGTTGAAGTTTTCCTTCAACTTGGCCTATGTGTTGCTGGCCAGTCTGGTGGGACCCATTGCCGATGCGTTCTCTAAAGGACATCTGATGGCCTGGTTGAACGTGCTGAAAATGTTGGGGGTCATTTTTTTGTTGCTGGGCGTGCACCCCTTATTGGCATTTTCCGTCACGGGTTTGGCGGCGGCTGTTTATGCGCCAGCCAAGTACGGTCTGGTCACTGAAGTTGTACCCGCTTCGGGTCTGGTCAAGGCCAATGGCTGGCTGGAGGGATCCGTGGTGATGTCGGTGATATTGGGCGTGGCCTTGGGGGGTGCCTTGACCGCTTGGCACAGTGTGGACTTGGTTTGGGCAGCCAGGCACGGGTGGTCGCACTGGGGTCTGGTTGGGGTGAGCACTCAAATTTTGGGCGCTTTCATGGTCGTGCTGGCTGTTTATGCCGTGTCGGTACTTTTGAATGCGGGTTTGCCGCGCCAGTTGACGCTCAATGTGCGCCGTCCTTTGTCATGGCGTGCTTTGCAGTGGTCCGAATTTTGGCAAAACCATCTTCAGTTGTGGAAAGACCCACTAGGGGGTGTTTCCTTGTTTGTCACGACCTTGTATTGGGGCGTTGGGGCGGTGCTCCAGTTTGCCGTGTTGGCTTGGGCTCAGACGTCCTTGGGTTTGTCCATGCAGCGCGCGGCTTATTTGCAGGCGCTGGTCGCTGTGGGTGTGATTTTGGGGGCCATGATGGCCGCAAGGTGTTTTCGCATATTCAATGCCCGCAAGGCATTGCCATGGGGACTGTTATTGGCGGGCATGCTGCCTTTGTTGGCCGTGACTGAAAATTTGGCATGGGCCATCCCCATGCTGATGTTGGCGGGATGGGCTGGGGGCATGCTGCTGGTGCCGATGAATGCAGTGCTACAGCACAGGGGTTTCAAAATCCTCAGTCCAGGGCGCTCGATTGCCGTTCAGGGCTTCAATGAAAACCTGAGTGTGCTGCTCATGCTGGCCGTTTACAGCTTCCTTGTGGCGTGGGGGGTCACATTGCTGACCATCATGATGGGCATGGCATGTGTGCTGATGGTGGGTATGCTGCCCTTGTGTTTACAACGTCACCGCAGACGGGCAATGCCTGGTCTTTGACGGTGGACGCCCTGATGGGGCGCAGTGGGTGTGCACAGCACCCACTTCAGGCGTTAGCGCTGCTTGCAATGGTCGTGCGAAAAATATCTTCCACTTGTTCGGCAATCACTTGCCAATCGAGCGCCTTGACGCTTGCGTGGGTGTGCGAACGCGCTTGGGTGAGTGTGGCGCGCTTGTGGGTGATGTCCAAGGCTTTGAGCACATACAGCTGTGGGTCTTCACCTTGCACGAGCCAGCCGTTTTGTCCTGAATGCAGCAACTCACTGGCCGCTGCACAGTCAAAAGCGAGCACAGGCGTACCGCAGGCGAGGGATTCCAGCGTGACGTTGCCAAAAGTTTCTGTGAGACTGGTAAAGAGAAACAGGTCTGCGCTGGCATACAGCATGGCCAGTTGGGCGTGGCTGCACATGCCCATGAAGATGGCGTCCGGGCATTCGGCCGCCAGGCGTGCACGCTCGGGGCCGTCTCCTGCAAAAACGAGTTTCACGTCACGGGCGCTTTGACGCAGGGCTTTGTAGGTGTTGACGATCAGGTCGAGATTTTTTTCAGGGGCCAGGCGTCCTACGGAGAGCAGCACGATGGTTTCAGGTGACACATTCCATGAGGCCCGCAGCGACTCGCTGCGCTGACCGGGGTGAAAAAGCTGGGTGTCCACACCACGCGCCACCACGCGCAAATTGTCAAACCCCGTCGCTTGCAACTGAGTTTTCAGAGCTTGAGTGGGCACCATGGTGCAAGCCGTTCGGTTGTGAAACTTTCTCAGATACGCCACGATGGGCTTGCTCAACCAGCCCACGCCGTAGTGCTTGCTGTAACTGTGGAAGTTGGTGCGAAAGTCAGAGGTCACTGGCAGGCGCAAGACCCGCGCCGCCTGCAAGGCGGACCAGCCCAGTGGGCCTTCGGTGGCAATGTGCACCAGGTCGGGCCTTTTCTGGCTCCAAGCTTTGAGGAGGGCTCTTTTGCTGGGCAAGCCCAACTTGAGTTGCGGGTAACGCGGAATGGGTAAGCCACGCAAGAGTATTTCTGTCCAGCCCGATTGGTCGGTGCCCGCGTCGTGTTTGTCCTGGCGCGGCCGGATCAGCTGAATGGTGTGGTTCTTCAGGCTGAGTTGGTGGATCAGTTTGGACAGGGTGACCGCCACGCCATTGACTTCCGGAGGCCATGTTTCGGTGACCACGGCAATGCGCAGTGGCGGGTGTTGGGGTTCAAAGTTTTCGACCAGTATGCGGTCCGATTGTGGGGTGTCCATGACAGCATGGTGAAGGCTGGATTTAACAATTTGATGACAGACACGGTGTTCTCGACAAATTCATGAGGTCGTTGGCGTGTCATGAATTTTTCACACCAGTTATTCATGATCGACACACTTTCAGAACTGAGGATACGCCGTGAAAAATTTTTTTGAAGACTTGCGAGTTCAGCGTTGGGATGATCACCGCTACTACCACCACTGCCGCATCAACCAGTCCTTGCACCTGCTCAGCGCGATCAGTTTTGTGGTGGCTTACGTGCTGCTGTTCATTGAGCCGGCCTGGGCTGCCTTGTTGGCCTGGATGGTGTCCATGACCTCACGCCAGTCAGGCCACTTTTTCTTTGAGCCCTTGGGTTACGACGAGGTCAATCAGGCAACCCATGAATTCAAGGAAGACATCAAGGTGGGCTACAACTTGCGTCGCAAAGTGGTTTTGCTGAGTGTGTGGGCCTTGTTGCCTCTGGCGATCTTCATGAATCCGGGTTTGTTTGGCCTGTTGCCTGAGCACGAAGATTTGATGGGATTTTTGCAGGCCGTGGGCTATGCCTGGCTTTTCCTGGGGGTGGCGGCTTTGTTGTTCCGCACTCTGCACCTTTTCATCTTGCGTGATGTGCAGACGGGTATGGTCTGGATGACCAAGATCTTGACCGACCCATTCCACGATATCTACCTGTACCACAAGGCACCTTTGCAGTTGTTGCGTGGTGAGCGCTTTGCTGACAAATCTTCCTTCAATACATCCCATTGAACCGCGCCCAGGAGCCATCCTGGGGTTTGAAAAAAGCGTCAGGCTCAACACCTGACGCTTTGGCATTTAGCGAAACAGTGTTTCTTTCAGAATCTGGCGTCGGATGGATTTGTTGGTGATCTCAGGGCTGTGCCACCACCAACCGTCTTGTTTCATATGTTCGGCCGCCAGGACGAATTTTTCCAGCACGGCTTCAAACGATGCATCGTCGTAATTGAGGCTGAAGATCAGGCGACCTGTGCCGACCCAACTCAAGGCCAATCCATGCAACCTCAGGTAATACTGCAGCATCCAGTTGTAGCGGCTGGGCTGGGTGTAAAACAGTGTCCAGACACTCGACATATTGGCAGCGCGCAAGGGCAAGCCGTGGCTCATCATGGTGACGTTGAAGCGTTGGGCTCTGGCATTCCAGCGCTCATCGAGTCCCTCATACAAGGCCTGTATTTCAGGGGTTTCGAGTTGGTCCAGAAAGGCCGACATGGCACCCATCACGGCCGGATGGGCATTGAAGGTGCCGCGCGCAAAACAGATGTCTGCCGGACGGTCTTCGTGGAAGCGGTGCATCCATGCTTGTTTGCCGCAGACCACGCCGACAGGAAACCCGCCGCCCAGTGTCTTGCCGTAGGTGACCATGTCCGCTTGCACGCCAAAGTAGGCCTGTGCGCCGCCTGCGGCCAGTCGAAAGCCCATGAAGACTTCATCGAAGATCAGCACGATGCCGCGTTCGGTGCAGACTTGCCGCAGGGCTTTGAGCCATGCGGTGTAAGCCTCTCGGTCGTACGCTGCACGTCGGCTGCTGTCCACCAAGGTGGAGTCGCCGGGCGCGTTGGCGTTGGGGTGCAGGGCCTGCAAGGGGTTGACCAACACGCAGGCGATGTCTTTGCGCGTGCGCAACACGGCCAGGCTGCGTTCGCTCATGTCGCTGAGCGTGTAGGTTTCGCGTGGGGGCATGGGGTTGCCGGGGCCGGGCTGCACATCTTCCCACCAGCCGTGATAGGCACCGCAAAAACGCACGATGTTTTTGCGACCGGTGTGGTAGCGGGCCAGGCGCACGGCCTGCATGACGGCCTCGGTGCCCGACATGTGAAAGGACACTTCGTCCATGCCCGACAGGGCTTTGAGCCGTGTGGCGTTGCTGGCCACGCAAGGGTGGTAGGCGCCAAGCACCGGCCCCAGGTCTTGTGTCAGGGCCAGGCCTTGGGCCATGGTGTGTTTGTAAAAGTCAGCGCCAAACACGTTCACGCCATAGGAGCCGGTCAGGTCATAAAAAACCTGGCCGTCCAGATCGGTGACTTGCACACCTTGCGCCGATTGCAGGAACGAGCCCACTTTGAGGTGTTCCCTCACCAGGGGGCTGAACTGAAAGGGCACGCGGTAGGCGGCGATGAACTGCATGTCCGAAATGTCTGCACGGGCTGCAGTCGTGGCTGCAATGCTCAAGGGGTGACGTGTTTGCAGCGTGTTGGCCAGTGCAAAAAATGCCGCCCGACGCTGGGTCTGGATGTTTTCAGGGGCGCCATCGCAGCCAAAAAATTGGGTCTCGTCAAAGCTGTAGCCCGGCAACCAACGTGCCAGGCGCTTGGCCATGCGCGAATGCCCGGCCAGCGAACGGTGCTTGGCTCGGGACAGTTGAATGCGTTGACGGATGGACGGTGCCAGTGCCGCCAGAACGCCCAAACTGATCCATGTGGAGTTCATGCTTGATTTCCTTGTTTCAATGACATTTCTTTTTATTCAACTCAGGTGACAGTACGATGAAGATTCGGCAACATTTTCAAAAATGGATGGCTCAGGAGGATTTGAATTTCCTGCTGACCAACAGAATTCCGCGCATCACGCTGACGCGCTTCATGGGCTGGTGGAGTCAAATTCGCCACCCTTGGGTGGTCAAGGGCTCCATGGCGGTGTGGGGTCTGTTCAGTCCACTGGATTTGAGCGAGGCCAAGCACCAGGAGTTTTCCAGCTTGCAGGCTTTTTTCACCCGCGAACTCAAGCCGGGGGCCAGGCCCGTGCTGGCGGGGCCGGATGTGATGACCTCTCCGTCCGATGGCATCGTCGGGGCTGTGGGCCAGATCCGGCAGGGGCAGGTGTTTCAGGCCAAGGGTTTTCCGTACACCTTGCAAAGTTTGTTGGGTGATTCAACCCGGTGTGCCGGGTGGCCAGCGCTTTTGGAGGGCGGCACCTTTGTGACCTTGCGGCTGACCAGCAGCATGTACCACCGCTTTCATGCCCCGCAGGATGCCTTTCTGGAGCATGTGACCTACATCTCTGGCGATACCTGGAATGTGAACCCGATTGCCTTGAAGCGGGTGGAGCAGTTGTTTTGCAAGAACGAGCGTGCGGTTTTGCACATGCAGACGAAAGAGGGCGTGCCCTTTTTGTTGGTGCCTGTGGCGGCCGTTCTGGTGGCCAGCATGCGCTTGCATGCGGTGGATGTGCTGCTGAATTTGCGTTACCGGGGGCCCAATGAAATTGCCTGTCACGCCGCCTATGACAAAGGTCAGGAGATGGGCTGGTTCGAGCACGGGTCGACCATCTTGATGTTTGTGCCGCCCGGTTTTGAACTGGCCGATGGCGTGGGCACCGGCACCACGCTGCGCATGGGGCAAGCCTTGTTGAAGAGGCTTTGAGACTGCGCGTGATCGTTTCAGTATTTCTCTGGAACGATCATGTCTTGCGGCACCGGATGGCGGATGTAATCCGGGTTACGCACACGACCTGGCAGGTGGATTTCGGGGTGCTCTATCTCGTGATAAGGCACCAGGCTGAGCAGGTGGTCGATGCAGTTCAGTCGGGCTTTTTTCTTGTCCACAGCTTGCACGACCCACCATGGCGCTTGCGGAATGTGGGTGCGCTCGATCATGGTTTCTTTGGCCTGGGTGTAGTCTTCCCAGCGGCGGCGGCTTTCCAGGTCCATGGGGCTGAGCTTC
This sequence comes from Limnohabitans planktonicus II-D5, assembly GCF_001270065.2. Taxonomy (GTDB): domain Bacteria; phylum Pseudomonadota; class Gammaproteobacteria; order Burkholderiales; family Burkholderiaceae_C; genus Limnohabitans_A; species Limnohabitans_A planktonicus. The sequence continues at coordinate 82,171 of NZ_LFYT02000019.1, forward strand.
CACTGCTTGAGTGGATCGTGAATGCGGCCCAAAAAGCGGGCGTGCTGCTCGTCATCGGTGATGGAAAACCAGTATTTGACCAGCTGAATGCCGCTGCGCACCAGCATTTTTTCAAACTCAGGCACCGATCGGAAGAACTCTTCGTATTCTTCTTCGTTGCAAAAACCCATGACTTTTTCAACGCCCGCGCGGTTGTACCAGCTGCGGTCAAAGAGCACGATTTCGCCTGCTGCGGGCAGGTGCGAGATGTAGCGCTGGAAGTACCACTGGGTTTTTTCGCGGTCGTTGGGGGCTGGCAAAGCCGCTACGCGACACACGCGGGGATTGAGGCGTTGCGTGATGCGCTTGATCACGCCGCCTTTGCCTGCGGCATCCCGGCCCTCAAACAAGATGACCATGCGGTGGCCGGTTTTGACCACCCAGTCTTGCAGCATGACCAGTTCCGACTGAAGGCGCAGCAGCTCTTTGAAGTATTGAACCCGAGCGCTCACATCTCCAGCCGAGTTGGCCTGACCGTCCATGAGCCGGTCGTCCAGTTCAAGCTCCAATTCCTCGTCCAGGCTGTCGAGCAAGTCTTCGCGCAATTGGCGCAACTGTTCTTCGTTGATTTGGGTGCTGGAAGTCATGGCAATTTGGCAAGGTTTATCAACTTGCGACTTTCATGTTTGGGTGTGAAAGTTTGATGACAAAAGGCAGGCTTGGGGCACATCCTGCCGATTCCACCGTCCTAGATGGGGCAGTCGCGATCCGGCACGCTGAAGTTTGAAATGTGTGAGACATATCTTCTCGTAGGTCGACACTCGCAAAGTCCGACATGATGGGTTTCGGCACAGGCCCATGTCGGGGTCTTCGACCGCCGACCTACAAGATCTTTGAGCATTGATCTCGAAGGTCGGCACTCGAAGAGTCCGACGTTTGGTCGCTTCGGCACAGGCCCACGTCGGGGTCTTCGACCGCCGATCTAAAGCAAAAACTTCACAGGGCCTAATCCATCTCCACCCCGGCCACGAATTGGGCGCACCACGCCATCACCCATGTCGACGGCGCGGGGCAGGACAAGGATATCTTTGGCAAGCTGCTGTTTTTTCTGGAACATTTTGTTGGGCCGTGCGCACATGACACGCTGCTACCCTGAGCAGGTCGGCTTGATCGACGACACGTTGTTGGGTCG
>NZ_LFYT02000020.1 GCF_001270065.2 Limnohabitans planktonicus II-D5
GGCAATCCAGCGACTGAGGTCAAGCCATCGCCAATGCCATTGAAACTGCCGCTGCTGGATTGCCGCGTCGCAAGCTCCTCGCAATGACGGCCCTTTGTCATTACGAGCCGGACATCTGTTATTGGGCTCCCCAGTCATTGCGAGCGAAGCGCGGCAATCCAGCGACTGAGGTCAAGCCATCGCCAATGCGATTGCAAATGCCGCTGCTGGATTGCCGCGTCGCAAGCTCCTCGCAATGACGGCCCTTTGTCATTGCGAGCCCTACATCTGTTATTGCGAGCCCCAGTCAATGCGAGCGAAGCGCGGCAATCCAGCGACTGCGGTCAAGCCATCGCCAATGCCATTGAAACTGCCGCTGCTGGATTGCCGCGTCGCAAGCTCCTCGCAATGACGGCCCTTTGTCATTGCGAGCCCCTTGCAACATTGCTCTGCCCCCCGTCATTGCGAGCGAAGCGCGGCAATCCAGCTGATTTGTTTGGAGTTTTATTGATCCGGACCTTTGAAGTCTGCAGGGTGACTTCAATCTTGCACCTTGTGGGAGCTAGCCCTGCTGGCGATCAGACGCTTGTGGACCACAGGCTTTTCTCTTGCAGTGCAAGCTCCCACAAAATCCTCCCAACTTGGAACACACAGCTCTGACTTCATCGGGCCGAATCTATGAGATATCTCCGGATTCGGATTGATAAATCTTAGATATCAATATTCCCCGCCCGCAGCGCATTGGTCTCGATGAAGTGGCGGCGTGGCTCGACTTCGTCGCCCATGAGCATGGTGAACACGCGGTCGGCTTCGATGGCGTCGTCGATCTGCACGCGCAACAGGCGGCGCACGGTGGGGTCCATGGTGGTTTCCCAAAGCTGAGCGGGGTTCATTTCGCCCAAGCCCTTGTAGCGCTGACGGCTGGTGGTGCGTTCGGCTTCACTGATGAGCCAATGCATGGCCTGGCGGAAGTCGCCCACTTTTTCTTCTTTTTGGCGCTCGCCTTCGCCGCGCTGGGCTTTGGCACCTTCGCTGAGCAGGCCCCGGAAGGTTTCGGCCGCTTCGGACAGTGCGGCGTAGTCGGCACCGCGCACGAAGTCTTGGGTGATGACGCTGCTCTTGATGTTGCCGTGGTGGCGACGGCTGATGCGCAGGATGGGTTTGTCGGTGCGCACATCAAATTCGGCGGACACTTCGGCCGGGATGCCGGTGGTGTTGAGTTCGCGCAGCTTGGCTTGCAGTGCGGGGGCGCAGGCGGCGGCGGTTTCGAGGGTTTCGAGGTTGATCGACACACCGTCGGCCATGGCGCGCAGGGCTTCGGCGTCCATGAAGTTGGACAGGCGGCCAATGACCGCTTCGGCCACTTGGTGCTTTTGCGCCAGGGCCTCCAGGGTGTCGCCGCTGAGCACCTGGGCGTTGTCGCCGCCGGTGGTGATGCTGGCGTCTTTCAAGGCGATGCGCAGCAAGAAGCCGTCGAGCGCCGGGCCGTCCTTGAGGTACAGCTCTTCTTTGCCGGCCTTGACTTTGTAGAGCGGTGGCTGGGCGATGTAGATGTGGCCACGCTCGACCAGCTCGGGCATCTGGCGGTAGAAGAAGGTGAGCAGCAAGGTGCGGATGTGCGCGCCGTCCACGTCGGCGTCGGTCATGATGATGATGCGGTGGTAGCGCAGCTTGTCGGGGTTGAAGTCGTCGGTGCCGCTCTTGCCGGAGTCGGCGGCCACTTTGCCAATGCCGGTGCCCAAGGCGGTGATGAGCGTGATGATTTCGTTGCTGGTCAGCAACTTTTCGTAGCGGGCTTTTTCGACGTTCAGGATCTTGCCGCGCAGTGGCAAGATGGCCTGGAATTTGCGGTCGCGGCCTTGCTTGGCGGAACCTCCGGCCGAGTCTCCCTCGACGATGTAGATTTCGCACAGGGCCGGGTCTTTTTCCTGGCAGTCGGCCAGTTTGCCGGGCAGGCCCATGCCGTCGAGCACGCCTTTGCGGCGGGTCATTTCACGGGCCTTGCGGGCCGCTTCGCGGGCGCGGGCGGCTTCCACGATCTTGCCGCAGATGATCTTGGCGTCGTTCGGGCGCTCTTCCAGGTAGTCGGTCAGGGCTTTGGCCACGATGTCTTCCACCGGGGCGCGCACTTCGCTGGACACCAGTTTGTCTTTGGTCTGGCTCGAGAACTTGGGTTCGGGCACCTTGACTGAGAGCACGCAGCACAGGCCTTCGCGCATGTCGTCGCCGCTGACTTCGACCTTTTGCTTTTTGGCGATCTCGTTTTTCTCGATGTACTTGGCAATCACGCGGGTCATCGCGGCGCGCAGGCCCGTGAGGTGGGTGCCGCCATCACGCTGGGGGATGTTGTTGGTGAAGCACAGCACCGACTCGTTGTAGCCGTCGTTCCACTGCATGGCCACTTCCACACCGATGCTGGTGCCGGGAATGCCGCCGTAGCTGTCGGCCGGGCGCTCGCCGTTGGCATGAAAGGCCGTGGGGTGCAGCACTTTTTTGTTGGCGTTGATGAAGTCGACAAAGCCTTTGACGCCACCGGCACCTGAAAAGTCGTCTTCCTTGCCGCTGCGTTCGTCTTTGAGGCGGATGCGCACGCCGTTGTTGAGGAAGGACAGTTCGCGCAGGCGCTTGGCCAGGATGTCGTAGTGGAAGTCGTTGTTCTGCGTGAAGATGTCGGTATCGGGCAGGAAGTGCACTTCGGTGCCGCGCTTGTCAGTGGCGCCGGTCACGCGCATGGGCGAGACTTCAAAACCATCCACGGTGTCGAGCAAGCGGTTTTGCACAAAGCCGCGTGCAAATTCGATTTCGTGCACTTTGCCTTCGCGACGCACCGTGAGGCGCAGCCATTTACTGAGGGCGTTCACGCAGGACACGCCCACGCCGTGCAAACCGCCAGAGACCTTGTAGCTGTTTTGGTTGAACTTGCCGCCCGCGTGCAGTTCGGTCAGAGCGATTTCTGAGGCACTGCGCTTGGGCTCGTGCTTGTCGTCCATCTTCACGCCTGTGGGGATGCCACGGCCGTTGTCGGTCACACTGATGGAGTTGTCTGAATGGATGGTGACGACGATGTCGTCGCAGTGGCCGGCCAGCGCTTCGTCAATCGAGTTGTCCACGACCTCAAAGACCAGGTGGTGCAAACCGGTGCCGTCCGAGGTGTCGCCGATGTACATGCCGGGGCGTTTGCGCACGGCTTCCAGGCCTTCCAGGATCTGGATGGCACCTTCGCCATAGCCTTCAGATGCGCCCGCCTGATGGGCGTCGATCTTGGGCTGAGCGGTGGTGAATGCGTCTTCGCTGGGGGTGATGTCGTCGGTCATGTGAGTTTTTCTCGGTCGCTTGAATGGCCGAAACCCGCGAGGGGTCGCGGGTTTCGATAAGGTCTATGGCCTGTTGGCTTTCGCCTTAAATGCGCATCGGCATCACCACATATTTGAAGTTGTCGTTCTCGGGGATCGTGATCAGCGCCGAGCTGTTGGCATCGGCCAGGTCAATGCGCACCATGTCCTGACTCATATTGCTGAGCACATCAATGATGTAGGTCACGTTGAAGCCGATCTCAATGCTGTCACCGCTGTAGTCGATGTCGAGTTCGTCCACGGCTTCTTCCTGCTCGGCGTTGGTGGACGCCACGCGCAGGCTGCCGGGGTCGAGGTTCAGGCGCACACCCTTGAATTTGTCGCTGGTCAAAATGGCCGTGCGCTGCAGGCAGGACAGCAGGGCTTGACGACCCAGGGTCATGTTGTTGCTGTGGCCTTTGGGGATCACGCGGTTGTAGTCGGGGAACTTGCCTTCGACCAGTTTGGTCACGAACTCCATGCCGTCAAAGCTGAACTTGGCCTGGTTGTTGGCAAACTGCATCTCAATCGCGCCGTCAGCGTCCGACAGCAAACGCTGCAATTCGAGCACGGTCTTGCGTGGCAGGATGACTTCTTGTTTGGTGGGCACTTCCACGTCGAGTGTGGCGGCCGTGAAGGCCAGGCGGTGGCCATCGGTGGCGACCAAACTCAGGCGATTGCCTTCGGCCACAAACAAGATGCCGTTGAGGTAGTAGCGAATGTCGTGCACGGCCATGGCAAACGAAACCTGACTCAGCAACTGCTTGAGGGTTTTTTGCGGCACGCTGAACACGGGGCCAAAGGTGGCCGCCTCTTGCACCAGCGGAAAGTCTTCGGCCGGCAAGGTCTGCACGGTGAACTTGGACTTACCGCCCTTGAGGATCAGTTTGGCTTGCGAAGACTCCAGGCTCACGGTTTGGTCAGCCGGCATGGTGCGCAAGATGTCGATGAGTTTGCGGGCCCCCACGGTGGTGGTGAAGTCACCGGGGTCACCGTCCATCTCGGTCGTGGTGCGGATCTGGATTTCGAGATCGCTGGTGGTCAGCTGCACGGCGTGACCCGTTTTGCGGATCAGCACGTTGGCCAACACGGGCATGGTGTGACGACGCTCCACAATGCCGGACACGGATTGCAACACGGACAGCAATTTGTCTTGAGTGGCCTTCAGAACGATCATTTGTCTACCTTTGATGGTTTTTCAAGCTTGAGCCTTGTGGGCTGGGGTGAGGTGGTCAACAGACGACATTTTCGCCTGTTTTTGGGTGCTTTTGAGGGGCATGGACTGGATTGCCGTGTCGCAAACTCCTAGACATGACCCCAAAGCGTGAACTCATCTGGTCCTGTCAGCCCTTGAGGGTCTGCTCCAACACGTGCAGTTGCTGGTTCAGCTCAGTCATTTGCTGGCGCTCGGTGCCAATTTTGCGAACGGCATGCAGCACGGTGGTGTGATCACGGCCACCAAACAGCTCGCCAATTTCGGGCAGGCTTTTTTTGCGTCATTTCCTTGGCCAGGTACATGGCAATCTGGCGTGGCCGGGCAATGCTGGCGGGGCGCTTTTTGCTGTACATGTCCGCGACCTTGATCTTGTAGTAGTCGGCCACGGTCTTCTGGATGTTCTCGACGCTGATCTGGCGGTTCTGGATAGACAGCAAATCGCGCAGGGCGTCGCGCGCCAGCTGGATGGAGATTTCCTTCTGGTTGAAACGCGAATAGGCCAGGATCTTGCGCAGCGCGCCTTCAAGCTCACGCACGTTGGAGCGGACGTTTTTGGCCACGAAAAACGCCACTTCCTCGGGCATTTCACTGCCTTCGCTGATGGCTTTGTTGATCAAAATGGCCACCCGCATTTCCAGCTCGGGCGGCTCCATGGCCACCGTGAGACCGGAATCAAAGCGGGACACCAGACGCTCATGGATGTCCGCCAGCCCCTTGGGGTAGGTGTCGCTGGTCATCACGATGTGCGACTTTTTAGCCAGCAGGGCTTCAAAGGCGTTGAAGAATTCTTCTTGGGTGCGGTCCTTGTTGGCAAAGAACTGCACGTCGTCGATCAGCAGCAAATCGAGCGAGTGGTAGTGGTGCTTGAATTCGTCAAAAGTCTTGCGCTGATAGGCTTTAACCACATCCGACACAAATTGTTCGGCATGGATGTAGAGAACTTTGGATTCCGGACGGTCAGCCAGCAGCTTGTTGCCGATAGCGTGCATCAAATGGGTCTTGCCCAAGCCGACGCCGCCGTAGATGAACAAGGGGTTGTAAAGGTGCCCCGGAGAGCCCGCCACATGCATGGCAGCGGCGCGAGCCATGCGGTTGGCTGTGCCTTCCACCAGGGTGTCAAATGTCAGTGCTGTATTGAGGCGGCTGCGGAAGGTGTTGGCCACAGGCTCGTCTGGCACATCGAGCACTTCAGGCGCGCGCTCCATCGACGATGGCGTGGACAGGCGCACAGACTTGGCAGGACCTTCGCGCGGAGTAATCGCTAACTCAAGTTGAACAGGATGCCCCTGCAAACGCTCCAGCATGGCCGACAAACGACCCGCATATTGGGCACGGACCCAGTCAAGTTTGAAGCGGTTGGCGACGTATACCGTCAGACGCAATTGGTCTTCGGAAACCTGTGCGCTCAGGGGTTTGATCCAGGTGTTGAACTGCTGCTCTGGCAGTTCGCGGGACAGCTCATCGATGCAAGCCTGCCACAAGGATGCGCCAGCATCCGACTGGTATTCTGATGTGAGTCCCTCGTGCATTTGTATTTGTTTTATTGTGGACAGTAGGAGGCTGGAGCGGCTGGAAAAACTGATTTATCAAGAGCTTATCCACATGCCGACTCGGCAATTGGGTGCTGATCATAAACCACATCCAGGCAATTTTGACGACCACCTCACGAAAGCCTTTCGCACCAATAATTTGCCGTTCGCCAGAAAGTTTGCGATAATCTTGGGTTTCGCCCAAAGCAGCTTATGGCTTTGGGCTCTAAGGAAGAGTTATGAAACGCACCTACCAACCATCCAAGACACGTCGCGCCCGTACCCACGGTTTCCTGGTTCGCATGAAAACCCGTGGTGGCCGTGCCGTGATCAACGCACGCCGCGCCAAGGGCCGCAAGCGTCTGGCTGTCTAATGTCCGCGCAACCGTCTGGCAGTGATCTGATGTTGCTGCAGGCGGTTGGTGCTGGGGCCTGGCCACCGTGCAGCGTCTAAAAACACGCCCACAATTTCAGGCCGCCCTGGCTGGCGGTACGGTCTCGCGTACGGCGCACTTTGCGTTGCATCGCCTGAACCTGGTCGCACCGACAGACACCTCTTTGGCACCCGCCGATCAAGTCGGGCCTGAACCTTCACAGGAGCAGGCCCTTTTTGACTTGGCCGATGTCTGGCTGGGTGCCATGGTGCCCAAACGCTGGGCACGCCGCGCCGTCACACGCAACGCCATCAAAAGGCAGATTTACAACGTGAGCGAGCACTTTGGTGATCGCCTGCCTGTGGCCGCCCATGTGGTTCGTTTGCGCACCACCTTTGACCGCAAGCAATTCATCAGCGCCACTTCTGAGGTCTTGAAGCAGGCTGTCCGACAAGAGCTCGTGCAATTGTTCGAGCGTGCCGTCCGACCCCTGACAACAGAGGCTCGCGCATGATCATTCAGCGTTTGTTGATGGGCGTGGTGCGCGGCTACCGCTTGCTGCTGAGTCCTTGGCTGGGATCGTCCTGCCGTTTTGAGCCTACGTGTTCGGCTTACGCCTTGCAAGCGCTGGAACTGCATGGCGCCGCTCAAGGGACTTATCTGACGGTTCACCGCTTGGTGCGTTGCGGGCCTTGGTGCACTGGCGGCCATGACCCTGTTCCCACGCAAGCGCCTCGCTTGTTTTCTGCTTTGTTTTCTCCCACTTCGTCAAAGAAGACCCCATGAACGATATCCGTCGCACCATCCTTTGGGTGATTTTTGGTTTTTCCATGGTCCTGCTGTGGGATCAATGGCAGCTGCACAACGGCCACAAAGCCACTTTCTTTCCAAAACCGGAAGTAGCCGCTCCTGCGATCAATGCCTCAACACCGGCTGCCAGCGCCAATGGCGTGCCCACAGCCAGCACCGCAGCGGTGACGGCCACACCTGGCCAAGTGCCTTCGTCTGCGCCTGCCGCCGCTGCCGTCCCCCGCGAGAAGATCGAAGTGGCCACCGATGTGCTCAAGCTCAGCTTTGACACCGAAGGCGGCTCTTTGGTGCGTACCGAATTCACAAAGCATGCTGACTTTGTTGACAGCAGCAAACCGTTTGTTTTGCTCGACCAAAGCAGTAGCCGCGTTTACATGGCCCAAACCGGCCTGATCGGCGGCGACTTTCCCACGCACAAATCGCCCATGAAGTTCAGCGGAGATCGCAGCCTGAAAGAGGGCCAGAACGAGCTGACCTTGCGTTTCGAGTCCGATGAGCAAAACGGCGTGAAACTGGTCAAGACCTACACCCTGAAGCGCGGCAGCTACGCCATTGGCGTCAAGCACGAAGTGATCAACACCGGCACCGCCAACGTATCGCCTCAGCTGTACTTGCAACTCGTGCGGGATGGCAACAAGCCTGCGGGTGAGTCGTCGTTCTACTCCACCTTCACAGGTCCTGCTGTTTATACCGAGGCCAAAAAGTACCAGAAGGTTGAGTTCAGCGACATCGAAAAGAACAAGGCCGAAATTGACAAGACATCACCCAATGGCTATGTGGCCATGGTGCAGCACTACTTCGCAACCGCCTGGTTGCTGGCGGATGGCATTCAGCGCGAAAACTTCGTGCGCAAGGTGGATACCAATTTGTACGCCGTGGGCATGATCACACCTCTGGCCGATGTGGCACCCGGCCAATCCAAGAGTGTGAGCACCCAATTGTTCAGCGGCCCCCAGGAAGAAAAAGTGCTCGAAGCCTTGGCCCCCGGCCTGGACTTGGTGAAAGACTATGGCTGGCTGGCCATGCTGTCCAAGCCTTTGTACTGGTTGCTGGACAAGCTGTTTGGCTTCATCCAGAACTGGGGCTGGTCCATCGTGGCGCTGGTGCTCTTGCTCAAAATTGCTTTCTATTGGCTCAACGCCAAGGCTTACGCCAGCATGGCCAAGATGAAAGCCATCAACCCCAAGATCATGGACATGCGTGAACGTCTGAAAAACGATCCGCAAAAAATGCAGCAGGAGATGATGCGCATTTACCGCGAAGAAAAGGTCAACCCCATGGGGGGCTGCTTCCCGATCATGGTGCAGATCCCGGTGTTCATTGCCCTGTACTGGGTGCTGTTGTCCAGCGTTGAAATGCGCAATGCACCTTGGGTTCTCTGGATTCATGACCTGTCTGCACCCGATCCGTTCTTCATCCTGCCATTGGTCATGACCTTGACCACTTTGCTGCAAACCGCACTCAACCCCGCGCCGCCAGACCCGATGCAGGCCAAGCTGATGTGGATCATGCCGCTGGTGTTTTCGGTGATGTTCTTCTTCTTCCCGGCTGGCTTGGTGCTGTACTGGATCACGAACAACATCTTGTCGATTGCCCAGCAGTGGATGATCAACACCCGCATGGGCGTGCCGCCACAATTCAACTTGCCCAAGTTCAAGTAAACCCCGAAGGGCCGCGCAAGCGGCCTTTTTTTGGCCTTGGCGCTTACGCATGGGCCACTTACCCCCATCTCGCCATTCACCACCGCCCATGCTCGCCAGACACCAGGAACCCATCGTCGCCATCGCCACTGCACCGGGACGCGGCGCGGTGGGCATCGTGCGGGTGTCGGGGCGCAAGCTGTCGTCCTTGATCGAGGCCTTGTGTGGGCGCAGCCTCAAACCGCGCGAAGCCACTTATCTGCCCTTTGCCGATGCCGATGGCAGCCCGATCGACCACGGCCTGGCGCTGAGCTTTGTGGCACCGCACTCATTCACTGGCGAAGACGTGCTGGAGTTGCAAGCGCACGGCGGGCCGGTGGTCTTGCAGCTGCTGGTGGCGCGTTGCCTGCAAGCAGCAGCCGAAATGGACACAGCCACAGGCCAGCCACGTTTGGCCGGTTTGCGCGTGGCGCAGCCGGGCGAATTTTCTGAGCGCGCTTTTTTGAATGACAAGATCGACCTGGCACAAGCCGAGGCGATTGCCGACCTGATCGACGCCAGCACCGAGGCCGCTGCACGCAGCGCCAGCCGGTCCTTGGCGGGAGATTTTTCCAAAGAAATCCATGGGCTGCGCGATGCCTTGATTCACCTGCGCATGCTGGTCGAGGCGACGCTGGACTTCCCCGAAGAAGAGATTGATTTCTTGCAAAAAGCCGATGCGCAAGGGCAACTGAATCGCTTGCAAACGGCCGTGATGACTGTGCTGGGCAAAGCCCGGCAAGGCGCATTGCTGCGCGAAGGCATCAAGGTGGTGATTGCGGGCCAGCCCAATGCCGGCAAGAGTTCTTTGCTCAATGCTTTGGCCGGGGCCGAGCTGGCCATCGTCACACCCATTGCGGGCACCACCCGCGATGTGGTGCAGCAAACGATACAGATCGAAGGCGTGCCGCTGCATGTGATCGACACCGCCGGGCTGCGCGAGGGCGAGGGCGTGGACGAGGTGGAGCAAATTGGCATTGCACGCGCCTGGGGCCAGATTGAGAACGCCGATGCGGTGCTGTTTTTGCACGACCTGACGCGTGTCGGCCAGGCCGATTACGACAGCGCCGATGCCGAGATCTCCACCCGACTGCATAGCCGCCTGCCCGCCAGCGTGGCAGTGATCGATGTGTGGAACAAGGCCGACGCTGCGCCTGTGTCACTGGAGCGCACGGGCTTGAACCTGTCTGCACGCACGGGTGAGGGGCTGCAGGCCCTGCGCCAGCAGCTGCTGCAACAAGCCGGTTGGCAGCAAGCCAGCGAGGGCCTGTTCATCGCCCGCGAGCGCCATGTGCAGGCCCTGCACCGTGTGCGCGAACATCTGGAAGTGGCCGACGCGCATTTGGCCGCGCAAGCGCAAAACCTGGACCTGCTGGCCGAAGAACTGCGACTGGGCCAAAACGCCCTGAACGAGATCACGGGCGAATTCAGCGCCGACGATTTGCTGGGTGTGATTTTTTCGAGTTTTTGCATCGGTAAGTGAGCACAGGCATCGCTACGACAGAGAAACCTTTCGGTTTCTTGTTGTTGCCGATCAGCGGCTACCACCCCACCACGCGCCTGCGCCCGATCATCCATGTCGGAGCTGAAGCTGCCGACCTACACATCAAAGCGTTGTTAGTCCCGTTGGTCGGCGGTCGAAGACCCCGACGTGCTGCCTGTACAAAGCGCCCTCAAAAGGTCGCCTCAGCGACTGATTTGAGCAACCTTCGGGCACAAGATAGCTGTTTCGACGCACGCAAACGCCATGACCGCCGACGCCCAAGCCACCCTCAGCCTTGAACAAGACGCCTATTTGCGCAGCCGATCCGACTGGATGGGCGCTTACCTGGTGCTGCACGCTTGGGGTGTCATGGCTTTGGCCATGGCTGTTTTCATCGCATGGCCCAACCCCTTGAGCTTCATCGTCGCCTTGGTCATCATTGGCGGGAGGCAGTTGGGGCTGGCGATCTTGATGCACGATGCGGCGCACCGCGCCTTGTTCAAGAACACCTGGCTCAATGACACCTTGGGTGCTTTTTTGTGCGGCTGGCCCGTGGGTGCGAGCCTCACGCTGTACCGCCCTTATCACCTGAGCCACCACCGCCACACGCAGCAAAAGGAAGACCCCGACCTGATGTTGTCGGCCCCCTTTCCCATCACCCGACAAAGCTTCTGGCGCAAGATGCGGCGCGACATTTTGGGTGTCACGGCTTACCAGCGCCGCATGGAAATTTTCCGCATGGAAATGGGCCAAGACCCCAGCCGATGGCAGCGCCTGAAAAACCTGATCGCCTCAGAAAAGTACTTCTTCCTCAGCAACCTGACCATTTTCACCATCACCGCCGCTGCGGGCGTGTGGTGGGCTTACTTCGCCTTGTGGCTGCTGCCTTTGCTGACTTGGTACCAGGTGATCAGCCGCATCCGCAACATTGCCGAGCACGCAGTGGTGGGCGACAACAACGACCGCCTGCGCAACACCCGCACCACGCTGACGAACTGGGGCATGCGCATGGTGCTGGCCCCTTACTGGGTGAATTACCACCTGGAGCACCACCTGTTGGTGTTCACGCCTTGCTGGAAGCTGCCTGCCGCACACCGCCTGCTGATCTCGCAAGGCTTTGGCCCGCGCATGGAGTTGGCCCAAGGCTATCTGCAAGTGTTGCGCAAAGCAGTGTCCAGGCCGCATGACGATGTTGACCACGGCGCGCCGGGCCATGCACGCAAACGGGCTCAACTCATCTGATGGTCAGCACCTGACCGCTCTGCTGTGCACCCACAGTCAAAGGATTGAACATGGCACATCGACTCGACCAACAAGTGGCCATCATCACCGGTGCCAGCCGTGGCATAGGCCGCGCAATCGCCGAGGCTTATGCCGCTGAAGGGGCCAGCCTGTGCCTGATCGCCACCGATGAATCCCGCCTGAACGAAGTCAAGGATGCGCTGGGCTTGCCGCCTGAGCGCATCATGACCACAGGCCTGAACGTGACCGACCGCGATGCGTGCTTTGCAGCGGTGGCACAAGTCGAACATCGCTTTGGCCGCGTGGATGTGCTGGTCAACAACGCTGGCGTGTACCGGGCCAAGCCTTTCATGGACTATGTTCCGCAAGACTTTCAGGACATGCTCGATGTGAACCTGTTTGGCGTGCTGCACTTCACCCAAGCGTGTTTGCCCGGCATGCAGGCGCGAGAGCATGGCCGCATCATCAACATGGCGTCGACCGCGGGCAAATGGGGGTCGCGCAACCAAAGCGCCTACAACGTGAGCAAGCACGCGGTGGTGGGGTTGACGCGTTGTCTGGCGCTTGAAGCGAGCCCCTACAAAGTCACTGTCAATGCCATTTGTCCCGGTTTCATCCAGACCGACATGGTGGAAGAACTCAAGGCACAGGTGGCCCTCAGCTCGGGCATCAGTGGCGATGACATGGTCAAGGCGGTGTTGACACGCGTGCCGCTGGGCCGTGTGCTGGAGCCTTGCGAGATTGCGAGTTTGGCGGTGTACCTGGGCTCTGCCGAGTCACGGGGCATGACAGGGCAATCCATTCATTTGGATGGCGGCATGGTCTTGAGTTGAGTTTTTTTCAACGCCTTTGTGAATCGCACGGGGCGTTCAGACACTTGTGAGACAAGCGTTCGGGATAACCACTACGCACTTTTGCGGCGATCAACTCAGAATGCATCAGGCCGTGCAGCGATCTGGAAGCAGGGCCATTAACAGGAACCTTGTTCACAAGTCATGTCCAAAGATTTCATTCTCGAAACCCGTGAGCTCGTCAAGGAGTTCAAGGGATTTGTCGCCGTCAACAGTGTCAACCTGGGGGTCCAGCGCGGGCAAATCCATGCTTTGATCGGCCCCAACGGTGCAGGCAAAACCACGGTGTTCAATCTGTTGACCAAGTTCCTGATCCCCACCAAGGGACAGATTGTGTTCAACGGCCATGACATCACCGCAGAAAAACCCTCACAGGTGGCGCGGCGTGGCATTGTGCGGTCCTTCCAGATTTCGGCCACCTTCCCCAACCTGACGGTGATGGAAAACGTGCGCATCGGTTTGCAACGCGCCACCGGTACGTCGCTGCACTTTTGGCGCTCCGAGCGCAGCCTGAACCAGCTCAATGACAAAGCCATGGCACTGCTGGATGAGGTCGACCTGGGCGGCATGGCCGACCTGACGGCGGTGGAGCTGCCTTATGGCCGCAAGCGTGCCCTGGAAATTGCCACCACCTTGGCCATGGACCCCGAGCTGATGCTGCTCGACGAGCCCACACAAGGCATGGGCCATGAAGACGTGGACCGGGTCACGCAGTTGATCAAAAAAGTCGGTGCCAACCGCACCATCTTGATGGTGGAGCACAACATGAATGTGGTGTCCAAAATTGCAGACACCATCAGTGTCTTGCAGCGCGGACAAGTGATTGCAGAAGGACCCTACGCCGTGGTGTCACAAAACCCGCAAGTGCTCGAAGCCTATATGGGCACCACCGACAACCAGCTGGAGGGTGCCCATGGCTGAGCCCAAAGAAATGCTGCGCATCAGCAACTTGCAAGCCTGGTACGGCGAATCGCACATCCTGCACGGGGTGGACCTGACAGTGAACGAAGGCGAAGTGGTGACGCTGCTGGGCCGCAATGGCGCGGGTCGCACCACCACGGTCAAATCCATTTTGGGCCTGGTGGGACGGCGCACCGGCTCCATCACCATCAAGGGCCAGGAAACCGTGAACTGGGCACCACACGAGATCGCCAAACTCGGACTGGGCTATTGCCCTGAAGAGCGCGGTATTTTCTCAGCTCTGACATGCGAAGAAAACCTGCTGCTGCCACCCGTGATTGCCCCCAACGGCATGTCGGTCGAAGAAATCTACGACATGTTTCCCAACCTGCTGGAGCGGCGCAACAGCCCCGGCACACGCCTGTCCGGTGGCGAGCAGCAAATGCTGGCCGTGGGCCGCATTCTGCGAACCGGCGCACGTTTTTTGTTGCTGGATGAAATTTCCGAAGGCCTGGCCCCCGTCATCGTGCAAGCCCTGGGCCGCATGATCAAGGCCCTCAAGGCCAAGGGTTTCACCATCATCATGGTGGAGCAGAACTTCAGGTTTGCCGCGCCCTTGGCAGACCGGTTTTACGTGATGGAACATGGTCAGATGGTAGAGAGCTTTACCTCACAAGAGCTGTCCTCCAAGATGGGCATGTTGAACGAGTACCTGGGTGTCTGATTTTTTCTAACTGGAGACAACACGATGAAACGCAAACTTCTTTCCCTCGCAGCTTTGGCCACTTGCGCCTTTGCAGGCTCGGCCCACGCACAGATCTCTGACGGCATCGTCAAGATCGGTGTGCTCAACGACATGTCGGGTCTGTACTCAGACATCACCGGCCCCGGCTCGGTCACTGCGGCTCGCATGGCCGTGGAGGACTACATCAAGGCGACCAAGAGCACGCTCAAAGTCGAAATCGTCAGCGCTGACCACCAAAACAAACCCGACGTGGGCTCCAACGTGGCGCGCCAGTGGTATGACACCGACAAGGTGGACATGATCGCCGACGTGCCCACATCATCCGTGGGCTTGGCCATCGCAAAATTGTCTGCTGACAAGGGCAAACTGCACGTCAACTCGGGTTCTGCCACAGCCGACCTGACCGGCAAGGCCTGTAACGCCAACACCATCCACTGGGCGTATGACACCTGGATGTTGGCCAACGGCACCGGCAAAGCCATTGTCAAAAGCGGAGGTGACACCTGGTTCTTCCTGACCGCTGACTACGCTTTCGGTCAAGCTCTGGAGCGCGACACCGAAGCTGTGGTGCTCAAAAACGGCGGCAAGGTGGTGGGCAAAGTGCGCACACCCTTCCCGACACAAGACTTCTCTTCTTTCTTGCTGCAAGCGCAAGCTTCCAAAGCCAAGATCATTGGTCTGGCCAACGCAGGCGGTGACACCACCAACTCGATCAAGCAAGCCGCCGAGTTCGGCATCACCAAAGGCGGCCAGAACCTGGCTGGCTTGCTGGTGTTCTTGCCCGACGTGCACTCGCTGGGTCTGAACATCGCACAAGGCCTGAAGTTGACCGAAACCTTTTATTGGGACCTGAACGACAACACCCGCGCTTTCACCAAGCGTTTTGCAGCAGCTCAGGGCGGCAAATACCCATCCATGGTTCAAGCGGGCGTTTACTCCAGCGTGATCCATTACCTGAAGGCCGTGGACGCCGCCAAAACCGATGACGGCACCAAAGTCGCCGCCAAGATGAAAGAGCTGCCCACCGATGATCCTTTGTTTGGCAAAGGCACCGTGCGTGCTGACGGTCGCAAAATCCACCCAGCCTACCTGTTCGAAGTCAAAAAGCCTGCCGAATCCAAAGGTCCATACGACTATTACAAGCTGGTGTCGACCATTCCGGCCAACGAGGCCTTCCGCCCCCTGGCTGAGAGCGAGTGCCCGCTGGTCAAGAAGTAATCACACCCCTTTGTTCTAGCAAGTCGAATCATCATGGAAATCTTTGGCATACCTTCGCAAGCCTTGTTTGGGCAATTGCTGATCGGGCTGATCAACGGCTCTTTTTACGCATTGCTCTCGCTGGGCCTGGCCGTGATTTTCGGCTTGCTGAACATCATCAATTTCACCCACGGTGCCCAGTACATGCTGGGCGCCTTTGTGGCCTATCTGGGATTGACCAAACTCGGCATCAACTACTGGGTCGCGTTGGTGGTGACGCCTTTGGTGGTGGGTGCCACCGGCATGCTGATTGAGCGCACCATGCTCAAGCAGCTGTACAAGCTGGACCACCTGTATGGCCTGCTGCTCACCTTCGGACTGGCCTTGATCATTCAGGGTCTGTTTCGCCACGAGTTCGGCTCTTCGGGCATGCCTTATCCGGTGCCCGAAGTCTTCAAGGGTGCTTACAACACCGGCTTCATGTTCCTGCCCAAGTACCGCGCCTGGGTCATTGTGGCCTCGCTGGTGGTGTGCCTGTCCACCTGGTACGTGATCGAGCGTACCAAGCTGGGTGCCTATCTGCGCGCCGCCACCGAAAACCCCAGTCTGGTGCAAGCGTTTGGCGTCAACGTGCCGCGCATGATCACCCTGACCTATGGCTTCGGCGTTGGCTTGGCCGCCTTTGCAGGCGTGATGGCCGCGCCCATTTACCAGGTCAACCCAACCATGGGCGCTGACATCATCATTGTGGTGTTTGCGGTGGTGGTGATTGGCGGCATGGGCTCCATCATGGGGGCCATCCTGACCGGTTTCGGTTTGGGCCTGATTGAGGGCCTGACCAAGGTGTTCTACCCCGAAGCCTCCAGCACGGTGATTTTCATCATCATGACCATTGTTCTCCTGATCAAGCCAGCCGGGCTGTTCGGCACCCAGAAGTAAGACCATGACCACTGTCCCGACACCCTCCATCAAGGCCCAGTCGTTCACGCACCAATGGGTGGCCTTTGCCATCATGGTGCTGGTCTTGGCCATCGCGCCCATCTGGGTTTATCCGATCTTCCTCATGAAGGTCATGTGCTTTGCCTTGTTTGCCTGCGCCTTCAACTTGCTCATTGGCTTTGGCGGCTTGCTGTCTTTTGGCCACGCCATGTTTTTGGGCACAGCGGGCTATGCAGCGGCACACGCCGCCAAGGTGTGGGGCTGGAACCCTGAGCTGGCGGTGCTGTTTGCAACCGGCTGCTCGGCCTTGCTGGCTTTGGTGACAGGCATGCTGGCGATCCGCAGGCAAGGCATTTACTTTGCGATGATCACCTTGGCTTTTTCGCAAATGGTCTATTTTTTCTATTTGCAAACGCCGTTCACAGGCGGTGAAGACGGCATCCAGTCGGTGCCACGCGGCATGTTGTTTGGCCTGTTTGATCTGAACGACAACACAGCCATGTACATGTTTGTACTGGCGATTTTCCTGGCCGGTTTTGCCCTGATCTGGCGCATCATTTACTCGCCTTTTGGTCAGATCCTCAAGGCCATCCGCGAAAACCAGGACCGTGCGATTTCGCTGGGTTACGACACCGACATGTTCAAACTCATTGCCTTTGTGATTTCGGGTGCTTTGGCGGGCACGGCCGGGGCCACCAAGTCACTGGTGTTCCAGTTGGCCTCGCTGACCGATGTGCATTGGTCCATGTCGGGCGAGGTGGTCTTGATGACGCTGCTGGGCGGTCTGGGCACCTTGTTCGGGCCCGTGCTGGGCGCTGCCGTGATCGTGAGTATGCAAAATTACCTGGCCCAATTTGGAGCGTGGGTCACCATCATTCAAGGTGTGATCTTTGTGGTCTGCGTGCTGGCTTTCCGCCGGGGCATCATTGGTGAGATCGCCAATTGGATCAAGAAGCCCCTCTGAGGTCGTGCCTTTGAGGTCGTGCCTTTGAGGTCGTGCCTGTGTGGTCGTGCCTCTGAGCTGCGGCTCAACACCCAGAAAAAAACCGCTCAACCAAGTGGTTTTTTTTCTGGCAGCGAGGTGGATCAGCGCATGAAGGTCTTCACGTAATCCGCCCCCAGGCCCACGGCCTCAAAGTGGGCGCGGTACTTTTCGATGCGGGTGAACACGTCGTCGTAGCCCGTGGCATTGCCCTGAGTGTCCACGTACATCAATGCGCCATGCACGGTGAACATCGTCACCATGTCCTGACAGTCATCGGGCACGACCAGGGTGTGGGTCTCGCCCGGGGGCTCGAACACGTAACTGCCTTCTTCGGCCACCCAATCGTGCTCCAGATACAGCCATTTACCCCGCAGCACATGGGCATGCACCATGCCCGAATGGCGGTGGCGCTGCAGCAGGCCCGAGCGTTTGACCTTGAGCAGGTGCACATAAAAGCCGCCCGTCACATTCAGGTGCAGCGGGCGCGACCAGATGCCTGGGGCAATCGGGGCCCACAAGCGCTCGTCGTCGGTCTGCACATCGTGCACCACCATGTCAGGGGCCATGCCCCAGGGCTGAGGTTTGGCATAGGGCAGGCGGTCGTCACCCGCTGCTGCCGGGCTTGAAACGAGTGTCATGAGAACTTCCGATCAATCAGAAGTCGGCAGCTTAAGCGCCACAGCCCGGACTGTCTGCACTGTGGGCGACAGCCTGTGCGGAGCCCCACTGCCGGGGTCTGCGAACACCGAGCGACGAGACGTCTGCGCAGCTTTAAGTTGGTGGCTTGAGCCCCGACATTGCGGGTTTCGGCGCAGGCCGGGTGTCGGGGCTGAAGCCACCGACCTACGGGGTCACTTGACGCAAACATGATCTGCAGACCCAGGCCGCGTTCAGCCTCGCAACAGCTTTTCCTCAGCCACGGCCAAGGTCTGCAGTTTCCCGGACAGCACCAGCGTGTCGCCCGTCTGCAGTTCGGTCTCATCACTCACTCGCTGGGTCAGACCGTTGGCGCGGCGCAGGCTGACCACACGCACACCCATGGCGTGCAGCGCCAGGTCTTGCACCTGCTTGCCCAGCCAAGGCGATGCAAATGGCAAGCTCACGGGTGTCAGTCGCTCATGGTCAATCTCGTCCAGCGTGTCGTCGTCTGCCCCATGAAAATAGCCTTTGAGCAGGTTGTAACGCGCATCGCGCTGGTCTTGCACCACACGGATCACACGGCGCATGGGCACACCCACCAGCGCCAGCGCGTGGCTGGCCAGCATGAGCGAGCCTTCCAGGGCTTCGGGCACGACTTCGGTGGCACCCGCCAGTTGCAGTTTTTCCAGATCCAGATCGTCTTTCGTGCGCACGATCACCGGCACCTGTGGCGCGTGGCTGTGGGCGTGGTCCAGCACTTTCATGGCAGCCGGTACGTCCAGATAAGTGATGACCACGGCGCTGGCGCGGGCAAGCCCTGCCGCCATGAGCGATTGCAAGCGCCCCGCATCGCCAAACACCACCGAGTCCCCGGCTGCAGCCGCCTGACGCACGCGGTCCGGGTCCAGATCAAGCGCCATGTAGGGGATATTTTCTTTTTCCAGCATGCGCGCCAGGTTCTGCCCACAGCGGCCATAACCACAAATGATGACGTGTTTACTGGTGTTGATCGACTTGCGCGCAATGGTGGTCATTTGCAGCGATTGCTGCAGCCATTCACTGGCCACCACCTTCATGACGAAGGTGTTGGCGTGCATGATGATGAAGGGCGTGGCCAGCATCGACAACACCATGCTGGCCATGACCGGGTTGAGCAAGCTGGGCGGAATCACCCCGTTTTGCGAGCCCAAGGTGAGCAGCACAAAGCCGAATTCACCGGCTTGCGCCAAATACAAGCCGGTGCGCAAGGCCACACCGTTGGTGGCACCGGTCAGCTTGGCCAGTGTCGCCACCAGCAGCAACTTGAACAACACCGGCAAAGTGGTCAGCACCAGCATCAGGTGCCAGCGCTCGAACACGATGTGCCAGTCCAGCATCATGCCGATGGTGATGAAAAAAAGGCCCAGCAAGATGTCATGGAATGGCCGGATATCGAGCTCCACCTGGTGCTTGTATTCCGTCTCTGAAATCAGCATGCCCGCAATGAAGGCCCCCAGCGCCAGACTCAAACCGGCCAGCTCGGTGATCCATGCCAGCCCCAAAGTGACCAGCAGCAGGTTGAGAACAAACAGCTCTTCACTTTTGCGCCGAGCCACCAGCGTGAGCCACCAGCGCATGATGCGCTGCCCACCGGTCAAGAGCAAGGTGATCAACAAGACGGCTTTGGCCCCGGCCAGCAACAAGGCACCTAACAATTGCTCGGGTGCCGAACCCAAAGCAGGGATCAGCACCAGCAAAGGCACCACGGCCAGATCCTGAAACAGCAGAACGCCAATCACGCGTTTGCCGTGCTCACTCTCCAGTTCGATGCGGTCGGCCATCATCTTGACCACAATGGCCGTGCTGCTCATGGCCATTGCGCCGGACAAGGCCAGCGCGGTTTGCCAATCCATTTTCCACAGAGTCGGTGCCAAGGTGGCCAGAAACAATGAGGCCAGCGTGACGAGCAGCAAGGTGAGCACCACCTGCAACAAGCCCAGACCGAACACATGTTTCCGCATGGACCGCAGCTTGGGCAAGTTGAATTCCAGCCCGATCACAAACATCAGGAACACCACGCCAAACTCAGCCAGGTGCTTCACGCCTTCGGAGTTTTGCGCCAACGCCAGCGCATTGGGGCCGATGACCACGCCCACCACCAGGTAGCCCAGCATGGGCGGCAGTTTGAGCATGCGGCACCCCACCACACCCAGCACAGCGGCCAGCAAATACATCAGTGTCAGTTCCAGGGTACTCATGCTGGAATGGTAACAAGACGCCGTGAGGCATACGGGCGTTGTCAGCGACTGATGACGGTCATTTTGTCTGCTGCTTGAATGAAACAAGCGATTTCCGAGGTGCCCGATAAAATGACCATCATGCCTGTCAACCCACACCACACCCTGCAACTCGCCCGCGACACACTCGACATTGAGGCCGCTGCTCTGCTTCAACTCAAAGCACGTCTGGACGAGCGTTTTATCCAAGCTGTTGACATGATGCTTGTCGTACAAGGCCGCGTGGTGGTCACTGGCATGGGCAAAAGTGGGCACATCGGCCGCAAGATCGCCGCCACACTCGCCTCCACCGGCACACCGGCCATGTTTGTACACCCCGGTGAAGCCAGCCACGGTGACTTGGGCATGATCAAAATCGTGGACGTGGTGCTGGCCATTTCCAACAGCGGCGAAAGCGACGAGCTGGTCGCCATTTTGCCCATGCTCAAGCGCCAGGGCGTACCCCTGATTGCCATGACCGGTGGCTTGAACTCTTCATTGGCCAGACATGCAAATGTGGTGCTGGACACCTCGGTCGACAAGGAAGCCTGCCCCCTGAATCTGGCACCCACAGCCAGTACCACCGCTCAGTTGGCCATGGGCGACGCCCTGGCGGTAGCCTTGCTGGATGCACGCGGCTTCAAACCTGAAGACTTTGCCCGCTCACACCCCGGCGGTTCGCTGGGTCGCAAACTGCTCACCCATGTGAGCGACGTGATGCGCCAAGGCGCAGAAGTTCCCCGTGTGGGACCTGATGCCAGCTTCACCGATTTGATGCGCGAGATGAGCAGCAAAGGCTTGGGTGCCTCATCTGTGGTCGATCAAGACGGCCGCGTATTAGGTGTGTTCACCGACGGTGACTTGCGCCGCCTGATTGAAAAAGGCGCCGACCTGCGCGAACTGAAAGCCCGCGATGTGATGCACCCCCAGCCCCACACCATTCGCGCTGAAGCCCTGGCGGTTGAAGCCGCTGAGTTGATGGAGTTGCATCGCATCACCAGCATTCTCGTGGTCGACGAGGTCGGACTGCTGTGCGGTGCCCTCAACTCCAACGACCTGATGCGTTCCAAGGTCATCTGACATGCGCCCACTGATCCCCGCTTTGCATTACCCGCCCGAATTGCTGTTGCAGGCACAGGGCATTCGCGTGGCTTTTTTCGATGTGGACGGCGTGCTGACCGACGCCGGCCTTTACTTCACGGAAAGTGGCGAAAGCATCAAACGCTTCAATACCCTGGATGGGCAAGGCATCAAGCTTTTGCAACAAGCAGGCATCACACCCGTGGTCATCACAGGACGTGACTCAGCACCTTTGCGCCTGCGCCTGAAGGCCCTGGGCATCACGCATGTGCGCTTTGGCACCGAAGACAAGCGGCCTGCTGCCGAAGAAATTTTGCAAGCGCTGGGCCTGAGCTGGGCGCAAGCAGCCGCCATGGGCGATGACTGGCCAGACCTGCCCGTCATGCAGCGCGTGGCTTTTGCCTGTGCCCCGGCCAATGCGCATGCCCAAGCCAAAGCCATCGCACACCATGTCACCGAAGAGCGGGGCGGAGAAGGGGCAGCACGCGCTTTTTGTGATGTCTTGTTGGTAGCCAGTGGGCGGTACGCTCAGCTGCTGACCCAGGTGGGAGAGAGCGCACACAAGGGGCCTTCAGCATGAGTCGCACAGGCATTTCACAAGTGGTCATAGACAAAATGACACTGTCACTGCCACTGATCGTCCTGGGCTTGCTGGCCATGGGCAGTTGGTGGCTGGTACGGAGCATGCCCGAACTGCTGAGCGCCACAACTACCAGTACCGTTCGCCAAGAGCCCGACTACACCCTTGAGAATTTTTCACTCAGGGCTTTCGATGCTACGGGTCGCATGACCCATGAATTACACGGTGAACAAGCCAAGCATTACCCGGCCAGCGACGAGCTTTACATTCAGAACGTGCGGGTAGTCTCTATCAGCGAGACCGGCTCCAGAATCAATGCACAGGCCATGCAAGGCATCGCTACCGGCGATGGGAAGCAAGTCACACTCATTGGAGAGGCTCAAGCCATACGCCCTGCATTGGGCGAATTGCCGCGCCTTGAACTTCATGGTGAGCGCTTGCTGGCTCTGGTCGAGGAGCACCAACTTCTGTCATCCGATCCGGTCAAAATCATTCGCGATCAGGATGTCTTCACGGGTAACAGCATGAACTTCAACAGCGACAGCGGCGCATACATCCTGCAAGGGCGTGTACGTGGCGTTTTGGCACCTCAACCCTGAAGCCTCAACGCGCCGGAATTTTGGACTATTGAATCGGCCCGATGAAGTGTGAACCGTGTGTTGCCAGCTGGGAAGATTTTGCGGGAGCTTGCCAGCCAAGCGAAAAGCCTGTGGTCCACAAGCGTCTGATCGCCAGCAGGGCTAGCTCCCACAGGGTGCAAGATTGAAGTCATTCTGCAGACTTCATAGGGCCGGATCAATAACAAGACCCGCAGAACCTGTCTTGACTGCTCAGTGGTCGATGGTCGGTGGTCGAAGTCCCCTGCAAATGCTTGCTCAGGCCGAGCATTCGTAAACACCACACAAACAACAAAGCCCTGCTCTGCAGGGCTTTGCATGAGACGCAAGGGCTGATGTTCAGATCAGCCGAAAACGTGAATCAATAACCGCCGCCGTAGCCGCCACCGCCGCCTTCGCGACGACCGCCGCCGCTACCGCCGCGAGGGCCAGCACCGTAGGGGCTGCGGAAACCACCGCCACCACCTTCACGGCCACCACCACCGCCACCGCCGCCGTAACCACCGCCGCCGCCTTCACGACCGCCGCCGTAACCGCCGCCACCGCCGCCTTCACGACGACCGCCGCCGTAACCGCCGCCGCCGCCGCCACCACCGAAGCCACCGCCACCAGTACGTGGTGGACGTGCCTCCATGGGACGGGCTTCGTTCACAACGACGTTACGGCCGCCCAAAGGCTGACCGTTCATGCCGTTGATCGCAGCTTGGGCTTCGTCGTCGCTGGCCATTTCCACAAAACCAAAGCCTTTGGAACGGCCAGTGTCGCGCTCCATCATGACTTTGGCGCTGGTCACAGCACCGAATTCACCGAAAGCTTGTTCCAGATCGCCGTCGCGAACCGAGTAAGGCAGGTTGCCGACGTAAAGTTTGTTGCCCATGAAAGGGACTCCTCAAAACACAGAGATAAAAGCGATGGAGCTCCGAAAGCGCATTCAACAAACCTGAAAACATCGGAAGGGAAGCGAAACTGACCTGGTCACCGCGAACATTGCGCTGCCATTTTTCTACAGCAGCACTCGGCCATTATGCGCCATAAACACAATAAAGTTGCAAGGGCTATCCCTGCAAGGCGCACAGGTGTTGGCTTGGACACACAAATATGCGGCTCACCAACTCACTTCACGGTCTGGCGTAGCACTGATTTTGTGCACGGTCAAATCTGCGCCGTCATATTCTTCTTCGGGGCTGAGCTTCAGCCCCAAAGTCAGTTTGAGCAAGCCATACACAGCCAAGCCTGCCAGCAGGGCCCACACCACACCCATGGCGGTGCCAATCACTTGAGCCGTCAGATTGACACCGCCCAAACCGCCCATGGCCTTGAGGCCAAAGATGCCAGCGGCAATGCCACCCCAAGCACCACACAAACCATGCAAAGGCCAAACACCCAGCACGTCGTCAATTTTCCATATGTTTTGTGTCCAGGTGAACATCACAACAAACAAGCCACCTGCAACAGCGCCTACCGCCAACGCACCAAAAGGGTGCATCAAGTCAGATCCTGCACACACAGCGACCAGACCCGCCAAAGGGCCGTTGTGGACGAAACCGGGGTCGTTTTTTCCCAACAAAAGGGCCATCAGTGTGCCGCCGACCATGGCCATGAGGGAGTTGACCGCCACCAGACCGGATATTTTGTCCAGCGTTTGAGCGCTCATCACATTGAAGCCAAACCAGCCGACGATCAAAATCCAGGCACCCAGCGCCAGGAAAGGGATGCTCGATGGGGGGTGGGCTGACACCTGGCCGTCTTTGCGGTAACGGTTGTAACGCGCACCCAGCAAGATCACGGCAGGCAGCGCAATCCAGCCGCCCATGGCGTGGACTACCACCGAGCCAGCAAAGTCATGGAACTCGTCACCCGTGACGGCTTTGATCCAGGCTTGCACGCCAAAGTGCTGGTTCCAGACAATGCCCTCAAAGAAAGGGTAGACAAAGCCCACGATGACTGCCGTGGCAATCAACTGCGGCCAGAACTTGGCCCGCTCGGCAATGCCGCCCGAAATGATGGCGGGAATGGCGGCGGCAAAGGTCAGCAAAAAGAAGAACTTGACCAGGTCATAGCCATTTTTGGCCGCCAATTGTTCAGCGCCAACAAAAAATCCCGTACCGTAGGCCACGCTGTAACCAACCACAAAATACATCACGGTGGACACAGAGAAATCCACCAAGATTTTCACCAGCGCATTGACCTGGTTCTTTTTGCGGACCGTGCCCAGCTCCAGAAAAGCAAAACCGGCGTGCATGGCCAACACCATGATGCCGCCCAACAAAATAAATAGCGCATCTGCGCCCTGTTTCAGTGCATCCATAACCATCTCTCAAGAATTTTTGATTTGAATTGGTGCATCAGGAGCTCAAAACCCCTTGGTGCACCAAACTTAAGCAAGATGTAGGCCCAAATTAATGCATGTCATATGCGGTGGCGAGTCTGGGCCGTTTGCACAGTGAGGCGTCTTCCTGTTTATGGATTCGGTCCTGTGAAGTTTTCAATGCTCAAAGACGTTATCCATGGGATTGATCAAGCCTGCCGATGAAAAAACAATTCGGCTCGACATCCAGAAAATGTTGACAGCTGAAGAAATGTTCATAAACAATCATTTTGTGTTCACAAAAGCCGCCATTGCCACCAACTTTGCACAACTGCTGCAAATGGGCACATCTATGTGCGCGCTGACTCTGTGCAGCCGACGATGGCGGCCCTTGTGACACCCCGGCAGTGACCCACTGCCACCCCTCCAAGGCCCGCTCACCCAGCGGGCCTTTTTGTTTGTGCGATCCACCACCCACAGGAGCCTTTCATGACCGCGTCCCCGATCACCCTCCGAAGCGTTCAGCTGCAAGACGCCGCTGTCATCGCCACATTAATGTCCGACCCCGAGGTCTTTAGCAACTCGCTGTCAGGTCCTTATGCCAATGAAGAGGACTGGGCCAAACGGCTGAGCACACCTCAAACAGGCAGCAGTTTGAGACTGGTCGCGATACAAGCCGAGCAGGTCGTGGGGCTGGCCAACCTGCACGACATGGGGCGTGTGCGGCGCAGCCACGCTGTCGGTCTGGCCATAGCGGTCGCCAAACACGCCCAAGGCCAGGGGGTTGGCTCCGCCCTGATGCGTGGATTGACGGATTACGCCGACCAATGGGGACACATCCTGCGCACCGAGCTGACGGTGTTTGCCGACAATGCCCGGGCCATTGCGCTGTATGAGCGCTTTGGCTTTGAACATGAAGGACGGCACAAGGGTTATGCCTTGCGCAACGGCCAATACAGCGATGTGTTGTGCATGGCCCGCTGGCACCCCAAGCCGCATGGTCTGCACCCCTAAACCCATGCGGCCATGCCCCGGCAGAGATGGAGCCCAACAGGCCGGGGGACGCAGCCCTCCCGTAAGATCAGGCTCTTTTGATTTTGAGGCGGGCTGGTCGCCCGCTGTTTGTGCTGTATGGAAGCTTTCCTCGTCTCTACCGGCATCGTGGCCCTGGCCGAAATGGGTGACAAAACCCAGCTTTTGTCACTCGTGCTGGCCGCCCGTTTTCGCAAACCCTGGCCCATCGTGCTGGGCATTTTGGTGGCCACTTTGGCCAACCATGGCCTGGCCGGGGCGGTCGGCAGCTGGGTGACCACCGTGATGGGGCCCGATGTGCTGCGCTGGGTGCTGGGCGCGTCCTTCATCGCCATGGCCGTGTGGATGCTGATTCCCGACAAATTTGACGAAGATGACGTCAAAGATGCACCCCGCATGGGCGTTTTCCTGACCACCGTGGTCGCTTTCTTTTTGGCCGAGATGGGTGACAAAACCCAAATTGCCACCGTGATGCTGGCCGCCCAATACCAGGCATGGTTCATGGTGGTGACGGGCACCACGCTGGGCATGATGCTGGCCAATGCCCCTGTGGTGTGGCTGGGCGAAGCCATCACCCGGCGCGTGCCGCTGCGCCTGGTGCACCTGATCTCGGCGGGCATCTTCACCGTGCTGGGCGTGATCGTATTGCTCAGCTGAGCGACTGCGGGCGCGTTGCTCAAGCAAGCGCCCGGTTGTCACACCGCCTGGGCCAGCGCCACAAACTCCGCGACAGGCACCTCTTCGGCGCGACGCTGCACATCGAATTCGCCGCCAAATCCTTTTTCATCCAGCCATTTGCCCAGGGTATTGCGCAAAATCTTTCGCCGCTGGCTGAAAGCGACTTGCACCAGGGTTTCCAACGTTCTGACATCGACCACAGGAGGCTTGGCCAGGGGCAACATGCGCACCACGGCACTGTCCACACGCGGGGGTGGGTCAAAGCTTTCTGGCGGCACGAACAGCACATTGTCCATGTCGTAGCGCCACTGCAGCATGACCGACAAACGGCTGTAATCAGACGTGCAGGGCTTGGCCACCATGCGGTCAATGACTTCTTTTTGCAACATGAAGTGCTGGTCTTCAATCACCTCCACATGCGCCAACAAATGAAACAAGATGGGCGTGGAGATGTTGTAGGGCAGATTGCCCACCACCCGAATGCGCTGCGGCAAGTCGGCGCTTTGTTGCATCTGTGCGGCCAAAGCCGTGAAATCGACCTTCAACACGTCCGACTCCACCACCGAAAGATGCGGGTGTTCGCGCAATCGCACCGCCAGATCACGGTCAAGCTCAACCACCGTCAGATGGCCCAGCCGCTCGACCAAGGGCTGGGTCAGTGCGGCCAGGCCCGGGCCGATCTCGACCATGGGTTGTCCGGCTTGCGGGGCAATGGCATCAACGATGGCATCAATGATGCCGCCGTCGGTCAAAAAGTGTTGTCCGAAGCGTTTTCGCGCAATGTGCTTCATTGCGCGGGCTCGCGCATCTCGACGTAGGCACGCCCTCGCACATCTTCCACCCAAGCTGCGTAGGCCTCTTCCAGCTTTTTCTCGCGCAGGGCATTGCGCGCGAAGCTGCGCTGGTCCTGCTCGCTCATGGGCGCATTGCGGCGATCCGTCACCTCGATCAAATGAACCCCGAAACGCGACACCAAAGGCTCACCGACTTGACCGGGACGCAAGCTGTTCATGACTTGCTCGAACTCCGGCACAAACATGCCTGCGTTCGCCCACCCCAGATCGCCCCCTTGCTGGGCGCTGCCGTCTTGCGAGAGCTGGCGGGCCAACGCTGCAAAATCGGCTTTGCCCGACACAATGCTCTGCCTAACCTCACTCAAACGGGCCACAGCCTGCGCCTGCGACATCTGGGCAGAAGGCCGCAGCAAAATGTGGCGAGCACGCGTCTGTGTGGCCATCAGAGTGGCCGGGCCTTGACGCCGCTCCATCAGTTTGAGGATGTGAAAACCAGCACCGGAGCGCACCACATCCGATGTCATGCCGACCTGAAGCTTGCGTGTGGCTTCTACAAACAGTTCAGGGTAGCGCTCTGCGGGTCGCAAGCCCATTACGCCGCCATTGGCACCACGGTCGCTGGCTTGGGAAAAGCTTTTGGCCAGCTCGGCAAAGTTGTCCCCACTTCGGGCACGCCGTGCCACCACGGTCGCCTTCTCGGACAAGACCTTGATCTGCGCCTCGCTGGAGTTTTCAGGCACTTCAATCAAGATCATGGCCAGATTCAGGTCCACCTGCCCTTGTGCGCCCTGGTCTTTCAGAAGCTCTCGCAGGTGCTGCTCCACCTCCAGATCGCTCACCCGAATGCGACCTTCAACATCGCGCTCCCGAACGCGGGAAATCATCAGCTGTTGACGCAATTGCTCTCGGTAGCTGGCCACACTCATGCCGTCTTGTACCAGCCGCTTGCGAAATTCATCGCGCGTGAGCTGGTTGCTGCTGGCCACATTCATTTCTGCCTGGTCCAGCGCTTCGTCGTCGATCCTGATGCCGCTTTCGCGGGCCTGTTGGACTTGCGCTTTTTGGTTGATCAATTGCTCCAGCGCCAAGCGGGCGATGTCCTCGGCACTGGTTTTTTGCCCCTGGGCTGCGGCCTCTTTGATCATGCGCTGGCGCAATGCCTGCACTTCCTGGTTGGTGATGGGTTCTGAATTGACCACCGCCACAATGAAGTCGGCTTGCCGAACGGCGGTAGCGGGCGCTTGAGCCCAGGCGCCGGAGAGCCCCAACAAACTGGAAAGCCCGAATGCGCCGACCAGGCAGGCCGAACGGGCAGAGAAAAAACGATCATTCATAGTGCTGAAATCGACTGGGTTGAACGGTGCTGTCACGCAAAAATTGGTAACGCGGAATATTGGTTTTGAGTGCCTGCAATGGACTGGAGCCCACACTGGCCAGCCCCACAAACTCGATCTGGAACAACAAGCGGCTGGTGGCCGAAGTCACGGTGCTTTGCAGCCGCTCCAAGGCGATGCGGCCCAGCCAGCAGCCCGCATCGTATTCGAGACCCATCAGCGAGTCCACGACACGGTTTTCTTTCAAACTGAAATTGAGCCGCCCGACAGAGTACCAGCGGTCAGGCCCCAGGCCCTGACCGGCAGTGCGCGTCCAAGCCGATTCGGCTTGCCGGTCAGAGCGCCCAAGCAAATCACTCAGGGGCCACTGCCAGCCTACATCGAGCATCTCGGTGGATGGCGTCAACTGGTTGTTCAGGCGATAGGCCGCATTGAACACGCGGTAAGGGCTGGGGGTGTAACGCGCTTGCAACGTGGTGCGGCTGATCTGGTCAGTCTGGCTGTTGACCTGAATGGTTGAATCAAATGCCCAGCGGTCATCCCAGCGAATACCTGCACCCAGCAAAAGATCACTCAGGCCGCTGGCAGCAGCAGCCTGGCCCGGCAACACCACCTGTTGACTTGCAAAGCGGATGCGTTGGGCCATGCCCACACGCAACATCTCTGCGCCCGTGCTGGCATCAAAGAATCGGCTGTTCACGCCCAAGGTGACCGCATCGGTGTCCACCAAACGATCCTGGCCCACATAGGGGTTTTCGCTGTAAATGGTGGACAAATTGAAGTCCGCAGGACCGCTGTCATAGACCGGCAGCTGGCTTTGCTGGCGGTAGGGGGTGCGGGCATAAAAGGCCCTCGGCTCCAAAGTCTGCACCACATCGCGGCCAAACCACTGGGTTTCGCGCTCGAACACCAGGCCCGAATCCACACTGAAAGTGGGCAATACCCGGTTGACGGAGGTCGCGCCATCGTCCAGCGCACGGTCCATTTGATAGCGCGTGGCATGCAACTGTATTTTGGGCGTGACAAAACCCCAGGGCCTGATCCACGGGCGGCTGACCTGGGCTTGCACATAACTGCGTTCGCCATTGCGCAAGCTGGCCAATGTGGCAGCGCTCACATTCGGCATGCGGGAATAATCGGCCTCAAACCGAGTGGTGTCGCCCACCACGGACCAGTCCAAACCCTCTGGATTCCACTGGCCATAGCGCATGGTGATTTGAGGCGCGCGGTCGTAAGGCGGGGTAATGGCCGAGCTCACATCCTGCAGGGTTTGCCAGCGCTGCACCATGGCGCTCATGCTGAAATTGCCCCGCCCCCAGGACAAAACACCCGTGGACGGCAGCAAGCGCTGCTTGAGCGCCAGACCGGCACGAGAAAAATCGCGCCAATAGTTGTCATCACTCACGCGGTTAAGGGTCAAACCCAGGCCCACTCGCCCCACCCCATCAATACCCGTCTCAATGGAGCCGCTGTGCTGAGTGCTCAAGCCCCAGCGATTGGTTTGTCGCAATTTGTCCGTCGGCATCAGGTTCAGCCTGACCTGCCCTCGGTAATCCGGCTCCAGATAGCGGAACTCACTGTCTGCGGCCACCCCCCGATTGCTCATGATCTCGGTGGTGACCGTCAGATCGCGGTTGGGCGCCAGGTCCATGTAGTAGGGTTGTGAAATCAGCACCCCACTGGTGGTGTCCACGCCCACCAAAGCCGGCAGCAGACCCGACTGCCGCCCCGATGTCAGCGGGAAACTGACCACGGGTGAGGCCAGAATCGGCACCCCCTGAAAGCGCAGCTGCACGTTTTCGGCGCGGGCGCGCTGCTCCTCTTCGTCAATCGTCATCTGCGTGGACTTGAGCACCCAATCGGGCAACCACTCCGGGCCAGGAATGCGGCGGCAAGTGGTGTAAGTGGCTTGGCGCACGATGGCCCGCTTGTCATCGACGAACTCCACCTCTGAAGCTGTGCCATAGCCGCCTGTGCCATAAAGCTCGAAATCGGGTTTTTCAAACTTGCCCTTGAAACTGTCCATTTGCAGCGTCAAGCGCGGCCCGACAAACAAACTGCCGTCGCGGCTCACGCGCACCTGGCCTGTGGCCTGCACCACGTCCTGTGTCTGGTCGTAATCCAGTCTGTTCGCTTGCACACTCAAGCCGGGGCGCCGGATCATCGCCTGGCCAAGAATCTGCATGTCCATGTCTGGACGGGCGGTCACCTGCTCGCCGCCCAGAAACACAGCCCCCTCGCTTTGCTGGCGACTGGAAATCTTTTCCTCCAGCATCGGGCTGGTGCGCAAAATCAAACCCTGGGCCTGCGCCTGAACGGCCCCTGCATCCAGCGCCAACAACACAGCCACCACCACGGCACGCAAGGCGCAGGGGGATTGAAGAGCAAGCGGCAAAGAATTCAAGGCCAAACGTTGGGTCACAAATGGGGGAGAAGTTCGGAGATCGGCGCGTCAGGAGACTCAAGAGAGCGTGCAAACAGGCTTTGTAAAATGCGATTATCCATGAGCCCACACGCCCCCTCCCTCCCCACCGACGCAGTCACCTGGACCGACCCGGCCCGCCACGCCTTGTTTGACCGCTGGATCACCGACATCGCCCCCTCCCAAGGGCTCGTGTCCACTTCACTGCGCATCGCCTCTGCAGACGCCAGCTTTCGCCGCTACCTGCGGGTGGACACCGTGCAGGGCGAAAGCCGCATCGTCATGGACGCGCCACCCGACAAGGAAAACTCCGAGCCCTTTGTGCGCATTGCCGCCTTGATGAAGGCCGCAGGTCTGAATGCACCCGAGGTGCTGGACTGGCACGAAGCCCACGGCTTCATGCTGTTGACCGACCTGGGTGACGCCACCATGATGTCGGCCATCGACCCCGAGCGCCCCCAGGCCAACCATGGCCTCTACATGCAGGCGGTGGACACGCTAGTGCAGTGGCAGCTGGCCTCGCGCCCCGGCGTGCTGCCGCCCTATGATGCCGATTTGCTGAACCGCGAACTGAGCCTGTTTCCTGATTGGTATTTGGCCCAGCACCGGGGCGTGCAGCTGCAAGGTGCGCAGCGCGAGGTGTTTGACAAGGCCTTCGCCTTGATCGTGCAACGCAACCTGGCCGCGCCCAGCGTGTATGTGCACCGCGACTTCATGCCGCGCAATTTGATGATGCCGTTTGGCGCGAATCCACAGCTGGGCGCCCAACTCGGCGTTTTGGACTTCCAGGACGCGGTCTACGGCCCCATCAGCTACGACATCGCCAGCCTGATGCGCGACGCCTTCCTCACCTGGGACGAAGACTTTGTGCTCGACATCACCATCCGCTATTGGGAAAAAGCCCGCAAGGCGGGGCTGATGGACTTTGAAGACTGGCACAGCGACTTTGGTGCGTTTTACCGCGCCGTGGAATGGATGGGCCTGCAGCGCCACCTGAAAGTGGCCGGCATCTTTGCCCGCCTGACCTTGCGCGACGGCAAACCCAAATACCTGGCCGATGCGCCGCGCTTCATCCACTACATCCGCAGCACCTGTGACCGTTACCGCGAACTGGGCCCGCTGCTGAAATTGATCGACGAGATCGAAGGCACCACGCCTCAGGTCGGCTTTGCCTACGGGCGCATGTGAGCATGCCGCGCTTTTATTGCCCCGCCCCTTTGGCCACAGGCTTGGCGCTCAGCCTGCCCGCTGGCGCGGCCCGCCATGTGCAAGTGTTGCGAATGCAGCCGGGCGATGTGATCACCTTGTTCAACGGGGAAGGCGGCGAGTTTGACGCCACCGTCACCCGCATGGGCCGCAGCGATGTGGAGGTGGAAGTGGGGGCGCACCACGCGGTGGAGCGTGAAGCCGCCCGCGCCGTGCATTTGCTGGCCGGTATCACCGCCAATGAGCGCATGGACTGGCTGGTCGAAAAAGCCACTGAGCTGGGCGTGGCCAGCATCACACCCCTGGTGGCCGAGCGCAGCGTGCTCAAGCTCAAAGGCGAACGCGCCGAGAAAAAACTGGCGCACTGGCAAGGCGTGGCCGTGGCTGCGGCTGAGCAGTGCGGCCGCAACCGGGTGCCCACGGTGCACGCGGCCGTCACCCTCAAAGAGTGGTTGGCGCGGGCCGAAGCCGGGGAGCGCTGGGTGTTGTCTTTGTCAGAAGGCACACAAGGCCTGTCAGCCATGACCGGCAGCGGCCCCGTCACGGTGCTCAGCGGCCCCGAAGGGGGCCTGAGCCCCAGCGAAGAAGCCAGCGCCCTGGCCGCAGGATTTACCCCCATCACATTGGGCCCACGCGTGCTGCGGGCCGAAACCGCGCCCTTGGCGGTGCTGGCCATTTGCGCCTGACCTTGCCAGCGATGGGTTCCTGTCTAGGAGCCCACACCGTGGGCGATGGGTTGTGGTCCGCAGGGCATCGCTTGCAGGCAAGCTATAAAGACCAGCAGCCACAGATTCGTAACCATCTCACACAGAGGTGGGTGAGACTGGGGGCTTCAGCCAAGGCAACAGGTTTTTATTTGAGCCAAGGCGACACATCTTCATAAGTGGCTGGCGATACACTGCCCTTCATGAACCCCAACTTGATCCTCCTGACGCTCTGCCAGGGCCTGTTTTTCACCAACAACGTCACCTTCATCGCCATCAATGGACTGGTGGGTTTGTCCATGGCCCCGCTGGGCTGGATGGCCACTTTGCCCGTCATGGGCTATGTGGTGGGCGGTGCGCTGTCGACCGGGCTGGTGGCCAAGAGTCAGTCGCGCTGGGGGCGCAAAGTGTCTTTTCAGCTGGGGCTGGTGGTGGCTTTGTTTTCGGCGCTGCTGGCCGCTTATGCCGCCTGGAGCCACAACTTCTGGTTGCTGGTGGCGGCTACGGTCATTGCGGGTTACTACAGCGCCAACGGCCAGTTGTACCGTTTTGCAGCCGCCGAGTTGGCGGCGGACGGTTTCAAGGAAAAAGCGGTTTCGCTCGTTTTGGCCGGTGGCTTGATCGGCGCCATCGTCGGCCCCAACCTGGCGTCTCGCACACGCACCTTGTACGAGGTGCCTTTTTTGGGCGCTTACATGGCGCTGGGCATTGTGGCCATTTTGGCCATGGTGTGCATGGCCTTCATCCGCTTTCCGGCAGTGCCTGCCAAAAAGCCGGGCGACAGCGTGGGCAGGCCCCTGTCAGAGATCATGCGCCAGCCGGTGTTCATTGTGGCGGCGGCCGCTGCGGCGCTGAGCTACGGCGTGATGAACCTGCTGATGGCCGCCACGCCGCTGGCCATGCAGGTGTGCGGCTTCAGTTTTGACGATGCGGCGCTGGTGTTGGAGTGGCATGTGATCGGCATGTTCGCGCCGGGCTTTTTCACGGGGCACCTGATCAAGAAATTTGGCACGCTGCAGATCATGGCGGTGGGCGTGTTGATCAACTTTGTGTGCATCGCGATTGCCCTGTCGGGCGTGGAGTTGCACCAGTTCCTGATCTCGCTGTTCTTGCTGGGGCTGGGCTGGAATTTCCTGTTCACCGGCAGCACCACGCTGGCCATGAAGGCATGGACCCCCGCCGAGAAAGACCGGGGTCAGGCGGCCATCAACTTCTTTGTGTTCGCCACCATGGCCGTGACCTCGTTCGCATCAGGCGCTTTGGTCACCACACAGGGCTGGACTTGGCTCAACATCGGCTCGCTCTTGCCTGTGGCCCTGACGGGCGCAGCCTTGGTGTGGATGGTGGTCAAGCAGAAAAACGTGCCAGCAACCACGGCTTGAGCAGGCTGTAGACCTGCTCGCGCTCGGGGTCGTGAAAGATCTCGTGGTACATGGCCTCAAAGCAATGCGCCTGCACCACCTCTGCGGGCGCTGAGCGGGCAAAGGCCGCACTGGCTCCCGCTTGCACCAGGTGGTCATCGCCCGCATACAGCAGCAAGGTGGGCACCGACCAGCGCGCAGCCTCTTCGACGGTGCGCGTGCCTTGCGACAAAATCCACGCGGCCAGCCCGATCGAAATGCGCCGGTGCACCCGCGGGTCGGCCTTGTAGGCCTGCACCTCGGCCGCATCCCGCGCGACAAAGTTGGCATCCAACCCGTTGTCCACGCACAGGTGCGGGGCCAGCTTGGGCAAGGTGGCCAGCAAGAGTTTTTGCAGCACATTGGGCGAAGCCCCGAGTGCGGGGGACGACAGCACCGCTGCGTCAACAGGGCGCAGCTGCTCGGCCAAGGCGCGGGCCACCACCAGGCCGCCCATGCTGTGGCCCAGCAGCACCAGGGGCAAATTGGCGCTGTGCGGGTGCTGGCGCGTGGCGTCGATCACGCGGCCCAGATCAGCTTGCAGGCTGCCGGGGTGCAGCATGTCGCCGCGTGCGCCCTCAGACTGGCCGTGGCCTTGCTGGTCGTAAGCACGCACAATGAAACCCCAGCTGCGCAATTGGGCAGCCAGTTCACCATAGCGCCCGGCGTGTTCGCCCAGCCCGTGCACCAGCAACACCGTGCCCAAGCCTGGTGTTACGTCGGGAAGTGGCCAGTCGTAGACCGCCAGCATGCCCGCTTCACCTTGCAAATCCGAGCGTGTGGGCTGAAAGGGTGGCTGGCTCATGGCATGCGGGCCATGACTTCGGCCACGGATGCCGTCAGCTTTTTGGCGTAGGGCACATGCAAGAACTCATTGGGCCCGTGTGCGTTGCTCTTGGGGCCGAGCACACCGCAGACCATCATCTGCGCTTTGGGGAAACCGGCACTCAGCATGTTCATGAGCGGGATGGTGCCGCCTTGGCCGATGTAACCCACACCAGCACCAAAGTGCGCCTGACTCGAGGCGTTGAGGGCTTGCTCGAACCATGGCAAGGTGTCGGGCGCGTTCCACCCCGTGGCACCGCCGCCTGATTCGAAGGTGACCTTGGCTTGGTAAGGCGCGTTGTCTTCGAGCAGGGCTTTCATCTCGGCCACGGCTTGCGCCGCGTCCACCAGGGGCGGCAGGCGCAGGCTGAGCTTGAAGGCGGTGTAGGGCCGCAGCACATTGCCCGCGTCTTTCAGCGCCGGAAAGCCTTCGGCCCCGGTCACGCTCAGCGTGGGTGTCCAGGTGCGGTTGAGCAAGGCTTGCGTGGGGTCGGTGGTGGTGGGCAGCGCAAAGCTGGTCGAGCCGCCGCAATCGTAGTGCGCCCAGGGGAAGCGCTTGTACACCTCGTCGCCCAAAATGGCGGCCGTGGCTTGCGCTTGCGCCAAGCGCTCGGCCGGCACTTCGCAGTGGAAGCTCGCGGGCAGCAGGCGGCCGGTGGCGCTGTCTTCCAACCGGTCAAGCACCTGGCGCATGATGCGAAAGCTCGACGGCACCAGGCCCGAGGCATCGCCCGAGTGGATGCCCTCGGTCAGCACCTGCACCTTGAGCGTGCCGCTGGCCATGCCGCGCAGGCTGGTGGTGAGCCACAGCTGGTCGTAGTTGCCCGCGCCGCTGTCCAGGCAAATCACCAGGCCCACATCGCCCATGCGGGTGCGCAGCGCGTCCACATAAGGCAGCAAGTCATAAGAGCCGGATTCTTCGCAGGTCTCGATCAGGCCGACGATGCGCGGGTGCGGAGTCTTCTGGCTTTTGAGCGCCTGCACGGCCGCGATGCTGGCGTAGACCGCGTAACCATCGTCTGCGCCGCCTCGGCCATAAAGCTTGCCGTCTTCATAAACAGGGGTCCATGGGCCAAGATCGTTGCGCCAGCCGTTGAACTCGGGCTGCTTGTCCAGGTGGCCGTACATCAGCACCGTTTGCCCCGAGCCCTCGCTGGCAGCGCGGGTGGCCGCCACTTCAAAAAACATGACCGGCGTGCGCCCGGGCAACTGGATGATCTCGAGCGACAGGCCTTCCACCTTCTGCGCCTCAACCCATTGCGCGGCGCGGCGCAGCACCGATTCGATGTGGCCGTGCGCGGCCCAGTCGGCGTCAAACGCGGGTGATTTGGCGGGGATTTCGATGTAATTTTTCAGCTCGGGCACGATGGTGCTGTCCCAGGCTTGGGTGACGTCGTTCAAGGCGCGGGCGCTGTCGAGCAGGCTGCCGGGCATTTCGCGGTGCAGGGGGGCGTTCATGTTGGGGGCTCCTCGGGTCGGCTCAAAAGAAAAACACTGTAGCGCGTTTGGGATCGGCTGGCCACGGCGAGCACGCAAGCCAATGAAAGCGCCATGGATGCAGCGCGCCAAGCCCGGTCGGGTCAAGCAAGAGGCTGGGTAGAACGCCGCCGTCAGGCATGACCCCAATCGT
The DNA here is from genome assembly GCF_001270065.2 of Limnohabitans planktonicus II-D5. GTDB lineage: Bacteria > Pseudomonadota > Gammaproteobacteria > Burkholderiales > Burkholderiaceae_C > Limnohabitans_A > Limnohabitans_A planktonicus. Next base: position 36,766 of record NZ_LFYT02000020.1, read on the forward strand.
TGTTACAGTCTCGCCAACGCCCACCCCACCCACAGCCTTCGGGCCTGAGGGGGGCTCACACCGACAACAAGCCGCCCAACAAGCAGCGAAAAAGGCTATCGCATGGACCCTAAAACCACCGCCAACCCCAGCCTGTACTTGTTTGAAAAGTTCGAGGCCGGGGTCATTCACCTGGATGCCCAGCGCAATGTGCTGGCCATGAACGACTTTGCGCGCCGGGTTTTGCCGGTGGACGAAAAACAGCCTTTCAATAAACTCGTCACCTCCTTCCATCCTGAGCGCTCCAAACCCAAGGTCAATTTTTTACTCGACGAGGCTTCGGGCTGCCCCATGGCCAATGCGGTGCCGATGACCATGATCATCAACATCCCCGAGCAGGTGCTGCTGATCAAAGTCAGCCGTCTGGGCGATGCCCAAGGTGTCACCACCGGTTTTGCCTTGGTGTTTTACGACGTGACCCAAGTGGTCAGCCAGGAACTGCCCGTGGTGGAGCCACCTGCCAAAAACATGCGCCTGTCGCGCATCCCGATGGTGGCCGATCAGAAAGTCTCTTTTGTGGACACCGCCGATGTGCTGAGTCTGGAATCGCAAGCCCACTACACCCGTGTACTGACGCGCGAGGGCTACCACTTTTGCAACCTGAGCATTGGCGATCTGGCGCTGCGCCTGGACCCGGCGCAGTTCATGCGGGTACACCGCTGTTTCATCGTCAATTTGCAGGCCGTGCAGTCCTTGGGGCGCGAGGGCAGCAAAACCCACATCTTGCTCAAAGGCAAAAACACCCAAGCCGTGCCCGTATCACGCGGCGAAGTCGCCCGCTTGCGCGAGGCGCTGGGCTTGGGCTGAACCCCCTGTAGTTGCAAGGCCTCGCAGCGATCAAGCCGAGAAAACCACCCCCACCCCCCTACACCCCTGGGTATTCAGCAGAAAAACCGAGGGTATTCACTTAACTTTATCAACGTAAGGACATTCCCTGATTGCGAGTTCAGAAAAGTCTGTTCAATTCATTTCATGCTCAATAAAGTGCATTTCGTGCAATAAATCGACCATAAAGAGACGATTTTGAATAAAGCCTGACTGTTCAGTCGGAAAAGGACTCTCCTCAATACTGGCCTCCTGTTTTCCAACAAAACTCAGGAGACCTTTGATGATTCCACCGCGTTTTGAATACCACGCGCCCAAAACTGTAGGTGAGGCGGTTGCCTTGCTCGGCCAGTTGGGCTCTGACGCCAAGCTGCTGGCAGGCGGCCACAGCCTGCTGCCGATGATGAAACTGCGTTTTGCGCAGCCCGAACACCTGATCGACATCAACCGCATTCCTGAACTCAAGGGCATTCGCGAAGAAGGTGCCACCGTGGTGATCGGTGCGATGACGGTGGAAAACGACCTGATCCGCTCCCCCATCTTGCAAGCCAAAGTGCCTTTGCTGTGCGAAGCCGCCAAGCTGATCGCTGACCCCCAGGTGCGCAACCGCGGCACGATTGGTGGCGACATCGCCCACGGCGACCCCGGCAACGACCACCCTGCTCTGTCCATCGCCATCGACGCCTCGTTTGTGCTGGAAGGCCCCAATGGCCGCCGCACCGTGGCCGCTGACGGCTTTTTCCTCGGCACCTACATGACGCTGCTCGAAGAAAACGAAGTCATGTGCGAAATCCGTGTGCCCGCCTTTGCACCCGGCACCGGCTCGTCTTACGAAAAGCTCAAGCGCAAAACCGGCGACTGGGCCACAGCCGGTTGCGCCGTGGTCATCCGCAAATCGGGTGACCAAGTCAGCCATGTGCGCATTGCACTGACCAACGTGGCCCCCACCGCCTTGCGTGCCGAAGCCGCCGAAGCCGCGCTGCTGAACAAGCCCTTCAACGCCGCCAACGTGCAAGCCGCCGTCGAAGCGGCGATTGCGATTTGCGACCCCGCGGAAGACCTGCGCGGTGACATCGAATACAAGACCGCCATGGCCGGTGAGATGGTCAAGCGGGCCCTGAACAAAGCCTGGTCGCGCTGCGCTTAAAGCATAAGGAAAACAACATGTCCAAAAAACTCGTCACCGTTTCCGTCAATGGCAAAAAAGAAGAAAAAGCCGTTGAACCACGCACCTTGCTGATCCACTTCTTGCGCGAAGAACTCAACCTGACCGGCGCCCACATTGGCTGCGAGACCAGCCACTGCGGCGCTTGCACCGTGGACATCGATGGCCAATCGGTCAAGTCCTGCACCCACCTGGCGGTGCAGTGCGATGGCTCGGAAGTGCTCACCGTCGAAGGCCTGGCCAACAAGGGCGTGCTGCACGCGGTGCAAGAAGGCTTTTACAAAGAACACGGCCTGCAGTGCGGCTTTTGCACGCCCGGCATGCTCATGCGTGCCTACCGCTTCTTGCAAGAGAACCCCAACCCGAGCGAAGACGAAATTCGCCACGGCATGGCGGGCAACCTGTGCCGCTGCACCGGTTACCAAAACATCGTCAAAGCCGTCCAGTACGCCGCCAAAAAACTGCAAGAGCCCGTTGCGGCTTGATGCGACAAACCATTTGATCGGAGACACACATGAACGCACCGGTACAAACCGCTGAAGCCCGCGAACTCGCGCTGGCCGGCATGGGCGCTTCGCGCCTGCGCAAAGAAGACGCCCGTTTCATCCAGGGCAAGGGCAACTACGTCGATGACATCAAGATGCCCGGCATGTTGCACATGGACATCGTGCGCAGCCCGATTGCCCACGGCCGCATCGTCAAAATCAACAAAGAAGCCGCGCTCGCCATCCCCGGCGTGCACGCCGTGCTCACGGCCGACGACTTGAAGCCCCTGAAGCTTCACTGGATGCCCACCCTGGCCGGTGACGTGGCCGCTGTGCTGGCCGACGAGAAGGTCCACTTCCAGATGCAAGAAGTGGCCATCGTGATTGCCGATGACCGTTACATCGCCGCCGACGCGGTCGAAGCCGTCGAGATCGAATACGAAGAGCTGCCCGTGGTGCTGGACCCCTATGCCGCGCTGCAACCCGGCGCCCCCGTCATTCGTGACGATCTGGCCGGCAAGACCGAAGGCGCACACGGCAAGCGTGACCACCACAACCACATCTTCACTTGGGATGCCGGTGACAAGTCGGCTGCCGACGCCGCTTTTGACAAGGCCGAAGTGACCGTGTCGCAGCACATGTACTACCCCCGCGTGCACCCTTGCCCGCTGGAGACCTGCGGCTGCGTGGCCAGCTTTGACCCGATCAAGGGTGACCTGACCACCTTCATCACCTCGCAAGCCCCTCACGTGGTGCGCACCGTGGTGTCCATGCTCTCGGGCATCCCCGAATCCAAAGTGCGCATCGTCAGCCCCGACATCGGTGGCGGCTTTGGCAACAAGGTCGGCATCTACCCCGGCTATGTGTGCGCCATCGTGGCCTCCATCGTGCTGGGTCGCCCCGTCAAGTGGGTCGAAGACCGCATCGAGAACATCTCGTCCACCGCCTTCGCCCGCGATTACCACATGGACGGCGAACTGGCTGCGACTGCCGACGGCAAGATCACCGGCCTGCGCGTGAACGTGGTAGCCGACCACGGCGCGTTTGACGCCTGTGCCGACCCGACCAAGTTCCCTGCGGGCATGTTCCACATCGTGTCTGGCTCTTATGACATTCCAGCGGCACACGCGAGCGTCAAAGGTGTTTACACCAACAAGGCCCCCGGTGGCGTGGCTTACCGCTGCTCCTTCCGCGTGACCGAAGCGGTGTACCTGATCGAGCGCATGGTCGACGTGCTGGCGCAAAAGCTGGGCATGGACAAGGCCGAGATCCGCGCCAAGAACTTCGTCAAGAAAGAGCAGTTCCCCTACACCAGCGCCTTCGGTTTTGAATACGACTCGGGCGACTACCAAACGGCACTCGACAAAGTGCTCGAAGCCGTGGACTACAAAGGCCTGCGCGCCGAGCAAGCGGCCAAACGCGCCGACCCCAACAGCCCCACGCTGATGGGCATTGGCTTGGTGACCTTCACCGAAGTGGTGGGTGCCGGACCATCGAAGATGTGCGACATCCTGGGCGTGGGCATGTTCGACTCTTGCGAAATCCGCATCCACCCCACCGGCAGCGCCATCGCCCGCATGGGCACGATCACGCAGGGTCAAGGCCACCAGACCACCTATGCTCAGATCATCGCCACCGAGCTGGGGATTCCGTCTGAAGTGATTCAGGTGGAAGAAGGCGACACGTCCACCGCGCCTTACGGCCTGGGCACCTACGGTTCGCGCTCCACCCCCGTGGCCGGTGCCGCCATTGCCTTGGCTGCCCGCAAGATCCACGCGAAGGCCCGCAAGATCGCCGCCCACATGCTCGAAGTCAATGAAAACGACCTCGACTGGGAAGTGGACCGCTTCAAGGTCAAGGGCGACGACAGCAAGTTCAAAACCATGGCCGATGTGGCGTGGCAGGCCTACCACCAGCCACCAGACGGTTTGGAGCCTGGCTTGGAAGCCGTGCATTACTACGACCCACCGAACTTCACCTTCCCCTTCGGCATCTACCTGTGCGTGGTGGACATTGATCGCGCCACCGGCGAGACCAAAATCCGCCGCTTCTATGCGCTGGACGACTGCGGCACCCGCATCAACCCGATGATCATCGAAGGGCAGATCCACGGCGGTCTGACCGAAGGTTTTGCCGTGGCCATGGGCCAGCAAATGCCATTCGATGCCCAAGGCAACTTGCTGGGCAACACGCTGATGGACTACTTCTTGCCCACCTTCGTGGAAACCCCGCACTGGGAAACCGACCACACCGTGACCCCTTCGCCACACCACCCTCTGGGTGCCAAGGGCGTGGCCGAGTCGCCGCACGTCGGCTCGATCCCGACCTTCACCTCGGCTGTGGTCGATGCCTTCTCGCACCTGGGTGTCACGCACCTGGACATGCCGCACAACGCTTTCCGCACCTGGAAAGCGCTGCGCGAGCACGGCGCCGCTTTGTAATCAGGAACCATCATGGAAGTCAAACTCGACAAACAATACCCGCTGGATGTGGACGCGGCACGGGCCTGGGCCCTGCTGACCGACCTGAAAGCCACGGCCAACTGCATGCCCGGTGCTGAAATCACCGAGCAGCTGTCTGAGACCTCGTTCAAGGGCGGCGTCAAGGTCAAGGTCGGCCCGGCTGTGGCCCAGTTTGGCGGCACGGTGGACGTGGTCGAAGCCGTGCCCGCTGAACGCAAGATGGTCTTGCGCGGCAAAGGTGCCGACAAGGGCGGCTCGTCCGCCTCGATGGACCTGACCGCGATCATCACCGCCGACCCGGCCAACCCGGCGCACTGCGTGCTGAATGGCCAAGCGGCGGTGATCGTGAACGGCAAGTTCGCACAGTTCGGCGGCCGCATGATGGTGCAAGTGTCCGACATGCTGCTGGCGCAGTTTGTCGAGAACTTCCGCCAGACTGCGCTCACCTTGCCTGCGGCCGAGGGCTCGCCCGCGGCTGCGCAGGCTGCTGCATCAGGTGGCGACGCTGCGGTGCCTGCTGCTGCGCCCACCGCCCCCGTGGTGGCCCGCGAGATCAACGGCCTGGCCATCTTCTGGGCTTTGCTCAAGAGCTGGTTTGGCGGCTTGGTCGGCAAGAAAGCCTGAGCATGACGACGCCAGACCTGAGCGCCACCGCTGCCACCCCCGCTGAGCAAGAGCGCTTGCTGCGTGAGCGGCTGCAGCGCTCGGGTTATCTGGCCGATGCCGACCTGGCCACCACCGTGTGGCTGGCGTCTGCTTTGCAGCGCCCGCTGTTGCTCGAAGGCGACGCGGGCGTGGGCAAAACCGCCTTGGCCACGGCCTTGGCCCAAACACAAAACGCCACCTTGGTTCGGCTGCAATGCTTTGAAGGCTTGGACCTGGCACAAGCCGCTTACGAGTGGAACTATGGCCGCCAGTTGATGGCGATCCGCATGAGCGAAGCGGCCCAAAATAGCGGCAGTCATAACGGCGGCAATCATGATGGCGCAGGCCGTGTGCGCGAGTCCGATGTGTTCAGCCGCGAATTTTTGCTCGAGCGCCCCTTGCTTCGCGCCATCAGCCAGACCGGCCCCTGCGTGCTCTTGATCGACGAGATCGACCGCGCCGACGAAGCCTTTGAAGCCTTTTTGCTCGAAGTGCTGGCCGAGTACCAAATCACCGTGCCCGAGATCGGCACCATCCGCGCCACGCACATCCCGCAGGTGATTTTGACCAGCAACGGCACGCGTGAGCTGTCAGACGCATTGCGCCGCCGCTGCCTGTACCACTACCTCGATTACCCGACGCTGGCGCGAGAAATCGCCATCGTCAAAACCGCCTTGCCCGAGGCCGACACCCGGCTGGTGGAAGACGCGGTGCAGTTCGTGCAGCGCCTGCGCCGCGAAGACCTGGCCAAGATCCCCGGCATTGCCGAGACGCTGGACTGGGTGCGTGCGCTGTTCCAGCTGCGCCACACCCATTTGCCCGAAGACATGTCGGCCGTGCTGGGCACCCTGGGCTGCCTGCTCAAGACCCGCGAAGACCGCTTTGTGATGGGCCCCGACCGCCTGCGCCAGCTGGTCGAAGGCCGCCGCACCGTGGGCGTGGCCGAAAACAGCACCGAGCAGGCCAAGGCCGCCGCATGACAACCCGGCCCCATCCCCCTGTAGGAGCCCACCCTGTGGGCGATGGGGCGTGGCACAGGCCCACAAAACCATCGTGCACAGGGTCGCCTCCTGCGTCAAAGAACGTGGCTGTATGACCCCCCACCTGGCCGCACCAACCACCCCTGCGCAGGCCACCGCGCCCTCAGAGCGGCTGGCAGGTTTCGCTGCGCTTTTGCGCGACCACGGCCTCACGGTGGGCGTGGCCGAGCAGCAGGCCATGTTGCAAGCCATGCTGTACTTTGGCCCTATTCACGAACGCCCATTGCAAGCCGCTTGGCGCGCCATTGCCTGCCACAGCCACCGCGAATGGCAGCTGTGGGCAGATGTGTACGAGCGCTTTTGGCACCCCGAAAAACTTCGCGGCGGCGTCAAGGTCAGCGGCCAAACCCGGCCCAGCCGCAACCTGCGCCAAAGCGTGCAGGCCCTGCACGATCAAATGGACGCGGCCCAAAAACCCGCCAGCTCACCGGCCAGCCAACCCGGCCAGAACGCCGCACCCCAAACCGCTGGCGACTCGGCATCGAGCCTGCATGACGAACAGGGCAGCGGTACGCCCCGCGCCCAAGGCGGTGCCAGCCGCACCGAAGCCCTGCACCAGCGCGACGGCCAGATGTGGATGCCGCAAGAACTCAGCGCCCTGCAAAGTCTGGCCCGCCAGATCACGGCCAAGCTGCAACCTCGCGCCACCCGCCGCTGGCGCGTGGCCCCACGCGGGCAGCGCCTGGACTTGCGCCAAACCCTGCGCCGCAGCGTGGGCTGGGGCGGCGAGTTGCTGCAACCGGCCTGGAAAGTCAAACGCGCCCTGCCCCCGCGCCTGTTCATCCTGGCCGATGTGAGCCGGTCCATGGAGTCGCACGCCGCGCTGTTTTTGCGCGTGGCCCGCGCTTTTGCCTTAGAGGCCGATGCCCGTGTCTTTGTGTTTCACACCCGCCTGGCCGAAGTCACGCCCTACATGCAGCGCGACACCCCCGCCATTCAGGAAAAAGTGAACGCTGTGACGGCTGGTTTTGGTGGCGGCACCCGCATTGCCACCAGCTTGCAAGACTTTGCCCGGCACCACGCCCGCGCCCAGCTCAACCGGGGTGCCCGTGTGTGGGTGTTCTCGGACGGCTTTGACACCGATGGGCCTGAATTTTTGAGCGCAGCGCTGCAGGAGGTGCGTGCACGCGGTGCCCGCATCACCTGGTTTCACCCCACGCGCCAGGTGCCCGCCGCTGGGGCCTTGCAGCGAGCGCGGGCCATGATTGACCGCTTTGTGCCCCTGGCCAGTTTGGCCGACTTGGCCGCTGCCCGCCATGTGTTGCACTGACATTTGACATCCAAGGAGAACGCCATGAACCGCAACGAATGGATCACGCAGGCCGCACGCTTGCAAGCCGCCGACCAGCCCTTTGCGCTGGTCACGGTGCTCAGCGCCCAAGCGCCCACTTCGGGCAAGGCGGGCGACAAGGCGGTGGTCACGCCCGACGGCCAGATTCATGGCTGGATTGGCGGTGGCTGTGCCCAACCGGCAGTCATCAAGACCGTGCGCCGTGCTTTGCTCGACGGCCAGCCGCGCAAGATCCGCATTGCCCCCTCAGACGAAAGCGCCGAGCGCGATCTGGGCGATGTGCTCGAATTTGGCATGGCCTGCCACTCGGGCGGCACGCTCGAATTGTTCATTGACCCGGTCATGCCCTCGGCCATGTTGACCGTGGTGGGCGACTCGCCCGTGGCACGTGCACTGGTGGGCCTGGCCCCCCGCGTGGGTTTGCGCGTGGCGGTGGTGGCGCAGGGCGCACAGGCCGCTGATTTTCCCGATGCCGACACGGTGCTGAACAGCGACGAGGCCTCGCAAGTGAGCGCCCGGCTGTCTTCACCCTTTGTGGTGGTGGCCACACAAGGCCGCCGCGACCTGCAAGGCCTCAAAGCCGCACTCGCCCTGCAGCCGCAAGGCCTGTGGTTTGTGGCCAGCGCGCGCAAAGCCGGTGTGCTGCTCGACACCTTGGTGACCAGCGGCGAAGACCCTGCAGCCGTGGCCCGCATCGTGGCCCCGGCGGGTGAATTCATTGGTGCGCAAACGCCCGAAGAAATCGCCTTGTCGGTGCTGACTTCGGTGGTGGCGGCACGGCGTGGGCGTGAATCCTCAGCGCCTGCGGCTCAGGCTGCTTTGACAGCGTCCATGGCTTCTTCAGCGCTTACATCATCTGTTGCAGCGGCGGCTGCTGGGTCGTCTTCTTGCTGCTCAACCACTGCGGCCACCGAGCCCAAGGAGGCCACCAACACCAAGGCGCTTGCGCCGGTGGCGGCCAGCGCTTGCTGCGGCGGGTCCAAACAGGCCGCAGGCCAAGCCGCTGCCACGGCGTCCGATGTCGTCCCAAGCCGGACCGTCGAGCCTGCATTGGCCCTGGCGGCTGTGCCAGCATCGGTCAAATCTTCTTGCTGCGGAGGCTGAACATGGGTTGCATTCTCAAAGGGGGCGGGGGCTTGTACAGCCGCGTGGCGGTGGGCGCGGTGCTGCTGGCTGCGGGTTCGGGCTCGCGCATGGGGCACCGTCCCAAAAGTTTGCTCGAATTGGGCGGCGTGCCACTCATTCGCCGCCAGCTGATCGCATTGTCGGGCGCGGGCATGGACGAGGTGGTGGTGGTGCTGGGCCACTACGCGGATCGCATCGAAGAGGCCGTCAAGGAATTTCCGGTGACGCTGGTGCGCAACCCTGACCCGGACGCTGGGCAGATTTCATCGCTGCGGCTGGGCTTGCAGGCGCTGTCGCCCAAGCTGGATGCGGTACTGGTGGCGCTGGCGGACCAGCCGCTCATCAACTCGCAAGACATCAACGACCTGATTGGGGCTTACAAAAAGCGCCCAACAGGCACGCAAGTCGTGCAACCCACGGTCGATGGCTTGCCGGGCAACCCGGTCATGTTCAGCACCGAGGTGCGCGAACAAATTCTGGCGGGCGCAGCGAACGTGGGTTGCCGCCAATGGCAGTCGGCCCATCCCGACCAAGTGCACCACTGGGCTTGCAGCAACAACCGCTACCGCACCGATGTGGACACGCTGGAAGACATTGCCGCGCTGGCTGCACGCACCGGACACCAGCTCAAGTGGCCAGCTGATTTGATGGTCACCGCTTGAAACCGACAGGCACCGCCATGATCCAGCCCGACCCACTCCACACGCTGTGGCACACGCCCATCGGCGTGCACCGGTTTGCGCAAGCCGAGGCGATCAACGAGGTGCTGGTGCGGGTGTTTCAGACCATGCGGGCCACGGATGTGGCTCAGGCCGGGACGGTGCCCAAAGCCTTTTACGCCAGCCGTGACGATTTGCTGCAACGCATTCGTCTGTCGGAATGGGAACAGCTGGTGGGCTTCATTGTGGACAGCGTGCGCCAGACCGTGGTGCTGGCCAACCAAGGGGCTTGGCCCGAGGCCAAGCCGGGTTTTCAGATCGCGCTGCGCGGCATCTGGTTCCAGATCTCCAGCCAGGGCAGCCACCACGATGTGCACACGCACGGCAACTGTTCGTGGTCGGGCGTGTATTGCCTGCAGGTCGATCCCCCCGAGCAGCGCTGCCAGCACCCGGTGCTGGGCGCGGCCAATGGTGTGACGCGTTTTTATGGTCCCCACTTCAACCGCCTGGGCGGCGCGGCCATGGATTTTGGCAACGCTTATTTGCAAAACGCCCACCTCGACATCGACCCCGTGCCGGGCCAGTTGGTGGTGTTTCCGTCTTGGCTGGCGCACCAGGCCATGCCCTATCACGGCACGGCTGACCGGGTGATCGTGTCCTTCAATGTGAGCGTGCACGCGGCCGGGGGTTCGGACCAATTGCATGGGTATGCGCATGTCTGATTTGCGCCGCGCATCAGCGACCCGGCACAGCGCTTTGGCCCATGCCGGCGAAGTGGCGCAGTGGGTGATGCTGCTCTTGGGCTGGTTGTGGCTGGGCGAGCAGGGCATGCGCCTGGGGTGGTCACTGGCCAGTGGGGTGCTGGCGGTGGTGCTGTGGTGGGCCGCGCGTTTGCTGTGCAGGGGCAGCCGCTGGGCATTGAGGGCCAGCCCGTCCGTGATGGCGGTGTGCGGCGGCCTGAGCGCCTTGGGCGTGTGGTTGCCAGAGGCTCTGGCTGCCACAAACCTGGCCCATCTTGGTCTCTTGGCCGTGGCACTGGTGTGGGGGGCGTGGAGCGGCTTGGTCGAAACTCTCAGCCGTGTCAGCACCTTTGATCTCGCTCCAGTGGCCTGGCACCCGGTGTTGGCCGCTGCTGCGGTGAGTTGGCTGTGGTGGGCACCAGTGGAGGGAATCTCGGCCACCGTGGCAACGAGTGTGTTGCTGGCGGTCTGCGCGGCCGTCTTGCACGCACGCGAGCTGGCGACGACGGATACGCTGCGGATGTGTCGAGGTCAACGTGCTGGTCTGTCCCAAGTGCTGGCCCCTTCAGCCATGGGCTTGATGATGGGCAGCTTGTGGCTGGGCAATGTGTGGTGTGCAGGTCTGGGTTGGACCACCCAAGAGATGGTGTTGGGGCACCTGGCCATGATGGCGGTATTGCCCACACTGGTGGCTTTGGTGGGCCGCGACGGTGTTGAGCGTCCCCAGTTTCGGCCATTACTGAGCCTGGCAATGCTGGCGCTGGGGGCTTTGATGCTGTTGGGGCAAAGTGCGTTGTACAACTTTTTGGCCATGCTGCTGCCCTCGCTGGCCTGGGCTGTGCACTGCAGCCGACCGCGTATGGCCCAGGTTTTTTCAAGCGGTGCATCCGCTTGGCTGATGCGCAGCATGGCGCTGGCACTGGGTCCGGGCTTGCTGCTCTGGGTCGGCATGGCCAGCCCGGCGCATGGCCCGCTGGCCATGCAAAGCGCCATGGCACTGCTGGGCACTTTGGCTGCAGTGCAGGTGCTGGTCTTGCGCGCACACCCCCCTGTCGCCTACCCGTCTTGGTCCACCCCTTGATCACCCTAAGATTTCTGTACAAACCACCCGCCCAATTCATCCACGGAGACAAGCATGAACAGCATCGACATTGACGTGATCCGCACCGCCCTCGACTGGCAAAGCCGGGGCCACCGCGTGGTGATGGGCACGGTGGTGCGCACCTGGGGTTCGGCCCCACGGCCCCCTGGCTCGCTCATGATCATTCGGGATGATGGCCAAGTGGCTGGATCGGTCTCGGGCGGCTGCATCGAAGACGATTTGATCCGCCGTGTGGCCGCAGGCGAGCTGGCCCTGCGCCTGCCCGACACCACCACCTACGGCCAGACGGCCGAAGAGGTGCGCCGCTTTGGCCTGCCCTGCGGCGGCTCGGTGCAGGTGGTGCTGGAGCCACTGTCGGCCCAATCGCAGCTGCGCGAATTGCTGGTGCTGATCGAGCAACACCAGCGCGTGGAGCGCCGCATGGACATGGCCACGGGCATGGTCCGCATGAGTGCGGCCACCGAAGGCGACAAGTTGCAGTTTGACGGCCAAAGCCTGACCACGGTGCACGGCCCACGCCTGCGCTTGCTCATCATCGGTGGCGGGCAACTCTCGCGCTATTTGGCCCATATGGCCGTGATGCTGGACTACCAGGTCACGGTGTGCGAGCCGCGCGTCGAATACCACGAAGGCTGGGAAGCCATGACAGGCGTGACCTTGTCCAAAGAGATGCCCGACGACTTGGTGCTGGCCATGCGCCTGGACCACAACAGCGCGGTGGTAGCCGTCACACACGACCCCAAACTCGACGACCTGGCCCTGATGGAGGCGCTGCGTACCCCCGCGTTTTATGTCGGCGCATTGGGCTCGCAGCACAACAACGCGCAGCGCCGCAAACGCTTGCTCGACTTTGATGTGAGCGAAGAAGAAGTGCGCCAACTGCACGGCCCCGTGGGCCTGAACCTGGGCGCTTTGACACCCCCCGAAATTGCGCTGAGCATCGTGGCCGAAATGACCGCCTTGCGCCGGGGCACCGATTTGAGCCAGGCGCTGAGCAATTGGTCAGGCTCGAAGACGGTGTGTGGGCTGAGCGCCTGAGTCTTTTGTAGGCGTCGCACCCCGTGCGCAATGGGCGTGGTACACGTCCTGATCTGTGGCCCGCACGCGGCCCCATCGCCCACAGGTTGGGCTCCTACAGGGAAAGGGCTTTGCGCCACACCACCCCTCAGGGTTTGCCCGTGTTTGAGCCTTGGGCGACAAGCCGACTTGAGCGATCGCTTTAACTTCTTTTTTTCACGGTGCAGGCGCAAGACATGGGTTTTGCGCGGCCACAGTCAGGCTGCATCGGTTGACACCACTGGAGACACGCATGGTTCGATTGAAAGTCAATGGCGAGGCCGTGTCGGTCGATGCCAAGCCGGAGACCCCTTTGCTGTGGATCATCCGCGAAAAGCTCAACCTCACCGGCACCAAGTTCGGCTGCGGCATTGCGCAGTGCGGTGCCTGCACCGTGCACCTGAACGGTCAGCCGGTGCGTTCATGCGCGCTGCCCCTGTCGGCAGCCGAGGGCAAAGACATCACCACGGTGGAAGGCCTGATGAAAACGCCCACAGGCCAGGCACTGCAAGCCGGTTGGGTCAAAGCACAAGCACCGCAATGCGGCTACTGCCAGTCGGGTCAGCTCATGACAGCGGCCAAGGTGATCAGCGTGGTCAAAAAGAACCTCAGCCGCACTGAGATTTTGGAAGCCATGAGCGGCAACATCTGCCGCTGCGGCACCTACAACCAGATCGCCAGCGCGGTCTCGCACGCGCAGAAAACCCTCCAAGGAGGCAAGGCATGAAAACCATGAACACCCCTTTGACACCGAGCGTATCGCGCCGCTCCTTCATCCTCGGCTCGGGCGGTCTGGCCCTGGGCCTGTCCTTTGGCCTGACGCAAACCGAGCTGGCGCTGGCCCAAGCCCCCGGCGCGGCAGGCATGGCCCCCAACAGCTGGATCAACATTGGCCTGGACGGGGTGGTCACCTTGATGTCGCCCGCCTCCGAAATGGGCCAAGGCACCATGACCGCCATGCCCATGCTTTTGGCCGAAGAGATGGACCTGGACTGGAGCCAGGTGCGCGTGTTGCAGTCGCCCAGTGACCCCAAACGCTTTGGCAATCCCCGCTTTGGTGGCGGCATGACCACCGGCGCATCGCGCACGGTGCAAGGCTATTACGAGCCTCTGCGCCTGGCTGGTGCCCAGGCCCGTTTGGTGATGGTGAACGCTGCGGCCCAAGCCATGGGCGTGCCTGCTGGCGAGCTGCGCACCGAAGCCAGCCGCGTGATCCACAGCAGCGGCCGCGCCATGACTTACGCCGACATTGCCAAGGTGGCCAAGCCCCCGGCCGAGCTGCCCAAGGTGGACAAGAGCATGCTCAAGCCGATGGCGCAGTTCCGCCTGATCGGCAAAGACATTCCCCGCGTGGACGTGCCCGCCAAATCGAGCGGCCAGGCGCTGTACGGCATTGACCAGCGTTTGCCCGGCATGCTGTGGGCATCGGTGCTGCGTGCGCCGGTGCAAGGCGAGGTACCCGAAAGCGTGGACGACAGCGCTGCCCGTGCGGTGGCCGGTGTGAAAAACGTGGTGCGATTGCCCTACGGCGTGGCCGTGGTGGCCGATTCGTTTTTCACGGCCAAGACCGCACGCGACCAGCTCAAGGTGGTGTGGAGCCGCAACTCCAAAGCCCGCGTGCAGTACACCGACCAAATGCGCGTGGAATACACCAAGCGCGCCGAAGACCTGACGGACAAAGGCGTGGCCTTCATCGCGCACGGCGACGCAGCGGCCAAGTTGGCGGGCGCCAGCAAAACCTTCAGTGCGTCCTACATCAGCGAGATGGTCAGCCACATTTGCCTGGAGCCCATGAACTGCACAGCGCGTGTGGACGGCGACAAGATCGAAGTCTGGGCACCGGCGCAATCGGCCTCGTTTGTGACCGGCACGGTGGCGGGCGCGGGCGGCTTCAAGCCGGAAAACATCACCGTCAACATCACCTTGCTTGGGGGTGGTTTCGGCCGCCGCGTGGAAGCCGATTACTCGGCCGATGCAGCCCTTGTCGCCAAGGCCATGCCAGGCACGCCCATTCAGGTGATCTGGACCCGCGAAGACGACATGGTGCACGACAAGTACCGCCCCATGACCGGCCAGCACCTGGTGGCCGGGGTGGACGCACAGGGCAAGATCGTGGGCCTGCTGCACCGCGTGGTGTCCGAGGGCATTTATTCACGCGTGGTGCCACCGGCTTTCAAAGCAGCTGGAGGCAAAGACGCCCCCGTGATGGAAGGGGTCGAAATCACCTACGACATCCCCGACCACAGCGCGCAGTTCATGATCGAAGAGCGCGGCATCCAGGCCGGCTTCTGGCGTGCAGTGGGCCCGGGCTACACCAAGTTCGCCATCGAGACCCTGATCGATGAAGTGGCGCGTGGCGTGAAAGCAGACCCAATGGCCTACCGCATGGACTTGCTGAAAAAACACCCGCGTGGCCAAGCCGTGCTCAAGGCCGTGGGCGACATGTCGCAATGGGGCAAAGCCAAGCTGCCCAAAGGCCATGCACTGGGCCTGGCATATTCAGATGCGTGGAACACCTATTGCGGCATGGTGGTGCAAGTGTCCATCGTCAAGGGCCGCCCCAAGGTGCACAAGGTCTGGGCAGCGGTGGACTGCGGTCACGCTTTGCAGCCGCAAAACATCCAGGCGCAGATCGAAGGCTCAGTCATCTTTGGCTTGTCGGCCGCCTTGCACGAACGCATGGATTTCAGGGCCGGTGAACCCCTGCAAACCAACCTGAACACCTACCAGGTGCTGCGCGCCAACGAAACGCCCGAAGTGTTCGTGAAGGTGATGCCCACCGACAACCACCCCGGTGGCATTGGTGAAGTGGGCCTGCCGCCCTTGGCCCCGGCCATTGCCAATGCGATCGCGTCAATCAACGGCAAGCGCTTGCGTGCTTTGCCGCTGCCGATGGTGTGATTTTGGAGTCGCTCAGGCCAAGGCAACCTGCGCCTTGGCCTGAATGATCCGGCTCGCTGAAGTTTGCAATGTGTGAGACATGTCCTCTCGCCACTCGCCACTCGCCACTCGCCACTCGCCACTCGCAGAGTACGACATGATGGGTTTCGGCGCAGGCCCATGTCGGGGTCTTCGACCGCCGACCTACAACATCTTTGCGCATTGAAAACTTCACAAGGCCGCATCCACAGATTCGAAAGGGGTGGTGGTGATCGGGCACTTGTCGGGGCTAAAGCCACCGACCTACGGGGGACTTTGTAGGTCGGCAGCTTTAGCTCCGACAGGGTTAGTCGGGGCTGCATGTCAACTCTGTTGCCACAAACTTACCGGAATGCAGTAGCAAAACCATGTCAGTCTTCATAAGGCCGCATCTATTGCGCCAGGCATCAAGCCCAAATCACGTCCACGATCAGTTTGATGGAAATCAGCAGCAAGCCCACTTGCACCCCTTTGAAGAACCAGTCATCAGCGATCTTGCGTGTGAGGTAGGCGCCCGCCACGGTGCCCGCCAAGGCAAACGGGATCAGCACCAAGGCGCCCATCAGTTCGCTCGGGCCATACGGCTGTAGCGCGTGGTAAGGCCCCAGCTTGGCCAGGTTGATGCATGCAAAATACAAGGTCGAGGTGCCCGCAAACACCAACTTGGGCAGTTTTTGGGGCAAGAGGTAAACCTGAAACGGTGGCCCACCCGCATGCGAGA
The DNA here is from genome assembly GCF_001270065.2 of Limnohabitans planktonicus II-D5. Taxonomy (GTDB): domain Bacteria; phylum Pseudomonadota; class Gammaproteobacteria; order Burkholderiales; family Burkholderiaceae_C; genus Limnohabitans_A; species Limnohabitans_A planktonicus. The sequence goes on from NZ_LFYT02000020.1 coordinate 53,040, forward strand.
TGAAGCTGGTGCAACCCGACAAACCGCCCCAAAACAATCCCTTTTTCCAGTTCGCGGGGCGTGGCGCTTGCGCGTTTTTGCGCTTGCGCCAGGCGTTGAGCACAAAGCCCACGCCCATGAGGCCGATCATCATTTTCACGGCCGTGTCCGACACCAACGAAGCGGTGAGCCATCCCACCAGCACCCCGCCCACGCCTGCGGGTATGAGGATTTTCAGGTTGATGGCACTGAAGTTTTTGCGGTAAAGCCACAAGCCCACCGCGTCAGAGATGATGTAAATCGGCAGCAGCATCACCACCGCTTTGACCGGGGACATGAACAGCGAAAGAATGGGCACAGACAGCATGCCCACGGTGGGCAAGCCGCCTTTGGACAGGCCCACCAGGGCCGCCGCCAGCCCTGCCCAGATCAGGTAAGTTGCATCTGCCATGTCATATTTTTGATTCGGCCCTATGAAGTGTTCAATACTCAAAAATGTTGCAGGTCGGCGGTCGAAGACCCCGACATGGGCCAGTGCCGAGACCCATCATGTCGGACTCTGCGAGTACCGACCTACGAGATGAAATTTCTCACACATTTCAAACTTCAGCGTCCCGGATGTATGGGCGCTGCTCTGTGCTCAGCCCTGATCGCACCCCTGTTCGAATCTGCGTGCTCATAAATAGCCGCGCGCCCAGCCCAGGCCGCGTGAAGTACCGCCCGCCGACGCATCGGCCGGGTTGTACTCGCAGCCAATCCATCCGTCCCAACCGCATTCGGCGCTGACTTTGTCAATCGTCTGGAAGATGTGTGTCCAGTTCACCTCGCCCGTGCCCGGCTCGTGGCGGTGCGGCACTTCGGCAATCTGAAAATGCCCCACCCGACCCGTGGGCAGGTACTGGGCAATCTTGGCGCTCAAGTCACCCTCGACGATCTGGCAATGAAACAGGTCCATCTGCACCTTGACGTTGTCTGCGCCCACCGCACGCACGATGCGGTGTGCGTGGTCTTGTCGGTTGAGGTGAAAGCCCGGCACGCTGCGGGTGTTGATCGGCTCGATCAGCACATCGCGCCCGGCCTTGGCGGCTTCGACGGCGGCCCATTGCAAGTTGCTGATGAGTGTGGCGTCGGCCGCTTCAGCTTCTGCGCCTGATGCACGCAAGCCGACCATGGCGTGGATGCGCGGGCAGTTCAGCGCATCGGCATACACCAAAGCTTGTTCTATACCGACCCTGAACTCGGCTTCGCGCCCGGGCACACTGGCCGTGCCCCGGCTGCCGCTCTCCCAAGCTTGGGTGAAGCTCGCGCTGTCGGTGCCACCGGGTGGCGTGTTGAACAGCACCTGCTGCAAGCCGTTGGCCTTCAAGCGGGCGACCAGCTCTTGTGCTGGGAATGCGTAGGGAAACAAGTACTCCACGGCCTTGAAACCGTCTTTGGCCGCGGCTTCAAAGCGGTCCAGAAATGGCAGGTCGGGGTACATCATGGAGAGGTTGGCGGCAAAACGGGGCATGGGTTTTCTTTCGGTCAGTGTTGATGGTGATGGACGACACGCATGGATTGCCGCGCTTGGCTCGCAATGACAAAACCAGCGTCATCGCGAGGCGGGAGGCTACACACCGCCACGTCATCGCGAGGTACGAAGCGATCCATGGCAGCGCTCACCACTTCGCGCCAAAGGTCTGGCGCAGTTCCTCCAGTTCGCTGGCGGTCAATGGCGTGGTGTGGGTGGCCAACAGCATGAGCCGCGCGGTTTCTTCGAGTTCTTCGAGCGTGGCCATGGCGGCCGCAGGCGTGTCGTGCCACACATTGGGCCCCAGACGCGGCAGCATCACGGCGCGAATGGGTGTGCCTTGCGCGGCATGGCTGCGGATCAGGTCGGCCACCTCTTGCGCCGCCTGAGTGCTGCCGGGGCGGTGATAGGGCAACAGCGGCACATGGCCGACTTTCATCACAAAGTAGGGGGTGATGGGTGCCAGCAACTCAGGACCGACGGCGTTCAGGCTGAGCGCCACGCAATGCGTGCTGTGGGTATGGATGACGCAACGTGTGTCCGCATCGGTTTCGCAAGCAGCGGCGTAAATTTGGCGGTGCAAGGCGATGGTTTTGCTGCCCTTGTCGCCGCTGACTTGTTTGCCCTGCACATCCAGCTTGGCCAGTCGTGCCGGGTCCAGAAAACCCAGACAGGCGTCGGTGGGGGTGATCAAAAAGCCGTCATCGAGACGCACGCTGATGTTGCCCGCCGTGGCGTGCACATAGCCCCGCTCAAACAAGCTGCGGCCCACGCGGCAGATCTCTTCGCGTGCTTGGGATTCATTCATGCGAGGTCTCCAAAACTCGTTGCAGCATTCAAAAATACGGACTCTTTCAAAATGTCGGACTCTTCGAGTGCCGACCTACAAGATAGCCTGCCCTGACATGCCCTGCCCTGACATGCGCACGCGCTACGCTGAAATTGCGTTTGCGTATTGCCTGCATCACACCGACGACATCCAACTCTGTGTCACGACCATGTCGGACTCTTCGAGTGCCGACCTACAAGATAGCTTGCCCTGTAGGTCGGTGGTCGAAGACCCCGACGTTGGGGAGCGTTCAACGCAACACCCCAAAGGCTTTGCTGAAAAAGTCTTCGGTGCCGAAGTTACCTGACTTGAGCGTGATGTGCACACCTGAAGGTGCATGGCACCACGGCACACCGGGGTCGATTTGTGGGCCAATTTGCAACTGCGCAACGCCCAGCGCCTGCACACAAGCGCCCGAGGTCTCGCCGCCCGCCACGACCAGCTGCTTCACGCCCAAATCGGCCAAGCCACGCGCCACAGCGGCCAGCGCGTGTTCAACCAAAGCGCCCGCCTCGGCCACACCCAACTGCGTCTGCACGGCTTTGACGGCCTCGGGCTCGGCGGTGGAATACACCAGCACCGGGCCGTCCTGGAGCAGCGGCGCGGCCCAAGCCAGCACCTGCTGTACAACCGCGTCGCTTTGGCCGTGCATCAGCGCCGCAGGGTTGATCGCCATCGCGGGGCGGCCGGAAGCTTTGAAGTGCGCCACTTGCGCATTGGTGGCCAAAGAGCAACTGCCCGAGACCACGGCTTGCCAACCACCAGCCGCTGGCAACTGGCTGGCTTGCAAAGAAGGCTCCAGACCAAAGTTGGCGGGCAGGCCAATCGCCACGCCCGAACCGGCGGTCACCAGCGGCATGTCCTTCAAGGCAGGCCCCAGAAGATGCAGGTCGTCGTTGCTGGTCGCGTCCACCACGGCCACGCCCACACCTTCGGCACGTAGCGCGGCAATCCGTTCGCGGATGGCCGCCGCGCCAAGGACGACGGTTTTGTAGTCGATCAGGCCCACCTTGCGTTTCGTTTGTGCTTGCATCACGCGCACCAGGTTCGCATCCTGCATGGGCGTTAGAGGGTGGTTTTGCATGCCCGATTCGTTGAGCAGCACATTGCCCGCGAACAGGTAACCTTTGAACACGGTGCGGCCGTTGTCCGGAAAGGCGGGGGTGGCGATGGTGAAGTCCGTGCCCAGCGCGTCCATCAGCGCTTCGGTCACGGGGCCGATGTTGCCTTCGGGCGTGCTGTCAAAGGTCGAGCAGTATTTGAAATAAATCTGCTGCGCCCCTTGGGCCTGCAACCACTTCAAGGCGTCGAGCGACTGCGCGATGGCCTCAGCAGCCGCAATGGTGCGCGACTTGAGCGCCACCACCACCGCATCCACATCGGTGGCCAGTGGCCCAGTGGGCACGCCAATGGTTTGCACCACCCGCATGCCCGAGCGCACCAGGTTGTTGGCGAGGTCCGTCGCACCGGTGAAGTCGTCGGCGATGCATCCGAGTTTCAAGCAAGCGTTATTCGGCATGTCCATGTCCTTGGCTATTGTTTCAAACGATGGCAAGAGGGGTAGATGTGTAGGAGCTTGCCTGCAAGCGATCCCCCGTGGACCGCAAGCCATCGCCAACAGGCTGGCTCCTGCAAACGAATCAAAGTTGAGTTGCGCTTTTGGGCAACTCAATGCCCGGGAAAATCTTGATGACCGCGCTGTCGTCTTCCTTGGCAAAGCCCGCTGTGCTGGCCTGCATGAACATCTGGTGCGCGGTGCTCGACAGTGGCAGCGGGAACTTGCTGGCACGCGCCATGTCGAGCACGATGCCCAAATCCTTCACAAAAATGTCCACGGCCGACAACGGCGTGTAGTCGGCCGCCAACACATGGGCCATGCGGTTTTCAAACATCCAGCTGTTGCCCGCACTGTTCGTGATCACCTCGTACAAAGCGGCCGGGTCCACACCCTCGCGCAAGCCGAGCGCCATGGCTTCGGCTGCAGCGGCAATGTGCACGCCCGCCAGCAACTGGTTGATGATCTTGACCTTGCTGCCCGCGCCTGCGCTGTCGCCCAGTTTGTAAACCTTGGCAGCCATGGCGTTCAAGAAGGGCTCGGCCAGCGCATAGGCCTCAGGCTTGCCCGCTGTCATCATGGTCATCTGGCCGGATGCCGCTTTGGCAGCGCCACCCGAGATGGGCGCGTCCACATAACGCAGACCCATGGCTTCCAAGCGCTCTTCCAAAGCCACCGACCAGTTGGGGTCCACGGTGGAGCACATCACGAACACGCTGCCCGGCTTCATGCTGGCCGCGCAACCCGGGGTGCTGCCATCGCCAAACAACACGGCTTCGGTCTGCGCGGCATTGACCACCACCGACACGATCACGTCACACGCCGCGCCCAGCGAGGCCAGCGAGTCGTGCGCGGTGCCGCCCTCTTTGGCAAACGCAGCGGCCACCTCGCGGCGCACATCAAACACCTGCACGCTGTGCCCGGCGCGGCGCAGCGATGCGGCCATGCCCGAGCCCATGGCCCCCAAACCAATCAAACCGACTGTCGTCATCTCATCTCTCCCGTGTCAATCGCTGCACCCCGCTTGGCAAAGCGTGGGGGTCAATCCAAAGTGATCTTGGCGAAGCTCGCCACTTTTTTCCATTGCGCCGTGTCGGCCTGCATGAAGCTGGCCATGCCTTGGGCGTTCACCCAGGTCGGCTCGGCACCGGCTTTCTGCATGGCGGCCTGGACTTCGGGCTGCTTGGCCACACGCTCCAGCGCTTGTTCCAGCTTTTGCGCAACCGGTGCAGGCAGGCCCGCAGGCGCGGCCACACCAAACCAGGCAAACACCTGATAGCCCTTCATGCCGGCCTCTTCCATGGTGGGCACATGGGGCAAAGCGCTGCTGCGCTGGGGCGTGGTCACGGCCAGGGCCTTGAGCTTGCCGCCGTTGATCAGGCCCAGCGCCGAGGGCAGGTTGTCAAACATCATGTTCACTTCGCCCGCCATCAGGCCCGTGAGACCTGCGGCCGCGCCGCGATAAGGGATGTGCGTGACGAACGCGCCCGACTGGCTTTTGTACAACTCCGCACTCAGGTGCAGCGAGGTGCCCTGCCCGTTCGAGGCGTAATTGAGCTGGCCCGGCTTGGACTTGGCAAGCGCCGTGAGTTCGGCCACCGTGTTGATGCCCGAAGCCGGGTTGACCACCAGCACATTGGGCACGCGGCCCAGCAGGGCCACCGGGACAATTTGCTCGGGCTTGTAAGGCAGTTTGCTGTACAGCGCCGGGCTGATGGTGAGCGGCGGCGAGGCCATGAGCAAGGTGTAGCCATCGGCCGCCGCACGCGCCGCCTCGGCCGCGCCCAGGTTGCCACCCGCACCGGGCTTGTTGTCAATGACGATGGACTGGCCCAACTCCAGCGCCAGCTTGGGCGCGACCAGACGGGCCATGTTGTCAATCAGGCCACCGGGCGGAAAAGGCACCACCAGCTTGATGGGGCGGGTGGGCCAGGCTTGGGCCGAAGCGGTGCTGGCCATAAATGGCGAAGCGGCTAGGCATACGGCCGCTGCCGCGATCCAGTTTCTGCGTTGCATGGGGTGTCCTGATTCGAATTGATCAGGTCATCATACAAATTTTGGGTAGGGTTGGCATCAGGGTGATCACGGGGGCATGTTCTTTCTGCTCCGGCACGCTGAAGTTTGGAATGCGTGAGAAATGTCATCTTGTAGGTCGGCACTCGCAGAGTCCGACATGATGGGTTTCGGCACAGGCCCATTTCAGGATCTTTGAACGCCGACAACACCCTTGAGCATTGAAATCTTCACAGAGCCTAATCAATACCAAAGCTGACTCGGTTGATCAGTCCGTACAGCAAGTATTGAGTAGCTGGGGTGGTTTGCATGTGGCGGTTAACAGCCCCGATATTCCGTCGCCCAAAGCTCAAGTTGCTGGTACCGATCGGGCAGTCTGGAGCCTGTTCTGGATCTCAATCTGACTGGCATGTTTTATTGCCTGCGCAGTGAAATTCCAGCGATTTTGGCCAGTGGTAGCGGTGACACAGTGAGCTTGTCGTCGATTCTGGGACTCAACAGCATGGCCGGTCGAGCAGCATATGTTGCCATCCAACATGGTGTTGTGGGCCTGATCAAATAAGCCATCCTGGACTATGCACGAACAGGGCGGCGCATCCATACGGTTGAACCAGCTTATGTCGATACACCCCTTCTGAAAGATCGCACCGCTGATGAGCGTCAAAGCATTGCCCAGATGCATGCAATGGGGAGGATGGCAAGGCCTCAGGAAATCGCGGAGATCGTTGCTTTCTGCCCGAGCATTTTTCATCACTGGGCAAACGTAAGGGTAAATGGTGGCTCATCAGCACGTTGACCAGCACATGCGCAACATTTTAAAATTTTGAATTGCATGGCATCTTGATCGATTGACCATTACTCAGCCACCTCCACTTTTACTTGCAGAGATATCCAATGAATGAGCGCAGTGTGATCGTTTCCGAGGAAGTCGATGTCAATCAGGCTGAGCCTGTTAGCCCCTGGTTTACCTTCGTGATTGCCTGCTTGCTTGTTGCGATTTTTTTTGCACTTTTCATCGCGACTTTTTGATGAAATTATCCAAGGTCATCAGAAGATAGACTGCTCCGGATCGTGTAGAAACGGTCGGTGGTGATCGACGTTGTTCTGGCTAGAAGCAGTCTTCATCTCTTTCAAAACAAATACCGCTTTGGGTCGGCTACCGACGGCAATTCGGCGTGTGGTGGTCCGCTTGCACCCTTAATCACAGTGGTGCCCGAATCGCAAGCCGAATGGCATCGGCCTGCGTCAGGGGCTGCCTGCTGAAACTCAACGCAACATTTGCGCTTCATCACTCATTCTTGAAAACGAACTCCTGGGTCGCGGTGATTTCACCGGATTCGGCTGTGCACTTGTATTGCAGCATCGCCGCTCTGACTGCTGCGTGAAAAACGCTCGGTCCAGACAGAATCGTCACCTCCTTGACAGCACCCTCTTTGATCAGAGCTTGCGCTCTGACGACCCCTTCAGTTCCATGCTGAATCGCCCTTCGAGGCATTTCCGGTTGAACTTGAGTCGGGCAGGCCACTCTGATATCCGATCGATTGGGGGCCGGCTTGGGTGGCGCCGGTAACACTGGCGGGGCAATCACTGGAAGCGTTGGCGGAGGAGTTGAAACTGATTGAACCACCGGTGCAGTCGACGTTGCGGGGGGCGCAACGTCAGGCGGAGGCACAAACGGAGGCGGTGGCGCTTCGACCCTGGGCACCTCTTGTGGTTTGATTGGCTTCGGCGGTGGTGGTGGAGGCGGCGGTGGAATGATGACTTCCTGGATCACGACCGCTTCGAGTGGCTTTTTCAAAGCCACCAGCGCGTTCTTGGCCGTGCCCGAGACGATGGCCCAGCCAATCAAAATGTGCAGTGCAACCACAATCGCGATGCCTTTGTAGCGCCGCGAGGGGTCCTTCGGTTTGTAGACCGGATGCAAGCCAGAGCGTGTATTCATTGGACGAACTGCTCACTTCCAATCACGGCCATCTTTGTCAGTCCCTTTCGTTTGGACGTGGACAGGACATTGGCAAAGACGGCATATTGCGAAGCCTTATTAGGCCGGATATGCACCTCGGGCTGTGAAACCAATTGACCAATGGAGGCCATTTTGGCTTCCAGTTGCTCTGCGGACACCGCCTGACCTTGCCAATAAACCACACTGTTTTCATCAATGTCGATTTGGATTTTTTCAGGCTTGATGCTGTTGGTCGGTGGTGTGCCTACTGGCATATCCAGATTGACCGAGTGCAACTGAATCGGAATGGTGATGATCAGCATCACCAGCAGCACCAGCATCACGTCAATCAATGGCGTCGTGTTGATGTCCATCATCACTTCTGGATCGCCAGCGCCAGAACCGGATCTTATGTTCATGGCCATGCTTAGCCTCCCAGAGGTGGTGGTTCAGTGATGAAGGCCACTTTGACAATTCCGGCACGCTGGCATGCGTACAAGATCTTGCCAACGCCTTCGTAACGTGACGCCATATCACCGCGAATTTGCACTTCGGGCTGTGGGGTGACGGTGGACACTTTCTTCAACTTGTCCACCAGTGCTTCCACGTTGGCCACTTTCTGGTCATACCAGTAGATGCCACCCATGGTGTCCACTGAAATGATGATGTTTTCTGGTTTGGATTGCCGAATCTCCACCCGTTCCTTGGGCAAAGAAACCGGAATGGATGTAGTGACCACGGGTATGGTGATCAGAAAGATGATGAGCATGACCAGCATCACGTCCACAAGGGGCGTGGTGTTGATGGTTGAGATCACTGCCCCGTCATCTCCGTCTGGACTTCCTACGTTCATCGACATAGCGCCACCCTTTTGCGTACGGTATGCAATGAATTAGTTCTTGGCTGAGGTGGAAGCCACAAGCACGGCATTCAAGTCATGGCCGAAGCTGCGCACGTCATCCATGACATCTTTGTTGCGATTGACCAGCCAGTTGTAGCCCAACACGGCGGGGACGGCAACGGCCAAGCCGATGGCGGTCATGATCAAGGCCTCACCCACGGGGCCAGCCACCTTATCGATGGAGGCCTGGCCAGAAATACCAATGGCCGACAGCGCGTGGTAGATGCCCCACACAGTACCAAACAGACCGACGAAGGGAGAAACCGAACCGACGGTGGCCAAAAAGGACAGGCCACTTTGCATTTCGCGGTTCACCCGGTCAACGGCGCGCTGCATGCTCATGCTGATCCAGTCCGCCATGGGAATGGGGCTCATGAGTCCACCGTGTTTTTTGCTGGCTTCCAGACCAGAAGCAGCAATGAACTGATAAGGACTGTCCTGGGTCAAAGCAGAGGCTCCCTGCGCGAGGGAGCTGGCACTCCAGAATTTTTCGACTGCTTCACGACCCAAACGAGCCACCTTGCGCTGCTCAAGAACCTTGACAGCCAAAATGTACCAACTGCCCATGCTCATGATGACCAGGATCAACAGCACGCCTTTTGCAACAGAGTCCGAAGTTGTCCAGACAGCAGCCATGCCATAGGGGTTGTCGGCGGCTGCCGGGGTTTCAGCCTTTTGTGGTGTCACTTGCGCCGTCTGGGACACTGCAGTCGCAGGCCCAGCTGCTGGTGCAGCGGATTGGGCTAACGCATTGGTTGAAATGCCGACCATTGAAGCAAATACCAATCCGAGTGCCAAGGCCCAGGTGCGTATCCACACGTTAATTTTTGTCTCCATGACGATCTCCTTTATAAAATGAAATTCAAACTTCTTTTGCACTCGGATGGGTCGCCCAAAATGCGACTTTTTGTGGTGAATCCAAACAGATTCAATCTCTTCTTTCACTCGACACGCTCAATATTTTCCCGGGGTTCAGTATTCCTGTCGGATCGAAGGAGTGTTTCACCTGACTCATCAAACTGCCCGTGCATTCGCGCGGTCTGTCTAATGCTGGCCTGAAGTCCCACCCAAGCTGTATCTCGGTGGAGGTGGATTGAGTGCCCATGCGCGACTAAGCGTTGCCGTCAGCCGACATACCCAGCAAGGCCATCAGGACTTCGTGGCGCCCCCTCATGTACTCGCGGGTCTCGGGCCACGTGCGCTGCGCGGCAACTTCAAGGGCGCTGCGGACCTGCGGATCCGCCAACATGTCCCGCACGGGCCAGAGATAGTTCTTCAGTCCGAACGCGATCGCAGCACTGCGCGGCAGTTTCACCAGCGTCTGGTGCTCGGAACGGATGAATCCTTGCTCCAGCAGTCGTTCAGGTGTCATCGGTGGGACCAGGTCCAGCGCATCGGCATGTCGAAACAGCCTAGGCGACAGGTGGGGACCCCAGTTTCGCCTCCAGACCACCCGTTCAGGTCGCATGGCATGAAACGCACGGTCTACCGATGTTGCGAGGTGGGCCTCGTATTGCGGCACGCTGCCCTGGTGAATCTCCCGTGTCGTCCGACCCAGCTTCGCCCGTTCGTGGCTCAAGTTGCGGTCCTCTTCCCACTGCGCGCGCTGTTGCTCGTGCTCTGGACCTGGGTCAGGCCGATCGAAGTAACTGCGCAACGACCAGCCGTTTGGAAACAGCAGTGCGCCGCTCATCAGACGGTAGGTGACCTGGCCCTGCGCATCCGTTTCTGAGGGCAGCATGAGCAGGAAATCCTCGGTGGTCAGTGCCGCCACGGCAACCATCGGCTGCGCGCCCTGCGGACCGACATCGACGACCACACCAGTCAGATGGCAAGTGACGTGATCGCCTTGCCGGCTGAACGCGAGCGGATGCTGCGTTGTGAGCCACTGCACGACGCGATCACGCAACTCGGTCTCGGCCAGCAAGACCGTCTGCGAGTCCAGCCGGTCGACCACCCAGGTGCGCCGTGTTGCCAGCAGCGCCAAGCGCTGCCTCATCTGCTCGGGGTAGGTCGAGTCAATCTGCAGCCAGCTCGGGTCGCCCGCCGGATAGGCATTCATCAACACCGTCTGCGGAGGGGGCAGCAGGCGCTGCATGTGATCGCCCGGCAGGGCGCGCACCTGTTCCGCATCCACTGGCACCGCATCCAGCTGGAGGCCATGCGGTACATCGCGAGTGGGTGATGCGGACTCGACGAACTCGAGTCCCATCAGCCCCCTCGGTTTGTCAAACGGTTCGGTCATGCTCTTGCCTGGTCGTGACAGGGTTCGTTGAGGGCCATCAGTACTTGAAGCCGAGCCGGAACTCAACGGTGCGCGGCGCACCGAAGCTCTCTACAACGCCGCCAAAAGTGTAGTCGGCGCGCATCGTGCGGTAGAGCTTGTCGGTGGCGTTCCGCACGCCGGCCTGCATGTACCACGCGTCCCTCGGGGCCGTCCAGCGCAGCGATGCGTTGACCAGTCCATAGGCCTCACCCTTGTTGTTCGCCTGGTCCAGCGTCAACGGGAAGACCACGCTGCTGCGGTAGTTGTACTCGAGGTGGCTGCGCAGTTGCCCTCCGGACATCGCGACTTTGTGGTCCAGCCAGACCGAGCCGCTGCTCTTGGGTGTCAGCGGCAAGGGCATACCGCTGAGCTCGCGTTTCGTCGATGGGGACACGTAGCTCAGCAGTTCACTGTCGATGTAGGCGGCCGACAGGCCGCCACCGAAGCCCGCGCCCAGCGCCAGATCGGCGCTCAGCTCAAGGCCCTGAACTTTGGCTTTGGAGGCGTTGGTGACCCTGACAATGGGTTTCGGCCCTGACAGCACAGCCGTTCTCAACTGCAGGTCCGTGTAGTCGTAATTGAAGGCAGAGGCGTTCAGCGACAGGGCCCCGCCCATCAAGGTGCTGCGCACGCCGACCTCGGTTGCCACAATGCTTTCGGGCTCAAACTTCTCAATCCCGGCGGAACCAAAGTTGAAGCCGCCACTCTTGAAGCCCTTGGACACGCCGGCATATGCCATCAGCCCCTTCGCTGGCGTCCATTGCAGTTGCGCCTTGGGTGTGAACGAAGAGAAGCTGACGTCGCCAATGAAGTTCGCCCCGGAACTGCGGTTGGTTGCATCGCCATCCTTGCTGTCGCGGCTGTAGCGTGCGCCCAGCAAGCCAGACCACTCGCGCGTGAAGCGATAGGTCATCTGGCCAAAGACGGCTTCTGAACGACCGCTGCTCTTGACCGTCTGGCGTGCGAAGGTGCAACTGCCCGGCACGCCGCAGTTGATGGGTCCATAACCCAGCCAGTCCAGCGTCTCGGTGCCCTTGTCGCGGTAGAGGAAGACGCCTGCTGTCCACTCCAGGGGCCCATCCCCTTGGCTGTAGAGCTGGAATTCCTGCGAAGTGGACTTGACGTCGGTGGTGGTGTCCTGCGTTTCCAGCTTGGCGCCGGTCCAGTCGACGTCATTGCGGTCACCGCTGGTGAAACTCGTGAATCCGGTGATGGACTTGAACCCGACTGGGCCGAGGTCCCAGTTCACGGTGGCCGCCATGACGCTGGTCTTGCGCGAGCTGGTGACGGGGGAGTCCAGACGGATGTTGCGGGCATTTGTGCGGTGGTCCGCCCCAGTCAGTCGGTAGTCGGGATCACCCAGCGAGTACGGGTACAACGGCCCGGTGATCGCGGTGTCGGTGGACACGCCGTAGCCGATCGTGCCCTTGTCTTCGGACGCTTGGGCCATCAGAGTGAGATCAGACTTCCCGCCCAGCGCCACACGCAACTTGCCGCGGAAAGCCTTGAAGTTGTTGTCGTCCAGGCCCGTGCCCGTGCTCAGGTTGCGCGTGTAACCGTCGTCTTTTGTGTAGGCCACTGCGAGGCGACCGGACACATCGTCCGTGCCGCCGCCCACCGCCACCTGCGTGCGACGCAGGCCCAGTGAGCCGGAACCAATGAAACCTTCCGCACTGGGCTTGGCAGTGGGTGCACGCGTCACCACGTTGATGGCGCCACCCGTCGCATTGCGGCCATACAAGGTGCCCTCCGGGCCTTTCAGCACCTCGACACGCTGCAGATCGAACAGTTCGGTCAACGCCATGCTGGATCGCGGCAGATAGACGCCGTCCAGGTGCACGGCATTGGACGGATCGGCGCCGATGCTGCGCACATTGTTGGACACGCCGCGGATGGCCAGGTTCGTCTCGCGACCACCGGAGGACAGGCTCAGGCCAGGCACCTTCTGCTGAAGATCGGCTGAGTTCACGAGACCGGAGCGGGCCAGATCGTCGGCCGTCAGTGCAGTGACGGATGCGGGCACATCTTGCAGGCTTTGGCGAGTTTTCAACGCCGTAACTTCAACCCTCTCTAAGCTGGTGGTGGCCGATGCCGCTTGCCCACTGCCTGACCCGGTTTGCGCCGGATCACCTTGTTGGGCATGCGCCGACCAGGGGGCCAGCATGGCGATGGCGAGCGCCACTGGCGAGAGACGAAGAAGGGGAGCAAAGTGGGTCATGGGTTCCATCCTTTCAAAGAAAGCTCATTGTTGACGAATATTTTCCAAGATGTCAATACTTTATCTATTATGGAAAACTCTGACACAATCGGCTGCTGGAAAGGCCACTTCTGAGCAAAAGCGCGGGCGCAGCCAGCGTAGACAAGCGATATTGTCTGACGTTATATTTCCAAAACAGAAACTATTTTTCCCCAGGAGCCCCCACATGGTCAATGACAGCCACCCGGTCACCCCTTCGCTGGAGCAGCGCGATCGCGACTCCTTGCTGCACCCCTTCACCCGCGCCGACGACTTTGCCGCCGGCCGGGTTCCGGGGCAGCGCATCGTGCAAAGTGCATCGGGCATTCGCGTCACCGACGCCCATGGACGCTCAGTCATCGACGGCATGTCTGGCATGTACTGCGTGAATGTGGGCTATGGCCGACAAGCCATCGTCGACGCCATAGCTGAGCAGGCAAGCGAGTTGCCCTATTACCACATCTTCGCGGGTGCCTCGCACCCGAAGGCCATCCTGCTGGCCGAGAAGCTGATCGCGCTCACAGGCGGACGCATGAAGCGCGTCTTTTTTGGCCTCTCGGGTTCGGACGCCAACGAGACCCAGATCAAGCTGGTTTGGTACTACCACAACGTCATCGGCAAGCCCCAAAAGAAGAAGATCATTGCGCGCCAGCGCGGGTACCACGGTGCCACCACGATGACGGCAAGCCTGACCGGGCTGCCGAATTACCACAGCGGCTTCGACCTGCCCTTCGCATTGGTGAAGCACACGATCGCCCCGGATGCCTTCTGGGCTCCGGAGGTCGACCCGCGCGCCTTCTCTCAACGCTGCGCCGACGAACTGGAGCGGCTCATCTTGGAGGAAGGCCCCGACACCGTTGGCGCTTTCATTGCTGAGCCAGTCGTCGGCTCTGGCGGCATCCTGCCGCCACCGCCTGGCTACTGGGAAGCCATCCAGGGCGTGCTTCGCAAGTACGACGTGTTGCTGATCGCCGACGAGGTGATCACCGCCTTCGGACGCGTGGGTCATCTGTTGGCCGTCGACGGCTATGGCATCGAGGCCGACCTCATCACGCTGGCCAAGGGATTGAGCAGCGGTTATGCCCCGCTGTCGGCCGCGCTGGTCGGCCCCAAGGTCTGGCAAGCGCTGCAGGATGGCGCGCGAACGCACGGCTTCTTTGCGCACGGCTACACCTACTCGGCACACCCACTGGGCGCAGCCGCAGCCTTGGCGAACATCCAAATCATCGAGGAAGAAGGGCTTTGCGCGAACGCCGCCGAGGTGGGTGCCTACCTGCTTCAGCAATTGCGCGAGCGCCTGGCTGCCAACCCGCTGGTGGGTGACGTGCGCGGCGCTGGCTTGCTCCAAGCCGTGGAGTTTGTGGCCGAGGGCCCGCCCCGGCGGCGGCTTGACGCTTCACTGAAGTTCTCGGCCCAGGTGGCCGCCTTTGCCATGGAAGAAGGCCTGCTCGCCCGGCCCCTGCCCGTGAACGACATCGTGGGCATTTCACCGCCGCTCATGCTGACGCGCAGCGATGCCGACCAGGTTGCCGAGATGCTGCAGCGGGCGATTGCACGTGCATCTGCGATGTTGAGCGCGGACCAGCGCCGGGGAGCCGTGTGATGTCCAAGACCTACGAGTTTGTCACCCTGGACGTGTTCACCGACCGCCGTTTTGGCGGCAACCCGCTAGCCGTCATTGCCGACGCCCGCGGCCTGGACACTGCGACGATGCAGGCCCTGGCCGGCGAGTTCAACCTCAGCGAGACGACCTTCGTGCTGCCGCCCGATGACCCTCGCCATACCGCCAAGGTCCGCATCTTCACGCCATCGGCAGAAATCGGCTTTGCCGGCCATCCCAACATCGGCACCGCCTGGATGCTGGCAGCGCAGGGGCGCGACACCCATGGTCGCCTGACCTTCGAGGGCGGCAGCGGACTGGTGGAAATCGACGTGGAGCGCGACCGCAGCGAACTGCGCATGTGCCGTCTGATGACCCCCAAGGCGCTGAGGCTGAGTGCCGCGCCTGACGCTGCCGACCTGGCACCGTGCGCCGGACTGGACGCGGTTGATATCCGACAAACCGATGTGGCCTCGGTAGGTCTGGACTGTGTGTGCGCCGAGGTCGCCGTGGAGGTGCTGGCACGCGCTGCGCCCGATGCCTCGGCATTCCGGGCGGTGGCAGACCGCTGGCTGGGGCCACAGGGCCGCTTCATGCTGTGTCTGTACGCCCGCGACGGCAACCAGCTGCGGTCGCGCGTCTTCGGCCCGCTGTATGGTGTGACCGAAGATCCCGCTTGTGGCAGCGCCACGGCCGCTCTAGCAGGTCTGCTTCTGGAGCGAGACGGTGCGCCGAGCAACCGGCTCGTGATGCAGATGGGTGAGGAGATTGGCCGTCCGAGCGTGCTGTATGCCGGTGCCCAACGCGGCGGTGACGGCGTGCGTGTGTGGCTGGCTGGCCAGTGCGTGGAGATGACTCGCGGCACTGTCTGCCTGTAGCAGTACCGCCAGCAGGCTTTGGCACCGTGAAACTCAGCGCTTGCGGCTCTTGGTTTTTGGAAGCGGCTTGGCCGAGGCAGGGGCGGCCGAATCCTGAGAAGCAGGAGCCCGCACAAGCTGTGGCTCATCCATCGTTGGCGGATAACCCGCTGCCGCCAACGATGGCCCGTCCGAGCAGACGGTCAGTACGCGGCAGGGGCCATCGCCGACACGCAGGTAGGCATGGCCCATGCTGCTATCGAAGTACACCGAGTCGCCGGCCTGCAGCAGCACCGGGGCATAGAGCTCGGTGTGGAACATCACTGCACCTTCCAACACCACCGAGAACTCCTCGCCACTGTGGCGCAGGAGTTCACCGAACTCCGCCAGCGTGCGCGCCTTGGGTTGTCCGAAGATGGGCACCATCTGCTTGTTCAGCAGCTCGGTAGCCGGGTACACATGTCCGTAATTGGGCGTATCGATGACACTGCCCTCGCCGCTGCGGGACAAGCTGCGCCGCCCTGAAAAGGCGAGCGCCCGCGCAGGCGCTGCTTCGCTGGGTGCTGAGCCCGCAGCGAACAGCTGCCCGATGTCGATGGCCAGCCCTTTGCTGATGCGCGACAGCTTGTCATAGGTGAGCGACATCTTGTCGTTTTCCACCTTGGAGAGGGTGGAAACAGACAAGCCCGTACGCTCGCTCACTTCGGCCAGTGTCCAGCCGCGCTGCTCGCGCACGGCTCGCACCACCGCCCCGGGTCTGGCGGGCAGGTTAAGGTTTTCAAGCTCGGAGTCGCTCATGCATATTCTTGGGTCAGAGGGTCAGAAACCAACGGTTGGTGCGGCTGAATGTTAACCCGTTGCATCATATTCACATTCTCTCCTGTGCGAGCCAGGCCTGGGCCAGCCCCACCCACGCCGATGCGCCGATCGGGATCAGGGCATCATTGAAGTCGAAACTCGGGTTGTGCAGCATGCAAGGCCCCAGGCCATGCCCTGCATGGCGGTGGTCGCCATCGCCGTTGCCGATCATGAAGTAACAACCGGCCTTGGCCTCCAGCATGAAGCTGAAGTCCTCTGCACTCATGGTCGGCTCGAACGTGTGAACGTTTGCCGGCCCAACGAGTTCACGCAGCACGCCCTGCAGGAAGGCAGTCTCCGCCGGATGGTTGGTGGTGGGTGGGCAGTTGCACTTGAATTCCATCTCGCAGCGCGCGCCGTGGGCGGCACCGATGTTTTGCACCAACTGTCGCATCCGAGCCTCGACGAAGTCGCGCGCCTGCACCGAGAAGCAGCGCACCGTCCCGCGCAACTGGCAGCTGTCGGGCAGCACGTTCAGCGCGTCTCCGGCATTTACCTGTGTGATCGACAGCACCACCGACTCGGATGGTTTGACATTCCGCGACACGATGGTCTGCAGCGCCGTGCCGATCTGGAAAGCCACCTGGATGGCGTCGATGCTTTGATCCGGCATCGCTGCGTGCGCACCTTTGCCATGCACAACGATGGTGAACTCGTTGCATGACGCCATCATCGGCCCGGGGCTGACCGCGAAACTCCCCACAGGCAGGCCCGGCCAGTTGTGTGCAGCGAAGACGGCATCCACAGGAAAGCGCTCGAACAGGCCGTCGGCCATCATCGCCAGGGCGCCGGTGCCGCCCTCCTCGGCAGGCTGGAAGATCAGCACGATGGTGCCGTCGAACTCGGCATGCAAGGCCAGGTGCCGCGCCGCAGCCAGCAGCATCGCCGTGTGGCCGTCGTGGCCGCAGGCATGCATTCGGCCAGGGTGACGGCTGGCGTGGTCGAAGCGGTTGTGCTCTTCCACAGGCAGCGCATCCATGTCGGCGCGCAGGCCGATGGCGCGCTTGCCCTGGCCGCGCTGCAGAATGCCCACAACACCGGTGCGCCCGACGCCTCGCACCACCGGAATACCCCAGCCCTCTAGCAACTCGGCCACACGGGAGGCCGTGCGCTCTTCGGCAAAGCTCAGCTCAGGATGTGCGTGCAGGTCGCGGCGGATGGCCATGAACTCCGCCGCGCTGTCCTCGATGTCGCGAATCATGATTCTTTCCCCTCGAAACCTGCCAGCACATTCGCGACGTTGACACCCAGCACCTCGACCGCATAGCCGCCTTCCAGGACGAACAGCGTCGGCAGCCCCAGTTCAGCCAGGCGACGGCCCAAGGGGACGAAGTGGCTGCTGTCGAGCTTGAAGCTGCCGGACGGGTCGTCACGGTGCGTGTCCACGCCCAGTGAGACCACCAGAGCCTGAGGCTCGTAGGCAACGATGCGTTGGCAGCAGGTCTCCAGCGCTTCACACCAGGTTGCCCAGTCGCTGCCAGTGGGCAGCGGGCAGTTGAGGTTGAAGCCTTCGCCAGCGGCGGTGCCCATTTCGTCAGCACGACCGACGAAGTAGGGATAGTCTTCGGCCGGGTCGGCGTGCACGGAACACACGAGCACATCGGCACGTTCGTAGAAGATCTCCTGGGTGCCGTTGCCGTGGTGGTAGTCCACGTCCAGTACCGCCACGCGGCGCATACCGCCGTCGATGAAGGCCTGCGCGGCAATCGCCGCATTGTTCAAGTAGCAATACCCGGCCAGGCGTGCCGTGCCTGCGTGGTGGCCTGGCGGGCGGCACAGGGCGAGCGCCGACCGGGCACCTTCGGCCATTGCGCGTTGCGCCGACAACGCCACCTGAGCGGACTCATAGGCTGCTGCCCACGTGCCCGCCATCAAGGGCGCGATGGCATCACCGGCAAACCAGCCGAGCTGGGCCACGACGGAGTCCGGGCAGCGCGCCGGCATGCCGCCGGCAGGACTTCCCTGCACCGGCCAGAACTGAGGCAACGCCAGTTCCGAACCACGGTCGTTCGGCCAGCGTTCCCAGGCTGTTTGCAGGAAGTTCAGGTAGTCGGCTCGGTGCACCCTTGCGATGGGTGCCAGGCCGGCGTCGCCGGCCTGCTGCAGCTGGTGTGCCCCTGGGGCGCGTAAGGCATCCAGCACCACATCGACGCGATCGACCAAGTCGAAGTTCGGCGGATGACCTGCGCGTGCCATGGCCGGGCTGGGGTCGTGCAGGCGGTGGGCGTTGCCATGGACGATGAGCATGAGCGTGGTCTCCGAGGTGCTCAGGCGACGTGCAGGCGCTGCGCTGCGTGGCGGGCGGCGATGTGGCCAAAGATCATTGCCGGGCCCAGGGTGATGCCGGCACCGGGATAGGTGCCGCCCATGAAGCTGGCCGCGTCGTTGCCCGCCACATACAGGCCCTCGATGGGCTGACCCTGCACGTCCAGCGCCCGGGCGTGCTCGTCGGTCCGAAGACCCACGAAACTGCCAATGTCACCAGGCACCACCTTCACGGCGTAGAAGGGCCCCTGCTCAATGGCTGCCACGCAAGGATTGGGCGCATGGCCCCGGCTGCCATTGAAGCGTTCATAGACGTCGGCTCCTTTGTTGAACTCTTCGTCGATGCCGCGTTCCGCACCCGCATTCAGCCGTGCCACCGTCTGACGAAGGCCGGTGGCATCGATGCCACAGGCCTGCGCCAGCTCATCCAGCGTCTGCCCGCGCTTGAGGTAGCCGCTGCCAACGAAAGACCCGATGGGCAAGGGCCAGGGCGGCACCCGTCCGAGCCCGTACTGCCGGATGGCGCGGCTGTCACAGACGATCCAGCTGCACACTTCGGCGTCGTCTCGGCAGGCGTTGATCATGGCTGGAACGAAGTCGTGGTAGGACAGGGACTCGCTGATGAAGCGCCGTCCGCGCCGGTCCACCGCGATGTAGCCCGCCTTGCCGCGGTCGTTGTAGTGAGGGAAAGGCACATCGGTGCCATCCGCTTGCGGCACCAGTGACATCGGTGTCCAGGCCGCTGGGTGATGCTGCGTATCTTTGATCGCAACGCCTGCCTGACCAGCCAAGTGCAATGCGTCGCCCGTGTTGCCAGACGGCGCTGCGGTGCGGTGGTTCTTGCCCGCCGTGACATGGTTGTAGTAGCGCGCGCGCAGTTCAGGGCTGGCCGGAAAGCCGCCGCAGGCGAGCACGACGCCAGCACGCGCTCGAATCTCGCAAGGCCCTTCGGGTGTCTGCACCATCGCGCCCGCGACCCGGCCGTCCTCCACCAGCAACTGCTGCACCGGCGTGTTCAGCCGCAGATCGACATCACGCTCAAAAGCACTGAGCGCGAGCATGGCCACCAAGGCGTTGCCATTGGACAACCGCGTGCTGCGCCCATGCCCACCCAAGCGATCCATCACGTAGCGCAAGAACCTGCGGCCCACCACGCCACGGCTTTGCCAGGACTTGGACATGCCGTAGTAGTGAATCAGATCCTCACGGCCAACGATCATGCCGCCGAAGATCGTGGTGCTGGACAGCGGTGGGCGCAGGTCGCGCATGCGCGGGCCCAGGCGTCGCGCGTCGAACGGGTTGGCCCCCAGCGAGCGGCCCCCGCGCGATGCGCCTGCCACGCCTTGGTGGTAGTCGGGCCACAGTGGAGAGAGGTGGTAGCTGACGTGTGTGTGGTCTTCGAACCACGCAAAGATGTCAGCCGCCTGGCGCACATAGGCCTCGGCCTTGGCTTCGTCGGTGTAGGCACCGCCCTCACCGCGCAGGTACTGCAGCGCGAGCGCCGGGTCGTCTTCAATGCCGGCAGCGCGCGCTTGGCGACTGCCTGGAATCCAGACCAGACCTGCAGAGAAGCAAGAGGTTCCACCGAACACGGGCGCCTTCTCCACCACCACCACGCGCAACCCCTGGTGGGCTGCAGTCACCGCAGCCGCCAGGCCCGCTGCGCCCGACCCTGCCACCAACACATCGCATTCAAGCATCATTGCTGTGCACTCCAAATCATCATGACATTCCCACCTTAATCCCTAGCATCAAGCATCGCCCGATGACAAACCCCGCTTGGCCAGACGACGCCGCAGCAACCAGGAGCAAGTCAAAGTGGCCGCCCCAGCGACGAGCAACACGATGAGCAGGCTGGTAGACAAAGCGTCGCCGCCGCCACCGATTTGCTGGTTGAGTGCTGCCACCGAGGTTGGACCCAGGCCCAGGCCGCATCCGATCGACATGCACAAGGCCAAGGCCGCAGCAATGCCACGGGTGCGCCCACTGACCTGGTCCTGCAAGGTCGAAGCACAGCCGACATAGGCCGCATTGGCGGCCACCTGCCAACAGGCAAAGGCCGCGACGGCAGCCCAACCACCAGGCAGCAGCAGCAAACAGGCCGACAGCAGCATGGCGATCGCGGCCCGCACGACCGTGTCGATGCGTCCAGTTAGTGGTGAGCGTTCGTGTGCGCGGTCGCAGAGCACACCGCCAAGCCATCCACCGCCGACGCCGGCGATCAACATGCATGCTCCCAGTATGGATCCGGCGTCGGCCACGCTGAAGCCATGCGTCCGTGTCAGCAGCGCAGTGGCCCAGATGCTGAAGCCGAAGTCGGCCAGCGCCACCGTGGCACCCGCCAGCACCACAAGCACGATGCGGTCGCGCAAGGACCACAACTCCTGCGCCCGGTTGCCCACGTGTTCAGCAACGGCCAGGGCGCGGCGCTGCGGTTCCGGAAAAGCAAGGATGGCCGGCACCAGCAAAAACCCGCTCACCCCCATCAACACCACCACCTGGCGCCAGGGCGCGAGATCGCCCACCCACGGCAGGCCGGCATACTGGCCTGCAGCCGCCGCCTCCAGCATGTGGCCCCCCGCAGCAAAGGCCAATGCACTGCCCAGCGTGGCACCGAAGAGCGACACCGCAATGGCCCTGCCGCGACGCTCAGGGCGGAAGTAGTCGCACAGCATGGAAATACTGGCAGGCCCCAACACGGCCTCCCCCAGGCCCACCATGGCACGACTGGCGAGCAAGCCCGAGAAGCTGGTGGACAAGCCGAAGAGAACCGTGCCAACGGTCCAGACCGCAACACCCAGCACCACCAGGTTGCGGCGGTGCACGCGGTCGGCAAGCAGCCCGCACACCAAAGACGCCGCGCCGTAGAGCACCGCGAAAGCCGTGCCCTGCAGCAGGCTGAACTGGACATCGCTGATGCCCATTTCCAGCTTGATGGGATCGACCAGCACCGAAGGCACGTAGCGGTGCACAAAAGAGAACGTGGCGGCCACCAACATCACCAGCACGAAAGCCTGCGCCATAGAAGCACTCGGCCACGGCGGCTCAGCAGCCCCGCGCGGCACTGGCGATGTTGCAGACGGCGAGGTGATGTTGTCCACTTGATTTTTCAATTAATTTTCCAATTCAGAAACAATATTGACACATTGACAAATAGCTGTCAAGCTAAACGGGCACGTCG
This sequence comes from Limnohabitans planktonicus II-D5, assembly GCF_001270065.2. Taxonomy (GTDB): domain Bacteria; phylum Pseudomonadota; class Gammaproteobacteria; order Burkholderiales; family Burkholderiaceae_C; genus Limnohabitans_A; species Limnohabitans_A planktonicus. The sequence goes on from NZ_LFYT02000020.1 coordinate 75,032, forward strand.
CAGCCGACGCCCAGACCGGATTGCCCCCCGACTTCATTGCCGATGAAACTCTTCCTAGCCGGCCTGCTGGCCGAGAACAACTCCTACTCGCCGATCCCCACCGGGCTGGGTGCCTTCGAAACCGAAGGCATCCGGCGAGGGCCAGCAAGTGGCGTCGACCCAGGCGGCTATCTAAGCGCCATCGAGACCGTGCACCGCGTGGTTTCGCCGCGTGGCTGGGAAGTGGTCGAGGGCCTGTTCGCCGCCGCCGTGCCGCTCGGCCCCATTCGGCAGCCGGTGTACGAGCAGTTGCGCGACGAGTTACTGGACAACTTGCGCGCCGCGCTGCCGGTACAGGCCGTGATGCTGATGCTGCACGGTGCGATGACGGCCGAGGACTGCCTGGACTGCGAAGGCGATCTGCTCGAGCGTGCACGCAGCATCGTGGGCCCAGAGGTGCCCATTGGTGTCGAGTTGGACCTGCATGGGCACGTCACGCGCAGCATGGTCCAGCATGCCACGTTGATGGTGGCTTACAAGGCCTACCCACACACTGACATTGACGAGCGCGCTGCTGAAGTGGCGCGACTGACCATCGACACCGCCGAGCGCCGCATCCGCCCCGTCACCGCGGTCTGGGACTGCCGCATGGCGGGCAGTTGGCCCACCACACGCGAGCCCCTGAAAAGCTTTGTCGGGGAACTGCAGGCCCTCGAAGGACGCAACGGCGTGCTGTCGGTCTCGCACGCCCACGGGTTCGCGTTTGGCGACGTGCCAGAGGCGGGTGCACGTCTTTGGGTGGTCACGGACGGTGACGAAGCCCTGGCCACCCGCCTGGCGAAAGAGCTTGGCCTGCGCCTGTGGACATTGCGTCACGCTTTGCACCAGCCGCCGCTGGGCATGGAGGCCGCCATGCGACGTGTGGCCGAGTTACCGCCATTGCCCGGGGCGGGGCCGATTGTTGTAGCCGATATGGCCGACAACCCGGGCGGCGGTGCCCGTGGCGACAGCAGCTTTGCGCTGCAGGCGGTCCTCTCGTTCGGCATCCCGAATGTGGCCCTTGGTGGCTTGTGGGACCCGGGCGCCGTGCAGCTGTGCTTCGAGGCGGGCCTGGGGTCGACGCTGGCCCTGCGCGTGGCGGGCAAGTCCGGCCCCACCTCGGGTTCTCCCGTGGACTTGCGCGTCACCGTGCGGGCGCTTGCCGAGAACCACGAACAGACCGCCTTCGGCGCCAAAAGCCCCCTGGGTGCTTCGGCCTGGGTGAGCACGGCCGAAGGCATCGATCTGGTGCTGATTTCGCGCTGCCAGCAGGTCATCGGCACCGATCTGTTCACCGGCTTGGGCATTGACTTGCGTGGCAAGCACGCGGTGGTGGTGAAGTCCATGCAGCACTTCCATGCCGCCTTCGCACCGCTCGCTCGCGATGTGCTGTACGCCGATTCACCGGGGTTACTGACGGCCGACATCGCCGCGCTGCCCTTCCATCACCGCGACCCCCAATTCTGGCCCCGCGTGGCCGATCCCTGGTCGGGTACGGCACCCTGAGGCCATGCCCGTCAACTTCAACGCGTGAGCCAGTGCCCACGCACCAACACTTTGAAAAGGAATTGCATGTCTGCCATCGATGAACGTCTGGCCCAACTGGGCCTTGTTTTGCCTGAGCCGCTGAAGATGCCCCCGGGCACCACCTTGCCCTTTCCCTGGGTCCGCGTGATTGGCCAGCGGGCTATTTTTTCAGGCCATGGCCCCACGTTGGGCGACGGCAGCATGGCACAGCCATTGGGCAAGGTGGGCGCCCAAGTGACTGCGGAGCAGGGCTACACGGCCGCCCGACTCACGGCGCTGGCGATCTTGGGCAGCCTCAAGCGCGAGCTGGGCAGTCTGGATCGTATCGAGGCCTGGGTGCACATCCTCGGCATGGTCAACTCGGCACCCGGCTTCGATCGCCAGCCCGCGGTCATCAATGGCTTCACCGACCTGATCCTTGAAGTGTTTGGCCCGCAGGTCGGCGCTCATGCTCGCAGCGCTGTCGGCATGGCCGAATTGCCGTTTGGCATCCCGGTAGAAATTGAAGGTGAGGTGCTGTTGCGGCAGGACTGAGACACCGCGAGCGAGGCGGACAACTTCGCAACACTGCACCGTATGGCCTGGCGAATGTCAGGCTTAAAGCCAGGTCATGTTGGCCATCGGATTCATTTACTCAACACCTTGAAAACGGTCGCTGGAGAGGTGGACAAGCAGCAAGTTGGATGGCTGGATGATTGCTGAATCCCAATGATCGTTTTAATTTCAGCTATTGAGACGGCCTATTGCATTGGGTTCCGAATTCTGAAGGCTCAGGCGTTTGGCATCTTGTGGGAGCCGAACGTACGGGCGTAGGCGCAGGTGAACTCGGCGCCTACCAGCAAGATCTGGGCTGAAAAGTAGACCCACAGCAGCACCACCACGAGTGAGCCCGCTGCGCCGAAACCCGACGCCACGCCGCTGCGACCGATGTAGGCGCCAATCAGGAACTTGCCGCCGGTAAACAGCAAGGTCGCAATCAAAGCGCCGAGCCAGACATCGGAGACCAGCACACGCTGGCGAGGCATGACCTTGTAGATCAGACCGAACATGATGGCCACGAGCAGGAAGCCACCGATCGCATTGCCTGCCTCCACAACACCCTGCCAGCCACCGAAGACGGGGTCGAGGCTTCGGCCCATGGCCGCGATCATGGCACTGGTGACCAGCGACACGATGAGCAAAAATCCCAAGGCCAAAATCATGCCGAAAGCCATCAAACGGGCGCGAACGAGCGTGAGCCAGCCGCTCTTTCGCAAGCGTCCCGGTACGCCCCAGATGCGGTCGAGCGCATCTTGCAGTTCTGCAAACACGGTGGTCGCACCGACGACCAGCAACACCAGGCCCACGGCGGTGGCCGTCAAGCCCTCAGCGGGTTCGCGCACGCTGGCCAGCAGGCCTTGAACGGCACCCGCGCCGACATCGCCCATCAGGTCCCTCAGTTGCGCCTGGATCTCACCGCGAGCGGCTTCCTCACCGAACACCAAACCGGCCACCGACACCACGATCAGCAACAGCGGTGCCAGCGAAAACATGGTGTAGTAGGCCAACGCAGCCCCCATGCTCGGCACATAGTCGTCGAGCCATGCGTTGGCAACTTGTTTGAACAATCCCCACCACGCCTTGATTGGGATGTTCGTCTTCAGCATGCACACTCCAATGAGCAAAGGGTGAATCAAGTTAGCGCCCTGACTGCCTGCGGTCTGTTCGCTGTCAAACCCACGGGTTCAGGCGTGTGGTGCCACTTCAAACCAAGTGGCTTCGGATGGACAGGCCTGCATGCTCGGCCCTGTGAAGTTTGCAACGCATCAAAGATGCTGTAGGTCGGCGGTCGAAGACCCCGACATGGGCCTGTGCCGAAGCCAACAGTGTGGGACTCTGCGATTGCCGAACTACGTGATGACATGACTCACACTTTTCAAACTTCAGCGTGCCAGATCAAGAACTGCACATTGATGTGCTTGCATCGACCGATCATTGGCCACGAGGCGCGACGACTCAATAACTGGCCCGGAAAAGCGCCGTTCGTAGCTGACGACGCAGCGGGTGTCAGCTGCGTATTGAAATGCCACCCGACTTTCCAGGTCGTGCATGGATTGGGCTCTGTGTTCTTCGTGCAGCGCCAGGCTTGGGACGCTGAACTTCGCCAGGGCTACGTTGTTCGCCCCTTCCGAGGGTAGAAAGTAGCCGTGGTGCTTGCCGCCAAACTTCTCCACAAAGGGAATTTATAGATTCGGCCCGATGAAGTCTGTGCCGCGTCTGATCGCCAGCAGGGCTAGCTCCCACAAGGTGCAAAATTGAAGTCAACCTGCAGACTTCAAAGGGCCGGATCAATAGATTTTCCCGTCATGCGCGAACTCCTTGAGCTTTAACAGGTCAATGAAGTAGCGCAGGTAGCAGGTGCTCATGGGTCAATGGCCATCAAGTGCGTTGCTCTTGCACCCAGCGCTGAACGCTTGGGCGCTGCCACTGCTGAGTGGCATAGATTTTGAGACGTTCAGGGACTGCATCACCGTTCATGACCAGGCGGTTGAGCATCAGTGCCAGATCGGTGTCAGCAATACACCAGTTGCCAAAGAGGTGACTGGCCTGCGCTGGCAGCAGTTGCTCGACCACCCTGAACAGTTTTTCAGCGGCTTGCAGCGCGGCGGCGCTCAGCGGGGTTGCTGTAGGTTGGATGAACACCGTGTCCGTCCCGCGCTCAGTGCGAATGGGCATGAGGTCGCTGCGCAGCCAGGCCTGGATTTGCCGGGCGCGGGCGCGCAGTTGCACGTCTTGTGGGTAGACCGCTGCATAGGCGGGTGGTGCAAAGACCTCTTCCAGATACTCACTGATGGCGCTGGACTCCGATAACGTGAATCCCTCATGCACCAGCGTGGGTACTCGTGCGGTCAGGGACTGATGGCGGTACGCCGTTTGCTGGTGTTGCTGTGCATTGAGGTCAAGGCGCTCAGTTACATACGGAATGTCTTTCTCGCGCAAACTCACATACACGGACATGGCGTAAGGACTGGTGAACTGGTGGTCAACAAAAAGGGCCAGCGGGCTCTGTGACATGGGGTTGTCCGAAAAATAAAACATGCGAGAAGTCTATCGGTGCAGTGTTCAGGCGCATAACGATTTATCTTTGACATACTTGCTAATCAAACTCACATAAGCTCATGACGGATATACACCGATTGCCCCATCTGATCGCGTTGCGCGCCTTTGAAGCCGCCGCCCGACATCAGAATTTTTCCCGCGCTGCTGATGAGCTTCATGTCACCCACGGCGCGGTAAGCCACCAGGTTCGAGCGCTGGAGCAAGACCTGGGCGTTGTGCTATTCACGCGAAATGGCAAGCGTTTGACGATCACCCCACACGGTGCAAGGTTTGCACAAGCGGTGCGCAACGCCTTGCAAGACATCGCGAGTGCTGCCCAGACGTTGCGTGAAGAGACGCGGCAAAAGCGCCTCACGGTGTCGGCAACTCCTTCGTTTGCGTCACGCTGGCTAGCCCCGCGCCTTGGTAGATTTATTGACTTGAACCCGGACACGGAGTTGGTCTTGCAGTCCAGTGGTCAGTTGCAAGACTTGGTGCGCGACGGCGTGGATGTCGGAATACGTTTTGGCCAAGGACAGTACCCCGGCCTGGTGGTGGAGCGGCTGATGGGTGACTCTTATTACCCGGTGGCAAGCCCCGCATACAACCAGGGACGGCTGCCCACATCCCCGAAGCAACTCAAGCCGGCTCAGCTCTTGCGCTCGGACGAGCCCTGGTTACCCTGGTTTCAGGCAGTGGGGTTGAAACTTGCAGAGCCCAGCGGCGGTGTGCGATTTCAGGACTTGTCATTGCTCATGCGCTCTGCCATGGGCGGGGATGGTATTGCGCTTGTGCGCCACGTGGTAGCGACACAGGAAATTGCCTCAGGTGAGTTGGTGCGGCTCTTTAATGTGTCGGTAAAAAGCCCTTGGGATTACCACCTCGCCTGTCCTCCGGACGCGCTGCACAAACCGCAGGTGCTGGCCTTTCGCCAGTGGCTGCTAGAAGAAGTTGCTGCGTTCAAGGCTATGACAGGCGCGGCTGTAGCCTGAGCAGGGCCTGATGTCGGAAGTGCGATTTATCGTCGGCCGGGCTATTGAAATCGCTACCGCGAATGGTCGCCATTCGTTAACGACTGCTATCGCTGCAAAGCGTGTTTGGCCTATTGATCCCGCACGCTCAAGTTAGAAATGTGTGAGAAATGTCATCACACAGGTCGCCACTCGCAGAATCCGACAGGATGGGTTTCGGCACAGGTCCATGTCGGGGTCTTTGACCGCCGACCTACAACGTCTTTGAGCATTGAAAACTTCAAAGGGCAAAGGTTTTGCAGGTCGGTAGCTTGAGCTCCGACTTTGCTGGCTTCGGCGTGGGCACTTGTCGGAGCTAAAGCTACCGACCTTGTATGCTTTATCTCAATGCCTTTGAATGTGTTTTTCTTTTAAAACATGTTCAAGACATGGCCGAGGGGCACCTCGGTCTGAGTGCTTGGATGCCGTTGCCGACCTTGGGCTTTACCGCCCGTGACGTAGATTTTTTGCACCAAGCACTCACCCTCGTTCCACGATCGGACAGTATCTTTGGCCCACCTCTGGTGTGAGCCCGCATTCACAAGGTTGATCTTTCGAGTTTCTTATGCACACACATTTTCTTGGCATCGACATCGCCAAATCCAAGTTCGACTGCGCGTTGGTTCGCCCCGACGGCAAAGTTCGCAACAAAGTTTTATCCAACAACGCTCAGGGCTTTGCCCAATTACTCACCTGGCTTGATGCCCATGGCGTCAGCTCCTGTCAGCTCAGCCAGCTGCACGTTTGCATGGAAGCCACAGGCATCTATTGGGAGGCCTTGGCCGAGTTCCTCTGCGATCAGGGCATCGCTGTCAGCGTCATCAATCCCGCTCAGATCAAGTCTTATGGGGCCTCTCGCCTGATGCGGTCCAAGACAGACAAGATCGATGCGAACTTGATCGCTCACTTTTGCAAAGAGCGCTTGCCCCAGCCCTGGAAGGCTCCCGCCCCTCATGAACGTGTCCTGCGCAGCCTGGTGCTTCGCCTTGAAGCCTTGCAAAACATGCTCACACAAGAGAGCAATCGCCTGCAAGTGGCTAACGCAGCCGTTCAGCCGCAAATTCAAAACCATATTGACTGGCTCAACGCCGAAATCAAGGCTGTGGCCAAGCTGATCAAAGACCACATAGACAAGCACCCGGATTTGCGCCAAAAGCGAGACTTGCTCCAGAGCATTCCTGGCATTGGCGAGCGCACCCTTGCCATCATGCTGGCCTACTTCGGCTCAACGGAGCAATTTGACAATGCGCGCAAGGCAGTGGCGTTTGTGGGGCTTGATCCCAGACAGCACGAGTCTGGCTCCAGCGTCAAAGGCAAACCTCGAATGTCCAAAGTAGGTCATGCTTTTGTGCGCAAAGCCTTGTACATGCCAGCGATGGCAGCGTTGTACAAAACGGATTGGGGCAAGTGTTTCAGGGACCGTCTGGCCAGTGCGGGTAAACCGCCCAAACTGATCATCGGCGCCATGATGCGCAAGCTCATTCATGTGGCCGTTGGGGTGCTTAAATCGAACAAACCGTTCAATTCAGCACTCCACTGCGCTTGACAAGCATCACAGTATCTACGGGGTGACGGTGCAAAACATTCAACCATCAGCGTGCCCAAATCAATGAGCCGAAATATCTTTGAGCATTGAAAACTTCACAGGTCAAAGGTTTGGTAGGTCGGTAGCTTTAGCTCCGACTTTGCTGGCTTCGGCGTGGGCAATTGTCGGAGCTAAAGCTACCGACCTACGGGGTGACGGTGCAAAAAATTCAACCATCAGCGTACCCAAATCAATGAGCCACAACATCTTTGAGCATTGAAAACTTCACAGGACACAGGTTTTGTAGGTCGGTAGCTTTAGCTCCGACTTTGCTGGCTTCGGCGTGGGCACTTGTCGGAGCTAAAGCTCCGACCTACAAAACTTTTCTTCATTGAATACTGCACA
>NZ_LFYT02000021.1 GCF_001270065.2 Limnohabitans planktonicus II-D5
GGTTCTTGCGATGGGGGCAGGTCAATCACTGAGATTTTCAACTTCAAGGATCCTCATTGGGTTCCTTTGAGTTTGTTTGCGAGCAGGTGAGTTGAGCAACTCCAGCTTCGTTCTGGGCTGCAAGCCTTACGCTGGTCGAATCCTCAAATTCGAAAAATATCCGGTTGTGCCGTCGTCAACCCACAGTCCGATGCCTCCCGATTTTCCGCCTAAGCGCAGGTCATCCACCGTCAGTATCTCGATGCCATCGACCAACGCACGCAGTTTCTTGCCTGAAATGTCCAGGCGCAGTGTGTGCCAGGTGTTCAGTGCAATCTGTGCACCGGCCTCGTACTTGCCAGGAAAACGGTTGCGCGAGACATCGAAGTGAAAATCCGGATGGGCAATGTATTGCACGGCGCGCACGTTGCGAGGCGCAGGTGGGGGTGGCAAATTCTTGCTGCCATTGGCCATGCGAAGGTATACAGCCTCGAACTCCTTGGCTTGGGCGCCGACATGAAATGCCAAGCCGACAAAGGCGCGCGCGTCAGGGTCGCCTTTGCCGTTGATCACACCAGCCAGATCGACTTCCAAAGAGCCATCGGAAAAACCGGCAGAAAGGGCAGCAAACGTCGCGGCATTCCCGCCGTTGCGTAGGGACCTGGCTTGGGCTTCTGCTGTCAGGTTGACAGCGACGCAGTTGCGGCCGCCAAACTGCGCCGCCGCTACTGTCACGTCCGAGGGAACCAAATCGAGAGCTGTGCCCAAGGTGGATTGCCAGTCACCTTTTCCTGCCAGCAGCTTGGTTGTGACCAATCCACCCGCAGACACGACACATGCCTGGCTGAGCAGGCGCAATGCGTCGCGTCGGTTGAAGTCTTTGTGGGGGTTTTTCATATGGGTTGTTCCAGAAAATGCTTTTGGTTGAGGTGTTGGCAGTTTTGTCGGGCTCAACTTTGCCCACTTTCCTAGGTTCAACAGTCTTCTGGATTTGAACCAGAAGCGTCAACAATCTACTTGCTAAGGTCCAGTGGGTCCTTGGGCTTGTCAACACTTTGGCTGTGAACGGCCCAGCAAGTTGCCTTATGGGACCCGAGGCTTAGGAGCAAGGCCTACATACCAAAGGAGTCCGTTTTTTGATTCACAGTTGACCTGAGTTTAATGTCGAAAAATTAGATAAAGCATGCATTCAACGCACTTGTGACATGCGCAAAACTCGATGCCCTGGACTTGGTTTTGTGCTGGATGACCCTGCTACACCATTTGCTGCAGCACCCGACGGGTCGCAGCACCAGCGCTGACTTGTTTGTCACACCGTCCGCATTCAGCTGGCACTGGGCTGGATATGAGAAGTGTTCGGTGAACCCGTGCGGGTACCGTAAAGAGTGGCCAGCCACTGCGATCAATGCACGCGTCATCCTCAGCGTGGGCTACACCGCCCCCATGCGGCTGGCTGCCAAAAGCAGCCTATGGATTCGGCCCTGTGAAGTTTTCAATGCCCAAAGAACTTGTAGGTCGGTGGTCGAAGACCCCGACGCTGGTTGAACAGACACCCCTGCTTGTTTCATCCAGCAGTGCCCGAACAAGCAAACGTCGGACTCTGCGAGTGCCGACCTACGAGAGGACATGTTTCACGCATTTCAAACTTCAGCGTTCCAGATCAATGGATTCGCCCCTGTGAAGTTTTCAATGCCCAAAGAACTTGTAGGTCGGCGGTCGAAGACCCCGACGCTGGTTGAACAGACACCCCTGCTTGTTTCATGAAGCAGTGCCCGAACAAGCAAACGTCGGACTCTGCGAGTGCCGACCTACGAGAGGACATGTTTCACGCATTTCAAACTTCAGCGTGCCAGATCAATAAGTTGATGGTGAATCAAGGGTGTTAGATGGCCGCAATACAGCCTCTGAGCCATTGCAAACCTGGGTCCTTGTCAGTTTGGGTGTGCCAGTACATGGCCACTTCAAAATCAGGGATGGGGATCACCGGTTCCACCACAGACATATGGTCTGGCAATTGCATGCCTTTGATCAACCGGGCAGGTGCGTTGAAGGCCAACTGCGCCGCGCAGGCCAATTCAATGGCGCTTGCAAAACTGCGCGCCCTGCAGGCGATATGGCGTGGATGTGCGTTGAGCTGTGCGTCCACAAGGTTGGTCTCGGCTTCTTCGGTTGCCAGCACCACATGATGCAAGTTCAGATAGCGGCTGCGTGTCAGTGGCAGCGCTGACTTGGGGACAAGTGTCATGAAAGATTCGCGTAACAAAATCCGGCGCTTGGCCCAGGGGTAGTTGCCGTCAGGTGATAGCAAAGCCAGTTCCGCCACCTGGTTTTCCAGTGAGCCCACGCCCAGATCACCACCATTGAGCAAGTGCAGTCTTACGCCCGGCGCGCTCCAGCGCAGTTGCCGCATCAGGGGGGCCAAAAGCACCGTGATTTCATAGTCGGTGCAGGCAATACGAAATGCACGTTGGCTTTTGTGTGGGTCGAAAACCCTTGGGCTACTGAGTTGGCTGATGCGCTGCAAGATCTCATCGAGATCCGGCATCAGCGCCAGTGCCCGGGTTGTCGGTACCAGTGCTCGGCCCACCGGTGTGAGCAAAGGGTCACCCAAGGCCTGCCGCAAGCGGCTCAGTGCACGGCTCATGGCCGATGGGGTCACGCCACAAGCTGCTGCTGCCGCAGCCACTTGGCTGTGTTTGAGCAGCATCTGCAGGGCAATCAGCAGGTTCAGGTCCAGACCCGTAGATTCGATTTTGCGCATTTTAGGATTGCGTTGTGTGCATCAATAATTGTATCTATCAGAATTAAACGCACTTTGCCGAAATCATTTTTGATGCTTGTGATGAAGCCTGTTTTGTTCACCTGGATTGCTGTCTCCAGCTCAATCGTGATGACGACACCACGGCATGTGCAAATCAATTCCACCGAAGACAACCACAAGCACTTGGTTGATTTTTTGATTTTGCTTTCACCCAAAGGAAAGCTACCGAAGCGGCCTGTGGGGGCTGAACCTGGACCGAAGCCAAATCGCAAGGCTTCAAGGTGAAAAAGGGCTTGTTCCCTTGGGCCGCTTCAGACGGCGCCATTGCCAACTGCCGCTACGAAGGCGTGACCCAACTGCTGTTTGACGATTCACCTGAGGTGCATACGAACGGGGGCCACGGCAAAATTCTCGGCGGCGCAATGGTGGGCACGCGGGCGACATGCTTGGCGAGATTGCACTGGCCATCGAAATGGGCGCAGACGCCGTCGACATCGGCAAAACCATCCACCCACCCCCCACGCTGGGCGAAAGTATTGGCATGGCGATGGAAGTGGCGCACGGGTCATGCAACGATTTGCCGCCTGCGAAGAAGTAAGTCGGACTGAAACTCAAAACTCAATGCCCGATCCGGCACCGGATAGGGCATTGAGTTTTGGTTGCTCGAATAAGCGCCGCAGCAATGCTGTGCATTGGTACAAAATTCATATCGACTCCATCCAAGCCCATGCGCTATAACGCACGCCACTGCGAGCGCACGCTGCTGTATCAAACGTTGGCCGAGCACTACGAAACATGGCTGGTGTTTGCTTGCGCGGTCCAGTTCGACGGGCAAGTCGACCACTACAGCCCCAAGCCCTATCGATTCGGCCCTGTGAAGTTTTCAACGCCCAAAGATCTTGTAGGTCGGCGGTCGAAGACCCCGACGCTGGTTGAACAGACACCCCTGCTTGTTTCATGATGCAGTGCCCGAGCAAGCAAACGTCGGACTCTGCGAGTGCCGACCTGCGAGACGATATTTCTCACGCATTTCAAACTTCAGCGTGCCAGATCCATCGATTCGGCCCTGTGAAGTTTTCAATGCCCAAAGAACTTGTAGGTCGGCGGTCGAAGACCCCGACGCTGGTTGAACAGACACCCCTGCTTGTTTCATGCAGCAGTGCCCGAACAAGCAAACGTCGGACTCTGCGAGTGCCGACCTACGAGAGGACATGTTTCACGCATTTCAAACTTCAGCGTGCCAGATCAATCGATTCGGCCCTGTGAAGTTGTCAATGCGCAAAGATGTTGCAGGTCGGCGGTCGAAGACCCCGAGGCTGGTTGAACAGACACCCATGCTTGTTTCATGAAGCATTGCCCGAGCAAGCAAACGTCGGACTCTGCGAGTGCCGACCTACGAGAGGATATGTTTCACGCATTTCAAACTTCAGCGTGCCAGATCAATGGATTCGCCCCTGTGAAGTTTTCAATGCCCAAAGATCTTGTAGGTCGGCGGTCGAAGACCCCGACGCTGGTTGAACAGACACCCCTGCTTGTTTCATGAAGCAGTGCCCGAACAAGCAGTCGTCTGACTCTGCGAGTGCCGACCTGCGAGAGGACATGTTTCACGCATTTCAAACTTCAGCGTGCCAGATCAATGGATTCGCCCCTGTGAAGTTTTCAATGCCCAACGAACTTGTAGGTCGGCGGTCGAAGACCCCGACGCTGGTTGAACAGACATCCCTGCTTGGTTCATGCAGCAGTGCCCGAACAAGCATACGTCGGACTCTGCGAGTGCCGACCTGCGAGAGGACATGTTTCACGCATTTCAAACTTCAGCGTGCTAGATCAATGGATTCGGCCCTGTGAAGTTTTCAATGCCCAAAGAACTTGTAGGTCGGTGGTCGAAGACCCCGACGCTGGTTGAACAGACACCCCTGCTTGTTTCATCCAGCAGTGCCCGAACAAGCAAACGTCGGACTCTGCGAGTGCCGACCTACGAGAGGACATGTTTCACGCATTTCAAACTTCAGCGTTCCAGATCAATGGATTCGCCCCTGTGAAGTTTTCAATGCCCAAAGAACTTGTAGGTCGGTGGTCGAAGACCCCGACGCTGGTTGAACAGACACCCCTGCTTGTTTCATCCAGCAGTGCCCGAACAAGCAAACGTCGGACTCTGCGAGTGCCGACCTACGAGAGGACATGTTTCACGCATTTCAAACTTCAGCGTTCCAGATCAATGGATTCGCCCCTGTGAAGTTTTCAATGCCCAAAGAACTTGTAGGTCGGCGGTCGAAGACCCCGACGCTGGTTGAACAGACACCCCTGCTTGTTTCATGCAGCAGTGCCCGAACAAGCAAACGTCGGACTCTTCGAGTGCCGACCTACGAGAGGACATGTTTCACGCATTTCAAACTTCAGCCTGCCAGATCCATCGATTCGGCCCTGTGAAGTTTGCAATGCCCAAAGAACTTGTAGGTCGGCGGTCGAAGACCCCGACGCTGGTTGAACAGACACCCCTGCTTGTTTCATGAAGCAGTGCCCGAACAAGCAGTCGTCTGACTCTGCGAGTGCCGACCTGCGAGAGGACATGTTTCACGCATTTCAAACTTCAGCGTGCCGGATCCATCGATTCGGCCCAGTGAAGTTTTCAATGCCCAAAGAACTTGTAGGTCGGCGGTCGAAGACCCCGACGCTGGTTGAACAGACACCCCTGCTTGTTTCATGCAGCAGTGCCCGAACAAGCAAACGTCGGACTCTTCGAGTGCCGACCTACGAGAGGACATGTTTCACGCATTTCAAACTTCAGCCTGCCAGATCCATCGATTCGGCCCTGTGAAGTTTGCAATGCCCAAAGATCTTGTAGGTCGGCGGTCGAAGACCCCGACGCTGGTTGAACAGACACCCCTGCTTGTTTCATGAGGCAGTGCCCGAACAAGCAAACGTCGGACTCTGCGTGTGCCGACCTACGAGAGGACATGTTTCACGCATTTCAAACTTCAGCGTGCCAGATTAATGGATTCGCCCCTGTGAAGTTTTCAACGCCCAAAGAACTTGTAGGTCGGCGGTCGAAGACCCCGACGCTGGTTGAACAGACACCCCTGCTTGTTTCATGAGGCAGTGCCCGAACAAGCAAACGTCGGACTCTGCGTGTGCCGACCTACGAGAGGACATGTTTCACGCATTTCAAACTTCAGCGTGCCAGATTAATGGATTCGCCCCTGTGAAGTTTTCAACGCCCAAAGAACTTGTAGGTCGGCGGTCGAAGACCCCGACGCTGGTTGAACAGACATCCCTGCTTGTTTCATGCAGCAGTGCCCGAACAAGCAAACGACGGACTCTGCGAGTGCCGACCTGCGAGAGGACATGTTTCACGCATTTCAAACTTCAGCGTGCCGGATCAATCGATTCGGCCCTGTGAAGTTTGCAATGCCCAAAGATCTTGTAGGTCGGCGGTCGAAGACCCCGACGCTGGTTGAACAGACACCCCTGCTTGTTTCATGAGGCAGTGCCCGAACAAGCAAACGTCGGACTCTGCGAGTGCTGACCTGCGAGAGGACATGTTTCACGCATTTCAAACTTCAGCGTGCCAGATCAATGGATTCGCCCCTGTGAAGTTTTCAACGCCCAAAGAACTTGTAGGTCGGCGGTCGAAGACCCCGACGCTGGTTGAACAGACATCCCTGCTTGTTTCATGCAGCAGTGCCCGAGCAAGCAAACGTCGGACTCTGCGAGTGCCGACCTGCGAGAGGACATGTTTCACGCATTTCAAACTTCAGCGTGCCGGATCAATACAAAACGCAGTTGACCGCATTGACTCCGCTACGCACCCGATGGCACAGCCCTGGGCGGCACTGGCCGTCTTTGCAGGGGTGCAGCCTGCGGCCTCCTCGCGCCTGGCCATTGCCCCCAAGGACAGCACCCTCGGGCGCGTTCAACTGCGTTTTCTAGGTTTAAGAGAAAACGTCCCACAGCCCCCATTCGTTGGGCAACGGCGACACCAAACGCAGCAGCTGCCCGCTGACCGGGTGGAGCAGTTCCAGGCTTTGTGCATGCAACCACAGGCGCTGCAGCCCGATCAAATCTGCCACGGCCCTGTTGAGTGGACCTTTGCCGTGTGTGGCGTCACCAATGATGGGGTGAGCGATGTGTTTCATGTGGCGGCGCAACTGGTGGCGGCGGCCGGTCAAGGGCTGCAGTTGCACCTCGGCCCAGCGCAGGCTTGGAAATTCACCTTGCGCAATGGGCAGCTCACCCCGTTTCAAGGTGGCATAGCGTGTCTGGGCGGGCTGGATTTCTTCGCGTTCGCTGCGCATATCGTCCGGCATGCGCTTCAAGGGGTGGTCGATCAAACCCTCTGGCAAGGGCCAACCCCGCACGATGGCCCGGTAAGTCTTGTGCAGACCCTCGCCCTTTTCAAAGGCCTGCCCCAGCGTGCGGGCTACCTCGGCGCTCAGCGCAAACACCAGCACGCCGCTGGTGCCTTTGTCCAGGCGGTGCACCGGCCATACATGTTGCCCGATCTGGTCGCGCAGGGTTTGCAGCACAAAGCGGGTTTCGCCCTTGTCCAGCGGGGTGCGATGCACCAGCCAGCCCGTGGGCTTGTTCACGATGGCGAGATAATCGTCCAGGTAAAGGATGTCGAGCATGTTGTTCTTATTGTCACCCGCCAAATCTCTGGACTACGAAACCCCCGCAGCGGGCGTGCCCCACACGCTGCCGCAGTTCGTGCCGCAATCGCAGGCCCTCATTGAGGTGCTGCGCCAAATGTCGCCCCAGCAAATCGCCGAGTTGATGGACTTGTCAGACGCGCTGTCGGCCCTGAATGTGGCCCGCTACGAAGCCTGGACGCCTAAGTTCACCGCCAAGAACGCCAAACAAGCCGTGCTGGCCTTCAATGGCGACGTTTACGAGGGCCTGGACGCCAAAACCCTGTCCGCGCAAGACCTGGACTGGGCGCAAACCCATGTGGGCATTTTGAGTGGCTTGTATGGCGTGTTGCGCCCGCTGGACTGGATGCAGCCCTACCGCCTGGAAATGGGCACCACGCTGCAAACCGACAAGGGCAGCAACCTGTATAAATTTTGGGGGCCGCAAATTGCTGAGTACCTGAACGCCCAGCTGGCCAAAGACAAAACCCCCGTCATCGTCAACCTGGCCTCGCAAGAGTATTTCAAGTCGGTGGACCGCAAAACCCTCAAGGCCCGCGTCATCGAATGCGTGTTCGAAGACTTCAAGGGCGGCAAATACAAAATCATCAGCTTCAACGCCAAGCGGGCGCGGGGCTTGATGGCACGGTTCGCCATCCAAAACAAAGTCACCCACCCCGAAGGTCTGCTGGGTTTTGACCTGGAAGGCTATGCCTACGACCCGCAAGTGTCCGAGCCTGACCGTTTGGTGTTCCGTCGCAAGGTGCAGGCATGAACACTCCTGAACAATCGCAACTGGGCAAGTCCAGCGCCTATGTAGACCAGTACGACGCCAGCCTGCTGTTCCCCATTCCCCGCGCCACCAAACGCGCTGAAATCGGCGTCACCGGGCAACCCGTGTTTTTTGGGGCCGACTTGTGGACCGCGTTTGAGCTGTCCTGGCTCAACACCAAGGGCAAGCCGCAGGTGGCGCTGGCGCACATCACGGTGCCTGCTGAGAGCACCCACATCGTGGAGAGCAAGTCCTTCAAGCTGTATCTGAACAGCTTCAACAACACGCGGCTGGAAAGCGCCGACGTGGTGCGCGACATGATCCGTCGCGACATCAGCGCCGCCATCTGGCACGGCGGCACCATGCAGGCCAGCGTGGGCGTGAAGCTGCTGCTGCAAGAGCAATTTGACGCCGAGCCTGTGCACGAGCTCGACGGCCTGAACCTGGACCGCATGGACATCGAATGCAGCCGCTACCAGCCCGCGCCCGACTTGCTCAGCGCCACCGCCGATGAGGCACCGGTCACCGAAACCCTGGTCAGCCACTTGCTCAAAAGCAATTGCCTGGTCACAGGCCAGCCCGACTGGGGCAGCGTGCAAATCACTTACAGCGGCCCGCAAATCGACCAAGCGGGTCTGCTGCAATACATCGTGAGCTTTCGCAACCACAACGAGTTTCATGAGCAATGCGTCGAGCGCATCTTCATGGACATCTGGACGCGCTGCAAACCCACCAAGCTCACGGTGTACGCCCGCTACACCCGCCGCGGCGGGTTGGACATCAACCCTTGGCGCACCAGCGCACCGGGCGCATTGCCGCCCAATGTGCGCACGGCTCGGCAGTGAGCTGGGTAGTTTGGGTTAGCCATTTAGCGACGACAGCCTGTCAGCATCAAGCGGTGCGAGAAGGGTTGGAGACACTTGAACCATTGAGCGTTCGGTGATATATTGCCAGCAATATGAATTATGTCCTTGACACCAATGTGCTAAAAGCCGCAGTGCGCAGCCCTTCAGGTGCATCGGCTGAAATTTTGCGACGCGTGCTACTGAGGCAAGTGGGCGCTCTGTGCAGCGTGCCTTTGTTCATGGAGTACGAAGCTGTTTTGTTGCGCCCTGAACATTTGGCGGCAGCGGGTGCGCATGCGGATCAAGTGATCAACTTGCTCGATGCGTTGGCTGGCGTGGTCATTCGGGTGGAGATTCAGTTTTTGTGGCGTCCGCAATTGCGTGACCCTAACGATGATTTGGTGTTGGAGTTGGCCGTGAATGGCCAAGGCGTTGGCGATTCGGTGGCCATCGTCACGTCCAATCAAAAAGATTTTTGGCCACAAGCGAGCAAGTTTGGCATCGGTGTCATGACACCACGGCAATTTTTTCAAGGAGCCTGATATGGGAACCCAAAGTAATTACGCCCTGCGTTTGCCGCTGTCACTGAAGGCAGGGGCAGAGCAACTAGCCCGTGAAGACGGCACAACCTTGAACCAATTCATCGTGAGTGCCGTGGCTGAAAAGCTCTCAGCCATGAAAACAGCCGACTACTTTGCCCAACGTGCCAAACGCGGCGATGTGAATGCCGCGCTGGCATTCTTGAGCCGTCAAGGCGGGCAAGCGCCTGAAGAGCAGGACGTGTTGCCCTCTTGAGGCCTGCAACACAACACCGTGCCGTCCGCCTCACCGCACTGTTCACCCCGTTCCCCAAGATGACACCCACCACCCGCCGCGTTCTCCAGGCCCTTTTGTACGAGGCCATTGCCATCGCCGTGGTCGGGCCCGTGTTGAGCGTGGCTTTTGACAAGTCGCCCGCCTCCACCTTGGGCTTGGCGGTGGTTTTGTCGAGCATTGCCTTGACGTGGAATTACGCCTTCAACTGGTTCTTTGAGCGCTGGGAGTCGCGCCAATCCGTGCGTGGCCGTTCCTTTGTCAGGCGGCTTGCCCACGGGGCGGGTTTTGAGGGCGGCTTGGTCATCATTCTTTTGCCCGTCATGTCGCTGTGGTTGGACATTTCGCTCACCGCTGCCTTGGTGGCCAACTTGGGTTTGCTGGCGTTCTTTTTCTTCTATGCCATCGCGTTCACCTGGTGCTTCGACCGGGTATTTGGGTTGCCCGCTTCGGCTCAAGCGGGCGATGGCGATCGGGTCTGAGGGCGCGGCAGTGAAGCAGGCCGCAAGGGCTTTCCCTTTTTACGCCGCGAATACTTCTTGCAGTGTGGTCAGCGCGGCACTCAAGGTCTTGGCAGACACAGCGCCCAGACGCTTGACCAAACGCACCTTGTCAACCGTCCGGAGCTGATCCAACACGATCAAACCCTTGGTGCCCGCATGGGTGACAGGCACCCGGAACGGCGCGGCAAAACCCTTTGATGTCATGGGCGCCACCATCACGGTTCGCAGGTTGTCATTCAACTCTGCCGGTGACATCACAACGCAGGGCCGCGACTTTTTGATTTCGCTGCCCACGGTCGGGTCCAGGTTCACCAGCCAAATGTCGCCGCGCTTCACCAGCCCAACTCCTCGTCGTCCAAGTTGCCGAACTCACCCATCAAAAGCGCATCACCACCTTTGGCGGACACGGCTGCAGCAGCCGCTGCCCAGCCAGCACGTACGGACTTGGCAGGCTTTCGCAAGACGATGGAGCCGTTTTCCACTTCGATGGTGGCTGTGGCCTGTCCGTCCAGCCCGACTTGGGCCAGAAACGGCTTAGGCAACACCACGCCCTTGCTGTTGCCGATGTTCCGAATGGCAATTTCCATGATAATCCTCCAGTTGCAACAATGTTAATCCATGCGAAGTGGATGGGCAAGACCCAATGTTGTAACAATGTGACCACATCATTGTGACGAAAAAGTCCCTGCACCTTTGGCCGACCAAGACCCCACCCCCACCGCCCCTTGCGCTGCTGCACATGATGTTCAACACGAGTTGCGCCATGTGCGTGCCCTCATGCACCTTGAGCAACAAGAAGACCAAGCGCAGTTCAAGCTCAAAAACGCCAGTGCCAGCATCAAAGAGCGCCGTCGGCGTGGCCTGACTTGGTACCCCGTCACCATCACCCAAGAAGACATTGGGTTTGGGGGCAAGGTGGTGCTGGAGCTGGAGCGCCCGGCGCATCGGCAAGACCTGCACTTGTTTCAGGTGGGGGCGGCTGCGGCGCTGTTCAGCAGCGCGCCCGGCTACTCGGGGCCAGACCGGCCCGTGGTGAGCGGCGTGGTCACCCGCGTGCGGCGCAACAAGCTGCTGTTGGCCACCACCAAAGAAGCGCTGCCCGACTGGGTGCGGGACGGCAGCAGCCTCAACGGCAGCACGCTGGGCATTGACCTGACGTTTGACGAGGTCAGCTACCGCGAGATGAACCAGGCCCTGAGCGCGGTCATGACTGCCCACGGCAACCGCTTGGCCGAACTGCGCGACGTGCTGCTGGGCGCACAGCCCGCCCGCTTTCGCGAGCCCCAAGCCGACGACCTGTATTACCCCAGTGCGCTCAACGACTCGCAGCTGGCGGCGGTGCGCCATGTGGTCACGGCGCTAGACGTGGCCATCATCCACGGCCCGCCCGGCACGGGCAAAACCACCACGCTGGTGCAGGCCATTTTGGAAACCATCCGGCGCGAGCGGCGCGTGCTGGTGTGCGCCCCCTCCAATACCGCCGTGGACCTGCTGACCGAAAAGCTGGCCGAGCGCGGTGTGAACGTGATCCGCCTGGGCAACCCCAGCCGCGTGTCGGACTTGTTGCTCAAGCACACGCTCGACGCCGGGGTGATGGCCCACGCCAGCTACGCCAAGATGCACGCGATGCGCCAAACGGCCGAGCAGCACCGCGAGACGGCCAGCGAACGCGTTCGCAACTTTGGTTTTGAAGAGCGACAGCGCCGCCAATGGCTGAAGGATGAAGCGCGCACGCTGCGCCAAGCCGCCGACGATTTGGAGCGCTTCATGACCGAAGACGTGCTCGAATCGGTGCAAGTCATCACCTGCACGCTGGTGGGCGCCAGCCACCGCCACATTCGCCACCTGGGCTTTGAGACCGTCTTCATCGACGAAGCCGCCCAGGCCCTGGAGCCGGCTTGCTGGATTCCGATTGCCAAGGGCCAGCGCCTGGTGTTGGCGGGCGACCACCACCAGCTGCCGCCCACCGTGAAAAGCGAAAAAGCCGCCCGCGAAGGCCTGCGTGAAACCCTGTTTGAAAAGTGCATCCAGCGCCAACCCAACACGGCCCGCATGCTGAAGGTGCAATACCGCATGCACGCGCACATCATGGGCTTCAGCTCCGAGAAGTTTTATGGCGGCCAGCTGGTGCCGCACGCCAGCGTGCGCCATGCCGACTTGGCCGCGTATGACCCGCGCTTTGATGACCCGAGTTTTGCACCCGACCTGCCCGTGGAGTTCATCGACACGGCAGGCTGCGGCTATGAAGAACTGGCCATCCCCGAAAGCCGTTCAACAGCCAACCCCGAAGAAGCCCACTTGCTGCTGGAGCGGCTGGCGCAACTGCTCACGCTGGGCGAACCAACTGCACCAGATCAGCGCCCGCTGACCATTGGCGTGATCGCGCCGTACCGCGCCCAAATCAACTATTTAAAAGACGCCATCGAAGACAGCGCCGTGCTGAACGACTTGCTGCTGCAACGCAGGCTCAGCGTGGGCACAGTCGATTCGTTTCAGGGCCAAGAGCGCGACATCATTGCCATCACCCTGACACGCAGCAACCCTCAAGGCGAGATCGGCTTCCTGTCCGACATCCGCCGCATGAACGTGGGCATGACCCGCGCACGGCGCAAGCTGCTGCTGGTGGGCGATTCGTCCACGCTTTGCAGGCATCCGTTTTTTGGGGAGTTGTTGGCCTATGTGAAGGGGGTGGGGGGCTACCGCACGGCTTGGGCTGTTTAAACCAGCTTTGGCCAGTTGATTTGTACTTTGCGGTTGTTGGCCAAGCAGTCGCGCAAATACAAGTCTTGCTTGGGTTCCATTCAAACTGAAAATGTGACCAAGTTGGGAAAGGCCAGTGGGAAACCAGACAGACAGGCTGATTGAAGTCAGACTTGACATCAGATGTTTGAAATAATTGAAGAAATTCACTTCCAATGCTTTTTTCAGAAATATTTCAAACAAATGCCCTGTAGACCTCTTGCCTCTGTTTGAAATATTTGAGATAGTTCACTTTAAATGAGAGTTTCTAAAAATATTTCAATCAAAGAGCTTCTGGGCAAACTCGAATGGGACACGCCATACAGTTCCCGTGAGCTGCAGATGCTGGGCTTGGCTTCGACGGCTGCGGCCCGTTTGGCCCAGGCAGGCTGGCTCAAAAGATTGGGACGCGGCGTGTACCAAGTGCCCAACGGTAAATTGGACATGAACAAAACATTGGCGCACCTGTCGCTTGAAGTTCCGCAATTGCATGTTGGCGGGAAAACCGCTTTGGCATGGCGCGGAACACGCCACAACCTTGCACATCAGGAGCGCTTGAACTTATGGGGCCACAAAGCGGCACGGCTACCCGCATGGGTCACAGAACTGTTCAACGCCAACTACCAGTCAACCCGGATTTTTGACGACGCACTGCCCAAAGGGTTCGGTCTGGCACCCCTTCCCGCAGGACACCCCAAAGTGATGGTTTCTGTTCCCGAGAGAGCGTTGCTGGAACTCTTCAGCGACACGGGCAAGCTCCAGTCTCTGGAAGAAACCTTGAACGTCGCTGAAAGCGTTCGGCACCTGCGCCCAGAAGTCCTGGACACATTGCTGACCCACACCACCCGCGTCAAGGTGGTGCGACTGGCCAAGGCCTTGGCCGAAAGCCTTGATTTACCTTGGCTTGAGATTGCCAAAAAACACAACGAACGGCTCGGGAGTGCAAGCCGCTGGGTTGCTGTGACCAGGGACAAGAAAATTCTTTACCTCAAAAAATGAACCCCATCTACGTACAAACGGTCAACCTGCTGCTGGACATTGCACCCACCGTCTTCCAAACCCCGCGATTTGCGATGAAGGGGGGAACAGCACTGAACTTGTTCGTTCAGGACTTGCCACGACTGTCAGTGGATATCGACGTCGTCTTCATCAAGCACCAAGCCGACAGAGACAACGCACTGAAAGAAATCGCCCAAGAGCTCCAGCGCATTGAAGCAGCGATTGCTGTCATGGGTTATGAAACCCGAACCAGGAAAGTGCATGGGGGTGACGAAGTGAAGCTTGACATCTTCAGCGCAGAAGCTGAAGTCAAGGTTGAAGTGAATTTTGTTTTTCGGGGAACCGTGCTACCGATAGAGACACGTTCGCTGTCAGAAAAAACACAAGCCCTGTTCTCCAAAAATATCCAAGTTTCCGTGCTCTCCCCCTCTGAACTCTATGGCAGCAAACTGGTCGCAGCGATGGACAGACAGCATCCACGTGATTTTTTCGACGTTCTCAAGATGTACGAAAGCCATGGCTTAACGCAAGAAATTTTGGACTGCTTTGTGGCCTATTTGGCGGGGCACAACAGACCCGTGCACGAGGTCTTGTTTACCAACCCGCAACCGATGGAAGCGACATTTAAGAACGAATTTGTGGGAATGACTTCAGACCCCATCCACTTGGATGATCTGCTCCAAACCCAAAAACGACTGATGACCGAACTACCACGGGCGCTCACGCAAAACCACAGAAATTTCCTTCTATCGCTACTGGAAAGCAAACCGGACTGGTCGCTCCTGCCGTTCAAGCATTTGCAAGAATTGCCTGCCATCCAATGGAAACTGCAGAATTTGAACCATCTGAAGTTAAAAAACCCTGCGAAATTCCAGCTTCAACGCGAAGCGCTTGATGAGCGATTCAAACGGCAATAGCCTTTTCTCGATCCACGATTGTGGATAGCCCTTTGCCTATTGATCCGGCACGCTGAAGTTTGAAATGCGTGAGACATGTCATCTCGTAGGTCGGCACTCGCAGAGTCCGACGTTATTGGTTTCGGCACAGGCCCATGTCGGGGTCTTCGACCACCGACCTACAACAGTTTTGAGCATTGAAAACTTCAGCGTGCCGAATCCATCGTTCTGACTTGCTCGGAGTGTGGGATTCGCCTGTTTGCAGGCCCATTTCGGGCCGCACAGCCGCCTTGTTGGGGCCTGCCTGAATGTCATGAGATACCGCGCCGTTCCAAATTACAGAATAATTGAGTTCTTTGGAATTCATTCATTCAAAAAAATCAGTGCAGCAATGATCAGGCTTCAACGGCCGATGGTCATACGCAAGCTGCCAGGCTCAATCGGGAGAGACGGAATGCTGCGGCGTGATTTTGTTCAAAAACTGGCAGCCTTGGGCCTAGGCTGCAGCATGGGGGCACCTGCCCTGACCAGGGGGGCAAACAGCCCAATCCATGACCTGGAGGGGATTGAACTGGTCGTGCCTTTTGGTGCCAATGGCATCACCAGTCAGGTGGCCCGGTACTTCCAAGTGGCGCTGTCCAACATGACCGGTTTGCCTGTCCAGGTGGCACACCAGCACGGGTATACCGGCATGAAGGCGGTGGAGTATGCCGAGCGTCACAGCCGTCCACAGCGCCCCAGTCTATTGGTCGCAGGGGCGGTCGTCAGTACGGCGGGGGTGGTGGCCAGCCCGATGCACAACGTGAGAGCGGTCGATCAGTTCCGGTATGTGGCGTCTCTTTACCGTGATGATCCTGTCTTGATTGCGCGTCAAGAAACAGTCGCAACGCTGGATGACTTGAAGCGTGTGCCACTGGCCAGTCGAAAGTGCGGAATTTCGGGGATGGGCGCTGCTGGGCATTTGTTTTCGGAAATGATTTCCCGATTGGCGCAGCCATTGGGTACCTATAGGGTCACGCAGGGCGATGCCAATGCGATTGAGCGCGTGTTGAGTGGTGAACTGACGACGGCGATGGTGGACAAAGGCTCGTGTCATCGATATCTGGACCAAGGCCTGAGTTTTCTCGTCAACATTGGCGATGGGCCGGTGATGAACCACAGAAACCAAGCGGTCGTCACCCTCACGGAGTTGCTGGGGCACAGACTCAAGGGCTCATTTTCTTACTACTCATGGGATGCCGTTTTGGCGCCAACCAATGTGCCGACGCCATTGATTGAGTCCTTGGCATTGGATTTTCAAAAAATCATGGCCATGCCGGAATACCGCGCATTCAGAAGGGGCCGTGGTTTGGCTGAGTTGAATCTGTCGGAGCGGGATTTTTCGCGATTCGTCGCTCAGCAGAGAAAAGTGTGGGAGCAGGCGGTCGAGTTTTTCAACATCAACGCGGAAGAAGCCTTTAGCGGGTGAGCCAGTTCAAAAAAAGTACGGACGTCCAAGCAAAGTCATTGAACCGAGAGGTCTGATATCTGGGCCTTGTAAGCTCCGGACATGCTGACTTCTCTCAAAAACTGGGCACGCCGCATCAAGCGCGATGGCGTGATGCTGTGGTTTGCGTGCCGTGACCCACGCACACCGTGGTGGCTCAAGGCGCTGGCTTTTTTGGTGGTGGCTTATGCGCTCAGCCCGATTGATCTGGTGCCCGATTTCATACCGGTGCTGGGCTTTGTGGACGATGTGATCTTGCTGCCTGTGTTGATCTGGTTCATCGTGCGCCACTTACCCGAGCACATCGCCAGCGATTGCCGTCAGCAGGCCGATGACTGGATGAGCGAGCGAGGGGGCAAACCGGTCAGCCGGGCGGGCATCGTACTGGTCTTGCTGGTGTGGGCTGTCGTGGCCTGGCTTTTGTGGCTTGGGTTATGGAGCACTCATTGATGCAGTAACACTGATCGTTCAAACGCCCCGCGCCAGCACCGGAAACAACTTATGCAGCCCGTCGGTCATCACTTCGACGGCCAGCGCGGCCAAAATCAAACCCATCAGGCGGGTCATGACGTTGATGCCTGTTTTACCCAATACGCGGGCAATCGGGGTGGCCAATGAAAAGCACAGCGCTGTGGCCAGGGCGATGACCACGCCGTAGCCCACCAGGGTGCCAAGCTGGAACATGGTTTTGGCTTTTTCGGCATAGATCACCACGGTGGACATGGTCGCCGGGCCGGTCAGCAGCGGGATGGTCAGTGGCACCACGGCGATGCTGGCACCCACAGCGGCTTTGGCTTCGGCGTCGTGCACTTCGTCAGCGTTGGCGCGGGCTTCGGCCGGTTGGGCGTTGAGCATCGACAAGGCCGATGTGAGCAGCAGCAAGCCGCCGCCGACCTGGAAGCTGGCCAACGAGATGCCAAAGAACTCCAGAATCTGCAGGCCCAGCAAGGCGCTGATCGCAATCACAATGAATGCGGTCAGGGCAGACACCAGGATCGTGCGCTGGCGCTGGGCACGGCTGAAGCCTTGGGTGTAGTGAATGAAAAACGGGACGATGGCCAAGGGGTTGACGATGGCCAGCAGGGTGATGAGTGGTTTGAAGTCCATGCGCTGCATTGTGCCGCGAGTTGACTGGATTGACGCCTTGCAGACCGACAGTAAGATGGATTGAGACTTCATGCAAAGGCTTTCCAAGTGTTTTCATCTGTAGGCAACTTTTTTCAAACGCTGCGTCGAAAGACTTTGAAGGTCTCCGATTGGCTCATCCAGGGTTTCCGAATGGGCTTGGTTTTGCTTGTCCTGGCCTACGGCATGGGCATGGTTTGGTTCCTTTACTTGGCGGATCGGGTCGCCATTGCAGACCACACCGTGTTGGTGCTGGACCTCAAAGGTGCCTTGGTGGAAGAGTCGGCAGGCGGCTTGCGTGACAAGGTTTTGGGCGAGTTGCAGGGCGAGTCGACAGATTCCGTGCGCTTGCGTGATCTGCAGAGGGCACTCGCATTGGCGGCGAAAGACCCACGCATTGACCGGGTGCTGTTGAAGCTCGATGGCTTCAAGGGTGGGGGCATGGCCTCCTTGCGTGAAGCAGCGGGTGCCATTGAAATGTTCAAGACTTCCGGCAAGCCGGTCATGGCGTGGTCTGCCGCTTATGACCAACGCCAGTATTACTTGGCAGCCCATGCCAGTCAGGTGGCTGTGCATCCCATGGGAACGGTTTTCATTGAAGGTTTTGGACGCCAACGCAACTACTACAAAGAGGCGCTGGACAAGCTGGGCATCGAGGCGAACCTGATCCGTGTGGGGCAATACAAGTCTGCGGGCGAGCCGTTCGTTCTCAGCCAACCTTCTGCGCAGGCATTGAAGGCTGAGGCGCATGTGTATGACGCTTTGTGGAAGCTTTACACACAGGGCATTGAGCAAGCCCGCAAGCTGCCGCCCGGCAGTGTGGTGCAACACATCGACAGCTTGCCCGGTGCATTGCAGGCTGTTCAGGGGAATGCGGGCCAGCTGGTCAAGGACTGGAAGTGGGTGGACCAGTTGCAGACTTTCGAATCCTTGCGCCAAACGCTGATGGACACGGTGGGCAAGGACGAGGACGGCAAGACGTTCCGGCAAGTCGGTTTCAAGGAGTATCTGCGAACGCAATACAAACCGGTCAAAGGCGAGCACATCGCGGTCATCGTGGCCCAAGGAGAGATTGGCAATGGCCGGGCACCGGCTGGCAAGATTGGCGGGCTGTCCACCTCCGATTTGATTCGCACAGCCACCGAAGATGAAGATGTCAAGGCCATCGTTTTGCGCGTCAACTCACCTGGCGGCAGCGCCTTTGCCTCTGAATTGATTCGCGACCAATTGCGCATGGCGCGTGACAAGGGCAAGCCGGTGCTGGTGTCCATGGGCGACGTGGCCGCTTCGGGCGGTTACTGGATCGCCATGTCGGCTGACCAGGTGTGGGCCGATGCGTCCACCATCACCGGCTCCATTGGCGTGTTTGCCATGCTGCCCACCGGGGAGGGCTTGATGCGCAAGCTGGGTGTGAACACCGGTGGCTACCGCACCACTTGGCTGGCCGGTGCCTACGATCCGCGCAAGGCACTGGACCCGCGCGTACAGGCTTTGGTGCAGTCAAGCGTTGAGCATATTTATGCCGATTTCATTGGCAAAGCGGCGCAAGCGCGCAAGCTGGACGTGGCCCAAGTGGACGCGTTGGCGCAAGGTCGCATTTGGACGGGCGCACAGGCGCAGGCGCATGGTTTGGTGGACCGCGTGGGCAGCTTCAATGACGCGGTGGAGGCCGCCCGTGAACTCGTTGGCAAGTCGGCTGGCGCGAACTCGCCTTTACCGATTCGGTATTGGGGCCCCCAAGTTTCGAAACTGCAAAGCTGGGTTCAGCGGTATTGGGTGCAAGCGGCAGCACACCTTGGCTGGAATGTGGGGCCGTCAGAATTCGCGCCGATCACGGGCTTGCCTGGAGCGGTGAATGCTGCGGTGGCCGAAGATTTCATTTGGCTCAAAGCCCTCCTGGATCAGGCACAACCCTTTGCGGCGGCTGCGCATTGCCTGTGTCAAATCACGCCCTGAACAAACTGATCGCCCTGAGCGATCAAGGCGTTTGGGCAGGATGCCTGCGACGGAACATGCCCCAGCCTTCCATGTGCAGGACTTTGTGGCCGTGCTGGTTGAACATTTCCCACAGGTTGCGCGACAGGCCCACATCAGGCCGCTTGCTCATGGGCTTGGTTTCGAGCACCGTGGACTGCAGGCGCAAGGTGTCGCCGGGCAGCACGGGCTTGAGCCATTTGATGCCTTCCAGGCCGGGGGAGCCCAAGCTCGACGAATAATTCAGAAAGTTGGTCACCATCAGCCGCATGGCCATGGCGCAGGTGTGCCAGCCACTGGCCGACAGAGCGCCAAACACCGAGGCCTTGCCTGCCTCATCGTCGAGGTGAAAGGGTTGAGGGTCGAACTGGTTGGCAAAGGCGATGATCTCTTCACGTGTGGGCGTGATGGTGCCCAGATCGCGCACCTGGCCTGCTTGCATGTCTTCCCAGTAATATTTGAACTCGGCCATCATCGACCTCCCGAAACGTCCAGAAAACTCATGGTGGTGTAGCTGGCGGCATCGGAAAGCAACCAAACGATGGCCTGGGCCACTTCTTGGGGCGTGCCGCCGCGCTGTGCCGGCACCAGGTGTTGCAGGTCTTTCACACGGTTGGGCAGTCCGCCCGAGGCGTGGATGTCGGTGTCGATCAGGCCGGGGCGTACGGCGTTCACGCGCACGCCTTCAGCTGCCACCTCTTTGGCCAGACCCAAGGTGAAGGCGTCAATCGCCCCTTTGGCCGAGGCGTAGTCCACGTACTGGCTGGGTGAGCCCAAACGCGACGCGGCACTCGACACGTTGACGATGCTGCCGCCTTCGCCGCCGTGACGCGTGCTCATGCGGCGCACGGCTTCTCGGGCGCAGACCATGGAGCCGATCACGTTGATGTCGAACATGCGTTTGAATCGGGCAACACTCATCTCGTCTACCCGCGCGGCGACATCGACCACGCCCGCGTTGTTGACCAGACCGTGCAGTGGCCCTAATTTGGCGTCGATGTGCTCGTACATGCGCATGACCTGCGCTTCATCGGCCACATCGGCCTGCACCGCGATGGCGTTGCCGCCCGTGTTGCGGATCTGGCGCACCACCTCGTCAGCGGCAAGCGAGTTGGCGGTGTAATTCACCGCCACGGTCCAGCCTTGCGCTGCCGCCAACAAGGCGGTGGCGGCACCAATGCCCCGACTGCCGCCGGTGACCAAAAGCACTTTGTTCATCCAATGTCTCCAGCACGATTTCAATTCTGCGGACACAATCCGCGCTGCGAACATTACACAACAAGCATGGAGACGACATGGGTCACACAGTGGACTATTACTTTGCCCCCCAAAGCCCTTGGGCTTACCTGGGGCACCAGCGGCTGACTGAAATTGTGGCGTGGGCCGGCGCTGCAGTGCGGGTGATGCCGATTGACCTGGGCGGCAAGGTGTTCCCGATTTCGGGTGGATTGCCTTTGGGCCAGCGGGCACCGCAGCGCCAGGCGTACCGGCTGGTGGAGTTGCAGCGTTTCAGCGAGCACCTGAATGCGCCGCTCAACCTCAAGCCGAAGTATTTCCCAGTGGGCGGCGACGATGCGGCCAGGCTCATCATCGCCGCAGACTTGGCGCAAGGCCCAGCTGCTGCCATGCAGGTGGCGGGTGCCGTGCTGGCTGCGTGTTGGGCGCAAGAGCGCAACATCGCCGATGACAATGTGCTGGCCGGATTGCTGGCCGAGTTGGGTCTGCCTGCCGCCTTGCTGGCGCAATCGCACAGCCAGGCCGTGCAAGAGCGTTATGAAAGCTACACCCAGTCGGCCATCGATGCGGGGGTGTTTGGCGCGCCCAGCTATGTGGTGGATGGCGAGATTTTCTGGGGGCAGGACCGGCTGGACTTTGTCGAACGGGCCCTGAACCGTTGATGTGTTGAACCGAACCAAGGAATGACTATGGGAACGATGATTGAACTCAAGGCCGCTGACGGCACGGTGGTGCCTGCGTATGAGGCCCGACCTGTCGGCACACCCAAGGGGGCAGTGCTGGTGATCCAGGAAATTTTTGGCGTCAACAGCCACATCCGCAACGTGGCGGACGGTTATGCGGCCGAGGGCTACCTGGCCTTGGCACCTGCGACCTTTCACCGCATCAAGCCCGGTGTGGAGCTGGGATATACGGAGGCCGACATGGGGGAAGGCTTTGGCTACAAGACGGCTGTCGAGGCTCTACCAGCGCCGGGCGTGATGCAGGACATCCAGGCCGCCATCGCGCACGCGGCCACACTCAGTGGTGGCAAGGTGGGCATTGTGGGTTATTGCTGGGGCGGCTTGCTGACCTGGCGCTCGGCCTGCATGCTCACAGGGCTGAGTGCTGCCGTGCCCTACTACGGCGGTGGCGTGACCACCCCGCAAGAGAGCGCACGCCAAACCCGGGTGCCCGTGCTGGCGCACTTTGCCGAAGAAGACAGCTGGATTCCGATGGATACGGTGGAGGCCTTTCAAAAGGCACATCCGGAAGTCGAGGTGCACACCTATGCGGCGCACCACGGCTTCAACTGTGACCAACGCGGTGCCTGGCATGCCCCATCGGCCCAGCTGGCCCGTGAGCGCACGCTGGCGTTTTTTGCCAAGCACCTGGGCTGAATCTCTGTCGTGGGCGCCAGCGCTGCTGGCGAATGGCCCGGCGGTGGTCCGCAAACCATCGCTTGCAGGGCAAGCGCCTACAAAAAACCAACTCAGGCGCAGGCCTGAAGGAGGTCATTTGCCGGATTCACCCGCCTGTGCGGGCCAGGTAACGCTTGCGCCAGAAGATGATCCCCATCGCGATGGCGATGGCCCCCATGCTTCCCAGCGTCCACCAGAAGGCAGAAGCCTGGTGTAGCCAGGGGATGAACTCGAAGTTCATGCCGAAGATGCCTGCGATCAGGTTCAGCGGCAAGAAGATCGCGGTCAGCGCCGTCAGTGTGCGCATGATGTCGTTGGTGCGGTTGCCTTGCACATTGAAGTGCATCTGCACGGCCGTTTCGGTGTTGTGCTCCAGTCGGCGTACGTGTTGCACCACGCGGTCAATGTGTTCCAGCACGTCACGGCTGCGGATCTTGAGCAGTTCGTGTTCACGTTCGGACGTGCTGTTTTCCTCTATCCCCCAGGCGTCCAGTGATTCGGTCCAGCTTTGCATGGCCGTGTGCTGGTCTTCGCACAGGCCTTCGAGCTGGTGGAGCGCCAGGCGAGCGTGCAGCAGGGCGTCCCAGCGGTTAAAGCGTGTGCGAGGGTTGAGCAATTCGGCTTGCCAGTGGTCGAGCTGGCGGCTCAGTTCGCGGCGCAAATCGAGGTAGCCATCGACCATCTGGCTGATGATGCGCAGCATCATGTCTGCAGCGTTGTGAGGCACGCCGCGTGCGCCGGTGGAGCGCAGGTCTGCCGATTCCCCGGTTTGCGTGGCCGCTGGTGTGCTGGCCAGCAGGCGGCTGGCATAGGCCTCGCGCACGGCGCAGTCGGACGGGTGCACGCTCAGCAAGACGCGGTCAAAAACCACAAAACCTACCGGGCTGGTGTCGATGCGATGCAACACGGGGGGGCCAGGGCGCTTGCCGACTTGCAGCGGCAAGCCGTTGCTGGCGGTGGTGTTGGCATTGAGGGCGTTGTTGGGGCGCTGTGCGAGCCTGCGAAACACCAGCAGGTCATAGTGCGAGCTGTAGTCAAAGCGCGAGGGCAATTGCGCATTCAGCAGGTCCGAAACGTGCAGGTCAACCAAGGTCTGTCCCGTCAGCCGCTCCAGCGTGTTCTGGATTTGTGGCAGCTCGGTGCTGAAGCTGTCACGCGAACAGGCAATCCAGACGTAGCCGTCCTCCGGCAGCTGCTCAGGCAGCGCCAGCCCGGCATGAACTTGTGCGCCCGAGACGCTGAAAACCCGCATGGCGGGGCTCAGCCCTGGCGGATCAATCGGGCCGCGTCACGCGCAAAGTAAGTCAGCACCCCGTCTGCCCCGGCGCGTTTGAAGGCCAGCAGGCTTTCCATCATCACCAAGTCATGATCCAGCCAGCCGTTTTGCGCAGCGGCCTTGAGCATCGCGTATTCGCCCGACACCTGGTAGGCGAAGGTGGGCACCTTGAACTCGTCTTTGACGCGGCGCACGATGTCCAGATACGGCATGCCGGGCTTGACCATGACCATGTCGGCCCCTTCGGCCAGGTCCATGGCCACTTCGCGCAGGGCTTCGTCGCTGTTGCCGGGGTCCATCTGGTAGACCTTTTTGTTGCTCTTGCCCAGGTTGCTGGCAGAGCCGACCGCGTCGCGGAAGGGGCCGTAAAAGGCGCTGGCGTACTTGGCGCTGTAGGCCATGATGCGGGTGTGGATCAGGCCGCGCGCTTCGAGCGCCTGGCGGATTGCGCCGATGCGCCCGTCCATCATGTCGCTGGGTGCCACCATGTCCACGCCAGCTTCGGCTTGGGTCAGGGCTTGTTGCACCAGCACGGCGGTAGTTTCGTCGTTCAGGATGTAGCCGGTGTCGTCGAGCAGGCCGTCCTGGCCGTGGCTGGTGAAGGGGTCGAGCGCCACATCGGTCATCACGCCGAGTTCAGGAAAACGTTTTTTCAACTCGCGCACCACGCGGGGCACCAAGCCGTCCGGGTTTTTGGCTTCGCTGCCTGTGGGGTCTTTGAGTGAGGCATCGATCACCGGGAACAGGGCCATCACCGGGATGCCGAGCTTGACGCAGTCTTCGGCCACAGGCAGCAGCAGGTCCAGACTCAGGCGCTCCACCCCCGGCATGGAGGCGACCTGCTGGCGCTGGTTCTGGCCGTCCAACACGAACACCGGGTAAATCAGGTCATGCGGCGTGACCTGGTGTTCGCGCACCAGGTTGCGGGTGAATTCGTCACGGCGCAAGCGGCGTGGGCGACTGGAGGGGAAGGGGGCGACGGGGTTCATGAATAAATTGTGCCTGAACTTCAAAAAAATGAAATCGCGACAGTTGGCAAGACTGTCCTTTGGAGACTTTGCTTCATGTTGTTGCTGATTGAACCTGCTAAAAGACTTGAAAAAAATGAAAGTAGCCTTGTTATTGGTTTTGATATTTGATAAATTACAGACGGGCAGCTTGCTGCCTCCCGCTTTTCCTCCCTGAGCGGGCGCCTTGATGTGTGACAGCAAAAAGGCTTCCTGCCCCCGGCCTCTGGCTGGGGGTTTTTTTTGGTGCGTCCATCGCCGTGGCGACTGTGGGGCAGATCGTCCATGACTACACTTGCAGCATGCTCTGGATCAAAGCCCTTCACATCGTTTTCATCGCCAGCTGGTTCGCGGGCTTGTTTTACTTGCCGCGCATTTTTGTCAATCTGGCCATGGTGGCACCCGATTCGCAGGCAGAACGGGACCGCCTCTTGCTCATGGCTGGCAAGCTGTACCGCTTCATGACGATCCTGGCCGTGCCCGCTTTGGTGCTGGGCTTGTGGCTGTGGCTGGTCTATGGCATAGGCCGTGGCCCCGGGCAAGGCTGGATGCATGCCAAGCTGGCGCTGGTGGTGGCTTTGCTGGCCTATCACCACGGCTGTGGCGTGATCTTGCGCAAGTTCAGGGCGGGGCAGATGCAGCGCAGTCATGTCTGGTTTCGGTGGTTCAACGAGGCCCCTGTGTTGATGATGCTGGCGGTGGTGATTTTGGTGGTGGTCAAGCCTTTCTGAAGGCCCTGCGAGCATGTCAACCCAGCGTAAAACGGCCGCCTGGCCCTTGACCTGGATTTACGCGGTGCTGATCGTCTACGCCAGCCTGTACCCGTTTGACAACTGGCGTGTTCAAGGCATCGCGCCTTGGGCATTTTTGACCGCGCCATTGCCCCGTTATTGGACTGGTTTTGATGTCTTGTCGAATGTCCTGGGCTATGCCCCCTTTGGTTTTTTGCTGGCGCTGGCCGTGCACCGCACGCAGCGGCGCAGCTCGGCCGTTGCTCAGGCGACCTTGGCGGCGGCCGTTTTGTCGCTGTGTATGGAGTCGCTGCAACTGTTTTTACCGGTGCGTGTGCCCTCCAATGTGGATGCAGCGCTGAACATTGCCGGGGCGTGGGGGGGCGCGGTGTTGGCCCGGGGCCTGGAGTGGGTCGGCCTGATTGACCGCTGGAGCCGTTTTCGTGACCGCTGGTTTGTGCCAGACGCCAGTGACGCCCTGGTCCTGCTGGCAGTCTGGCCTTTGGCTTTGCTGTTTCCTGCGCCAGTGAGTTTTGGCCTCGGCCAAGTGCTCGAGCGTTTGGAGGCAGCCTTGGCCCATGGGCTGGAGGGCAGCCCGTGGATTGAATGGCTGCCTTTGCGCGAGGTGGAGTTGCAACCCCTTTTGCCGGTCAGTGAAATGTTGTGTGCGGCTATTGGTTTGCTGCTGCCGTGTTTGCTGGCCTTTGGTGTGTTGCGTCAGTGGCGGCAGCGCCTCATGGCAGCCTTGTGGGTGCTGGTGTTGGGCTTTGGCTTCAGTGCGCTGTCGGCAGCTTTGACCTACGGCCCGGCGCATGCCTGGGGCTGGGTGGGGCAAGAGGTGTTGGTGGGCTTGGTGGTGGCCACTGTCTGCATAGTGTTGCTGTCCTTTTGCACTGCCCGGGTGTGCTGGGTGATGGCCCTGGCGGCGCTGGTTTGGCAGTTGGCGCTGCTCAACAACGCTTCGGCCGATGCCTATTTTTCCCTGACGCTGCAAACCTGGGAGCAGGGGCGGTTCATCCGTTTTCACGGGCTGATCCAGTGGTTGGGCTGGCTGTGGCCCTATGCCTTGCTCGTGTATTTGGTGCGGCATTTGTCGGCATCGGGGCAGAGCCAAAACGCCTGAAAAGGGGCGGGCCTAAAATCTGGCCATGACCTCTGCAAATTCCACTTCCTATTTCAAGCGCCACATCTTTTTTTGCCTGAACGAGCGCAAAAACAACGAAGCCTGTTGCGCCCAGCACAACGCACAAGCGGCTTTTGACCGCTGCAAAACCCGGGTCAAGGAACTCGGACTGGCAGGCCCGGGTCAGGTGCGGGTCAATAAGGCGGGCTGTCTGGACCGCTGTTCGGGGGGGCCTGTGGCGGTGGTCTACCCTGAAGGCGTTTGGTACACCTACGTGGACCAAACAGATATTGATGAAATTGTTGAATCACATTTGCAAAACGGACAGGTGGTGGAGCGACTGGTGACGCCAGAACATTTGGGGCGCTGATGAATGCTGCAACCCAATCTTTCATGCTGCAGGGCGCCTCGGGGGTCATTGAGGCTTTGCGCGATGCGCCCGCAGAGGGCGATGTGCGTGGCACTGCAGTCATCGCTCACCCGCATCCCCTGTTTGGCGGCAGCATGCAAAACAAGGTGGTGCAGACCTTGGCGCGGGCTTTTGTGCAGTGTGGCTGGCAGGCGATCCGATTCAATTTCCGGGGCGTGGGTGCCAGTGCAGGCCGTTATGACGAGGGCCGTGGTGAGGCGGCCGACATGCTGGCCCTGATTGAGCAGGTGGTGCCACAGGGGCCGATTGCGCTGGCGGGCTTTTCATTTGGTGCCTTTGTCACCAGCCATGTGGCCCAGGCTTTGGGTGATGCGCGAAGGCCTGAAAAACTGGTGTTGGTGGGCACGGCGGCTTCGCGTTTTGCGGTAGCGCCCATCGCCAGCGAATTGCATGAGCGCACGTTGGTGCTGCATGGTGAACAAGACGATACGGTGCCGCTGTCCAGCGTGATGGACTGGGCAAGGCCTCAGACCTTGCCGATCACGGTGATTCCGGGTGTGGAACACTTCTTTCACGGACAATTGCCGCTCCTCAAAGCCTTGGTGATGCGTCACCTGAGTGCCTGAATCCTTTGGCTGTTTGCCCTCAAGGGCTGGTCCTGTCACGAATGTCATTCATGAAACGAATTTTTCAAACCCTGGCGTCATCACTGCTGGTGGTCATTTCCTTGCACGTCCAGGCGCAGATGCCGCAGCCCCCTGAAATGGCCGCCAAGGCCTATTTGCTGATGGATGTGACGGCCAACCAAGTGCTCGCCGCCAAGGACCCGGACATGGCGGTAGAACCCGCCTCGCTGACCAAGCTGATGACGGCCTATTTGGTGTTTGATGCCCTCAAATCCCGCAAGATCAATTTGACTCAGACCCTTCCCGTGTCCGAGCGTGCCTGGAAGATGCCGGGATCGCGCATGTTCATCGACCCCAAAATGATGGTGCCGGTGGAAGACCTGATCAAGGGCATGATTGTTCAGTCGGGTAATGACGCAACAGTGGCTTTGGCTGAAGGCGTGGGGGGCAGCGTTGAGCGTTTTGTGCAGATGATGAATGACCAGGCCAAAGCCTTGGGCATGAAAAGCACCGGCTACAAGAATCCTGAAGGACTCACCGCTGCAGGACACATGACAACGGCGCGTGATCTGGCCACCCTGGCCACCCGTTTGATGCGTGATTTTCCGGAATACATTCCTTACTACGCCATCAAGAAATACCGCTATACGGGCACCCCAGCTGCTAACGACAGCAACCGCAACTTGCTGTTGTTCCGTGACTCGACGGTGGATGGGCTCAAGACCGGCCACACCGATGCCGCCGGATACTGCCTGGTGGCCACAGCCAAGCGGGATTTTCCACACGTGGGCACACGTCGATTGCTGAGCATCGTGCTGGGTACCAGCAGCGAAAATGCCAGGGCCAATGAAAGCCAAAAGCTTCTGAACTGGGGTTACACCGCGTTTGATGCCGTCAAGCTCTTTGACCCGGGCCAAGCTGTGGCGACACCTGCTGTCTGGAAAGGCCAGTCACCTGTTTTGAAGCTGGGTGCATTTCGCCCCTTGGTGGTGGCCATTCCTGCAGGAAGCGCCGCGCAAATCAAGACCCAGGTGGTGCGGCCTGAACCTCTGGTGGCGCCATTTACCAAGGGCCAGCTGGTGGGGGCCCTGAAAATTTCGCAGGGCGAGCAAGCCCTGTTTGAAGTGCCTTTGCTGGTGCTTGAATCCGTCGAGCAGGCGGGGATTTTGGGCCGTGCTTGGGATACTGTTCGCTTGTGGATCAAATGAGCGCCAGAGCTTCTATTTCTTAAATTGTGGATAACTTGTCACAAGTCTGCCGGGCGGTTATACTGGCAGGCTTTTCCGCTTTTGGGGCGGGGAAGTTTCTTTTGTCTAAATTCAACGTTTAGGGACGTTACAAACAATGCCAACCATCAATCAATTGGTGCGTCAGGGGCGCGAGGTCGAAACGATCAAGTCCAAAAGCCCTGCGATGCAAAACTCTCCACAGCGTCGTGGTGTCTGCACCCGTGTGTACACCACAACGCCAAAAAAACCTAACTCCGCTCTGCGTAAAGTTGCCAAAGTGCGCTTGACCAACGGTTTTGAGGTCATCTCCTACATCGGCGGTGAAGGCCACAACCTGCAAGAGCACTCTGTTGTTCTGGTGCGCGGTGGTCGTGTCAAGGACTTGCCCGGTGTGCGTTACCACATCGTGCGTGGTTCTTTGGACTTGCAAGGCGTGAAAGACCGCAAGCAGTCTCGCTCCAAGTACGGCGCGAAGAAGCCAAAGGCCAAGTAAGCCCTGTCGGGTTGAAATTTTTCGGTGCTGTTTCCCGCGTGGCGCGGTGATTCAGCGAAGTGACCCGAAGCCAGGAATTGTCCGGGTGGGTCGAGTAAGTGAGCCGTTTTGAATAACGCTCGCGGTGTCTGAAAAGATGCCAACTGAAGCAATATGAGGTGAAATATGCCACGTCGTCGCGAAGTCCCTAAACGTGAAATCCTGCCGGATCCCAAGTTCGGCAATGTCGAGTTGTCCAAATTCATGAACGTGATCATGGAAGGCGGCAAAAAAGCTGTCGCAGAACGCATCATTTACGGAGCTCTGGACACCATGGAAAAGAAAACTGGCAAAGACCCTGTCGAGTTGTTCTCGATTGCCATCAACAACGTCAAGCCCATGGTGGAAGTGAAATCCCGCCGCGTGGGTGGTGCGAACTACCAGGTGCCTGTTGAAGTGCGCCCTGTTCGTCGCCTGGCCCTGTCGATGCGCTGGATCAAGGAAGCCGCTCGCAAGCGCGGTGAAAAGTCGATGGCCCTGCGCTTGGCCAACGAACTGCTCGAAGCCAACGAAGGCCGTGGCGGTGCCATGAAAAAGCGTGACGAAGTTCACCGCATGGCCGAAGCCAACAAGGCGTTCTCGCACTTCCGCTTCTGATTCACAAAGGCTTCACAAGCAAGCCCGACACTGTCAGAAGCCGGCCCGCTGGCCCCATGAGGGGTGGCGGGCTTTGGTACATCATCATTGGAGAAAATTATGGCTCGCACCACCCCCATCGAGCGTTATCGCAACATTGGTATTTCGGCCCACATCGACGCCGGCAAGACCACGACCACAGAACGTATCCTGTTTTACACCGGCGTGAACCACAAAATTGGTGAAGTGCACGACGGCGCTGCCACCATGGATTGGATGGAGCAAGAGCAAGAGCGTGGCATCACGATCACCTCGGCTGCCACCACCTGCTTCTGGAAAGGCATGGACGGCTCTTTCGACGAGCACCGCATCAACATCATTGACACCCCTGGACACGTGGACTTCACGATTGAAGTTGAGCGTTCCATGCGTGTTCTGGACGGCGCTTGCATGGTGTACTGCGCTGTGGGCGGTGTGCAGCCCCAGTCTGAAACCGTGTGGCGTCAGGCCAACAAGTACAAAGTGCCACGTCTGGCCTTCGTGAACAAGATGGACCGCACCGGTGCCAACTTCTTCAAAGTTGTCGAGCAGATGAAATTGCGCCTGAAGGCCAATCCTGTGCCCGTGGTGATCCCCATCGGCGCTGAAGAAAACTTCACTGGCGTGGTTGATCTGCGCAAGATGAAAGCCATCATCTGGGACGAAGCTTCCCAGGGCATGAAATTCAACTTCGAAGAGATCCCCGCTGACTTGGTGGCAACCGCCAACGAGTGGCGCGAAAAGATGGTGGAAGCCGCTGCTGAAGCCTCTGAAGACCTGATGAACAAGTATCTGGAAGAAGGTACTTTGTCCGAAGAAGAAATCACACACGGTCTGCGTCTGCGCACCATCGCTGGCGAGATCCAGCCTATGCTGTGCGGCACTGCGTTCAAGAACAAAGGCGTGCAACGCATGCTGGACGCCGTGATCGAGTTGATGCCTTCTCCTTTGGACGTGAAAGCCATCAAGGGCTTTGACGAAGACGAAAAGGAAATCACCCGCAAGGCCGATGATGACGAGAAGTTTGCGGCTTTGGCATTCAAGCTGATGACAGATCCTTTCGTGGGTCAGCTGACCTTCGTGCGCGTTTACTCAGGTGTTCTGAAAAAAGGCGATACCGTTTACAACGCGGTGCGTGGCAAGAAAGAGCGTATTGGCCGTATCGTGCAGATGCATGCCAACAACCGTGAAGAAGTCGACGAAATCCGTGCGGGCGACATTGCCGCTTGCGTGGGCTTGAAAGACGTGACCACGGGTGAGACCTTGTGTGATCCGAACTCGGTGATCACCTTGGAGCGCATGGTGTTCCCTGACTCCGTGATCCGTCAGGCGGTGGAGCCTAAATCCAAAGCCGATCAGGAAAAAATGGGCATGGCCTTGTCGCGCCTTGCTGCGGAAGATCCATCATTCCGTGTGCAGACCGACGAAGAATCCGGTCAGACCATCATTGGCGGCCAAGGCGAACTGCACCTGGAAATCATTGTGGACCGCATGAAGCGTGAATTCGGTGTGGAAGCCAACGTGGGCAAGCCCCAAGTGGCTTACCGCGAAACCATCCGCAAGACCGTCGAAGAAGCCGAAGGCAAGTTCGTGCGTCAGTCCGGTGGTAAAGGTCAATACGGCCACGTGGTTCTGAAGGTTGAGCCTCAGGAACCTGGCAAGGGTTTCGAATTCGTTGACGCCATCAAGGGCGGTGTGGTTCCTCGTGAATACATCCCTGCAGTGGAAAAAGGCGTGATCGAAGCTCTGGGTCAAGGCGTGTTGGCGGGTTACCCCGTCGTGGACGTCAAAGTCACGCTGCACTTCGGTTCGTACCACGACGTGGACTCGAACGAAATGGCCTTCAAGATGGCCGCCATCTTTGGTTTCAAAGAAGGTTGCCGCAAAGCCCAGCCCGTGATTCTGGAGCCCATGATGGCTGTGGAAGTCGAGACACCCGAAGACTACGCCGGTAACGTGATGGGCGACTTGTCCTCACGCCGTGGCATGGTGCAGGGCATGGACGACATGGTCGGTGGCGGCAAGGCCATCAAGGCCGAAGTGCCTTTGTCCGAAATGTTCGGTTACTCGACCACACTGCGTTCGATGTCGCAAGGTCGTGCCACCTACACCATGGAATTCAAGCACTACTCGGAAGCTCCGCGCAACGTGGCGGAAGCCATTGTCGCTGCACGCGCCAAGTGACGTTGTGCGTTAGGCGCTCTGCGTTCAGCGTGAATTCGTCGCTGAACTCTGGACGCTCAACGCCGAACTGAAAAAACTGTCTGCGATCAAGTGCCATTCTGTGCCCGTGCGGAGTGATCAAGCAACCTGATGCAAACATTAAACCAACACACGGGCATTGCTCTTTTTAAGGATTGAAAAATGGCTAAAGAAAAATTCGAACGGACCAAACCCCACGTCAACGTGGGCACCATCGGTCACGTTGACCACGGCAAAACCACCTTGACTGCCGCTATCACGACTGTGTTGGCTCAAAAGTTCGGCGGTTCGGCCAAAGCGTACGACCAGATCGACGCTGCACCCGAAGAAAAAGCCCGTGGTATCACGATCAACACCGCGCACGTTGAGTACGAGACGGCTAACCGTCACTACGCCCACGTGGACTGCCCCGGCCACGCTGACTATGTGAAGAACATGATCACCGGTGCTGCCCAGATGGACGGCGCTATTTTGGTGTGCTCCGCTGCTGACGGCCCCATGCCTCAGACCCGCGAGCACATCTTGTTGGCCCGCCAGGTTGGCGTTCCATACATCATCGTGTTCCTGAACAAGTGCGACATGGTTGACGACGCCGAGCTGCTCGAGTTGGTCGAGATGGAAGTGCGTGAGTTGTTGTCCAAGTACGACTTCCCAGGCGACGACACACCGATCATCCAAGGCTCAGCCAAGATGGCCCTGGAAGGCGACAAAGGTCCTTTGGGCGAAGAAGCCATCATGAAGCTGGCTGACGCTTTGGACACTTACATCCCTACACCTGAGCGTGCAGTGGACGGCGCATTCCTGATGCCCGTGGAAGACGTGTTCTCCATCTCCGGTCGCGGCACTGTGGTGACCGGCCGTATCGAGCGCGGTATCGTCAAAGTCGGCGAAGAAATCGAAATCGTCGGTATCAAAGACACGGTCAAGACCACTTGCACAGGCGTTGAGATGTTCCGCAAGCTGCTGGACCAAGGTCAAGCTGGTGACAACGTCGGTATTTTGTTGCGTGGCACCAAGCGCGAAGACGTTGAGCGCGGCCAAGTGCTGTGCAAGCCAGGTTCGATCAAGCCCCACACCCACTTCACGGGCGAGATCTATGTCTTGTCCAAAGACGAAGGTGGCCGTCACACGCCTTTCTTCAACAACTACCGTCCCCAGTTCTACTTCCGTACGACTGACGTGACCGGTGCGATCGAATTGCCAGAAGGCAAAGAGATGGTGATGCCTGGTGACAACGTGTCGATCACTGTGAAGTTGATCAACCCCATCGCCATGGAAGAAGGTCTGCGTTTCGCTATCCGCGAAGGCGGCCGCACGGTTGGCGCTGGCGTGGTTGCCAAGATCATCGCTTAAGAGGTTTTTTTAGGGGTATAGCTCAATTGGCAGAGCGTCGGTCTCCAAAACCGAAGGTTGTAGG
Source organism: Limnohabitans planktonicus II-D5 (assembly GCF_001270065.2). Classification (GTDB taxonomy): domain Bacteria; phylum Pseudomonadota; class Gammaproteobacteria; order Burkholderiales; family Burkholderiaceae_C; genus Limnohabitans_A; species Limnohabitans_A planktonicus. Next base: position 33,285 of record NZ_LFYT02000021.1, read on the forward strand.
TTCGATTCCTACTGCCCCTGCCACCTGAAAGGTGGATTTTCAAGCCCGCTAGACTCTAGCGGGCTTCCTTGTCTGATACGCCGCCATCATTGATGGGGTGAAACAAAGGTTTTCAAGCCGTATGGCAACGTCCGAAGTTCAAACTGTTAGCGCTACAAGCGACAAGGTGCGTCTGGTTCTTGCTGGTGCATTGGTCATTGCTGCCTTGGCTGCCTATTATTTGTTGGCTCAACAAGGTGTTTGGGCTCAATGGGCCGGAATGCTGCTGGGGCTGGCGGCTTCATCGGTGGCGTTTTTCACATCGGAATCCGGAAGACAGTTGATCGCTTTCGGACGTGATGCTGTGCGTGAAGTCAAAAAGGTGGTTTGGCCTGAGCGCAAAGAGGCCATGCAAATTACCGCGTATGTTTTTGTCTTTGTGGTGGTGATGGCGCTGTTTTTGTGGCTCACTGACAAAACTCTGGAATGGGTTTTTTACGATCTTATTCTTGGGTGGAAAAAATAATGAACGATATTGTGGTCAATGCGCCTATGGCAGGTTCCTCCACGAATCCAGATTTGAAGTGGTATGTGGTCCACGCTTATTCGGGCATGGAAAAAGCCGTGGAGCGCAATATTGTGGAGCGCATTACACGTTCAGGCATGGAGTCCAAGTTCGGGCGCATTTTGGTGCCCACCGAAGAGGTGGTAGAAGTCAAGAACGGCCAAAAGCGAACAACAGAACGCAAATTTTTCCCAGGCTATGTGCTGGTGGAAATGGTGATGGACGACGAGACTTGGCATTTGGTCAAACATACCAACAAGGTCACGGGATTTGTGGGGGGTGCCAAAAACAGACCTGCCCCGATTTCAGAAGCAGATGTGGCCAAAATCGTCAGCCAAATGCAAGAAGGGACAGACAAGCCGCGTCATAAAGTGGAGTTTGAAGTCGGTGAATACATCCGCGTCAAGGAAGGCCCATTCACCGACTTCAATGGCACGGTTGAAGAAGTCAACTACGAACGAAACAAGATGCGCGTGTCAGTCACGATTTTTGGGCGTGCAACACCGGTTGAGTTGGAATTCAGTCAGGTCGAAAAAACCTGATCAATCAAACAAACGAAGCACTTCCCGACTCGGTGTTCGTTTCTGAAAAAAGAGTCGTTAACCCCGGGAAGCAGATGGTTCAACGAACCTAAGCGTTAATACCCGCAAGGAGAAAAGCATGGCGAAAAAAATCGTCGGCTTCATCAAGCTGCAAGTGCCAGCTGGTAAAGCCAACCCATCACCACCTATTGGCCCAGCACTGGGTCAACGTGGTTTGAACATCATGGAATTCTGCAAGGCGTTCAACGCCCAGACCCAGGGCGTGGAGCCAGGTCTGCCATTGCCAGTGGTGATCACTGCGTTTGCAGACAAGTCCTTCACCTTCATCATCAAGACGCCTCCTGCAGCGACCCTGATCAAGAAGTCCATCAAGATCGACAAGGCTTCGACAAAGCCAGGCTTGGAAAAGGTCGGCAAGATCACCCGTGCTCAGCTGGAAGAAATCGCCAAAACCAAGATGAAAGATCTGACTGCAGCCGACATGGACGCAGCCGTTCGCACCATCGCTGGTACTGCCCGTTCCATGGGCGTGAATGTGGAGGGCGTGTAAATGTCCAAACTCACTAAAAAACAAAAAGCATTGGTTGGCAAAGTCGACAGTCTGAAACTGTACGCTTTGGCTGACGCTTTGGTCATGGTCAAAGAGTGCGCCACTGCCAAGTTTGACGAATCCATCGACGTGGCCGTGCAACTCGGTATTGATGCCAAGAAATCGGATCAAGTCGTTCGTGGTGCAGTTGTGTTGCCTAATGGCACTGGTAAAACTGCCCGCGTGGCGGTGTTCGCTCAGGGTGCCAAAGCTGAAGAAGCCCGTGCTGCAGGTGCAGATATTGTCGGAATGGATGATTTGGCTGCCATGGTCAAAGCAGGCGATATGCCCTTCGATGTGGTGATTGCTGCGCCTGATGCCATGCGTGTGGTCGGTACTTTGGGTCAAATCTTGGGTCCTCGTGGTCTGATGCCAAACCCCAAAGTCGGAACAGTGACGCCTGACGTTGCCACTGCTGTGCGCAACGCCAAAGCCGGTCAAGTCCAATTCCGCGTTGACAAAGCCGGTATTGTTCACGGCACCATCGGACGTCGTTCATTCGACACGGACAAGTTGCAAGGCAACTTGGCAGCATTGATCGAGGCCTTGGTGAAGGCCAAGCCAGCCACAAGCAAAGGTGTTTACCTGCGTAAAGTCGCTGTGTCATCGACCATGGGTGTGGGCGTTCGCGTCGACACACAATCCATCGCTGCTTGATGGCATCAATGAAGTTCCCTGCTGCCCTGAGCATTAACCAGGGGGCTTGGAACTGAAATTTGAGCCTCTTCATAAAGAGGGGCTCGATGTGGTGGGCTGGAGTATTTGCAAAAATGCGCCAGGCCATCCAAGACCGTTGGTGCACGCAATGCTGTGCTTAATCAACAAATTGACCGATGAAATGGTCAGTTTGGGCCAACGCAGATGGCGATCCCGCTGCGGATGGATGAATTTCCAAAACAGTTGGTCGCTGCAAATAGGCGTGTTTCAGGGGTAACCCGAAAAACACATACAAAGGAGTAGACCTTGAGTCTGAATCGCAGTGAGAAAGAAGCGGTCATTACAGAAGTGACCGACCTCGCCGCTAAAGCTCAAACGCTGGTGATGGCGGAATACCGTGGCATCACGGTCGCTGACATGACAAACTTGCGCGTCAAAGCTCGCAGCCTTGGCGTTTCGCTGAGTGTGTTGAAAAACACCTTGGCTCGCCGTGCTGTGGCCGGTACGCAGTTTGAAGTAGTCGCCGACCAGATGACCGGTCCGCTGATCTATGGCTTCTCTGAAGATGCAGTTGCTGCCGCGAAAGTGGTGGCGGAATTCGCGAAAACCAATGACAAATTGGTGATTCGCGCAGGTGCATTTGCAGGTAAAGCCTTGGACGTGAACGGCGTTAAGCAGCTGGCAAGCATCCCTTCGAAAGAAGTTTTGTTGGCTCAGTTGTGTGGCTTGTTGATGTCGCCGATGTCCCGCACCGCCGTGGTGTTGGGTGCTTTGGCGGCCAAAAAAGGCGAAGGCGAAGCTGTAGCCGCATAAGGCCAGCATTCGTGTTTTAACCAATTGTTAGGAAATAAAAATGGCATTCGATAAAGACGCATTTTTGACCGCGCTGGACAGCATGACGGTCATGGAACTCAACGACCTGGTGAAAGCCATCGAAGAGAAATTTGGTGTGAGCGCTGCCGCTATGGCTGCTCCCGCTGCTGCTGGTGGCGGTGCCGCTGCTGCTGCTGAAGAGAAAACTGAATTCAACGTCATGTTGCTGGAAGCTGGCGCCAACAAAGTGTCCGTGATTAAAGCTGTGCGTGAAATCACCGGTCTGGGCTTGAAAGAAGCCAAAGACCTGGTGGACGGCGCGCCTAAAGCAGTCAAGGAAGCCTTGCCCAAGGCTGACGCTGAAGCTGCCAAGAAGAAGCTCGAAGAAGCTGGCGCCAAGGCCGAACTCAAGTAATTCGGTCTCTGTCCAAGGCTGGAGTGTCCGCAAGGGCCTCCAGCCTTTGGTGCTTACAGAGCCCACAGAAAAATCCGCATCAACTGCAGATTTTTATGTGTTGAGGTGAAACACCGGAAAGTGGATTTCAACAAGTCTGCTTTCCAGTATTTAGCGAAACACCGGAAAGTGGATTTCAACAAGTCTGCTTTCCAGTGTTTTCTGACCCGACTGCAGAAGACCCTTGGTTCGGGTTGCGTGCAATGCGCAATCGTCCGCCAACGCTGGTAGAGGCCAGCCGCCAAGCCCGTTATCAATGCCAAAAGCGTTGATAACACTCAGTCCTGAAAGATCAAGCCCGGAGATCTCATGGCCTATTCATACACCGAACGCAAGCGAATCCGCAAAAGTTTCGGAAGCCGCGAAAGCGTGCTCGAAGTTCCTTACCTGCTGCAAATGCAAAAAGACGCTTATACGTCGTTCTTGCAAGCAGGCGTTGTTTCATCCAAGAGGACGCACGAAGGTCTGCAAGCCGCATTTGAATCGGCATTCCCCATCGTGTCCCACAATGGTTTTGTGGAGATGAAATTTGTCGAGTACAACCTGGCCAAACCCGCGTTTGATGTGCGCGAATGCCAAACACGTGGACTGACCTTCTCGTCGGCTGTGCGTGCGCGTGTTCAGCTCATCATTTACGACCGTGATTCTTCGACCTCACAAAACAAAGTGGTCAAGGAAGTCAAAGAGCAAGAAGTCTACATGGGCGAAGTGCCTTTGATGACCGACAAAGGCTCCTTCATCATCAACGGTACCGAGCGCGTGATCGTGTCTCAGTTGCACCGTTCGCCAGGCGTGTTCTTTGAACATGACAAGGGAAAAACCCACAGCTCGGGCAAACTGTTGTTTTCTGCCAGGATCATCCCTTACCGTGGTTCATGGCTCGACTTCGAATTCGATCCTAAAGACATCCTGTACTTCCGCGTTGACCGCCGTCGCAAGATGCCTGTGTCGATCTTGCTCAAGGCCATCGGCCTGAACCCCGAATCGATCCTGGCGAACTTCTTCGTCAACGACACTTTCCGCCTGATGGACAGCGGTGCACAAATGGAATTTGTGGCTGAACGACTGCGTGGTGAAGTGGCTCGCTTCGACATCACCGACAAAGCTGGCAAAGTCGTGGTGGCCAAGGACAAGCGCATCACAGCACGCCATACGCGTGAACTCGAGCAATCGGGCACCACGCACATCAGCGTGCCTGAGGACTTCCTGATCGGCCGCGTGGTCGCCCGCAACATCGTGGACGGCGACACAGGCGAAATCATCACCAAGCCCAACGAAGAGCTGACTGAAGCCTTGTTGAAAAAGCTGCGTTCTTCTGGTGTGCAGGACCTGCCTTGTATCTACACGAACGAACTCGACCAGGGCGCGTACATTTCGCAAACCCTGCGCATTGACGAGACCGTGGACGAATTCGCAGCTCGCGTGGCCATTTACCGCATGATGCGCCCAGGCGAGCCGCCAACCGAAGACGCTGTTCAGGCCCTTTTCCAGCGCCTGTTCTACAACCCCGACACTTACGATCTGTCGCGTGTGGGTCGCATGAAGTTCAACGCCCGTGTTGGTCGCAGTGAGTCCACTGGGCCAATGGTGTTGACCAACGAAGACATCTTGGCTGTGGTCAAAATCCTGGTGGATTTGCGTAACGGCAATGGCGAAGTCGATGACATCGACCACTTGGGCAACCGCCGCGTGCGTTGCGTGGGCGAGTTGGCCGAAAACCAGTACCGCACCGGTCTGGCGCGTATCGAAAAAGCTGTCAAAGAGCGTTTGGGCCAGGCCGAGCAAGAGCCGCTGATGCCGCATGACCTGATCAACTCCAAGCCGATTTCTGCGGCCTTGAAAGAGTTCTTTGGTGCCTCGCAGCTGTCGCAGTTCATGGACCAGACCAACCCTCTGGCCGAGATCACCCACAAGCGCCGCGTGTCGGCACTTGGCCCAGGTGGTTTGACCCGCGAACGCGCAGGCTTTGAAGTGCGTGACGTGCACGTGACCCACTACGGCCGCGTGTGCCCGATTGAAACGCCTGAAGGCCCGAACATTGGCCTGATCAACTCGCTGGCTTTGTACGCCCGTCTGAACGAGTACGGTTTCATTGAAACCCCGTACCGCCGCGTGGTGGACGGCAAGGTCACGATGGACATCGATTACCTGTCGGCCATCGAAGAAGGCAAGTACGTCATCGCCCAGGCCAACGCCACTTTGGACAAAGACGGCAAGCTGACTGGCGACCTCGTGTCTGCCCGTGAAAAAGGCGAATCCATTTTGTGCGGTGCTGAACGCATCCAGTACATGGACGTGTCGCCTGCGCAGATTGTCTCAGTGGCGGCCTCTTTGGTGCCATTCCTCGAGCACGACGATGCCAACCGCGCATTGATGGGTGCCAACATGTCGCGTCAGGCGGTTCCTGTGCTGCGCCCCGAAAAGCCCATGGTCGGAACCGGCATCGAGCGCGTTGCAGCGGTCGACTCCGGCACCGTGGTCACCGCCACCCGCGGCGGTATCGTGGACTATGTGGACGCGACCCGTATCGTGATCCGCGTGAACGACGCAGAAGCTTTGGCCGGCGAAGTGGGTGTGGACATCTACAACCTGATCAAGTACCAGCGTTCCAACCAGAACACCAACATCCACCAGCGCCCCATCGTCAAGCGTGGAGACAAACTGGCCAAGGGTGACGTGATTGCCGACGGCGCATCGACCGACCTGGGCGAAATCGCCATCGGTCAGAACATGCTGATCGCCTTCATGCCTTGGAACGGCTACAACTTCGAAGATTCGATTTTGATCAGCGAGCGCGTGGTGGCCGAAGACCGCTACACCTCGATCCACATCGAAGAACTCGTGGTCATGGCCCGTGACACCAAGTTGGGCGCCGAAGAAATTTCGCGCGACATCCCGAACCTGTCCGAGCAGCAACTGGGGCGTCTGGACGACTCCGGCATCATCTACGTGGGCGCCGAAGTGCAGCCCGGCGATGTGCTGGTGGGCAAGGTCACCCCTAAAGGCGAGACCACCCTCACGCCTGAAGAAAAACTGCTGCGCGCCATCTTCGGCGAAAAAGCCAGCGATGTGAAAGACACCTCGCTGCGCGTGGACCAGGGCTCGCAAGGCACTGTGATCGACGTGCAGGTCTTCACCCGTGAAGGCATCGTTCGCGACAAGCGTGCACAGCAGATCATCGACGATGAACTCAAGCGTTTCCGCTTGGATTTGAACGACCAGCTGCGCATTGTGGAAGCCGACGCATTTGACCGTATCGAGAAGTTGCTGGTGGGCCGCGTGGCCAACGGTGGCCCTCAGAAATTGGCCAAAGGCACCAAGATCGACAAGGCCTACATGGAGTCGGTCGAGAAATTCCACTGGTTCGACATTCGTCCAGCGGAAGACGACGTGGCCATGCAACTCGAGTCCATCAAGAACTCGCTGGAGCAAACCCGCCACAGCTTTGACTTGTCGTTTGAAGAAAAGCGCAAAAAGCTCACCCAAGGCGACGAGTTGCCCGCAGGCGTGCTCAAGATGGTCAAGGTCTATCTGGCCGTCAAGCGTCGCTTGCAGCCAGGTGACAAGATGGCCGGCCGTCACGGTAACAAAGGTGTGGTCTCAAAAATAGTGCCGGTCGAAGACATGCCTTACATGGCCGATGGCACCCCCGCCGACATCGTGCTGAACCCGCTGGGCGTGCCATCGCGCATGAACGTGGGTCAGGTGCTCGAAGTTCACCTGGGCTGGGCCGGAAAAGGCATTGGTCATCGCATTGGCAACATGTTGCAGGCAGAAACCCAGCGCTTGGAAAAAATCGCCGAACTGCGCACGCTGTTCGAGCAGCTTTACAACAGCTTGGGCCGAAAAGAAGACCTGTCGCAATTGTCCGATGATGAAGTACTGGCCATGGCCGAGAACCTCAAAGAGGGTTTCCCCTTCGCGTCACCCGTATTTGATGGCGCAGCCGAAGAGGAAATCAGAGCCATGTTGCACCTGGCTTACCCTGATGACCTGGCCAAGGCCAAGGGCCTGACCGCCACACGCACTCAAGCCAATTTGTTTGACGGCCGCACAGGCGACGCTTTTGACCGTCCAACAACAATCGGTTACATGCATTACCTGAAGTTGCACCACTTGGTCGACGACAAGATGCACGCCCGTTCGACGGGGCCATACAGCTTGGTCACTCAGCAGCCGCTGGGTGGTAAGGCGCAGTTCGGTGGTCAGCGTTTTGGTGAGATGGAAGTGTGGGCGCTGGAAGCTTATGGTGCCTCTTACGTGTTGCAAGAGATGCTCACCGTCAAATCCGACGACGTGCAAGGCCGTACCAAGGTGTACGAGAGCATCGTCAAAGGCGAACACTCCATCGAAGCGGGCATGCCCGAGTCGTTCAACGTGCTGGTCAAGGAAATCCGTTCGCTGGGCCTTGACATCGAGCTCGAGCGTTCTTAATTCACAGGCAAAGGATTCAAACCATGAAATCACTACTCGACCTGTTCAAGCAGTTCACGCCCGATGACCACTTCGATGCGATCCGCATCGGCCTGGCATCGCCCGAAAAGATCCGTTCTTGGTCGTTCGGCGAAGTGAAAAAGCCGGAAACCATCAACTACCGTACCTTCAAGCCCGAGCGCGATGGTCTGTTTTGCGCCAAAATCTTTGGCCCCATCAAAGACTACGAATGCCTGTGCGGCAAGTACAAGCGCCTCAAGCACCGCGGTGTGATCTGCGAGAAGTGCGGCGTTGAAGTCACACAAACCAAAGTGCGTCGCGAGCGCATGGGTCACATTGACCTGGCCGCGCCTTGCGCCCACATCTGGTTCCTCAAGTCGCTGCCATCACGTCTGGGCCTGGTGCTCGACATGACGTTGCGTGACATCGAGCGCGTGCTCTACTTTGAAGCCTATGTGGTGACCGACCCGGGCATGACGCCGCTGAAAAAATTCAGCATCATGTCTGAAGATGATTACGACGCCAAGGTCAAGGAATACGGCGACGAGTTCGTGGCCAAGATGGGTGCTGAAGGCATCAAGGAACTGCTCCAAGGCATCGACATCGAAAGCGAGATCGAACGCCTGCGTGGTGACTTGACGGGCTCCGAACTCAAGGTCAAGAAGAACTCCAAGCGCCTGAAAGTGCTGGAAGCCTTCAAGAAGTCGGGCATCAAGCCCGAGTGGATGGTGCTCGAAGTGCTGCCCGTGTTGCCACCGGACCTGCGTCCCTTGGTGCCGCTGGACGGCGGTCGTTTTGCAACATCCGACCTGAACGACCTGTACCGCCGCGTCATCAACCGCAACAGCCGTCTGCGCCGTTTGCTGGAACTCAAAGCGCCAGAGATCATCGCCCGCAACGAAAAGCGCATGCTTCAAGAGGCCGTGGACAGCTTGCTGGACAACGGACGTCGTGGCAAGGCTATGACCGGAGCCAACAAGCGCGCCCTCAAGTCGCTGGCCGACATGATCAAAGGCAAGAGCGGTCGTTTCCGTCAGAACTTGCTGGGCAAGCGCGTGGATTACTCGGGTCGTTCCGTCATCACCGTGGGCCCAACCCTCAAGCTGCACCAGTGCGGTTTGCCCAAGTTGATGGCCATTGAACTGTTCAAACCCTTCATCTTTGCGCGTCTCGAAGCCATGGGCATCGCGACCACCATCAAGGCTGCCAAGAAGGAAGTCGAAGCCGGTACACCGGTGGTGTGGGACATCTTGGAAGAGGTCATCAAAGAGCACCCCGTGATGCTCAACCGTGCGCCTACGCTGCACCGTTTGGGTATCCAGGCTTTTGAGCCCCTGCTGATCGAAGGCAAGGCCATTCAGCTGCACCCCCTGGTTTGCGCGGCCTTCAACGCCGACTTCGACGGTGACCAAATGGCTGTGCACATTCCACTGTCGGTGGAAGCGCAGATGGAAGCGCGCACACTCATGCTGGCCTCCAACAACATCTTGTTCCCCGCGTCGGGTGAGCCCTCCATCGTCCCGTCGCAAGACGTGGTGCTGGGTTTGTACTACGCCACACGTGACCGCATCAACGCCAAGGGTGAAGGCTTGATCTTCTCCGACATCGGTGAAGTGCAGCGCGCTTTGGACGCCGGTGCCGTGGAGTTGTCCGCCAAGATCAATGTGCGTATGACCGAGTGGACCAAAGACAAAGTGACCGGTGAATTCACTTCATCCGTGTCCATGGTTGAAACAACCGTGGGACGTGCTTTGTTGTCCGAGATCCTTCCCAAGGGTCTGCCATTCAGTAACCTGAACAAGGCGCTGAAGAAGAAGGAAATCTCCAAGCTGATCAACACGTCTTTCCGCAAGTGCGGTCTGAAAGAGACTGTGGTGTTCGCCGACAAACTGCTGCAAAACGGTTTCCGTCTGGCCACACGCGCTGGTATCTCGATCGGTATTGACGACATGTTGGTGCCGCCTGAGAAGCCAGCCATCATTGAAGCGGCCGAGAAGGAAGTCAAAGACATCGAGCAGCAATACGTTTCCGGTCTGGTGACCGCAGGCGAGCGCTACAACAAGGTCGTTGACATCTGGGGCAAGGCCGGTGACGTCGTCTCCAAAGTGATGATGGACCAGCTGCGCAAAGAAAAAACCATTGACCGCCATGGCAATGAAGTCGATCAGGAATCGTTCAACTCGATTTACATGATGGCCGACTCCGGTGCCCGTGGTTCTGCGGCGCAGATTCGCCAGTTGGCCGGTATGCGTGGCCTGATGGCCAAGCCCGACGGCTCGATCATCGAGACCCCCATCACGGCCAACTTCCGTGAAGGTCTGAACGTGTTGCAGTACTTCATCTCGACACACGGCGCACGTAAAGGTTTGGCCGACACGGCTTTGAAGACCGCCAACTCGGGTTACCTGACCCGCCGTCTGGTGGACGTGACTCAAGACCTGGTCGTGACCGAGCTCGATTGCGGCACCGCCGATGGCTCGCTGATGCGCGCCATCGTCGAAGGTGGTGAAGTGATCGAATCGCTGCGCGACCGCGTGTTGGGCCGCACGGTGGCCGAAGATGTCTTGCACCCTGAAAACCGGTCGGTGTTGGCTGGGTCCGGCGTCATGCTCGACGAAGACTTGATCGACGAACTTGAAGCTGCGGGCGTTGACGAAGTCAAAGTGCGCACTGCCCTGACGTGTGCCACACGTTTTGGCTTGTGCGCCAAGTGCTATGGCCGCGACCTGGGCCGTGGCGGTTTGGTCAACAACGGCGAAGCCGTAGGCGTGATCGCGGCCCAGTCGATTGGTGAGCCTGGCACACAGCTGACCATGCGCACATTCCACATCGGTGGTGCGGCCTCGCGTGCAGCAGTGGCCTCCAGTGTGGAAGCCAAGTCCAACGGCACCATCGGCTTCAATGCCACGATGCGTTACGTGACCAACTCCAAGGGTGAACTGGTGGTGATTGCGCGCTCCGGCGAGATCGTCATCACCGAACACGGCCGGGAGCGTGAGCGCCACAAAGTGCCTTATGGTGCGATCCTGTCCATCAAAGCTGACCAGACCATCAAGGCTGGCACCATCTTGGCCAACTGGGATCCGTTGACCCGTCCGATCATCACCGAATTTGCTGGCCAGGTGAAATTCGAAAACGTCGAAGAAGGCCTCACCGTGGCCAAACAGGTCGACGAAGTGACCGGTCTGTCCACCCTGGTGGTGATCGATCCCAAGCGTCGTGGTGCGGCCAAAGTGGTGCGTCCACAGGTCAAACTGATCGACGCCGCGGGCAAGGAAGTCAAGATTCCCGGCACTGACCACTCGGTGACGATTGGCTTCCAGATCGGCGCTTTGATTCAGGTGCGTGACGGCATGGATGTCGGTCCTGGCGAAGTGCTGGCGCGTATCCCTGTGGAAGGTCAAAAGACCCGAGACATCACCGGCGGTCTGCCCCGCGTGGCTGAACTGTTCGAAGCCCGCTCGCCTAAGGATAAAGGCATGCTGGCCGAAATCACGGGTACCGTGTCCTTCGGCAAGGAAACCAAAGGCAAGGTCCGCTTGCAGATCACCGACCCTGAAGGCAAGGTCTGGGATGAACTGATCCCCAAAGAGAAGAACATCCTGGTGCACGAAGGCCAGGTGGTCAACAAGGGCGAGAGCATTGTGGACGGCCCCGCCGACCCACAAGACATCTTGCGTCTCTTGGGCATCGAAGAGCTGGCCCGTTACATCGTCGACGAAGTGCAGGACGTGTACCGCCTGCAAGGCGTGAAGATCAACGACAAGCACATCGAAGTGATTGTTCGTCAGATGCTGCGCCGTGTGGTGGTGGAGAACTCTGGTGACTCCAACTACATCGCTGGTGAACAGGTGGAGCGCTCCGAAATGCTCAACACCAATGACGCCCTGCAAGCTGATGGCAAGATCCCTGCGACTTACAGCAACTTGTTGCTGGGTATCACCAAGGCGTCCTTGTCGACCGATTCGTTCATCTCGGCTGCTTCCTTCCAGGAGACGACCCGTGTGCTGACCGAAGCGGCCATCATGGGCAAGCGCGACGAGCTGCGTGGCCTGAAGGAAAACGTGATCGTCGGTCGCTTGATTCCTGCTGGAACCGGTTTGGCTTATCACCAAGCGCGCAAAGTCAAGGATGCGATGGACGACGCCGAGCGCCGCGCCATTGCAGACGCTGAAGCTGCAGATTTGGCGGGTTCCTCGGTGCAAGAAGCTGTCTCGGATGCAGGCGAGTCTGCCTGAGCCATGACATCGCCGATCCGTCGGTGATCTTGATCAGCCCCTGTGCCGCTCGCGGACAGGGGCTGTTTTGTTGCAGATGCAAACTTGAGGAGCTGTGATGGGTGCATTGGGTTTTGGCATGGTTCTGGCTGTGTTGGTGTTTTGGGCGGTGGGTGCGCACAACCGCTTGGTCCGTTTGCGCGGTGAAGTCGTGCGCCAATGGAGCAGTGTGGATGCCGTGTGGCTGCGACTACTCGTGCGCCTGCAAGGCGGTTTGGCTGCCCGTCAGGTCTTGGCCAGTGATGGTGAAACGCAAGACTTGCAACAGATTCAAACCATCTGTGATGATTTGCTGGAGGCGCTGACGCAAGCCAGGCTGCAGCCCCTCGATGAAGACAGTCAAAAGCAAGTGGTCTCCCAACACCTGAAACTGGTGGCGGCAATACGGCTGATGCAGCAGACGGTTCAGGAGTCGATTCGCCCAGATTTGGACATTGCCCTGAACCGCATGCGCCAGACTTTGCCAGCGGCCTTGATTCCCTACCATGTGGCTGTCTTGGCCTACAACGAGGCCTTGTCGATGCGACCTGCATCATGGCTGGGCAAGCGTTTGAAATTCAAGCCCGCCATTCGGATGGACTTGTCTTTGTCGGCGAGCTGAAGCGCATTGCATGAAAACCTTCAACACACAAGCTGAGCCGCGAGGATCAGCCCTTGCATCCGAGCCCCTTTGGCGTCTGCTGCAAGCCACAGCTTCAGCTGTACAGGCCGTGCGCGCAGGCCGATCCTTGACCGCTCAACTGCAATCTGTACCGCATGCTTTACGCCCAGGGGTTCAGTCCTTGAGCTTTCATGCCTTACGCCAGCTCGGACGGGCTACAGCCTTGCGCGAGTTGCTGGCCAGCAAAGCACCTCCGCCCGCAGCCGATGCGCTGTTGTGTACGGCCTTGGCCTTGTGCTGGGACGAGTCGCAAGCACCTTATCCGGTGCATACACTGGTCAATCAGGTGGTTCAAGCCGCTCGCCAGCAACGCAGCACTCAGGGACAAAGCGGCTTCATCAATGCCTGCCTGCGTCGATTCTTGCGCGAGCGACAGGCCCTGGTGGATCAGACGTCTGGCAACCCGCAGGCGCAGTGGAATCACCCCTTGTGGTGGATCGAGCGGCTGCAGGCGGACCACCCCGAGCACTGGCAGGCACTGCTGAGGATGGCGCAAACACCGGCACCCATGACCTTGCGTGTCAACCGACAACACCACAACGTGCGGGACTACCAAGATGCGCTGGCTGCTCAAGGCTTGGCATCCACACCGGTGGGGCCGGATGGTTTGCAATTGGACAAAGCCGTGCCCGTCCATCAATTGCCGGGCTTTGAACAAGGACATGCATCGGTGCAAGATGCAGCAGCGCAAGTCGCTGCACCCTTGATGTTGCAGGATTGGAACAGTCAGCACCCCTGGCGCGTATTGGATGCCTGTGCTGCACCGGGGGGCAAAACAGGACATCTGCTGGAAATCTGTCCACAGGCCCAGGTCCTGGCGCTGGACGTCGATGAAGATCGCTGTGCCCGAATCCATGAAAATTTGGAAAGGCTGGGGGTCAAGGCACAAGTGCGTGCTGCCGATGCCAGCATGCCCGAGACCTGGTGGGATGGGCTGGCTTTTGATGCCATCTTGCTCGATGCACCGTGCACTGCGTCGGGCATCGTGCGCAGACATCCCGATGTGCGCTGGTTAAGGCGTCCGACAGACAGTGCCCAGTTGGCAAAGGTACAGGCCCACTTATTGGAGACACTTTGGCCACTATTGAAGGTTGGAGGGCGCCTCTTGTATTGCACCTGCTCGGTTTTCAAGCTGGAAGGCGATGATGTCATGCAAGCGTTTCTCCAACGCAACACTGACGCCGTATTGCTACCCTCTGCGGGACATTTGATACCGGGAAATGCGCCAAGTGGACTGCCAGTCGTGGACAATCACTTGGGTGAACACGATGGGTTTTATTACGCACTGCTTGAAAAGCGCCAGGATTGATCTGGGGCGCTGTCGCCTTTGGGTATTGGGCGTGCTTTGCTTGTTGGCGGTGTGCAAAGTGGGCGCGCAATCATCAGTGGCCGAGTTGACAGAACTGCGCATGGACCGCCAAGACAGTGCGCTGGTTCTGAATGCGCAACTCAAACTGGAATTGGGCCCCGCCGTGGAGGACGCCTTGGTCAAGGGTCTGGCGGTGCACTTTGTGGCCGATGCCGAACTCATGCGGGACCGTTGGTACTGGTATGACCGCAAGCTGGGCGGAGTCAGTCGTTATTACCGTTTGGCCTTTCAGCCCTTGACGCGGCGTTGGCGCTTGAACGTGTCGAGTGAACCCATCTCCAACTCGGGTCTATCAAGCACCATCTCGCAAAATTTCGAAACACTCTCAGAGGCCTTGGGGGTAATCCGTCGGCAATCGGGCTGGAAAGTGGCCAACGCTTCCGACTTGGACGCGGACGGTCATCAATACTTGCTCTACCGTTTCAAGCTCGATTTTTCCCAGTTGCCCAGACCTTTTCAAATTGCTGCCGGAAATCAAGCGGACTGGAATTTGGTGATCAGCCGCAGCTTGCGATTGAGTGCCGATATGGTGCGTTGACATGGCCTTGTTTGCGAATTTACCCAGTCGGCAAAATTTGTGGGCGACAAAAACCAGCAGATGGCTGGTGACCCTCGGTGCTGTGGCCATGGTGGTGATTGGCTTGGGCCTGCTGGTGTTGCTCACGCAGGCCACCGGTCACCTTGGTCGCTACAACCAAAACTACGAATGGCTGGTGCTGGTCAACCGCATCGTCGCTGGCGGATTGTTACTGACCATATTGTGGGGGTTTGTGCGATTGATCCTGCGTTGGCGCAGTGGTCAATTCGGCGCCAAATTGCTTCTCAAGTTGGCGGCCATCTTTGCTTTGGTGGGCGTGGTGCCCGGGGTGTTGATTTATGTTGTGTCCTACCAGTTTGTTTCGCGCTCCATCGAGAGTTGGTTTGATGTCAAAGTAGAAGCAGCACTTGTCGGAGGTCTCAACCTGGGGCGAGCCACGCTGGACACCTTGAGCAACGATTTGGGCAAGCAAACACGCGCCGCCGCATCGCAACTGGCGGATGTGATGGACACCAATGTCGGCATGAGTTTGGACAAATTGCAAGAACAAAATGGCTATAGCGATGTGGTGCTCTGGAACGTCAATGGAAAACTGGTGGCCAGTGCAGGCCAATCGAGGTTTCAGATCCGCCCCGAGCGGCCTCCTGTATCGATGATCAAAGAAGCCCGCCAAAAGGGCGCGGCCGAATGGATAGAAGGGCTTGACGAGTCAAGCTCAGGCGCGGACAAAGGCCGCATCAAGGTCCTGGTACTGGTGCCGCAATCGGGCATGGCCTTTGACGAAGACCGAAAACTTCTGCAAATCACCCAAGACCTGCCGACCGCGCTGGTCAACAACGCGCTAGAAGTTCAATCTGCCTACCGTGAATACCAAGAGCGGGCCCTGGCCCGTGAAGGGTTGCGGCGCATGTACATCGGAACCTTGACGCTGAGCTTGTTTCTGGCCGTTCTGGGGGCCATTTTGTTGGCCGTGTTGCTGGGCAATCAATTGGCCCGGCCACTGCTGTTGCTGGCACACGGCATGCGGCAGGTGGCGGCGGGTGATTTGACCCCCAAAATGGCGCTGCAAGGAAAGGATGAGTTGGGGGGGCTTACACGCTCGTTCGCTGACATGACCCAGCAGTTGTCGGACGCCCGGGCCAGTGTGGAGCGCAGCCTTGAGGCACTGGATTCAGCACGCGGCAATTTGCAAACGATTTTGGACAACCTCACCTCGGGCGTGATGGTGCTCGATGCGCATGGCATCATTTTGTCTGCCAACCCGGGCGCAACGCGCATTTTGCGGGTGCCTGTGGCGGCCCATGAAGGCCTGAGCTTGCTGAATTTGCCGACGCTGGAGAACTTTGCCAAAGGCGTGGCCGAACAATTTACGCTGTTGCGCTCAGACAAAGACGCTCATGAGCTCGACCATTGGCAAAAGTCATTTGAAATTCATGCCACGGGACAGGGCTTGACCGAAAGCTGTGTCACCTTGTTGGCCCGAGGCGCTGTCTTGCCTGACGGCATGCGTTTATTGGTGTTCGATGACATATCTGAAATCGTATCTGCAGAACGCTCGCAAGCCTGGGGTGAAGTCGCACGGCGACTGGCCCACGAAATCAAAAATCCGTTGACGCCGATTCAGCTATCGGCCGAAAGACTGCAGCGCAAATTGATCGGCAAACTGGCTGCACAAGACGATGCCTTGCTGACCAAGTCCGTGAAAACCATCGTCGATCAGGTCGATGCCATGAAACGTCTGGTCAATGAATTTCGCGACTACGCAAGGCTGCCCTCAGCAGAACTCAAGTCCGTGCAGCTCAATACGCTCATTGGCGATCTCATGGTTTTGTATGCCAGCGAACCCAGCGATCAAGTGCACAGGGCACCAGTGAGCGTCGAGTTGGACCCGGCTTGCCCCCCGATACAAGGTGATGTGCAGCAATTGAGGCAGGTGATCCATAACCTGCTGCAAAACGGTCAGGACGCCTGCGAAAGCCGTGGACACGCCTTACACAACGCCCGTGTATTGGTGCGCACAGAATGGAGTGCCTTGCGCCAACGGGTGCGCCTGAGCGTGACAGACACAGGACCAGGATTTGAGCCCAACATCC
This sequence comes from Limnohabitans planktonicus II-D5, assembly GCF_001270065.2. Lineage (GTDB taxonomy): Bacteria > Pseudomonadota > Gammaproteobacteria > Burkholderiales > Burkholderiaceae_C > Limnohabitans_A > Limnohabitans_A planktonicus. Next base: position 50,256 of record NZ_LFYT02000021.1, read on the forward strand.
TCAAGCGAGCCTTTGAGCCCTACGTCACCACCAAAGCCAAAGGCACAGGCTTGGGCCTGGCGGTGGTCAAAAAAATTGCCGACGAACACGGTGCGCGCATCGAACTGAGCAACGTCATTGAAGGCGGTGAAATCAAAGGTGCACAAGTATCGCTATCATTCGCACTGGTCGCTAAACAGGGCTCACTGAACCAGCCCTCTTCATGAACTGAGACAAGACGGTCAATATGGCAAATATTTTGGTGGTGGACGATGAGCTGGGCATACGTGACCTGCTGTCTGAAATCCTGTTCGATGAAGGGCATCAGGTTGAACTGGCCGAGAATGCCGCACAAGCGCGCGATATACGCCAGCGCATGCGTCCTGACCTGGTGTTGCTGGACATCTGGATGCCAGACACCGATGGCGTCAGTTTGCTCAAAGAGTGGGCCTCATCGGGCCTGCTGACCATGCCCGTCATCATGATGAGTGGTCATGCCACGATTGATACCGCTGTTGATGCCGTCAAGATCGGCGCACAGGCATTTCTCGAAAAACCCATCACCCTGCAAAAATTGCTCAAAGCGGTTGAGCAAGGTTTGGCGCGTGAGCAAGTTCGCCAAATTGCCACCACCGTTAATTTACAGCCCACAGCTTTGTACGTGCCGCCCCCCGCAGCAAGCGCAGAGGAAAATTTGGGTCCTCAAGAGCGACAGCTTTTCGATCTGGACTGCCCATTGCGTGAGGCACGCGACGCTTTCGAGCGGGCGTATTTTGAATATCACTTGACGCATGAAGGCGGCTCCATGACCAAGGTGGCTGAGAAAACCGGCTTGGAACGTACACACCTTTACCGCAAGCTCAAGCAACTGGGCATTGATTTGTCACGTAGCAAACGCATCGCTTGAAACTTGTCTGAAAATTCTGGACCCCTGTTTTTACTCTGCTATAATTCAAGGCTCAGGCCCGGTAGCTCAGTTGGTAGAGCAGCGGATTGAAAATCCGCGTGTCGATGGTTCGATTCCGTCCCAGGCCACCAAACAAAAAGCCGCAGCTTCGCAAGAAGTTGCGGCTTTTTTCTTGGCTTGAGCAGGGCATCATTTCCACGCCATGAGCTGAACCAATGGTATAAATTGTCAGTAATGACAAATACATCAATGGTTGATAGCTTGGTATTTTCGGAAATTGCACTGTGTGCGCTCACAAAACGTGGGGGTGTGCGGTGTTGCTGAGCGTGCGCGTCTGTCTGCGTGAAATTGCGGCAAGGCAAATGGGACGTGCCGTTTGCAGTTTGCTGGGCTTGCTTTGCAGCATCTCGTCACCTGCCTTTACCTTGGCTGATTTGACGGTTTCATCCAGTCAGTTCACGGTGTTTCATGCCGTTTTGCCCTTTTCGCAAGCCTTGCCTGGTGCGTCGCGTGAGATTCAGGTTCAAACAGGCTCGCCGAGTGACTATGAGCGCTGGGGACTTACGCGGGCAGAGGCCTCGAAATTCATTCGGCCTCGGGTGGTGTTGACCAAGGAGGATGCGGGCTACATTGAATTGGTGTCGGCCGACCCGGTGGCCGAGCAGACCTTTGATTTGGTACTGTGGGTAAGCCATGCGCAGCAAAAAATACCGATGCATTACAAAGTCACCGTGGCCGAAAAGCCCACGGTGAGCAAAGGGGAGGTGATGCTGGTGCCTCCGACTGCGCTGCCTGCAGCACCGCTGCCCGCAGCCAACAAGCCGCTGCCCAACAAGTTCGTGCAGGCGATCCCCCTTACCCCCCCAACTGCAGTGTCAAGCAGTGCGCAGGCCAGCGTTCCAATTGCAAACGCTTCTGCGGTGCCTGCTTTGGCCAATGGTTCTGATGGTGCGCCCAATGCTTCAAACAGTTTGAAGCTTTCGCCTTTGGCCGACGATCCGGCTCAGTCAGACAAAACGATGCCGGATGGTTTGACGACCCCGACCCCGACCCCGGCACCGACACCCTTTTTGACGGTGCTCATGCCCCATGTGAGTCTGTCCAAAAACGAATTGATGCTGGGGTTGGCACTGGTGTGCTGCGCATTGCTGCTCTTGGGTTTTTTGCTGGGGCGTCAGCGCTGGGGGCGTCCGCAAGAGGCGACAAGCTCCGAACTGGCGTCGCAGCCGCCCGACTTGGAAGTGCCCATGCGGAGCACAGGGCTTGCGAATGAGGCGAGCCCTGTTGTGTTTGCGTCCGAGTCCAAGGTGGATGAGCCCGTGCGCCCAACGCCGACACGGCCCACGCTGGTGGTTGACAGCGTACGCAAGACGCGTGCCTCGCAACCCAGAAGCGTGGCTGAAGACCGCCTCAATCTGGCGAAGATTTACCTGAGCATGGGCGATGCAGCCACCGCCAAATCGGTGTTGGACGAAGTCATCGCAGAAGGCTCAGAGCCTGAAACCACGCAAGCACTCAAGCTCATCAAAGAGATGGTCTGAGACCGCCTGGTGCCCGTGCCCAGGGCTCTGACATCGTCAATGCTTGAGCTTGCGATACAGCGTGCGCAAGGTGACGCCTGCAATGTCGGCCGCTTTTTTCTTGTCGCCGTTGCAGTACTCCACCAGCCGCGCAATGTAATCGCGCTCCTGCGCTTTCAGGGCCGTGAATGGCCCCATGCTTTCGTCTTCAGTCTCCATGGCCGCAACCCTGTCTTGCCAACTCGGGGGTTGAGGCGGGGCTTGAACCTGGCGTGAGCGGATGTCGGCCACCTTGGCCGATGGCCATGCTGGCTCGGACACGGGTTGAGCAGGCGCAGTTTGGGGGCCGATGTGGTAAGTCGTGCTGGCGTAAGCCGAATGGTTGGCACCCTGAAAAATCGGCTGCGGCGCGGCCACTTGCTGGTCGGGTTGAACGAATGTGGGTGGGTTGTTCTGGGCCTGATCGATATAACCATTGAAGTCGGGCAGCATGGAGCGCTGCGACTTTTTTTCGATCACCCGTTCTGATTTGCTCGATGGCGTACCTGCGTGAATGGCCTGCACCACCTGCAAACCCGAATAGGACTGGGACTCGAAGGTGCCCACCAGGCGGTGGATGATGTTGCGAAGCTCCAGGATATTGGCTGTGTACTTGTGGTGACACAGCACCTCCATGGCCTCGGGGCTGAGTTGTTTGTGACGTCCCCCAGGGATCTCATGCAAGATGGAGTTGACCAGGTCTTCGATGTCTTCACGCCGTTCATTGAGCGATGGCGTGCGTATGGTCAGCGTGTTGATGTGGTGAAGCAAATCATTGCGGAACTTTCCGTGTTCCACCATGGCCATCAGGTCCTGGCTGGATGAGGTGATCAAACGGAAGTCACTGTTGTAGGTGTCGCTGGAGTTGACCGGGGAATAGGTGTCGCTTTCCAAAAGGCGCAAAAGCAGGGTCTGGCTGGTGGACGGCAGTTCGCCAACCTCATGCAGGTACAGCGTGCCACCTTCGGCCAGAGACACCGCGCCTTGGCGCAATTGGTGGTTATGGGGGTTGAGTGAACCCAGCATCTCCAACTCGAACTTGCTTTCCTTGATGCCCAAGCAATCGATTTGAACAAAGTTGTGCGCGCTGCGGCCGCTGACGTTGTGCACGGTGGTGGCCGATTGGCGCTTACCTGTGCCCACCTCGCCTGCGAGCAGTATAGGGTCGTCTGTCTGGCTGGCCATGTGCAGGCGTCGAACGAAGCCATGAAAGGCCGCACTTGTGGGGCGCTTGGCAAGTGCCAGGACGGGATGGTCAGAGGTCAAGGGGGGCATGCGGCTCACACGGCTGTTGATGTTTTTGTCAGTATTGACAAATTTTAATCGTAGCCACACAAAAAGTAAGGGGTTTTTAATTGAATATGTTGCGTGCAAGCCATGGTGTGAATGCGGATGGTCAAAGACAAAGAGGAAAAACAAAACAACTGGACTGAAGTGGTTTGAGATTCATGAATATGGCAATGAAGCTGATTTGGGGTTTGTTGGTGCGGGTAGGTCGGTACGCCAAGAGTCCGACGCGGAACGCGCATCGTCAACGCTCACCATGCGGCAGGGGCTGGCAAGCAAACGTCGGGGTCATCGACCACCGACCTACGAGGTGGTGGTCTAGTAGGTCGGTACTCGAAGAGTCCGACGTTGTGGGCTTCGGCACATCCCCCACGTCGGGGTCTTCGACCACCGACCTACAGATACATCCTCGTAAGGGTTAACACCTGATTGACAGACAAATGACTGGCGCAAATACTTCAAGCCTAAATTATCTAGGTCTTAAACAATTCCGCTGGGCGTCAAAGGCGAAAGGGACAACAATGAAAATCGTGTGCATTGGCGGCGGTCCATCGGGCCTGTACTTTGCGTTGCTGATGAAAAAGCTTGGCCCCGACCATGACATCACGGTGGTCGAGCGCAACAAGCCCTACGACACCTTTGGTTGGGGCGTGGTTTTTTCCGACCAAACGCTGGAGAACATGCGCCAGTGGGACATCGAGACCGCAGCCGAAGTGGAGCAGGCCTTCAACCACTGGGACGACATCGAGCTGCACTTCAAGGACCGTGTGATCCGCTCGGGTGGTCACGGCTTTGTGGGCATTGGCCGCAAGAAACTGCTCAACATCCTGCAGGTGCGCTGCGAGCAGTTGGGCGTGAAGCTGCTTTTCGAGCAGGATGTGCAGTCCGATCTGGATTTTCCTGATGCCGATCTCATCATTGCCAGCGATGGCGTCAACTCGCGTGTGCGCAGCCGCATGCCTGAAGTGTTCCAACCAGACATCGTCACCCGTCCCAACCGTTTCATTTGGCTGGGTACCAACCGTCAGTACGACGCGTTCACCTTCTTGTTCGAGAAGACCGAGCACGGCTGGTTTCAGGCACACGTCTACAAATTTGACAAGCAGACCTCCACCTTTATCGTCGAATGCCCCGAGCACGTCTGGCTGGCGCACGGGCTGGACAAAGCCGACCAAGATGCTTCGATCGCCTTCTGTGAAAAGCTCTTTGCCAAAAACCTGCAGGGCGAAAAGCTGATGACCAACGCCCGCCACCTGCGTGGCTCGGCATGGCTCAATTTTCAACGCGTCAAGTGCGCCAATTGGTCGCACTTCAACGGCAACAGCCATGTGGTGCTGATGGGCGACGCGGTGCACACCGCCCACTTTGCGATCGGCTCGGGCACCAAGCTCGCATTGGAAGACGCCATCGAGCTGGTGCGCCAGTTCAAGGCGCTGGGCGACACGGCTGATCGCATTCCGGAGGTGTTGAAACATTACCAAGCCGTGCGCGAGATCGATGTCATCCGCCTGCAAAACGCGGCCTGGAACGCGATGGAATGGTTCGAGGTTTGTGGCGAGCGCTACTGCGACCAGCTCGAACCCGAGCAGTTCATGTACTCCATGCTCACCCGCAGCCAGCGCATCAGCCACGAGAATTTGCGTCTGCGTGACAAAGCTTGGTTGGAAGGTTACGAGGCCTGGTTTGCAGGGCGCACGGCCACGCCAGGAATTCGCCCGCCGATGTTCACGCCATACACCCAGCGCTCGGTCACGCTCAAGAACCGTGTGGTGGTCTCGCCCATGGCGCAATACATGGCGGTCGATGGTCGCGTGGGAGATGACCACCTGGTGCACCTGGGCGCACGCGCCATGGGCGGCGCAGGGCTCGTGATGGTTGAGATGACCGCACCCAGCGCCGACGGCCGCATCACGCACGGCTGCCCGGGCCTGTGGAACGACACCCAAACGCAGGACTTCCAAGGCATCACCGACTGGGTGCATGCGAAGTCGGATGCAAAGATCGGCCTGCAGATCGGTCACGCCGGACCCAAAGGCTCCACCTGCCGACCTTGGCAAGGTGCTGGCATGGACCAGCCTGTGCCAGCAGACGATGCCGAAGGCAACTGGCCCTTGCTGGCGGCCTCCGCCCAGCCCTATTTGCCGCAGGGCGATGTACCCCGCGCCATGACCCGTGCCGACATGGACCGCGTCACGGCCGACTTTGTGGCCTGCACCCAACGCGCTGCCCAAGCAGGCTTTGACTGGCTGGAGTTGCACTGCGCGCACGGCTATTTGTTGTCGAGCTTCATCAGCCCGCTCACCAATCAACGCACGGACGAGTACGGCGGCTCGCTCGCCAACCGCCTGCGCTATCCGCTCGAAGTGTTTGCCGCTGTGCGTGCTGCTTGGCCCAAAGACCTGCCCATGTCGGTGCGCATCTCGGCGCACGATTGGGTCGAAGGCGGTATCACACCCACCGATGCGGTTGAGATCGCCCGCGCCTTCAAGGCCGCAGGTGCCGACATGATCGACTGCTCATCAGGCCAAGTCAGTGCGGAGCAAAAGCCCACTTACGGCCGCATGTACCAAACACCTTTTGCCGACCGCATCCGCCAGGAAGCAGGCATCGCCACCATCGCAGTCGGTGCCATCAGTGAAGCCGACCACGTCAACAGCATCTTGGCCGCAGGCCGTGCCGATTTGTGCGCTGTGGCCCGCCCGCACTTGGCCAACCCGGCTTGGACGCTGACCGAAGCGGCGCGCATCGGCTTCAAAGACGTGGCTTGGCCGCGTGCTTACGTGTCGGGCAAGCCGCAGCTTGAAGCGGGCTTTGCCCGTGAGCGTGCGTTGCAGACCGCAAGCACGGGGGATTGAGATGCGTCACCCAGCTTCGGGAATGTCTTGTAGGAGCCAGCCTGCTGGCGATCAAGTCGGTTGTTGCGCAGCAAGCCATCGCTTGCAGGCAAGCTCCTACAACTTATGGAGGGTTCATGAATAACCGCCACGCCCTCATCACAGGCGCGGGCGCAGGCATTGGCGCAGCCATCGCGCTGCAGCTTGCGCAAGCGGGTTGCCGCCTGACCCTGTGTGGCCGCTCGCAAGACACCTTGCAAGCCCAAGCCGAAGCCCTGCACGCGCAAGTGTCCGATGTGGCGGTGTTGATCGCGCCCATGGACGTGGCCGATGAACACGCCGTGCAAGCGGCGGTGCAGCAGGCGCAGGCCCGCTTTGGCCCTGTGAACATCCTGGTCAACAACGCAGGTCAGGCGAGCAGCCAGCCCTTTGCCAAGACCGATGCCGCGCTGTGGCAGCAGATGCTGAACGTCAACCTCACGGGCACTTACCACAGCATCCAGGCGGTGCTGCCGGGCATGCTTGAAGCCGCCAGCGAACAAGGGGGTGGCACGCCCGGGCGCATCATCAACATCGCCAGCACAGCAGGCCTCCAAGGCTACGCCTATGTGAGCGCCTATGTGGCCGCCAAACACGGCGTGGTCGGACTGACCAAAGCATTGGCGCTGGAACTGGCGCGCAAGAACGTGACCGTGAACGCCATTTGCCCCGGCTACACCGAAACCGACATCGTGCGCGAAGCCGTACAAAACATCGTGAGCAAAACCGGCAAGACCGAAGCGCAAGCCCGCCAAGCGCTGGCCGCCAGAAACCCTCAGCAGCGCCTGGTGCAGCCGCAAGAAGTCGCCCAAAGCGTGTTGTGGTTGTGCGCTGCAGGCAGCGACGCGATCAACGGCCAAGCCATTGCCATCGACGGCGGGGAGTTGGCAGGATGAACAACATGACTGACATGGAAGTGCGCGCGCACGCCGATCACCACGCCTCGCTGCGCCTGTGGCTGCGACTGTTGTCGTGCACCACCCGCATCGAAGACACGATCCGACAACGCCTGCGCGAACAGTTTGACATCACGCTGCCGCGCTTTGACCTGATGGCGCAACTCGAGCGTGAGCCGCAAGGCCTGTCGATGAGCGAGCTCTCGCGCCGCATGATGGTCACGGGTGGCAACGTCACCAGCATCGTGGACCAGCTGGAAAAAGAACAACTGGTGCAGCGGCAAATGCAGGCCAGCGACCGCCGCTCCTACACCGTCAGTCTGACCGAGGCCGGGCGTACTGCTTTCGCGTCCATGGCGCAGGCCCACGAGGGGTGGGTCGTCGAGCTGCTGTCGCCGCTGGCCGAACAAGAACAAACACAACTGCATCAACTGCTGGGCGCTTTGAAGTCCGGCACCCCCACCGCAAACAACAGCGCCCTTCGTAGGTCGGTGGTCGAAGACCCCGACGTGGGTCGCGCAGGCCTTGGCGCTGAACGCGGGCCGCAGGGGGTATTCACGCCCTTGTCGGACTCTTCGAGTGCCGACCTACCCAATCCTAAGGAGACAAAATGAGCCAACGCTACCTGCCCGGCCAGCCGCACCAGCTGCCTCGCCACAACCAGCCCATGGCCGGGTACCAGCCAGAGCATTTCTTGCTGTCCGTCAAAGACGGTGTGGCCACCGTGAGTCTGAACCGCCCCGAGCGCAAGAACCCGTTGTCGTTTGATTCGTACGCCGAGCTGCGTGACTTTTTCCGCGCCTTGCCCTATGCACCTGACATCCACGCCGTGGTCATCACGGGTGAGGGCGGCAACTTCTGCTCGGGTGGTGACGTGCACGAGATCATCGGCCCGCTCACCCAACTCGACATGCCCGGCCTCTTGGCCTTCACCCGCATGACGGGCGACTTGGTCAAGGCCATGCGCGCCTGTCCGCAGCCCATCATCGCGGCGATCGACGGCGTGTGCGCGGGCGCAGGCGCGATCCTGGCCATGGCCTCAGACCTGCGTTACGGCACCGAGCGCAGCAAGACCTACTTTTTGTTCAACAAGGTCGGCTTGGCTGGTTGCGACATGGGCGCGTGCGCGCTCTTGCCGCGCATCATCGGCCAAGGGCGAGCGAGCGAGTTGCTCTTCACCGGGCGGGGCCTGGGCGCGCTGGAAGCCGAGCGCTGGGGTTTTTACAACCGCGTGTGCGAGGCAGGCACAGTGCTGGCCGATGCGCAAGCCATCGCCGCCCAGCTGGTGGCAGGCCCCACCTTTGCCAACGGCATCACCAAAAAGATGCTGCAACAAGAATGGAACATGGGCGTGGACGAAGCCATCGAGGCCGAAGCCCAGGCCCAAGCCATCTGCATGGCCACCAACGACTTCCACCGGGCGTACCACGCCTTTGTGGCCAAGCAAACGCCCGTGTTTGAAGGGGACTGAGCCATGTCAAATCACACAGCCACTCACCCGCCAGAACTCGACTGGCCTTTCTTTGACGACAGCCACCGCGACTTCAAAGTGCGCTTGGACACTTGGTGTCAAGAGCACCTGGCCCACGCCCATCACGACGAAAGCCGAGATGCCGTAGACGCTGAATGCATCCGTCTGGTGCGCCTGCTGGGCAGCGGCGGCTGGCTCAAGCATGCGGTGTCTGGCACGGCCTATGGCGCAGCGTCGGATGTGATCGACACCCGCCAGCTCTGCCTGCTGCGCGAAACACTGGCTTTTCACAACGGCTTGTCTGACTTCGCGTTTGCCATGCAGGGCTTGGGCACAGGGGCCATCAGCCTCATGGGTACGGCCGATCAAAAGCAGCGCTACCTGGCGCGTGTGGCGTCGGGCCAGGCCTTGAGCGCTTTTGCCTTGAGCGAGCCCGATGCAGGCTCGGATGTGGCCGCCATGCAGTGCAGCGCCACTGCCACGGCAGACGGCTATGTGCTCAACGGCCGCAAGACCTGGATCAGCAACGGCGGCATTGCCGACTTTTATGTGGTGTTCGCCCGTACGGGCGAAGCGCCCGGCGCACGCGGCATCACGGCTTTCATTGTCGATGCCGACACGCCCGGTCTGTCGATTGAAGAGCGCATCGACGTGGTCGCACCGCACCCGTTGGCCACGCTCAAGTTTGATAACTGCAAGGTCGCTGCCAACCAGCGCATTGGCGAAGCGGGCCAGGGCTTCAAGGTCGCCATGGCCACGCTCGACGTGTTCCGCACCTCGGTGGCGGCGGCCGCGTTGGGTTTTGGGCGGCGTGCGCTGCACGAGTCCATCAGCTGGGCGCGTTCACGCAAGATGTTTGGCCAAACCTTGGGCGACTTTCAGATCACCCAGACCAAGATCGCGCAGATGGCCACCATGCTGGACGCGGCCACGCTCTTGACGTACCGCGCCGCTTGGCTGCGTGACCAAGGCGGTCGCATCACCCGCGAAGCGGCCATGGCCAAGATGACCGCCACCGAAAACGCCCAGCAGATCATCGACATGGCGGTGCAGATGCACGGCGGCATGGGTGTGAAAAAAGGTGTGATGGTGGAGTCGTTGTACCGCGAGATCCGAGCGCTGCGCATTTACGAAGGGGCGACGGAAGTGCAGCAGTTGATCATTGGCAAGGATGTGTTGAAGGGCTGATGGTTCGATGCGGCTGATCGGGTGAGCTGCCGAGGGGCCCCGGGGGCGGGGGCCTCATGCTGCGGGGGTACGCAGAAATCGGCCCCCGCCCCCGGGGCCCCTCGACAGCGTGGTGCGGCAAGCGCTGCACAGTAGAAATAAAAAAGGAGACAAGGACATGAAGGACTGGAACCAACTGCTGCCCAGCAGCCACACCGACACCTTTGCGCGTGACCGGCTGCCGCCGAAGGACCAATTGCCTGTGTTCATGGCGGATCGGCCCGAGCTGGATTACCCGAACCAGATCAACTGCGCGGTGGAACTGGTGGATCGGCATGTGCGCGAAGGTCGAGGCGATCGCATCGCGCTGCATGGCGTGAGTGATTTCAACAAGGGCGGCGGCGACTTCAGTTGGACCTATGCGCAGTTGCAAGACAAGAGCAACCGCATCGCCCAGGTGCTGACCCTCGACATGGGCCTCGTGCCCGGCAACCGCATTTTGCTGCGCGGAGGCAATAGCCCCATGATGGCTGCTTGCTTGCTGGGCGCACTCAAGGCCGGGCTGGTGGCGGTGCCAACCATGCCGCTGCTGCGTGCGGGCGAGTTGGCGCAGATCATCGACAAAGCCCAAGTCAGCGCCGCCCTGTGCGACAGCCTGCTGGCCGACGAACTGCAGCACTGCATGACGCCCGGGCACGTCAGCCACATGGCCAGCTTGCAGCAGCTGGTGCAGTTCCGCAGCGATGCCCCTGATGGCCTGGAGCAGCGCATGGAGCAGCAAAGTGGCGCGTACACCGCCTACCCCACGAGCCGCGATGACGTGTGCCTGATTGCGTTCACAAGTGGCACCACAGGCAAACCCAAAGGAACCATGCACTTCCACCGCGATGTGCTGGCCATGTGCGATTTGTTCCCGCGCCACATCTTGCAGATGAACGAGAACGATGTGGTGTGCGGCACGCCGCCCATCGCATTCACTTTCGGGTTGGGTGGTTTGTTGGCCTTTCCGCTGCGCTATGGCGCGAGCACCGTGCTGCTCGAAAAGCACACGCCCGAGACCTTGATGCAGACCATTGCCAAGTACCGCGCCACGCAGTGCTACACCGCGCCCACCATGTACCGCCAGATGGCGACGCTGGCCAAAGGCGTTGACCTCTCCAGCCTCAAGCACCCTGTGTCGGCAGGCGAGGCCTTGCCCGACGCCACCCGCCAGCTGTGGAAGCAGGCCACAGGCATCGAGATGACCGATGGCATTGGCGGCACAGAAGTGATCCACATCTACATCTCGAGTGCGGGCGCGCATGTGCGCCCCGGCAGCATTGGCCAAGTGGTGCCCGGCTATGTGGCGCAAATTGTGGGCGACGACATGCAACCTGTGCCGCCCGGCACCGTGGGGCGCCTGGCCGTGCGCGGCCCCACAGGCTGCAAATACCTGGCCGACCCGCGCCAACAAGACTATGTGAAAGACGGCTGGAACCTGCCCGGCGACACCTTTGTCATGGACGCCGACGGCTACTTCAGCTACCAGGCACGCAACGACGACATGATCATCTCGGCGGGCTACAACATCGCAGGCCCTGAGGTGGAAGGCGCTTTGCTGCAACACCCGGCCGTGGCCGAATGCGGCGTGGTCGGCATGCCCGACGAAGACCGTGGTCACATCGTGCAGGCCTATGTCGTGCTCAAGCCCGGCCACACGGGCGACGCGACCATGGAAAAAGCACTGCAAGAGCACGTCAAACAAACCATCGCCCCATTCAAGTACCCGCGCAAGGTGGTCTTTTTGGACGCCTTGCCCCGCACCGAAACCGGCAAACTGCAGCGCTTCAAGCTGCGTCAAATTTCAGTCAACAAATAACTTTGCGGGACAGATCTTTAGCTCTGTTCCCAACTGATAAAGGATAAGCATGTTCAACGTCTTGCAACCCGAAGGCTGGGCACCCGCCAAAGGCTATGCCAACGGCATCGAAGCGCGTGGCCGCATGGTGTTCGTCGCGGGCATGATCGGCTGGAACGGCCAGGCCCAGTTCGAGACCGACGACTTTGTGGCCCAGTGCCGCCAGGCCCTGCAAAACATCGTCGACACGCTCGCTTGCGCCGGAGCAGGCCCACAGCACATGGCCCGCATGACCTGGTACGTCAAAGACAAGAAGGAATACCTGGCCCGTGGTCGCGAGCTGGGCAAGGTCTACCAGGAAGTCATCGGCAAGAACTACCCGGCCATGACACTGGTGCAAGTGGCTGATCTGGTAGAGGACCGTGCGCTGGTGGAGATTGAAGTCACGGCGGTGGTGCCGGAGTGAGCGAAAAAGGTCTGGAGGAGAAGCTGCAAAGGTCGTAGATCGATCGGCAAGTTTAGGCTAGTTGCAGCCACTGGCCGACTCTTGCAGCAGGACTGCAACGGACTGAAGTGGCCTTCGTTGAAAAGGGGTAACTACCAGTTTTGGGGCCACTTCGAAGGCTATGTTTTAGAGAGCAGCAACCTTATGCCAGCGTATCCATATATGACTGCCAACGTGCATTCAAACCAACGGCGAGTAGCCGTGAAAGCGCGCTGTGCACTCGTAGTGGAGAAGAAAATCGCGTAAGCAAAAAAGGTCAACATCCCCACAAAAAAGCATCCTGAAAGTCCAACTAGTAAGTCATGCATTGAAGGTGAGTTAGGCAATCCAACAGAAATCGTAGCAGCCCAAGAAAATATTGCCTTTGGATTCGTGAGGTGCATTGCAGCACCTCGCAAATACAACTGTCTGTTACTCACACCTAAACTATCAGCATACTTTTTAGATTTCCCATTGCTTTTCAACGCGGAGCGACCAGCGCTGTATGCCAACCAAAGCAAATACAGACCACCTGCGACCTTCAAGGCAACTAAGATATTTCCCCACGTGCTGAGTGCAGTGGCGAGGCCGAAACCTGCCAGCAGTCCCCAAGCAATCGAGCCAGTAATAACGCCTGATGCAAGCGCCAAAGCTGGGGTGCGTCCACGTTGTATAGCTACAGCCATGATAGTCATATTGCTCGGTCCAGGACTTGCGGTACCAACCAAATAGACGGAGTACATCAGCAACAAATTTGCAGGAATAAAGGACGAATCGATAACCATCTTCGTTCTCCGAAAAAACTGTTTTATGTTGACTCAGTTTAGACGAACACGCTCTTGCCTGAATTGAGTCTCACGGACTTCAGTAGCAAAACGGATCGATTTTGAAAAAACTGCTTGCGCTGCAAAGCAGTTATTTAGTCTTGGCCATATCCACTTGACGCAGATATTGGCAATAAAAGGTTCAACCAAACCTCAAGCTCAAATTTTTGGCTATGACTTTGCGCGCTCAGGCACTCCCATGCGCCGCAATCAAACTCTCCAACATCAGCTTGAGCTGATGCGCCGGGTCCGACCCCAAAGCAGACACCACCTGCGCTTCGTGCGCTTTGGCTTGTTTCAGCAGGGGCTGCACTTTGCGCCGACCCGCTGCCGTGAGGCTGACCAGGCTTTGGCGTTTGTCGTGCGCGGCGTCGCATCGCTTGACCCACCCGGCGTCTTGCATGCGGCCCACCAGCTTGGTCACGGTGGGTTGTTTGGCCAGCACGATGCTGGCGAGTTCTTTGATGCTCAAACTGTCTTTGCCCGACAGGCTGGCCATGACGCGCCACTCCATCAGGCTCAGGCCGCTGGCTTCGACCACGGCGTGGAACTCACTCGAAATCAAATGGCTGGCGCGGGCCAGCAAGTAGGCCAGGTAGTCGTCGACAAAGCCTGCCGGGTTGCTCATGCCAGTGGCGTGGTGGTGCTGAACTGACCGCCCTGGTAGACGAGTGGGGCAGAGCCATCGCTGAAACCGCAGCGTTCCACCTCGCCCACAAAAATCACATGGTCGCCTTCTTCGTGGCGGCTGCGGTTGTGGCATTCAAACCAGGCCAGAGCGCCATCCAAAATGGGCAAACCCGACGCGCCCAGCTTGTAAGCGGTATCGGCAAAGCGGTCGCCCTTGCCGAAGGCAAAACGGTTGCAGACATCCAGTTGATCGGCGGCCAGCACGTTCACCACGTAATGCGTGCCCGCATGGAACAGCGGGGCGCTGCTGGCGCCTTGCCCCAGGCTCCACAGCACCAGCGGCGGCGTGAGCGACACCGAGTTGAATGAGCTGGCGGTGATGCCCACAAAGCTGCTGCTGGCCGAGTCGCCCTTGTGTGCGCCTGGTGCGAACGTGGTGATGACGGTCACGCCCGTGGCAAAGCGGGACAGTGCTTGCTTGAAATGCGGCGTTTCAAAGTCTGGACTGAGCGCTTTGATGTGAGATGGGGGGGCTTGGTGCATGGGTTGATGATAGTTGAATTGCATGAATTTTCATATAAACTGACCATTCATGTCTGCAGGTGAGCCGTTCAGCGCTGCAGGCCAAGGAGACAAGCATGCTGGTGGAACGAATCGAAAACAGGTGGCTCGCGGCCTTTACCCGCACCTTCACGCTGTGCAAGGTGCAGCCTGGCGAAGTGGTCGCTATTTTGGCCGAAACCCAATCACGCCGGGTCAACGTGGACTTGGCCCGCCTCGCGCTGGAGGCCATGGGCGCCCGTGTGTTCGAAGTGACGTTGACAACGCCAGCGCTCACCGCCCCCGCGCCCGTGCGCTCGACAGGCGCCAGCGACGCGATTGGCCAGCTCGGCCCCGTGGTGGCTGCATTGGCCCGCGCCGACATGGTGGTGGACTGCACTGTCGAAGGCCTGCTGCACGCGCCTGAGTTGCCGACCATCATGAAGGGCGTGGACGGCCACATGCCGCGCCTGCTCATGGTGTCCAACGAGCACCCTGAAATCTTGGAACGCACCGTGCCCGATCCGGCGCTGGAAGGTGTGGTGCGAGCCGCCATGAAGAAACTGCGTGGTGCACAACAAATGCACGTCACGTCTGCCGCTGGCACCGACTTGCGCGTGAATCTGAAACATGGCGACAAGCAAGCGGTGGTCGGTGGTGTGTGGGGCTTTTGCCCCAAGCCGGGCATGGTGTCGCACTGGCCTGCCGGGCTGGCGCTGGCTTTCCCCGCAGCGGGCAGTGTCAACGGCACGCTGGTCATGGCCCCGGGCGACGTGAACCTGACCTTCAAAAGCTATTTGCGCGACACGATCCGCCTGACCATCGAGAACGACAGCGTGGTCGCCATCGAGGGGCAGGGCGTGGATGTGGACATGATGCGCGGCTACTACAAGGCCTGGGAAGACTTTGAGGGCCACCGCGCCGCTTATGCGGTCTCGCATGTGGGCTTTGGCCTGAACCCGGCGGCGCGTTGGGACGCCATGGCGTTCTACGACAAGCGCGACTGCAACGGCACCGAGCTGCGGGCCTTTGCGGGCAACTTTTTGTATTCGACCGGGGCGAACGAGGTGGCAGGCCGCCACACGCTGGGCCACTTTGACCTGCCCATGCGCGGCTGCACCATTCGGCTCGACGACACGGTGGTGGTTGATGCGGGCCAAGTCGTGAGCGCGGCGCTGGTATGAGTACGCCCGCCTTCACCGACGTGGGCTTGCCCACTCAGCCCGCTGTGGTGTTCTTGCACGGCGTAGGCGGCGGCCGACACGGCTGGGCAGCGCAGCAAGCGCATGTGGCTGCTCTGGGTTGGCGCAGCCTGGCCTGGGACATGCCCGGTTATGGCGACAGCCCCATGGTCACCCCCTATGACTTCGCGCACCTGGCGCAAGCCCTCTGGCAGATGCTGGACGCGGCGCACACCGACCAAGCCGTGTTGGTGGGCCACAGCATGGGGGCCATGGTCGCCCTGCAAGCCTGGACGCAAAAGCCAGAGCGCATCCGTGGCCTGCTGCTGGCCGCCAGCAGTCCGGCTTTTGGCAACAGCGATGGCGATTTTCAAAAGCAGTTTTTGGCGCAGCGCTTGGCTCCACTGGAAGCGGGCAAAACCATGGCTGACATTGCCGACAAGCTGATCCCGACCATGGCTGCACCCGGTGGCGATGCCGCCCAGACAATCCCTGCCCATCTGCAGCCTGCGCACCAAAGCATGTCTGGCGTGCCGCCAGCCACTTACCGCGCCGCACTTCATGCGCTGGTGCAGTTTGAGCAACGCGCCGCTTTGCCCACCCTCACCGTGCCCGTGTTGTGCCTGGCCGCAGAACATGACCGCACCGCACCGCCCACCGTGATGGAACGCATGGCGCAAAAGATCCCCGGTGCGCGCTACGCCTGCCTGGCCGGGGCAGGGCATTTGCTGCATTACGAACAGCCCGAGGCGTTCAACGCCGAACTCGAAAAATTCCTGAAGGACGTGAAACCATGACCGACGTGCAAGCCCCCTCTCAACCAGACGTCATGCCCATCTGTGGCGACGATTACCCCCTGACCGAGAAGCAGCAAAAGCTGATGGCCCTGGCCCGACAACTAGGCCGCGAGAAGTTCGCGCCCCGTGCCGCGCAACTCGACCGCGACGCGCAGTTCCCGTTCGCCAACTACGATGACATGCGCGACTCAGGCCTGCTGGCGCTGTGCGTGCCCGAAGCGCATGGCGGCCAGGGGGCCGATTACGCCACCTATGCCATGGTGTCGGCCGAGATCGGTCGCTACTGCGGCGCCACCGCGCTCACCTTCAACATGCACGTCTGCACCATGCTTTGGAGCGGCTTGTTGTCTGAAGACCTGGAGATGACGCCCGAGCAACGCGCATCACACCGCCAGCACCAAGCCACCCACTTTGCGCGTGTGGTGAAAGATGCAGCGATTTACGCGCAGCCTTTTTCAGAAGGCGGCGCAGCAGCCTCAGGGGCACAACCTTTCGGCACCATCGCCGTCAAGGTCGATGGCGGCTGGAAGATCAACGGTAAAAAAATCTTCGCATCCCTGTCAGACGCCGCCGATTACTTTGGCGTGCTGTGCACCGAAAAGAAAGAGGGCGCTGACCTCTCGCGCCGAGACACCTTGTACCTGGCCATCCCTCGCACCGCGCCGGGCTTGACGATCGAAGGCGACTGGGACCCGCTGGGCATGCGCGCCACCGTGTCGCGCAATTTGATTTTCAAAGACGTGTTTGTGCCCGACGACGCGGCGCTCATGCCGCAAGGCCTGTACTTCCAGGCGGCCAGCCGCTGGCCGCACATGTTCATGACGCTCTCGCCCACCTACATGGGCATCGCGCAAGCGGCGTACGACTTCACGTTGGCTTATCTGCGTGGCGAAATTCCGGGTACGGGCCCCGTCAAGCGCCGCCAGTTCGCCACCAAGCAGATCGCCGTAGCCGAGATGTTCATCAAGCTCGAACAAACCCGCAACCTCTTCTTGCGCGCCATTGAAGACGCCAAGGTGGACCCGAGCAAATCCACCCGACTGCGAGCCTACGCCGCGCAGTACACCATCATGGAAAACGCACAAGACATCGCCCGTTTGGCCATCCGCACTTGCGGCGGTCAGTCCATGCTCAAAAGCCTGCCGCTCGAGCGCCTGTACCGCGATGCACGTTGCGGCTCGCTCATGCTGCCCTGGACGGCCGAGTTGTGCATGGACCGCATTGGCCGCGAAGCCCTGTACGAACCCGGCGAAAAAGACGAGTGATGCAGGCCCCCGAGACCAGCCCCCTCGCGGCCCGCTTTGCACAGCTGGCGCAGGACTGCGGCACGCAGCCCGCCATGACCTTCCGGGGCGATGAGCGCAAAGCCACCCAGACGGGTGACAGCACCTTCGCCTACCACTTCGCCAAATTTTGGCGGCGCGTGGCACGCGTCACCGCGCACCTGCAGTCCACCTGGGGCGTGCAGCCGGGTGACCGCGTGGCCTGGCTCGGGTTTAACCACGAGCTGCAGTTGGTCACGTTGGTGGCCTGTGCCCGTTTGGGTGCGGTGTTTTTGCCGCTCAATTTTCGCCTGGCGGTGCCCGAGCTGCAGCAGGTCATGCAAGACGCCCAGCCGCGCCTGCTGGTGCACGACACCCACCATGCCGATACAGCCCATGCGTTGCAAGGCGCAGGCCTGCAGCACACGCACCACGAAAGCCTGATCGCCACAGACTCACAACGCGGCCTGCCGTTGCCAGATGTGAAGAGCGACATGCCGCTGCTGCTGGTCTACACCTCGGGCACCACAGGCGTGCCCAAGGGCGCGGTGCACACACAAGCCGCGCTGCTGGCCAATGCCCGCGCCAGTGCCTGGACGCACGGTTTTGTGCCCGGCGACAAAGTGCTGTCCACGCTGCCGATGTTCCATGTGGGCGGCCTGTGCATCCAGACCCTGCCCGCGTTGCTGGCGGGGGTGGAGGTGGTGCTGCACCCGCGCTTTGACCCGACCGCTTGGCTGGGTGAAATGCAAACGAGCCGCCCCACGCTGTCGCTCTTGGTGCCCGCCACCATGCGCGCCGTGTTTGAGCACCCGCGCTGGGCGGACACCTCGCTCGCCTGCCTGCGCGGCATCATGACCGGTTCGTCCACCGTGCCTGTGGCGTACCTTGAAACGCTGCACGCACGGGGCGTGCCCGTGGGCCAAGTCTATGGCACCACAGAAACAGGCCCTGTGTCCATCGTGCTGCGTCTGCCGGACGCCATGGCCCGTGTGGGCGCGTCGGGCTGGCCGCACCCGCAAGCGCAGGTCAAACTGATCAACGCCCAAGGGCAGGAAGTTGGCCCCGGGGAAACGGGCGAAGTCTGCATACGCGCTGATAACCTGATGAGCGGCTACTGGCGTGCCGACTGCGAACTCAACGCGGGCCTGCAGGACGGCTGGTTCCATTCGGGTGACCTGGGCCAGCGCGCCGAAGACGGCTGCATCACCATCGTGGGCCGCAGCAAAGACATGATCATCTCGGGCGGTGAAAACATTTACCCGGCCGAAATCGAAAACCAGCTCGTCACCTTGCCCGGTGTGGCCGAGAACGCGGTGGTCGGCGTGGCCGATGCCCGCTGGGGCGAAGTGCCCGTGGCGGTGCTGGTGCGCAGCGCCGACGCCGCAGGGCAAGCCCTGAGCGCCGAAGTCGTGCTGGCGCACCTGCAGTCGCGCATCGCCCGCTTCAAGCTGCCGCGCCGCGTGGTGTTCATGGAAAGCCTGCCCAAAAGTGCCTTGGGCAAAGTGCTCAAGCCCCAGTTGCAAAAACTTTTGCAGGGGTGAACGAAGGGCGTTAGAGCTTTGGCGAACGACACAGCTGGATCGCCGCGTCGCAAGCTCCTCGCGATGACGGTTGG
This sequence comes from Limnohabitans planktonicus II-D5, assembly GCF_001270065.2. Taxonomy (GTDB): domain Bacteria; phylum Pseudomonadota; class Gammaproteobacteria; order Burkholderiales; family Burkholderiaceae_C; genus Limnohabitans_A; species Limnohabitans_A planktonicus. The sequence goes on from NZ_LFYT02000021.1 coordinate 69,568, forward strand.
AAGGTCATTGCCCCTTTTCTTCCGTCATTGCGAGCGAAGCGCGGCAATCCAGTGTCAGCTCAACCACCACTTCTGGATCGCCACGTCGCTGCGCTCCTCGCGGCTAAAGGCGGCTCCTCGCGATGACGGTTTGAGAGGGCCTGCGTGCAATCCCTGTCATTGCCCCTTTCCCGTCATCGCGAGCGAAGCGCGGTCACCCAGCTTGGCAGCGTGTGCTGCGGCTTACAGGTCCCGGCGTTTCATTGCGTTTTCAATGAAACCGGCTTGCCGAATGGCCAGGGCCACGATGGTCAGGGTCGGGTTGCAGGCACCGCTGGACGTGAATTGGCTACCGTCCGAGACAAAGAGGTTTTTGATGTCGTGTGCCTGACCGTGGCGGTTGACCACCCCGTCTCGGGCTTTTTCACTCATGCGGTTGGTGCCCATGTTGTGGCTGGCCGGGTAAGGCGGCATGTCGATCACACGCTTGGCCCCTACGGCTTCGGACAAAGCACGCCATTGCTTGAGGCCGTGGCTGGCGAGCCGATCGTCGTTGGCGGTGTAGGTCTTGGTGACGACGGGGACGGGCAGACCATATTGGTCTTTTTCCGTGGCGTGCAGCGTGATGCGGTTGTCCGCCATGGCCTGGTCTTCGCCGCACACCCAGACGCAGGTCATGTGGTCGTACAAATCGATGGCCGATGTGAAATCGCGCCCCCAGCCACCCGGTTGCATGAAGGCCGCCATGAAGGGCAGGCCCAGAGACAAGCCTTCCAAGTAGTAACCGCCATTGAAGCCGCGTGATGCGTCATGTCGTGCTTCATCGGCCACCACTGCAGCAAGGGAGGTGCCACGGTACATGTAGACCGGTTTTTCGTAAATCGACGCCGCTGCCGCTGTGGCGTGGTTCATGTAATTGCGCCCCACCTGGCCGGACGAGTTGGCCAAACCGTCACGGAACATGCTGGAGGCCGAGTTCAGCAAGAGGCGTGGCGACTCAATCGAGTTGCCTGCGACACAAACGATGCGCGCTTTCTGGAAGTGCTGCTTGCCGTTTTTGTCGGCATACAGCACGCCCGTGGCTTTGCCCTGTGCGTCATGTTCAATGCGCAAGGCCATGGACTGCGGGCGCAGCTCGACCTTGCCGGTGCCCAGGGCCTCCGGGATGTCTGCATACAGGGTGGACCATTTCGCGCCGATCTTGCAGCCTTGCATGCAAAAGCCGATTTGCTGGCAACCGGGGCGGTGCTGGTAGGCCTGCGAGTTGATGGCCATGGGGCGCACGATGTTTTTGTAGCCGATCTTGCGCGCCCCGGCAGCGATGACCTTGTAGTGGTTGTTTTCGGGCAGCATGGGCAATCCGCTGGCTGCAGAGCCCGTGACGCCCAACTTCTTTTCGGCCAGATCGTAGAAGGGTGCCATTTCAGCGTAATCCACAGGCCAATCCATCACTTGCGTGCCCGCTTGTTCGCCATAGGTGCTGCGGGTTTTGAATTCGTGCGGCTGAAAGCGCAAGGCAAGGCCAGCCCAGTGGACAGATGAACCACCGACGCCCTTGACGATCCAGGCGGGCAGGCCGGGGTAGGTCTTGGTGTGGTGCCAGCCACCGGCCGAGATGCGCTTGTCCAGCCAGGAAATTTTGTTGAACATGCCCCATTCGTCGTTGTCGATATCGGCCTGGGTGTAGTGCTTGCCTGCCTCCAGAATCACGCAGTTGATGCCTTTTTGGGCCAACTCATTGGCCAGGGTTCCGCCGCCCGCGCCGGAGCCGACGATGACCACGACGCTGTCGTCGTTGAGGCTGAATTTTTTGGGTGTTGTCATGGGTTTGTCTCCTTTAAAGTGGCTCAAAGCCAGTTGATGTCGTTGAAGCCACGGTTGACGTAACCGCCTTTTTGCCAAGATGAGCCTTCGTAGCCCAACATGGGCCAGACCTGCTTGTTGTCGTAAAGACCGGTGACCATGTCACCGCGAATTTTTTGAAAGAACGGCGACTGCTCCATGGCTTTGAGCACGCTGACGCGATCGGCTTCTTTGGGGGTTGCGGCGTAGCTGCTGCCAAAGCGGCGCTTGGCTTGCGCGTCCAGTTCTGCCACACCGTCGGTGATCATTTTTTTCAGGGCCGCGTCTTTGGCCGAGGCTTTCTCATGGGCCATCAGCGCCTGCAGGTAATAGCGGTCGGCCAGCTTGTCGTGCGGATAAATGTCGCGTGCCATGCGCAGCAGCGTGGCGCCGGTTTGGCTGCCCAGTACCTTGAACGACGCTGCGTGCAAGGCCGTGGGGGCCATGCTCAGCGCCGTGACTGGCACGACGCTCATGCCGGCGGCACCGGCGAGAAAGCTCCGGCGCTGCACTTGGGGCAGTTTGTCGAGGACACGCATGGAAGGTTTTTGAGTGCTCATAAAGTCTCCTGAGGTAAAAATGAATGGAGCGCTTCTTGCACGGCCAAAGCCAGTGCAGGAAACACATCGTGGGCCGTGACAGCGTGGCCCCCATACGCACTGACCGAAGTCGTTGCGCATTCAAGGTCCATGGCGTCTGTCAGGGGTTTGCCCATGGCGTGGCACAGCAGTGCCCAGTCGGGCGGGCTCACCAAAACACCGGCGGTCAGCAACACGCCCGTGCTTCGGCGGACCTGGGCGAGACCGACGAGTTTTCGCCCATCGGCCACGACTTCCCAGGGGGACAAGCCTGCAAAACAGGCCCAATGTGGGGGCTTGGACGCGTGCTTGGCCAGGGCTTGCGCGGGCACCCCCCAACTGTTTTGCAAGGCCGTGGCCAGGCTCTCGCCCAACCAGCGGTAGCTGCTCAAAATCCCTGAGCTGACAGCCGGGTGGTCAGGCGGCAGCATGACCGACAAGCTCAGCATCCAGGGGCCCGTCAGCACCGCGCCGCCACCGGCATGGCGCACCAGCGCGGGTATGGGGCTGTCGGGCAGTTGTGCCAAGCTGGCGCGTTGTCCACAGCCCAGCACCAAAGCAGGTTCCGTGTAGCGCCAAAAGCGCGTGATCGGCTGCGTCACCCGCGTGCTCAGTTGCTGTTCGATCCAGCGTTGTTCCTCTGCCGCAGACACCGTCAGGCAATCGACTGGCCAGTCGCGCTTCATGGCAGGACTCCTGCTTCCAGTCGCTTGCGCAAGTCGGCCAAGAACAAGGCGGCAGGGTGACCATCCACAGCGCGGTGATCGAACACCAAAGTCATGGACATCATGGGCGCAATCACGATCTGGCCGTCACGCACCACGGGGGTGTCCAGCGTGCGACCGATGCCCAAAATACCCACTTGGGGTGGATTGAGAATCGGCGTGAACCAGTCAATGCCCGTGGCGCCCAGATTCGTCACCGTGAAGCTGCCGCCCTGGTAGGCCTTGGGTGGCAAGCTTTGCTGGCGTGCCGCTGCGGCCAATTCCCGAACCTGCTGCGCCATGTCGGCCAGTGACCTGGCCGCCGCGTTGCGGATCACAGGCACAGCCAAGCCTTCTGCCAGCGCGACGGCCATGCCCAGATTCACCACGCTCTGCGGGGCGATGCCCTCGGGGGTCAGCCACGCGTTGAGCGCGGGGTGATCCCGCAAAGCGCCTGCGACCGCGCTGAGCACCTGGGGCGTGACGCCGACTTGTTGGCCCAGGCAGGCCGACATGTCGACTTCCACGGTCATGGCCACGCGAGGGGCTTGCCAGCCCAAGGTCATGTTGCGCGCAATCGCACCTCGCATGCCTTTGAGGGGAATGACGCTCATGACAGTTCGATCAGTGTGGTGCCGCGTGCGAAAGTCTCCTCGACCTGAACGCAAATGCGTTGCACGGTGCCGGCCACGGGGGCCGTGATTTCGTGACTGGACTTGACCAGAACCACGCTGCCCAGCACCTGACCTGCCGTCACCGTGTCTTGTTCTTTGACCCGCCATTCTTCCACCAGGGCTTCGGTGCCCTCATCCACGTCGGCCCACAATTCGGTGGGCAAGGTCACGGCGTTCATGCGGCCACCTTCACTTTCGGGGCCACCATCAAGGCTTGTGCCTGCTGCACGATGTTGGCCACTTGCGGGATGACGAATTGTTCCAGCGGACGGCTGTAGGGAATCGGCACATCGGGCACGGCCAAGCGCCGCACAGGCGTTTTGAGGGTGAGGATGTCCAGGTTTTCAGCCACCAGTGCGGCGATCTCGCCCGACAGACCAAAGCTCAAATAGTCTTCATCGGCCACCAGCAGACGCCCCGTCTTGCTGACCGAGGCCAAGATGGTTTCGCGGTCCAGGGGTACCACGGTGCGCAAATCCACAATCTCGGCGTCGATGCCCTGTGCGGCCAGGGTTTCGGCGGCCAGCACCGCTTTTTGCACCATCTGGCTGAGCGTGACGATCGTCACATCGCGGCCTTCGCGCACGACCTTGGCCTTGCCGAATGGGATGGTGTAAGCCTCTTGCGGCACCTCGTTGGTGCTGCCCTCCAGGTAGGACATCCAGGGCAGGCCCATGATGCCTTTGTGAAACATGAAGACCACGGGGTTGTTGTCCCTGATGGCCTGGGTCATCAAACCCTTGGCGTCATAGGCGTTGGAGGGCACCACCACCTTGAGGCCCGGCATGTGGGCAAATGTGGCGTACAGGCATTGCGAGTGCTGCGCCGCATCGTTGTAGCCGCCGCCAATGGCCGTCATCAGCACCATGGGCAGCTGGATGTTGCCACCGGCCATGTAGGTGTTCTTGGCCATGTGGTTGTAGATCATGTCCATGCACACGCCAAAAAAGTCGACAAACATCAATTCGGCAATCGGGCGCATGCCTTCTGCCGCTGCGCCGATGGCCGCGCCAATGAAGCCGGTTTCAGAGATGGGCGTGTCCATGATGCGGTCTTTGCCAAACTTGTCGAGCAGGCCGCCGGTGGCACCGAAGATGCCACCGTACTTGCCGACGTCTTCGCCGAGCACAAAGACTTCTGCGTCGCGTTCCATCTCCTGGCCAATGGCTTCGGAGATGGCTTGGGCCATGGTGAGTTTGCGGGTGGGTTGGGTCATGAAGGACTCCTGAAATGTGAGGGGGTGTGGGGTTTTCCGAGGCTGAAAAGTTCAGGCAAAGACATGCAGCAAGGCGTCTTCGGCTTCGGGGTAGGGGCTGTTGCGCGCGAAGTCGTAAGCCTCTTGAACGCGCTGGTGCACGGCCTGGCGCAATGCTGCGTCTTGGTCATCGTCCAAGGCGCCCAGGGCGCGCAGTTGCTGCGCCAGGTGCGGGATCGGATCGTTTTTGCGTAATGCGTCTGTTTCGCCTTTGGGGCGGTAGGTTTCCGGGTCACCTTGAAAGTGACCCAGGTAGCGGTCGGTCTTGACCTCGATCAGGGTTGGCCCAAGGCCTGCGCGTGCCCGCGCCACGGCTTGGCCTGCGGCTTTGAACACTTCGACGGCGTCGTTGTCTTTCACCAAAATGCCGGGCATGCCGTATGCCGCTGCACGGTCTGAATTCCAGGCCACAGAGGTCGATTCGGATTTTTCGACCGAGATGGCATACGCGTTGTCTTCGCACACAAAAATCACCGGCAAGCGCCACAGGGCAGCCAGGTTCATGGATTCATGGAAGGCGCCCTGGTTGGTGGCGCCTTCGCCAAAAAAGGCGATGGCCACCGCATCGGTGCCGCGCTTTTTGGCGGCCAGCGCTGCGCCGCAAGCCGGGGGCATGCTGGCGCCCACGATGCCGCTGCAGCTGAACTTGTGCTCCGGGTCAAACAAATGCATGTGGCCACCCTTGCCACGGCCCAGGCCCGTGGCCTTGCCAAACATCTCGGCCGTCATGGGTTTGAGGGGCACGCCCTTGGCAATGGCAAAGTGGTGCGGGCGGTGTGCACCCACCACGGTGTCGTCTTGGCGCAGATGCGCGCACACCCCGACGGCCACCGGCTCCTGGCCTGCGGCCAGGTGCATTTCTCCGGGCACGGGGCCTGAGCCGATGTCAAAGGCCAGGCCTTTTTGAATGGCGGGCGGCAGTTTGCCTTCCATATACACCTTGACCATGGTCTCTTCGTACTCACGAATTTCGACCATCGTTTCGTACATCCACCGCAATTGCTCGGTACTTGCTTGCATGCATATCTCCTAAAGTTCTGGCGCCGTGCACCGTCGAATGACGGGCATCGGACGATGAACTTTTGCAATCGCCGTGCCAGCGGGCAAAAGCCAGATTCAGCAAGGGATTGCCCTGACTGCATGGCCGCTGGCCTGTTGCAAAAGGCAGACAGCTGATGCAATGGCCGCCGTTTGAGGTGCGACAGGTGTTGCATTCACATGCAACAAATGACACCTTGGAGTCGGGTAAGCGCCAATGAATACAGAGGCATAAATGACTACGATGGACTCGTCTTGTCAACGACTACACGTAGGCATACGGCGTTTGGGGGAATCCTTCTTGCAGCGCTGGTATGGGCGTGTTCACCCCTTTCACCATGTCCTTTTCTGCTTCCGTCATCGACCAGCGCATTCGTCAGGCCCTGCAGGGCGATTCGGCCCTGGCCAATTCCTGGAAACGGTCTCTGGAGCGCTACCAGATCGACCCCGGTCTGAGCACGCCACCCAGGGTGTATTCGAGGGGGCAGCTCAAGGACTACCAAACGCCGTTGGAAGACTTGATGCACACCGCGCGCGAGGGCATGAATCAACTCTCGCGCCAAGTGCGGGATGCCGGTTATGTGGTGTTGCTGACCGATCCACAAGGCGTGACGGTGGACTTTGTGAACAACGAGGCCCACGACAAAGAGCTGCGACATGCGGGTCTTTACGTGGGGGCTTGCTGGTCAGAGGAGGTGGAAGGCACTTGCGCGGTGGGCGTGTGTTCGATTGAACGCGCACCCATCACCGTGCACCACGATGAGCACTTTCGCTCGCCCAACACCACCTTGACCTGCAGCTCTGCCCCGGTGTTTGGGCCTGGGGGGGATTTGCTGGCCGTTCTGGATGCATCGGCGCTGTATTCACCGCACGACAAGCGCAGCCAACACCTGGTGCTGCAAATGGTGTCGCAAACGGCCCGAATGGTCGAGGACGCTTATTTTTTGCGCCAGCATCGCCACCACTGCGTCTTGTACCTGAGCGAAAGTCGGGCCTTGCTGGATGTGCAGGTCAGCCTCTTGATGGCCTTGGACGAGAGCGGACGGGTCATGGCCGCCAACAGCCGGGCGCGTCAGTGCTTGGGGGCGCATCCGGACCATCCACTGGCGCAAGCGCTGACGTGCATGGGGGCAGACATCAGCCATGTATTGGGCCTGGACATGCCCGCGCTGGTCACGCAGGCGCACCGGGCCAAAGGTGACGCCTTCGAAGTGCGCCATGTGGCCAGTGCGCGGCGCTACTTTGCCAAACTCACGCATCCGACGCAGCCGCGTGTGACCCGGGTCTTGGCAGACCATGCCCAGGTCGCCTCGGTGGGCACGGACCTGCAAGCTTTGCATGTGCTGGCCGGTACGGACCCCTTGATGATGTCTAACGTGCTCAAGGCCGGTCGGGTGATGAACAAGGGCATTTCGGTCTTGTTGCATGGGGAGACCGGCACCGGCAAGGAAATGTTTGCGCAAGCCATGCACCAGTGCAGCGCCCGCAAAGACCAAGCCTTTGTCGCCCTCAATTGCGCAGCCATTCCCGAAAGCCTCATTGAGAGTGAGTTGTTTGGCTATGCGGATGGTGCCTTCACCGGGGCACGCACCAAAGGGGTCAAGGGCAAGATCCAGCAAGCCGATGGCGGCACTTTGTTTCTGGATGAAATTGGCGACATGCCACTGGCTTTGCAGACCCGCTTGTTGCGCGTTCTGGCGGAAGGTGAAGTCATGCCCTTGGGCGCAGAGGTGTCGGCCAAAGTGGATGTGCAGGTCATTTGCGCCTCGCACCGCAAGCTGCTGTCCATGGTGGACGAGGGACACTTCCGGCAGGACTTGTATTTTCGTTTGAGTGGCATCGTGATCGAGTTGCCGGCTTTGCGCGAACGCCAGGATTTGGGCGCACTGATTGAACAGGTCTTGCACGCGCAAACGCGCGCACAGTCCAGGGTGTTCATTCCCACCATCACGCCAGAGGCCTGCGATTTGTTGAAGCACTATGCATGGCCTGGCAATATCCGCGAGTTGAAAAACGTGTTGCGAACGGCGGTGGCCTTGTGTGAACGCAATCTGATCGAGCCCAGGCATTTGCCTCGCGAGTTGCAGTGCGGTGCGGGCGTGCCTTTGTTGCCGCCCCGCTTGGCCTCGGGGGAGCCGCTGGCGTCTTGCGCAGCCCTGTCCAGCCAGACAGCGTCGTCCATGCCAGAGTCAGCCCTGCCCGAAAAGAGCGCCCAACTCCTGGCGCATTTGCGCCAAGAGCGCTGGAATGTTTCGGAAGTGGCACGCCAACTGGGCGTCAGCCGCTCCACCATTTACCGACGCATGGCGCGCGAAGGCATCAGTGCGCCGATCTGAGGAGGATCAAGCCGCGCGTTGCGCAAGCTGGACATCTTCAGTTGGCCTGAGGGTTCAACCTCAGACAAACCCTTGGTGTGGGGGTGTTTCGGCGCTTGGGTGACAGGGGCTTGAAGCGATGATGTCATCATGCAGGACTCACGTTTTTAAGGAGACTCGCATGATTTCAAAATTGAACCGCCGACACATCATGGGTGGTGTTGCGGCCGCTGCCTTGCTGGCAACTTCGTCCATGGCCTGGGCGCAAACCGCCTGGCCCAACAAACCCGTCAAGATCGTGGTGCCCTTCGCACCCGGCGGCACCACCGACATCCTGGCCCGCGCCATCGCACCTGATTTGAGCAAAGCTTTTGGCCAGCAATTCGTCATCGAAAACAAGGGCGGCGCAGGCGGCAACCTGGGGGCCGAACAAGTGGCCAAGTCGGCAGGCGACGGCTACACCCTGCTCATGGGCACGGTGGGCACACACGGCATCAACCGGGCCCTGTACGCCAAGCTGCCTTATGACCCCTTCAAGGATTTCGCGCCCATCACGCTGGTCGCGGGTGTGCCCAACGTGATGGTGGTCAATGCCGAGAAAGCCGCGGCCAACAAGATCAACAACGTCAAGGATTTCATTCAGTACGCCAAAGCCAACCCCGGCAAGCTGAACATGGCCTCGAGTGGCAACGGTACCTCCATTCATCTGGCGGGCGAGTTGTTCAAGAGCCAAACCGGCATTTTCATGGCGCACATTCCTTACCGGGGGTCTGGTCCCGCGCTGCTGGATTTGTCGGGCGGCAACATGGACGTGATGTTTGACAACTTGCCCTCAGCCATTCCGCTGATCAAAGGCGGCAAGCTCAAAGCCCTGGCCGTGACCAGCGCTCAGCGCTCGGCCGCCATGCCCGAGCTGCCCACCATCGAAGAAGCCGCCGGTCTCAAGGGCTTTGAGGCCAGCAGCTGGTTTGGCTTGCTGGCCCCTGCAGGCACGCCTGCCGATGTGGTCAACCGCATCCAGCAAGAAGTTGCCAAGTCATTGGCCAGCCCCGCGCTGAAAGAACGCCTGGCCACCTTGGGGGCGATCCCCAGCGGCAACACGCCCGCACAATTTGCCGCGCTGATTGACGCCGAGCACAAGAAGTGGGCCGAAGTGGTCAAGGCCTCTGGCGCCAAGGTGGACTGATATGGCCTGGTTTGATGGCTTCGAGCGGCAAACGCTCACGGTGGCGGGCTTGCCGGTGTGCTTTCGGCAATCGGCCGATTGGGCCGCGCAAGCGCACCTGCCCGTGCTGGTGTTGCTGCACGGCTTTCCGCAAACCCATGTCATGTGGCACCGCGTCGCGCAAAACTTGCGCGGCCGTTACCGCCTGGTCATGCCCGACTTGCGTGGCTATGGCGATTCGTCGCATGCGGTGGGCGACGCCGAGCACTTGCACTACAGCAAGCGCGCCATGGCGCAAGAGGTGGTGGGCCTGCTCGACGCCCTGGGTGTGGGCGACTTCTTTTTGTGCGGTCACGACCGGGGCGGGCGCGTGGCGCATCGGCTGGCGCTGGACCATGCCCAGCGCGTCAAGAAGTTGTGTGTGATCGACATCGCGCCGACGTTTGACATGTACAGCGGTCTGTGGGGCAAAACCCCGGAGGTCTCCGGCCCCGTGGCTGACCCGTACTTTGCGTTTGCACAGGCCTACTACCACTGGTTCCACCTGACGCAGCCCGCGCCCCTGCCCGAATTCATGATCGGCGGCAACCCCAAGGCTTATCTGCACGCCAAGCTCGGCGGCTGGGGCAGTCAGGGTTTGGCATACATTGAAGCCGAAGCCTTGGCCGAATACGAACGCGCTTTTTGCAACCCGGCGCTCAACGACAAGGGCTGGTCTGCCGCCATTCACAGCGCGGCCGAAGACTACCGCGCCAGTGCAGGCATCGACCTGGAGCACGACCGTGAAAGCCGCGCGCGGGGTGACCAAATCGCTTGCGACACGCTGGTCTTGTGGGGCAGTCGGGGTGTGGTCAACCGCATGTTCAAGCCGCTTGAGCTGTGGCAGGCGCAATGCGCGGGCCATGTGAGCGGGCAGGTCATGCCTTCGGGCCACTTCATTCCCGAAGAACTGCCCGAAGGCACCAGCAACGCGCTGGCCAAGTGGATGGTTTGACCTGACCTGCTCCAGAGGCCGTCCCTTGACGCCTCAAGCGCAGGGGCGCTTGGCTTCATTGATTCGGCACGCTGAAGTTTGAAATGTGTGAGAAATGTCATCTCGTAGGTCGGGACTCTCAGAGTCCGACATGTGCCCGAACAAGCACATGCCCATGTCAGGGCGGTACGGGCACATCACGCAAACGTCGGGGTCTTCGACCACCGACCTACCAAGTACCGGAATCTCGTAGGTCGGCACTCGCAGAGTCCGACATTTGCCCGAACAAGCACATGCCCATGTCAGGGCGGTACGGGCAAATCACGCAAACGTCGGGGTCTTCGACCACCGACCTGCCAATCACCGCCATCTTGTAGGTCGGCACTCGCAGAGTCCGACATTTGCCCGAACAAGCACATGCCCATGTCAGGGCGGTACGGGCAAATCACGCAAACGTCGGGGTCTTCGACCACCGACCTACTCATCACCGCCATCTCGTAGGTCGGCACTCGCAGAGTCCGACATGTGCCCGAACAAGCACATGCCCCTGTCAGGGCGGTACGGGCAAATCACGCAAACGTCGGGGTCTTCGACCACCGACCTACTCATCACCGCCATCTCGTAGGTCGGCACTCGCAGAGTCCGACATTTACCCGAACAAGCACATGCCCATGTCAGGGCGGTACGGGCAAATCACGCAAACGTCGGGGTCTTCGACCACCGACCTGCCAATCACCGTCATCTCGTAGGTCGGCACTCGCAGAGTCCGACATGTGCCCGAACAAGCACATGCCCATGTCAGGGCGGTACGGGCAAATCACGCAAACGTCGGGGG
>NZ_LFYT02000022.1 GCF_001270065.2 Limnohabitans planktonicus II-D5
ACTTTGCCCAGCGAGCTGCGCACGCTGGTTTGGCAGCATCAACGCGTTGCCTACACCGCCTTGATGGATTGCGCCTGGCAGACGTTACGCGTCTTCAGTGCCAACCACAAACAGTTGCAAGGCACGCCCGGGGCCATGGCCGTACTGCATACCCATTCGCGGCAGTTGGAGTTTCATCCACACGTTCATGTGCTCATGCCTGCGGCGGCGCTGGATGCCAACAAAGGCTTGTGGCGCAGCATGCGCCGCAGCAATAAGGGCGGCGACTACTTGTTCAGCCACAAAGCATTGGCCAAAGTCTTTCGCGCCAAGTTCTTGGCCGCCCTGCGTGAACAAGGTCTGACGCCGCCGGCGAACTTGCCGCAAGTGTGGGTGGTTGATTGCAAGCGTGTGGGCAGTGGTCACAAGGCCATCATCTACTTGGGCCGCTATCTGTACCGGGGCGTCATTCAGGAGAAGGACATCTTGCGCTGCGACGGCAACAACGTCACCTACCGTTGGCGCGACAGCAAAACCAAACGCTTGACCACGCGCACCGTGAGTGGCGCGCAGTTTCTGCGCCTGGTGATGCAGCATGTGCTACCCAAGGGCTTTCGAAGGGCGCGCAACTATGGTTTCTTGCATCCGAACAGCAAAAGGCTGATCACCTTGTTGAAGTTGCTGGTGTTCAAGCGCCCAAGTGGCACCGCAACCCCATCAACGACATCTCAGACCACTCCTCGTGCGCAATGGAAGTGCGCGTGCTGCGCCGGTGCCATGAGGGTGCTACGCCGCCGAATCTTGCCATCGACCAATGCGCCGCCACCGCAACACAGTCAGGCCACCACGAACCAGTAACACGCCCGATCTCAACTTGAGGATCGCGCAACAGTGCCCCAAAAGCACTGTGCATGTGCTCGACCAAAAACAGCCTCACATTGCCCAAAAAGTGCCGCAATGGCACAAGGCGCACCGCCTTTGTATCACGTGAGCCAAGTGAATGCTCAATCGCACAGGCAGGACAAAAAAGATATTTTCTGTAGGGCAAAAACCAGCGCCTAGAACCGGGCTCGTCCAACAAACGGATCAGGTCGCGGCTTCGCGCGACCTATCCTTACTCGTTAGGCCGCACCGCCACGAGCTCGGGCCTCTTGTAGCGCCGAGTACAACAGCCGGATTCCGAACACACCGACCAGGGCTCCTGCCACGCGAGCCACGAGCGCATGAGACCGCGCGTATGCGGTTTGGATTCGGCTGTGAGAGAAGGCAACGGCGAGCAAGGTGTGCCATGCGAACGCGTTTGCCAGTACGACCACGACCGCGAGCGAGAGGAGCAATGGCGATGGTTGCTCCGGCATCGATGTAGCGAACACACTGGCGAAGAACAGCGCGGACTTGGGATTCATGATGTTGGTAAGGAAGCCAACTCGGAATGCAGCCAGCGCCGAAAGTTCGGCGGCCTCGTGTGCCGCGCTCGAAGTGCTCGACCTCCACAGTCGCAGTGCGACGTAAATGAGATAGAGGCCGCCAGCAACTTGGATGCTCAAGCGAAGCGCTGGATGTGCGGCGAAGACTGCGCCCACGCCCAAGACGGCCAAGGCGGACCAGACACCGGCAACTGCAGTCACGCCAAGGCCTGCGAAGAAAGCCACACGACGAGACTGACTGGCGGCGAGGCTCGTCACGACAAGGACGTTGGCTCCTGGTGTCACCAGGATGACCCAGTGCAGCAGGGCAATGGAGATGAGGACGGGAAGCATGTTCTGTGCGGCCTAACGCTGAAGTTGAACGGCGGCTTGCATGAGCCAGCGCGGAGCGGACCATTCACGGGCTGCGGTTCGTCGGCCCATGCAAGCCTTCCGCTCCAACTTTGAATTGGGCACTGTTTCTTTCCTAATCATGCTTTGCAAAGACCCGTGAGGCGAAACCATCCAATTCGCCTAACGGCCTGCCGTAGAGGTGAAGATGAAACGTCGGTCCATCTCCGACAACCTCTGTTGAATGAATGGCGTCTGCCGCAAGAACCATTGACTCACCGGGGCCGACGACTACGCGGTTGATCGGCGCGACACGTCTGCCCGGAACCCTCCGATACAGATCATTGGCCTCATTCCCGCAGACCCCGGCGATAACCGTCCATGTTCCGTGTTCGTGGGGCGGACTTGTGACGCCCTGTCCATCCGACACCAGATACAGCGACGGGGCGCCTGCGAGAACGGCCAACTCGTAGAGAAGTTCCTCGCTCGGCGCCGCCGCGCGCCAAGATGTCGCCCTCCAGTACGGCGATCGCGCAAGGCGCTGAAGCACAGCGGCGACCTCCTCCAGCGCGCTTTCACCGCTTCTCGGCGTTAACGCGCGGATCGTAGACATCGCCGCGATTGAATCGCGCAGCGCTTCGGAAGAAGAAGTCGTCATGTCTACCTAACGTTGGAGGTAATTGGGCCGTTGCGGTATGTGGCTAAAGGCCCAGAATGAAATAGCGAGGTCATGCCGCATTGCGCATTGATACCACTGACATCAGACGTTTTGGCATACGGAAACCTCTTTCGAGAAAGAACGCCTCGGTCTCCTGAAATGGTGTGGCGTAAATGGGAACACCACGGCACTTCTCGACCACATGCGCCAGTAATGATGAACCAATGCCCCGATGTTGATGACTCGGACGAACGACAAGCTCACCGACAAAGGTTGAGAATGCGCCATCCGTGAAGGCACTGATGTAACCAACGAGTACGCCATCAGAGTCTCGGCAATAGGCAATGATCGGATAGGCCGACAATGATCTTTCGATCTCTGCTGCGTTGTAATTCGTCTCTTTGCCCCATCCCACAGAGGCCATCAAATTGGCAACCTCTGTTGGGGCGACGTTCTTGTCTGAAATTACCTTGAAACTAGACATTGCAATCTCCTACGAAAGTGGATGCGGCATATGTCATGTAAACCGCAAAACCTGGTTGACACATCCGGGCCGTGTCGATACATCTTTCAGATAAATTGGCTGCAAGCCGCTTGCGCCTAGGCTTACAGATTCACAGACTGTCTTTTGATGCAGGTACAAAATTGCCATGAAACCCTGCGCCCCTTCCTTGCAGTCCAACCGCTTGCTCGATCAGGTGCGCGAGCGGCTTCCAAGTCCAAACTATAGCCTCAAAATATAGATAAATTAATTCTATTGATTTCGTTTTTTAATCAAAAGGAGAGCTATTTAGGATGGTGGCATGCAACACCCTCGCGAGAAGTGTGTGGCCGTATTGGAAGCGTTTTTGGCCATGCTAACCAAGGACGAGGTGGCTGGCCTATTGGCGCAAATGGAGGTGGCGACCGCACTGCTGGCGGGTGGCACCACCCGCCCTTTGGATTTATGGTTTCAAGTCTGAACAGACCTCATAAGCGCACAGGAATGCCCCGCTCCCGCATCCGCTCTTTAGCCTGCTGCACCGTGTATTCACCGTAATGGAAGATGCTCGCTGCCAGCACGGCATCAGCCCCTCCGATGCTCACGCCGTCGGCCAGGTGGTCGAGGTTACCCACGCCGCCAGATGCGATCACCGGCACGCTCACGGCGTCGCTCACGGCGCGGGTCAGTTGCAGGTCAAAGCCGCTTTTGGTGCCGTCGCGGTCCATGCTGGTGAGCAGGATTTCGCCCGCGCCGTATTCGGCCATTTGCGTGGCCCAGGCCACGGCGTCCAGGCCCACGTTTTTGCGGCCGCCGTGGCTGTACACGTCCCAGCCGGGGCCCATGGGAAGACCGTTGTTGCCAATGCGTTGCTCGTCTTCCACGCTGCGGCGCTTGGCGTCGATGGCCACCACGATGCACTGCGCGCCGTATTTGGCAGACGCTTCGCGGATGACTTGCGGGTTGGCAATGGCGGCCGAGTTGAAGCTGGTTTTGTCGGCACCGGCGTTGAGCAAGCGGCGCACGTCTTCCACCGTGCGCACACCGCCGCCCACGGTGAGCGGGATGAAGACCTGGCTGGCCACGGCTTCGATGATGTGCAGGATCACGTCGCGCCCGTCGCTGGTGGCGGTGATGTCCAAAAACGTGAGTTCGTCAGCGCCCTGCTCGTTGTAACGGGCCGCGATTTCGACCGGGTCACCTGCGTCGCGCAGTTCGACAAAGTTGACGCCCTTGACGACGCGACCGCCGGTCACGTCGAGGCAAGTGATGATGCGTTTGGCGAGCATGTTTCAGTGACCCTCTTGCGATTCGATGGAGACGGTAATGGGCTTGATGTCGGTTTGTGTGGCCGAGATGTACAGATGCTCCAGAACGCCATTGCGCTCGACGACCACAGCGGTTTGGGTTTGCGCAGCCGTTCGCCGGGCTTGATTGGCCGCCCTGGCCATGGCAGCCACCGATCCTCTCAGGCTGCTGCTGCGTGCTTGTTCAATTGACATCATCTGACTCATTTTTTTGCCCAATCCAAAGTTGCTTGCATCATGCACACAAAGCCAAGCGTTGCCAGCCAGCCCAGCGCCCACCCGCAGGCAAGGTGATGGGCTCGTAGACCTGCGCGGCTTCGACGCACAGCATGTGCCGCCAGCCGTCTTCGGGCATGTCGGCCAGGCGCTTGCACAGGTCTTGCGCGGGGTTCCAGACCACGGTGTTGGCCCAGCTGGGGCTTTGGCTGATGTGCAATGTATCGTTCAGCGTCATGGGCTGTGGCCCAGCTTCGTACACGCGGTCAAATTCGGCGGCAAAACAGATCGTGTCGGGAGCGGGCGCATGGGTGTCGGTGAGTGAATCCCACTCGGGCTGACCGCCCAGGCCCTGCAGCGTGGCCTGCGTCACGTCGGGCACGGCCAAATAGGTGTGCAGTGCACCAGAGAACGCCAGCGCTTGGGTGTCTGTGTTGTGCACGTCCAGCGTCAGTTGCAAGGCACCCGGGCTCAGGTCGATGTGCAGCGCCAAGGCAAAGGCTTGGGGCCAGCAGGCGCGGGTCTGGATGTTGTCATTCAGGCGCAGCGTGAGGCGGGCATGCTCGGCACCTAGTTCGGGGGCATCAGCCTGCCAGGCCACGTTGCGGGCAAAGCCGTGTTTGGGCAAACGGTCGGCCATGGGGCCGCGTTGGTTGAACTGCGGAAAGCACACAGGCACACCGCCGCGAATGGCGGCTTGGCCGTCCAACATGCTTTGGGGGCTGAGGTACAAGCGCTCTTGCCCGCCCGACACCCAAGACAGCACATGCGCGCCGTGCAGCGCCACCAGCAGGCGGTCGCCTTGCGGCAGCGTCAATTCGCAAGCGGGCATGCCCGCGAACGCGGTGTCGCGACAAGTGGCCTGAGCGCTCATGTGCAATCGCGAAGGGATGGATCAGCCGTTGAGTTCGTCGGCGCGTTGCTGCGCCAGCGCGAAGTCGAGGTCGCCCGAGTACACGGCACGGCCGCAGATCACGCCTTCCACGCCTTCATCTTCGACAGCGCACAGCTGCTCGATGTCAGCCATGTTGGAAAGGCCGCCCGATGCGATCACGGGAATGGTCAGGGCTTGAGCCAGCTTGACGGTGGCGTCGATGTTGATGCCGCTGAGCATGCCGTCACGGCCGATGTCGGTGTAAATGATGGACTCAACGCCCCAGTCTTCGAACTTCTTGGCCAAGTCCACCACTTCGTGGCCGGTGAGCTTGCTCCAGCCGTCGGTGGCCACTTTGCCGTCTTTGGCGTCCAGGCCCACGATGATGTGGCCGCCAAAGGCGGTGCAGGCGTCTTTCAAGAAGCCGGGGTTCTTGACGGCGGCGGTGCCGATGATGACGTAGCGCAGGCCGCTGTCGATGTATTTTTCAATGGTGTCCAGATCGCGGATGCCACCACCGAGCTGCACCGGGATGTCGTCGCCCACGGCCTTGAGGATGGACTTGATGGCGCTGAAGTTTTGCGGCTTGCCCGCGAACGCGCCGTTCAGATCCACCAGGTGCAGGCGGCGTGCGCCTTTTTCCAGCCAGGTGCGCGCCATGGCAGCGGGGTCTTCACCGAAGGTCGTGGCTTGGTCCATATCGCCTTGCTTGAGGCGAACGCAGTGGCCGTCTTTGAGGTCAATGGCGGGGATCAGAATCATGGCGAATTAAAAAAAGACTGAGGGGCTGAAAAACGGCAGTGAAAACTTCTCAAGGCTGCCAGTGGAGGAAATTGCGGAACAAGGCCAAACCTTGGGCCGCGCTTTTTTCGGGGTGAAACTGGGTGGCAAATATGTTGTCACGGGCAATGGCGCAAGCAAAGCGGCCGCCGTAATCGGTCTGGGCCGCGCTGTGCGCCGGGTTGGCCACCTGGGCATAGAAGCTGTGCACAAAATAATACCAGCTGCCGTCCTCGACGCCTTGCCACAGGGCATGCGCTGGTTGGTCTTGCCAAACTTGGTTCCAGCCCATTTGCGGCACTTTGTAGCGGGTGCCATCGGGCTGGATGCGTCCGGCCAAATCAAACTTGACCACGCATCCGGGGATCAGGCCCAAGCCAGGTGTGTCGCCCTCTTCGCTGTGGTCCAGCAGCATTTGCATGCCCACACACACGCCAAACAGGGGTTTGCTGGCTGCGGCTTCGAGCACGGCGTCCATCAATCCCGAATCGCGCAGCTCGCGCATGCAGTCGGGCATGGCGCCCTGCCCCGGCAAAACCACACGGTGCGCGTTGCGCACGACTTGCGGGTCGGATGTGACGGTGACTTCGGCATGGTCCACGCTGGAGGCGGCATGCATCACCGCCTGCGCCACGCTGCGCAGGTTGCCCATGCCGTAGTCCACGACGGCGACGCGATTGACGCTCATGTCAGAGGCTGCCTTTGGTCGAGGGGATCACGCCTGCCGAGCGAGGATCGAGTTCGAGTGCAGCACGCACGGCGCGGGCAAAGGCCTTGAAGATGGTCTCGCACTGGTGGTGTGCGTTCACGCCCTTGAGGTTGTCGATGTGCAAGGTGCACAGGGCGTGGTTCACAAAGCCCTGAAAAAATTCGTAAATCAACTGGGTGTCGAGCGAGCCCAGCGAGCCGGAGGTGAAGTTCACATCCATGTGCAGGCCGGGGCGACCCGAAAAATCCACCACCACGCGGCTCAGGGCTTCGTCCAGCGGCACGTAGGCGTGGCCATAGCGGCGGATGCCTTTTTTGTCGCCAATGGCCTGTGCAAAAGCCTGGCCCAGGGTGATGCCGATGTCTTCCACGGTGTGGTGGCCGTCAATGTGCAAGTCGCCTTCGCACGAGATGTCCAGATCAATCAAACCGTGGCGGGCGATCTGGTCCAGCATGTGGTCCAGAAAACCGATGCCCGAAGCCAACTTGGCCTGGCCTGTGCCGTCCAGGTTGATGGCGACACGGATGTTCGTCTCGGCGGTCTTGCGCGTGACATCGGCGATGCGGTCAGCACTGCGGTTCATAAGGAGACTTTCAGAGCGGCAAGGAGTTGGTCGTTTTCTGCAGCGGTGCCCACCGTCAGGCGCAGGCAATTGGCGAGCAATGGGTGCATTTTAGAAATGTTCTTGATCAGCACACCGTGGGCCTTCAGACCGTCGAAGGTTTTGGCCGCATCGGGCACGCGGGCCAGGATCATGTTGGCTTCGCTCGGGAACGGGGTCACACCAGGCAAGGTGGCCAGTTCTTTCAGCAAACGGGTACGCTGCTCGCGCAGGTCTTTGGCTTGGGCTGCAAACACCTCGGCGTGTTCCAGCGCAAACAAAGCGCATTCGGTGTTGAGCACGCTGATGTTGTAGGGCGGGCGCACTTTGTCGATCTCGGCCACCAAGGCCTTGGGGCCAATCATGTAGCCCAGGCGCACCCCGGCCAAACCAAACTTGGACAGCGTGCGCATCAAGAGCACATGGGTGTGGCGGGTGATGCGGTCTGCGTAGCTGCGGCTGGCAAAGGGCTGGTAAGCCTCGTCCATGACGACCAAGCCGCCTTGTGCACCTTGGGCGAGGACGATCTTTTCGATCGTGTCGTCGTTCCACAGGTTGCCGGTGGGGTTGTTGGGGTAAGCCAGGTAGACAATGGACGGCTTGTGCTGATCAATCGCGGCCAGCATGGCGGCTTCGTCGAGTTCAAAGTCGGCGGTGAGCGGCACGCCGTGGAAGGCCAGGCCTTGCAGCTGGGCGCTCATGGCGTACATCACAAAGCCGGGCAAAGGCGAGAGGATGCTGGCACCGGGAACGTCGCAGGCCATGGCCAGCAAGGAGATCAATTCGTCAGAGCCGTTGCCCAGCATGATGTCGAAGCCTTCGGGCATGCCGGCGTGGTGGGCCAAAGCATGGCGCAGTTCGTTCACGCGGCCGTCGGGGTAGCGGTTGAGCGCCAGGGCACCCAAGCGCTCGCCCAGCGCTTTTTGCAGCTCAGCCGGCAGTCTGTGCGGGTTTTCCATCGCGTCGAGCTTGACCATGCCGACCGAGTCCTGGATGGCGTAGGCGTGCATGGACTTCACGTCTTGGCGGATGCGTTGCGTCAATTGGGGGCTCACGGTCATGTCGGCTCTCGCATGGGGGGAACAGGGTTCAAACGCAATTCGGCAGCGCGGGCGTGGGCTTGCAGGCCTTCGCCATAGGCCAGCTCGGCGGCGATGCGGCCCAGAGGCTGCGCACCGGCTTCGCTCACCTCGATCAGGCTGCTGCGTTTTTGGAAGTCGTACACGCCCAAAGGCGAGGAGAAACGCGCTGTGCCGCTGGTGGGCAGCACATGGTTGGGGCCTGCGCAGTAGTCGCCCAGCGACTCGCTGGTGAAAGCGCCCAAAAAGATGGCCCCCGCGTGGCGCAGCAGCGGCTCCCAGCGGTGTGGCTCGCTGCTCGACACCTCCAAGTGTTCGGGTGCAATGCGGTTGCTGATGGCGCAGGCTTCTTCCATGCTGCGTGTCAGGATCAAAGCGCCGCGGTCGTTGAGCGACTTGGCGATGATCTTGCGGCGGGGCATGGTGGGCAGCAGGCGGTCAATGGCGGCTTGCACTTCGGCGATGTAGGCCGCATCAGGACACAGCAAAATGCTTTGCGCCAGCTCGTCGTGCTCGGCCTGGCTGAACAAATCCATCGCCACCCATTCGGCGGGCGTGCTGCCATCGGCCAACACCAGAATTTCAGAGGGGCCCGCGATCATGTCGATGCCCACGGTGCCGAACACGCGCTTTTTGGCGCTGGCCACATAGGCGTTGCCCGGGCCGGTGATCTTGTCCACCTTGGGGATGGTGGCGGTGCCGTAGGCCAAAGCCCCCACCGCTTGCGCTCCACCCACGGTGAAGGCACGCGTGACGCCTGCCACATAGGCGGCGGCCAACACGAGTTCATTGCGCTCGCCCCGGCTGGAAACGGCTGCCTCTCCAGAGCCGCCCGTGGCCACGCTGCCGCGCACGGGTGTGGGCACGACCATGATGATGTCCTGCACCCCGGCCACATGGGCGGGGATGGCGTTCATCAACACCGAAGAGGGGTAAGCGGCCTTGCCTCCGGGCACATAAATGCCCACGCGGTCGAGCGGTGTGACCTTCTGGCCGAGCAAGGTGCCGTCTTCGTCGCGGTAGCTCCAGCTCTCGCCAGACGCTTTCTTTTGCGCCTCGTGGTACTTGCGCACCCGGGCGGCGGCAGCTTGCAGGGCTTCGCGTTGTGCGGCGGGCAGGCTGTCGAGTGCCGCTTTCAGTTCGGCCTGGGTGATCTCCAAAGCTTTCACATCGGGGGCTTGCAGGCCGTCAAAACGCTGGGTGTACTCCAGCACCGCCGCATCGCCGCGCTTTTGCACGTCGGCCAGGATGTCGGCCACGCGCTGCTCGATGGCTGCATCGGTGTCGGCAGACCAATGCAGGCGGGCCGCGAAGGCCGCTTCAAAACCGGCGTCTGCCGTGTTCAGTTGCAACGGTTTGGCGTGCAGTGCCATCGAGTCCATGGGGGTCAGTCTTTCTTCACTGCGCCCGCAAAGGCGTCGATGATGGCGCGAATCGGCGCTTGCTTGAGCTTGAGCGCGGCCTGGTTCACGACCAAGCGCGAGCTGATGTCCATGATGCGTTCGACTTCGACCAGGTGGTTGGCCTTGAGCGTGTTGCCCGTCGACACCAAGTCCACAATCGCATCGGCCAGACCCGTGAGGGGGGCCAGCTCCATGCTGCCGTAGAGCTTGATCATGTCGACGTGCACGCCTTTGGTGGCAAAGAAGTCGCGGGCAATCGCGGTGTATTTGGTCGCCACTTTCAGGCGAGCGCCAGTGCGCACCTGCGCCGCGTAGTCATAGTCGGCGCGCACTGCCACACTCATGCGGCATTTGGCGATGTTCAGGTCCAGCGGTTGATACAGGCCTTGGCCACCATGCTCAATCAACGTGTCCAGGCCCGTCACACCCAGGTCAGCACCGCCGTATTCCACATAAGTGGGCACGTCACTGGCGCGCACCAAGACCACGCGCACGTTGGGCTGGTTGGTGGGTAAGATCAGCTTGCGCGATTTTTCGGGGTCTTCGAGCACCTCGATGCCTGCGGCTTTGAGCAACGGCAGGGTTTCGTCAAAGATGCGTCCTTTGGACAGGGCCAGCGTGATCATTTCACTCTTTCGATGTCGGCCCCCAGGCCGCGCAGTTTCAACTCCATCCGGTCGTAGCCACGGTCCAGGTGGTAGATGCGGTCGACGATGGTTTCGCCTTCGGCCACCAAGCCGGCAATCACCAAGCTGGCCGATGCCCGCAAGTCGGTGGCCATGACCGTTGCGCCCGAGAGCTTTTCCACGCCCTCGATCACCGACACTTTGCCGTCGATCTGGATGTGCGCACCCAGGCGCACCAGCTCGTTGACGTGCATGAATCGGTTTTCAAAAATGGTCTCGGTCACCTTGCTCGCACCCTGCGAGATGCAGTTGAGCGCCATGAATTGGGCCTGCATGTCGGTGGGGAAACCCGGGTATTCGGTGGTGCGAAAGCTCTGGGCTTTCAGGCGGCCATCGGCCTTGACGCGGATGAAGCCTTCGCCCGCCTCAATAGTGGCACCGGCATCACGCAATTTTTCGATGACCACTTCGAGGTGGTCGGCGCGACCGTGGCGCAAAACAACGTCACCGCCCGTGGCCGCAACGGCGCACAAAAAGGTGCCCGCCTCGATGCGGTCGGCCACCACCTGGTGCTCACAACCATGCAGACGCTCCACACCCTGAATGCGGATGCGGCGTGTGCCGTGGCCTTCGATCTTCGCGCCCATCTGAATGAGCATTTCGGCCAGATCGCCAATTTCAGGTTCTTGCGCTGCGTTTTCAAGCACCGTCTCACCTTCGGCCAAGGCCGCGGCCATCATGAAATTTTCAGTGCCGGTGACGGTGACCATGTCGGTGGTGATGTGCGCACCTTTGAGGCGCGTGCGACCTTCAGGCAAGCTGGCCAGCATGTAGCCGTGTTCCACCGTGATCACCGCGCCCATGGCCTGCAGGCCTTTGATGTGCTGATCTACCGGCCGCGAGCCAATGGCGCAACCACCGGGCAAAGACACTTTGGCATGGCCAAAACGGGCCAACAAGGGGCCCAGCGCCAGCACCGAGGCACGCATGGTTTTCACCAGCTCGTAAGGGGCTTCGGGGTTGTTAAGCCCACCGGCATCGAGGGTGACGCGTCCGTCTTCATGGTGTTCGGCGCTCACGCCCATGTTGCGGATCAGTTTGAGCATGGTCGAGACGTCTTGCAGACGCGGCACATTGCTCAGGGTCACGGGCTCGGCCGTCAACAGCGCAGCGCACAGTTCGGGCAAGGCCGCGTTTTTGGCACCCGCCACATCGAGCGTGCCTTGCAGGCGCTTGCCGCCGCGAATGATCAATTTATCCATGGGTCAATGGGGTTGGGTGAAGCCAGCAAAGGCGTTCAGTTGTTTTGCGCTGCCCATTCGGCAGACGTGAAAGTTTTCATCGACAGGGCGTGCACCTCATCGGTGTGCATTTTCTGGCCCAGCGTGGCGTACACCCGCTGGTGGCGAGCGATGGGTCGCAAACCGACAAAGGCATCGGACACCACCACAGCGCTCCAGTGGCGACCATCGCCCTCCACAGTCAGGTGGGTGCAGTCGAGGCCTGCGGCAATGATGGCTTGAAGTTGCTGTGCGTTCATGGGGAGTCAGCTCCGGATTTTGTAGCCGATGCGCAAAAGGTGAAGTGTCAAGGCACTGATGGCGGCCAAGGCAGTGCCCACCACCGCCAGACTGAGCCAGGGGGAGACATCGCTTTGGCCAAAAAAGCCGTAACGGAAACCGTCGATCATGTAGAAAAACGGATTCAGGTGGCTGAGTTTTTGCCAAAACGGCGGCAGCGAATGGATGGAATAAAACACGCCCGACAAGAACGTCATGGGCATGATGATGAAGTTCTGGAACGCGGCCATTTGGTCGAACTTTTCAGCCCACAGCCCAGCAATCACGCCCAATGCACCCATCATGGCCGCGCCCATGAAGGCAAAGGCCAAAATCCACAGCGGATTGACGAAGGTGATGTTGACCATCCAGCCGGTGATCACAAACACCCCCAGACCCACAGCCAATCCACGCACGATGGAGGAGCCCACGTAGGCCACAAACCAACTGCGGTGCGACAAGGGCGTGAGCAGCAAAAACACCAAGCTGCCCATGATCTTGCTTTGCACCAGGCTCGACGAGCTGTTGGCAAAAGCGTTTTGCAGCACGCCCATCATCATCAGGCCCGGTAGTAAAAAGGAGGTGTAGGCCACGTTGTCATAGACCTTGACATGGTCCTCGAGCACATGGCCAAAGATGAGCATGTACAGCACCGAGGTGAGCACAGGTGCACCCACCGTCTGGAAAGCGACTTTCCAAAAACGCAGCACCTCTTTGTAGAGCAAGGTTTGCCAGCCGGTCATGCCAGGGCTCCCGAGGCGGTTTGTTTGCGGTTCATGACTTCGAGGAACACGTCTTCGAGGTCGGCCTGGCGAATTTCCACGTCTTCCACCACCAGCCCCGCTGTGCGCAGGGTGGTCAGGTGGTTTTCGATTTCGACAGCGTTGTGAACCGGCAACTGGACGATGCGGCCCGTGACGCGGGCAATGGCCGCCACGGCTGGGGGCAAGTCGCCGTCAAGTTTGAAGCGCAGTACCTGGCTGGTGGCCGAACGGAGCAAGTCGGACGTGCGCTCCAGCGCCAGCAACTGACCGTTCTTGAGCATGGCAATGCGCCCACACAGGGCTTCAGCCTCTTCGAGGTAATGGGTGGTGAGCAAGACGGTGTGGCCTTGCTTGTTGAGTTTGGCGATGAAGGCCCACAAGGTCTGGCGCAATTCGACATCGACCCCGGCCGTGGGTTCATCGAGCACGATCACGCGGGGCTTGTGCACAAGAGCCTGCGCCACCAGCACTCGGCGCTTCATGCCGCCCGAGAGCTGGCGCATGTTGGAGCCTGCCTTGTCGGCCAAGCCCAGGCTGTCCAGCAATTCGTCGATCCAGGCGTCGTTGTGCTTGACGCCGAAATAGCCCGACTGGATGCGCAGCGACTCGCGCACCGTGAAAAACGGGTCAAACACCAGCTCTTGCGGCACCACGCCCAACAGTCTGCGCGCTGCGGCGTAGTCGGTTTGTACGTCGTGGCCATGCACCAGCACGCGCCCTGTTGTGGGGCGGCTCAGGCCCGCCAAAATGCTGATCAAGGTGGTTTTACCCGCACCGTTGGGGCCCAACAATCCAAAGAATTCGCCTTCCTGGACCTCCAGAGACACTTGCTTGAGTGCATGCAAGGCAGGCGCACCCGCGCTGCGGGAGGGATAAGTTTTGGAAACGGATTGGAAGGACAGAGCAGGCATGAGAGAGCTTTATTTTAAGTGCTGCTCCGAGCAAGCACCGTGCCGTGGCGAAGATAGCGCCAAAAAGAGGTTCACCAGGGCTTGTTTTTACGCAACACTTTGCCAAAAAACCGCTGATGACAAGGCGGCTGTGCACCAAAGGTGCAGGGGCTGGATCAAGTCGATTCCAGCAAATCCACCACACCGTACAGCGTGGCCAACTCGCGCAAACGTGCAGTCATGCCCAGCACCACCAATTGACGCCCCAAAGCCAGAACCTCCCGGCGCAAACCCAGCAAAACGGCCAGCGCCGAAGAATCAAAATCCTGCAAGGCCGAAACATCGACTTGAACCGGCTCTGCTGACAAAGGCTGCGCCTTCAACTGCGCTATCCACTGCGACAGACAGGCATTGGCCTGAGCATGTATCAAGCTGGTGGGCAGTTTCAGATCACTCATCGTCAGGCCTTTGCAGATCAGGGTTTGCCAGCGTTGGACTTGTTGCGGGCCACCAAACTGGCAATCAAGGCATCCATACCGCCCGCGTTGATTTCTTTGGTGAACTGCGTGCGGTAGTTTTCGATGAGCCAGACACCCAGCACATTCAGGTCAAAAATCATCCAGCCAGCGCCTTCGCCAGGTGTTTTTTCAAGACGGTAATCCAATTGAATGGGATCGCCTTTGCCTCGCACTTCCGTATTGACCACCAGATTTTTGTCTTCCTGACCGGGGCGCAGGGGTTTGACCACAACCACTTGGTCACTCACCTGACTGAGTGCGCCCGAATAGGTGCGTATCAGCAAGACCTTGAACTCGTCTTGCAACTTTTTTTGCTGCTCAGGCGTGGCTTTACGCCAAGCCGGGCCGGTGGCCAGCGCGGTCATGCGGCGGAAATTGACGTGCGGCATCAACTTGTTGTCAACCATCTGCATGATTTTGCTCACGTCGCCGTTGCGTAAAGCCTTATCAGCTTTGATCGTGTCCAGCGTGTCGGTGGTGATGCGTTTGATGAAAGCTTCGGGCGCTTCATCTGTAGCCCATGCCGCGCCAAACGTGGTGCTCAGGCCCACTGCCAGCAGGGCACCCACAAAATTGCGCCGGGAAAAGGAGTTCAGAATGTTTTTCATACAGTGAATATAGAGGGATCTGCCACACAATTTAGAAAGCTTGGGCCAGTCCTTGTGAATAACTGTAACGCGACTGACCGGCTCAGTTTCATGGCTTTTCAGATTCGCCGTAGTCAAAATTTGACGGCGGATTACCATCATAAATATCGTTCTCGCGCTTTTGCAAATAAGCGTCACGCACGAAGGTGTACGGATCGAGTGCTGCCTCCTTGACCACATCCACCGACTTGATCAGCCCTGCGCGCGTATCGATCACGCGCGTGGCGGTCAACACATTGCGGGTGGCCACATCGTTGAACTGTTCTACCGCATTGCCCTTCATGTCAATCGGTGTACCCAACGCATCACGCAATGTAGACGGCCCCAGCAGCGGCAGCATGAGATAAGGACCGGGCTTGACGCCCCAGTAGCCGAGTGTCTGGCCGAAATCTTCTTTGCGTTTTTCCAAACGCATCTCCGAGGCCACATCCAACACCCCCCCCAACCCGAAGACCGTGTTGACGCTGATGCGCATGAACGTCTCAACGGTGGCTTGCCCCTTCAATTGCAAGGCGCTGTTGGCCATGGACCACACATCTCCCAGGTTACCCAAAAAGTTGTGTATGCCCGTGCGCACAGGACTGGGCAACACCGCCACATAGGCCTTGGCGACAGGCTTGAGCACCGCTGCGTCCACAGAGTCATTGAAGTTGTAGACGCTTCTGTTCATGGATTCCCAAGGATCGCGTGCGTCTGCACTTTTAACCGTGGCGCAGCCTTGCAATAACAAGCTGATGACTGCAGTCAGAGAAAGTGCAATTTTTTTCAAGCGCAAACTCATGGCTTGGTGCTTTCGGACTTTGACTTTTCTGCCTGATTGAACAGGAACTGGCTGATTAGGTTTTCCAAAATCACGGCCGACTGTGTCGAACCGATCTTGTCACCAGCCACCAGATTTTTTTCATCCGCTCCGGGCACGATGTCCAGATACTGCTCACCCAGCAGACCGCTGGTCAGGATTTTCAGCGAACTGTCTTGCGGAAAGGTGTTTTGCGACTGCAGTCCCAGGGTCACTCTGGCTTGAAAAGACTCGCCATCGAATTCGATTTTCTTGACGCGCCCCACCACCACCCCGGCACTTTTGACGGCAGCGCCAGGCTTGAGTCCGCCGATGTTGTCGAACTTGGCGCTGACCTGGTAGTCAGCGCTGAAATTCAAGGTCAGCAAATTGGCCGACTTGAGTGCCAGAAAAAGCACCGCCAGCGCACCCAGCAGCACAAACAAACCCACCCAAATATCATTTTTTGAACGTTGCATGACGTCCTCCTCAAATGCTGAACATCATCGCGGTCAGGATGAAATCCAGACCCAAAACCGACAAAGAAGAAACCACCACACTGCGGGTCGTGGCATTGGCCACACCTTCGGGCGTGGGCTTTGCCACATAACCTTGGAGCAAGGCAATGAATGTCACCGCAATGGCAAACACCACACTCTTGATGATGCCGTTACCCACATCCTTGAAGACATCAACGCCGCCTTGCATCTGGCTCCAAAACGATCCTGCGTCCACGCCA
The DNA here is from genome assembly GCF_001270065.2 of Limnohabitans planktonicus II-D5. GTDB lineage: Bacteria > Pseudomonadota > Gammaproteobacteria > Burkholderiales > Burkholderiaceae_C > Limnohabitans_A > Limnohabitans_A planktonicus. The sequence continues at coordinate 16,366 of NZ_LFYT02000022.1, forward strand.
ATGAGCAAAACACCGACCACATAACCGCCCAAAATGCCCACCGCGCTGAACACCGCAGCCAACAATGGCAAGGCAATGATGCCGCCCCAAAAGCGCGGCGCCAAAATGCGCCCAATCGGGTCCACCGCCATCATCTCCAGAGCTGTGAGTTGTTCACCGGCACGCATCAGGCCAATTTCAGCCGTCAGTGAAGCACCCGCCCGGCCCGCATACAGCAAGGCAGCGACCACCGGACCCAATTCACGCACCAGACTCAAGGCCACCAACAGGCCCAAAGCCTCTGCAGAGCCATAACGCTGCAAGGTGTAGTAACCCTGCAAGCCCAGCACAAAACCCACGAACAGGCCCGACACTGTGATGATGGCCAGTGAATAATTGCCCAAAAAATGCACTTGGTCTCGCACCAGACCAAAGCGACGCAGCGTGGCACCTGACAACTTGCACAGCTTGAAAAACAAGCGTGCGCCATATCCCCAATCGGCCAAGGCCTGGCGGGTGCTTGCGCCCAATGCGGCCAGCAGGTTCAACACATTCATGCAGCCCTCCGGTCGTAGTCTTGCGCTGCTGCGGGCGCGGGGTAGTGGAACGGCACCGGGCCATCGCTCAAAGCATGCACAAACTGGTGAATCAAGGGATCTTCACTCACGCGCAGTTCGGCAGGTGTACCTTGGGCGGCCACACCGCCATTGGCCAGAATCACCACATGGTCGGCAATCTCAAAGGTTTCCGTCACATCGTGGGAGACGATCAGGCTGGTGATGCCCAGGCTGTCATTCAACCGTCGAATCAAACGCGCCGCCGTACCCAAAGAGATGGGGTCCAGCCCTGCAAAAGGCTCGTCGTACATGATCAGATCCGGGTCCAGCGCAATGGCACGCGCCAAAGCCACGCGGCGGCTCATGCCCCCGGAAATCTCGGAAGGCTTCAGATCTCGGGCACCGCGAAGTCCTACGGCATCGAGCTTCATGAGCACGATGTCGCGAATCAAGTCCTCAGACAGGGCCGTGTGCTCACGCAGCGGAAACGCCACATTGTCAAACACACTCATATCGGTGAAAAGCGCGCCAAACTGGAACAACATGCCCATGCGGCGACGCGCGGCATACAACTCCTGCTGGTTCATGCGGCTCACATCTTGGTCATTCACCAGCACCTGACCCTGAGTGGCCCGGATCTGTCCACCAATCAGGCGCAGAACCGTGGTCTTGCCTCCCCCGGAAACGCCCATCAAGGCCGTGACTTTTCCACGCGGCACATTGAAGCTCAGGTTCTTCAATATGACGCGATCCCCGTAGTCAAAGCTCAGGTCACGGATTTCAACAAGAGAGGATGAGGTCGGTGTATTCATGAAAAACAAAAGCCGGAAAAACCGGCTCTTGTGATATTAAGCTCCCAAGGTTAACAAGCTGCAAACCTTGGTTTCAGGGATTGTACCTAGAAGCTGATCCCCCTCAGCGGGGCAAGTCGCTTTGCCCCATCAGGAATTCGTCCACAGCACGCGCGGCTTGGCGGCCTTCGCGGATGGCCCACACCACCAGCGACTGACCCCGGCGCATGTCGCCTGCAGCAAACACCTTGTTCACGTTGGTGGCGTAGCCGCCTGTGAAGTCGGTGCTGGCCTTGGCGTTGCCACGGGCATCCTTGTCGATGCCAAAGGCGTCGAGCACGGTGGCGACCGGGTTGGTGAAACCCATGGCCAGCAAGACCATGTCGGCCTTGTATTCCTTCTCGGTGCCGGGCACCTCGACCATCTTGCCGTCCTTGAACTCAACGTGCACCGTCTTCAAGCCAGTGACTTTGCCCTTCTCGCCCATGAATTCCTTGGTGGAAATGGCAAATTCGCGCTTGAGCAGGCCTTTTTCAGTGCTCTCGTCGTGACTGGAGCTGGTGCGCAGCTTCATGGGCCAGTAAGGCCAGATCATCGCTTTGTTTTCTTTTTCAGGCGGCTCGGGCATCACCTCGAACTGGGTGACGCTCACGGCACCGTGGCGTGTGCTGGTGCCCACACAGTCGCTGCCGGTGTCGCCGCCGCCGATCACGATGACGTTTTTGCCGTCAGCGCGCAATTGGCCTTTGAGCTTGTCGCCCGCGTTGACCTTGTTTTGCTGGGGCAGGAATTCCATGGCGAAATGGATGCCATCGAGGTCACGGCCGGGCACGGGCAGGTCACGCGACTGCTCGGAGCCACCTGTGAGCAGAACAGCATCAAAGTCTTTTTTCAGCTGTTCGGCGCTGATGGTTTCTTTGGCCCAGTTGGTGACCTTGGAATCCTTGGGCCACTCACCGACCAACACGCTGGTGCGGATCTTCACGCCTTCGGCTTCGAGCTGCTGCACGCGGCGGTCGATGTGCGTCTTTTCCATCTTGAAGTCAGGGATGCCGTAGCGCAGCAAACCACCCACGCGGTCGTTCTTCTCAAACAAGGTCACATCGTGGCCAGCGCGTGCCAGCTGCTGTGCTGCGGCCAAGCCAGCGGGGCCTGCGCCGATGATGGCCACGGTTTTGCCGGTCTTGACTTTGGCAGGGCGGGGTGTGACCCAGCCTTCGGCCCAGGCGCGGTCAATGATGGCGTGCTCGATGGACTTGATGCCCACGGCATCGTCGTTGAAGTTGACCACGCATGCCGCTTCGCAAGGCGCGGGGCAGATGCGGCCGGTGAACTCGGGGAAGTTGTTGGTGCTGTGCAGCACCTCGATCGCGTTCTTCCAGTCGCCCTGGTACACCAGGTCGTTGAAGTCCGGGATGATGTTGTTGACCGGGCAGCCGTTGTTGCAAAACGGTGTGCCGCAGTCCATGCAGCGGGCCGCTTGCGTTTTGGACTGCTCGGGTGTCAAGCCGATCACGAACTCACCGTAGTTCTTCAAGCGCTCTGTGACGGGTTTGTAACCCTCTTCGATGCGCTCAAATTCCATGAAACCTGTGATTTTTCCCATGATGTTTCCTTAACTTTTTGACGTAGGGCTCAGGCGGCGACAGGCTTGGCGGCCTTGGCCGCGTTCGCCGCTTTGCGTGCGTTGATCTCACCCAGGGCGCGTTTGTATTCGTTGGGGAACACCTTCACGAACTTGGCGCGGGCCGTGGCCCAGTTGTCCAGCAACTCGCGGGCACGCTGGCTGCCGGTCCACTTGTGGTGCTCTTCCAGTAGTTTCTTGAGTTGCGCTTCGTCGGCCTGGTCGCGGTGCCAGACCTTGCGGTCCACTTGCGCTTCTTGCTCGGCAGCTGTCAGCACTTTTTCCATGCTGACCATGGCGGTGTTGCAGCGCGAGGCGAATTCGCCGTCTTCGTCGTACACATAAGCGATACCGCCGCTCATGCCTGCGCCGAAGTTGCGGCCGGTTTTCCCCAGCACCGCCACGGTGCCGCCGGTCATGTATTCGCAACCGTGGTCGCCTGTGCCTTCGACCACCGCAGTGGCACCCGACAAACGCACCGCAAAGCGCTCACCGGCCACGCCAGCAAAGAAGGCTTCACCCGTGGTCGCGCCGTACATGACGGTGTTGCCCACGATGATGTTTTGCGATGCCACGCCACGGAACTCCAGGCTCGGGCGCACCACGATGCGACCACCCGACAAACCTTTGCCGGTGTAGTCGTTGGCTTCGCCGATCAGGTACAGCGTGATGCCCTTGGCCAGGAATGCACCAAAGGACTGACCGCCTGTGCCTTCGAGTTGAATCCGCAGGGTGTCGTCGGGCAAGCCTTCGGGGTGCACCTTGGTCACGGCACCGGACAACATGGCACCGACCGAGCGGTTCACGTTACGGGCGACTTCCATGAACTGGACTTTTTCGCCCTTGTCGATGGCGGCGCGGCTCTTGGCGATCAGCACGTTGTCCAGGGCTTTTTCCAAGCCGTGGTCTTGTGTATCCACATGGCGCACGGCCACGGTGGAAGCGACCTGTGGCACGGCCAACAGACGGCCAAAATCCAGGCCCTTGGCTTTCCAGTGTTCCACACCGCTCTTCATGTCGAGCAGGTCGGCGCGACCCACCAAGTCGTCAAACTTGGCAATGCCCAGCTGAGCCATGATCTGGCGCACTTCTTCGGCAATGAAGAAGAAGTAGTTCACGACGTGCTCAGGCTTGCCGGTGAACTTGGCGCGCAAAGTAGGGTCTTGCGTGGCCACGCCCACGGGGCAGGTGTTCAGGTGGCACTTGCGCATCATGATGCAGCCCTCGACCACCAGCGGTGCGGTGGCAAAGCCGAACTCGTCCGCGCCGAGCAATGCGCCAATCGCCACGTCACGGCCGGTCTTCATCTGGCCATCGGCCTGCACACGGATGCGACCGCGCAGGCCATTGAGCACCAGGGTTTGCTGGGTTTCGGCCAAGCCAATTTCCCATGGCGAGCCTGCATGTTTGACGGACGACCAAGGCGAAGCGCCCGTGCCGCCGTCGTGACCGGCGATCACCACATGGTCGGCCTTGCACTTGGCCACGCCTGCGGCAATCGTGCCCACACCGATTTCAGACACGAGCTTGACGCTGATGTCGCTGTGTGGGGCCACGTTCTTCAGGTCGTGGATCAGCTGGGCCAAGTCCTCGATGGAGTAGATGTCATGGTGCGGAGGTGGCGAAATCAGACCCACACCTGGCACCGAGTGGCGCAGCTTGCCGATGTAGTCGGACACTTTGCCGCCGGGCAACTGACCGCCTTCACCGGGCTTGGCACCCTGGGCCATCTTGATCTGGATCTGGTCGGCGCTCGACAGGTATTCGGCCGTCACACCAAAGCGGCCCGACGCGACTTGTTTGATCTTGGAGCGCAGGCTGTCACCGGCGGCCAAAGGCATGTCCACTTCGACGTTTTCTGCACCGATCACACTCTTCAAGGAATCGCCCAACTTGATCGGAATGCCTTTGAGTTCGTTGCGGTAACGGTTGGCGTCTTCACCGCCCTCGCCCGTGTTGCTCTTGCCGCCAATGCGGTTCATGGCCACGGCCAATGTGGCGTGCGCCTCGGTGGAGATAGAACCCAGCGACATCGCGCCGGTGGCGAAACGCTTGACGATTTCGGCTGCAGGCTCGACCTGCTCCAGCGGGATGGCTTTGGACGGGTCGATCTTGAATTCGAACAGACCACGCAGCGTCATGTGGCGCTTGCTTTGGTCGTTGATGATCTGCGCGTATTCCTTGTAAGTGCTGAAGTTGTTGGCACGGGTGGAGTGCTGCAACTTGGCAATCGCGTCGGGTGTCCACATGTGCTCTTCGCCACGGGCGCGCCAGGCGTATTCACCGCCTGCGTCCAGCATGGTGGCCAGCAAGGGGTCGTCACCAAAGGCTGCGGTGTGCATGCGCAAGGCTTCTTCGGCGATTTCGAACACGCCGATGCCGCCCACGCGGCTGGAGGTGCCGGTGAAGTACTTGTTGATGGTCTCGTTGTTGATGCCAATGGCCTCGAACAACTGGGCACCGCAATACGACATGTAGGTCGACACGCCCATCTTGGACATGATCTTGGACAGGCCCTTGCCGATCGCCTTGATGTAGTTGTAGATGGCTTTCTCGGCAGACAAGTCGCCAGGCAGTTCTTTGTGCAGCGCAGCCAGGGTGTCCATCGCCAAGTAGGGGTGCACGGCTTCTGCGCCGTAACCGGCAAGCACCGCAAAGTGGTGCACTTCGCGGGCGGTGCCGGTTTCGACCACCAGGCCAGCGGTGGTGCGCAAGCCCTCGGTCACCAAGTGCTGGTGGATGGCCGATAACGCCAGCAGCGCGGGCACAGCCACTTGGGTGGCGTTCACGCCGCGGTCGCTGATGATCAGGATGTTGTGGCCGCCCTTGATGGCATCCACGGCTTCAGCGCACAGCGATGCCAGCTTGGCTTCCACGCCTTCGCGGCCCCACAAGGCGGGGTAAGTGATGTCGAGCGTCGCGCTTTTGAACTTGCCCTTGGTGGCTTGCTCGATGTTGCGCAGCTTGGCCATGTCGGCGAAGTCCAGGATGGGCTGGCTGACTTCGAGGCGCATGGGCGGGTTGACCTGGTTGATGTCCAGCAGGTTCGGCTTGGGGCCGATGAAGGACACCAGTGACATCACGATCGCTTCGCGGATCGGGTCGATCGGGGGGTTGGTCACCTGCGCGAACAACTGCTTGAAGTAGTTGTACAGCGGCTTGTTTTTGTCGGACAGAACGGCCAGTGGGCTGTCGTTGCCCATGGAGCCAATGGCTTCTTCACCGGCCGAGGCCATGGGGGCCAGCAGGAACTTGATGTCTTCCTGAGTGGTGCCAAAGGCTTGTTGCAGGTTGAGCAAGGCCACATCCGAGGCGGGGGCCAAGGGGGCCGCGGCCACGTCGTCCAGCTTGACGCGCAGGTTTTCGATCCACTGCTTGTAAGGCTTGGCGCTGGCCAAACCGGCCTTCAACTCTTCGTCGTTGATCATGCGGCCTTGTTCCAGATCGATCAGGAACATCTTGCCCGGCTGCAGACGCCACTTGCGCACGATCTTGCTTTCGGGGATCGGCAGTACGCCGGTTTCCGAACCCATGATGACCATGTCGTCGTCGGTGATGATGTAACGAGAGGGGCGCAGACCGTTGCGGTCCAGCGTGGCGCCGATCTGGCGACCGTCGGTGAACACGATCGAGGCGGGGCCATCCCAGGGCTCCAGCATCGCGGCGTGATACTCGTAAAAGGCCTTGCGGCGCTCGTCCATGGTGGTGTGCTGTTCCCAAGGCTCGGGGATCATCATCATCACGGCCTGGCTGATGGGGTAGCCCGCCATCGTCAGCAGTTCCAGGCAGTTGTCAAAGGTAGCGGTGTCAGACTGACCGGCGAAGCTGATGGGGTAGAGCTTTTGCAGGTCGTTGGCCAGCACGGGCGAAGACATCACGCCTTCACGCGCCTTCATCCAGTTGTAGTTGCCCTTGACGGTGTTGATCTCGCCGTTGTGCGCCACATAGCGGTAAGGGTGAGCCAGCGGCCACTCGGGGAAGGTGTTGGTGGAAAAACGCTGGTGAACCAGGCCCAGGGCCGAGACGCAGCGCTCGTCTTGCAGGTCCAGGTAATAGGTGCCCACTTGGTCGGCCAGCAACAAGCCTTTGTAGACGGCTGTGCGGCTGGACATGCTGGGGATGTAGTACTCGTTGCTGTGCGTCAGGTGCAGATTTTGAATGGCAGCGCTGGCGGTCTTGCGGATCACGTACAGCTTGCGTTCCAAGGCGTCTTGCACGATCACATCAGCACCGCGGCCAATGAAGATCTGGCGCATGACCGGCTCTTTTTCGCGGACGGTCGGCGACATGGGCATGTCGCGGTTGACGGGCACATCGCGCCAGCCCAGCACCACTTGGCCTTCGGCCTTGACGGCGCGTTCGAGTTCTTGCTCACAAGCCATGCGCGAAGCATGTTCTTTGGGCAAGAAGACCATGCCGACGCCGTATTCACCAAAGGGTGGCAGCGCCACACCTTGTTTGGCCATCTCGTCACGGTACAGCGCATCGGGCAATTGAATCAAGATACCGGCACCGTCGCCCATGAGCGCGTCCGCACCCACAGCACCCCGGTGATCCAGGTTTTCCAGGATCTTGAGCGCCTGCGTCACGATGGCGTGGGTCTTGTGCCCTTTGATGTGGGCCACAAAGCCGACACCGCAAGCATCGTGCTCATTGGCAGGGTCATACAGACCGGTCGATTGGAAATGTTCTTTTGCACTGGCCGAAGTCATGGGCGCTCCTAAGGGTTTTCACGCAGACCGAAGAGTGTAGTGCACTGCAGCATCCATGCCAAACTTTTTAATTGGGGTCAGATCCCAATTAATTAGGCTTTTGACTTGACCTTGAATTAATTGGGGACAGATTCAATCGGGGGTCTTTTTGGCGGGTCGCCCCGCCCTGCTTGGCACCAGGCGACGCTGGGTGGCTTGCTGTAAGCCCCCAACAAAATCGGCCGACCCCAGCGCCCAGCCCGACAAGGCGCTTTGCGTGAGTTGGTCCTTTTCGCGCTGCGCAAGGCCCGTCTGCACCAACTCGGCATAAGCCGCCTCACGGGCAAAGGGGGTGTTGCCCAAGCCCCAAAACAGGGCATGAGGCGTCACCCGTTTGTCGCTCAACTGTCCAATACAGTGCCTGTGGCTGGACCATTTGAAGTCGGCGGGCTGAGCCACCATGCCCGCCCGCACCGGGTTCAGGTCGATGTAAACCATGCATGCCAAAAGATAGCGCTCACTCTCAATGAGGTTGCTGCGGTAACGCCCCTCCCACAAAGTGCCGGTGCGTTGGTGCCGCAAATTGAAGTAGCGCACATAGGCCCGCCCCACCGCCTGCATCATCTGCGGCAGGCCCTCGTCGGTTTCGGGGGTGAGCAGCAAATGGAAGTGGTTGTCCATGATCACATAGGCATGAATGGCCACCTTGAAAGTTTGCGCATGCTCTTGCCACAGCGCCAGCAAACGCTCGCGGTCCGCATCGTCGCGCACGATGGCCTGGCGGTCATTGCCGCGCTGGATGACGTGGTGGGGATAGCCTGCAACGGTCAGGCGGGGTTGGCGGGCCATGGTGACTCCCTTTATGAGACCCGCAGTTTAATTGGGATCTGACCCCAATTAAATTGAGCCTCAAAGCACTGCTTTTAAATGCAAAAATATGAGCCATTTTGTTCAATTTTGTGCGGAGTCCTGATGAACCGTGTTTTCAAAGCATTGACTGTGTGCCTGTCGCTTTGGCTGTCCGCCAACTTGCAGGCCATGACACTGGAACGCGTGGGCAAGGACCTCTTCGCTACGGGACCCACCGTCGATCATGACTTTGTGCAGTTCAAAGATGCACTTGCTCAAGGCGGCATTGAGCGGCTGATTTTGGTCAACGGGCCAGGGGGTGACCTTTGGACGGGCATGCAAGTGGCACGCATGGTGCGAGACGCCAAAATCACCACCGTGGCTTCGGGCGCCTGCATGTCGGCATGCTCGCTGATTTTCATGGCCGGACAAGCGCGCGCCTTTGGCACGGGAAGCTTGCCAAGAGTGACCATGGTCGGCATTCACGGCGCACACGACCTGGACTCCAAACGCGTCAATCCCAGTTTGATGCCCCAGATGTTCGCTTGGTACAAGCAGCAAATGGGCGACAGATTTGATGCCCAGGTCATGAACCAAGCGCTGTATGACATCCAGGAGGCTTATGGGTTTTTAAGAATCCGCGAACTCCAACGCACGCAAGAAAAAGACCGTACACCCTGGTTCTGCCCCACCGGACAAACGCCTTTCGATCAATGCCAACAACACACCGGCAAAGACGCTTTCAGCCTGGGTGTGGTGACACAAACCGAGACCGTGCCCCTGCAATTGCCCGCCAGCATGAAAGTACAGCTGGGCTTTTTTGGCAAATCCCTGGGCGAGCCGATGGTGGACATGCATGACCGCGCCGGAGTACTGATTGAAGGGCTTTGCAAAGGCCAATTGCTGTGCAAAACGATTGGACAACGCACTTTCGACAACTATCTGAGTGCGAATCACAACAAAGCCATGGCGATTGGCTGGGGCAAAACGGGTTACGGCGTGCGCTGGGGCGTAGATGACCCTGGGCAGGCCATATTACGTGCGCTTTACAACTGCAATCACGCCAAGAACAACCCCAAACTCTGCCGCCTGATTTCTGTCAACGAGCACGAGGTACTGCCGCTCTACGACGAGGCAAGCACCCAAGCCGCTGCCATATTGGGCCAGTTGCCAACACCATCGCCCGAACATCTCCAGGCAGAGCGCGATGAACCCGGTGCAAGAACGCCATCCAAATTGCGTTGGGCTCAGGCACTCACGGGCATGACCCCAAAAGCATTGGATGGCATTCAACGCTGGGATACCGCCACCTTGGCCCAAGCCCTCCGGCAAGCCGAACGCCCTGTGGTGATTGATGCGGCGAGCTTTGGACCTGTGATTCCCGGTGCGCTGAGCTTCATCAACAGCGGTCTGGCTTTCGAGGATGACAAGTTGGATCAGCCCTATGCCGAGCGCTTTGCCCAAATGCTGCGGGCAGCCGCACCAGACCTGAACAAACCGGTGGTTTTTTACTGCAGCCACTCAGAAAGCTGGCTGTCCGTGAATGCGGCCATGCGTGCGCGCCAGCTGGGCTACACCCAAGTCATTTGGTACCGAGGGGGCTTCAAGGCATGGACCCAAGCGGGCTTGCCCACCGTGGGGCGGGTGCCTGTCGCTGTGGTGCATTGAGTTCTCCCTGGGTGACAGCCAAATCGCACCTGTGCGTATAAGCTTGGCGGATGCACAAGACAACTATCCGAATTGGCGCCGGTGCAGGTTATTCAGGTGACCGCATCCCTCCCGCCGTGGAACTGGCCGAAAAGGGCCAGCTGGATTATTTGGTGTTCGAGTGCCTGGCCGAGCGCACGATTGCATTGGCGCAACTGGAGCGATCCAAAGACCCGGCTGCAGGCTTTGACCCGATGCTCCAGGCCCGCATGCGCGCCGTGCTGCCCGCCTGCATTCGCCATGGCACCCGCATCATCAGCAATATGGGCGCAGCCAACCCGCTGCAGGCCGGGCATGCGGTGCTGGCCGTGGCCCGTGAATTGGGCTTGCCGCAGCTCAAAGTGGCGGTGGTGCTGGGCGACGATGTGCTGGCCACACTGACCCAAACCGGCTTGGCGCTGCCCGTGCTGGAGAGCACGCAAACCCTGGCCGACTTGCAGCCCCAGTTGATTTCGGCCAATGCCTATTTGGGGGCCGAAGCCTTGCTGCCCGCGCTGCAGACAGACGCCCAGGTCATCATCACTGGCCGCGTGGCCGACCCTGCCCTGTTTTTGGCCCCCTTGATGCACCACTTTGGCTGGGCACCCGACGACTGGCAAAGCCTGGGCAAAGGTGTGCTGGTCGGGCATTTGCTGGAATGTGCGGCGCAGATCACGGGCGGCTACTTTGCCGATCCGGGCTACAAGGACGTGCCCCAGATGGCACGACTGGGCTTTCCACTGGCCGAAGTCAGCGCCTCGGGTGACGCGGTCATCACCAAAGTAGCGGGTTCTGGCGGCTGGGTCACGGTGGCCACTTGCACCGAACAGCTGCTGTATGAAATCGAGAACCCGGCACGCTATCTGCAGCCCGATGTGGTGGCCGATTTTTCTCAGGTTCAGCTGACGCAGGTGGGCCCCGACCGAGTTCAGGTGACCGGTGGCAACGGCCATCCGTGCACCGACACGTTCAAAGTCACGCTAGGTTACCGCGACGGTTTCATTGGCGAGGGCCAGATGAGCTATGCCGGGCCGGGCGCACAAGCTCGGGGCCAACTGGCGCTGGACTTGGTGCGCCAACGGCTGGCCGATGCCGGTTACGCCGAATTGGAAAGCCGCTACGACCTGATCGGCGTGAACGCCATCTTCGGGGCCTCCGGCCAAGTACCGTCAGAGCCCGCCGAAGTGCGTGCCCGCGTGGCCCTGCGCGTGCCCACCTTGCAACAAGCCCAGCATGTGGCGCACGAAGTCGAAGCGCTCTACCTCAACGGCCCGGCCGGTGGAGGCGGTGCCACACGCTCGGTGCGCGAAGTGATTGCCGCTGCCGCGGTGCTCATGCCGCGCAGCGCCGTGCACACCACCACCGTGCTGCTCACACAGGACCACTGACATGCTGCTGCGCGACATCGCCCACACCCGCACCGGCGACAAAGGCAACCGGTCCACCTTGTCGGTCATTGCCTACGACAAGCAAGACTTTGCCCTGCTGGAACAACACCTGAGCGCCGAACGCGTACAAGCCCACTTTGCAGGCACCGTGCACGGCCCGGTAGAACGCTACGCCCTGCCCCAACTGGGCGCACTCAACTTTGTGCTGCACCAATCGCTGGGCGGCGGGGTCACCCGCTCGCTGGCTCTGGATGCCCACGGGAAATGCCTAAGTGCGCACCTGCTCACCCTTGTGATTGAATAAATCTTGTAACTTGAACCCGGAGAAACCATGAAAACCACCCACTTCCTTGGCTTGTTGAGCTTTGCGCTTGCATTGACCGCCCCCACGCTGCATGCGCAGACTTACCCCAACAAGCCAATCAAGGCCGTCGTGCCCTTTGCGGCGGGCAGTGCCACTGACCAGATTGGCCGCGCCTTTGCCCAAAAAATGTCTGAATCCCTGGGCCAGCCCATCGTGGTGGAAAACAAGGCCGGTGTGAACGGCATGCTGGGCGCTGACCTGGTGGCCAAATCGGCACCCGATGGCTACACCTTGCTGGTTGGCACCAACAGCACCAATGCTGCGCTCAAGAGCCTGATGAAAAAACTGCCTTACGACCAGGACACGGCCTTCGCACCCATTGCCTACCTCGGCTCAGTGCCGCTGGTCGTGGCCGTCAACAACGACGTGCCCGTTAAAAACCTCAAAGAACTGGTGGCCTTGGCCAAGAGCAAACCCAACCAGCTGACCTATGCCAGCGCCAGCACATCCCAGCGCGTGTCCACCGAAGTGCTCTCCCACATGGCGGGCATCGAAATGACCTATGTGCCCTACAAAAGCGGGCCAGCAGCCATGACGGACCTCATCGGTGGGCAAGTCAATCTCTTCACGGCCGACTTTGCGGTGATGCTGCCCCAGATCAAGGCCGGCAAAATCCGTGGCCTGGCGGTCACCTCCACCCAGCGCTCCAAAGCCATTCCCGAATTGCCCACGGTCAATGAAGCACTGGGCTTCAAGGACTATGAGCTGATCGCCTACTTCGCCATGTTTGCGCCTGCAGGCACACCCCCAGACGTGATCGCCAAACTCAACAAAGCCGCCAACGCCGCAGCCAATGACAAGGATGTGCAAGAACGCTTTGCAGCCTTAGGTTTTGAAACCGCCCCGGCCTCGCCAGAGGCCCTGGCGCAGCGCTCAAAGGCGGAAACCGCCAAGTGGGCCAAGGCCATCCGCGACGCAAAAATCGAGGCGGAATAAACGCCAAGGGCGCGAAGCCGCAGGGGCTCACTGCGGCCCATGCGCCCAAGGCACACACCCGCCATTGAAGACGCTCAGCCCCAAACACCCTTGCTCATGGCGGCTCATTTCCCCGAAGACTTGGCCCACTGGGTCAAGCAAGTCGAGTCCCAGGTGTATGCCGCCCCCCAAGGCGCCATCGCAGCGGCGCGCGAATTGCTCAAGCGGGTTCACAGCGACGAGCACCTGGCCTATGTGTATGAGCAGCTGGGTTTTGCGCACCTGATCCTGGCCGAACACCGCCTGTCTTGCGTGTTCTACGAACAGGCCCTGGCCTTGCAGCCGCGCAATATGTACGTGCTGGCCAATCTGGCGCATGCACTTTATGAGCTGGGCGAAAACGAGCGCGCCGTGGTCATCGGGCGCGCAGCCCTGCATATCAAGGACGAAGAGGCCTGCCAAAGCCTGTCCCCGCGCAGCTTTGCCGCCTTGCAAGCGCCCTATCACGGCCCCCTGAATCTGGTGTCTTTCAGCCTTTACGGCCAGTTGCCTCGCTACTGCGAAATGGCCGTGCTCAATGTGCTGGCCGCACGCGTGCATTTGCCCGATTTTGTCTGCCGTTTTTATCTGGACGACACGGTGCCCCCCGCCCTGGTACAGCGACTGCGCAGCCTGGGCGCACAGTGCATGCCCATGCACGCCCAAGGCCTGCAACTGCCCGCCACGTTTTGGCGTTTTTTAGCCATGGACGATGCACAGGCCGATTGCGTTCTGGTGCGCGATGTGGACGCCCTCATCGACGCCCGTGAAGCGCTGGCCGTGCAGCAATGGCGCCAATCGGGTCAGGCGTTTCACATCATCCGCGATGACTGCTGCCACACCGAACTCATCCTGGCGGGGCTGCTGGGCATCCGCTCAGGCGTGTTGCGCGGCATCGCCCAAAGCATCGATGACTTTGTGAAGGCTCAAGGCGACGCCGCCTGGCGTCGCTACGCCGACCAACTGTTTTTGCGCCACCACGTCTGGCCCACCGTGCGCGACCACCATCTGGCCCACGATCGGATCTATGGCTTCGGTGATCGCGTGCAGCAGCTGGCCCCCATCGCCCACCCGAGCGAACGCCCCCTCAATGCCTTCATCGGCGCCAACCACGCCACCTGCCGACTTCAGTGCGAACTGGAACAAGCTTTAGCCCCCGGAGAATGCCTGTACCTGACCCTGAGTGACGCCACCGGTGCCCTGGTTTGCCGCTACCCCATGCACCACCTGAGTGCGCCCACACCACAGCCAGACCACCGATCAGCCTGGGACATCCACCTGCCCCGCATCTATGCTGAGCCCCTGCAAAGCGGCCGTTGGACACAGAACTTTTCAGTCATGGCCGAAGGGCTGGACAGCGTGGGCGCGGGCAGCATTGAGGCACGGGTGCTGGGGTTGGGGCTTGAAAAAGGTCTATCACAGAAAGTCAATATCACTCTCTCGTAACATGCCGTGTAAACACCCATATTCGGGAAAACCAGCTGGACTAATTTTTACATTCTTTTATATTCATCCATCATTTCAAAATACTACATTCGCAAAGGTTCAATATGTTTTGTCATTCATGCGGTAAATCGATCACAGACGGTGCAACATTTTGCAACCACTGCGGCGCAGCTCAAAATGTCACACCAGACAGTGCTGCCAATCTCAACCCACCTGCTTTACAAACGCCTTCCAGCCATGATTACAGCATTGGGAGAGTGATTTCCAATTCATTTGCTGACTTGAAATCCAACTTCTTGACACACGTTGTTGCAACGCTGCTCACAACCATCATTGGTGGCTTTGCATTTGGTTTGCTTGTAGGACCGCTTCAAGTCGGATACATGAAGTTAGAAGAGAAAATAAAAACCGGCCAGCCATCCACATTTACCGACATTTTCAAAGGATTCGACCATTTGGTTCCTGCCTTGGTCGCATTCCTGATCAGTGCCGTTGTGACGGGTATTGGTTTTATGCTGTGCTTCATTCCAGGTTTTTTTGTCATGTCATTGATCCCAGTCTCTCTTTACTTGGTGGCGCAAGGTGAAACTGACGGTGTTCAAGCCGTGCAACGAGCCTGGGGTTACTTGAAAGGCAATTTATTCATGCCCATGATCACCTTGTTGGTGTTGTCTGTTTTGAGCTCAATTGGCATGATTTTTTGCTTCATCGGTATCTTCTTGACACTGCCGCTTCTATACATTGGTTCTTACCACATGGCCAAAGAATTGGTCGGTGATATGGCCCCTGCAAACCCAACAAACTGATTGCGATCGCGCCCTCGTGAAAGCGATGGTTTTATCTACCCAGGAGAGGTGGTTTCGCTGCGCCCTTTGGATCCTCTTGCCAGTCAGTGCTCAAGCCTTAACAGCGTGGGGACTGCAGCACGATGGACTTGTACCCTGTCTCTTTAAACAGTTTACTGATCTGCCGTGCCTCCTTTGTGGCGGAACTCATGCGGTACACCACCTGCTTGGCCTTGACTTTGGGTCAGCATTTCAAGCGAACGCTGCAGTTTCACTGATCGTCACAGCTACAGGTTTAGCAGGTGTTGTGATGTTGATTGAAGCCCTGCTTGGTTTTCGCTTTTTACGCAAGGCATCCCTTTCGAAGGTGCGTTTATGGGGCATCAGGGCCAGCGCCCTCATTTTGATGGTCAATTGGTTGATCATCCTGATGAATTGAACTTGCCTGATTCGCTGCACATTCGTCAAACAACGGATTCAGATGCGACGATCTGCAAATGCCTCTAAAGCATGCGGCCCCACCAAGGGATACCGCGCCCCCATCATCCCCTCCACCCCAAACTCCTTGAGCAGCGCCAGCAGGCGCTCGCCGGAAGCGCGTTTTTTCTGGCCGGTGTACTTGGCCAGAATCAGCTCGTTTTTCATGGAGTGCTCCCAGCCCACCAGCTCGGTCACCGTGACTTGGTAGCCCTTTGACTCCAGATACAGACAGCGCAGCACGTTGGTCAGCTGGCTGCCCACTTCGCGGGTGTGCAAGGGGTGACGCCACAACTCGGCCAAAGGTGTGCGCTGCAAATTGAGCGCCTTGTTTTGGTTGAGGGCTCGGGCCAGCTCGGCCTGGCAGCAAGGCACCAGCACCATATAGCGGGCTTTCTTTTGCAGGCCGAAGGCGATGGCGTCGTCGGTGGCCGTGTCGCAGGCGTGCAGTGCGGTGACCACGTCGATTTGCGCGGGCAGCTGATCACTTTGCGTGGATTCGGCCACGCTCACGTTCAAAAAGCGCATGCGCTCAAAGCCCAGCTTTTGGGCCAGCGCTTTGGACGATTCCACCAGCTCGCTGCGCGTCTCAATGCCGTAGATCGTGCCTTGACCCAGTGCCTTGAAAAACAGGTCGTAAATGATGAAGCCCAGATACGACTTGCCTGCGCCGTGGTCGGCCAGCGTGGGGCCGCTTTCGCTGGCGGGTAGCTCCAACAACAGCTTTTCGATGAATTGGAACAGGTGGTAAACCTGCTTGAGCTTGCGGCGCGAATCCTGGTTGAGCTTGCCCTCGCGGGTCAGGATGTGCAGTTGCTTGAGCAGTTCGACCGACTGGCCGGGACGTACATCCAGGTCCAGCGGTTTTGGGGCAGAGGTGAGTTTGTGTTTGGGCATGTAGCCATTGAACCTATTATTTTGAGACAGATTGATGTCGTTGCAACCATGTATTTCTTCCACGACTTGGAAGAAATACATGGTTTACCCCTCGATCGTGATGCAAACGGTGTCCGCATCACTGCAGGCAACATTTGCATTGGGGATAACACCGCCAAATGACACTCTATTAGGGGCCTCAGAATGACCGACTCAATCGTGCGGCCCGACATCCAGCTTTTTCCAGCCCTCGGCCCCCAGCTTGTCCATCGTCTCCATATTGGTCTCGTAAATCATCTCAGCCTCGGGAAAGGCCTCCACCGCCCGGTCAATGCTCTCCTCGCGCAGCAAGTGCAGCGTGGGGTAAGGCGAGCGGTTGGTGAAGTTGGTGATGTCGTCGGGCTCGGTGTCGGCAAACTGGAACTGCGGGTGGAAACTGGCCACTTGGAACACGCCTTCCATATCCAGCTCTTGCAGCACGGCATCGGCCTCGTCCAGAAAGTCGTTGAACTCCAAAAAGTCTTGCAGCATCTGCGGCACGATCAGCAGCACGGTCTCACGCTCTTCAGCGGGCAAAGCGGCCAGGGCCTGCAGCTGTTCGATCAGCTCGTCACGCAAGCCTTCCAGGCCTTTGGCCTCGCTCAGCACGTAATGAATCTGGCCCTTGACATGCGGGGCTTTGGCAAAGGGGCAGAGGTTGAGGCCAATCACGGCGCGTTCGAGCCAGCGCACGGTGTCGGCAATTTCGGGGGTGTTCAGGTCGGTCATGGGGGAGATTGTGCCTGCTGGCCCGTGAGCCATTTCATGCAGCGTCGTCAGGTGAAGCATCCCCCTGCCCGATCTGCCTGACCAAGCGGTCAAAGTCACTTTCAAACAAACGGTCCTGCACGATGCGGTATTTCTCAAACTCACTTTCGGCATGCGCCTTGGCGATTTCGGCCGACACCTTGCCTGCGTCTTGCAAAATTTCTCGATCCCAGAGCTTCAAGAAACCACTCAATCGCACCTCCCAATCCTGCATGGTCATGGGGATACGGCGCATGGCCTGAAGTTCAGCCATGTCCAGATAGGCCGAGACAATCCGCAGCATCTGCGCCAACTCAAATTCCAAAAGGTAGTTCTTGGCCACCGATACATCGTATTTGTGGATCTTGCCTTGAGGTGAGCCATCCCATTGGGTCAGACCCATATTCTCTTTTTGATGGTCAGCCCGATCCACGATCACCTCGGCAGCGGTCTGCCCGTGTACAGCGTAGTGGAGTTTGTTTTGCACTGCGTCAAAAAAGCGTTTTGTGGCGGTGGCTGTTGGGTCGTAATCCAGAGCCGTAGCATAAATGTCGGTGATCTTTTGGTAGAACTTGCGCTCAGAGAGTCGGATTTCCCGGACCTTCTCCAACTGCCGCTCAAAGAAATCTTCGGTCAGCACACTGCCACCGCTTTTGAGACGCTCCACATCCATGACCCAGCCCTGAATCGTGTAGTCCTTGACGATTTGGTTGGCCCATTTGCGGAACTGCACCGCACGCTCATTCTCGATTTTGAAGCCGACAGCAATGATGGCCTGCAGACTGTAGTGGTCCACCTTGCGCTGAACCTCGCGTTCACCTTCGGTTTGAACCATTAAGTACGGCTTAACAGTTGCCTCGCGTTCCAGCTCGTTGTCAGCATAAATGCGCTTCAAATGCTGACTGATGGCGGGCACCGACACGTCGTAGAGGGCCGCCATCATTTTCTGCGTGAGCCAGAGATTTTCATCTTCGTAGCGCATTTCCACACTGGCATGGCGGTTGCCTGTGGCCGCAACAAAGGTCAGGTATTCCGCTGCAGAGGAACGGACGAGGGAGATTTCGGTCTTTTTGCGCCCGGGTTTGCCGCTGCTGGAAGATCGCCCGCTCATGCGTCCCCCTCCAATTCGCGTTCGATTTCTTCGATGGTCGGCAGGCTGCTTTCCAGACTCTCGGGCAGTGCTCGGGTGAGCTCGAAACTGGAAACACCTATGGGCTTGTCCACACCACGCAGCGCATATTCCGCCAGCACTCGGTTGGGTTGCTGGCAAAGAATCAGCCCGATGGTGGGTCTGTCGCTTTCATGGCGCAGCCGATCATCCACCACGCTGCAATAGAAATTCATCTTGCCCGCATATTCAGGCTTGAAATCACCGCGCTTGAGGTCAATCACCACATAGCAACGCAGCTTCAAGTGATAAAAAAGCAGATCGACATAAAAATCCTGATCACCGACATCGAGATGGTATTGCCGTCCGACGAAGGCAAAGCCCTGCCCCAGCTCCAGCAAAAACTTTTCCAGATGCGCGATGAGGCCAGTTTCGAGTTCGCGCTCATGGAAGCCCGATGCCAGCGTCAGAAAGTCAAACAGGTAGGGGTCTTTCAGGGTTTGCTGCACCAGATCTGAATCGGGCAAGGGAAGGCGCTTGGCAAAGTTGGTGGTGGCACGCCCTTGGCGCTGATGCGCGGCCACTTCGATTTGCATGACCAGAATGTTGCGGCTCCAGCCATTGGCCAGGCAGGCTTGCATATACCAATGGCGGGCAGCCAGGTCCTTGACCTTGGCCATGAGCTCGGTGTGGTGCCCCCAGGGGATGGACTGAACCAAGTCAGCCGGGAAAAGTGCCGCAGCCTGTGGCACTTTGGGATCTGGGTCAATTTGTGCCACAGCTTGTGGCACAAATTCCAGGTACGGATATTCGCGGTAAAACGCCAACATCCGCTTGATGTTTCGCTCGGAAAAACCCTTTTCCTCCGGCAATTCATTGTGCAAATCACGCGCCAAACGCGGAATCACCCCAGCCCCCCAGCCTTCTTGCTGCTGGCGAGCGTGGATCAGAGCGCCGATGTCCCAATACAGACGAATGAGCTCGGCATTGACGGCCAACACCGCCCGCGTTTGCCCATGGCGCACGCGTTGCTTGATGTCGCCGAGCAAAGCAAGGTAATCGGCAGAGACAAGAGAGGCGGGTTGGTCGGTCATGGTTTCTCCCTTATGCCACCGTCACCTGACCGTTCATCAGCAGGGGGAGGAGCCAGTCTCTCAATAATGCAAGCTCATCATTTTCTTTCAGGCGCTTTTGCTTCATGTCTTCAATTGGACAAACAAAATCAAAAAACCGTTGCGCCAACTGTTGTGACGGCATGCACACCACATGCTTTGTTGTGAAAGCTTCAAACAAAAGATTCTTTATGCCACTTGTCTTACCCTCCCAACCGAACAAGACCTTGTTTTCGTAAGCTGACTTCCACAAATACGCGAAGTTGAATACATAAAAGCTATTTTTCAACGATATGGCTTTGCAAAAATTCGAACAGATCACTGGTCGGGAAAACCGCTTGATTGACTCGGAAGTCATCAATGCCAGCCGACCTGTTGATTGGGTGGGACTGCCACCTGAGATCTCAATAACCAAGTCAAAAGGTGCGAGGATTTTTCCTTTGTTTTTTTCGAGGATGAAACGAGTGGGTGCGGCGACAGCACCCTTGCCGTTTAGCCCGTTGATATCTGTTCCTCGAATGCAATCCACGCTTAATGTGTAGTTGCCTTCGGCCATGTCCTTACCCCAGTCCCCGGTTTTATCCTTGGCAATCCAATCTGATAGTGGTCCAACAACCCACCCCTGCGGAATTTCACGCCCCAGCATGGCGTTGTAGACCATCTTGCCGCCGGACGATTTATAGGGTTTACCGTTGGCATCGGGGAAATCGAACTGCACAAACCAGTAGTCGTACAGCGCCTTGGCCATCGCCTCCAGCTCGGCGTTGATGCGGTTGTTGCAGTCAATTTTCGAATCTATGTGACCAAGTAAATCTGCGACTTTTTTTTGCTCACCCAAGCCAGGTATGCGCACTGGAAAGCTCGGAATTTCACCCACTGAAATTCGATCTACAGTGGCTCCAGTGATCGTGTTGGCAATAATGGCTTGCTGAAATGCTGGCGATAAGTAGGCGTAAAGAAGGTACTTCGGAATTACCTTATCTAAACGTGGACGCAACAAACCCATGCGACGGCCCAAACATGCCTTTATGCCATCAGGCATCAAAGCTGCTTCACCCAAGCGTGTTTCGTAAGAGAACAAAACATCACCCTTTCTTGGCGTGATGCGTTTTGTCCATTTTTCGAAATCGTCTTCGCTCAGATGGGCTGATTTCGATAAATCAAGCCGTCCGTTTTCAAGACTCGAAATGCTCAAGAAAAATGGCCCGTGGCTTGTTTTAAATGGTGTTGCGTGTGGACCGTCAAAAATCTCAGCGACGCTTCCAATGGTAGTCATGAAGTCAGCCATTAAAAATCTCCCCCATCAACCACATCTTGTTTCCCAGATGCATCCATCCCCAGGCTCCCCGCATGCGTCAACCGGTATTTTTGCAAGCGGCTTTGGGGTTTGTCGGGCAGGGTTCTTTCAATCCAATGGGCCTCCAGCAGCGCATTGACTGCGCGGTTCAGTGCGCCAGTGACGGACTTGAGGCCCAATTGGCTTGAGAGTTCGGACTTGGATAAAGCGGCGTCGCGAAGAAGATGCAGGATTTTTTTCGATAACGACTCTGCCCCCGACTCTGCCCCTGACTCTGCCCCTGACTCTGCCACTTCGGGGATAAGCGCCAGGGCTTCAGACGCCATCGGAAAACGCAGTTCAAAAAAGTGCTCGCTGATGTGAACAATGTTGCTGTCATAGGCGCTCAAGATGCGCCGCATGCCCGAGCCCAGGTGCTCGACCAGTTCCATGTCGCGAAACACCCGCATCAGTTCGCGGTTGCGCGGCATGGATCGACCGCTCAGGCATTCCTCCAGACTCAAACCGCTGAGCAGCCCGCCATACGAGGTGATGCTGATGCGATCAGCGTAAATCTCCACCAGCGGCGGTACCTCAGCGGTGTAGTCGTTGTGGATGATGGCGTTGATCAACGCTTCGCGCAGGGCTCGGGCATTGAACAAGCGACGCTGCTCGCGCTCTGCGGCGCCGGTGATGCGGGTCAGGGTGCGGTTTTCGATTTCGAGCTTGTCGAGCACACGGTGCGTCGCCTTGAGCAGTGAGCAGTAGCCGTATTCCTGGTTTTCAATCAGGTCGCATTTGTCGGTGCCTGCATATTTGGCGACCTTGATGGAAATGCTGTTGGTGTCCGCCAGCAAGTAGGCGGCGTAATTCAGGCGTTCGCTGTCGGGTACGTAAAGATCGAGGTTGTGCAAAAAGGTGTCGTTGATCTCGAAGCCTTTTTCCTGGTAGTAAATCTTCAACTGCTGGAACGTGAGTTTGAGCGTGGTCGGCGCGGGGATGTTGCGCAACGAGTTGCGCACCCGCCCGGCATAGAGTTGGTCAATCATGCCCGTGGTCATGGGCTGCACGCCGCTGCCTACCCGGGTAAAACACCCTGCAGGTGATTGGCCGTAGCGTCTGAGGTAGTACGGTTTTTCGGTGCCGCGTGTCACCAGCACATGAATCAGAGTTTTGCCCTCGTGTTCCTGCGCATACACGTCGTACAACCCGAGGCAAGAGGGCAAGATGTTGTTGCGGATGCGGTCAGAAATCGCCAGCATCTGGGCATCCACATCGCTGACGCCCAGCACTTCACCGTCGTCATCCACACCGATGTACAGATCGCCGCCCTTGGCTGAATTGAGAAAAGCCACCACTTCTTTTTCCAGCGCATCGCTGAGCTGTCGTTTGAATTCGGTGGTGCTGTTCTCTTGGCCAAACTTACTCATAGCGCAAGCCCGCTAACTGTTTTTTGATTTCTTGCTCAAGCCCCGCCGACTCCTCAAACAGTGCGTCCAGCCTTGTGGTGAATCCTTGGAGTTTTTCGTCAAATTGCGCGGGTGTCAGGTCGGTGTATTCAATCTTGACGTCGAAATATTGCCCGGCACTCAAGCTGTAATTTTTGGCGGCGATTTGCCCGTAACTCACCACCACCGAGAAATCTTCCACAGCCTGTTTGGTGTTGAAGGTGGCGATGATGCGGTCTTCTTCAGCCTCAGACAGCAGCGTTTTCTGGTTCTTTCCGTCTTTGACCTTGGTGCCAAGGCCCGAAGCATCGATCAGCACCACATCACCCTTGTTGCTGGCATCAATGAACAGGATGGACACGTTGGTGCCAGTGGTCGCAAAAATATTGCTGGGCATGGAAACCACGCCCGCCAACATTTTGTTATCCACCAAATACTGGCGGATGCCTTTGTCGATGCCGCTTTGCGCAGTAATGAAGCCGGTGGGTACAACCACAGCCGCTTTGCCGCCGTCTTTGAGCGAATAAATGATGTGCTGCAAGAAGAGCTGGTAAATGGCCATCTTGTCGAAGGCCTGTTTGGGAATGTTGGGAACCCCAGCAAAGAAGCGCTCTTGGTGCTCTTTGGTGTCCAGCTCGTTTCTAAAGTCACTGAAATCCATCTTGAAGGGCGGATTGCTGACGATGAAATCAAACTTCTTGAGAACTTTGCCATCCCGGTGGTACGGGTGGAGCATGGTGTTGCCCTGAATGATGTTGGGAATGGAGTGCACCAGATTGTTCAAGATCAAATTCAGGCGCAGCAAGCTGGAAGACTTTTGCGAGATGTCTTGCGAATAGATGCTGCATCGGTGCTCACCAATGGCATGGGCGATGTTCATCAACAACGTGCCTGACCCCCCTGAGGGGTCGTAGCAACTGACATTGCTGACTTGGCCGCGCACTGCATGCGGGACCAGGATGGCGGCCATGATCTTGGCGACTGCATGCGGCGTGTAGTACTCCGCATATTTGCCACCGCTGTCTTTGTTGTAGTCCTTGATCAGGTATTCAAACAGTGCGGCAAAAAAGTCATATTTCTCGTTGAAGATCCGCTCAAAACTGAAGTCACCCAACTTGTTGATGATGGCCCGGCAAAAGTCGTCGCGCTTGGACGGGTCGGTGATGAACTCGCTGACGCGGTCAAACAGGGTGATTTTTGCGCCGCCTTCGGTCTTGACGGCGAAGATGTCGTTGTTGCTGATGGCAATGTCGCGCAAGGTGTCGTCAAACAGCTTGGCGAAATCGGGTGCATTCTGGCGTCCAAACAGGTGGGCGATGAAGTGCTCTGGCTTGAGGCGAGCCGTGTTCGGCCCCATTTGCATTTGCAGCATGTCCAGGTCATCAGCGCTCATGGCCGCGATGGCGGCTTCCCAGCGCTCGGCCTTGGCCAGTTCTGGCTGGATTTTTTTGGCCTCAAAGGCGAACTTGTCGTTCAGGAATTTGTAAAGAAAAACCTGGGTGATGATTTTGAATTCGTTGCCGTCGTTGCCCAATCCATAAGCGGCACAAATGGCCTTGAGGCTGTCGATCAGTTCACGGGTGCGTTGCTCAAATTGCAGGGTTACCAAGGGTGGGCTCCAGTACTTGGGCTGCTGCCCATGCGGGCACCAGCGGAAAATTCATTCATGTATTCGGCCACCACCAAGTGGTTGATGGTGCGGGTGGCGTCTGGGGTGAGTTTGATGCGCTGGCGGGTGTAGAACTCACCGATCACGATGGGTTGCATCATGCGTTCGAAATAACTCTCGTTGTTCAAAAGCTGCGTGTTTTGCAGCACCTGCTCGTCGGCCTGCGCTTTGACGCCTGCCAGCGCCTCAAACAATTTGCGCTCAGTCTGCGTGCCCTCTGGGGTGAGTGGACCACGCTCTTGCAGGCGCTTATGGATGCGGGTGTATTTGGCATCGCCTCGGTATTTGCCGCGCAACTGGTTGTTTTGGCGATTAAGCTCTTTGACCTTGTCATGGATGGCGTTGAGCGCCCCGATATTGGCCGTCATCTCATCTTGGCTAACTTCGCTGAGTTTCTTTTTCTTGAACAGGCGTTCAAGCTCTTCGCGCAGGGTGATGAATTTGGGGTCAACCTGATCAAAGTTGTCTGCCAGCGCTTCGCGTGTCTGCCGAAGGGTGTTTTTCAACTTGTCAGCCAGTACCAGCTCTTCTTCCCGGATCTTGGCGAATTTAAAGATCACCTCTTCCAGCGCGACATTGAGCAGTTGCCCCGTGTCGGAGGCGGATTCGATGGTGTCTTTCAGGTTGAGCAGGTCGAGGTGGTTACAGGTTTCGCGGTACAGCTGTCCCAGTTTGTGGAAATCCAACTGCTGCAACAGACCATATTCACCTTGCAGGCGAATCATGTTGTAGAGGTTGCGGGCGTCGCCCAATGCCTTTTTGAGCGCCAGCACCGTGGCACGGTCTTGAATTTGGTTGAGCTGCCTGGAAAATTCTTCGGCGTTTTGGATGTTAAAGCTGAACAAAATGTCTTTGATGGCTTCGATTTCTTGCGTGATCTCTGCAGAAGATTTGAACAGATTCGAATAGTGCTCGATCTCGTCGCCCAGCTCGGATTGCAACTCGTCAAAATAGTCTTTGTTGGTCTTGTCGAATTCCTTGCGGATGTCGGCAAAGTCGACCACGTAGCCGTATCGAAAATCCTTGTAGGTGCGGTTGACTCGGGTGAGCGCCTGCAACAGGTTATGGGCCTTGATGATGCGACCGAGATAGAGCTTTTTCAGTCGCTTGGCATCAAAGCCCGTGAGCAGCATGTTGTAGACAAACAGGAGGTCGATCTTGCCTGCCTTGAAGTCTTCGACCCAATCCTTGCGCTCGTCTTTGCTGCCTACATCGTGCAGGATCAGCGCGGCAGTTTTGGCGCGGTTTTCCAGCAGCGTACGGGCAGCGTAGCTGTCAGGCAGGCCTGCGGCGATGATCGCTTGAGCAGAGTCCTGCGCGGTGAGAGCAGGTAATGGTTGTAGCGCGTACACCGCAGTGAAGATTCGGAACATTTGACGCGCTTGCTCGGCGCTGTCGCAGATCACCATCCCGCCGATGCTGGCATCGCCCAATGCACTGCGACTTTTCTCGAAGTCTCGGACGATGTAATCAAGCATGGGCTCGACAAATTTGGGATGCGAATAGATGCGCTTGCGGTCGATGTCGCCCTGCTGCAGCTTGACAGTGGCGAGTGCCTCTTGCAGAGAGAGCTTGTAATTGGTGGCGATTTCTTCGCGGATCAGGCGCAGGGTATAGCCGTCAGCAATGGAGGCGTTGTAGTAGTACTTGTGGATGTAGTCGCCAAACAGGGCACGCGAGTTGTAGTCATCGCCCAAAAGCGGCGTACCGGTGAGACCGATTTTGATGGCGTTGCGGTCAGACTGGCTGAGGTTGGCCAGAAAACTGCCCTGCGGGTTGTAGCTGCGATGCACTTCGTCCAGAAAATAGACGCGCTGGATGCTGAAGTCGTAATCTTCGGCGCGAACCACATCCGGATCATCTTGAAATTTCTGGATGTTGACCACGGTGATTTCAGGCTTACCGCTGTGGTTATGCAGTACTTGCGTGGATTTGATGTCGCGGGCAAAGGCATCGCGGCTGTCAATGGTGTGCACCACCAATCCGCGACAGGCAAATTCACGCTGAGCCTGAATGAGCAAATCCAGCCGGTCGACGATGAAATAGAACTTGGGGATGACGCCTTTGCGCTGGTAGTAATCGGTGAGGAAGCGGGTGGCGTAATAGGCCAGCGCAGTTTTACCGCTGCCCTGGGTGTGCCAGATGATGCCCTTCTTGATCCCCGCGTCGAGTTTTCTCTCGATGGCTTTGGTGGCAAAGAGCTGGGGATAGCGCATGACGTGTTTGTGGAGGCCATCGCTTTCATTGACGTAGGCCAGTGAAAAACGGAGCATGAAAGCCAATCGGCCACGGCTGAACAAGGATGTACAGATCCGATTGGTCGGTGTATCAGGCGACTTGTTGGTCAGAAATTCTGGGCTGTGCTTGATGACGTTGAGGTTGTTGTCGCGCAGCACTTCATTTTCGAGGGCGTCATCTTCAGCGGCCAGAAGTTGGGTGTAGTCCAGCGTTTCTTCTTCACGGAAATAGTTGAAGACGGGCGAGTCATAGGATGGACTGGCGTAAAACGCACCTTCGATAGGCTGCGGCGAGCCATCCTCGTACTCCATGTTGTTGGAGAAGACCATCAACTGCGTGATGTTGATGAAGCGGCGAAATTTTGGGTTGCGGCTTCGCGTGATGATGCGGTTGCGCTCGGCCAGCACACCTTCACGGTTGTTGGGCTTCTTGACCTCGATGAAGGCCAGCGGCATGCCGTTGATCAGAAGGGTGATATCAGGACGGAACTCGTCGTCGCCGTTTTTGCAAGTCAGCTCAGTGACGACATGGAAGCTGTTGTTGTCGAAGTTTTCAAAGTCGATCAGTCGGATGCCTGAGCGCTCAGTCAACCGTTCATAGAAAGCCTTACCGAGATCTTCGTTTTCGAGCAGGAGTTTGACATCAGCCAAAAAACGGCGCAGGTCGTCTGGCGTGAGATCAGGGTTAATTCGTCCAATTGCTTCGCTGAAGAGTGAAGGAAAAATATTGGACTCTTCATCCCAAACGGCCCCCTTCAGGGAAAGATAGCTGTAGCCGAGACGAACCAAATGCAGGATGCAAGGAATTTTGACCCGTGAGTCTTCGCTGAAAACCATTGAAGCTGTTCTCCCCTATCTTTATTGCTGTATTTGACGATTCACTTGGGTCAGCATCAACTTGCCAAAATCTCAGACCAGTTGGTCTATGCAGTCCAAAGATCAATTGGGGTTGATGAAAAAACAGCCTGACGCTATTTGTCAGGGTTGAAATTTATCAGCTTAACGGGCACCACCTGTATTAACTTGCAGGATTGTTTTGCAAGCCAGACCGCCGCGCCAACTCCCGCCCAGCCATCCAAGCCAACCCCGCCCCCACCACACAACACCCCACCGTGACCAGCGGCGTGAGTTGCCAGCCGCCTGCACGCGCCGCCACAGCAGCCACCACGGGCGGCCCCGCAAATTGGCCCAAAGCAGACAACTGCTGCACCCAGCCCACGGTGGTGGCCACTTGCTGCTCGCCCGGGGCCAGACGCACCGCCAGGCTGAACAGCGTGCCCGGCACCAAGCCGCCCACACCCGAAAACAGCAGCACCCCGGCAAAGCGCAGCCAAGGCAGGCTTTCGGTGAAGGGTGCAAAGGCCACGGTGCTGCCCAGCGCCATCGCGCCAAAACCCAGCCACAAGGTCGAGCGCGGTGCCCAGCCGCGTTGCAGCAGGCGGCCCGATGCCATATTGCCCAAGATGTTCACCGCCGCAGCCAAGGCCGTGAGCACACCCAAAAGCGCCCCGCTCACGCCCGCAGCGGCGTAAATCGACGGCAAAAAGCCCACCACCGCCAGCCACTGGCCTGAATACATGCCAAAAGTCAGCGCCACCAGCCAGGGGCCGGGTACGCTCAGGGTGCGGCGCAGGCGGCTCCAGGAGCCTTGCCCGGCAGTGGCCACCGCATGGGGAGGATCGGATGGCACCGCCCGCAACAGCCACAGCGCCATCGCCATTGACACCCCAGAAAACAACCACCACCAGGCCCCCCAGCCCCAGGCCGGGATGAACAGCGGCCCCAGCAACAAGGCCAGCGCCGTGCCCGTGGGCATGTAGGCACCCCACACGCCCAGCATGCCGGGCAATTTCGCAGGCGGCACCAAGCGGCGGATCAGGGCAGGCGCAGGCAGGGCCACCAGCAAAAATCCCAGCCCTTCAATCGCCCGCAACACCAGCAAAGCCGTCACCGAGGTGGCGAAACCGCCCAAACCACTGGCCAGCGCCAGCAGGCACAGGCCGCGCACCATGCTGCGCTTGAGCCCCATGCCATCGGCCAGCAAGCCCATGAACACCGCCAGACTCAGGCCGGCCAGCTGCACGATGGACAAAAGAAAGCCCGACTGCACCAGCGTCAGGCCCAGCTCAGCCTGCAAGGCAGGCAAGGCCGGGGGCAGCTTGCCCACTTGTAAGGCGGCCACGCCACCGGCTAAAACGACCAGCCAAGCCGAGTGTTTTGCAGCCTTCATGCGAATAATCCTGTAGGTCGGCACTCGCAGAGTCCGACATGGGCTGGACATACCACCAACGCTTGTGCAAACGCTACCGCACAAGCAAGCAGCGTCGGGGTCTTCGACCACCGACCTACAAAACTGTAGCTCGGTTGCTTCAGCCCCAACAAAGGCCTGAGCCGGAGCGCGCAGCGTCGGGGCTGAAGCCACCGACCTACAAGAAGGCACAAAAACAGGTTCACAAGAGCTTGCGCCCCGTCAGGCGTTCGTGTTCGCGCAGGGCAAAGCGGTCGGTCATGCCAGCGATGTAGTCGGCCACGGCGCGGTGCAAGTCGGCCCCTGCTGCAAAGTCGGCGGGCATTTCTGCAGGGCGTGCCACATAAGCCGCAAACAGCTCGCGCACGGCCTGCTGGGCCTGGCCGGTGGTTTGCATGACCTGCGGATGGCGGTACAGACTCGCAAACAAAAACTTCTTGAGTTCCGCCGTGCGGGCTTTCATGTCGGCGCTGAAAGCCACCAAAGGGCCCGCCAGCCGGACCTCGTCGGCCGACTGAACCCCTGCACGCGCCACCGCCTGGCGGGTGGTGTCGATCACGTCATACACCTGATCGCTCAGCATGCGGCGAATGGTTTCGTACAGCAGTCGGCGCGGCTTTTCAGACAGGACGGGGTGCTCGTTCAAGGTCTGCTGGTGGTAGTGGGCAAACAGCGCCACCTCCTGCAACTGCCCCATGCTGATCAGACCGGAACGCACCCCATCGTCAATGTCATGCGCGTTGTAGGCAATCGCATCGGCCAGATTGCACAACTGCGCCTCCAGGCTTGGCTGGGTGCGGTCGATGAAACGCCGCCCCACCCCGCCCGGCTCGGCCCGCTCCAGATGCTCGGCATTGGCCCGAGAACAATGCTTGAGCACGCCCTCACGGGTTTCAAAACTCAGGTTCAGGCCATCAAACGCGGGGTAACGTTCCTCAAGCTGGTCCACCACACGCAGGCTTTGCAGGTTGTGCTCAAAACCGCCGTGCGCAGCCATGCACTCGTTCAGCGCGTCTTGCCCGGCATGCCCAAAGGGCGTGTGGCCCAGGTCATGCGCCAGCGCCACGGCCTCGACCAAATCTTCGTTCAGGCCCAGCGCCCGGGCAATGGATCGGCCCAGCTGCGCCACCTCCAGCGAATGCGTGAGCCGCGTGCGGAACAGATCGCCCTCGTGGTTCAAAAACACCTGCGTCTTATAAACCAGCCGCCGAAACGCCGTGGAATGCACGATGCGGTCGCGGTCGCGCTGAAAGGCATTGCGCGTGGGGGCAGGCGGCTCGGCGTGACGGCGGCCACGGGTTTGGGCGGGGTCGCAGGCCAGGAAATGCAAGGCAGTAGTGGTCATGAAAGGGGCAAGGTCAGCGCTTGAGCATACTGCAAGCCCTTTTCCAAGCCATTGAAGGGCACCCTTCGCATAGGTGCGCACTTATTCAAGTCTCATTACATATTTTTTGACGCCTTTAATTGACAAAAAATTTATATATACTTAATTTTTGAGTATCTAAATATTCAAAAATTAACCACCACCTGGAGATGAACATGCGCAACAAACAAAAATCCATATTGACCGTGCAACATGGTCTGACCGCTCTGGCCTGTGCCTGTTTGGTTGCCTGTGGGGGGGGCAGTAGCCCAACAGCCACCGGGGACAACAACGCTTCAAATAACACTTCAAACGGATCTTCAAGCACTCAGGCCCAATCGCTACTGACCGGCACAGCCGCCTACGGTGCGCCTATGGCGGGTGCCAGCATCACACTCATGGATGCAGCGGGCACAACCAAAACTGCAACTGCCGACAGCACGGGCAACTACACGTTGACTGTGACGGGCTTGACCGCCCCCTTCTTGATCAAAGCCAGCATGCCATCGGGCGACTCGGTCAAGGAATATTCCTCTTTGGTGATGACAGCCCCCAAAGCGGGTGACACCGGCGTTGCCAACGTCACACCTCTGACCCATGCTCTGGTCAGCATGGTTTCCAGCGATGGTGCCAACCCCAATGAATTTGCGGATAAGAACACACTCAAGAACGTGGACCCAGCCAAGCTGACTGCGGCTTTGAAGAACTTGCAAACGGCACTTGCTGAAGTGCTGAGCGCTGCCAAATTGCCTGCGACTTTTGACCCCATGACCACCAGCTTCAAGGCTGATCGGGACAATGAAGCTGACTTGCTGCTCGACACCATCAAGGTGGGTGTGAGCGATCAAGGCGTGTCGTTGACGAATGCGCGTGTGCCCGCCAGCGACACGGGCAGCAACACCGCCCCTGCAACCATCACACTCAAAGGAACCACGACAGGCACAGTGACCGCTTTGCCTAAACCCACGGTCGCTACAGATGACCTGAAAGGCCTTGATGCCTTCCAGGCAGAGGCTAATGCCTGTTTGGCACTCGCACCTGCGGCCCGGGTGAGTCAAAACAATGGTAGTTACACGTTCTTGGGCGCATGCGCCAACGTGACCGGCTTTGACACCAACAATTACAAAGCCTTTGGCTACAGCTTGCAGCAGTTGTGGGGATACCGACTTTTGAACGAAATTCCTGCAGACTCCAAATTGTTGACACCCGAATTTTTGCTCTTCCTCGACGATGGCAAAAAAGCGATTGTTCGCTTGGCAAGCGCCTCCCCAAGCGGCGGCAAAGTCTATTTTGAAACCGCTCAAAAAATTGGCGACGTTTGGAAAATCGTTGGCAATCAACGTGACTACGATGCCAGTGTTGGCGTCAGACTGTTCCGCCAAAACGACTTGAGTACCAACGGGTGGACCATTCCATCGACCTACATCAACAGCCTTGACAGTGGTAAGAACGTCGGGAAATTTGACGCCTACACAAGCCGCTTGAGCTTCAGCTTCAACCAATCAGGCCCGAATGGATACGATGTCTATGCCGTACGTGTCAAAGGACCGGGCTTGCCAGCCAGTGGCATTGTGCTGAGCCGATCCAGCGCATGTGGCACAAATGACTACCTGGCTTTTTACAGCAACAACGGATCGCTGCCGGCACCCAACAGTTCCAGTTTGCCCACCAGTTCTGCCACCAACAGCTGGGTACTTGACGTTGCCAATTTCGGATCTGCTTACAAAGGCACTACCACTGAGTTCTTCAATCAATACCGCGGACTGAATTCCCTCGGAAGCCCATCGACCAGTACTGGAAACAACACGGCACAAAACAGAGTCGACTTGTCCACCATCCCTGAATTTGCGGTCTACAACTGGGAAGTCTTCACCAACGCAGTCGGTCCCAATGTTGCGGCCACATTCAGATCGCGCATCATCACCCGCCCCCTTGCAGCCACTGAAGGGAAAAAACAAGCCTGGGCCACTTTGAACCAAGATGCGTTGGATTACCTCAACCCCAACAACACAGCCAAAGCAGCTGAACTGAACAATGGACAATTCAGCTGGGCACTGCCGAACGCAACTGCACCCATCGTTGTCAATGGCTACATCTTTGGCTCAGGCGATTTGGGACGCATGAATATGGGCCGAGCTGTCACCAAATCAGGTGACACCAGCCTGAACTTGACTGCTTCAGCAGAATATAAAGGCAATGGTCAAGCCTGTAACTATGCAAAAGTCCCCACATTCACCAGCACTTCAGGTTACCGCGAAGTGGGCATTCGCCAAGTGACAGAGAGTGGCTTGATGCTCAGCCAATACAGCTTCCACACTGGCCGCGCAGCCCCCTGATCTCACCCGCTGAACAGGTCTAAACAACCCACCAGGCCACAAGCCCGGTGGGTTTTTTCTTGCCCGATGCGCCAACCCTCAGCCGCAGCAGGCGTTGATCACGTCGCGCACCATGGCGTCGGGTGCGCCGCACACGGTGGCTTGGCCGGGGCCGTCGATGATGACGAACTGGATGTCGCCGCCCACGGCTTTTTTATCGAGGCGCATGTGTTCGATGTAATGCCCGGCGTTGTCGGCAGCGTCGATGATGGGGCCGCGCACGGGCAGGCCTGTGCGCTCGATGAGGGCTTTGAGTCGGGTCACAAAAGCGGCATCGACCTTGCCCAGGCGCTGCGACAGCTCGGCCGCCATGACCATGCCGCAGCCCACCGCCTCACCGTGCAGCCAAACGCCAAAGCCCAGACCCGCCTCGATGGCGTGTCCAAAGGTGTGGCCAAAGTTGAGGATGGCGCGCAAGCCCGCTTCGCGCTCGTCTTGTCCGACTACCCAGGCCTTGATTTCGCAGCTGCGCTTGACGGCATGGGCCAGGGCCTTCGGGTCTTGAGCCATGAGCGCATCGATGTTCGCCTCGATCCAGTCCAGAAACGCCATGTCGGCAATCGGGCCGTATTTGATGACTTCGGCCAAGCCCGCGCTCAACTCACGCGGGGGCAAGGTGCCGAGGGTGTTCAGGTCGCAAATCACCCGCACTGGCTGGTAGAACGCGCCGATCATGTTTTTGCCCAGGGGGTGGTTGATGGCGGTTTTGCCGCCTACCGAGGAGTCGACTTGCGACAGCAGCGTGGTCGGCACCTGCACAAAGGGCACGCCGCGCATGTAGCTGGCGGCCGCGAAGCCGGTCATGTCGCCGATCACGCCGCCGCCCAAGGCAAACAACACCGTTTTGCGGTCGCAGCCTTTGCCCAGCAGGGCGTCAAAAATCAGGTTCAGGGTTTGCCAGTCTTTGTACGCCTCGCCGTCGGGCAGCACCACGGTGTGGACTTGCTTGTAATGCGGGCTGATGGCGCTGCGCAGCTGGGCTTCGTAAAGGGGCGCCACAGTGTCGTTGGTGACGATCATGGCTGTTTGCGCCTTGGGCAAACCGGCCCAGGTGTCGGGTCGACTCAACAGGCCTTGGCCAATCTGGATGTCATAACTGCGGTCATCCAGCGAAATGGCGACCTGCTCAATGGAAATGGGGTGCTCGGACATAGGGCGTAAGTGTAGGGCTTTGACACAGCCTTCTCGTCGGGGCTGAAGCCACCGACCTACGAAGATGACAGGGCTGTCCCGCAGGTCGGTACTCGCAGAGTCCGACGTTTTCAGCCTTCGGCGAAGGCACAACGTCGGGGTCTTTGACCACCGACCTACGGGGCGGTGCCATCCCCCCACGTTTTCGGGAAGCGCATGGCTTTGGCTGCCCCGTAGGTCGGCACTCGCAGAGTCAGACGTTTTCAGCCTTCGGCGCAGGCACCATGTCGGGGTCTTCGACCGCCGACCTACGGGGCGGTGCCATCCCCCCACGTTATCGGGAAGCGCATGGCTTTGGCTGCACCGTAGGTCGGCACTCGCAGAGTCCGACGTTTACTGCCTTCGGCGAAGGCACAACGTCGGGGTCTTCGACCGCCGACCTACGGGGCGGTGCCATCCCCCCACGTTTTCGGGAAGCGCATGGCTTTGGCTGACCCGTAGGTCGGTACTCGAAGAGTCCGACGTTTTCAGCCTTTGACGCAGGCAGCATGTCGGGGTCTTCGACCGCCGACCTACGAAGATGACTTGCCCGCTTACGAAGACTTGGTGGGCAGGAGACCGGCCAGTTCCAGTTGCATGGTGATCATGTTGACCAGGGTGGCCACGGAGGGGCGGCCGGTTTCAATCACGAAGTGGGCGGCTTCGCGGTAGAGCGGGTCGCGGGTGCCATACAGTGCGCGCAGGCGGGCCATGGGGTCGTCCACTTGCAGCAGGGGGCGTGCGGTGTCGTGGCGCACGCGGCGGTAGACGTCTTCGGGGGTAGAGCGCAGATAGATGACGTGACCGCGTTCGTGCAGGTGTTGGCGGTTGGCGGGTCTCAATACCGCGCCGCCGCCAGTGGCGATGACGCCTTCGTGGGTTTGGGTCAGGTCGTCCAGCACCTGTTGCTCGACATCACGGAAATTGTCCTCGCCTTCGCGCGCGAAGTATTCCCGGATTGAACAGCCCAAACGCTCTTCAATCACATGGTCGGAGTCCACAAAAGGCAGGCCCAGACGGCGCGCCAGTTGGCGGCCAATGGTGGTTTTGCCTGAGCCTGGAAGGCCCACGAAGATGATGCTCAAGGAAGTCTCACACGAAGTAGTCGGCCCGCACCGGACAAAAAAGGGCGGGCCGTTTGAAGTGGGCAAGTGTATTCGACCCGCTTTGCCCGCTCTTTACTGCGGCAAGCTGGCCGGTGCGTCGGCCACCACCCGAGGTGTGAGGAAGATCAGCAGTTCACTTTTGCGCTGGGTTTGGTCGCGGTTTTTGAAGAGCCAGCCCAGGCCCGGCACATCGCCCAAACCCGGCACCTTGGCTTCGTCGTTGCGCCGGGTTTCCTCAAAAATGCCGCCCAGCACGGCGGTGCCGCCGTCTTCCACGCGCACCTGGGTTTTCACGTGTTTGGTGTTGATGGCGTAGCCCGCCGGGGTGATTTGGCCCACGCTGTCGCGGTTCACATCGACTTCGAGCACCACCGAGCCATCAGGGGTGATTTGGGGCGTGACTTCGAGTTTGAGGTTGGCTTTGCGAAACGAGATGGCGGTCACGCCAATGCCTGCCGATGTTTGGTAGGGCAATTCGGTGCCCTGCTCGATCAGGGCCTTGGTCTGGTCGGCGGTGACGACCCGGGGGCGCGAGACCACTTTGCCAAGACCTGCCGCCTCCAGTGCCGAGAGTTCGACGTTGATGAACCGGTCTGCCGCCGCGTTGAACAGCGAAACAGCAAAGGTGGCCGGGGCGCTGACGGTTTGGCCCGCGCTGCCTGAGGGCAAATTCACCTGGTTGCCGCTGGCCACGCCCGCCGCTGCGCTCTGGTTGGTGGCGCCCATGCTCAGGGTTTGGCTGTTGCCCTGCACTTTCAGGGGCACGGCCAGGCCCGCCCCCAGGCGCACGCCCAGCGATTGGCCAAACTGGTCGTCGGCCTCAACGATGCGTGCCTCGATCAGGACTTGCCGCACGGGCACATCGAGCAGGGCGATCATCTGCTGGATCTCGGCCAGGCGAGCGGGCAAGTCGGCAATGAACAGCTGGTTGGTGCGCGGCTCGGCCAGCACCGTGCCCCGGGGACTGAGCCAGCGACCACCACCGACCACGCCAGTGGTGCCACCACCTTGCAGGCGCTGCGCGACTTCACTGGCCCGGGCGTATTGCAGGCGCTGCGACCACATGCTCAAGGGGCTGACGGCGTCCAGGGCGGCCTGCGCATCGCGCTGCTTTTTCTCGCGCAGCGCCCATTCGCCTTGCGGGGCCACCCACAGCACACGCCCTTCCTGGCGCGAAGTCAGGCCTTTGGATTGCAGCACGATGTCCAGCGCCTGGGGCCAGGGCACCTCGTTCAAACGCACCGTGACGGGGCCACTGACGTTGTCGGTCAGCACCAGATTGAGCCCGGCAAACTCGGCAAACACTTGCAGCAAGGCGCGCAAGTCGATGTTTTGAAAATTCAGACTGATGGGGCGGTGGTCGGTGGACGCGGGCCACTCCACCGGAAACGCCACAGCCCTGGACGCCGGAGTAAGGGCCGAGGCGGGTGCCGGACTGACCCCATTTTGCGCCGCCACACACAGCCCCCAGCAACAGGCCACGGCTGTCCAGCCACGTTTGTTGTTCATCATTTGCCGCCCTCCCAATGCAAAACATGGACCGGCCCACGCGCCGCCCGCAGGGTCACGCCCTCGCTCGTGATGGCCTGCACCCGATGGCCTTCGAGCGTGACGCGCTGACCAGGTCGCACACGCGCCCAGTGCGGACCGGCCACCAGCACGGCCTGCCGATCGGCTCCTTGTTGCCACACCCCGGCCAGGCGCACGCGCGCCAGTGGCCAGCGTTCGGGGTCTTCGGGCAGGTCGGGGGTTGTGGTTGCAGTGGGCTGCGATGTCGCGCCGGACCCTGAACCTGCAGCACCGGGCTGTGCCAGCGCCGGTGCAGGCTGCGCAAACAGTGGCACAGCCTGCGCTGCGACCTGGCGTGGCAGTGCACGGGCACCGTCCAGTGGACCATCCACTGGGCCGTCGTGCCCTGGCCAGGCTTGCCAGGTGCTCTCCCCCGGGCGCATCCACACCCGCAGCACGGCATCGATCTGCACGTCCTGGCTGTCAGCTTGCGCCACGATGCTGATGCGGTCGATGGTCCACACCGGCCCCGCCTGCGTGAAAGCGGCCCAGGCTTGCGCCCAGCGCACAAATGGCCCGATCACACGCAGGGCCACAGCCTGACTGGGCACGGTCGGTGCGGTGCTGGCGGCAGGGCTGGCGCGCCCTGGTGCCATGCGCTGCACCTGCGGACTCACAGGGCGCAAGGCCATGACGCGCAGGCCCTGCTGGCTCAGTGCCTGTTGCAAATCCAGCCAGATGCGGCTGGGCTGGGCCTGGCCGGGCAGGCGTGCCAGGGCGTCACGCTGAGCGTGTTCGGCATCTTCAGCTTTCAAGGGCTGGGGCGGGGCCAAGGCCACCGTTTGCTGGCGCAAACGCTCCACCGCTTCATCTGCCTGGGTGTAGGCGTCTGTGACATCCAGATGCACAAGCACCACAGCACACGCCCCCAGCACCGCACTGCCCAGTCCCCAGACCCAGGGGCGCAGCATGAGCAGGGCTTGTTTTTGCCAGTTCGCCCAAGTGGTGGACACATCCACAGCGCCTGTGTCCCACAGGCGTGACAGTTTGCCGATGTTCATCGTCCCCCCTTGGACGCCACGGCTGAGGCTGCCGGGGCCGCAGCCGTTGTGGCAGGGGCTTGGCCCGAAGCTTCGGCACGTGGCTCAACGGAAGTCCAGGCCACTTGCCAGACAAACGACACCTGAGCGGACCGGGCGCTGTCCGACTCGCCCGAAGTGTTTGAGGCCGTGAGACTGGCCAAATTCACCGCTTGGCCCGAATGCTCGGCCAGTTGCTGGCGCGCCGCCGTCATGGAGGTCACGCTGGGCGCAAAGCCTTGCAGCTCCAGCTTGTCGCCTTCGGCCTGCAAGCGCTCCAGCCGCAAGTTGCTTCGTTGCGCCTCGGCCAGCAAGGCCTGGTGCCAGACATCCCAGGTTTGCTGATGCTGTGCAATTTGGCTCAGTTGCTGGCGCTGCAAACGTTGCTGCTGCAACTGTGCGCGTTGGGTGTCCAGCATTTTGAGGCGCTGTGTGCGCTCGGCCAGGCGACTTTGCAGTTGGCTTTGCTCGGTCAGGAGGGCCTGGGTTTTGGCCGCCTGCCACCACAACCAACCCCAAGCCAGCACGGCGCCCAGAGCACAACCGAGTAAACCCGTGACCCAGCGGTGCCGCCGTCTTTGCTGCTGCGCCAAGTTGGGGTAATGCAGCAAATTGAATGCGCCGCTCATGACCACGCCTTCAAGGCTAATCCTGCCGCGACCAAACGCGCCCCCATGGGCGAGGCCATGGCTTGCAGCAAGGCGGCGTCTCCAGTGGCCAGCCCTGCAGCTGCTGTGATGTGGGGCCCGTTATGGGGTCCGGGCAAACGAAACTGCCAATCCAGCACCGGCTGGGTCAGCAAACTGGGCAATCCGCCTTGCAGGGCGTTCGCGGCCCGCCGAGCGGCATGCAGTTCAGGCTCGACGGTGGCCAGATGCCAACCTGCAGCCTGTGTGCACTTTTTGAAATCGGCAATGTGCGACTTGGCACATGCGACCCATTGCACCCGACGCACCAACGCCCGCGAGGTCTCTTCGGGTTGAAAATCAAAATTGACCTCATCGGGCTCCAGCCCCAAGGCTTGTGCGGCCTCCAGTTGCACTTCGGCCAGCCAGTCGTCCTCGGGCAACTGCACCGGAAATTCGATCTCCCCCAAGGCCAGATCCACCAATGGCAGCGCCATGTTCAAGCGCTTTTCCACGCCAACTTGGGCTGAACCCATTTGCCTCAAAGCCTGGCTGAGCCACACCTTGTCATGATGCGCCTGTGCGGGCGTGGGTTGCAGGGTTTGAGTACTCTGGACTCTGGCCAGATGCTCGCTTTGGCGTTGCAGGCCCAACAGCGCCCAAGCGGGGCCTTGCTGCGCCAGCCCCCACCCCAAGCGCGTCGGCCGCGCACCGATGCGTTGCCACCACCGAATCAAGCCGTTCATGTTGCCCCCTTGCTTGAGGCCTTACAGGCCCTCTGAGAGATGTTTTGTAACATGAATAAAGCGTCCAAACAATATTTTTGAATACCAAATAGTTATTTGTGAATTTTCCAAGCCCCACCTGAGAGGCTGAGCATTTTTATAATGTGGGGTGCCTTGTATCCTGCAAGCCACCCCCACCTCCGCCATCTATGCCCTCCAAAGACACCCCCTCTTCTGAAAAGCAGCGCCCCAGCGACGCGGCCAGTCCATCCCGGGTGCCCTCCTGGCTGGTGAAATTGGCCCTGTGGACCATGGGCATCGTGGGGGCGTGCCTGGCCTCCATCTTTCTGGTGGTGGGCGTGGCCATGGTGGTGGCCTACCCCAATTTGCCCGACATTTCGGACCTGGCCGACTACAAACCCAAATTGCCGCTGCGCATCTACACCGCCGATGGCGTGTTGATGGGCGAATTTGGCGAAGAGCGCCGCAACCTCACGCCCATCAAGGACATCCCCCAGGTCATGAAAAATGCGGTGCTGTCCATCGAGGACAACCGCTTTTACCAGCACGGCGGCCTGGACTACATCGGCCTGTTGCGCGCCGGTTTGGCCAACATCGGGCGTGCCAAAAGCCAAGGGGCATCGACCATCACCATGCAGGTGGCACGCAATGTGTACCTGTCTTCCGAGAAAACCTTCACCCGCAAGATTTATGAGATTTTGCTGACCTACAAGCTCGAACAAATGCTGACCAAGGACCAGATTCTGGAGGTCTACATGAACCAGATTTATCTGGGCAACCGGTCTTATGGTTTTGCCTCGGCTGCCGAGGCTTATTTTGGCAAACCGCTCAAGGACATCAGCATCGCCGAAGCGGCCATGCTGGCCGGGCTGCCCAAGGCACCCTCGGCCTACAACCCGATCGTCAACCCCAAACGTGCACGTTCGCGCCAGCTCTACATCATCGAGCGCATGGAGAGCTTCAACTACATCACCGCAGAACAAGCCGTGGCCGCCAAAGCCGAGCCGCTCACCCTGCGCAGCGCCGGTGACAAACGCACCCTGCACGCTGAATACGTGGCCGAAACCGTGCGTCAGATGGTGTTTGCCCAGTATGGCCAGGACACCTACACCCGGGGCCTGAACGTCTACACCACGGTGCAATCCACCGAACAAATGGCCGCATACAAGGCCCTGCGCCAAGGCATCATGGACTTCGAAAGTCGCCAGATTTACCGGGGGCCAGAAAAGTTCGTCGATTTGCCCTCAGACCCCAAGAAGATGGAAGACGCCATCGACGATGCGCTGGAAGACCACCCCGACAACGGCGATGTGATGTCGGCCGTTGTGCTCGAAGCCTCCCCGCGCAAAGTGGTGGTGGTGCGCCAGAACGGAGAGCAGATCAGCATCACCGGCGATGGCCTCAAGCCTGTGCAGTCGGGCTTGTCTGAAAAAGCCCCCCCAGCCAAACAGCTGCGCAAAGGCGCGGTGATCCGCATCACCCAAAACCCCAAAGGCCTGTGGATGGTCACGCAACTGCCCGAAGTGGAAGGCGCTTTTGTGGCCATCACGCCGCAGACCGGCGCCATCAGAGCCTTGGTCGGCGGCTTTGACTATGCCAAAAACAAGTTCAACCACGTCACACAGGCCTGGCGCCAGCCGGGTTCGAGCTTCAAACCCTTCATTTATTCGGCAGCCCTCGAAAAAGGCTTCACCCCGGCCACCGTGGTCAACGACGCCCCCTTGTTTTTTGATGCAGGCGTGACCGGCGGCCAGCCTTGGGAGCCTAAAAACTACGACGGCACCTTTGATGGCCCCATGTCGCTGCGCCGCGGCCTGGCCAAGTCGAAAAACATGGTGTCGATTCGCGTGCTGCAGTCGGTGGGTGCCCGCAATGCGCAAGAGTGGATCACCCGCTTTGGCTTTGACGAAGACAAACATCCCGCCTACCTGACCATGGCGCTGGGCGCAGGCTCGGTCACGCCCATGCAGATGGCCACGGCTTATTCGGTGTTTGCCAACGGCGGCTACCGCATGCAACCGCACCTGATCACCCGCATCAGCGACTTCAAGGACCGGGTGCTGGTGGACAGCCCTGTGCCCACGCAAATGCCCGAAGAGCAGCGCACCTTGCCCGAGCGCAACGCCTTTGTCATGAGCAGCCTGCTTCAGGAGGTCACCCGCTCCGGCACCGCAGCGCGGGCGCAGGCCATGCTGCGCAGGCCCG
Organism: Limnohabitans planktonicus II-D5; assembly: GCF_001270065.2. Taxonomy (GTDB): domain Bacteria; phylum Pseudomonadota; class Gammaproteobacteria; order Burkholderiales; family Burkholderiaceae_C; genus Limnohabitans_A; species Limnohabitans_A planktonicus. The sequence continues at coordinate 56,896 of NZ_LFYT02000022.1, forward strand.
ATGTGTATGGCAAAACCGGCACCACCAACGACTCGATGGATGCCTGGTTTGCAGGCTACCAGCCGCGCCTGGCGGCTGTGGTCTGGATGGGCTACGACACCCCACGCAAACTGGGTGACCGCGAAACCGGAGGAGGCTTGAGTCTGCCGGTCTGGATCAGCTTCATGGAAACGGCGCTGCGCGGTGCGCCTGTGTCCGAGCCGCCCGTGCCCGAAGGCGTGATCAACGTGAACGGCGACTGGATGTTTGACGAGTTCGCCAAAGGCGGCGGCATCAGCAACTTGGGCACAGGCAACGACGGCACCGCCAAAGCCCCTGCCCCAGTGCCACCCGGCGAAGAAAAAAGCAAGATCCTCGACCTGTTCCGAAATTGAGTCGACGCTGTTGCCGCCGACCTACAAATGCCCGTAGGTCGGCACTCGCAGAGTCCGACGTTGCAGGCTTCTGCACAGGCCCATGTCGGGGTCTTCGACCACCGACCTACAAATACACCCATCGGGCTTTAACGGTTGCGGCTGTTGCCGTAGGTCGGCACTCGCAGAGTCCGACGTTTGTGCGCTTCGGCAAAGGCCCATGTCGGGGTCTTCGACCACCGACCTACAAATACGTCTATCGGGCTTTAACGGTTGCGGCTGTTGCCGTAGGTCGGCACTCGCAGAGTCCGACGTTTGTGCGCTTCGGCACTCGCAGAGTCCGATGTTTCAGGTTTCTGCACAGCCCCACGTCGGGGTCTTCGACCACCGACCTACAAATACGCCCATCGGGCTTTAACGGTTGCGGCTGTTGCCGTCGGTCGTCACTCGCAGAGTCCGACGTTGCCCGCTTCGGCACAGGCCCCTTGTCGGGGTCTTCGAGCACCGACCTACAAATACGCCCAGCGGGCTTTAACGGTTGCGGCTGATGCCGTAGGTTGGCACTCGCAGAGTCCGACGTTTGCCCGCTTCGGCACAGGCCCTTGTCGGGGTCTTCGACCACCGACCTACAAATACGCCTATCGGGCAATAACGGTTGCGGCTGTTGCCGTAGGTCGGCACTCGAAGAGTCCGACGTTGCAGGCTTCGGCACAGGCCCTTGTCGGGGTCTTCGACCACCGACCTACAAATACACCCATCGGGCAATAACGGTTACGGCTGTTGCCGTAGGTCGGCACTCGCAGAGTCCGACGTTTGCCCGCTTCGGCACAGACCCCTTGTCGGGGTCTTCGACCACCGACCTACAAATACGCCCATCGGGCTTTATCGGTTGCGGCTGTTTCCGTAGATGGGCACTCGCAGAGTCCGACGTTGCAGGCTTCGGCACAGGCCCTTGTCGGGGTCTTCGACCACCGACCTACAAATACGCCCAGCGGGCTTTAACGGTTGCGGCTGTTGCCGTAGGTCGGTACTCGCAGAGTCCGACGTTGCAGGCTTCTGCACAGCCCCACGTCGGGGTCTTCGACCACCGACCTACAAATACGCCCATCGGGCAATAACGGTTGCGGCTGTTGCCGTAGGTCGGCACTCGCAGAGCCCGACGTTTGTGCGCTTCGGCACAGGCCCCTTGTCGGTGTTGAAGCCGCCGACCTACAACAGCCCAAACAGCAACTCTTGACCAGCCTGCTCTGAGGCATAACGCGACAGACTCTCCCAGAACTCGCCTTGTCCCTTGGTGTCCATCCAGCGGTCGCCATCGAATTTGTAGTGGAAGCCACCACAGCGGGCTGCCAACCAAACCTCGTGCAAAGGCTTTTGCAAATTGACCACGATCTGGCTGCGGTTCGGGAAGGTGAGCGTGATCATGCCCCCCACACGCTGGTTGTCGACGTCAGCATCCGTGTCGTCGTTCAGGCGGTCGCAACTCGTCTCGATGCTCGCCAACAGGCGCTCCGCGTGGTCCAGAAATTCAAGGTCGGTCATTACAATCGCTGCATGTTGAAGGTAACCAAGATTCTAGTCACGTCACTTGCCCTTGCTGGAGGTACGGCTGTATTGAGCGCTTGCGGTCAAAAGGGACCGCTGCTCATGCCCAGCACCCCCGAATCGGTGGGGCGTGCCACCTTGGTTGAAACTCTTAACCCCTGGCACACCAAACCTGCAGCATCGACCGCGCAGCCAATCCGACCGGCACAGCCTGTGCTGCAGCCGGCAGAACAAACCCCTGCAGACCCCACAGACTTGCCCGGCATTACGCCTCGGGCCCCTTGACAGGCACGACCAGCCCCTCTGTCCGCCACCCGTTTTTCCTTTAGATTGCACATATGAACACCCCCACCAACGCCACCTTGCCCGGCCAACCCCACATCGCCTATTCGGGCGATCAGCTGCATGTGGAAGGCGTGCGCCTGTCTGAGCTGGCCCGTGAACACGGCACGCCCTTGTTCGTCTACTCCAAGGCAGCCATGCTCTCGGCCCTGGCCGCCTACCAACGCGGCTTTGCCGGGCGCCAGGCGCAAATTTGTTACGCCATGAAGGCCAACTCCAGCCTGGCCATCCTGCAGTTGTTTGCCGAGGCCGGTTGCGGCTTTGACATCGTGTCGGGCGGCGAGCTGGCCCGCGTGCTGGCAGCCGGTGGCGACCCCGCCAAGGTGATTTTTTCCGGTGTGGGCAAGACCCGCGCTGAAATGAAACAAGCCCTGCAAGTGGGCATTGCTTGCTTCAATGTTGAAAGCGAAGCCGAACTCGATGTGCTGAGCGACGTGGCCGTGGGCTTGGGGAAAAAGGCCCCGGTCAGCTTGCGCGTCAACCCCAATGTGGACCCCAAGACCCATCCCTACATCTCCACAGGCCTCAAAGGCAACAAATTCGGCATCGCCCACGAAGATGCGCTACGCGCTTACCAACACGCGGCCAGCCTGCCGGGCCTGAAGGTGGTGGGCATTGACTGCCACATTGGCTCGCAAATCACCGACAGCACCCCCTATCTGGACGCCATGGACCGCGTGCTGGACTTGGTGGCCGATGTCGAAGCGGCGGGCATCCCCATCCACCACATCGACTTTGGCGGTGGCCTAGGCATCAACTACAACGGCGACACCCCGCCCGAGGCCGATGCGCTATGGGCGCAGCTGCTGGCCAAGCTGGATGCCCGCGGCTACGGCCAGCGCCAACTCATGGTCGAGCCCGGCCGCTCACTGGTGGGCAACGCGGGCGTGTGCCTGACCGAGGTGCTGTACCTCAAACCCGGCGAGCAAAAGAACTTCTGCATCATCGACGCCGCCATGAACGACCTGCCGCGACCGGCCATGTACCAGGCTTTCCACCAGATCGTGCCCGTGCAACCCCGCTCAGGTGATGGTGTGGTGTATGACGTGGTCGGCCCCGTGTGCGAAAGCGGCGACTGGATCGGCCGCGACCGACAGTTGTTGGTACAGGCCGGTGATGTTCTCGCTGTGCTGTCGGCAGGCGCTTACTGCATGAGCATGGCCAGCAACTACAACACCCGTGGCCGCGCCGCCGAAATCCTGGTGGACGGCACAAAGGCCCACCTGATTCGCCAGCGCGAATCGGCGTTTGACACCTTTGCGCTGGAGCAGCTGGTCTGAGGCCCAGATGTCGGACTCTGCGAGTACCGACCTACCCACTCAATGCGCATTGACTTCGCACACAGCCTGCCCCGTCACACAGCAGATCGTGATGGGCAGACAAGCATTCATAGATACTGAAAGCTAAACCATTGTCAAATAACAAGATTTTCAAAAATCAAAAGGTTTTCATTCATAGATGCATCAGACCATAAACTACCGACGCAAGCCTCGCCAGACCCGCCACCCCAGCAAACCGGCCAGAACACCCGCATACACCAAGACCTCGGCAAAGTCCTGTTTGCCCGCGCGCATCCACCAAAAGTGCAGCACGGCCAGCACGGCCACCGCATAAACACCCCGGTGCAGCATTTGCCAGCGCCTGCCGCCCAGCCAACGCACGGCCCGGTTGAAAGAGGTGGCGGCCAGCGCCAGCAAGATCACAAAGGCACTGAAACCCAACCAGATGAAGGGGCGCTTGAAGAGGTCTTGCAGCGTGTCGGCCAGGTCAAAGCCCATGTCAAACCAGGCGTAGCACAGCAGGTGCACGCTGGCATAAGCAAACACCAGCAAACCCAGCATGCGCCGAAATCGCAGTAGTTCGGGCCAGCCCAGCCAGGTGCGCAAAGGGCTCACGGCCAGCACCACGCACAGGCTGCGCAGTGTCCAGTCGCCCGTGGCGCGGATCAGGGCTTCGGCCGGATTGGCCCCCAACTGGTCTTGCAGCGTCTGCAACACCAGCCAGGCCAGGGGCAGCAGCCCCAGCGAGAGCAGCGCCCACCAGGCCGCAGGGTGACGCAGTGCAGCCCTCACGGTCATCAGAAAAATTTCTTCAAATCCATGCCGGCGTAGAGCTGCCCGACCTGCGGCTCATAGCCATTGAACATGAGCGTCTTGCGTTTTTTAGCCAGCAGGCCGTCTTCGCCAATGCGGCGTTCGGTGGCCTGGCTCCAGCGAGGGTGATCCACCAGCGGGTTCACGTTGGAATAAAACCCGTACTCTTGCGGCGCGGCTTTCTCCCAGGAAGACAGGGGCTGCTTGTCCACAAAGCGGATTTTGACCAGGCTCTTGGCGCTTTTGAAACCATATTTCCAGGGCACCACCAGGCGCAAAGGCGCGCCGTTTTGCTTGGGCATGATTTCGCCATACATGCCAAACGCCAGCAAGCTCAAAGGGTGCATGGCCTCGTCCATGCGCAAGCCTTCCACATAAGGCCAGTCCAGCGCCCCGCCGCGCACACCGCGCATGGTCTTGGGGTCAGCCTGGGTCACAAACTCCACAAACTTGGCCCCCGGCTGGGGCTCCACCCGACGGATCAAGTCCGACAGCGAATACCCGATCCAGGGAATCACCATGGACCAGCCTTCCACGCAGCGCAGGCGGTAAATGCGCTCTTGCATATCGCCCCACTTCATCAGGTCTTCCAGGGCGTAGCGCCCTGGCTTTTTCACCAAGCCTTCAATCTCCACGGTCCAAGGCTGGGTGCTCAGGGTGTGAGCGTATTTGGCCGGGTCTGCCTTGTCGGTGCCAAATTCATAAAAATTGTTGTACGTGGTGGCGTCTTTGTAGGTCGTGGGCTTGTCCATCGTCATGGCGCCGGGCAAATTGGAAGGCACAAACGGCAAGGCCACCCCGCCCCCACCCGCACGGGCACCCTGCGCCCAGGCGCTGCGCTCGGCCCAGGCGGTCAAAGACAGCCCGGCAGAGCCTGCTGCCATGCGGCGCAACACGTCACGCCGCGATTGGTACACCTGCACGGGGGTGATCTCGCTGGACACGGGATGCACAAAAGCTTTGTCAGATGAAAAAATCAGCATGAGCACCTCTTGGGAATAAACAAGCATTGGATTGTCAAGGTTTTAAACACCTTATGCTGCCCCGCCCCATACCCAACGTATCGGAACCCGGGTATCCCCCCTTTTGTGCGCCCCGTCGCGCAAGACCTGCGGTCCAACAGGCAAGCGTGCACTATCTCACCCAAAGCGTCATGTTGTTAATTTGATAAGATACTTTTATTTTCGCTAATTTCACTAAATATGACAAGCCAAGCGATCATTGAAGTGGTCGACGACAACGAAGACATCCGGCAGATGCTGAGCATGGTGCTGGATGCGCACGGCTTCAGGGTGCGTACCCACTGTGGCGGCCATGAATACCTGAGCGCACATCGCTCCTGCGGCCCCAGAGTGATGCTGCTGGACATTCGAATGCCCAAAATGAACGGCATCGAATTGCATGCCAACATGCGTCAGGCGGGCGATGACATCCCGGTGATTTTCATGAGCGGCGAAAGCCTGCCCCATGAAACCTTGGCCGCGCAGGAAACAGGGGCCATCGCCTTCATGTGGAAACCCTTTCGCACCGAGCAAATGCTCAAAGCCATTGCTCAGGGTCTGGAGACCTTCCAGTCAGCCTGAAATCAGCCATTCAACGCCAGAATCTGTGCGCTCCACAATTCAGATCAATCGGACCTTGACGGTTTTGCCCTTGATCTTGCCACTCGACAGCTGAGCCTCGACCTTTTTGGCCAGCGCGGCCTGAACAGCGACATAGGTCGAAAACTCGTTCACATTGATCTTGCCGACCTGCTCGCGGGTCAGGCCGCATTCGCAGGCCAGCGCGCCCATCACGTCACCCGCGCGAATTTTTTCCTTGCGACCACCGACGATCTGCAGGGTGCGCATGGGTGGCTGCAGTGGCCCGCCTGTTGCAGGCGTCAACCCCGACAACGGTGCCCAGGTGGACTCGCGGCCTTGCATCAGCTCGATCTTGCCGACCGAGCCCATCTCGTCCATGCTGGCCAGCGTCAGGGCCAGGCCTTCGGCATCGCCCCGGCCCGTGCGGCCAATGCGGTGGATGTGAATTTCGGGGTCGGGCGTCACGTCCACGTTGATCACGGCTTCCAGGCCTTCCACATCCAGCCCGCGTGAGGCCACATCGGTGGCCACCAACACCGAACAGCTGCGGTTGGCAAACTGCACCAGCACCTGGTCGCGCTCGCGCTGCTCCAGCTCGCCAAACAGCGCCAGCGCGCTGTAGCCCTGTGCCTGCAGCACCGCCACCAAGTCGCGGCACTGCTGCTTGGTGTTGCAAAACGCGAGCGTGCGCTCAGGCCGGAAATGCGCCAGCAGCTTGGAAACTGCATCGAGGCGCTGGTTCTCGTTCACCTCGTAAAACACTTGCCGGATCTTGTGAGCGCTGTGCTGCGCCTGGACCTTCACGGTCTGCGGCGAGCGCATGAACTGCGCGGCCAGCTTGGCAATGCCTTCGGGGTAAGTGGCCGAAAACAGCAAGGTCTGGCGGTCTTTGGCGCACTGGCGCACCACTTTGGCGATGTCGTCGAAAAAGCCCATGTCCAGCATGCGGTCGGCTTCGTCGAGCACCAGTGTCCTCACCTCAGCCAAACTCAGCGAGCCGCGCTCCAGGTGGTCCAGAATGCGGCCGGGCGTGCCCACCACCACATCGGCACCATGCTCCAGGCTCACCGTCTGGCCGCGCAGGGCCACGCCGCCACACAGGGTGACGACTTTCACATTTTGGCGGGCGCGGGCCAGGCGGCGGATTTCTTGGGTGACTTGGTCGGCCAACTCACGGGTGGGGCACAGCACCACTGCCTGCACAGGGGCACTGGGCGAGCCTGCGCTTTGCAGCCGCTCCATCAGAGGCAGGCCAAAGGCGGCGGTTTTGCCGCTGCCCGTGCTGGCTTGGGCGATCAGGTCTTGCCCGGCCAGCGTGAGCGGCAGGCTGGCCGCCTGGATGGGCGTCATCTGGGTGTAGCCCAGTTGTTCGAGGTTTTGGAGCGTAGCGGGGGGCAGGTCGAACTGGTCAAAGCGAGAGGTCATCGGGACAAGTGGCGCGGCGGGGGATGTTGCAGTCATGTGGGGATTATCGTTGGCATGCTCAGCCAAGGCGGGCCAAATTGCTTTTGTAGCGGCGCTTCGGGCAAATGTCGGACTCTTCGAGTGCCGACCTACGAGGGGACTACCGTTTGTTGAGCGTCGTCCCCCCCAGACAGGTCGGGGTGAATGTTTGTGGGTCGGTGGTCAAAGACGCCGACATGACGATACATGGCCACTGGGCCATGCTGAGGGTGTAAAGAATTCAAGCGCTCATGCGCATGGGAATCGTGATGGGGCCGTCGTTGACGAGGGCGACTTTCATGTCGGCGGCGAAGCGGCCGGTTTGCACCAAGTGGTGGGCTTTTTGGGCTTGGGCCACAAAGTGCTCATAAAGCCGACGGCCCTCTTCGGGCGCTGCGGCCTGGGTGAAACTGGGGCGGTTACCACCGGCCACATCGGCGGCCAATGTGAATTGGCTGACCACCAGCAGGCCGCCGCCCACATCCTGCACGCTGCGGTTCATCTTGCCTGCCTCGTCGCTGAAAATGCGCAGCTTGAGCATCTTGGCCAGCATCTTGTCGGACACCGCGTCGGTATCACCTTTTTCGGCACACAGCAGCACGAGCAAGCCTGCGCCGATCTGACCGATCACTTCCCCGTCCACGCGCACGCAGGCTTCGCTCACGCGCTGCAGTACCGCGATCATTTCAAGACACCGTCAGTGCACATGAGCGGACAAACGAAGCGCATCAAGCCAGATGGACCTTGGCAAACTTGCGCTTGCCCACTTGCACGACGTAAGTACCGGCTTCGAGTTTGAGGCCTTTGTCGCTGACCACGCTCGAATCCACGCGCACGCCACCACCGTCGACCAGACGACCCGCCTCGGTGGTCGACGGGGCCAGGCCCGCTGCCTTGAGCAGGGCACCAATACCCATGGGGGCACCCGACAGGGTCACCTCAGGGATGTCGTCGGGCACGCCGCCCTTGCTGCGGTTGATGAAATCCTGCTCGGCGGCGTCTGCGGCAGCAGCACTGTGAAAGCGCGCGGTGATCTCCTTGGCCAGCATGACTTTGGCGTCCTTGGGGTTGCGACCGCCTTCGACCTCTTTTTTGAGCGCCTCGATGTCTGCCATGGACTTGAAGGACAGCAAGGTGTACCAGCGCCACATGAGCGTGTCCGAAATGCTCAGCACCTTGGCGAACATGCTGTTGGGCTCTTCTGCAATGCCGATGTAGTTGTTCTTGGACTTGGACATTTTGTCCACGCCGTCCAGCCCTTCCAGCAAGGGCATGGTCAAGATGCACTGCTGATCCTGACCATATTCCGCCTGCAGGTGGCGGCCCATGAGCAGGTTGAATTTCTGGTCGGTGCCACCGAGCTCCAGGTCACTGTTCAGCGCCACCGAGTCATAGCCCTGCATGAGCGGGTACAAAAATTCGTGCACGCTGATGGGCGTGCCTGCCTTGAAACGGTCATGGAAGTCATTGCGCTCCATCATGCGGGCCACGGTGTACTTGGCGGCCAGCTGAATCATGCCCATGGAGCCCAGGGGCAAGCTCCATTCGCTGTTGTAGCGGATCTCGGTTTTAGACGGGTCCAGCACCAGGCTGGCCTGCTTGTAATAGGTTTCGGCGTTGAGCTTGATCTGCTCGGGCGTGAGTGGCGGGCGGGTGCTGTTGCGGCCTGAGGGGTCGCCGATCAGGCTGGTGAAGTCGCCAATCAAAAAGATGACTTGGTGCCCCAGGTCCTGCAGCTGGCGCATCTTGTTGAGCACCACCGTGTGGCCAATGTGGATGTCGGGGGCGGTCGGGTCCAGACCCAGCTTGATGCGCAAAGGCACACCGGTGACTTCGGATTTGGCCAGCTTTTGCAGCCAGTCCTCTTTGGGGATCAGCTCTTCGCACCCCCTCAAAGTGACCTCCAAAGCATTCAAAGTTCTGTCTGTGACGGGGTATTTTGTAACAAGCGCTTGATTCATAAGGGTTTTTTCTGAGGTCAAATGGGTGTGGGCCCTTAAAATCGGCCTTTTAGAAAGTCGCTCATTTTAGAGTCGGCATTCTCCCCTTTGCTGCTGAGCACAGATTGCTGGTCGATTTGTGTCACAAATTTTCAAAAAAATGTCGTTTTTCACTTCCCTTCGCCAGCAGGTCTCCTCTGCGAGCCTGAGCAGTTTGCAAAGGTTCAGCCACCTCTTAGGCCGAACACTCCACAGCATTCAAAAAGGCCTGGCTTGGCTCGATGGCCAGCACCCACATCTGGCCAAGTTCAGCCAGCCCGTCGTGCGCTTGCTGACTCGCCATCCCAAAACCATCAGCATCAGCTTGGCTTCGGTCCTGCTGGCAGGCGGTGGTGGCGCGTTTGCCATTGTCAATCTGGGCCCCGACATCGCTGACCAACCCGTGGTCACAGTGACCACCCCTATCGAGATTCCGCAGCTTCAAGCCCAAGCCGCCGTTTTGGACCTTTCACAGTTGCGTTTGACGCGCACCGACACCACCCGCTCAGCTGACACACCAGAAAGCCTGTTGCGTCGCCTCGGCTTGGTCGATGCACAAGCGGCTGCTTTTTTGCGCAGCAACCCGCTGGCCAGACTGGCTTTGCAGCAAGCCGGACGCTCGGTATCCGCTGAGTTAACCGGCGAGCAGTTGCTCAGCGAATTGAACGTGCGATGGCTCAAAAGCGAAAACGATACTTTTTTCCAGCGCATGAAGGTTCAGCGTACAGCCCAGGGACTGCAAGCCTCACTTGAAACATCGCCCATGAACACCAGCATCCGCATGACGGGTGGCACGGTGGCCAGCTCCTTGTATGACGCTGCGGACGAGGCACGTTTGCCCGATTCCGTCATCAGCCAATTGACCCAGATTTTCTCCAACCAAATCGACTTTCACCGCACCTTGCGCAAGGGCGCTCGCTTTTCCGTGATTTATGAAGTGCTGGAAGCCGATGGCGAGCCCTTGCGTACAGGGCGTGTATTGAGTGCCGAGTTCAACAACGACAACAAGACCTATGAAGCGGTCTGGTTTCAAGAACCCGGCCAAAAGGGCAATTACTACAGCTTGGACGGCAAGAGTCTGAGCCGCGCCTACCTCGCATCACCGGTGGCTTTTTCACGCAAAACAAGCGGCTTCAGCATGCGTTTGCATCCCATCTTCCAGACCATGCAGGCGCATCGCGGCGTGGACTACGCGGCACCTACTGGCACACCAGCCCAAACCGTAGGAGATGGCGTGGTGGAGTTTGCAGGGGTTCAGGGCGGCTTTGGCAACATGGTGATTGTTCGCCATGGCAACAACCACACCACGGTGTACGCACACCTCAGCCGCATACAGGTTCGCAAGGGCCAGACTGTGCAAAAAGGCCAGGTGGTGGGTGCAGTGGGGTCCACCGGCTGGTCAACCGGGCCACACCTGCACTTTGAATTTCGGGTCAATGGCGTTCACGTTGATCCACAAAAAATCATCCAGCAAGCGCAAAGTTCGCCCATCAGCCCTGCGGCCATGGCCAAGTTCAATGTTCTGGTGGGCCAGACCCGAAGTCAGCTACAGGCAGCCGCGCAAATGCGCGAAATCAACATTCAGTGAAAAAGGGGCCGCAAGGCCCTTTTTCAATGGCCTGCCGGATTTTGATACCCTTGGATGGGTCCCCTGCAATCGCCTGCTTTTGAACCCCTTGACGCTTTTCTCCGCATGACCTCCTCTCACTACATTGGCCTGATGTCAGGCACTTCTCTGGACGGCGTGGACGGCGTGCTCGCGCGCTTGGACGAACACGGTCGCATTCAGGTGCTTGACCATGCATTTGAACCGTTTGACGCCTCTTTTCGTGCTGCCTTGCTCCAACTGAACCAGCGCGGCGACGACGAGCTGCACCTCGGTGCCCTGGCAGGCAACCAGATTGCCCGGCATTACGCGCAGGTGGTGCACGTCTTGCTGAACAAAAGCGCCTTGACATCTGAGCACATCACGGCCATTGGTGCACACGGCCAGACTGTGCGACATCGCCCTCTGGAATTCGACGCCAACCCCGCCCTGCACCAGGCGGCGGTGGGCTACACGCTGCAGCTGAACAACCCCTCTTTGCTGGCGGAACTCACAGGCATCGATGTGGTGGCGGATTTTCGCAGCCGCGACCTGGCTGCAGGCGGCCAAGGTGCCCCGCTGGTGCCCGCCTTCCACCACGGCCTGTTTGCTCAGCCCGATGCCTGCGTGGCTGTGCTCAACATTGGCGGCATCTCCAACCTGAGCGTGTTGTCACCCGACGGGGACGTTTTGGGCTGGGATTGCGGGCCGGGCAATGCCTTGATGGATTACTGGTGCAACACGCATACGGGCCAGGCTTTTGACCGCAATGGTGCCTGGGCCGCTTCAGGCCAGCGCGACCCGGAGTTGCTCTACAGCCTGTATCAAGAGCCCTTCCTTCACAGGCAACCGCCCAAAAGCACTGGGCGAGATCTTTTCAATCCGGTCTGGCTAGCACAGCACCTGCAGCCATTTCCTGATGTGTCTGCTGTCGATGTGCAAGCCACGCTTTGCACCTTCACGGCACTGGCCTGTAGCCAGGACATTTTGCACTTTGCACCCGAAGCACGCACCCTGATCGTGTGCGGCGGCGGTGCCTTGAACGGCCAATTGATGCGGGAGTTGTCAGAACATTTGCCTGGTGTGGACGTGGTCAACAGTGAACACCATGGGCTGCCGCCCCTGCAGGTCGAAGCCGCCGCCTTTGCCTGGCTGGCCTTCAAGACGATGCGCCGGGAAACTTCGAGCCTGCCAAACGTCACGGGCGCCAGAGGCGCCCGTGTTTTGGGGGCCATTTACCCCCGTTGATGCTCTTCGAGTTTTGCTCGCCGACTTATCCGATCAAGCCGAGAAGGACGAACCGCAACCGCAAGTGGATGTGGCATTGGGGTTCTTGATCACGAACTGCGCGCCTTGCAGGTCTTCTTTGTAATCGATCTCGGCCCCAATCAGGTACTGGTAGCTCATGGCGTCGATCAGCAAGGACACACCGTTTTTGCTCATGGTGGTGTCGTCTTCATTGGTGATTTCATCGAAGGTGAAACCATACTGAAAGCCCGAGCAGCCGCCGCCCTGGACGAATACGCGCAGCTTCAGATCCGGGTTGCCCTCTTCGGCGATCAGGTCGGCCACTTTGGCGGCAGCGCTGTCGGTGAAGACAATCGGTGCGGGCATTTCGGTCTGGATATTTTCAGCAACAGCGCTCATGGTGTTTCTCCGGTTCAATTCCAAATAGTATAGCGCGCTTGTCGGGAATTACCGCTCAAGAACCCCTCAGTAACGTTACAGGGCTCATGGGCTTTTGAGTCCTCTCAGGCCATGAAAAAAGCCGCCACAGCGAACCGGGGCGGCTTTTGGCAAAAACAAAAAGCGGATTAACGCTTCGAGAATTGCTTGCGGCGACGAGCGGAGTGCAAGCCGACCTTTTTACGTTCGACTTCACGGGCGTCGCGAGTGACGAAACCAGCTTGGCTCAGCATAGGCTTGAGCGATGCGTCGTAGTCAATCAGGGCGCGGGTGATGCCGTGGCGCGATGCACCGGCTTGACCGGATTCGCCACCGCCGTGCACGTTGATCATGATGTCGAAAGTTTCGGCATGGTTGGTCAACATGAGGGGTTGCTTGGCGATCATGATCGAAGTCTCGCGGCCAAAATAGGCTTGGATGTCCTTGCCATTGACCGTGATCTTGCCAGTGCCTTTTTTCAGAAACACGCGGGCGACGCTGGATTTGCGACGGCCTGTGCCATTGTTCCATTCACCAATCATCTCAAGGCTCCTTAGATGTCCAGCACTTTAGGCTGTTGGGCGGTGTGTGGGTGCTCTGCGCCGCCATACACCTTGAGTTTCTTGATCATGGCGTAACCGAGTGGGCCCTTGGGCAGCATGCCCTTGACAGCCTTCTCGAGTGCGCGGCCAGGGTGCTTGGCTTGCATGTCGCGGAAGTTGGTGGCAGTGATACCGCCGGGATAGCCCGAGTGACGGTAATACACTTTGTCCAGTGTCTTGGTGCCAGTCACTTTGAGCTGGGCAGCATTGATGATGACGATGAAGTCACCGGTGTCGACGTGAGGCGTGTAAATGGCCTTGTGTTTGCCGCGCAAACGGAGAGCAACTTCGCTGGCTACTCGTCCGAGGACCTTGTCGGTCGCGTCAATCACAAACCACTCGTGCACGACCTCAGCGGGTTTTGCGCTGAAAGTTGTTGTCATGAGTTTTTTCTTTGAAAGAAAGGTTTGTCGGGTCCTTTTCCACGGTCGGTGCTCCTCTGTTGGGAGCCTCTTAGGTGGGAATTTGCCAGCTTTTTGATGGGCTGAGCTTCTTCGCCGCGGGACCACAAAAATCGCTGCGAAGCCCATCATTATACGAAAAATCAAGGACTTGCAGGTGTAATTGGTTACCATCGACGCATGTTCAGTTATAGACACGCCTTCCATGCGGGCAACCATGCGGATGTGCTCAAGCACATCACGCTGCTCGCCACCATGCGCCACCTCATGCAAAAAGAGGCTGGCATTACATTGATCGACACCCATTCAGGGGCTGGCCTGTACCGGCTGGACGGCGATTACTCCCAAAAAGGCGCCGAGGCTGAAGACGGTCTGTTCAAACTGCTGGCTGCCCTCGAAAAGCTGGACAGCATCCCCGAGCCCATTGAAGACTATCTGGAACAAATCTCCAGCTTCAATCCCAACGGACAAGCTCGCATTTACCCTGGATCGCCTTTTTTGATGCAGCGCCTCATGCGCCATGAGTCGCGTGACCGCCTGCGGCTGTTTGAGCTTCACCCCACAGACAGCAAATCACTGATGTCCAACATCGCCCAACTCGATGCTGGCCGCAGCATCACCGTCAGCCGAGAAGACGGCTTTGAGGCCCTCAAGAAACTTTTGCCCCCCCCGGCATCGGCAACAGGCTCAAAGCGGGCCATGGTGTTGATAGACCCCAGCTATGAGATCAAATCAGATTACAGCAAGGTCGCCAGCGTCATCCAGGACTACCTCAAGCGCTTTTCGACCGGCACGTATCTGGTTTGGTACCCGATCATCCCGCGCCCAGAAGCGCACGAACTGCCACGCCGCCTGCGCACCCTGTCCAATCAGGCTCAAAAACCCTGGCTTAACGCCACACTGGCCATTGGCCGTGGCCCCGGCGACGAGGGCGGCCTAGTGGCCAGCGGCATGTTCGTGATCAACCCGCCCTTCACCCTGAAAGACCAAATCCGCAAGGCACTGGATGTGGTGGGCCCCGCCTTGGCACGCGGCACAGGAAAGAGCTGGCAAGTGGAATCTTCTTGAGCGTTGGGCGTTGAGCGTTGGGCGTTGGGCGTTGGGCGGAGAACGCTGAACGCTATTGATCCAGCCCTGTTAAGTCTGCAGGGTGACTTCAACCTTGCACCCTGTGGGAGCTAGCCCTGCTGGCGATCAGACGCTTGCGGTCCACAGACTTTTCGCTTGGCTCGCAAGCTCCCACAAAATATTCCCAACTGGTAACACACGGCTCAGAATTCATCGGGCCAAAACCATATGCAGTGACGGCCCAAAAAATTCAAACTTCAGCGAGCCGGATCACTATGCTCAGGGGTGCTTACGGACTCAAGGGAGGGACTCAGGGAAAATCCTGAGGCGATGGGCAAAAATTAACCGACCGGCCGGTCGGTTAATTGCTATACTACGGCCAGCGCCACAATCATTCCATCTGTCCGGCGCGGGAGAAGCCCATGTACACGCAATCCTTTAGCGTTTCCGATCAGGACGACGCAAAGTCCGCAGGCCTTAAGGCCGTCCCCAAGCAAGCGAGCGCCAGTGAACAAGCGCTGCAAGCCCAATTTGATGAGCGCATCGACGCCGACGGCCGCATTGAGCCGCGCGAGTGGATGCCAGACGCCTACCGCAAGACGCTGGTGCGCCAGATCAGTCAACACGCCCACAGTGAAATTGTCGGCATGCTGCCCGAAGGCAACTGGATCAGCCGCGCCCCCAGCCTCAAACGCAAAGCCATTCTGATTGCCAAAGTGCAAGACGAAGCCGGCCACGGGCTCTATTTGTACAGCGCCGCAGAAACTTTGGGCACCAGCCGCGACCAGATGCTCGACGCCCTGCACACCGGCAAAGCCAAGTACAGCTCCATCTTCAACTACCCCACCCTCAACTGGGCCGATATGGGCGTGGTCGGCTGGCTGGTCGATGGCGCGGCCATCATGAACCAAATCCCGCTGTGCCGCTGCTCGTATGGCCCGTATGCCCGTGCCATGGTGCGCGTGTGCAAAGAAGAAAGCTTCCACCAGCGCCAGGGCTACGAAGCGCTGCTGGTCATGATGCAAGGCACGGCCGAACAAAAAGCCATGGTGCAAGACGCGGTCAACCGCTGGTGGTGGAAGTGCCTGGCCATGTTCGGGCCACCCGACGCCGACAGCCCCAACAGCGCATTAGGCATGCGCTGGGGTATCAAGCGCATCAGCAACGACGACCTGCGTCAGAAATTTGTCGATGCCACTGTGCCGCAAGCCAAGGTGCTGGGCGTGACATTACCCGACCCCGACCTGAAGTGGAATGAGGCGCGTCAAGCCCATGACTATGGCCAGATCGACTGGGACGAATTCTGGGCCACCGTGAATGGCAACGGCCCCTGCAACAAGGAACGCTTGGGTGCGCGCGTCAAGGCCTGGAACGACGGCACTTGGGTGCGCGAAGCAGCCATTGCCCACGCCAAGAAACAACAAACGCGTCAACTGAAGGAAGCAGCATGAACACAACGGCCAACACCCCCGCACTCAAGGAATGGCCCCTTTGGGAAGTCTTTGTCCGCTCCAAGCAAGGCCTGGAACACAAGCACTGCGGCAGCCTGCACGCCTCTGACGCACAACACGCACTGCAAATGGCGCGGGACGTCTATACCCGCCGCCAGGAAGGCGTGAGCATCTGGGTGGTGCCCTCGGCCACCATTTCGGCGAGCGAGCCCAATGACAAAGGCGAGTTCTTCGAGCCCGCCAGCGACAAGGTTTACCGCCACCCCACCTTCTACCAAATCCCCGACGAAGTCGGACACATGTGATTCATGTCCGTCGTTCAGCGCTCAGCGTTGAGCGTTGAGCGTCATGCACCAGACTCGTCCAATATGAACACACTCCACACTCCACACTCCACACTCAATGCCCCGGTCGACTACCTGCTTCACCTCGCAGACAACGCCCTGATCCTCGGTCAGCGCAATGCCGAATGGTGCGGCCACGGCCCCATCCTCGAAGAAGACATCGCGCTGTCCAACAACAGCCTTGACCTGATCGGCCAAGCCCGCATGCTGTATCAGCACGCCGCCGCGCAAATCGGCAACGGTGCGACCGAGGACACGCTGGCCTACTTCCGCGACGTGCCAGACTTTAGAAACTACACGCTGTGCGAGCTGCCCCACATGCCACTCATGTCGGCCACCGCGCAAGGCGACCGCGACTTTGCCATGACCATCGTGCGCAACTTCCTCTACAGCAGCCTGATGGTGCTGGTGTGGGATCAGCTGCAAGCGTCCAAGGACGCACAACTGGCCGCGATTGCCGCCAAGTCGCTCAAAGAAGTGCGCTACCACTTGCGCCACTCACGCGACTGGCTGGTACGCTTGGGCGACGGCACCGAACGGTCGCACGCCAAGGCACAAACCGCGATCGACCAACTGCTGCCCTACACACAGGAATTCTGGAGCGCCAGCCCGCAAGAAGCAGCGGCACAGGCCAACGGCACCGGCATTGACATGACCGCCTTGCAAGCCAACTGGAACCAGATCGTGGACGAGGCCCTGACGCAAGCCACACTGCAGCGCCCTGCCGCAGGCGGCTTTGTGACCACCGGCAAGCAAGGCATCCACTCGGAACACCTGGGTTTTGTGCTGGCCGAAATGCAAACCCTGGCGCGCCAGCACCCCGGCGCCACTTGGTAAAACCACTGGGCCACCATGACCACACCAACCCTCACAGCCAGCGCAGCACAACAGCCACTGGATCGCCGCGCTTCGCCCGCGATGACGGAGACTTCTTCGCTCGCGATGACGGAGATTGAGCAACGCGCCTGGGCCCTGATCGAACACCTGAGCGACCCGGAAATTCCCGTGGTCTCTCTGCGCGAGTTGGGCATATTGCGCGACGTGCGCGAAGGTGCCCAAGGACTGGAAGTGGTCATCACCCCCACCTACAGCGGTTGTCCCGCCATGGGCCAGATCGAAGACGACGTGAAAGCCGCACTGTCTGCAGGCGGCTTGCAAGCCACGGTGGTCACCCAACTGGCCCCCGCCTGGACGACCGACTGGATGACCGAAGCGGCCAAAGACAAGCTGCGGGCCTATGGCATTGCACCACCACACGCCTGCGCCAGCGCGCCGTCGGGTGGGGCCAACGTGGTGCAGTTCGCGGCACGCGGGACCAAAACCGAAGTGGTCCACTGCCCGCAATGCGGCTCGGCCAACACCACCGAAACCTCCCATTTCGGCTCCACCGCCTGCAAGGCCCTGTACAGGTGCCTGGACTGCATGGAACCGTTCGACTACTTCAAACCCTACTGAACCGAAAAAAGAGCGAACCATCATGCGCTTTCATGACCTGACAGTTTCACGCGTCACACCCGAAGCCGCTGGCTCCGTGGCCATCACCTTGGCCGTGCCCTCCGAGCTGCGTACGCAGTTCGACTTCCAGCCTGGCCAGTTTCTCACCGTACGCGCCACCATAGGCGACGCGGATGTGCGCCGCAGCTATTCCATCAGTTCGGCCCGCAGCCAACTGCATCAAGGCGAGTTGGAGCTGGGTATTCGCCCGGTCGAAGGCGGCGTGTTTTCCAACTGGGCCGCTACGCAACTGAAAGCAGGCGACACCCTGCGCGTGATGCCGCCCGATGGGCGCTTCACCGTGCAAAAACAGCGCGCCATCCACCGCGTGGGATTTGCTGCCGGTTCAGGCATCACACCGATTTTGTCGATCCTGGCCACCACGCTCGAAGAACAGCCCGACTCCAAATTCACCTTGGTCTATGGCAATCGCCGCATGGACAGTGTCATGTTCAATGAAGCGCTGCAAGACCTCAAGGACCGCTACCCCTCACGCCTCACGCTGATCCACATCCTCTCACGCCAGGCGCAAGAGGTGCCGCTGCTCGAAGGCCGCATCGACGCCGCCAAAGTGCGCGCCATCATCGACGCCTTTCTGCCCGTGGGCAGCATGGACGAAGTCTTCATCTGCGGCCCTGAAGCCATGATCGAAGAAACCGAGAAGACCTTGCTCGATGCTGGCGTCAAGGCCGAGCGCATCCGCACCGAACGCTTCACCTCGCCCACGCTTGAAGCCCTGAGCCCCGAGCAGCGCAGCCAGGCCGTGCTGGGTCACAAGGCGACCCGCGACGGCGGTGAAGTGCAACTCACCGTGGTGCTCGACGGCAAGCCTTACGACATGCCGATGAACAAGAACGAGAAAATCCTCGACATCGCGCTGGCCATGGGCCTGGACCTGCCCTACTCCTGCAAAGGCGGCGTGTGCTGCACCTGCCGCTGCAAAGTGACCGAAGGCACGACCGTGATGGACAAAAACTTCACCCTCGAAAAGCCCGAAGTCGATCAAGGCTTCGTGCTGTCCTGCCAAGCCCGCCCCACCAGCGGCCGCGTGGTGGTGAGCTTCGACGAACGCTGAAGCCCTTCTCGGAAGTCTCAACTTGAAGGAGCCCCGCCCCGGACGATGGTGCTTGCGTACAAGCCAAATCGCGGCGAGGGCGCCGCTCCTACTTGCAAGCCCATGGAAACCTGTAGGAGCGCCGCCGCCAGGGCAATGACCTTGCGCTTGATGTCGGCGCTATATTGATCCGGCCCTGTGAAGTTTGCGGGGTGACTTCAATCTTGCTCCTTGTGGGAGCTAGCCCTGCTGGCGATCAGACGCTTGTGAACCACTGGCTTTTCGCTTGGCTGGAAGCTCCCACAAAATCCTCCCAACTGGCAACACACGGTTCAGACTTCATGGGGCCGAATCCATAAGTCGGCGCAAAATTTCGGTGGTCGCCGCACTCTGGTTCATGGTGTAAAAATGAATGGCGGGTACGCCGCCGTTGATGAGCTGCTCGCACAAGTCACTCACCACATCCAGGCCAAAGGCCTTGATGGACTCGATGTCATCGCCATAGCCCTGCAAACGCAACCTGATCCAGCGCGGGATTTCGGCACCACAAGCGTCGGAAAAACGCAGCAACTGCGACGAGCTGGTAATCGGCATGATGCCCGGCACCACGGGCACGTCCACACCGAGCTTGTAGGCGTCGTCTACAAAGCGGAAGTAGGCATCGCTGTTGTAAAAATATTGTGTGATGGCTGAGTTGGCACCGGCCTTGACCTTGGTGGCAAAAGCCTGCAAGTCGGCTTCGGGCGACTTGGCCTGCGGGTGAATCTCGGGGTATGCCGCCACTTCGATATGAAAGTCGTCACCGGTCTCGGTGCGGATGAAACTCACCAGATCACTGGCGTAATGGAACTCGCCACCCGCCCCGTAGCCGCTGGGCAAATCACCGCGCAAAGCCACCAGGCGCTTAACGCCCATGGCCTTGAGCGTGGCCAGCTCTTCGCGCACCGAAGCCTTGGTCGCGCCAATGCACGAGAAGTGCGAAGCAGCTGCAACACCCTCGCTCAGGATGGCACTCACTGTCGAGAACGTGCCTTCTTGCGTAGACCCGCCTGCCCCATAAGTGACCGAGCAAAACTCAGGCTTCAGGGCGTACAGTTTCTCGCGCACACCGCGCAGTTTTTCAGCGCCTTCGGGCGTTTTGGGAGGAAAAAATTCCAGGCTGATGGGCAGTTTCAAACCAGACATCACAACACCTTCAAACATTCAATAGTCATTGGCCTTGGCATAGGCCTTGGCGGCCAGATCGGCCTCGTGTTCAACCCGCCGCTTTTCACGCGCAGGCAAAACTGCCGCCGGGTCAGGCCAGCAGGCCAGCACAAAAAATTCGTGATTGCCGTCACCGCCCGCAATCGGGCTGTCCAGCCATGCAGTGACCTGCATGCCCAACTCGGTCAAAGCCGTGCGCACACGGTTTTCGATGAACGGGAAATGGGTGTCGTCTTTCACGATGCCGCCCTTGCCCACTTGGCCTGGCTGAAGCTCAAACTGGGGTTTGACCAGCATCAGCAATTGGCCCGTGGGTTTGAGCAGATGCACCACACCGGGCAAGACCAGCGTGAGCGAAATGAACGACACATCGCCCACCATCACATCAAAGCCATCCAGCGCATCCGGAATGCGTTCATCGCCAGGCTCCAGCTCGCGGGCGTTCACACCCTCAATGCAAACCACGCGCTCGTCCTCACGAATGCGCGGGTGCACTTGGGCATGGCCCACGTCAATGCCCACCACCTCGGCCGCGCCGTGCTGCAGCAAGCAGTCGGTGAAACCGCCAGTGCTTTGACCCACATCCAGGCAACGCAAGCCATCGACCTGAACGCCTGTGGCCTTCAAAGCGCCTTCGAGCTTGAGCCCGCCGCGCGAGACATAGCGCGACTCGGCATCGTCCAGCAACTCCAGGGCTGCGCTTTCGGGCACCTCGTCGCGGTTTTTGACGACGGTGCGCCAAGTGCCGTCGGGCTGCTGCCACTTCACACCCCCAGCAATCAGTCGCTGGGCTTGAGAGCGAGAAGCGGCCAAGCCACGTTCGACGAGAAGTTGGTCAATGCGCATGCGGTGGGGTTTCAATCAAACAATGGTGGGAGGGATCAGCAGGCGATGGTGGCGCGACGAACATGTCGGGGCTAAAGCCACCGACCTACGGAGCTGCATCTGTAGGTCGGCGGCTTCAGCCCCGACGTGACGTCGCAAAAACACCACGAAGGCTGAACCCCTCAACCCACTTTGCGCATCAATAGCGGTAAGTGTTGGCCTTGTAAGGACCGTTTTTCGACACACCGATGTAAGCGGCTTGCTCATCGCTGAGTTCGGTCAGCATCGCACCGACCTTTTTCAGGTGCAGGCGGGCCACTTTTTCATCGAGGTGCTTGGGCAACACATAGACCTTGCCGGACTCGTAATGGTCTTGCTTGGTGAACAACTCGATCTGCGCAATCGTCTGGTTGGCAAACGAGGAAGACATCACGAAGCTGGGGTGGCCCGTGGCACAACCCAGGTTCACCAAACGGCCTTTGGCCAGCAGGGTGATCTTCTTGCCATCGGGGAAGATGATGTGGTCGACCTGGGGCTTGATCTCGTCCCACTGGCACTTGTCCAGCGAAGCGACATCGATTTCGTTGTCGAAGTGACCGATGTTGCAGACGATGGCTTCGTCTTTCATGGCGGCCATGTGCTCGTAGCGGATCACGTTCTTGTTGCCGGTGGCGGACACGAAGATGTCGCACTTGTCAGCGGCGTATTCCATGGTCACGACTTTGTAGCCTTCCATCGCGGCTTGCAGTGCGTTGATCGGGTCAATCTCGGTCACCCAGACTTGGGCGCTCAAAGCGCGCAAGGCTTGGGCCGAGCCCTTGCCCACGTCGCCGTAACCGGCCACACAAGCGACTTTGCCCGCGATCATCACGTCGGTGGCGCGCTTGATCGAATCGACCAAGGATTCGCGGCAGCCGTACAGGTTGTCAAACTTGCTCTTGGTCACCGAGTCGTTCACGTTGATGGCGCGGAACATCAGGCTGCCCTTGGCGGCCATCTCGTTCAGGCGCAGCACGCCGGTGGTGGTTTCTTCGGTCACGCCGATGATGTGCGCGCCCTTGCGGCTGTACCAGGTGGGGTCCACAGCCAGCTTGGCCTTGATGGCGTTGAAGAGGCAGGTCTCTTCTTCGCTGGTGGGGTTGGCGATCAAGGAAGCGTCGGTTTCGGCGCGCTTGCCCAAATGCATGAGCAAGGTGGCGTCGCCGCCGTCGTCCAGAATCATGTTGGGGCCTTCGCCTTCGGAGCCAGCGGGGCCAAAGTCAAAAATACGGTGGGTGTAGTCCCAGTAATCGGCCAGGGTCTCGCCCTTGATGGCGAACACAGGCGTACCCTTGGCAGCAATCGCGGCAGCGGCGTGGTCTTGGGTCGAGAAGATGTTGCAAGAAGCCCAACGCACATCGGCACCCAAGGCTTGCAGGGTCTCGATCAGCACGGCCGTCTGAATGGTCATGTGCAGCGAGCCGGTGATGCGAGCGCCCTTCAAGGGTTGAGCTGCGTTGAACTCTTCGCGGATGGCCATCAGGCCGGGCATTTCGGTCTCGGCGATTTTGATTTCTTTGCGGCCCCAATCGGCCAAGCCGATGTCGGCAATCACGCAATCAGCGTTGACGGTGGAAGGCATACGTGCATTCATGAGAAAAGCTCCAAAGCAATGTGAAAAGGCCACACGCGTGGATGAAAGCACTGAATGGAAGTTACAGGCTCACCGCACGTCGAGTGGATGAGCGTCGTTGCTGTTTGAAGGTTCCGAGCCTCACGCCTGCTGCCAGCTTTGGGGCTGGTGGGCGCTGCAACGCTCCTCGGAATGGGCGTGATTCTAACTCATCCGATTTTTCGCCGGTGACTGGGGCAATCAGGGGCTGATCGCTTGCAGGGCAAGCTCCTACAGGGGAATGAATCTGCTGGTGCTCTTGAGTTTGTAGGAGCCAGCCTGCTGGCGATGAGGGGTAGCGAAGGCTCATCGCTTGCAGGGCAAGCTCCTACAGGGGAATGGATCTGCTGCGGCTGTTGAATTTGTAGGAGCCAGCCTGCTGGCGATGGGGCGAAGGCTTATCGCTTGCAGGGTAAGCTCCTACGAGGGGACATGGGTTTGTAGGAGCCAGCCTGCTGGCGATGGGGCGAAGGCTTATCGCTTGCAGGGCAAGCTCCTACAGGGGACATGTGTGTAGGAGCCAGCCTGCTGGCGATAAGGTCGGCGAGGCACCGCTTGATCGCCTCGGGACCTTGTCCTACGATCTGCGCAGGG
>NZ_LFYT02000023.1 GCF_001270065.2 Limnohabitans planktonicus II-D5
GGCCCCATGTCGGAGTCTTCGACCGCCGACCTACAAGCCATGTCGGAGTCTTCGACCGCCGACCTACGCCCCATGTCGGAGTCTTCGACCGCCGACCTACAAGCCATGTCGGAGTCTTCGACCGCCGACCTGCAAGATGTCAACGCCCTGTAGGTCGGCACTCGAAGAGTCCGACGTTTTCAGCTGAAGGCACAGGCCCCATGTCGGGTCAAGGTTTGGTCAACAAAGCAACGGCGCGGGCTTCCATGCTCTGGCCCATGCCCACGGGGCCGAGCTTTTCAGCGGTCTTGGCTTTCACATTGACCTGATCAGGGGCAACGCCCAGGGCTTGTGCCACTGAAGCGTTGATCGCCGCCATGTACGGCGCCAGCTTGGGGGCCTGGGCCACGATGGTGCTGTCCACATTCACCAACTCCCAACCACGCTCACGCACCCGGCGCATGGCCTCGGTCAGCAGCACGGATGAATCAGCGCCTTTGAACTTCGCGTCCGTGTCCGGAAAATGCCGTCCGATGTCGCCCAAACCCGCCGCGCCCAGCACCGCATCGGTGATGGCGTGCAGGAGCACATCGGCATCCGAGTGACCGAGCAACCCTGTGGTGTGGGGAATCTCCACCCCGCCCAAAATCAGCTTGCGCCCCGGCACCAGGGCATGGACGTCCCAGCCTTCACCGATTCTGAAACTCATGTTCTGCTCCTGATGATCGCCTCGGCCAACGCGAAGTCGGCCGGGTAAGTGACTTTGAAATTCTGTGCTGAGCCTTCGACAAGACGGGGCTTCATACCCAGCCGTTCGATGGCACTGGCCTCGTCGGTGATGCCTGCAAAACCACTGCCCGCCACATCGGCCAGCGCATCGTGCAGCATCTGCAAACGGAACATTTGCGGGGTTTGAGCGAGCCATTTGTGTTCACGCGGTACGGTGGCCGCCACGCGCCCACTCTCTTCGGTTTTGAGCGTATCGGGCAAAGGCAGGGCCAGCAGGCCGCCCACGGCATCGTGCTGGCAAGTTTCGATCAAGCGAGTCACCGACTCGTGCGACACCAAACAACGCGCCGCATCGTGCACCAGCACCCAGTCTTGCGGGTCAAGGCCTGCGGCCAGCATGGCTTGCAGGCCGTTGAAAACGCTCTCGGCGCGGCTGGCACCGCCACAGGCCAGGCGCTTGAAACGCTGGGGCCAAGCCTGCTCGACCCAGACATGGTCATCACCGGGCGACAAAATCACCCAACCACTGGCCAGCTGAGGCACCTGCGCCAAAGCCTGCAGCGTGAGCATGACCATGGGCTGCCCGGCCACCTGTTGGTATTGCTTGGGTTGCACCGTGCCCGCACGGCTGCCCGTGCCCGCACAGGGGATGAGGGCGTGAAAACAAGTCGAGATGCTGCGGTCGGTCATAGCTTGGCATTGTAGTTTTGCAGATCGGTGGCTTCGGCCACGACAGGGTCTGAAGTGACGCAAACATTTGTCGGGGCTGAAGCCACCGACCTACCAATACACGGCCCCCGTAGGTCGGTACCGCCAGGTCCGACGTTTTTCTGCTTCGGCACAGGCCCATGTCGGGGTCTTCGACCACCGACCCACCAATACACGGCCCCCCGTAGGTCGGTACCGCCAGGTCCGAGGTTTTCTGCTTCGGCATAGGCCCATGTCGGGGTCTTCGACCACCGACCTACCAATACACGGCCCCCGTAGGTCGGTACCGTCAGGTCCGACGTTTTTCTGCTTCGGCACAGGCCCATGTCGGGGTCTTCGACCACCGACCTACCAATACACGGCCCCCGTAGGTCGGCAGCTTCAGCTCCGACATTACCCGGTGCGCCACAGGCCCGGTGACGCGACCCAAGCCGACCTACCGAAGACTGTGCTTAACGACCACCATCGGCCTGCCCAAGGTCACAAAGACTCTAAAATCACGTCCAACTCACATGTTCACACCCCCCTCCATTTCGGCGGGGGGTGTTTTGCTTTTTTCTTCGCCATTGCCCAGCGCACACACCATGCAACTGCCCAGCCTGATTTCCGGCAAACGATTTACCCTTCCCCGCCCCGCCGGATCGGCTGATGCCGTGCTGCTGGCCCAACTGGCCCAGCGCGAAAAAAAGGCCGGCAAGCTCACCGCCATCGTCACCAGTGACGCGGCCGACGCCCAGCGCCTGATGGATGAGCTGGTGTTTTTTGCGCCCGATCTGCGCTGCGTCCTGTTTCCCGACTGGGAAACCCTGCCCTACGACACGTTTTCGCCCCACCAAGACTTGATCAGCGAGCGCTTGGCCACCCTCTGGCGCATCAAACAGCGCAACCACCCCGAAAGCGCCGACGTGGTGCTGGTGCCCGCCACCACCGCGCTCTATCGCCTAGCCCCGCCGTCCTTTTTGGCGGGCTACACCTTCGAGTTCAAGGTCAAACAAAAGCTCGACGAAGCCCAACTCAAGGCCCAGCTCACGCTGGCGGGTTACTCACACGTCAGCCAGGTGGTCAGCCCCGGTGAATACGCGGTGCGCGGCGGCCTGATTGACTTGTTCCCCATGGGCTCGTTGGTGCCTTACCGGGTGGACCTGTTCGACGACGAAATCGACTCCATCCGCACTTTCGACCCCGACAGCCAGCGCAGCCTTTACCCCGTTCCCGAAGTGCGCTTGTTACCGGGGCGCGAGTTCCCTATGGACGAGGCGGCCCGTACGCGGTTCAGGAGCCGCTGGCGCGAACTGCTCGAAGGCGATCCGACCAAAAGCCGCATTTACAAAGACATGGGCAACGGCGTGGCCACGGCGGGCATTGAGTACTACCTGCCGCTGTTTTTTGAAGAAACCGCCACAGTGTTTGATTACCTGGGAGCTGGCCAGGCCGATGCCGCCACCGTGGTGCTGCACGGCGATCTGGAGCCCGCCTTCCAGCGCTTTTGGCAAGACACCCGCGACCGCTACCGCTTGGTGCAAGGCGACCCCGAGCGGCCCGTGCTGCCGCCTGATGCGCTGTTTTTGAGCGCAGAGCAGTTCTACACCCTGACCCAAAGCCATGCCCAATTGGCCCTGCGCGCAGGCACCAGCGATGTGGCTGACAACACCCTCGCCCAGCCCTTGCCCGAGTTGACGGTGGTTCGCGGCGCCGAAGATCCGCTCTCGCGCTTGCAAGCGCACATCCGCAGCAGCGCCAGCCGGGTGCTGATCCTGGCCGAGAGCGATGGCCGACGTGAAAGCCTGCTCGACTTCGTGCGCTCCAGCGGCCTCACGCCACCCGTGTTTGACAGCCTCGAAGACTTTTTGACCAGCGACGAAAAAATCGGCATGGCCACGGCCGCGTTGGTCAGCGGTTTCCATTGGTTCGAGCACAACATCGACCTGGTGACCGAGACCGAACTCTTTGCCGCAGGCCCCACCACCCGCCGCCGCAAAAAGCAGGAACAGGTCAGCGACGTTGAAGCGCTGATCAAAGACCTGAGCGAGCTGAACGTGGGCGACCCGGTGGTGCACAGCCAGCACGGCATTGGCCGCTACCGGGGCCTGGTCAACATGGACATGGGTCAGAAAAACGAGGACGGCACGCCCGCCCTGCAAGAGTTTTTGCACCTGGAATACGCAGGCGACGCCACGCTTTATGTGCCCGTGAGCCAGCTGCAGCTGATTGGCCGCTACACGGGCGTGAGCGCCGACGAAGCGCCGCTGCACAAACTGGGCTCCGGCCAGTGGGAAAAGGCCAAACGCCGCGCCGCCGAGCAGGTGCGCGACGCCGCCGCCGAGTTGCTCAACATCTACGCCCGCCGCGCAGCCCGCGAAGGTCACCCTTTCCGCTACAGCCCGCAAGACTACGAAACCTTTGCCAACGACTTCGGTTTTGAAGAAACCGCCGACCAAAAGGCCGCCATCCACTGCGTCATTCAAGACATGATCAGCCCCCGCCCCATGGACCGCCTGGTCTGTGGCGATGTGGGCTTTGGCAAGACCGAGGTGGCGCTGCGGGCCGCCTTTGTGGCTGTGACCGGCGGCAAACAAGTCGCGCTGCTGGCCCCCACCACCCTGCTGGCCGAGCAGCACTACCAAACGCTCAAAGACCGCTTTGCCAAATGGCCCGTCAAGGTGGCCGAAGTCTCGCGCTTCAGGTCGGGCAAAGAAGTCACCGCCGCCCTCAAAGGCATTGCCGATGGCACGGTGGACATCGTGGTCGGCACGCACAAGCTGCTGAGCGAATCCACCAAGTTCCACGACCTGGGCCTGCTCATCATCGACGAAGAACACCGCTTTGGCGTGCGCCACAAAGAGGCCATGAAAGCACTGCGGGCCGAGGTCGATGTGCTCACGCTCACCGCCACCCCCATTCCCCGCACCATGGGCATGGCGTTGGAAGGTCTGCGCGATTTGAGCGTGATTGCCACCGCGCCGCAACGTCGCCTGGCCATCAAGACCTTTGTGCGCAACGAAGGCACGGGCGTGATCCGCGAGGCGGTGCTGCGCGAACTCAAGCGCGGCGGCCAGTGCTACTTTTTGCACAACGAGGTCGAGACCATCGAGAACCGCAAGCAAAAGCTCGAAGAAATCCTGCCCGAAGCCCGCATCGCCGTGGCCCACGGCCAGATGCCCGAGCGCGAGCTGGAGCGCGTGATGCGCGACTTTGTGGCCCAGCGCTACAACATCTTGCTGTGCTCGACCATCATCGAGACCGGCATCGACGTGCCCACGGCCAACACCATCGTGATCTCTCGCGCCGACAAATTCGGCCTGGCCCAGCTGCACCAGCTGCGCGGGCGCGTGGGCCGCTCGCACCACCAAGCCTATGCTTATTTGATGGTGCCCGAGATCGAAGGCCTGACAAAACAAGCCGCACAGCGACTCGACGCCATCCAGCAAATGGAAGAACTGGGCAGCGGTTTTTATTTGGCCATGCACGACCTGGAGATTCGCGGCGCGGGCGAGGTGCTGGGCGAAAACCAAAGCGGCAACATGCTCGAAGTGGGTTTTCAGCTCTACAACGAAATGCTGTCCGAAGCGGTGCGCAGCCTGAAAGCGGGCAAAGAACCGGACTTGCTCAACCCCCTCACCGCCACCACCGACATCAACCTGCACGCCCCCGCCCTGCTGCCCAACGACTACTGTGGCGACGTGCACCTGCGCCTGTCGTTCTACAAAAAGCTGGCCACCGCCAAAACCAGCGACCAGATCGACGCCCTGCTCGAAGAACTGGTGGACCGCTTTGGCAAACTGCCCCCGCAAGCCCAAACCCTGGTCGATGTGCACCGCTTGCGTGTGCTGACCCAGCCCTATGGCGTCATCAAGGTCGACGCCGCCCCGGGCGTGATCCAGATCACCTTCAAACCCAACCCACCCGTGGACCCCATGGCCATCATTGGCCTCATCCAGAAGAACAAACACAT
Organism: Limnohabitans planktonicus II-D5; assembly: GCF_001270065.2. Lineage (GTDB taxonomy): Bacteria > Pseudomonadota > Gammaproteobacteria > Burkholderiales > Burkholderiaceae_C > Limnohabitans_A > Limnohabitans_A planktonicus. The sequence continues at coordinate 5,369 of NZ_LFYT02000023.1, forward strand.
CAAGCTGGCGGGCAACGACAAAATTCGCATCGAGCGCGAACTGCCCGACCCCAAGGCGCGGGCACAGATGGTGCGGGATGTGCTGCGGAGTTTGGGGCAGCCGAGGGTGGAGGCGGTGGCTGCCTGATGCCGCAAACACTGGCGCAGCCTGCCTTGAAAGTTCAAAATGCTGCCAATACAAAGGAATCCCCATGAACCACCAAACACTTGAGCATTCAGCACTGCATCTGCCCGTGCACGAGCGGGCAGCTTTGGCACATAAATTGTTGATATCGCTGGAATACCAGAGCACGGCAGACATCGAAAAAGCCTGGCACGCAGAAGCCCAACGCCGTGCCCTACAGATCACACAGGGGCAAAGTTCCAGCGTGTCTTCAGAAGAGGCAAGCGCTGCTGCACGCGCTCTGTTGCGGTGATCTATCGATTTCACCGTGCGGCCCTGACCGAGCACCTCGACCAGGTCGCTTTTTACGAAACCCAGCTACCAGGCTTGGGCGCTGACTATTTGGCTGAATTTGAATCAACCATGCTGCGGATTTGCCGCAACCCGCAAACCTTTCCGGCCATCGACGCAACCGCACTTCGCAAAACAGGAATGCGGCGCTTTCCGTTTCATGTGATCTACATACTCCACGCCGACCAAGTTTTGGTTCTGGCCATCGCTCATCACCGCAGGCGACCCGTTTATTGGACCGATCGTGTGGGCGATTGAACTTGACCCGTCGCTACCGCTGGCAGGCAACGACAAAATCCGCATCGAACGCGAACTGCCCGACCCCAAGGCAAGGGCGCAGATGGTGCGGGATGTGTTGCGGAGTTTGGGGACGCCTTTCGTGGAGTTGGCGGCAGTTCAGAGGTGAGTTTGAAGGGGTCGTTAAACCCCTTGCGGTCATACCTATATAACCAAAAGTTATCTCAAATCCTTCACAATCTACAACCGTGTGCTGAAGGGTTTGACCATCTGAGCAAACGAATGGTTATTGCTGGCGATGGAGCGCCAGTGGACGACAAGCCATCGCTTGCAGGGCAAGTGCACACCCTCTCAAATAAATGGCCTGAGACACAGCAATAGCTTTACACAACACTGGACCTCATCTTTTCACCATGAGCATCAGCCACTACATCAAGGACATCGGACGCGGCAAAGACGGCGCGCGTGCGCTCGGCCGCGCACAAGCTGCTGACTTGTTGGGCCAGATTCTTGACCAGCAAGTGAGTGATCTGGAATTAGGCGCTTTTTGCATCGCCATGCGCATCAAGGGCGAAACGCCTGAAGAGATGGCGGGTTTCCTGGACGCCACGCATGCCCGTTTGAACAAGGTCGTTACAGGGCAAGCGCCCACCGTGGTGCTGCCCAGCTACAACGGTGCCCGCAAACTGCCCGTGCTCACGCCCTTGCTGGCCCTTTTGCTGGCCCGCGAAGGCGTGGCGGTGGTCATGCACGGCACAGCCACCGAAGACAAGCGGGTGAGCAGCCAGGCGGTGTTGGCTGAACTGGGTATTTCAGCGTCCGGCGCATCGCCTCAGGTCAAAGCCGGTGAAGTAGCGTTCGTGCCCACGGGCGTGCTGCACGCCGGGCTGGAACGTCTGCTGGCCGTGCGCCGGGTGGTGGGCCTGCGCAACCCTGGGCACAGCCTGGTCAAGCACATGAACCCTTGTGAGGGTCCCGCCCTGGTGGTGAGCAGCTACACCCACCCCGAATATTTGCAGTCCATGTCAGCCACCTTTGCGTTGACCGCCCAGCACGCTTTGCTGCTGCGCGGCACTGAAGGCGAAAGCGTGGCCGATGCCCGGCGCACACCGGCGATGGACGTTTTCAAAGACGGCCAGACACGGCGCGTGCAGGCCCCGCAAGAAGGCCCCCTGTCCCAACTGCCAGAGTTACCCAGCACTGATGCGGCAGCTACGGCGCTTTACATCGAACACGTTATGCAAAACCTGCTGCCAGTGCCCGAGCCCATTGCGCGGCAAATTCAACACATACTCCGTGAGGTCCAAGCATGAGCGCCCCCACACCGTTTTCCGACTTGGCAAGCACAGCGGGTGCCTCCGACACTGGATCGCCACGCTTCACACGCGATGACAAGACTCAAGCCGCAGGAAGCTGCACCCTGGTCGGCGCTGGCCCCGGTGACCCTGAGTTGCTGACCCTCAAAGCCGTCAAAGCCATTGCCAGCGCCACGGTGCTGCTGGTGGACGATCTGGTCAATGACGCGGTGCTGGCGCATGCCTCGCCCAGTGCCCGCATCGTGCATGTGGGCAAGCGCGGCGGCTGCAAGAGCACGCCGCAGGCCTTCATTGACAAGCTGATGATCACTGCCGTGCACGAAGGCGAACATGTGGTGCGCCTCAAGGGCGGCGACCCGTTCATATTTGGCAGGGGCGGCGAAGAGGTCGAACATCTGCGCGAAGCGGGCATTGATGTGCAGGTGGTCAACGGCATCACCTCCGGGTTGGCGGGCATGAGCAGCCTGGGCGCCCCGCTGACCCACCGCGAACATGCACACGGGGTGGTGTTTGCGACGGGCCACGCCAAACCCGGCGACGCCGGCCCCGACTGGGCACTGCTGGCCAACACTGCGCACCAGGCCAAATTGACGCTGGTGATCTACATGGGCGTGAGCAGCCTGGCGCAGATCCGCAGCGGCTTGCTGAAGGGCCTGCCCGCACACACACCCGTGGCCATCGTGCAGCACGCCAGCCTGCCCGAGCAGCGTGAAGCACTGACCACGCTGGACGAGTTGGCTGACACCATGGCCCGCGAAGGCCTGCAAAGCCCCAGCATCATCGTGGTGGGCGACGTGGTCCAAGGTGCGCGGGCATGGGCCGCGCAGCCACATGCCGCACAAAAACTGGCCTGAATTCAGCCCCAGCTGCGCGTGAGCAGCTCATCCAGTGCATCGGCAATCGCCTGGCCCTGATCGGCCAGATTGCCCACGCATGGCCCCAGCTGATCGCTGGCGACAGACACCATGTCCAGCGGGTGCAAGACCAAGGCCTGGCCCTTGATCTTGAACACCGGGTTCATGCGCGTGCCGGCCAATTTGGCACCCGCAGGCAATGCCGAACGCAGGACCAGCGGGACGACGACACGGCGGCGGTAACCCTCAAACAATGAAGACTGAACCACCACCACCATGGGCACGGTGGCCCGCATCGGGCCGGGGTTCAGATGGATGTCAAATTGCGGCATGTGCCTTGGCCGTGCGCGTCACAGCGTGGAATGGCCGTCGGCGTAAGAGCCCGACGCGTCGTGAAGCGAATTCCAGTCGGCCACGGCCTGCTGCGCTTGCTGGCGGTGGGTTTGGCGGGCTTGCCGCTGCGTGATCACATAGTCTTGCAGCATCTCTTCGACCTTGGCCGACAAGTTGCCACAGTAGGCACGAGACTCTTGCACCAGGGCTTCACTGAGTGAAAGATTGACGGGCTTCTTGGCTGAGGTTTCGCGATCTGGCATGGCAGTCACTCCTTTCATGCGCATTCTATGCGCATGAAAGTGCACCTCAATTGCCAGCTGAGCAGACTCCAACCCTGCACAGCTTTGGAGCACGTAGCGCGGTCCGTATGGCTGGGGTCTTGCCGTGCAAGCGAACCAACGGCAGCCTCACCCACCCCTTAAACTCCCTGCCATGAATCAATGGGATGTGGTGATCGTGGGTGCCGGGGCTGCCGGTTTGTTTTGCGCAGGCGTGGCGGGCCAGTGCGGCTTGAAGGTGCTGGTCATCGACCACAGCGACAAAATCGCCGAAAAAATCCGCATCTCCGGCGGTGGGCGCTGCAACTTCACCAACCGGCTGCTCGACGCCTCGGCCCCGCAAAAGCACTTCATCAGCCAAAACCCGCACTTTTGCCGCTCGGCCCTGTCGCGTTACAGCCCACAAGACTTCATCGATTTGGTGCAAAAGCACGGCATCGCGTTTCATGAAAAGCACAAGGGCCAGCTGTTTTGCGACCACTCGGCCGAAGACATCATCCGCATGCTGTTGGCTGAATGCCAGGCAGGCGGCGTAGAAATCCGCACCGGGTGCAGTGTGAAGTCTGTCCAAGCGCCCACCGAAGACAACACCCACTACACCCTGGGCACGAGCGATGGCCCCGTGCAAACCACCACACTGGTGGTGGCCACGGGCGGCCTGTCCATCCCCAAAATCGGGGCCAGCGACTGGGGCTACCGCATTGCCAGCCAGTTTGGTTTGCGTCTGGTCGAGCGCCGCCCTGGCCTGGTGCCCCTGACCTTTGACGGCGTAGGCTGGGCACCTTATGCGCAGCTGGCCGGGCTCGCTTTGCCCGTGGGCATCGAGACGGGCGAGAAAAAAGGCCGCATGCACTTTGACGAAGACCTGCTGTTCACGCACCGGGGCTTGTCGGGGCCGGGCGTGCTGCAAATTTCAAGCTACTGGCAAGAAGGCACACCCATTCGCCTGAACCTGGCCCCCGAGGTGAACCTGCCCGAGCGCCTGCAAGAGGCCAAGCTGCGCTCGAAAAAACTGCTGGCTAACGAGCTGGCCACGCTGGTACCCAGCCGCTTGGCCGAGGCCTGGGTGGGTCAGAACCCGGCCCTGCAGCGCCCCTGCCCGGATGTGCCGGACAAGGCGCTCACTCAACTTGCTGAAGCCCTGTCGAGATGGTCACTCACACCCACCGGCAGCGAGGGTTACAAAAAAGCCGAGGTCACGCTGGGCGGGGTGGACACGCGCGATGTATCTTCGCAAACCATGGAGTCCAAACAGCCCGGGCTGTACTTCATTGGCGAGGTGATCGACGTGACCGGCTGGCTGGGCGGCTACAACTTCCAGTGGGCCTGGGCCAGCGCCCACGCTTGTGCGCAGGCTTTGGCAGAAAAGCTCTTGGCCTGACAAACCACCGCTCAGCTCAGCACGACAGCTGACTTGTGGGTCAGCGGTTTGGTGGCTATAAGCGGCTCGGCCCCTTCCGTAGCCAGCAACACGCCTTCGCTGCGAAAGCGCATGCAAATGTCAAACATCAAATCAGAAATCAGGCCCTTGTGGCCGTTGTGCAGGTCGTTGATCCAGAAGCTGGTCTCCAGCGTGACCTCGCCAGCAGCCACTGAAGCGATGAGCACGTCCCCAGCGGGATCGGGCAGCACGCGTGGCGCGTTTTTGAGCGATTGCAAAATCAATTCACGCGCCCGGGGATAGTCGGCCACATCGGCGATTTTCAACAAAAAAGACACCCGAAAATCGTCGTTGCTCAGGGTGTGGTTTTGCAACACGCCCTTGATCACGCTGCTGTTGGGGATCAGGCTTTCGGTGCCTACCGCATCGCGTACCACCAGGGCGCGGCTGCTCATTTGCACCACACGCCCAGTGATCTTGTCGATGGTCACGTAATCGCCCACCTTGAGTGCCCGCTCCAGCAGCACATACAGCCCGCTGAAATAGTTGACCACGAACTCCTGCAATCCAAAGCCCAGGCCAATGCCCATGGCACCGGCAAAAGCGGCCAAGGTGGTCAGATCAATGCCCGAGCTGACCAGCACGCCCACCAAAGTGAACACAAAGATGCCCATGCTGAACAGGCGCGTCAGGATCAGGGCGTCGTTGGCCTGAATGGTTTCCTGGCGCGCATAGCGCTGCAGCAAGCGGTCAACCACGTCTGCAATTTGCCCTGCCACCGTGAGCGCCACCACCCCCATGAGCACGCCGGTGACGATGTTGGCACCTTTGAACACCTGATGGCCAATGGAAAACTCAATGGCCTGAATATGGCTTGTCAAAGGCTGGAAAAGGCCGAAAAAAGTCAAGACAGCCACGACCACTGCGGCCCACTCGATCAGGTGCAAAAAGATGCGCAAGACTTCGTGTGGGTGCAAAACGTAGCGAAAAAACCAGCCCGCAGTGCGGATGACCAGCACCCACAAAGTCAACGACAGGACTTTCCACAAAACCATCAGCTCATGGGCATTCAAGCCATACAGCCAGGCAGCTCCAAAAAAGCTGGACAGGCACCACACGGCCACCACCGCAGGTCCCATGACTTGCACCGCGTGGTACCCATAAGCAGACCAAGGGCCACGCACCGTCAACCGGGCCAGCACCCAACGTCGCACGGCATAACCAGTCGCAATGCTGAGCACGCACAGCAAACATTGCAGCGCAAAACTGTCCAAGGGCAAACTTTGGTAAGCGTGATAGGCCATGGATTGGAAAAACCCGTCCCCGCTCATCACCACCTGGTCAATCTTCATGAAATTCATGTCCATGCGCAGACTCCCCGTGCATCAAAAACTGAAGCGCCTGCCCAGCTGAACAAACATGTTGTAGACATTGCCTGAGCCTCTGGCGGCGCCCAGATAAATGTCTCCAATCTTGCTGTCCACCGCCACAAAAGCGGTTGCGCTGTAGCGGGTGCGAAACGCATCGCCCTGAGACCAAGCGTCTCCAGCCTCCAGCACGGTGCCCATATAAGTTCTTTGATTAAACAGGCCGCCTTCGTTCAAGCGGTACATGTAGGTGCCCTGCACATGAGCCAGTTGATTGCCTGCCAGCTGCCCCATGCGGTAGGCCCCCATGAGCTGAAAGCCGCCCAAAAACAAGAGCGTGGGAGATTGGCAAGACTCACAGCCTTGGTTCAGCTTTTCCTGCGCCACATTCACACCGAGATTAAAAATGTGTGGCCCAAAACTGTGGGCCACTTTGGCGCTCAAACGGCCTGTGCCATAAGCAGTGCCATTCAAGCCCTGTTCCACAGTGGCATTCAAATAGTAGCCTCGGGTCGGAAAACTCAAGGAATCCAACTGGTCAATTTGCAGTTGGGTCTTGAGGCCGCTGTAACTGAAATCACTGTTGGAGCCCACTGTAGACGACAACAACTCGTTGTAGGTGTCCAGGCTGCGTCGTATGCGGCCAGAGGTCAGGCCCAGTTTGATATTGGCTTTGCGCTCCAGGTCATACACCAGCTGTGCATCCCAAGTTTCCACCGTCTGGTTGAGATAGGCCAGTTTTTGCGACCTCAGATCTTCACGGTTCAGGGCAGTGCGGTAAACCGGCAGTTGGTTGCGGTCCCAGGACACGCCGGTCTCCACGCTCCAGCGTTTGGTCAAGGGCTGGTACAAACGCGCAGCCAATTCGATCTGCGTACCCAGTCGCGCGTCCAGCGCAAACTCAAGACCGGACTCGGTCAGCCAGGGACGGCGATAACCAATGCCGGTTGAAAACTGGGTGACCCCACTGGCCTCGGTGGAAAAACCCAAGGTGGATTTCATGAAGTGCGGACTGTAGGGTTTCTCGCGCACTTGCACGATCAGCTTGTACTGATCGCCCTGTTGCTGCTGCAAGCTGTAGCTGACCAGATCAAAGTAGCCGCTGGTGTACAGCTCGTCAATGTAACGTTCGGTCTCGACTGAGGAAAACTCCTGCTCCAGCATGGGAGACAAGACCGAGTGGATGTAGGACTCGGGCACATCCTTTTGGCCCTTGGCCTCAATGGCCACAATGCGTTTTTCCCGCTGGTTGAATGAGAGTTTGTTCGCCGCAGGTTTGGCGGATGTTTCTGCGAATTGCACCTTCATGGCCGCCCAGCGAGCGGCCACATCGGACAAAGCCACCTGGCCCCGCTGCACGATCTCGGCCGCCCGGTTGAAATCGGCAAAACCGACGTCCTGCAATTGCGGTTTGACCAGCACGTCCTGGGCACGCAACAGAGACAGATTGCGTTTTTCGTTCTGACGAATCAGGATGTCAATCATCCGATTGGCCACCACCAGCGCATGACTGGCTTGCGCAGTCTGGCCGTCATCTGCCCCCCCAGCCAGGAACGAGGCCACGATCACATCGGCCCCCTCTTGCAAAGCCACTTCAATGGGCAAATTGGCCACCAGGCCACCGTCCACATAGGTCTCGCCGTCCACCTCTACCGGGGCAAACACCGCCGGTGCCGCCATGCTGGCCCGAATGGCCAGGTGCAAGGCCCCCCGGTCAAAGACCTTCATCTCGCCATCCCTGTATCGGGTGGCCACGGCTCGAAAAGGAATTTTTAAATCGTTGAAATTCACCTGCGGCGGCACATGCGCGGTCAATTCCTGCAGCAAAGCCAAAAAACGCTGCCCGTCACTGACACCCCGCGCAAAACTCAAGGCCCCGCCCTTGACCCCGAATTCCATCTCCACAGGGTACTTTTGCTGGTAAGCACGGGAGCGCGAAGGCAACTCCAGCCGGTTGAGTTGATCCAGCGCCACCTTGGCCGGGTCCAGCCCCCCGATCACTCGCTCGATGTCCTCTGTCGACAAACCGCTGGCGTACAAACCACCAATGACAGCCCCCATGCTGGTGCCCACGATGCGGGCAATCGGAATGTGGTCCTGCTCCAACTGGCGCAGCACGGCCAAGTGTGCAAAGCCTTTGGCACCGCCACCGGCCAGCACTACCACCACGGACGGCGGCTTGCCAGAAGCAAGGGCGGGCACCGCCCCTTGCCCCCAGCTCAAACCACTCGCCAGGCACAACAGCCCTGTTAACAACCATTTATGAAAGATCATTGCGTAAAACCCACAGGGTTAAATTTATACATTTAGAACTCATTTTATTGATTTTCATAGATAAAAACCAAGAACACCCCAATTCAATCGTGACAAGCTGTGCGCCGACTTCAGCAAGACCTGATCACAAGCTGACGCAATAGCCTGTATGTACTCCGGATGGGGCTATAATCGCAGGCTTTGCTGGCAAACCCCCCGTCTGCCAAATACTAGTTCGTGACGGGGAACCGCTGGTATCGGGTAGCAAGGCTCGATCTTCCTTGCTGCAGCGACCGGCACACATTTTGGAAATTTGATTCAATGACCACCATCCGCGTGAAAGAAAACGAGCCGTTTGACGTCGCCCTGCGTCGCTTCAAGCGCACCATCGAAAAACTCGGTCTGCTGACAGACTTGCGTGCCCGCGAGTTCTACGAAAAGCCTACCACCGAGCGCAAGCGCAAAAAAGCTGCAGCCGTGAAGCGCCATTACAAGCGCGTTCGCAGCATGCAACTGCCCAAGAAGCTGTACTGATCACTTCTTGACGGCCTGCAACAGGCCTGCGCACAAGCCCGCTGGAGGACGCTCAGGCGGGCTTTGTTGTTTCTGCCCCCCACTTTTCACCCCACAGGAGCCCCACCATGAGCCTGAAAGACCAGATCACCGAAGACATGAAAACCGCGATGCGCGCCAAAGACAGCGAGCGCCTGGGCACCATCCGCTTGCTGCTGGCAGCCATGAAACAAAAAGAAGTCGACGAGCGTGTGGTGCTCGACGATGTGGCCGTGGTGGCCATCGTGGACAAGCTGATCAAGCAGCGCAAAGATTCGATTGCCGCGTTTGAACAAGCCGCCCGCCAGGACCTGGCCGACAAGGAAAAGGCCGAAATGGCGGTGTTGCTGGCCTATTTGCCCGAGCGCATGTCGGCCGAAGAAGTGACGGCTGCCGTGCAGGCCATCGTGACCGAGTTGGGTGCCAAAGGCCCCGGCGACATGGGCAAAGTCATGGCCGCAGTGAAAACTCGCCTGGCAGGCAAGGCCGACATGGGCCAGGTGTCAGCTGCGGTCAAGGCCGCTTTGGCAGGCTGAAATCCTTCCACCCAGGCTCAATCGGGCCTGGATGCGTGGTTCCATCGGGCGCGGCTGCCGCCTTGCCTGCGTCCCGCTGCCCCTTCAGGCTTGTGCTCTTGCGCCACAGCCAAGGCCCGTGCCTGTATGGCACTCAAACTGCGTGCCAAGTCCTGCCGCTGGGCAGGTGCCAAATCCTGCAACACCTCATGGTGCACCTGCACGACACGCGGAAACAACTGCGCAAACAAGTTCGATCCGGCCTGCGACAACAACACCAAGGCTCGGCGGCCATCGCCGGGCACACGCTGACGCTCCACCAGCCCTTTGCTCATCAGGCCACGCAATGTCTTTGAGGCCTGTGAGCGATCTACCGTGGTGCGCGCCGCCAAGTCCGAAGGCGACATGGCGTTAAGCTCAGCCAGCATGGCCAGAAACTGCCACTCTTCGCGGGTGATGCCGTATTCGTTTTCGCAGATGCGGGTGACCAGAGAACCGCTGATGCCCAGAAGCTCGGACAACTGGAAATTGAGCAGATCGAAAATCGATTTCGGATCTTCAAACTCGGGCAGTTGGCTTTGTGCGGCCAGTGATGCTTTGGGAAAACCCATGGTGGATGCGGCTGATCTAAGGGAAAGACCTGAGGATAATGGATTTTTTCCATCACCTGCTTGCTGCCTATGCTTGGAGGCATGAGCACCACGTCCTTTGATTCCCCCATCGACATCCGCAGCGCCAACGCGCAGCACATGTACCACCCCATGATCGACCCCAAGGCGGTGCAGGCTGCGCCCCCCTTGATCATTGACCGGGGCGAAGGCGTACACGTCTATGACATCGACGGCAAGCGTTATCTGGACACCGTGGCCTCGCTGTGGAACGTGAACGTGGGTCACAACAGACCCGAGGTCATCAACGCCATCAAGGCGCAGCTGGACAAGCTGGCTTACTACTCCACCTTTCAAAACACCTCCAACCCGCCGGCCATCGAGCTGTCGGCGCGCCTCATGCGCATGTTTGCGCCAGAGAAAATGAACAAGGTGTTCTTTTCTTCCGGTGGCTCGGACGCGGTCGAGACAGCGCTCAAATTGGCGCGCCAATACTGGAAGCTGAACGGCCAACCCGATCGTCACCAGTTCATCTCGCTCAAATGGGGCTACCACGGGGTGCATTTTGGCGGCGCGTCCATCAACGGCAACCCGATGTTCCGCAGCGCCTACGAGCCCCTGCTGCCCGGCTGCCACCTGGCCGAAACGCCCTACACCTACCGTAACCCCTGGAACGAAACCGACCCGGCCAAGCTGGCCCAGCTGTGCCTGGACCAGTTGGCCCAGCTGATCGAGCAAGTCGGACCGCACAACATCGCCGCCCTGGTGGCCGAGCCGGTGCAAGGCGCAGGCGGCGTGATCGTGCCGCACGACAGCTACTGGCCAGGCCTGCGCCAACTGCTTGACCAGCACGGCATCTTGCTCATCAGCGACGAGATCGTGACCGGCTTTGGCCGCATCGGTGCCATGTGCGGCGCCGGCGCCTGGGGCGTGGCCCCCGACATCATGGCCATGGCCAAGGGCATCAATTCGGGTTATGTGCCACTGGGTGCCACCCTCATCAACGAACGCGTGGCCAGTGCCTGGGACCAGCCCGGCGTGCCCGCTGCGCTGATGCACGGCTACACCTATTCAGGCCATGCCCTGGCCTGCGCTGCGGCCAACGCCAACCTGGACATCGTGGCCAGCGAAGACCTGCCCGGCAACGCCAGCCGCGTAGGGGCTTACATGCAAGACAAGTTGCAAGAGCTGATGGCTTACGCCCATGTGGGTGAAGTGCGCGGCAAAGGCATGATGGCCGCCGTTGAACTGGTGACCGACAAAGCCAGCAAAGCCATGTTGCTGCCGCCTTCGGCCTATATCCAGACCCTGGTCGGCACGGCGCGCAGCGAAGGTGCCATCATCCGCGTGCAAGGCAACCGGCTGATCCTGTCGCCGCCTCTGGTCTTTACCCGTGAGAATGTGGACGAAGCCCTCAGGGTTTTACACCTTGCGTTCTCAGCGGCCGAAAAAGTTTAATCCCCCCAACCCATTACCCTCACTGACCTGGAGACAACCATGACCCCTCGCATCCGACTGATCACCCTCGCCGCCCTGGCCGCTGCAGCCGCCCTGCCCGCCATGGCACAAGACAAGTGGCCCAGCAAGCCCATCGAAATCATTTACCCCTACCCACCGGGCAACGACATGGACGTGGTGACCCGCCTGGTCGCAGAGGGCATGAGCAAGCGCTTGGGCGTGCCGGTGCAAGTCATCAACAAGCCCGGCGGCGGCGGCGTGGTGGGCTTTGCCGAGATGCTCCGCGCCAAACCCGATGGCTACACCATCGGCACCTGGACGCCTGGCCCTGGCATTTCGCAAATCATCGCCGGCAATACGCCCTACAAACTCAGCGACTACCAGTCGGTCGGCGGCATGCTGATCAACGACTTCGTGCTGGCTGCGCGTGGCGACATTCCGGCCACCAACCTCAAGGAATTCGCCGCCTGGGCCAAGAAAAGCGGCAAGCCCGTGGTGATTGGCAGCTATGCCCCCGCCGCCGTGCCAGCGCTGATCGCCGCCAGGATTGCAAAGAAAGACGGCTGGGCCTACAAGGTCGTGTCCTTTCCCAACCCCAGCGCCAAGGAACTGATCGCGGGCGATGCCGACCTGACCACTTCAGGTGCTGATGGCGCCATCTCTTTCGCCAAGGCCGGGCAGGTCAAGATCCTGTCGACCTGGCGCCCTCAGCGCAACCCCGCGTTCCCGAACACCGCAACACCTGCCGAAGAAGGTTACGGCGACTTGTACACCTGGGGCGGCATGGCCGCACCCGTGGGCGTGCCCAAGGACATCATCAACAAGCTCTCCAGCGTGATGATGGAAGCCATCAATGACAAAGCGGTGCAGGACCATTTCAAGAAAGCCGGTAGCCCGACCTTCAACATGACCGCTGACCAAATGAACAAGCGCGTCGCTGATGACGCCAAATGGATTGGCGAGCTGATGACCGAACTGGGCATGGCCAAGAAGTGACGATGAAGCCCGAGTCAAGCCTTCGCGGACGGTCCTGGGACCGTGTGTTTTTGCTGGTGCTGGCCTTGCTGGCGGGGGGCCTTGCGCTGACCAGCCGATCACTCATCGTGCCCTACCCCCAAGCGGCGGCTTGGTTCGAATCGGCGGCATTTTTTCCATTGCTGGCCCTGGGCTTGATGGCCCTGGCGGGTGTGGCGGAGGTCTTCAAACGCCGCCACGCCATCGAACTCAAGGACTCTGAAGAACTCGACTCCAGCCAGGCCCGCATGGGCCTGGCCTGGGCCATGCTGGGTCTGTTTGGCCTGTACATGCTGGCCGTGCCCTGGCTGGGATATCTGAGCAGCACCCTGCTTTTCCTGGTGGCCAGCAGTCGGGTGCTGGGCTTTTCCTGGCGCACCACCTGGGCGCTGAGCCTGCCCTTGGCGCTGGCCATGTGGTGGGTATTTTTAAAACTTCTCAAAGTCCACTTCGGACACGGCTGGTTGATCTGAGCATGGAATTTTTTGAAAGCTTGTCGCAGGGTTTTGCGGCGCTGGGCACTTGGCCAATCGTGCTGTCCCTGTTGATGGGCTCGGCCCTGGGCATTGTGGTGGGCGTGCTGCCCGGTGTGGGGCCGGGGGTGACGATTGCCGTTCTGCTGCCCTTCACGTATGGCATGGCCCCGCTGGCGGGCATTTCCTTGCTTCTGGGGGTGTACTGCGGGGCCTTTTACGGCGGCGCGGTCACATCCATCCTGATCCGCACGCCGGGCGAAGCCTCGTCCATCATGACCATGTTCGACGGCTACCCCATGGCCCAGAAGGGTCAGGCGCAAAGGGCTTTGTCATTGGCCTTCATGTCGGCTTTCATTGGCGGCATCGTGAGCGCCTTGCTGCTCGGCCTGGCGGCTCGACCTCTGGCGGGTTTTGCGGCCAAATTTGGTGCACCAGAAACCGTGATGGCCATCTTGCTGGCCAGCCTGTGTGTGGGCAAAGCCTATCACCGCCAGTTTGCCTCGGCCATGATGATGATGTGCTTGGGCTTTTTCCTGGCCACCGTGGGCATTGACCCCAACTCCAACGAACAGCGCTACACCCTGGGAATCCCCGCCTTGCTCAGCGGCATCCCGCTGGTGCCGGTGGCGGTGGGCATGTTCGGCATGGCGCAGGCTTTGGTCATGGTCAGCTCGCCCGTGCCCAAGTTTGACTCGTCCCTGATTGGCCGTGCTGGCGTGTCTTGGCGGGCCTTTTTAGAGCCCTTCAAATACCCCAAAACTTTGGGCAAAGGCTTGTTTCTGGGCTCGGCCATTGGTGTCTTGCCCGCTGTGGGTGCGGCCCTGTCCACCTCGCTGGCTTACTTTTGGGCGCAACGCGGTGCCAAAGACCCGACGCCCTTTGGCGAAGGCAACCCTGAGGGCATTGTGGCCGCCGAGAGTGCCAACAACTCCAACTCGGGCGGCGCCATGATCACGGTGCTGACACTGGGCATTCCGGGCGACGCCATCACCGCCATCATCATGGGCGTGTTTGTGGTGCACGGCATCGTGCCCGGCCCATCGCTGTTCATGGACCGCCCTGAAATCATCAACGGCGTGCTGTCGGCCTTGCTGGTCATCAACGTGGTCATCCTGATTTTGCTGGTGCTGTGCGTCAAACCGCTGGCCCGCCTGGCTTATGTGAACCCGCGCATCTTGGGCCTGGCCATTTTGGCGCTGTGCTTTGTGGGGGCCTATTCGGCAGCCAACTCCATGTATTTCGTGCTGATTGCCACGGTGTTTGGCGTCTTCGGGCTGGTGTGTGCACGGGCCAATATCCCGACCATTCCACTCATTTTGGGCATGGTCATGGGCGACACGCTGGAGTCGACTTTGCGCCAGGCGCTGGGCCGCAGCGACGGCTCCTTGATGCCCTTCATCGAACGCCCGATCTCGGCGAGCATCCTGGCCGTCATGGTCTTGATGCTGATCTGGCCCTGGTTGTCCCGAATCGTCTCTTCCCGCAAAGCCTGACCCCTCATGTCCTCACCCACCGCCTACATCACCGACGAAATCTGTTTTTGGCATGACCCTGGCAACTACGCCCTGATGCTCAAGCCCGGTGGCTTTGTCGAGCCCTACAACCGCCACATCGAAAACGCCGACCCCAAGCGGCGTCTGCACAACCTGATCCAGCAATCGGGCCTGATGCACAGCCTGCAGGTGATCCCGGCACGCGACGCACAAGTGCACGAACTCACCCGCCTGCACAGCGCCAGCTATGTGGCCAAGGTCGAGCAAATTGCCCTGGCCGGTGGCGGCGACACTGGCATTGGCGCGCCCATCTCATCCAACGGCTGGGCCGCCGCCCGCCGCTCGGCCGGTTGCGCCCTCACCGCCGTGGACGCCGTCATGCAAGGCCAAGCCCAAACAGCCTACGCCCTGACCCGCCCGCCTGGCCACCATGCCGAACCCGAGCAGGGCATGGGCTTTTGCGTGTTCGCCAATGCCGCACTGGCCGCCGCACACGCCATCGAGGCGCATGGGCTGGAGCGCGTGGCCATCGTGGACTGGGACGTGCATTTTGGCAACGGCACGCAAAAGTGTTTTGAAGACCGCAGCGATGTGCTGACGATTTCGGTGCACCAGCAAGCGGGCTATCTGTTTGTCAAGGGCGAGGCCGACGAACTGGGCCAAGGCGCGGGTGCGGGTTACAACCTCAACGTGCCCTTGCCGCCCGGCTGCGGCTTTGGGGCTTACCGCGAGTCGTTTGAGAAAGTCATCCTGCCCGCCCTGGACGCCTACAAGCCCCAGCTGATCATCGTGGCTTGCGGCTACGACGCGGGGCGTTTTGACCCTCTGGGCCGCATGATGCTCGACGGCGTGGCCTTTCGCTGGATGACCGATGCGGTGCTGGACATGGCCCGCAAGCACGCCCAAGGCCGCGTGGTCATGACGCACGAAGGCGGCTACTGCCCGGTCTCGGTGCCGTTTTGGGGCATGTCGGTGCTGGAACAAATGAGCGGTTTGAAAACCGAGGTGGTCTGCCCCTTCACCGGGCAACACGACCAGATGCCCGCCCAGAAACTGCAAACCGAACAGGCCCGCCTGGTGCAGTCACTGGCCGGGTATTTTGAGGACATCCGGCAAAAACACTGGGCTTGAGCGGACGTTCAACTGTCGCCAAGCGGCCGCGCCCGTCTGCAGCCCAAGCCTCAGCTGCCCGCCACTTTCATGCGGTTGACCAAGATGGAGCCGGTGGATTTGGCCCCCATGTTGTAGGCGTCCGCGCCCACAGCCTCGATGCCCATCAGCATGTCTTTGAGGTTGCCCGCGATGGTGATCTCGTGCACCGGGAAAGCGATCTGGCCGTTTTCCACCCAAAAGCCACTGGCACCTCGGGAGTAATCGCCGGTGACGTAGTTCACCCCCTGCCCCATCAACTCCGTCACAAACAGGCCGGTGCCCAACTTTTGAATCATGGCATCGAGGTCATCACCGGCTTGGGTCAGGCGCGACGTCAGTGCCAGGTTGTGCGAACCGCCCGAATTGCCGGTGGTCTTCATGCCCAACTTGCGGGCCGAATAACTGCTCAGGAAATAGCCCTCCACACGGCCGCCCTTGACCACCTTGCGGCGCACCGAGCGCACGCCTTCGTCGTCAAAAGGCGAGCTGCCCTTGCCCCGCAGCAAGTGCGGGTCTTCTTCGATGTCAATGTGCTTGGGAAACACCTTTTTACCCAGAGAGTCCAGCAAAAAACTGCTCTTGCGGTACAGCGCCCCGCCGCTCACGGCCTGCACAAAACCGCCCAGCAGGCCTGCCGCCACAGGCGACTCAAACAGCACCGGGCACTCGGTCGTGGCGATTTTGCGGGCCCCCAGGCGCGACAAGGCGCGTTCGGCGGCATAACGCCCCACTGCCTCGGGCGAGGCCATCTCATCGGCCGCGCGCATGGAGGTGTACCAGGCGTCGCGCTGCATCTCGGCGTTACGACCGGGTAGCTTGGCAATCGGGGCCACCGAAATGCTGTGGCGCGAGCTGGCATAACCACCGCGAAAACCGTGCGTGTGGGCGCTGAAAAAATGGCTTTGCTGCGCCGACACGGCCGCGCCGTCGCTGTTGGTGATGCGGCGGCTGGTTTTGAGCGCGGCAGCTTCGCACTGCAAAGCCAGCTTGGCCGCTTCTTCGCTGTGGATGGCCCAGGGGTGGAACAAATCCAGATCGCGGTGGTTCGTTTCGATGTCGGCTTCGTCGGGCAGCCCGGCTGTGGGGTCTTCGGCGGTGAAGCGGGCGATGTCGTAAGCCGCTTGCACCGTGCGCTCGATCGCTGCTTTGGAAAAGTCAGAAGTGCTGGCGTTGCCCCGGCGGTGGTCCACGTACACGGTCACGCCCAGTGACTTGTCGCGGTTACGCTCCACGTTTTCCAGCTCACCTTTGCGCACGCTGACCGACAGGCCGCAGCCTTCAGACGCTTCGGCACCCGCGTTGGTGGCACCGAGTTTTTTGGCGTGGTGCAAGGCGATGTCGACAAGCTCTTCAAAATGGTCACGCGAGTAGCTGAAGCCGTCGTGGGCATTCGCATGAGAGGCGGTGGCGGGGGCGTTTTTTTTCACGGAGCTTTTCACAGAAATATTCACAAAGTGGGTCTCGAAAAAAATGGCGGGCACCAGGCCCGCACTGGCCGCTATGATACTTGCCACCCAGCCTCAGCGCTGCATCTGAAAACGAGTTCCCCCAGTCATGTCCCGTAAACCCAAAAAAGGCTATTTCGTGCGCGGTCAGTTTGTTGCCGAAGGCAGCGAGCTTGACCTGGAATTCAAGCGCGAGCTCAAAGGCGGCCTCGACGGCCCCAGCCGCACCGAACTCAAGCGCGAAAGCACCGAACTGCAAGAACTTGGCACGGCCTTGCTCACCCTGCGCCGCGACCTGATGGAGCGCCTGGCACTGCCCGACAAATTGGTCGATGGCCTGGCCGAAGCCAAGCGCATCACCAACTTCGAAGGCAAGCGCCGCCAAATGCAGTTCATCGGCAAGCAAATGCGCCTGCTCAGCCCCGAAACCCTGCAAGCCGTGCGCGAAGCCCTCGACATTCAGCGCCTGGGCAGCGCCAAAGACACCCAAGCCCTGCACCTGGCCGAGGCTTGGCGCGATCGCCTGATCGCCGACGATGCCGCCGTGGGCGAATGGATCGAACACCACCCACAAACCGACATCCAGCAGCTGCGTGCCCTGGTGCGTCAAGCCCGCAAGGACGCCGTGCCGGTGACCAATGCCGCTGTCTCGCAAGGCCTGGCCCCTCGCCAAGGCCGCGCTTACCGCGAGCTGTTCAAGCTGGTGCGCAGCGTGCTCACGGGCGGCGAGAGTGACAACACCCCCGACGAGGAAGCTGAAGATGAGTGAATTCAACGCCACGATCCCTTTTGACCCGGTCAAGATCGGCATCGTGTCCATCAGCGACCGCGCCAGCACCGGCGTGTACGAAGACAAAGGTCTGCCCGCGCTGCAAGACTGGTTGACCCGTGCGCTGCACAACCCCATCACTTTCGAGCCGCGCCTGATTCCTGACGAAAAAGACCGCATCAGCGCCACCCTGATCGAACTGGTGGACGCTGGTTGCAGCCTGGTTCTGACCACGGGCGGCACCGGCCCTGCTCTGCGCGACGTGACCCCCGAAGCCACACTGGCCGTAGCTGACAAGGAAATGCCCGGCTTTGGCGAACAAATGCGCCAGATCAGCCTGAAATTTGTACCCACCGCCATCTTGTCGCGCCAAGTGGCCGTGATCAGGAGCCAAAGCCTGATCATCAACCTGCCCGGCCAGCCCAAATCGATTGCCGAGACCCTAGAAGGCCTGAAAGACGCCGAGGGCAAAGCCGTGGTGCACGGCATTTTTGCGGCCGTGCCCTACTGCGTAGATTTGATTGGCGGGCCCTACATGGAAACAAAGGACGAGGTCTGCAAGGCGTTTCGCCCCAAAACCGCGATCCGACCAGCCCGCTGACCGCCGACGGCAACAAGCGCAACGTCGGACTCTTCGAGTACCGACCAACGAGTTGGTTTTTTTGGTCGGTGGTTGAAGACCCCGACAAGTGCATGCCAACCCATACAGCCCCTCAACCGCATTGACGCACGTTCCGATGCGGTATAATCCGCGTTTTTCGGCAAGAGCGACAGCAGCACCTCCGGCTAGACCCCCGCCATCAGCGCGAAGCCCCCATGTGGGCCGGTCACCGTTTCCGCAAGGACTGCACTCCAAATGATCGCCCCAACATCTTGCCATTGCAGTTTTGACACCCATATGGGGTGTTGACCCTGTGTCCAAACAAGCCCGCGCCGGGATGTATGTGGCGCTGACTGTGTCTGTTTCCTTGTCTGATTTGATGTCTTGAGGTTGTCATGCCCGCTCAAAAGCCGAAGAAGCCTGCCCAGGCCCCCGCCCCATCTAAAACCGTCACCCAAACCGCTGCTGCCAAAAAAGCTTCTGCGCCCAGCGCCAAAGCCCCAAGCAGCAAAGTGACCGCCAAAGCACCGACCCAGTCGGCCGCCAAAGCTGTCGCCCCAGCGGCCAAGACGACAAAAGCCCCGGCAACTCCAGCCAAGTCCGAGAAGAAAGCTGCCTCCGTGCCCGCCAAGAAAACCGAAGTCACCGACAAAAAAACCACTGCCAAAGCTGCTGAAGCCGAAGTGGTCACCAAAAAAACCAAAACCGCCAAAGCCACAGAAGCAGCGCCTGCCGCCAAAAAAGCCGTGACCGGTGCCAAGCGCGGCCCCAAGAAAAAGGGCAGCATCGCCGAACCCACGGGCGACGAAGACTTGATGGACATCGAGGAAGACCTCGAACCCGAACCCGTCACGGATGCCTCGGGCACAGCTGAAAAGGTCAAGCCCCTGCGCATGAAGATCAGCAAGGCGAAAGAACGCGCCTTGATGAAGGAATTCGGCCTGGACGAAACCGTCCTGACCGAAGCCGAGATGAAGCAGCGTCGCGAGCGCCTGAAGGCCCTGATCAAACTGGGCAAAACCCGTGGCTACCTCACCAACGGCGAAATCAGCGACCACCTGCCCGACAAACTGGTCGATGCCGAAACCCTGGAAGTGGTGGTCGCGACCCTGAACGACCTGGGCGTGGCGGTGTACGAGCAAACGCCCGACGCCGAGAGCCTGATCATCACCGACAACGCGCCCACGGGCTCGACCGAAGAAGAAGCCGAAGAAGCCGCCGAAGCCGCCTTGTCTACCGTGGACAGCGAATTCGGTCGCACCACCGACCCCGTGCGCATGTACATGCGCGAGATGGGTACCGTGGAACTGTTGACCCGCGAAGGCGAAATCGAGATTGCCAAACGCATCGAAGGCGGTTTGATGGACATGATGGCCGCCATCAGTGCATCGCCCGCCACCATCGCCGAAATCCTGCGCATGGCCGCCGAAATCCGCGAAGGCAAAGTGGTGATCTCCACCGTGGTGGACGGCTTCGCCAACTTGAACGAAGCCGATGACTACGTGGCTGAAGAAGACTTCGACGAGTTCGACGAAGCCGACGATGACGATGGCAAAGGGGGCTCCAAAGCGCTGACCAAAAAGCTCGAAGAGCTGAAAAATCAGGCTCTGGAACGCTTTGACCGCATCACGGAATATTTTGAAAAAGTACACAAGGTGTACGACAAGGAAGGCTGGGGCACCCCCGCCTACGTCAAGGTGCAAAGCGCGCTGTCGGAAGAGCTGATGACCATCCGCTTCACGGCCAAGACCATTGAAAAGCTGTGCGATATGGTGCGCGGTCAGGTGGACGACGTGCGCAAGAAAGAGCGTGAACTGCGCCGCATCATTGTGGACAAATGCGGCTACCCGCAGGACAACTTCATCGCCGACTTCAGTGGCCGCGACAAAAATGGCAAGCGCGTGGAATCGCAATTGCTCAACCTCAAGTGGATTGAAAAGCAAGCCGCCGCAGGCAAGAGCTGGAGCGCCGTCATGGGCCGCAACATCCCGCCGGTGCAAGACATCCAGCAAAAGCTGATGGACTTGCAATCGAAGGTGGTCGTGCCGCTGGATGAGCTCAAGGACATCAACAAGCGCATGAACGCCGGTGAACGTGCCAGCCGTGACGCCAAGAAAGAGATGATCGAAGCCAACTTGCGCCTCGTGATCTCGATCGCCAAAAAGTACACCAACCGTGGCCTGCAGTTCCTCGACTTGATTCAGGAAGGCAACATCGGTTTGATGAAGGCCGTGGACAAGTTCGAATACCGCCGAGGCTACAAGTTCTCGACCTACGCCACCTGGTGGATCCGCCAGGCCATCACCCGCTCGATTGCGGACCAGGCACGCACGATCCGCATCCCGGTGCACATGATCGAGACCATCAACAAGATGAACCGGATCTCGCGCCAGCACTTGCAGGAGTTTGGCTTCGAGCCCGACGCCTCCATCCTGGCCGAGAAGATGGAAATTCCCGAAGACAAGATCCGCAAGATCATGAAGATCGCCAAAGAGCCGATCTCCATGGAAACGCCAATCGGTGACGACGACGACAGCCACCTGGGTGACTTCATCGAAGACAGCATCCACACGGCTCCCATGGACGCAGCCCTGCAAGCCGGTCTGCGCGACGTGGTCAAGGACATCCTCGACAGCCTGACCCCACGCGAAGCCAAAGTGCTGCGCATGCGTTTTGGCATCGAAATGTCCACCGACCACACGCTGGAAGAAGTGGGCAAGCAGTTCGACGTGACGCGCGAACGCATCCGCCAGATCGAAGCCAAGGCGCTGCGCAAGCTCAAGCACCCCAGCCGCAGCGACAAACTGCGCAGCTTCATCGACACGATGTAAGCCTGCACCGTCCTGCAAAGCACAAAGCCTCCCGACTGCAAAGTCGGGAGGCTTTTTTCTTGGATGGATCAGCGCGACTGGGCTTTGTTTCCGTAAGGGCAATGGTTGGGACGAGGCCCCACTTGAGGATGCAGGCGGCAAGTGTTGGGCCGTTTGTCGTACACCGTGCAGCGGCGCGTCTTGGCATCCAGAAACTGGCAATCCCCGCTGGCCCGACGGGCCAAGCTGAAGATGCTGTTCTTGAAGTTGAAGTGCTCGATCAGTCCGGCTTTGGACAGGCGCTTGGCAATCTGTTTGGGGTCTTCGTGCTCGGCCTCAAACGGGTCCACCAATTCCAACCGCACCAGATCGGCCAACTTGACCTCCACCGGCATGGTGCAGCAGTTGGCCGCACAGGTGTCGCACAAACCGTTTTTGTAACGGGTCCAAGTTTCGCAGCGGTCAACGTCAACGACGGCAATGGGGGATCTCATGGCATGCTCAGACCGCAGAAAACTGCAAAGGCACCACGCGGTTCATGTCCACGTTTTGACGAGCGATCCAAAGATCATGGGCATCTTGCAGGCTCAACCAGCTTTCGGGCGTGCGGCCCAAAGCCTTGGACAGACGTAGCGCCATCTCGGGCGTGACCCGGCTGCCGCCCTTGAGTATGCGGCTTAAGGTAGACGGAGCCACATCGAGTTTTTCAGCCAATTCCCTGCCGGAAATGCCGTGCGGATCAAGGTAGATTTCCTGGATGAATTCACCAGGATGAGGGGGTGTGTGCATGGCCATCAGTGGTAGTCCTCGTCATCCAATATGTAGGCGTTGCCATCTTCAAACTCAAAGGTCAAGCGCCAATTGCCGTTGACGGTGATGGACCACCGCCCGCGCATCTCGCC
This sequence comes from Limnohabitans planktonicus II-D5, assembly GCF_001270065.2. Lineage (GTDB taxonomy): Bacteria > Pseudomonadota > Gammaproteobacteria > Burkholderiales > Burkholderiaceae_C > Limnohabitans_A > Limnohabitans_A planktonicus. The sequence goes on from NZ_LFYT02000023.1 coordinate 27,640, forward strand.
TTTGAGCGAGTGCAAACGAAATCCCGGAATGTCCATGTCGTCGATGACTTGCGCGGTGTCCAGCGCTGCCAATTACATGCGCAAGCGCTTGAGATGGCTGGCTTGAACTCCGGCCCCCTTGCCTGACTCAAACAGACTGCGCAAGCCTTTGTGACGAAACGACTTGATCATGGCTGGACTTTAGCATGTTGCGCACCACGCAATGAATGAGGGCGAGTCCACGCGACTGCTTCACGGCTTTCTGCAATCGTTTTCAAGTCGCTTGCGCCTGACCCCAGTAATGAAAAGTCATGGGGCGCGGCCCGGCCAGATAAGCCGATTGCGTTTGGGCGGCAAAGCCCGCTTCTTGCAGCAAGGCGGGAATGTCGCGCCCCAGCTGACAACCTCCGGCCAGCGGCCCCCAGAGGGGCTGCAAGCGCTCTTGCCAACGGCGCACATCCGAATCCGGTGCGCGACCGTGCTCGCAAAAAAGCAGTGTTCCGCCCGGCACCAGCACCCGGCGCATCTCGCGCATGGCCTGCGCCGCATCCGGAATGCTGCACAAGGTGTAGGTGCATACCACCGTGTCAAAGCTGGCATCGGCTGTGGGCAACTGCTCGGCCGACAGGCCCATCAGCTCGACGGAGATACCCGCCTTTTGGCTGCGCTTTTGGGCCAGGCGGTGCATCTGCATGGCCGGGTCCACACCCACCAAGCGCGTCACGCGACTGCGGTCATAAAAAGCCAGATTGCGCCCGGTTCCCATGCCGATCTCCAGCACCCGGCCCTGCGCCTGGGGCACCAGCTGGCGACGCTGCGCCTGCACCATGGGCAGGCCGCAGGCGAAGTCAATCAGGTAAGGGAGCACCACGCGGTCATACCAGTTCATCTTGTAACTTTTGCAGAGTTGGACTTTGGACTTTTCAAGTCCACCACACCCCAGTTTGATAGCTGCTTGATGCGATCTGTCGTTAGGGAAATGGCGCATGAGAGGAAAAAACTACCACGAAGAGATCCGGCAGAAGCTGTCTCACGCTGCCCATCGCATTCTGCCTCTCTGAAACTTAGCCAATGCGTTTGAGCCTTCATCGCTAGTTCCCTTGCCATCAAATGGTCCTCAGAAAAACAACACTCGGAGTTTGCAAGAGTGCTGGTCAATTTCTTGAACACAGCATCCATCTGTAAATTGAGCTTACCTAATTTAAATTCTCCGCAGTGATCCATTTCGAGCGTTGTCTGAGCACCATCCATGCAATCAGAGTCCTGCAATTTTTCAATTGCATATGTCGAAGAGCACAGCCCAGACAACGCAAGCAAAAACACACATAGCCCAAAGCTCATCCGCATCATGCCCTCTCTTTACACAAGTAGGCGCAGTTTAGCGGACGGTTTTTGAGCACATGTCAGCCCTTCTTGGCCACCAACGTCAAGATGTCGTAGCTGGCCACCAGTTGTTCTAAGCCCGCGATCTGCATGATGACAACCCTTACTTTCAAAATATTGTGTTGGAACGATACCTGGAGCTGCACTGCAGAACCGTGAACCCCGAACCGAGGACAAACAACAGAAAGTCAATTGTCATTATTGATCCGGCACTTTGAAGTCTGCAGGTTGACCTCAATCTTGCACCTTGTGGGAGCTAGCCCTGCTGGCGATCAGACGCATGTGGACCACAGGCTTTTCGCTTGGCTGGCAAGCTCCCACAAAATCCTCCCAACTGGCAACACACGGCTCTGATTTCATCGTGTTGAATCTTTAGGCAGCAAAAACAGTGATACGACATGCGGATAGAAACCTGCGGACATAAGCTGGCAAGCTTTACAAGTATGCTTGGACTGTATCGAACCGACAGTTGTAACTTGATGCCAAGCAAAATTGGCAACGAAAAATATTTCTTGATCAGAGAGTGGTCGAAAAAAATCGCGCCTCAGAGATTTGCAGATTGAAAAGGGCGCAAGCCTGAAAAGTCGACCACGCTGGCGGCATCTGCATAACGTGTTGCCAGGGACCGGTCGGCTGCTGTGATCAAAAAAAAGTCGTAATCCACGGCACGATCGCTGGCCATCAGGTACTGAAAGTGCATCCGGAATTTATCTTTACGAAGCGCCCGGTATTGGGCGGACTCAAACATTTCGGCAAACCGAGGCGATAACAACTTAGGCGCCTTATACGGCCTTAATTCATTTAAGGCCAATGGATCGCTCAAGGCAAAACAACAGCCATCTGGCGGCGCAGAAAAATCAATCCAATCAATCCATTGTGTCTGACCCAGCAAAGACAGCTCAGCCCTGAACTGCTGCGCTTGCGGCAAGTTCGCCAGCAAGGGAATGCACTGCCCCAGACTCATAAACGAAACCTTGGCGTGCGCAGCTTTGCCATTTTGCTCCTGGAGCTTGAGCAAGCCCACAGCGCGGGCAAGGATACACACTGCCATGATAGCACCCGAACTGTGTGCTACCAGCAAAATTTCGTCATCCTGTTGTTCATGGATACGTTCAACCAATCGTCTAGCCTGCGCATCCAATCGCGCCTCCAGTTCAGGCACCAGCCCCAGAGCCTGCCGTGCGGTGAACGCATAACTGCGCGTCAGCCAATACATGTTGTAGCGAGACTCCAGATGCCGCCCAACCATCACAACACACAGCAGACTGATTGCGGTTATGACCAAGCCTATCCAAACTGGCCACTGCAAACCCAATACAGCCCAACTACCGAGCGCCATGGACAGAATTGGTGCACCCAAAAGCATCATCAGCAACAACACAAAAGGCGCGAACAAGGCCACAGCGGGAGGCCATGACAACTTAAACATCTGCCACAAACTGCCATGGCGCAGATTGAAAAATGTCGTCGCCACTACATCGCGCCACAGCGTCCAAGTATGCTGTGGCCAATTTTGTCGCACAACATCGTCCCAGCGCATGAACTCATAGTGGGTGTTGACCGGATCGCAGTCGCTTTGACTGCCGCGGATAGACCAAAACGAGTTACCCCCTTCGAGTCTCTTGCGAGCACCTACCTCAAAGTACCAATCATTGATCAGACTTTGCTTGGCCGACTCTTGCTTGTACAAAGCATGGTAGAAAGAAGCCCCTTTGGGATCAAACCCACTCACAAAAAAAACGCAGCGCCGACGGACAACAGACACGCTTTGACTTTCAAAAAATGGTAGGCCTCTCCAGCCCTTTTTGCAGCACCAAATCCACCACCGGTTGCTCACGCTTGTTAGCACGTTGACAATGGTCCTGTTGAAACCGGTCCGTGATCCAAATCACACCCCGCGCCCACAGCCGGTGACGTTCGCGCCAGGCGTGCGAAGACACACTCTCCCACGCATAACCGTTGAAAACCGAGGCGTTGACAAAATGGTCGAGCGCCCTTACCCCAGCGCGTGCGCGGCTGTTCGGTCCCGAAAAACCCACCACCACCAAAATCAAATAGCCCAGCACAGCCATCGGCACCACCGCCGACATCAACACAAACCCCATCAAGCGTTCTTTCATGCCACAGCCCTTCTGTGAAGTGTCAATCGCACGCCATTCGCCGATCGTATGGTCAGGCGTCCCACGGGCTGTGGCACATGACCAGGCACTGCAGCCAGCCGATAACGGCCCACCAGGCTCGACAAAATCAGCACAGCCTCTTGCAGCGCAAAGGCTGCACCAATGCACACCCGGGGACCGGCCCCAAATGGCAGGTAGGCCTGACGCAATGAGGCCCGCGTGGCCTCGTCGTCGTATCGATCGGGGTTGAATGCATCCGGCTCTTGCCACCACTGCCGATGCCTTTGAATCAACCAAGGTGAAATCAAGATCGATGCCCCTTGGGGCACCGTTTTGTCCCGCATGGGACAAGTTTGAGCCGACTCGCGCACCATGAAACCCACCGGCGGAAACAGCCGCAAGGTTTCCCTGAACACATTCCAAGTCAGGGCCATGGGCTTCAAATCGCTTTGCTCGACCGAGCGGCCCTGCAGTTGGGAAGCGACTTCAGACTGCACACGCGATTGCACCTCAGTAGCCTCGGCCAACAAATAACAGGCCCAAGTCAATGCACTGGCCGAGGTTTCATGGCCTGCCAAAAACAACATGGCCACTTGGTCCACCAACTCGTCAAAGCTGAAAGGCTGGCCCGATTCAGGGTCACGCGCAGCCATGAAGGCCGCCAAAATGTCGGACGGGGTCGATACGCCTTGGTCCACGCCATCGCGCACATGAGCCTCGTAACGTGGCCGAATCAGCGCCTCCAGCAGCCCCCGGATTTCGCGGGCAGCTCGGCGGCTGCGCCACACGTCCCAAGGCCACACCAGCCAACGCACGCCATACATGGCGGGCAACATCATTTTGGGGGCCAAGGCCTGAAAACGTGCAAACGCATCAAACACGCGGTGCGCATCCACGCCCTCTAGCGGTTTGGAAAAAATGGTCCTGAAAATGATGTCGGCGGTGACAAAGGTCATCTCCACCTCGATGTCGTGCTCGGCCCCATCTGGCAAACCGTCCAATCGCGCGAGCATGGCATCGGTGGCTTCCTTCATGACCGGAAAAGCCACCTGCAAACGCGCTTGGGCAAAAGCCGGCCCCATCATGTCCCGTTGGCGTTGCCATGTTGCGCCATTGGTGGTGAACACGCTGTCGCCCAGCAAAGGGCGCAAAGCGTCACCCAGCAAGGCGCTCTTGGGAAAATCGGCCGACTCTTCTTGCAACACCCGCTTGACCACCGCCGGGTCATTGACCATGTACAAATCCACGCCCGGCAAATGCACCTCACCCATCTGCATGTGGTAACTGCGCTCATAAAGGCTGTCCAGCCACGAGCGCCTGGCGCTGAAAAAAAACTTCCAAATGCCCGTGCGCGTTTTGCGCGGTTTGGGGTACACAGGGCAAAAATGAGTCATGAAACCACCAGGTACAAACCGCGCTGGCGCAAGCTCAGTGCACCGGCTGTCCAAGAAAAAAAATCATAGTTGCCGGGCAACTGCCCAGCCATCAAATACTGCAAATGCATGCGGCGCTTGTCTTTCTTCAAAACGGCATAAGTGGCAGCATCAAACAAGGTGTGAAAACGGGGCGATGTCATGGCGCGGGGGTTGACGGCTTGACCCTTGACACACAAGGCCACCGGATCGACCAAAGCAAAACTGCCCCAGTCAGACGGCGAAGAGCAATCCACCCAAAACAAGTGCGGGTTGGCCCCAACACACCCCAGCTCGTCGCGAAGCACATGAGCTTTGGGCATGAGTGCAAACAGTGGAATGCAATGCCCCAACGTCAGCACTGACAACTTGGACAAAGCCTTTGGCACATCGGCGCAGCGCTTCGCTGTACGCGCCGCAGCAGACAACGCCCCCATGCTGCCTACACTGAAACCCACCAGCAGCACTTCATCTGTGTCGGGCCTCAGCAGAGCTTGTTCGATGCCCTCGGCCAAACGATCCCAACGCTGCGACAGCTCAGGCACTTGGCCCCTTGCGTGCAGATCCGCAAACCCAAAAATGCGCAACAGCCACGAGGTGTGCAAGCTTTTTTCCAACTGCCAACCTGCAGCCAACACAGCGCTCACCGCCAGCCCGGCGGCCAGCCAGGCGCTGCCCGAAAAAGAGGGCATCCAAAGACCCACCAACCAAGCCAAACAAGCGGCTGCAGCCATGGCCATCAGCGCAACGCCCAGCCAATAAACAGCCGGATAAAACAGCGACACCAAGGTCCTGCCAGCCACGCTCCCCACCTTGCGCAACAGCTTGGGCATGGCCAGCAACAGGCCATAAACACGCACGGATCGCATCAGTACCTGCCAAGCACCCCGTGGCCAATGCGCCCGGACAATGTCGTCCCAACGCACATACTCGTAAACCGTTTCGGTGTCACCCGAGCAAACCGTCCACACCGCATTGCCGTTGTCGACATACTTACGATCACTGACCTCATAAACCGTGTTGGTCACGGTGCCTTGCAACGCCGCCTGCGTGCGGTACAGGCGGTGGTAATGCGCAGCGCCCTTGGGGTCAAAACCACTCACAAAAAACACATGCCGACGCTTGACCTGAACCGTGTTCATGCCAACAGCCCCACCGCATCACAGACCTGACGGCACGCCTCCTTGGCACCTCCCTGCCCGGCCCAGCGCCAACACGCATCCACCACACCGGGGTCTGCAAGCAAAGACTGCAAATGCCATTGAAGCATCCCTGGCACAGGGTTTTGCAAGACCTGGGCCACACCCAAGCTTTGCAAACGCAAAGCATTGTCAAATTGGTCATAGGCACAGGGCACCACCAACTGCGGCACCCCTGCATGCAAGGCCTGCGCACTGGTGCCAATGCCGCCGTGGTGCACCAAAGCGCGTGCATGCGGCAACACATCGGCAAAGGGCACATAAGCGCCCGCCCAAATCTGGGCTGGAAGCGCAGCCACACGCGCCTGCAGTGCCTGGCTCAAATGGCCCAGAAAAACACCACGCCACCCCATGGCCGCACAAGCTTGCATGGCTTCTGCAAAAAATTCATCGGTGTGGTGTCGGGCCGTGCCGGGCATGAAAACGACAGGCGCCTCACCCTGTGCCAAAAACAATTGCAAACTCTCTGGCAGCGGTGCGTAGCCATCGTTGTATCGCACAAAGTCGGCCTGCACCACCTGCCTCGGCCAATCAGGGGGAGCAGCTGCAAACCACTTTGGAAACAAAGCCACCCCCACCTGAGGTGAATGCATCCATTGCCCGAACACAGACCCCTTGATGGGTGCCAAGCCTTGCGCTTGACGCAAACGCTCCAAGGCTGGCTTGACCAAGGGTTGCAACTTCCATCGGTCCAAGGCATGCCAAGCGCCCTGTAAGGCCCAGTGCGGCATCCAGCGCGGCACCGACCACTGCGCGAGAGTCAATGGCGGATGCACAGAGCGCAGCAAGGTGGGAGCGGTGTACACACTCATCAACGGCAAGCCCAGCTTTTCTTGGGCCACCCGTGCGCCCATGGCAAGCGGGTTGGCCAGCACCACACAAGGCCCTTGGGCAGACCACAAAGACAGCCGGTCAAAGGTCGGCTCCAGCGCCGGGCGCAGCAAATAGCGCCACATCACCCCCAAACCATCCACCGGATGCCACAGCTTGGGGTGTGCCACGGTGCTGGCGTGTTCATCCGCGCGGCCAATGGCGTCAAACTCCAAACCCGCACCACGCACCATGCCCTCAAAGACAGGATTCGTCATCACGACAGCGCGGTAGCCGCGCTCGCCAAGGGCCTGGCCCAGCGCCAGCATCGGGTGCACATCACCCGCACTCCCCAAGCTCACCAAACACACCGTGCTCACCATTTCACGCCCATCACCAAGCTCATGCCCGCGCCAGCAAAGGCCGCAGCCAACGACGCCACCACACCACGCCACCCGGGCTTTGCCCACGCCAAGCCAGCAGCTCTTGCAAAGCCTGCTCGGGCAAACAGCGTTGACCAGACACCCGGCTCACATACACCGGGTACAACAACAATGCCGCAGCCACCAACTCATCGAGCGAAAGCCGACGGGTGCGGCGCGGATGAGGCTGCCGGTCAAGCGTCAGGCCCCAACCCGCATAAAAAGGCTGGCCGTAGCACACCACCTGGATGCCACGCAGCAAAGCTTCAAAACCTGTCAAAGACGTCATCACATGCACCTCGTCTTGCGGGTTCAGTGCATCCAGCATCTGTGACATCGACGCCTGCAACACCACTTCGTTGCACCACAGCATGGCCTGCGCCTCTTGTGCCCCCGCTTGGCGCAGGCCGGCAACCACATCCGGATGCGGCTTGTACACCACCCAGGCATCGGGCCGAGCCTGGCGCACCGCCTGCAACAACGCCATATTGGTTTTGATACCCAGCGTGCCCGTGGCAATCGACGCATCGGTCTCGACCTGCCCCAGCACCAACACCAAGGGTTTGGGGGTATCCGGTCTTGACCAAGGTGCAGCGGACAGGTTGTACTTGCTCAGCCCAGAGGCCACCACCTGCCGCCTGAAATGCGCTGCCCGCTCCAGCAAGGCCGGACTGAAAACCACGCTTTGCAGCATGTCCTCCAAAGCGCTGGGCTGGCGTGCATCAAAGTAAATGCCCAAAGGATCAATCACCCACGACAACGGGCGGGTCAAATCAGCCCCCAAACCCACCGAACGCAAAAAGCCATCTTCCAGGCGCACCACCTTCACACCGGCCCCCAGCCCTGCTGGCCCAGCTGCTGCCCCCCACAGCAACAAGGTCGCCCCCTCAGGCACCTGTGCAGCATGGCGCACAAAGACAATGTCCGGACGCTGCGTGAATTGCCGCAACAAAGCCCGTTTGCGCCATGAAAAACCATGGGCGAAAATCGTGCCATGTGGCATCACCGGGCCATGGGCCAAGTCGATATCGCGTGAATCAAGCAATTGAAAAACTTATTTGAAAGAGCCCCGCCCTCGGGGCGATGGGTGGTGGTCTGCTAGGCTTTTCGCGACGAGGGCGTCGCTCCTACAGGGGGATGCCCAACATCATCCGTCCGAATCCATGACCAAAATGTCCAACAAACGTTGCACCTGCTCAAAGTGCTGATCCCATGTGGGCAACTGCAGGCTAGACATGCGCTGCAACTGTGCTTGTCTGCGTGGGCTGTTGGCCAATGCATAAGCCTCAATGGCCTGCAGCCAACCCAAGCCGTCTAGGGGGCTCAGGTACTCGGGCACATCGCCTGCAATTTCACGAAACACTGGCAACGCGCTGGCCAGCACCGGCGTGCCAACTTGCAAAGCTTCGGACAAAGGCAAGCCATAGCCTTCGGTGAACGATGGAAACAGCAGCGCCTGCGCGTGTCGCACATAGCGCGACAACTCAGCATCCGGGCAATCAGGCACCTCGTGCACAAACCCGCGCAAGGCCTCACAGCGCTCCAGCAGATCGACCACGTTTTCGCACTCCCAACCGCGCTGACCAATCACCACCAGATGGGGGGCATTTGGCCCCCAACGGGTCACCAACTCGCGCCACAGCGTCAACAGCAATACATGGTTTTTGCGGGGCTCAATCGTGCCCAGCACCACAAAATAAGGCCGTTCCAAAGGCCGTGTCGTGGCCTCAGCGCCAGGCAAAGCGGCTGGGGCCAACAGCGCCACAGTGGCAGGCGGCATGGGCAAACCCTGATGCCGTGAAAAGGCCATCAAGCTGTCCAGCGTGGCTTGCGAGTTGGCCAACACCCCTGCTCCGCATTGCAGCGCTAAGCTCATACGCTGCACATGAGCCGCCGTCTCGCCCGGGCGGCAATACTCAGGGTGCGTAATTGGGATTAAGTCATGCACAAAAAACACGGGCTTCTGATGCGTTCTGTGCAGCCATGACGCCAAACCTGGGCGATCCCAATCTGAATGACCCAAATAAAAAGCCACCTTGCCTGTTGCATCTTGCGAAGGCCAAGGCGGCACACAGGCACGCGCAATCAAGCTCCCGAGTTGCCACGAAAAATCAGCGGGTGGGTTCTGCACCAAAGCGAATAAAGCCTGTGACTCGGCCTGCGGCACCAGCCGCCGCCAAGTGCCCTTTTGCAGCACCGCCTGCGCCTGGCTGCCCCAACGCGCCACATAAGCCAGAATCACCCGGTCCACCCCTGTGGGCAGACGACCTTGCCCGGCGCGGCCCAGTAGGCGACTGATGTCAATCAGCACTCGCTCGGCCCATCAAGGATTGACCACCGCCCGCAAGGTCAACACCGGCCCGGCCACCGAACCCACAATGTTCAGGAACTTCTGCAACTCGGCCGCTGGCGCATTGGACACGTACACCACATCTTTGTGGCGCATGGGAAAGTCTTGCGCAGCAAAAAAACTCGCGGGATCCTTCAAATCAAGCCGAAACACCACAGGCACCTTGCCTTGTGCCGTGCGGGGCGTATCGGGCTTCACATCGGGCAAGAGCGCAGGGTCCTCAAACCTGAAAATAAAAATCCCTCGTGCATCGGCCCGCTGGTCTTGCAGCCCCCCGGCCCGGCCCAAGGCCTGCGCCAAGGAAATGCCCTGCACCTCAAAATCCAACTCGCGGTTGACGCCAGTAGCCCCTAACACCGTTAAATTAAAAGGCTGGTGAAACGCCGTCACCACATCGCCCGGCTGCAAAAACACGTTCTCTGCCGGGCTGGCAATCACCCGCTCCAGTGGCAAGCTGCGCACCTGCTCTCCCCGGGTGATCTGCAAACTCATTTTGCCTACCGGCTGGCGCACGCCACCTGCAGCGGCCAATGCATCAAGCAACCTCTCGCCTTTGGCCGTTAGTGGCATGCGCACACTGTTGCTGACCTCGCCTACCACCGTCACATTGCTGGTGGCGTTTTGCAGCATGCGCACCACCACCTGGGGCTGATTGGCCTTGCCCTTCAGGCGCTGGGCAATGGCGTTTTGCACATCGCTTGTTGACTGACCTGCCGCATTGATGGTGCCTGCAAAAGGCACGTCGATGGTGCCATCGGCTGCCACCATCTGCCCGGGCAACACACTTACCCTGGCCGTTGCCGCACCGCTGCGCAGGTCCATGGCCGAAGCGCCAAACAAGCTGGCCGGTGGGGCCTCCCAAATCGACACTTCCAGCACATCACCTGGGCCCAACACAAAGCTAGGCTGCTTGGCTTGGCCCCAATGCTGTGCAAACGATGGGGCAAGGCGTGCGTCACTGGCCAAACTCCGCGCCAGTGGCGCGGTCACCTCGAGCAGCTGAATCCCTGGAATTTGGGACTCTTGGGCATTCTTTTGAATGAGCTCCAAACTCGGGCCTGCTGAAGGCAATGAATCGGGGTATGTGCCGCAGCCGGCCAAAGGCAACAACAGCCACCCCACATAGCGGCGCAAGAATCTCATGGGGTCATTTACATTCAGCGTTCGCAGGCAATTGGATTGAGAGAGATTCATCTGACGCTCTCTTAAACTTGGCGCAGAGCCAAATGCGTTGCACGCAAATGACGCTCCATCGGCAAGTCTGACTCCACCCCCAACACACTGCGGTGGTACCAGCCACCCCACGAACGGCGTTGGGCCTTGTTGTAACGCTGCAGCGCCTTGGCCAAACCGGGCAATGCATTGCCATGGGCCTTGCCCTCATCCGACGTAAACAGACCCTTCACAATGCTCATGCGCGACCAGCCATCGCGTAGACGTTTCAAATAATTGGCCCCGCCCTCTGCATCCACCGCCCTGCCCAACAAGCTCACATAAGCCGCCTTGATAAAGTCCACACCATCCAAACCAAGCAAGTCATTGACGTTCGTGACTTGCGGTGCCGGGCCATCCCAAGACACAACCGTAGGAGCAGGCCACCAAGTTGGCGAAGGCATCAGTTCGGTGCGGCTGCGCAGCGAGGGCATTGACACGACCACACTGCGCCGTATCTGCTGTCTGCGCGATTCGTAACGCCGAGCTTCATCGCTGGAAGCCAACGCCTGGTAAGCCTCAAAACGGCTTACACCTTGGTGCAACTGCTGCACATAACCGTTCAGGCCCTCGACATCAGCCCCTCTCCCCAGCAGGCGCAAGTACGCCTGCCGCACAAAAGCCTCATCATCGAGTGCCAACATACCGGGCTCCATGGCCTGCAATACATCCATGGGTTGATTTATTTGATTCATATCCCTGCATCCTTCCTATTTCAAATCGCCAAGGCCCTGCTAAGCCCTACCTTGGGCAAACACAGGCCTCAAGCCAGATCGGCATCTAATCTCTGTTCATCGCAGATCACTGCACCCACAGACCGCGTCGCCATGTCCAGATCGGTTTGGTGCAGTCCAAAGGCTTGCACATCCTGCGTATGGTGACTGTCGCCACCACCGCTGGCAAAGTGCTTCATGAACAAGCCCATCACATGGGCCACCCCCTCAGGGGTCACATTGCGCCAATCGGCCGCAAAGTACTTGCCCGCGTTGGGGGCCGCGGTGATCACCTCGTAAGAAGCAAAGTAAGCCACACACGCAAACTCATTCACAAGCTCTTGCGCCACCGTGCGCAACACGGCCTTGCTATAGGCGGTAGAAGCCATCACACTGCGCTGCTCGTAAGTTGCCACCAGCGGCACGGGCGACACGGTCAGCACCACCCGCACCTTGGGGTTGACTGACTTGAGCAGCCACAAAAACGCACGCATGTCGGCCAGCACCTGCTCATGGCTGAAATTGACAAATGCAAACTCATCCATCGGAGCAAACCATGACGCAACGCCAGGAGCCAACGGCAACACCACGCCATCGGCCGTCCGGTGCCAGGCCTCGGTCAGTCCCAGCGTGAACACCAACACATCACAGCCCTGAAACATGTCGCTGGTGCAAGCCAACATCTGCTGGCGCGAAGCCAGCGCCTGGGCCTCGTCGTCAAAACCATCGGGCTCGATGTAGGGGCGCAAACCATCCACCCAGCGCCCATCTTCACGCGGCCACACCAAGCCTGGGGGACTGGGCGCTTCGCCCAAAGCCATTTCAAGCAACTGCCTGAGTTGACGGGCCGTGTACACATTGCCAAAGCGTGCTGAAAACACCCCAAACTGGCGAGCCTGCTGCGTTTCGGGCGGCAAATCATCCGCCCGCTCGGTCACCAGGTAATGAAAGCCATGCGCTACCAAGGTGCGAGCGATGTGTTGCGCAAAACAACTGCCGGCCGTGGCTACTTTGTCCGCGGGCGAAATTCTGAAAGGTGCACCCAACACCGGGTCCAGATCGCAGGCGGCCACCTGCCCGACCGAGCGCCGCCAAAACTGGTGATCGGGCAAACCGTTGTAGGGGTTGCCTCTGGCCGGTGCGGAACGGCTGACAGGCTCGGGAACCCGAGCCAGCAAGGCTGGCAATTGCGCAAAAGCTTGTGCATCCAGGCGATCGCAGCGCAAATCGCCAGGGGCATACCGGGCATACAGCGCGTAGGAGGCGTCGATGAAAACATCAAGCCCTACGAAATGCGCAGGTTTAGCATGCAGGCGCAAGGAATGCCGTCCTTTGAACCCATAACCTCCCTCTGTACGCAAGCCCAGCGCCTGAGCCACGGCGGGGTACACCGGCCAGCATGGCGACAAGGCCAGCTCGTCCAACACCACATCCCGCGCCTCGGGTGCACCCTGCAGACCCAGCTGATGCAGGCAATGCAAGGCCACATCCGCCAACACATGGGGCTTGGGATGGTTGATGGTGTGCATCCAAACCCCTGACTCCTGCCATTGCGCCAGCCATCGGTGCATGGGCATGCCGCACTGGCGGCCTTTATGAACAAGGTGGTCGATACCCACGGCCTGTAGCTCAAAATAGCCCAAATGCCTGAACACCTGCGCATTGAACAGCTCGCGCGTGGCCTTCTTCGACAGCCCCTGCAAGAACCCCCAAAGCACCAGTGCCGAGTGGTACGCCCCAATCGGGCTGTCCACCGCCTTGCCCTGCACATGAACATAGGCACAGTCAGGGTGAAAGCCCAGAGTGTCGATGGTCGGCAGCGGACGCACCCTGGCCTGAAAGTGCTCAGGTTGCTTTTGCAACCAGGCCGTCCAGCGCTCATTGGGATGAGCCCAAATGCGCCGCACGCCCGCCCAGTTAGCATCGTCAAAGCGGGACTTCTCAAGCAACGCAAAAAACTTCGGTGTCAGCTCCCAACAGATGGCTTCAACCTCTTTTTGCATGGCATTGCACAAAGACGCCAACATGCTGACTTGGCAATTGCCGACAAACACGATACGCGAGCCCCCAGCAATGCATGCCTGCGGTTCAACGAGTGACTGCAGCCCAAACGAAGACCGACCGGCAGTGAGCGCGCCGCCTAATCTTTCAACATCCAAGCTGCTGCGCCCCGAGCGGGCAAGCCACTGAGCCCAAAATGCTTTCATAAAGTTTTCTGTCGAATGCTCTCGTCATACGGATTACCAACAACACTCAAAACTTCTTGAACCGAAGCGCGGATTCTCTCAACACGTCGATCAAAATTAAGGTCATCATTGCTGGTGTGATCCTCTCTCAGTATCTGCCGAATGACCTTTGCCCCCCCCGAGTTGATGATCTCATGGATGCCTTCAGTCAACACATACGGTTCGTATATCGGATTTTTAAGTATCGAGTGCAGTGATGTCTGATCATTGACGACCATATCCCATCGCGGTGCATTTACATAGTCTTGTTCGTCGTATAAGGCGTGGTAATAGTCGGCCCACTGACTGATGATTTCCCGACCGACAGGATGGCCAAGGTTCAAAAAGAACACACCATTATTGATGTTCCAGTAATGCCCCGACTTTACATCTGCGCGAGCTGCAATCAACGCGAAATTTCGCTTTCGATCAAGCCATCCTGCCAAATCAAAATCAAAAGAGGCGAAATAGGCATCGGCATCCAGATAGACAACCCAACCGCGAAAACCTGAACGCATCAGTTCACCAAACTTGTGTATGCGGTTAAAGCTCGCATGCCAAGGGTGCGCGCCTTTTTTGATTCCGATGAAGGTCTCGTAATCGCAATGCCAGCGGCGAACATACTCAAGTACTGTCTGCGAAGTCGCCTGAAGGATAGGGACATACCGCTCGTGATCGCAGGTCTGAAAGATCAGGAGCTTATGCTGTGTCTCGGCCAACTCTAACTTGGTAGAGCCAATCTCGGCATGCAAGTTCGGCTGATCCGTCATCAGGGCCCCATTGTCCAGTCGCTTGCGCAAGACCCTGAGAATACGGATAGCCGAGTAGCCCCCTAAAAACTCACCCGCTTCCGGACCTCGACCATTGACAAGCTGAAAAGCCAACTTATCCAATTCATCGGATAGTTTACGGCCGGTAAGAAATTCTTCTGAAGCAGCGATATCCGCCACAAGATTCCGAAAATTTTGGTGACGCATCTTGTCGGCAACGACCGACGCGCCCTCGGGCGAACGCAGCAACAGATTGCGATAACACCAATCCACGTCGTCTTGTGTCAAGCTCGGCTCGCTCGCCACCAGCTCCTGGAACTCAGCCGAGAAAACAATCTGCTTGACGACCGCCCGAAAACTTCGCAGCCGCACAGTTTCTTGGATAACCTTCGAGCTCTCCGGCTCTCGCCCGAGCAGGTGTCGATAACACCAGATGACATCATCTGTAGTGACTGTTCGTTCAAATAAAAACATATTTTTTCTCAAGGCAGCATCAGACCCCGGCAGTTGCAAACAAAGGCGACTCACCGAGAATTTCCAGGCCCAGTTCAAAGCGCAGACAAACTACTGCAAATATTTTCATCAGACGGTTTGTGACCCAGCCAAAGAGGCAAGCGCCAGACTCAAAATCGATACCTCAAGCCGACGGTCAAAAAATTGGAGCCCACATGAGGCGGCGCAATCAGGCCAAAGACACCACTTCGGTGATGAATCCGGGTTGCCAGGGTCAGCCTATCCACGTTGCGCAACTTCCACTCCAACTCGAACAAAAGCAAAAGCTGCAACCGGTAACGTCGCTCCAAATCGTCCCTGGGGCCGTCTTCATAAGTCGGATTTCCTAACGCGTAGGACAGACCTGTGCCCGCCGCCAAGTTCACGCCCAAAGGCCCCATCTGAAGATCGGGTGTCCTGAGCAGATAGGCGGCCCCTAGCTCGGCGTTGTTCTGCAGCCCATGGTGCTTGAGCATCAGCAACTCGAAGCCCTGAATGAGCTCGGCCATGGACGTGCCCTGGAGCCTGTCAACACTGCCCCCCAGCTTCGGGCCAGTCTTGGCCAGCCCGACCCCTACAAAATAGCTTTTGTCCCCGTCTAAGTTGTTGCTGAGGATCGCTTCAGGAATCTGACGCAGATTGTGGTCCACACCTTGGCCGCCATAGACCGTTACAGCATCAAAAAGTCTGGCATCGCCCGGTTGGGCGGCCTTCACCGAAAAAATGGGCCCCAGCAACAATGCAACGAGCCACTGTGAGATATTTTTGAGCTTCATGATCATTTTTTGTTACAGCAAGAGCTCAACGGTTGGAGATGGCACGCCATAGACGTAAGCGTAATTCGCCCACAGGGGTGGGCTCCTACAAAAAACTATCGTTCCACGGCGACCTTAATCCCCCGCATCAACTCATCCACACAAGCTTCTGCCGTGCGATCCTGGGTGAGCAAGTGCACTTCGGGGGTGTCGGGTGCTTCATAGGGGCTGTCGATACCCGTGAAGTTTTTCAGCTCGCCCCGGCGGGCCTTGGCATACAGGCCTTTCACGTCGCGCATTTCGCACTCCGCCAGCGGCGTGTCTACAAAAACCTCGGTGAATTCTTCAGGCTCAAACAAACTGCGGGCCATAGCGCGTTCTGACTTGAACGGAGAAATAAAGCTCACCAGCACCACCAGGCCCGCATCCACCATCAAACGCGCCACCTCGGCCACACGTCGGATGTTTTCCACACGGTCTGCCTCAGTAAAGCCCAAGTCCCTGTTCAGGCCGTGTCGTACGTTGTCTCCATCCAGCAAATAGGTGTGCATACCCTGTGCGTGCAAGCGTTTTTCAAGCAAGTTGGCAATCGTCGACTTACCTGAACCCGACAGACCCGTCATCCAGATGCACTGCGGGCGCTGCATCTTTTGTGCTGCTCGGGCTTGCTTGTTGACCTCCAATGCCTGCCAGTGGATGTTGCTGGCTCTGCGCAAGGCAAAGTCCAAGATGCCCGCCCCAACGGTCTCAAAGCTGAGTTTGTCAATCAGGATGAAGCTGCCCAAGACGCGGTTGATCCCATAGGGTTCGAACACCAGGGGCGCACTGGTCGACAAGTTCACGCAAGCGATTTCATTGAGCCCCAGAGACTTGGCCGCCAATTGGGCACCCGTGTTCACGTCAACCCGATACTTGATGTCGGTCACTGTGGCGGTCACCTCTTTGCTGGCCAGTTTCAGCCAATATTGCCGGCCAAGTGTCATCGCATGTTCATGCATCCACAACAGGCGCGCTTCAAACTGCTCGGCCACCTCGACGGGTTGGTCAACCGCCACCAGCAGATCGCCACGGCTTGCGTCGACCTCGTCCACCAGCGTCAGCGTGACCGCATCACCCGCTTCGGCTTGCGTTGCCTCATCAAAACCACACCACACCTGCTTGACGCGGGTCTGAACACCCGAAGGCAATACCCGTATGGCATCCCCAGCTTGAATGCGGCCCTCGGCCAAAGTGCCACAAAAGCCCCTGAAGTCCAAATTCGGACGGTTGACCCACTGCACAGGCATGCGAAACGCCTGCCGCTGCGACGAGCGCGACACATCCACCGTGTCCAGATAAGCCATCAGACTTGGGCCTGCATACCAAGGCATCTGCGGGCTGAGTTGAAGCACGTTCTCCCCCCCAAGACCCGACAACGGCATGGCCCGTACAGACTCAAAGCCCAAGTCACGCGCAAAGGCCTGATAGTCGGCCACGATGGTAGTAAATGTGTCCTGACTGAAACCCACCAAGTCCATTTTGTTGACGGCCAGCACCACATGCCGAATGCCCATCATGGCAACAATGCGGCTGTGCCTGCGTGTTTGCGTGAGCACACCCTTACGCGCATCGATCAGAATCACCGCCACATCGGCAGTTGATGCACCTGTGGCCATGTTGCGGGTGTACTGCTCATGCCCGGGTGTGTCCGCCACGATGAAGCGACGCTTGTCGGTGGCAAAAAATCGGTACGCCACATCAATGGTGATGCCCTGCTCCCTCTCCGACTGCAGACCATCCAGCAGCAGCGCCAGATCTATTTTTTCACCTTGCGTACCGTACTGTCGTGACTCCGTCTCCAAGCAGACCAACTGGTCGTCAAAAATGGCCTTGCTTTCAAACAGCAAGCGCCCGATGAGTGTGCTCTTGCCATCGTCCACACTGCCGCACGTGATGAACCTCAGGGTGGATTTGTTGCTTTGGCTTGCCAAAAAATCGGCAATGTTTTTTGCATGCAAATCAGCCATCAGAAATACCCTTCCTGCTTTTTCTTTTCCATCGAACCGGGCACATCTGAATCAATCAGGCGACCTTGCCGCTCTGAACTGCGAGCGTTGAAGGTTTCGGCAATCACCGCCTCCAGGGTGGAGGCGTCGCTCTCGATGGCTGCCGTCAATGGCCAGCAGCCCAGGGTGCGAAAGCGCACCCGCCGCATTTGTGCCTGCTCGCCGGGGGCAAACGGAAATCGGTCATCGTCCACCATGATCAACTGGCCCCCGCGCTCCACCACAGGCCGATCAGCTGCCAGGTACAGCGGCACGATAGGGATGTTTTCTGCGTGGATGTAATGCCAAATGTCCAGCTCGGTCCAGTTGCTGATGGGGAACACGCGAATGCTCTCGTCAGGCGCAATGCGCGTGTTGTAGAGGTTCCACAACTCGGGCCGCTGTGCTTTTGGGTCCCAGCGGTGACCCGGGGCGCGAAAGCTGAACACCCGCTCTTTGGCTCGGGACTTTTCTTCGTCGCGTCGAGCACCGCCAAACACCACATCAAACCCATGTGCATCCAGCGCCTGCTTGAGCCCCTGGGTCTTCATCACATCGGTATGGTAGCTGCTGCCATGGGTGAATGGCCCAACCCCGGCCGCGAGGCCATCTGGATTGGTGTGGATGATCAGGCGCATGCCGCTTTCGGCCACCATGCGGGAGCGGTGGGCATACATGTCCTTGAACTTCCATCGTGTGTCCACATGCAGCAGCGGAAACGGCGGCGGAGCCGGATAAAAAGCCTTGCGGGCCAAGTGCAGCATGACCGTGCTGTCTTTGCCGATGGAGTACATCATCACCGGGTTGCGGGCGGTGGCCACGACCTCGCGGATGATTTCTATGGATTCGGATTCGAGTTGATTCATGGTTTGTTGGTGCAGTGAGCCGCTCTCAATTAAAGACTCAAACACTTGCGAAAGTTCGCTACCGAAGCTTGAAGAAAAACACGTCACAGCTGACGACCTTGTTTGCTTTGTCAAACCTGTGGATGATGCGCGGTAAATTGATGCAAATGCAGGGCTGAGTGCGCCTGAAAACGAGGCTAAGGTTCTGAAATGACAGAAAAGCCCAGGAAATCATGTCAATTACGGCGTTGTGGCTGCGGTTTTATTTTAAAAATAACTGCTTCAAACAGTCAGGCCATCTACAACAGATGATGAGTTATTCAGACCATCATTAAGTTTACCTACAAGCATGCGTTGTGAATTCAACTCAGATTCAGGACGAGGTCTTGCTACATGCCCATGTTCATGCAATGCGCCCAAGTCTTTTACATTCAGCTGATGACGTAAAAAAATTTGTTGATAGAAAATCGGCGAACGAAAAACGAATGGAAAATTGCGCCACACTCCATCTAGATTATCACCATAATTTACATTTGCATAAAACTTACCATCAACAGCAATGTTTTTACTTAAAAATTCCAGCACTTGATCCAACACACTGTCAGAAAGGTGTATCAAGACAGAAAATGCCCAAATATAATCGAAACGTTTTGGAAAATATAGCGATGAAAGATCATGACAATGAATGATTGTTGGTTTCTTCCAATCAAGACCAGACTCTATCAGTTCAGAGGATGCCTCTCGCAAAGTCTCAGTCCGAACATCAAGGCCAAAATAATTTCCCGAATCAAGATATTCGATCAAAGGCAGACCCCCCCTCAGTGTCCCACAGCCAAAATCAAGCAATCTATGGTGTGATTTAAGTCCTGCATTAATCAAAAATTTAATTTGAAAATTTCTCTTTTCCTCCCACAAATCGGAAGGACCAACCAAAGAGTGTCTGTTATTCAAATTATGTACCTCGCTTCTTCATCACAAATTTTTGGCGCAAATCTTCAATTTCCTCTACTCGATAAAACCCATTGTAAATCGAGGGATCTCTTATCAACAGATCTGCCAAATAATTGACAAGACTTGGATCATAAAGGTGGTTTAAATTACGACTTTCAAATGATTGACAAAGGAATGCAGCATCTGGGTCAATCACAGCAATGGCACGTCCACCACTTGAGATAATATCTTCATAAGTTACAACATGATGTCTAGGCAATAATTCCCGATAAATTGAAAAATACCATCTCAATATTATTAATTGTCGAGTAATACGATTTTTCTCCTCAGTGAGTTTGGTTTTTAAATCTGAATCAAAAGCCTCAGCAAAAGGTAAATATCCATTATTCACTGGTGCTTGAATGGTATGCCATGATAGCAACACTGACAATGGGTTACGTACGATTGCAAAACATGAATAATAGATTAGAAGTGTTTTTAATGTGGCAGTAAAGAAATTGGGATGCTTAATTACAAGTCTAAAATTTGAATTCAATTTTTTTTCAAAACTAACTAACTCATTTTTTACAATCGAAGACCTCAATTCATTAAAGGATAAGGAACTACCGAAGGGATTATCAGGTACTTTACCATTGCGTGCTTTGCTGATGGCAGTCCCGTCTCGAAGAAGACTTTGACGCTGTTTTTCAAAAAAATTATTTATTTTATTTATATACTGCACTGGAAAATCCTCTTTAACTAATTCGCCAGGATTCATGGGTTCATGCAAAGCTACACATTGAGGTAGTTGATTTAAAATTGAACATGTGAGTGTTGTTCCAGACCTGGCAATTCCAGTTAATATTATATTCATATTTTTTTCTTACCCAATATCAATAGAATTCAAAATTTCAATGAAACGAGCTCTCTCTTCTTTCAATGAATGCGCTTTAAACTGCAGCTCTCCATTTGTCCTGATTTTCTCACTATAATTTGTTGAAAGCATTTCCATCGCCTCACAACATGAGGAAATAATTCCTTCTAAAGAATATATTGGAACTATGCAGTTTTGCATATGGAAGCAAAATTCATTATTCCCAATACAATCAGGACAAATAACTAATGTTCCTAGCCCCATTCCTTCAAGCGCAGGAAGATAAAAACCTTCAGATTCGCATGGAAGAAATATTGTGATGGCAGAACGCGCCACAAGCGAAAGATAATCAAATCGCTCATGCATTTTAATTAATAGGTGATTTTTTATTCCCAATTTATTTAATTCTTGAGCTATTTGAGCTGCCAACTCTGGTTTTTTATACCCCGCAATGAGAACTTGGTTATCTTTGTAAACATTTTTTTCTGGAAAATCTAATGGATCAACTCCATTTTTAATAACAAAAGTTTTGCCATTGACTATACCAGTCGAAATAATTGCATCAGCTACAGCCTGACTAACGCAAATTCGAATTGCGGGACGCCTTAAAAAATTATACCGAAAATCGTTCGGATCAGCATGCCTAACATGCTGAATTAGATTAATTACAGGTTTATCAATATCAAATGGAACAACAGACCAATCCAGACCAGCAACAAATAACACATCTGCTAATTCAGGCTCCCAATTCAACTCTAAATCTTCTGAATTTATTGAAGTAGAATTATTTAAAATATAATTTGAGTTTTTTGAAAAATATATTTTTGAATTAAAATTATTTGAATGCTTAACATGCTCAAAGTAGTTAAAGACCTTAAGATGCCCGCCTGTAAATCCTTGATAATCACGATAAAATAGTATTTTTTTAGATTTCATTGATTATTTTACCAAATGAAGTACCTGTGTAAGTCGAGCACCTAGGAGTCTGTCGGGATTTGTCAAAAGAGGGGTTCCAGAATCGATATTTTTGTATTTATAAAAGTTGGTCGAATTTTTAAACGATTTTTACGCCCAAAAGTTGCCCAATTGTTAAGCAAATTCTTCTCAGGCAATGAAATTCTGAAAAACTCTTAGCCAAATTAGCAAGCAGTTATAGCTTTAATGTCTAAAGTTAAACTGTTACTACGGAAAATCTAAAGAGCTGCACTTAATGTCAACGTCAAGATGGCGCGCCCAATATTCCTCTTCTCGCCTGAGCAGGGTTTCTGCCATGTACAAGGAGAGTGCCCAAGGTGTTGACAAAAACTCCTGTGCTATTGGTTCAGGCCAAATATTGGAATACGTAGACGGCCCTGCTGCCAACAAATCGTGCCAATTCCGACTCAATTCATTTTTTATCCTGGTGCGCCAGCGAGAAAATAGCAGACGGCTGTTTTGGAAGTCCTGCAAAGTGTTGGTCTTGCGGCTGAGACTGACATGGTGGTGAATTCGGCTTTTGCTTGCCAGAAAAACCCTCCTGTTCAATGCTTGGAACTTGAAGCACAAGTCGATGTCTTCACATCCGTTGACATAACTTTCATCAAAACCGCCAGCCCTGATAAAGTCAGCTTTGCGCAGCAGCATGCATGCACCTGTCACCGCAAAGGGTTTGATAATCGGTTCATGATCAATAGTCTTTACATGCTGCAGTTGACCCAATGGAGAGAGCTCGACACCCGCATGGTCGACTTCCCCATCTTCCACACGGTACTGCACATTACCCACCAGACCAGCCTTGAGTGCGGTCGAATGCAAGGCCGCCAGCATGGGCTCCAACCAGCGTGGCGTGAGCAACACATCATTATTTAGCAAAGCCAGCACATCGCCCCTGGCCATATTGACACCCACGTTATTGCTGGCGGCGTAGCCTCGGTTAACATCATTGATCAAAAATCTGATGCATGGATCCTTCAAGGATTCAAGCCATTCTCGAGTGCCGTCGGTGGAAGTATCATCGACAAAAATAATTTCGTGATCGATGCCTGTGGGCATGAATTCACGTAAAGAAGCCAACATCGCCTGTGTGGCTGACAAGTGATTGTGCAGCGGGATGACGAAACTGATCATGCCCGCAGCCAAACGGTGGGCAACAGGAGAACTGTTAATCCAACAGGAATTGGGTAATTAACCATAAATTTATACAGCTTCATGATTTCAAAACAACTCAAACCGATCGTTGATTTCCTCATAGCAGGAGCACAGAAAGCAGGCACAACGACGTTGCACAGCGCCTTGTCACATCACCCCGACCTGTATCTTTCCACACCTAAGGAAATTCATTTCTTTGACAATGACGCAGCTTTCGCCAGCGACTTGCCAGATTATTCTTTCTACGATGCCCACTTTTCAAAGGCCACGGCAAGACAACAATGCGGTGAGGCCACGCCTGCTTACATTTTTCACGCACAAGCTGCACATCGCATCAAAGCCTACAACCCTGGCATGAAATGGCTGGTGTCTTTGCGCAACCCCATCGATCGAGCTTTTTCACACTGGAACATGGAGCGCAGTCGCGGTAAAGAAAATCTGACTTTTCGACAGGCAATTTTTGCAGAGAAAGATCGCACACGAGATGCACTGCCTCTTCAGGAAATGCGTTTTTCTTACACAGCGCGCGGACATTACTCACAGCAATTGCATCGTCTTTATTCGCTTTTCCCTCGTGATCAAATTCTGGTGTTTCGGTTTGAAAGGCTCGCTCACGATCCCGAGGGTTTACTCGCCGAAATTCATCGGTTTTTAGGTATCACGGTCTCTCTCCAAAAATCCATTCCCAAGATGCATGCTTTGCCGTACGTGGCACCGTTGAGCGATGAAGATCATTGTTTGTTGATCGATATTTTTGAATCCGAACTGCTGAATCTTGAGGCATTGACTGGCTGGAATTGCGATACATGGCGAAGGCCTTTTCCCAGAATCTCAGATGCACTGCCCTGAGCTGTTATTGTTTCTTTGCTCTTGAACGACGGTGTGAACGTCAAATTGACGTATTCCTTTTTTGATCATGCCCCATGAGGCAGCCAATGACCGTCAGACTACTCGCTACTAGACGTGTACAACTTCAGCCAACTCCATACCTGGCAAAGACAAGGATTCGAGGCGACGAATAAGTCATCCGTAGGACAAGTTGAGAACAGGCATCAGGCACCCGGGTCGGCTGCATTCAAGCCATCAGCCAGCCGTAGACCCTTGTACAGATCCAGTTGCGCCTCTGCCCGCTTGAACGCCGTGTGCAGCCTTGCCACTGCTGCCTCTAGCTCTTGCATGCGGGCCGAATCTGTTGCAGCAGATCTGCGTAATGAATCCCTTTCGCTGGCTGCAATGGTCAAGTCTGACTTTGCGCTTTGCAACTGCTGCCGCAATGCCGAACACCCCTGACCCAATTGTGCCAAGGCCAGCATAGGCAGTTCGACTTTCATAGAAGTGCAGAAAGACCATCCTCTATCTATTTTGTGGAGTAAAGCCGCAGGAATATTCAAAGTCACATGTGGATCAAAGCCACTGGATAGGACTTCAAAACTGGCTGATGCCCCGCTGCTTAAGTGGTGCATATCTGACGACTTTTGTGCAAACAGATCTTCGCCAGAAGGGCAGATCCATCGTACCTGTCTTTTGTCATCCTCTATCCAAACCTTTTGCACCATGCAATGAGCTGGCCTGTCGATGATGTCCCAACGCAAACTACCTATGGGGCCCTGCAATTCCGGAAAAACAAAGCGCTGCTGTGTCATATCACCAAATGACCAAAGCGAATAAAGTTTGCGGTCTTCTTCAAAAGACTGCCCCGTACTGGCGTAAAAAAGCTCCGACCTACCCTCCTGCCCGATTGCCTGAATAAGCTGAGCATTACGGCTATAGACAATTAATGGCTCCAAGTCTTGCAAGTACATCTTCCAGCGACCACGCACCTCGTCCAGTGCCGCAAGCGATAGGTCATCCATGGGTCCACTGAGCAAGGCATACACCTCTTGTGCCAGGTTCATGGCCAGCCCTGTTGACTGGTCATTTGCTTCAGTGTGATGATTCAGCGCTGACGACAAGAAACGATCAATCGAATCCCCACAGCTCGTCATGTTGCCATTCAGTTCTGGCATTTCCAGCTCAAGCTCCTGCCAGATATGGCGAATCACACTGCGCCAATCCGAGAGCAGAGCATCGTAGTGCACAAAGGCACGCGGCAGCCCACGTGTATGCTGCTCCGCTTCGAGCATGTATGCTAGATACAGCAAAGCAGCTCGCTGCCCAGAAATCCAATCGCGCTGAGAAAGTGACCGGACTACGGCATGGGGCGAGCGCAATGCAAAAACATAACGAGGAACACAATCCGTGGACTGCCACACATCTTGTAGTAAAGGCAGCAACCTGCAAGCCCGCGGGTCCTTGAAGACTATGGGTTGCAAGGGATCAAACTCCTCATGGAGCAAGTCCTGCAGATCTTTCTCTGCAGCTTGGGCAACCACGCTGTCATGCCAATCGTTGGGGAGCAGTCTTGGGTCGTTCCAGCTTCTCTCGAGCTGATTCAATAACAATTCAAGACGTGCGTTGATGAGCTCGTCTTCAAAGTAACCACTGGGATTGAACGCGTCAGCAGGCATTAACTTTTTGCCTGCCGCAAAGCCCAGCCTGTTAAATACGCCCGTCAACGCAGAAGTTCCACTGCGGTGCATGCCCAAAACCACAATCAGACTCAAGATGGCCCCCTGAAAACAGTCACAGCATGATCAATTTGAGGAACTGGACCATAAAAATAAAAAGCGGATTATCTTATTGGACGAACGCATAGTTTGTATTATTACTTTTCTTATCATTAATTCCCGAATTAACTAGTTCGAATCCTTGGGAAGAGCAACTGATAGAGATAATTCGTTCCAGTGCATGCGCCAATGTGCCATCGATCTGACCTGCCTCCGCCTCAAAATCCTCTTCATTGATCGCAAGGTTGAACAATGGCCTTAACGCCTGCATTCGTGCAAAAAACATAGTACCAGCTACAAAGTCCAAGCGTTTGATTTTTGCAGGAACTTGCCCCAGCCGATACCCAATTGATACCACAGTTGGCGCATTCGACCCCCAGTAAACGTTCATAGGTACGATGTGGCCTGACGGGCCTAGCACGCCAAGATTTGCTTCGCTATCAAATCTTTTCAGCGCCATGCGGATTGAATTCTCATCAAGAAGTTTATTATAGAGATCATGACGCCAAATGTCACCGTCCTCTCTATGACGAGATTTTTTCGTATGAATCTTCAAAATGTAAGCGTAGCCTTCTTGTTCAACCTTACCAGCGATTTTCAGGAACGGCAGCACATCGCGTCCACGGTTGTTGACTGTCAAAAGCAAATAGGGAAAGCTGCTTGACTGCAAGATCATCTCAACTTCGGCACTTTGAGCGTGGGGGGTTGTAACAAACAACTTGAAAGACAAGTTCTTGATCTCATGTAATTTTTCAATAATTTCGGAAAATATTTCTATATAAAAAGCGTGTATCACAATTGCCAGCCCACTCGTGGTAATCGGTGCTGATGTAAGTTGTCTGACTTGCGCCATCCGCGTCGCCTCAAGATGGGCGTAACCGTAACGTTGGTCTGGCTCTAAATGTGCACCTTCCGCCCATTCATTCCACGCATTAATGAATACCAGACGCTCATCAGGTTCAGTAAATCGCTGCTGTGTGTCTGCAATAGCGTTGTAAAGCCATTCCTGATATCCGCAGGGTGAGCTGTGCAGCAGGATAGAGCCCTTGTTTTTTCGCCTAGCTGTGTTGTCCCATGAGGGGTTAACACCGCGGAACAACTTGTATCCCTGACGCTTGTATCCCTTGCTGTTTTCGACAAGCGCACGCCAGTCGTAAACTTTCGCGGCAAAATCGTCGTTGGCAGGGGTGATGCTATGTGTGATGTTAGGTGGTGAGGTGTTGTTGGGGGGGAACTCAATGGCAGCATCCAGCCCATAATCGGCAGGGTCGCGATTTTCGAAAGACTGAACATAAGCGATATAAATTTCACCCAAGTTATTATTCCGGCACCAATCCCGCCAGCGCACGGCAGTGTCCTTCATCGACGGAAACAGATTGGGCCTGTAGACGACCAGCAGCGGCCTGCCGTTAATACGGATGTAACGAGGATCGCGCAAGTATTTGCTCATGTGCGCGATAAAGTTGACATCGTCATCAGATGAGTAGTGCTGCTCTATGAGAATGTCCTTTTCCAGGCCATCCCAACGGCGTGACCAGTTTTCGTTGGCCCAGCAGATACAAAAGGGCAAGTCCAGCGAGGGATCGGCCAGGTAGTTGTCAACCGGCGTTTCGAGCAGGCGATGGCCTGTAAACCAATAGGTATAAAAGCAAAAGCCTTCGATGCCGTACTGTTTGGCCAGTTCGATTTGCTTGCGCATGACGCCGGTATCGCTCAGGTCGTAATAGCCTAGCAAGTTGTCAGGTACATGGGGCTGATAGTGCCCGTCAAACTGCGGCTTGGCAGGTTTGACATTCGTCCATTCGGTAAAGCCTTTGCCCCACCAGCCATCGTTTTCAGGAATCGGGTGGAATTGCGGCAAATAAAACGCAATGACCCGTGCTGCTTTTGCAACTGGCGGGGCATCTGCGGCCAGGCGGGGCACATAACAAGCCTCTTCCACTTCGTATGCATCGAGGATTGAGTGTGCGTCAAATGGCTTGGCTGGTCTACCTTCCCTATGGCCTTGGCAAACGTAATGCAAAAATGGATGCTTACCCGAAGTGGCTACGTCTTTGTACTTGCTGAGGTAGTAGGCGGTGTCAAAGTCCGGGGAAGGGTTGAGAGAAAGCTCTACCCCATGCTCCAAGTAATGGGCCAGAGGATTACCTGTGATCTGATGCGTGTCTTTGTGTTGAGCCAAATACCAGTCTTGATCGAAAAAATTCCCCTCTTGAATCAACTCAAAATAAAAATCTTCAACATTTTCAGGTTTTTTAAGCTTGAGGGCATTCAACTTAACAGCAGAACCCTGCTTTTTCCGCGCGAGCTGCAAATTGAAGAAGATTTGTCGATGCATTACACCTGTTGACTGATCGAGCGCTTCTTCATACAAGGCAGCTGCCGCGCTGTACTTACCGTTGCGGAATGCACTATTGGCTCGTGAAAATAAGCTGCCAGCCGCCTCATATGCACTGGCATCTGATATTTTTTGCGGTAGTGGGTGATTAATAGTCATGACCATTTTTTTAGGACAGTGGCTGGTTTTTATCCGTCAACTGTTGCAGCTGGTACGGAACACGCGCCTGCCTGACTAGCCGATCCACGTCTGGGCTGCCGGTGTCAATCGCCGTTTCAAAGTGCTGATGAATAGCTCTGGGCACCGAGGACTATTGTCTGGAGCTGGTTTTGCGCCCTGGAATCCAGCACTCGGCAAACGAGAGCGAGTACAACCTCGAGTGCGTCCTGACCATGACAGCGAGCTTGTTGGACACCCTTTTGTTGGTGCGCGCCGATTCGGGCTTTTGTTCGCTCAAGCTGATGCAAACCATCACCGCGTAAGCCAATGAACGCAAGCACGCGATGGCTTTCATCATCAAGTGGAACCCTCGCACCACACCCGTGGAGGCCATCTCCGCCCAAAGGAGCGCAGACCCCACGGTGCAGTGGTGACTGGAGCGCGAAGGCAAGCGCTTTTGCGTGTGGCAAGAGGCGCTGAGCCGGTCTTTCAGCTTGGCAAAGGTCTGCGCCAGCTCGTTTCGCAGTCTTTGTGCTTCGGCCTTGGCGTCGGCTTCCACCTCTCTGGCATGTTGCTGGGCGCTCAGCCGGGCTTGCAGCTCGGCATGGGCACAGCTCAGTTCTTCGTGCTGTTGCCGGATAGCGCTGTGGGCAGCTGGGTAGCCACGCACAAAAAGGACGGTGCCCAAATGCGGGTTGCGCTCGGGCTCCACACCGCAGAGAGCAAAGCCGTGAGTCTGCAGCAAGGCGTTGGCAGGCAGGCAGCCAATCCACAAACATTGAGGTGGGGCTTGCCCATGCATGCTCTGCGCTGGCCTGAGCGCAGGCATCGTCCAAGCTCAGGGCGCTGGCCTGATGCTGGCCCAAGGGGTTGATGCCCGGCCAGCAGGCGGTGAGCGCAATGGCGGGTAGCAGCCCACTTTCAGAGGGCAGGCTGGCTTGATGGAAGGTGACCGGGCCTGTGGGCTCGGAAATCAGCCAGGGCCGGGTGTGCGCCGCAGCGTATGCGGCTGGTGCATGAGCGTCCGGGCTGGCCGCAGGGGAACCGGCCTTGAATAAGGTGAGCGATTGCGGGACACCGTTCAGCAGACTGAGTGCTTGCTGGCTGTGGCCCACCACCAGCGCATGACCCAGGCCCAGCCAACGCTGCGCCATAGGAACCCATTGGGCAAGGTTGATAGATGAGGCAGCTTGCGGGTTCATGCCTGTATCTCAGCCTGGTTCTCGGACTGGTCGACCTGCTGCAGACTCAGCCGCACACCTTGCAGGCGCACACCCAGATGACGGGTGTCGGTTCCGCCGTGTTCTGCAGGGCAGATGACGCTGGGCAATGCCATTCGCAAGTGCCAACCGTCTTGTGTGGCAGGCAACTGCAAAATACCGGTGCTTAACATGGGGTAGAGCTGATCGGCAGGGCCAAACTCGTGCACCAGATCCATCGGCAAAACTTGGCCGTCATCGAGCTGCGCACTCAGCTGCAGGCTGGCCACCAGTTCGGGGGCCATGGCGTCAGCAATCTCAAGTTCAACCAAATATTGACCTGCACCCAGTGGAGGAAATTCCAGCGTGGATTTGGTGTCCGGGCCGCTCCAGCGTCCGTCTGCTTCGGCCTCGTACCAACCATTGCCGTCTGGGGTGCGGCGCATGTCCACCCAAACTTCGGCAGGCGGGTGTTGCAGCCAAAAGTCGACCACGGTTTTGACTTGTTCACGCTGGACCTGATATTTGAGGAAATAATGTTCCAGCTCTTCTTGCACTTCATGCAACTGAACCAACAACAAGTCGCCTTCGTCTTGTGCATCGATCAGTTGTTGCCTGAGTTGAGCTTTTTCATGGTTCAAAGCATCGCATTGAGCAAATGCATGGGCCTTTGCCATTTCTTCAACTTGCTGGGCTTGGCTTTCGGTTACAAAACGAGATTCATAAGCGGCTTCGAACTGGCGCAACTGTTCGACTTCTTTTTCCCCCGAGACATTGGCCAGTGCAAGGTTCTCAAGCTTAATCTGCATTTGATGCAGCTGTGCCAGCAGCTCCTCGCCCTCTTGCTGCTTGTCTAAGTTCAGATCAGCCAATTTTTTGCCAAGTTGATCACTGAGTTGACGCTCGGCTTCAAGTCCGGCTTGTTGCTGGATATATTGATCCAATACCTCATGGGCCATTTGCAGCGGAGGCAAAGAAAACTCCAATGGACCTTGGGCTACAGCTTGGATTTCTTGCCACAGGGTTTGGACTTGAACATTCGCAGCTGTCAAGGGCTCAAGCAACTGGGTCAACACTCGGTTGCCCAAGATTTCCTGCCTCACAGCTTGGGTTTCTTCCTTCGAAGCATTCAAGCCCAAAAACGCTGCGATGCGGTGTATTTGCAACGCATGCACCAACACTGCGTCTGCGCCGAGTGCATAGAAGAGATCAAGCAAATGGCTGTGATGCTCATGCCAGTTTTGCAAGATGCGTTGCAGGTCCTGTGCCCTTGCGTTGTCATGAACAATGACCTGAGCCGCAAAGGCCGTCGGCTCCTCGTACACCAGCACAAAGCGGGTTTCAGGGTCAAAGCGCTGACAAAAGGATGGCGTGTGTTCGCCCAGCGTTTGGCACCAACCATACTGTGCATGGTCCACGTAGCCCAGCATCTGGTCGCTGGCGAGTTCAGTCCAGATCTTTTCCGAGGCTGTGCCTGGGCTTTGCTGGTTGGTGTGTGCGTGTGCCGAGTGACGGGGTTGGCGCAAAGTTTTGAGCATGAGTTGCTGCACCTGCTGGGGTGAGAGCTGCTCACGCCGTGAAGGTGCAGCATCAGACTCACACGCCTTTTGCACAAAAGTCCAAGCTGTCGCTGCTGTTTCTGCGAATGGGGCGATAAGGATAACAATGCTCATGGCGTGGATTCAGCGCTTTGAAGGTGACAGGCGTGCAAACATTTCTGTCCATTGGGGCAGGATGGCATTTTCGGTGTAGCGCTGGCCCATTTGTAGGCCTTGCATGCGTAACTGATCGCGTTGTGTTTGTGACTCTGGCGACAAGAGTTGGCCAATGCTTTGGCTCGCGTCTGCCGCGCTGTAGGCGTTGAAGTAGACCGCTGCCTGGTCATAAATTTCGCGGTGCACCGGAATGTCGGATGCGGCCACAGGACAAGCACATTTCATGGCTTCAACTCCTGAGTAGTCGAATCCCTCTGCCAAGCCAGGGCAGACCGTGGCTTGGGCGTGGGTGTAAAGGGCGCGCAGTTCGGCGGCTGGCACGTTGTTCAGCCAAAAAAGTTCTCCCGCTGCAGCCCAAGGCCTGAAGCTTTGCAATACGGGGCCTTGGTCCCAGCCAGAATTACCCACCACCACCAGCTTCAGCTGCGAGTGGGTGCCGTAACGCAGCATTTCCCAGGCTTGGATGAGCAAAGCGTGGTTTTTGCGCGGCTCAATCGTGCTGACCATGAGCAGGTATTGCATGGGCTTGTCACTGTCCGCAACTTGTTGTGCAAAGGCTTTAGGCAGCTTTGTTTTGACCAAGTCGTCCACCGCCACGCGGTTGCGGATGACTTGGTGCACGATGTGCGGTGGCGAGGGGTCAGGGTAATACTCGTCCGACACGATGTTGGGGATGACCACGCTGCGAGGCTCTGCTTGCGGAAAAATAGTGAGCAAGTCATTTCGGGTGGCGTGCGATATGCAAGAAAACCATGCGCCACGCTTGAGGTTGTCCTTGAGGGCATGGAAGTGCGCTGCCTGGTCAAAGGCTTTGTCGCGCGTGGTGTGGGGCATGAGGATGGGCACCGCATCGTGGTAACGCACCACCATTTGGGTGCTTGGGTCCACACGGCCAGGAAATGGGTTTTGGGTGACGAAGGCGTCAAAACCTTTTGTGTCGATTTGCGCGTAGCTGGGGGTTTGTGAAAACTTCAATCCGTCCAGCCCGGCCTTGTGCATCATTTGCCGGGGCACGCTCAGCACCCGATGGCGGGTTTGCATCAGCTGCGCTTGGCAATCGGCGTTGAGAGTCTTGCTGAAAAAGGTTCGCCATACAAAGTCTTCAAACAAATCGGCTTCGAAGCGGCTGAGCGGCAAGCTCAGTCCCAAATTGGCCCGCAGGCGCAAAAAACCTCTGGAAAAACGCCGCTTGATGTCATAAAGCAACGCTTGCGCAAAGTTGTCGAACGGCTTCTCGTACATGGACACCACAAACTTGGACAAACCGTCAATTTGTTTGTCTTGGCTCCAGTGGTGTTGTTCTGGCAAGGCGGCGCGCAAGCGGCGTCCACCGTGCTGAATGAGGCCTTCCACTTCAAAGCCATTCATCTGCCGCAGGCCCTTGAAAAGCAGGCGGCACTCTTGCGGAATACCGGCATAGCCATCGAGCGCGGGCTTCAAATCGACCAGAACCTTCATGATGCGCTGTCCTCTGGGATAGCCAGGCTGTCCTTGTAAAAAGCGAATGCCAGCTCGTTGTCGTCAAAGCTGTGCAGTTGGCCGTCGACAAGTACCGCCGCATGGTCGCAGTGTTGGCGGATAAAGGCCTCACTGTGGGAGACGATGACCATGGCTTTGTGACCACGTTGACCAAACAGCTGGTGGTTGCAGCGTTCGGTGAAGGTGGAGTCGCCCACGGCGACGACCTCGTCGATCAAGAAGCAATCAAAGTCGATGACCATGGACACGGCAAAGGCCAAACGGGCCATCATGCCGTGAGAGTAACTTTGCACTGGCTCATCAAAGTAGCGGCCAAGCTCGGTGAAGTCTTTCACAAAGCCGAGTTTGTCGTGCCAGTCGACGCCATAAATGCGGCAGACCATTCGCAAGGAATCGCGCCCTGTGAGTGAACCACCAAAACCACTGATGAGGGCCAGCGGCCAGGACACACGCATGCTGCGGGTGATGCGGCCGCTGCTGGGTTTTTCGGCACCGCCAATAAGGCGAATGAGGGTGGACTTGCCTGAACCGTTGCGCCCCAAAATGCCCAACTTTTCTCCCGGCCGAACCCTTAGGTTAATGCCTTGCAGCACGGTGCGCATGCCTTCTCGCATGGGGTATTGCTTGCTGACGTTGTGCAACTCAATCATGGCTCAACGCCCCTGCGGGTGAGATCATGGACTTGGACCAGTGCGAAAAGCGTTAAAAAGGTGTTGCACACCAGTACATAGCCGATGTCGTATTGGGCCTTGAACATGCTGCCAAAGAAGCCATCGCGGATCAACTCGACGCAATGCACCACAGGCATCAGCAGCACGACATCTTGTGCTGCAGGTGGCAAACTTTCCACCAAAAACACTGCGCCAGACAATGGAATAAAAATGTACGAAACAGGTGACCAAATCTTGTACACCAGACTCGACCTTTCGGAGGCTGCGCCGATCCACAAGGACACAGCAAAGCTGAACCAGAAGAGCAGCAGCCAACCAATCAGCACGGCCAGCACGTCTTCAGGGCCAGGCATCCACCCCAGCATCCACGCCGCAAACGCGAGCACAATAAACGAGACAGTGGCACCCAATCCTTCAAGCACCGTGCGCGCGATGTAAACATCAAAAATTTGCACTGGGCGATGGGTCAGCAAGGCTGCATTGGGTGCAATAGCCCCAATGGCACGGCCTGGCATGTTGCGCCAAAGCATGATGGTGGAGTAACCGGTGATGCCAAAGGCCACGATGGAGATGCCACTGCCCTTGTGGAGGCCCGTAGCTGTCCACAAGGCCACCACGGCTAAAGTGAACATCATCGGCTCCAGAAAAAGCCACAAAAACCCAATGTTGTGCCGGCCGTAGCGCGTAAGCATTTCGCGAAGCATTAGTGCATGTAACACTCGCATCTGGATGCGAAGACTTTGTTTGAAGCTACTCATGGACGTTGTGTCAGTCTTGGTGTTCGCGCACACCGGCAACCAGCATGCTCAGAATGCCCCAAGCCACAAGACACAGGACCAGCGTGGCAAGTATGTTGCGTACACGCCGCGGCTCCTGTGCCACATCGGGCAAGCTCGGTTGTGCAATGCGCTCCAGATAGACCTGCTGGCGTTGGGCTTCGCTGCGTGCGCTTTCAAGGCTGATCAAGGCGCTGGCCAATTGTTTATTGGCCAAGTCAGATTCCAGTGCCAGCCGCTGAAACTCTGCTGCCTTGTTGGACAATGATTTGGGGTCGCCTGTGGCTTTACCGGTTTCTTTGGCAATCTCTGCGCGCAGGGTTTTAGCCCGGTTTTCAAGTGAGGGTATTTGAGGGTTTTGTGGGGTGAAGACCTTGAGCTGAGACAGCTGGGTGGTGGTGGCGATCAGTTCGTCATGGATCTTGGCCACTTGTTGCAGCTGGGCGGCGGCTTGTCGCTCTGGATCGAGCACGCCTTGCCGATTTCGGAACACCGACAATGCCAGCGCTGCCGTTTTGGCATTTTGAGCGGCCTGATCCACTTCGGCTTTGGCAAAACGGATCAGGTCTTGACGACCCCGCTCGTTCAGCCGGTTGACCAAGGCCTCGCTGCGCTTGAGCAGGATTTGGTTAGCGCGCAAAGCATCTTGGGCGGTGAAGGCTTTGACGCTCAAGGTGCTGATGGCGGTGGCCGAGTCAGTCATGACAGCGACCTTTTTTTGGTAATAACGGTGCAGAGCTTCAAAACTGTCATCACCATCCAGTCCGGCAAACCGGTTGACCACATCCACTTGCTCGCTGGCATATGCTTTGTCCAGTCCAATCTCGGCTTTGAGCACGGCCAATGCGTCACGACTGAGGATGTAGTTTTGGACGGTGTAGCTTTCATCACGCGCACTGGAAAAGCCAGCCCCCTTGAGCAGCACGCCCAGAGTGCTGGACGATGGCTTTTCGTGGCTGCGCACCACAAAGCTGCTTTCGGAGGTATACACGTCTGAGGCCCAGTAGCCAAAATACACAGTAGCCAACAAACTGGGCAGAACCACAGTCAGCACAAACAGTGCATTCAGTTTTTTCAGAAAGTGAGGCTTGAAATCTGACATAAGAGGGGCTTAAACGCGACCGTATTGGTCAGAAAAGCGGACGATGTCATATTCGCCCAAGTACTGGCCGCTCTCCACTTCGATCATCACGAGGTCAATAACCCCAGGCTTGCGAAGGCGGTGGTAGTGTCAAGCCGGGATGAAGGTGGACTGGTTGGTGTGGGGCATGGTTTCTTGCTCGCCGTTTTGTACGACGGCGGTGCCGCTGACCACGATCCAGTGTTCGCTGCGGTTAGGTATTCCTCCAGCGTTTTGAAGAGCAGTTCCTGGTTGGTGATCGTGAGGACTTCGGTCACGCCGGGCAAGGCCAGGCCGCGCAAATTGGCTTTTTGCAACAGGCTTTCACCTTCTGCCAGGCGCATGAAGGGTTTGGGGTGTGTTTCTTGCGACACTGGCCACAGACGTGAACCGGCACCACCGCAAAGAATGACGGGAATGATCAGGATGGTGTCTTTAAAGCAGTGCGGCCGGACAACAGGCCAGAGCACGAAATAACGTAAGCCACTTTGGATGAAGCTGAGGAGGCGGGAGCCGAGGCATGGGCCAGCACTTCGTCCCAAAGAAGTGGCTCGTTCCTGAAGGCGTACACACTGGCCGGTGCCTGGGTGAGGTTTTTCATTTGCGTCAAAAAATGGGCGGTGATTTCCGGGCTGGCTGGTTTGGCTTGTTGCCAGAATTCGTCCAACTCACCCATGAAGCTGAGCTGCGGTTGCTTGTAGGGCGCATCGCCCAACACCATGAGCGGCGCCCCCCGCTCAAGCGCTTGCAGGCCCACGGTGCTGTTGATGACCACCACACCAGCCGAGTGTTGGGCCAGGTCAGGGGTGTCGCCTTCGACCAAGTGGTGCACTCGCTGGGAAATGCCCAAATCATCAGCCAGGCCGCCAATGAGTTCGCTGTGGCCGGGGCCGCCGCGCACATGCGGGTGCTGCCTGAAGACCAGCAGGCTGCGCGCCGGAGCATGCTGTGCAAAAGACTCCATGACGCGGATGACAAATTCGGCGTTGTTGGCAAAGTTGCTGTGGTGCAAAATTTGCGCATCGCCATCGTGCTGCAAGGGCACAAAGTAATAAGGATGGATCGCTTTTTGGGCAAAGAGCTTCTGCTGCAAGCGGTGGCTGGGCCGCAAATGCTTGAGTTTGCGCAGCCACGACCGAACCCAAAAGAAGGCGTAGTAGCTGGGCTGGCTGATGCGGTGATGCTGGTAGTGGGCAAATTCGTGCCGCGCATCCCACAGGGCTTGGTAGTGGCGGCTGGCTTGCCAGGCCATTTTTTGGAAATGATGGGGCGTGATGTCGGGGGCAATGGATGCCGCATCGGGTTCCGGGTGCCAAATGTAGCGGGCCATGGTTTCAGAAAATCCGTTGACCCCGCCCAGCTCCATAGTGATGTAGCCCGGCCGAAAGTAACCTTCTTCCAGCACCACCACGGGCAAGCCCTGGCTTTTGCAGAGGTCTATGGCCACTTGGTGATAACGACGGGACTGACCAAACAAAACCACACAGTCGATCTGGTGGTCTTGCAGCAATTGTTTGAAAAACGCAGGCCAGTCTTGCAGGCTGTGCCTGAAGACGATGGGCTTGAGAACTTGGCTGTCATGAACATCCCCACCCTGCAAAGCCAATCGCCGAACTTGTGCGCCATGCTGAACGAGCCATTTGGCCAGCCGGTCAAAAAACGCACCCATAGGGCCCTGTAAAAGCAACACGCTTTGGGCTTCCTGCAAGCATCGCAAAGCTGGGTTACAGGATATTGGCACTTGCAGTTCTGACACGTAGGCGGTCTGGCTTGATTCAAAACACCTTTGAGTTAGTTGCATGATTTTCGTTACTGAAAAAAACAAAAAAACAATTGCTACCGCAGGGTTTTAAAACCGATAAAGATGACAAATACGCCCAAATTGTAGCTTGTGTAACATAAAAATGTTTTTTTGTTACGATTTTTTTTGAGTGAAAGTTTAGAGTTGCAGGCTATGCCAGATAACCAAAACGACGAGATCAAGGCATTCACTCGTCGTATTGAGAAGCTTCTGCTGAAAACTGAAGCACCTTGAGCCCAACAGTATTGGCCAGAGGTTTCAACCTCAGATAGAGAGGGGGGCCAGTGACTGACAACGCCATTCGAAAGTGGCTGATGGGGCAAGCCATACCTACGATGGACAAGCTCGCTGTTCTGGCGAACATGCTCAATACCTCTCAGGATTGGCTCCGATGGAGGGACTTGTCATTGAATGAACTTGATGACTTCAGTTACGCCAGTTTAGTGTTGCACTCTTGACAATACATAAATGATCTCCATCAATATCGTATTGTTTTTGCCAGTATGGATGACCAAGATGCGCATAGCCCCCACGTCAGGCATCTCAATGATGTCTTTGATCGCAGCACAGGCTTGTGCGTGGTTGCACAAATAACGCGATTCCTCGCGCATGTCGTCTTGTATGGTGCGCACCAGCACAACGGCCAGATAGAGCACATGGCTTGTCAAGTCAGGGTAACGCCAAACCGACTTCGCCATGGCCTGCCCCTTGAACACAAAGTACGAGCGGATGCCATCGGGTAGCCGATGGGCGTGGGCACAAACTCGCAGGTTCCGGCCAACGCCCCCATCAAGGGTCGCGAGATTGAGTCCAACACGCTGTTGTAGGCACGCCGCTCAGCCGGATCCCAGCTGATCAAGGACGAAACAGGCAGGATCATCGGTTCTTTGACCACACCATCAGGGCGCAACACATCGCTCACCCAAAAGCGGAGAACCCGCCCGTTGCAGTCGGCCAGCGCGTGAATGTACACAAAGCCAAAAGACATGACCGCGCTGGACATCACCGCCGATTGCCCCTGCGTGCGCTCCCAAAAAACCGACAGCCCGTGGAGCATGGACTGCATATCGTGCGCTGGCGGGGCCACGTAGTGAACCAACTCTTGATAACGCACCACTTCACCCATAAACACGGGCGATTGAGGAACCCCAACCGTTACATCGTGTTGCGGCGACCCAAATTATCGGATTGCAGCTACGCCAACACAGGGTCATTGAGCGCCAAGTCCCCCTGCCCCATTCGCCTGGCCAATACATCGGCAAACCGCTGAATACGGTCGGACTGATCCGCCTCGCCCTCCATGGCAAAGCTCGACTTGCTTCCGCGCAGCGTCATCCAGACCGCCGAGCGCATCTGCACATCTGCACATCTTCACCAAACTCCGATGCCAGCTCATCCAGCAGGCCTCGAATGTCGACCGCTGCCGCAGCATCGAGTTCGCTGGTCTTGCGCACCAAGGGGCAAAAAGCGGGCGTACCGGGCAGGTTGTCGCGCACTCGCCAGCGGCGGTTCGGCACAGACCTGTCGGGGGATGCTGCGACCAGCTTGCGCTCGTCCAGCACGTCCACATAAGTGCCTGCCATGCTGGCATTCACTGCCAGCTACCGCCCCGTCAGCCACTCGTACAAAAAACCAATCCTTCTGGCGTATTGACAGCTGGGTTCGTCGTCGATCCAAGCCACCAGTTCGGCTGAGTTGATCCGATCAAACAAGCGACTGAGCAATTAGATGTGCATCACCTTGTGCTTGAGATGAAAGGTCAAGTGCCCACACGCAAAATGGCACCGGGTCGCATGGCCTCAACAAAGGTCTCGGTCTTGATGCCATCGGCCAACTCAGAGGTGCGGCTGCCGCCCACACTGCTGCGCACGGCCAAAGGCATGCCGTACCATGCCAACAACCACGCATCATCCAGAAGATTGGAAATCCAAGCTTGATTGTGCGCAAAAAGATGTTTTAACGCACAAAAACATGTTTATCTACCAAATTTTGAGAAAAAATAATCTTTAAAGATCATTTAGATTTGAGGTTGTGACGGCAGTTGGGTCATGCGATCGGTCAATCTTGATTCAACACCGACAGTCACACAATCGGCACTGTCAATACTGAAGGCGCCGAGCTGTCAATGTCCGCTGAAGGCAGTGATGCTCCGGCAGGCACCATGTCGCCACAGCGCCAAGGTGCCCATCAGCCCTTCTTGGCCACCAACGTCAAGATGTCGTAGCTGGCCACCAGTTCGCCGAGCTGGTTGCTCACTTCCACGTCCCAGGCGACCACGCCTTGACCCACGCCGTTGGCGTCTTTCTTGTTGCGGTCGATCTTGCGCTTGGCCGTCAGGCGTGCCTGGATGGTGTCGCCAATGCCCACGGGCTTGATGAAGCGCAGGGTGTCCAGACCGTAGTTGGCCAGCACTGGGCCCGGCGCAGGCGAGACGAAGAGGCCGGCAGCGGCCGACAACACGAAGTAGCCGTGAGCGATGCGCTTGCCGAAAGGAGAATCCTTGGCGGCGATCTCGTCGAAGTGCATGTAGAAATAGTCGCCCGACAGGCCACCAAAGGCCACGATGTCGGCCTCGCCCACAGTGCGGCGGTGGGTCAGCAGACTCTCGCCGATTTGCAGGTCTTCAAAGTAGCGGCGGAAGGGGTGAACATCCGTTTCAATCAGCTTGGCACCACGCATGTACTCGCCCGTGACGGCGGCGATCATGGTGGGTGAGCCTTGCAGCGCGGTGCGCTGCATCAGGTGCTTGACGGCACGGATGCCGCCGAGTTCTTCACCGCCACCTGCACGGCCGGGGCCTCCGTGCTTGAGTGACGGCAGCGGTGAGCCGTGGCCCGTTGACTCGACGGAAGATTCCCGGTCGAGGATGTGCAGGCGTCCATGCGAAGCGGCAGCCACCGGGATCACACGGGCAGCGATTTGCGGGTCTTTGGTGACCAGCGTGCCGACCAGGCTGCCTTGGCCGCGAGCGGCCAGCTGCAGGGCTTCGTCCATGCCGTCATAAGGCATGAGCGTGCTCACGGGGCCAAAGGCTTCCACGTCGTGCACGCTGTCGGTTTGCAAGGGCTTTTGGCACAGCAGCAACGTGGGCTGGAAGAACGCGCCTTGGGCAACGCCCTCGCCCACCGGGCTGAAATCGGCACCACCGCCAAACACCAGCTCCGCGCTTTGGCGCAGCAGCGCCACGCGCTCGGCCACGTCGGCCTGCTGCGAATGTGAGGCCAAAGCGCCCATCTTCACGCCTTCCACCGAGGGATCACCCACCACCACCTTGGCCAGACGGGCCTTGAGCTTTTCAACGACGGCGTCCAGATGCTGGCGCGGCACGATGGCGCGGCGAATCGCCGTGCACTTTTGACCGGCTTTCACGGTCATCTCGCGGGCGACTTCTTTCACGAACAGGTCAAACTCTTCGTCGTCGGGCGTCACATCGGGCGCGAGGATGGCGCAGTTGAGCGAGTCGGCTTCGGCGTTGAAGGGGATGCTGTGCTTGACCACATTGGGGTGCACACGCAGCATGGCGGCCGTGTCGGCCGAGCCGGTGAAAGTGACTACGTCCTGGCCGTTCAGGCGGTCGAGCAGGTCACCCGTGGAGCCGATCACCAGCTGGAGCGAACCAGCAGGCAGAATGCCCGATTGCTCGACCAAGCGCACCATGGCCTCGGTCAGGTAGCTGGTCGATGATGCGGGTTTGCCGATGCAGGGCATGCCCGCCAAAAAGGTCGGCGCGAACTTTTCCAAGAGGCCCCAGATGGGGAAGTTGAACGCGTTGATGTGCACCGCGATGCCGCCGCGTGGCACCAAAATGTGCGTGCCCGCAAAGCCGCCTTTTTTGCCCAGCGGGAAAGCTGGGCCTTCGTGGATCAGGTTGCCGCTGGGCAGTTCGTTGCTGCCCATGCTGGAATACGCGAACAAAGTGCCTGCACCGCCTTCGATGTCCACCCAACTGTCTGCGCGCGTGGCACCGCTGTGGGCCGAGATGGCGTAGAGCTGCTCTTTGTGCTCGCCGATGTATTTAGCCAGGGCCTTCAGGCGCTGGGCGCGTTCCTGAAAATCGAGCTTGAGCAAGTTGGGCAGGCCCACGGTGCGGGCGTAATGCACCGCGTCGCCAAAATCGATGGCTTCGGCATGGGTTTGGTACACGGTCTGACCGTTGAGGGCGCTGCGCAGGGCTTGTGCGCCTTGTTGGCCGATCCATTGGCCACCGATGAAACTTTGCAGGACTTGGGACATGAGCAGGTGCTTTCTGAAAAAAAACAAAGCTCGGTCCATCATAATTAACCAACCGAGCGGTCGGTTAATTTTAATCGGTTTATTTGCAACCCCAAGTCCAATAGAGCAAGGGTTTCCCCTTGTGTCCATTGAATTGCACCCGCAGTGGGGCGGCCACCAGCCCAGACGTGGTGTTCGTCGGCCAAATGACGATGCTGAACCCACCGACCTTCAAGGCCCCCGATCAAACCACCGGGAGTGCGGTCAATCCAGAGGCCGTGTTGGAGATGAGGACTTGGCCCTTGCGTCTTCATCCAGAACCATCCTCTGCCGTGTCTGAGGCAACAACTGGAAACCGTCATCGAACCGATGAACCAAGTCCGATGGACAGGACTCGACCGACCAGGCGGGGTACGAGCAAAGCCCGCCCTCAATCGATGGTGGCACCAGAGGCCTTGACGATTTTGGCCCAGCGCGGCAAATCTTCACGAACCAGGTTGGCAAACTGTTCTTGCGAGGATTTGAAGGGCTCACAGCCCACCGCCGCCAAGCGCTCCTGAACGTCTTTGGACTCCAGCGCTTTGGCAATTTCAGCATTGAGCTGGGCCACGATGGTTTTGGGCGTGCCCGCCGGGACAAACAGGCCATACCAGGGCGTGGCACCAAAGCCTTTGAGGGTTTCACCCATGGTGGGTACATCAGGTAAGGCGGGCAGGCGTTGCGGGTTGACGACGCCAAGGACCTTGATCTTGCCGCTGCGGATAAATGCAATCGAAGAAGGCAAACTCTGCACCGAAACCTGGACTTGCCCTGCGACCAGATCCGTCACTGCCGCCGCAGAACCTTTGTAAGGCACATGCACCAGGTCAATGCCTGCCGCCTTGCCCAACATTTCACCGATCAGGTGGTTCAGCGTGCCGTTGCCTGCAGAACCGATGTTGATCTTGCCCGGTTGCTGTTTGGCCAAAGCAATCAATTCGGCGGTGTTTTTGGCCGGGAAATTCGGATGGGCGACCAGCACATAGCCTGCCGTGGCCACAGTGCCAACCGCCTCGAAGTCCTTGATCGGATCAAAACCCGTGTTTTTGTAAAGGGACGGATTGATGACCATGGAGCTGTCAGCCGTGATCATCAGCGTATAGCCATCGGCCTTGGCACGCGCAACCGCCACCGTGCCCACGTTACCGCCCGCCCCAGTGCGGTTGTCCACTACGAAAGACTGGCCCATTTGCTCGGACAGCTTTTGTGCAATGACGCGGGCAATGGCATCGTTGGCACCACCGGCCGCTTGAGGCACCACCACCGTAACGACTTTGCTCGGATATTTGTCTTGCGCCAAAGCCGGGCCCATCAAGGACAGTGACAAGGCCAGTGCCAGCAGGTTTCGGCGTTGTCGTGTGCGTTGATTAGTCATGAATATTTTCCTTGTGGATAGCAGTCTCATGTATTCTGTCCGGGAGCGGACAGGCAATTCAGTTGGACAAGGATGCGGGCACATCGTTCATGGAGGCATTGAGTCGGCTGCCTCATAGGCGTTGCATGCACTGGGGATGATTCACTCGGCACCCAAGGCTTCTATTGGAACCAGAAGACGAAAAAAAGCACTTAGCGTTTGCGCTAAGTGCTTTTTTGTTGGCTTGTTTTGGTGGGCGATACATGGATCGAACATGTGACCCCTGCAGTGTGAAAACGCCAACATTTCACCTTTTTTCCCTTTAAAAACAACAACTTAGCTAGTCGTCCCTGAAAAATTCACTTTCAGACCAGGGTCAAGTTCATTGATCCGGACTTGACAGAGGGACCCATAAAAAACTGCCGCAATCGTTGGCCCAACGCCCCCAAACCGGTGGACAAAAGCAGGCGCAAAAAAAGGCTGATGCCCTTTTTTACGATCATGCGCAGCAGCCACCGAATGTTGTAACCGGCTGCGCACAGCACCGCGTGCAAACTGTCGCCCAGTGACCCTTTCAGGTGGCACCGGTTCATTCGGTGATCTGCTTTCAAGTGTCCAATGATGGGCTCGATGGCTTGTCGGCGCTTGAGATCTTTTTTGTCTTCATCCGTCAGACTTTTGAATTTGCCCCGGTGCTTGATGTCTATGTCGGGGTTGGCTTTGTCCACCCCCCGGTAACCTAGGTCAACGATCGCCTTGTGCGGCTTGGTGTCCAGGGCTTGCATGAGGATGCTGGCCTGTTCCACTTGCTCGCTGAGCGTGTGCCCATCGTACGGATTGCCTGGGAAGGCTCTGGCACCCACGATCAAAGTGCCTTGGAGTGTGGTGGCAATGCCCACCTTCACACCAAATTCATACGGGTTGCGGCTTTTGCCTTTGGAGATGCACTCCACTTCCGGGGCGTGCCAGCTGTACAGCTTGGGTTGTTTGTCTTGCGCCTTTTTGCTGCGCGACTGGGCGATCAGCCTTTTGGCTTTGTCGATGCTCACGCCCAAGGCCTCTTGAACGGCTTGGCTCAAGGGCGTCATCTTGCGTGAGATCTCGCGGTGCAATCGGCCCACGATGGTGGCTTGGCGTTTGATGGCCTTGCGCATGCGTTTGAACTGGCGGGCATGGGCGTAGCGCCCAGCCTTGTAGCCCAGCAGTTGTCCCTCTTTGGCGTAGGTTTGCTTGAGCTCGATGCCCTGGGCCTTGGCCGCTTCGACCAGTTTGACGCGAGCGGTCTCCAACAACTTGCTGTCGGTGGGGTGGGCGATGGCTTTCTCTTGAACGGTGGAGTCGACAATGATTTGACTGAGCTCTTTCTTGGCAATCAGCTTCAAGGTCACGGCAACCTCTACCGTGCGGGCCAGGAGTTCCTCGACGCCTTCTTCGCCAAGCAGTTTGCGGAACTTGACCAATTGGGTCGGGTCGCAAGGCCAGCGGTGCTCAAAGTATTCGTTGCCAGAAAAGTACTGCCAAGTGGGTGTCTCGCCCCAGCGCTGGATGAGGTCTTCATCGCTTTCGTTGAAGGCGTATTTGAGGTACAGCAGGGCGACCATCAGGCGGGTGGGCAAGCGGGGGCGACCGGCTTTGGAGACGCCAGCACCGGCAATCACTTCGGTCGTGCCAAACAAGTCTGAGTCTTCGATCTTCTTGCCAGCGCGCACTTGGCGGGCAAAGAGGTGGGCCAGAGAAGCTTCGATTTCTTGCCAAGGCATGCGGTTGGCCAAAACGGCCAATGGATGACGCAGATCGATCATTTGATCGAGGCGGTTGCGAAAGAAATCGGCGGTGATGGACATATGGGCCTCAATAACTCCCAGAAAACAGGCTCCATTGAATATTAATATGGGAGTTTTGAACATTGGGAATGACCCTGAAAGCTAGCATTCATGCGGGTTTCAGGGGTTTATCAGGGACGACTAGCTATTTTTAACAGGATCAAAGTAGTATACTTGTAGTATACCCATGTAATTAAAAAGTGATATTTGAAATTCACTTCTGTGACACCAGCTGTAAAACAGTGTCATTTCTTTTTACGGTGCTAGTTTTTTAAGCACCATCAGACCTCTGATTGTGGCTCAGAAATGGCTCAATGTATATAGAGTATCGATTTATAAAAGTAACTAGCCCTAGTTTCAAAACGTCAAACCTAGCCTATTGACAATCCGAGGTTATGAGTCAAAGCCTAAGCAATGCTCGAAATGCTAATTATGTAAATTTTTTTAATAATGGCTCTAAGACCGAATTACCCATCCACTCAACATGATTTCGTGAATCATCCTCCGCTGTATCGAATCCATGATCAAAGTGCAGACCGCTATGCAATCCCAATAAATATCTAGCGTGCTGTTTTGTGTTCGAATCTTTCTTCGTTGGATGACATGCGACATCAATATTT
Source organism: Limnohabitans planktonicus II-D5 (assembly GCF_001270065.2). Classification (GTDB taxonomy): domain Bacteria; phylum Pseudomonadota; class Gammaproteobacteria; order Burkholderiales; family Burkholderiaceae_C; genus Limnohabitans_A; species Limnohabitans_A planktonicus. The sequence continues at coordinate 72,194 of NZ_LFYT02000023.1, forward strand.
TTTATTCCTAGTTCATCAACCAAATTTTGAAGATCCTCCTGAAGGTATTCAGCACCATATACTTGATTAACGGGCTCATAAAAAATCTCAAAGCACTCAACAAATCGTCCTTTTTGAGCGATTTTCAACATTTCTTTTACAACATTTCTACGCCTATCTGGTTGCCAATTGGTCTTATATTGTGGCAAGAACCTAAACGTAATAAACGGATCAACAAGTACAACTTTACGAGATCTCAATAAAATTGGACTTGAAATCTTCCCATATGCAAAGGCAGTTCTTGGAATCAAATCTCCACGGCAATCACGAAACGCATTCGGATCAAGAAGAATTTTATCGATTTGGTCGATGATTTTTGATTTTTCAGTTGATGAACCTATAAGTCTCACTACTTCTTCACGAATAAATGCAGAGTTTTCGACCCAAGTTAAATTGGCTCTTCGTCATTCCGTGTGGAACTTGACTTGAAAAATACAATGCAGTAACCGAGCCCGGTGGTGTTTGTTGGCCACAGGCGCAGTCGGCTGCTCACAAATCCTGATGGCGGATGTCCGTTCATCAACTGAAGATCCGTAAATGGCTATTGGAATCGAATCTTTGTTCACCAGTGCGCTGGGCTTGTCTGCCCCGTGGCGCGTTGAAAACGTCAACCTCGACATGGCCCGCCGTCGCATTGACTTTGATCTCACCTGCGATGCCAAACGTCTGGCCTGCCCCGTGTGTGGCTTGC
>NZ_LFYT02000024.1 GCF_001270065.2 Limnohabitans planktonicus II-D5
TCAGGTCCGACGATTTTCCGCTTTGGAGCAGGCCCATGTCGGGGTCTTCGACCGCCGACCTACAACTGCACGGCCCCCGTAGGTCGGCACCTTCAGGTCCGACGATTTTTTGCTTTGGCGCAGGCCCATGTCGGGGTCTTCGACCACCGACCTACGAATGCACGGCCCTCGTAGGTCGGCACCTTCAGGTCCGACGATTTTTTGCTTCGGCGCAGGCCGCTGGTCGGGGTCTTCGACCACCGACCTACGAATGCACGGCCCCAGTAGGTCGGCACTCGCAGAGTCCGACGTCAATCACCAAAATTGAGCGGCAGTCCCACGTAGTTTTCAGCAATCGTGCGTGAACCTGATTCGCTGTGGATCAGGTAGTCGAGTTCGGCGTCCTGGAACTTTTGGCCGATGTCGCCGTTTTCGGGAAAGTGGTGCATCAGGCTGGTGAACCACCAGGAAAAGCGCTCGGCACGCCAGATGCGGCGCAGGCAGCGCTCTGAATAGCTGTCGATGCCGGCTTCGGAGTTCCCCAGGTAGTACTCGATGAGGGCGGTGGACAGGTACTTCACGTCGGTGGCGGCCAGGTTCAGGCCCTTGGCGCCTGTGGGTGGCACGATGTGGGCGGCGTCACCGGCGAGGAACATGCGGCCAAAGCGCATGGGCTCGGTCACAAAGCTGCGCAGCGGGGCGATGCTTTTTTCGATGCTGGGGCCGGTGATCAGGTGCTCACGGGCTTCGGGGTCGAGGCGCTTGCGCAGCTCTTCCCAAAAGGCTTCGTCGCTCCAGTCTTCGACTTTGTCGGTCAGGGGCACTTGCAGGTAGTAGCGGCTGCGCGTGGCGCTGCGCTGTGAACACAGGGCAAAGCCGCGCGTGCTGTTGGCGTAAATGAGTTCGTGGTGCACAGGTGGAGTGTCGGACAACACGCCGAGCCAGCCAAAGGGGTAGACCTTTTCGTATTCGCGGATTTTGTCTTTGGGGGCGCTGGCGCGGCACACGCCATGAAAGCCGTCGCAGCCCGCGATGAAATCGCACTCGATGGTGTGGGTGTGGCCGTCTTTTTCGTATGTGACGCGGGGCTTGGCAGAGTCAAACTCGTGCACCTGCACATTGACCGCTTCATACACGGTGGGCAAGCCTGCTGCCTGGCGGGCGTCCATCAGGTCGCGGGTGACTTCGGTCTGGCCATAGACCATGACGTTTTTGCCGCCCGTGAGCTGGTTCATGTCGATGCGGTGACGTGCGCCTTTGAACAGCAGGTCAAAGCCGCCGTGGACCAGGCCTTCGGCGTGCATGCGCTGGCCCACACCGGCCTCATGGAGCAGGTCCATGGTGACTTGCTCCAGCACGCCCGCGCGGATGCGCGAGAGCACGTAGTCGCCGGTCTGCCGTTCCACGATGATGGCGTCTATGCCGGCTTTGTGGAGCAGTTGCCCCAGCAGCAGGCCCGAGGGGCCTGCGCCAATGATGGCAACTTGGGTGCGGGTGGCTTTGGTCATGCGCATGTCTCCCTCAAAAGGTCTCAAAAACAATGAGCGCAAGCTTAGGCGGCCCATCGGTTTCAACACCTTGCGCTTATCCGAGTTTGTGCGATCCATGGATAATTTGTGCGATCATCGCGCAAATTGATGCGCATCAACGCGCTTGCACAGCGCAGCATGTTGGCTCTGTTGCTATTGGCCTGCGGGGTCTGACTCTGGTAGGTCGGCGGCAAGAGAGCCGACATTTCACAACCAAGGCCCCCCATGACCATCGCCAAAGCTGACTACATCGAAGGCCTTGCCAAAGGCCTGGCCGTGCTCGAAGCCTTTGACACCGAACGCCAGCGCTTGAACGCCACGCTGGCCGCGCAGCGCACGGGCATCACCCGGGCGGCGGCCCGGCGGCATTTGCTCACGCTGGCTGAGCTGGGTTATCTGGAGACGGATGGCAGCCATTACTGGTTGTCGGCACGGGTGCTGCGCTTTGCGGGCAGTTACATGGCCACTTCGCGCCTGCCGCGCACGCTGCAGCCCACGCTCAACCACCTGGCGCAGGAAACGCAGGCGGCTTTCAGCGCCGTGGTGCTGGACGGCGGCGAGGGCGTGATCGTGGCGCGCAGCGCAGGCGTGGCCGAACCCGTGCGGCACCTGGCTTATGGCCTGCACCTGGGGGCACGTCTGCCCGCGCACGCCACGTCCACAGGGCGGGTCTTGCTGGCCAATTTGTCCAAGGCCGAGTTCAACGCTTGGCTTAAAGGCCGCGAGCTGGCCCGAATCACGCCGCAAACTGAGGTCAATGCCACCCGGTTTAAGGCACTGATTGAGCAGGTGCGGCAGGCAGACCACTGCCTGGCCCGTGATGGCCACGAGCTGGGCATCCATGCGCTGGCGGTGCCCCTGCGCAACATGCAGGGCCAGACCTTGGCCGCGTTGAATGTGGTGGGCACCGCCGAGCAGTTGTCTGATGCGGCCGTGCAGCGCAAGTGGCTACCGCTCTTGCTGGAGTCTGCGCGGGCGTTGCGTCCCTTGCTGTGATGGGCCTCAAACCCCCAAATGCTGCTCCAGCACACTCGGGTCGTTCAGCAGGATTTGCGAGGAGCCTTCGAACACCACCTGGCCTTTGACCAGGATGATGTTGCGGTCGGTGATCTGGGTGACGTGTTTCCAGTTTTTGTCCACGATGATCGAGCTGATGCCACTTTCCTTGATGAGGCTGCAGATGCGCCAGATGTCTCGGGCGATCAGCGGGGCCAGGCCTTCGGTGGCTTCGTCGAGGATCAGCACGTCGGGGTTGGTCATGAGCGCTCGGCCGATGGTGAGCATTTGCTGCTCACCGCCGGACAGTTGCTGGCCGCCGTGGCCCAGGCGTTCTTTCAGGCGCGGGAAGGTCTCGAGCACGCGCTCATAAGTCCAGTCGCGTTGCCCTTGGGTTCCGGTGCGCGCCGCCATTTGCAGGTTTTCCACCACGTTCAGGTTCCCAAAAATACCCCGGCCTTCGGGCACGTAGGCGATGCCCAGTTGCGCCACTTCAAACGTGGGGCGATCGTTCATGCGCTGGCCTTTGATGTCCACCGTGCCCGAGCGTGGCGGCACGATGCCCATGAGGGTTTTGAGCAGGGTGCTTTTGCCCATGCCGTTGCGGCCCATGAGGCCAATCGTCTCGCCCCGGCCGACAGAAAAGTTCACGCCGCGCAGGATGTGGCTCGCGCCGTAAAAGGTGTTCAGGTCTTGGGCCTGGATCAACAAGTCGCTCATCTCAATGTTCCTCACCCAGGTAAGCGGCCTGCACACCCGCATCGGCCCGCACCGCCACAGGCGTGTCGCTCGCAATCACTTGTCCGTTGACCATCACCGTGAGGTGGTCGGCCAGCGTGAACACGGCGTCCATGTCGTGCTCCACCAGCAAGATGGCGTGTTCTGTTTTGAGGCGCAGCAGCAGCTGCACCATGCGCTCGGCCTCGGCCTGGCCCATGCCGGCCAGGGGTTCGTCGAGCAGCAGCACCCGGGGCTCGGTGGCCAAGGTCATGGCGATTTCCAGTTGGCGTTGTTCACCGTGGCTGGTGGCCCCGGCTTGGGCGTGGCGGCGGTCTTGCAGACCAGCCAGTTCCATTGCGCGCTCGGCCCGAGCATTCACGGCCTGCATGCGCGCCGCTGCCTTCAACCAGCCCAGCGGGTTGAAGGGGGAGGGCTGCACACGCGATTGGGCGGCCAGGCGCACGTTGTCCCACACGCTGAAGGTGCTGAAGATGTTGGTCTTTTGGTAGCTGCGGCCCAGGCCGTGGCGTGAGATTTTTTCGGGCGTCCAGCCGCTGATGGGGTGCTCACCCAAAGAAATGCTGCCGCTGGTGGGCGGCAGATCGCCCGAGAGCAGGTTGGTCAGCGTGGACTTGCCCGCGCCGTTGGGGCCAATCACTGCGTGGATGTGGCCCAGCCACAAATCCAGCGAGACGTCGTTCACAGCCGCCAAGCCGCCAAAGCGCTTGGTCAGGGCGCGTGCGGACATCAAGACTTGGCGCTCAGTCATGACCCGCCTCCTTGGCCGATGGGCTGCCAAAAGCCCGGTTGATCAGGCCCAAAATGCCTTTCGGGGCAAAGATGATCAGCGCCACGATGAACAGGCCCATCCACATCTGCCAGTGTTTGCCGGTTTTGAAGCTGCCCACATCGGGTAAATCCTTGAAGACATGCAGCAAATACTCAAAGCTGAAGGCGCCCACAATGGCCCCCGCAAAATTGCCCATGCCGCCCAAAATCACCATCATGATGGCGTGTGCGCTCATGTGAAAGCCCATGAGCTCGGGGTTCACAAAACCGGTTTGTGCGGCCCACAAATAACCCGCCAGACCCGCCAAGGCCCCCGCCAAGGTGAAGGCTGCCAACTTGTGGCTGAAAGTGTTGAAGCCCAGCGCCCGCATGCGGTGTTCGTTGACCCGAATGCCCGACAGCGCCCGGCCAAAGGGGCTCCAGAGCAGGCGGCGCAAAAACACATACACCGCCAGCAAACAGCCCAGCGTGAAGTAATAAAACACCCGCTTGTTTTCCAGGTCGATGATGCCCGCATCGGGGCGGAAGTTCAGGAACAAACCGTCCGAGCCGCCCAGCGCCTTGTTGTCAAAGAAGATGTAAAAAATCATTTGGGCAAAAGCCATGGTCACCATGATGAAGTAGATGCCGTGCGTGCGCACCACCAAAAAGCCAATGACCAAAGCCGCCAGCGCAGCCCCACCCACGGCCAGCGGCAAGCTGGTGAACAAGCTGATGGGCTCGTTTTGCGGCGTGACAAAAGCCAGCACATAACCGGCCAAACCAAAGTAAGCGGCATGGCCCAGCGAGACCAGGCCCGTGACGCCTTGCAGCAAATCGAGGCTCATGGCCAAGATGGCCAGGATCATCATGCGCACGACCATGGCCGTGTAAAAGTCGGAGCCGACAAAGGGGAAGGCGGCGAGCGCCAAAAAGCCCAGCACCATCACCAGCTGGATGCTGCGCGGCAGGGTTTCAAGGTGAATTTGGGGCATGCTCATGTTGTTCTTCTCGTCGTCATTGCTTGAACAGGCCTTCGGGTTTGTACAGCAGCACAGCGGCCATCAGCACATACACCAGCATGCCTGAGGCCTGGGGCAGCAGCACCTTGCCAAAGGTGTCGACCAGGCCGACCAGCAGGGCGGCAATCAAGGCACCGCGCACCGAGCCGATGCCGCCAATGACCACCACCACAAAGCACATGATCAAGACCTGTGAGCCCATGTTCGGGTAGACGCTGGACACGGGCGCGGCGATCATGCCCGCGATCGAGGCCAGGCCAATGCCCAGAGCGAACACCACCGAGTGGATGAGTTTGATGTTCACGCCGAGCGACTCGGTCATCTCGCGGTTGAAAGCTCCCGCACGGATCTTCATGCCCAAGCGGGTTTTGGAGATCAGCAAATACAGGCCCAAAGCCAGCACCAAGCACACGCCCGACATGAACAGGCGGTACACCGGATAAGACAGGTTTTCGGTCAAGGGGATGGATGCGGCCAGCAACTCGGGCACGGGCAGGCCGTGCACATCGTCGCCCCAAATCATGGAGCGAAGTTCTTCAAACACGTAAATCAGGCCAAACGTCAGCAGCACCTGGTCCAGGTGGTCGCGGTGGTAGAAGTGGCGAAACAGCAAACGCTCAATGAGCAAGCCAAAGGCCACCGATAGGGCCGTGCCCACAATGATGGCCAAAGTGAAGCTGCCCAGCTGCGCGGCCAAAGACCAGGCCAGGTAAGCCCCCAGCATGTAAAAGCTGCCGTGCGCCAAGTTGACCACGCCCATGATGCCGAAGATCAGTGTCAGGCCCGCTGCCAGCATGAACAGCAGCAGCCCGTACTGGACGCTGTTGAGCAGCTGGATCAAAAAATTCACAAAGTCCATCAGATCTGCGTCCAAAGGAAAGAGTCAAGCAAAAGCGCTTGTAAAAACGGCGGAACAAGTCCGCCGAAGGCTAGTTTAACGGTTGCTTTGCAGTCACTGGTCGAGCTTCAGCAGAACTCGGTCATTCTCAATCTTGACAGGCCAAGACTTGACCGGCTCGGTGGCCGGGCCGCAGCTGACGGTGCCGTCACGCACATCAAACAGCGCCTGATGAAAGGGGCACTCCACCCTGTGGCCTTCGACGAAGCCATCGCAGAGTTTGGCGTTGCCATGGCTGCACAGGTTATTGATGGCGAAAACGCCACCATCTTCGAGTTTGAAGACGGCAATGTCTTGGTCTTCGGGGGTGACAGCGATGCCTGCGCCTTCAAACAAATCGGCCTCGGCGGCCACGTCAATCCATAGGGTCATAGGGGCTTCACGATCAGATGGGGTAAATGATGGAGTTGGGAATCATCTCGCTGTCGTACACGCAAAGGCGTTCAGCGAACTTGAAGCCTTCGGGGGTTTGCACGATGGTGTCGATGTAGCGGCCCACATTGAACACGGTGCTTTCCTTGTCGAGCTTGGTGCGAAACACCGCGTAGTTGGCTTCTGTGTGGATGCGGCCGTCTTCAACGCGCAGCACCATGGGGGCACCCACCACATGCCGCTGGTAATAGGGGTCGTGGAAAAGCGTCTCTTGGATGCCATACGCGCGGTCCTTGAGCATGCCCTTGCTGGTGAATGACAGCGTGCACAGCGGAAAGCCGCGCTCAAAGTTTTCACGCGGTTGCAGTTTGTAGACGCACTGCTCGGTGAAAAATTCGGGCCACAAATCCCATTGGCGGCTGTCCACGGCGCTGGCGTAATCGGCATAAAGTTGCTGGATGTCGAACCAGGTTTGCAGGTCTATCAAGGGTTTGGCCATGATCAATCCTCCATCACTTTGCGCCAGTAGGCGTACATGCCCCTGATGAGCGTTTCGGTCACCATGTGGTCGGTCTCGCCCACATCGCGCCCACCCAGCTCCACCAGCATGTGGTGCTCGGGTTTGCTTTCAAAGGCCTGTTGCGAAAACTCGATCACTTCGCCGTCGTCGGCCGACACGAAGCCCGCCGGGCCAAACAGGTTGGACTGGCGCAAGCGGCGCTCGGTCATCTCGGGGGTGTCATCTTCAAAGCCAAAATGAGTCCAGACAAAGTCGAATGCGCCGTGCCCGTCGGGCTGGATGTGGCGGGTGGACACGCTGTTGACCTGCTGCTGAAAGATCACGCTGGGGAACAAGGTCATCATCACCGCCGTCGGCATCTGATCACCCAGTTGCCACCAAGGCTCGGGCACGATGTCCAAAAAACTCGGGTCATTGAGCTGCATGCTGGCCTTGAAGCTGCTCACTTGCGTGACTTGGGCTTTGTCCCCCGCAGCCTGACCCGCTGAGCCACGCGTGGAAATCATGGCCGCGTGGCGGTGGTGTTCGTCCATGCGCAGCTCGGATTTGTTGTCGGCACGCCAGAGGCCAAAGGTCACAAACCAGGTATGCAGCAGACCGGGGTGGTAAGGGTCTTTGATGTTTTCCTGCATCAGCTTCCAGTTGCCCGGAATGCGTTGGCGGTTGTAGCCCAGGATGGTGAGCTTGCGGCCGTTGAACAGGCGGTCAAAGTAACGCAGGATGGTGGGGCCCATGAAGTCTTCGAGGGACTCCACCGCATGGTCAAACGAGGCAAACACGACCCCGCCCCGTGTCGCCACTTTCAACGAGTTCAGTCCATGGTCTTTGGGGTCGAAGTCGGCGGGCATGCCGCCGTTGACCTTGCCATCTTGGCGCACGCCACGGCGGAAAGGCACGCCTTGCAGTTGGCCATCGAGCGCATAGCTCCACTGGTGGTAGGGGCAAACCAGTTCTTTTTTGTTGCCATGGCGCTCACGGCAAAACGCCATGCCCCGGTGCGCGCAGACGTTTTCAACGACGTGAATTTGACCGTCCTGGCTGCGGGTCAGGATGACCGAGCGTTCGCCAATCACGGTGCGTTTGAAGTCGCCTGGCTTGGGAATCTCGGCCTCCAGGCCCACATAGCTCCAGTGGGCTTTGTAGAAAAAGCGATCCATCTCTTTTTTGTGGTTGTCAGGGTTCGCATAGAGGGCAAATGGGACACGGCTTGTGCCTGCTGTTTCCCAGTGAATGGGGTGTTCCTGCATGGAGACTCCTGATCAAACTTGACGTGGATCATGCGTAAATTCAAAAAATAAGTAAATCGGATTTTTTGTATAGTCAGTATTTGAAAATCAAATATCAAAGGGCGTCTTCCCATGGATATCTCCAAAATCGATCTGAATCTGTTGGTGGTCTTGCATCACTTGCTATTGAAGAAGCGGGTGTCCACGGTGGCTGAGGTGCTGGGCATGAGTCAGCCTGCCGTCAGCAGCGCCTTGGGGCGTTTGCGCAGCACTTTGGGCGATGATCTTTTTTTGCGCACGCAAGGGGGCATGGAGCCCACGCCCTATGCCTTGCAATTGGCCGAACCCGTGGCCCTGGCTTTGGATGGTTTGCAACAAGCCTTGAATGTGCGGGCGGCATTTGACCCTGCGCTGAGCACGCGCAGCTTCACCCTGGCCATGACCGATGTGGGCGAGATGTATTTTTTGCCGGTGCTGGTGGATGCCTTGACGCGGTCAGCCCCCGGGGTGACCTTGCAGGTGGTCAGCGTGACGCAGGCCTCGCTCAAAGAGGACATGGCCACAGGCCGCATTGACCTGGCCATGGGTTTGTTGCCGCAGCTGCAGGCGGGGTTTTTTCAGCAAGCCTTGTTTCGGCAGAAATACATTTGTTTGATGCGCCGGGGGCACCCGCTGGCTGCTGGCAATCCGCTGACCCTGAGCAGCTTCACGCAGGCCGAGCATGTGCGCATCCTGGCGGCCGGAACGGGGCATGGTCGGGTGGATGTGGCTTTGGAGAATCAGAAATTGCGTCGGCATTTTCGCTTGACGGTGCCGCACTATGTGGCGCTGGGCGATGTCCTCAGCCACTCGGACCTGATTGCCACGGTGCCCGAGCGCTTTGCCGATCGAACCCTTGGGCCGTTTGGATTGAGCAAGCGCGAGTTACCCATTCCTGTAGCTGAAAGTGCGATCCACCAGTTTTGGCACAGTCGTTTGCACCGTGACCCGGGTCACCAATGGCTGCGGCAATTGACGTGGGGTCTTTTCGGGGATGGTCAGGTGCCAGGCGAAGAAAAACCCATTTGACGGGTGTTCCGCCTGGAGGCGGATCACGGTCAAATGGGTTTGATTGCACTCAACCCGGGGTGCTCCCGGTGGGCGCTTGTCGCATCACATGCGGCAGCCAGCACCTGAGTCGGCCAATGCCTTGGCGGCGATGCCAATGACTTTGTTTTCTTTGTTCGAGACTTCGCGCAGGTAAATGTCTTGCACCGGGTTGTGCGACTTGCTCATGGTCCACTTGCCGCGTGGGCTGTCGATCACGGCCACTTCCATGGCCTTGATCATGGCCGCTTTTTGGCTGACATCGCCCTTGACAGCGTTGGCCCCTTGCACCAGCAGCAAGCCGGTGTCGTAGCCTTGGACGGCGTACACGTCGGGCTGCATCTTGAATGTTTTGGCGTAGTTCAAGCGGAACTCGTTGTTGCGCTTGGTCTCGATGCCGTCACCGTAGTGCAGTGTGGTGAGCACGCCGTCGGCCGCTGGGCCTGCGGCCTCGAGCACGCCTTCGGTCAGGAACCCAGAACCGTACAGCGGAATTTTGCCCTTGAGGCCTGCGGCTGCATAGTCGCGCAAGAATTTGGCCGCGCCACCACCGGCAAAAAAAGCAGGCCACAGCGTCGGGCTTGAGCGCGGCGATTTCGGTCAGCAGCGCCTGGAACTCAACGTTGGGGAAGGGCAGTCCGAGTTCTTTAACGATGGTGCCGCCCGCTTTGGTGTAGCTTTCTTTAAAGCCCTCAAAGGCTTCGTCGCCAGCGGCATATTTCCAGGTGATCCACACTGCCTTTTTGTGGCCACGCTTGACCATGGCTTCGCCCAGCGCCATGGTGGGCTGACTGTTGGAAAAGCTGGTGCGGAACACATTGGGGGCGCACTGGGCGCGGGTGGCGATGTGCACGCCCGCATTGGGGATCAAACTGATCACACCGCTTTCGCGGGCCACGCGGTGGATACCCATTTGCACGCCTGAGTGCACGGTGCCGATCAGCACATCGACTTTGTCGCGTTGCACCAATTTGTTGGCGTTTTCGATGGCTTTGGAGGGCTCGGACTCGTCGTCCACTTTGAACCATTCGATCTCGCGGCCGCCCAGTTTGCCCCCTTGTTCGCTGATGGCCATGCGCACGCCGTTTTCAATGGCCACACCCAATTGGGCAAAGGTGCCGGTGTAGGGCAGCATCAGGCCCACGCGGATCTTGCTGCTTTGAGCTTGAGCGATTTGAGGCACCAACAAGCTGGCAGTACTGGCGCTCATCAAAGCAGCGCCTTGGGTCAGCATCTGGCGGCGGGAGGTCAACGAATGGGTCATGTTTGTTTGCTCCTGAGGTGCAATTGGAATTGTCGAATGCCAAGATTTTTCCAGAAGAATCTGGACAAAGCATACCGAATGATGATGGCACTTTAAGTGCGGTATTGGGCTTGGAGCGGCCGATTTTTTCTAAGTGCATACCCTGAAAACCTTCAGGTGGATGCATGAAAAAGCATGTTTTTTGAGGAATCGTGGACTTTGAAAGCGCCCATCACGCTGGCACTTTGGCTGCTTTTTCAAACCAGGCAATTGGGGGGTGATCGCCGCACACCCTTGAGATGGGTGGCCTGCCCGCCTGGGATCGAACCAGGGACCCACAGCTTAGAAGGCTGTTGCTCTATCCAACTGAGCTACGGACAGATGCTGCAAAAACAAAAGGCCCTTGCGGGCCTCAGTTCTTGGAATGGTCGGAGCGGCGGGATTCGAACTCGCGACCCTCTGCTCCCAAAGCAGATGCGCTACCAGGCTGCGCTACGCTCCGACTGCCTGTATTCTAACCGTCAAAACTTGGTTTTTTGACGCGCTGCACAAACAACTGAAAATCTTTCAACGTTTTTTGTACTGCGCAGGTCCAAACAGGGTTTGCTTGGCCTTGTCAGCCCGCAGAGGTGCGTGTGCGTCGGTCGGCGCGAGCAGGCTTTTTGCACAGCAGGACGTTCAGCGATTCGGTCAAACCAGGTTTTGAGTCGTGGACAGTCGGTCCAGTCAATGCCCTGGTTTTGCCAGCTGCGCAGCCCAGGGAAGATGGTCATGTCAGTGATGGCGTATTCGCTTTGGGTGATGCAGTCTTGTCGCTTGGGCTATGGATCCGGCCTATTGAAGTCTTATTGATCCGTCACGATGAAGTTTGAAAGGTGTGAGGCATGTGATTTCGCAGGTCGCCACTCGCAGAGTCCGACATGATGGGTTTCGGCGCAGGCCCATGCTGGGGTCTTCGACCGACGAGCGCCAACATCTTTGTGCAATGAAAACTTCACAGGGCCGAATCCCTAACGAAAGGCTCAGTGCGGAATTTGCATGAGCTGATCCTCGCGCGCGATGCGCGAGATACAAGCACTGCAAACCATCGCATCATGAGCATGGTTGACTATGGCTGCAAAGACGGACGCATGATCCTGTCAATCGCCGTTGGATGGGTCCGAGCTTGCCCCAAGGCTGTGTCCTTGGGTGCTTAGCACTTGTCACAAGGTGGGGGTATTTGGAGGCACAGCGCCCAGGTTGCGCAGGGAGGCTGCAGCGGCTTGAACACTGTCAACGGCGTATTCCAGGTTCAAGGCAGGAGTCTGACCTTTGCAAAAAAAACGGCCTGCATATGCAGGCCGTTTCGGGTGGCGGTGCAGCGATCAGCTGCCTCGTGTGATGGGCATACCCAAATCACCGGGCATGGCCAGCTGTTTGGCCAGTTCCAGTTTGGCCAGCGAGTTGCGGTGCACCTCGTCGGGGCCGTCTGCCAGGCGCAGGGTGCGCTGGTGGGCGTAGGCATAGGCCAGCGGGAAGTCTTGCGACACGCCGCCACCGCCGTGGGCCTGAATGGCCCAGTCGATGATTTGGCAGGCCATGTTGGGGGCCACGATCTTGATCATCGCGATCTCGGCCTTGGCCACCTTGTTGCCCACGGTGTCCATCATGTGCGCGGCTTTGAGGGTCAGCAGGCGCGCCTGCTCGATCATGCAACGCGACTCGGCAATGCGCTCTTGCCACACGGTCTGGCGGGCCACTTCGCGGCCAAAGGCCACACGCTCGTTCAGGCGTTTGCACATCAGCTCCAAGGCACGCTCGGCAATGCCGATGGTGCGCATGCAGTGGTGAATGCGGCCAGGGCCCAAGCGGCCTTGGGCGATTTCAAAGCCACGGCCTTCGCCCAGCAAGATGTTCTCGGCCGGGACGCGCACGTTTTTGAGCACGACTTCCATGTGGCCATGCGGCGCATCGTCGTAGCCAAACACCGACAGGGCGCGCACCACGGTGATGCCGGGGGTGTTGGCGGGCACCACAATCATGGACTGTTGCTCGTGACGGCCAGCATCTGGGTTGGTTTTACCCATGACGATGTAGACCGCACAACGTGGGTCACCCGCGCCGGACGACCACCACTTGCGGCCGTTGATGACGTACTCGTCACCGTCGCGGCGGATTTCGCACTCGATGTTGGTGGCGTCGGACGAGGCCACATCGGGCTCGGTCATCAAGAAGGCCGACCGGATTTCGCCGCGCAGCAGGGGCTCGAGCCAAGTGTCCTTGAGCTCTTCGCTGGCATAACGCTCCAGCGTTTCCATGTTGCCGGTGTCGGGCGCCGAGCAGTTGAAGATTTCTGCGGCAAAAGGCACGCGGCCCATGATTTCGCACATCGGGGCGTATTCGAGGTTGGACAGGCCTTGGGGTGCGCGGGTGGACTTGGGCAGAAACAGGTTCCACAAACCAGCGGCCTGGGCCTTGGGTTTGAGTTCTTCAACGATCTTGGTGGGTACCCAGGCATTGCCCTTGGCCCGGTTCTCGGCGATTTCCTCGAAGAACCTCGCTTCGTTGGGGTAAATGTGTTCGTCCATGAAGGCCAACAGGCGGGCCTGCATTTCTTTGACCTTGGGGGTGTATTCAAAATCCATGGTCTATCTCCTTGAAGTGATGGGTCGTGATGGGGGGTTAGGCTTTGCAGGCAAATTGCCAGGCCAGCTCGGCCATGGGACGTGCGCCTGCACCGGATGTTTTGGCCTGATCGCTGGAGGCGGTGCCGTCTTCCACGCGCTTGGCAATGCCTTGCAAGATGGCCGCGATGCGGAACATGTTGTAGGCCAGGTAGAAGTTCCAGTCCTTGGCCAGAACTTCGGGTGTGGTGAAGCCGGTGCGCTCGCAATAGCGGCGGATGTACTCGGCTTCAGACGGGATGCCCAAAGCGGGCAGGTCCAGCCCACCAATGCCGCGGAAGGTGCCGGGGCTGATGTGCCAGGCCATGCAGTGGTAGCTGAAGTCGGCCAGCGGGTGGCCCAGTGTGGACAACTCCCAGTCCAGCACCGCCAGCACACGTGCCTCGGTGGGGTGGAACATCAGGTTGTCCAGGCGGTAGTCGCCATGCACAATGCCGACCAAGGACTCGTCTTTGGCGCTGTCCGGGATGTTTTGGGGCAGCCATTCGATCAGCTGGTCCATCTCGGGAATGGGCTGTGTGATGGAGGCGGCGTACTGCTTGCTCCAGCGGCCGATCTGTCGTTCAATGTAATTGCCCGGTTTGCCGTAGCTGGCCAGGCCTTGCTTGTCAAAGTCCACTTTGTGCAGCGCCGCCAGCACCCGGTTCATTTCGTCGTAGATGGCGCCGCGCTCGGCAGGCGACATGCCGGGCAGAGACTGGTCCCAGAGCACACGGCCTTGCACAAATTCCATCACATAGAAGGCGCGGCCAATCACCGACTCGTCATCGCACAACACATGCATCTGGGCGACTGGCACATCGGTGCCGTGCAGGCCTTGCATGACGGCAAATTCGCGCTCGATGGCATGCGCCGAGGGCAGCAGCTTGGCCACGGGACCAGGCTTGGCCCGCATCACGTACTGGCGTGCGGGCGTGATGAGCTTGTAAGTGGGGTTGGACTGGCCACCCTTGAACATCTCGACGCTCAAGGGGCCTGCAAAGTCTGGCAGTCTGGCGCTGAGCCAGTTTTCCAAAGCTAAAACGTCGAACGCGTGAGAGCCCGTGACAGGCCGGGTCCCCACGAAATGATCAAAAGCACTCATGAGGTACCTGTTGCCGCTGATTTAAGCGGTGATTGATGTTGAAAAAACCGGTTCAGTGATCCGCGTTGACGATTTGCAGCAAGCCTTCGCGGTCCAGCACCACCAGGCCACCTGGCTCGATGCGGATGATCTGCTCGCGCTCCATTTGCTTGAGTTCCTGGTTCACACGTTGCCGCGATGCACCCAGGAGTTGCGCCAGCTCTTCTTGCGCCAGCTGCAAGCTGATGCGGATCGCCTTGGCGTCCGACAGGCTGGGCACGCCGTAGCTGCGCAGCAAATGGTTGAGTTGTTTGGCCAGACGCGCACGCAGGGGCAAGGTGTTGAGGTCTTCCACCAAGCCGTAGAGCTGGCGAATGCGGCGCGACTGAAGTCGCAGCATGGCCTCGTAAAACTCGACGTGCTGCGACAGGATTTTTTTGAAGTCGGCCTTGGCCACGTTGAGCGTGGTCGTGTCGCCGTGTGCATAGCAGTCGTGTGTGCGTCGGTCCCCGTCGAAGATCGATACATCTCCAAACCAGATGCCCGGCTCCACATAGGTCAGAGTGATCTGCTTGCCGGACACCGAGGTCGAGCTCACGCGCACCGCGCCCTTGGCGCAGGCGATCCACTGCTCGGGCGGATCTCCGCGAGCCGCGAGCATGTCGCCGTCCTTGAAACGTTTGACGTAAGCGCATCGAAGTATGTCGTGACGAAGTGAAGGTGAAAGGCTGGAGAACCAGCGACCACCATTGATCGCCTCTCTTTCCTCCATTGTCAGAATTGGTTCGTCCATGCTCTGTCCTTTGAGTGACTGGGAATCGGTTTTTTGTCGCCTGGGGGACCAGTCGCTTTATTCGTATTGGGGTTTTTGCTTGTTCAAAAACGCACCAATGCCAATGCCTGCGTTGGTGTGGTGCAGATTTTTGACGAAGTGATCGCGTTCGCGGGCCAGCTGCGCATTGAGGTTGCTGGCGTCAGCTTCGCCCAGCAACTCCTTGATGCTGGCCAGCGCGTTGGGGGCCTGGGCGTTGAGTTGTTCGCACAGCTCCAAGGCTTGCTGCAGTGACTGACCGGCATCGGCCAGGCGGTTGACCACGCCCAGTTGCTGCAGGCGCTCGGCACCGATGCGCTCGCCGCACATCAGGAGTTCGGTGGCCAGCTGGCGCGGCACGGCACGCGACAGGCTCCAACTGCCGCCACCATCGGGTGACAAAGCAATGGAGCTGTAGGCCATCACAAACACGCTGTTGCGGGCTGCGACGATCATGTCGCAAGCCAGCGCCAGGGAAAATCCGGCACCGGCTGCAGGGCCTTCGACGGCGGCGATCACGGGTTTGGGAAAGGTGCGGATGGCTTCGATCCAGTTGTGCAGGCCTTCAATGCTTTGCGCCTGGTGTTCGGGCGGCAATTGGCGGTTGTTTTGCAATCGCTGCAAATTGCCACCCGCGCTGAAAATGCCATTGGCCCCGGTGATCACCACGCTGCGCACATCGGCGCTGGATTCCGCCACGCTCAGGGCTTCGACCCCGGCGGCATACATCTCTGGTCCGAGCGCGTTGCGAAACTCCGGATTGCTAAGGGTCAGGACCAGGGTCTGGCCTTCGCTGGTGCTGAGCAGTTGTGCTGTCATTTTTCAGTCTTCCGTGTGCATCAAGGACAGGCCAATCGCACCGCGGCGGCGCAGCCAGGGGCTGGGGCGGTAACGCATGTCTCCATAGACGGTTTGCATGTTGAACAGTACTTCCAAAATGCTGTCCGGGCCAAACCGGTTGCCCATGGCCAATGGGCCCAGCGGATAAGCCAAGCCCAAGGTCACGGCGGTTTCCAGGTCTTCTGGTGTGCAAATGCGTTGCTGGCAGATGTCGGACGCGATGTTCACGATGGTCGCCACCACGCGTTGGGTGACAAAGCCGCCGCTGTCGCGGATGACCGACACAGCCTTGCCGTCGCGGGCAAACAGGGCGTGGGCCGCGTCGCGCATGTCGGCGCGGGTTGCAGGGTTGGTGGCCAGCACGCGGCGCTTGGTGGCGGCGTCATTGACCAGCATGTCGATGCCCACCGTGCGTGCCGGGTCCAGGCGTTCGACCACGGCCACGGTGGTGATGTCAAAGCCCAGCGGGGCGACGATGGTCAGCGCTTCAGGGGAGGGCGATGCGCCGGTTTCGATTTTGGCGCCCAGGTCTTTGAGCAGTTGCAGCAGTTCCATGCGGCGGGCTGCGCGGGGCGAGACCCACACGGGCGGTATGGTCTCCACCTCGGGCACGGGCGGCTCAGCCGGCACTTGCGCTGCGCCATCCACGTATTTGTAGAAGCCTTCGCCCACTTTTTTGCCGACCACGCCACCGGCCAGACGCTGGGCGGTGATGACGTTGGGGCGGTAGCGCGGCTCTTCGTAGTACTGGTGGTAAATCGCTTCAATGACGTGGTGCGAGACATCGAGTGCCGTCAAATCAAACAACTCGAAGGGGCCGAGTTTGAAGCCGACCTGGTCGCGCAGGATGCGGTCGATGGTGGCGAAATCGGCGATGCCTTCGCTCACAATGCGCAGCGCTTCGGTGCTGTAACCGCGCCCGGCGTGGTTGACGATGAAGCCTGGGGTGTCTTGCGCCTGCACGGGGGTGTGGCCCATCTGGCGGGCAAATTCAGACAGGCGTTGGCACACAGCGGGGTCTGTTTTGAGGCCCGCAATCACCTCGATCACTTTCATCAAAGGCACGGGGTTGAAGAAGTGGTAGCCCGCAAACTGGGCGGGGCGCTGCAAGGCGGCAGCAATCGCAGTCACGGACAGCGAAGACGTGTTGGTTACCAGCACGGCGCTGGGGGCCAGCACTTTTTCCAGATCGGTGAACAGGCTTTTCTTGATGTCGAGCCTTTCGACGATGGCTTCGACCACCAACTCGCACTCGGCCAGGTCTTGCAAGCTGGCAGCGCCCAGCAGGCGGCTTTTGTGGCCTGCCACGGCTTCGGCTGTGAGGCGGCCTTTTTCCTGCAACTTGTCCCATTGCTGGAACACGGCATCTCGCGCTTTGGCAATGGCTTCGGGTTGGGTGTCGTACAGCCAGACCTGGCTGCCTGCTTGAGCGGCGATTTGGGCAATGCCCCGGCCCATGGCACCGGCGCCGATGATGGCAACTTTGGAAAATGCGAGAGTCATGTCGATAAATGAAAAGTCTGGGCCCAGAAGACCAGTTGTGTAAAGCCCGGGGATTACTCGGAGGTGCCCAAGGCGGTAACTGGCACGTAACGTGGGATTATCGCCCCAGATTCAGCACTCAGCCGGGGCGCGAAAGCGGGTGAAGCCGGGCATAGCGTGTGGCCAGTGCGCTCAGACCCAGGGCCAGCAGCATGCCCATCAGGCTGAAATGTGGCAGAGAGGTCAAACTTTGATGAACGATCACGGCAGCGCCAACAGTCGCCCCCAGCGCCTGCCCTGCGTAGATGGCCGAGGTGTTCAAGGCGACTGACGCCGAGGCCAACCAGGGGGCCTGGTTGACCAGTCGGGCTTGTTGGGCCGAGTTGGAGGCGAACACCCCCAAACCCCAGGGCAGCAGGGCCAGGCCCATGGCGATCCAGTGGTTTGTCCAGGGGGTCAGCAGCATGCCGCTTGCAATGCTCAACAGAGCCATGAAAACGGCGCGGGAGGCACCCACTCGTTCAATGTGGCGAGACAGCAAGGCATTGCCCACAAATCCCATGGCCCCATAGCCCAGCAGCATGGCACTGAACTGCCCCGGACTGGTGGCAAATCGTTGGGTCATGTAAGGAGCCAGGTAGCTGAACAAGATGAATTGACCACCCCCGGACAGCACAGTCACGCTCAGTGTGATCAGCAAAGTGCGCGATGACAAGGTCTGCCGCCAGGCCGCGGCCGACAAGGCGGGTGGCACGACCCGCTCGGGCATGCGCAGCCACAGCCAGGCTGCTCCCAACAGCGACAAAGCGGCAATCAGCGCCATGGACCAGCGCCAACCCCAGACGCCCCCAATCCAGGCCCCCAGGGGGCTGCCGATCACCGACGCCACGGACCAACCGAGGAACACAAAAGTGATGGCTCGGCCGCGCTGGTGTTCAGGCACCAGCAGGGCAATGCACGAAGCCGCTTGGGGGGTAAAGATGGCCGCAGCCAACATGGCCAGCACGCGACAGGCCAGCAAACTGGAAAAACTGGGTGCCAAAGCTGCCAAAGCTGCCAATGCGTGCCACAGCCCATACCAGACCAGGCTCCAGCTGAGCAATTTTTTGCGGTCCCAACCGGCCACCCACGCGGCCAGAACTGGGGCGCCCAGACAAACGATCAAGGCGCACACCGAGATCAGCTGCCCGGCCTGGGCCACCGAGACGTTCAAAGAGGCGATCACGTCGTTCAGGATGCCGGTGGCCATCATCACGCCACTGCCAATGACCACGTTGCCAAACATCATGGACCACAAGACCGATGGCAGATGCTCGCTCGGTGAAGATGTGGGGGCAGACCTCACCTTCAGCGCCGCACTTGCAAGGCACCGGGATTGACGATGTTGGTCGGGGTGCCTTTGATGTAGTTCAGCACGTTGTCAAAGGCAGCGCCCAAATACATCTCGTAGCTGTCTTTTTCCACATAGCCAATGTGCGGCGTGCAAATGCAGTTTTCCAAACGCAACAATGCCATGCCTTGCAAAATGGGCTCGGATTCAAACACATCGATCGCGGCCATGCCTGGTCGGCCCCGGTTCAAGGCCCCGATGAGGGCGTTGGCTTCAACCAGTTCGGCGCGTGAAGTGTTCACAAACAGCGCTGTGGGTTTCATGCGACCCAAATCTTCGGAGCGCACGATGCCTTCGGTGGCTTCGTTCAGACGCAGATGGAGGCTCAGCACATCCGCTTGCTCAAAAAAGGATTCGCGGCTGGTGGCAGCCTGATAGCCATCCCGCACAGCGCGAACACGGGATTCGTCACTGCCCCAAATGCGCACTTCCATGCCAAACGCCTTGCCGTAACCTGCGACCAACTCGCCAATGCGGCCGTAGCCCCAGATGCCTAGCGTTCGCCCTTTGAGGACAGTGCCCAGGCAAAAATTGGGCGGCATGGAGCTGGATTTGAGTCCGGACTGTTGCCAGGCACCGTGCTTGAGGCTGCTGATGTATTGGGGCAGCCGCCGCGAAGCGGCCATGATCAAGGCCCAGGTCAGCTCGGCTGGCGCAACGGGGGAACCCACGCCTTCTGCCACCGCAATGCCGCGCTCGGTGCAAGCGGCCAGATCAATGTGACTGCCTGCACGGCCGGTTTGAGAGATCAGCTTCAAACGGGGGAGCTTTTCAATCAGGGCTTTGGTCAGTTGGGTGCGTTCACGGATGAGGACAATGATGTCTGCATCCCTGAGCCGAACGGACAATTGCCCAATGCCCTTGACGGTGTTGGTGTATACCTTGGCGGGATAGTTCTCGAGCTTGGTGGCGCAGTCGAGTTTGCGCACGGCATCCTGATAGTCGTCGAGGATCACAATATTCATCCCCTGATTGTGCCTTGCCAAGGCACTGATCAGGTGAGCGGTGGCCCCTTTTCAATACTTTGTGTAGCCAGATTTGGGCGTAAACCAGGCCTGCGGTGCAAGCCGGTGGTTTTTCAGTTGGGTGTGTGCATGGCCTCGAGGGCAGCCAATCGGTCCAGCTCGGCGCACACATCGGCCATGCGACCTGAAATGACCATGCGCCCTGCTCCCGCAGTGCGTTGCCCCGACTCGGTGATCCGCATCACCCGCAAAGGCGGACGTGAGTAGGGCGCGGCTGCAGTGGCACTGGGTGGCATCATGCGCGGCATGGACAGGACGCCCGAAGTTGCGCACGTTGTGTGGCGGTTGGGCCAGAGCGGGCGCAAGCGTTTGGTCGTCGACGGATTCGAGATGGCCGCAGGTTTGGCGTGGTGGAAGGTCGTCAGGCCTTGAAAAAGACCCGAAAAAGCAAGCAGAGCGATTCCCATGTGAAACCTTTCAAAATAGTGAGGTTGGACACAGGCAGGATTGCAAAGAAAGCTATTTGCACCAGGGCCGACAAAGTGATTTGTCTGCGCCCGCCACCTGGTGCAAAAAGCGGGGATTTACATGAGCAGGGTGTTGCGGATCAAGCCCACGGCCAAGCCTTCGATGTCA
The DNA here is from genome assembly GCF_001270065.2 of Limnohabitans planktonicus II-D5. GTDB lineage: Bacteria > Pseudomonadota > Gammaproteobacteria > Burkholderiales > Burkholderiaceae_C > Limnohabitans_A > Limnohabitans_A planktonicus. The sequence goes on from NZ_LFYT02000024.1 coordinate 20,210, forward strand.
AAAGGCTCTTCTGGGTTGACCACAATGGTTTGGTAGTCCGGGTTTTCGGGCAGCAACTCGATGCCAGTGGCGGTTTTGCGCAGGCGCTTCACGGTGACTTCATCACCCAGGCGGGCCACCACAATTTGGCCGTTGCGCACATCTTTGGTGGATTTGACGGCCAGCAGGTCACCGTCCATGATGCCCGCGTCGCGCATGGACATGCCGCGCACACGCAGCAGGTAGTCGGGTTGCTCGGTGAACAGGCTGCTTTCGACCTGGTAGGTTCGGTCGACGTGTTCTTGCGCCAGAATGGGCGAACCGGCGGCCACACGGCCCACAAGTGGCAAACTCAGCTGACCGAGGCCAGGCAGGGTCAGGCTGAACAGATCGGAGGGGGCGCGCAAATTGCTGCGTGTGCTGCCTTTGAGGCGGATGCCGCGTGAGGTGCCGCTGACCAGTTCGATGGCACCTTTGCGGGCCAGGGCCTTGAGGTGTTCTTCTGCCGCGTTGGCCGACTTGAAGCCCAACACACTGGCGATTTCAGCGCGTGTGGGAGGCGCGCCGGTGTTGGCGATGGTGTTCTGGATCAGTTCCAGAATTTCTTGCTGCCGGGCGGTGAGTTTGGGGCTGTCGATCATGGCGGTCTCCTTGTGAAGGATTGGATGGCTGTTTTTCTATCCAGTGACTGTATTTTTAACCAGTTTTTGAGGCTGTGCAAGTGTTTGAGGTAAAAAAAATCGGAAAAATCGTGGTTTTGGGCACTGGGGGAACCATTGCTGGCACCGCCGCCAGTGCCAGTGACCACACCGGCTACACCGCCGGGCAGCTGGGTGTGCAGCACCTGCTGGACGCTGTTCCTGGCCTTAATGACGTGCTGCAAGACGTCGCCTTGGTGGGCGAACAGGTGGCCCAGCTCGACAGCAAGGACATGGATCACGCCACCTGGCAAATCTTGGCCCAGCGCTGCAGCCACTGGCTGGCGCAGATTGATGTGGGCGGCCTTGTCATCACCCATGGCACCGATACTTTGGAAGAAACCGCCTGGTTTTTGCAACAAGTGCTGCACAGCACCAAGCCGGTGGTGCTGACCTGCGCCATGCGCCCGGCCACAGCGCTGGCACCAGACGGCCCGCAAAACCTGCTGGACGCCATGGCCGTGGTCCTCGACCCGATGGCGCGGGGTGTGCTGGCGGTCAGCGCGGGCCGCATCCACAGCGCTCGCGATGTGCAAAAAGTACACCCCTACCGACTCGATGCCTTCAGCTCGGGTGAAGCCGGTCCGCGTGGTTGGGTGGAGCAAGGACAGGTGCGCTGGTCAGGCCCATGCCATGCGCCCGAGCCGCATGCCCATGCCCCTCAGGCACTGGCCCAGGCCGTGGCCGATTGGCCGTGGGTGGCGGTCCTGCACTGCCACGCGGGTGCTGATGCCCGCCAGGTGCGCGCCCTGGTTGACGCTGGCGCTAAGGGGCTGGTGGTGGCGGGCACAGGCAACGGTACGGTGCACCGCAGCCTGCTGACCACGCTGGCCGAAGCTCAAAAGCAGGGCGTGGCCTTAAGGCTTGTCAGTCGCTGTGCCGAAGGCCAGATCGTGGGACAGCTTGCTGCGCTGCAGCTGGCACCGTTGGGGCTCAATGTGTACAAGGCGCGGATCAGCCTGATGCTGGATTTGATGCAGTAAGTCCAGAAAAGACAAAGCCCCGCAGAGCGGGGCTTTGTTGTTGGACTGAGGCTTGAAAAAATCAGTCAGCCAGCGCCGCAAAGGCGCGTGCGGTGATGTCTTCTACGCTGCCAGTGCCGCTGATGGCCCGGTACTTGGGGGCTGCTGCTGCATCGGTCTTGGCCCAGCCTGAGTAGTAGTCCACCAGTGGGCGGGTCTGGTCGCTGTAGACCTGAAGGCGTTTCTTGACGGTTTCTTCCTGGTCGTCGGCGCGTTGCACCAGCGGTTCGCCGGTCACATCGTCCATGCCTTCGACTTGGGGTGGTTTGAATTTGACGTGGTAGGTGCGGCCCGAGGCGGGGTGAGAGCGGCGGCCACTCATGCGTTCAATGATGGCGTCAAAGGGCACGTCGATTTCGAGCACATAGTCGAGCTTGACCCCTGCGGCCTTCATGGCATCGGCCTGAGGGATGGTGCGGGGGAAACCATCAAACAGGAAGCCGTTGGCGCAGTCGGCTTGGGCGATGCGTTCCTTGACCAGGTTGATGATCAGGTCGTCGCTGACCAGACCGCCGGACTCCATGACGGCTTTGGCTTGCAAGCCCAGAGGGGTGCCCGCCTTGACCGCAGCGCGCAGCATGTCGCCGGTGGAGATTTGAGGGATGTTGTATTTCTGGCAAATGAAGGTGGCTTGTGTGCCTTTGCCGGCGCCGGGCGCGCCCAACAGAATCAGTCTCATGTGAGGTCCTTATCGTTTGAAATCGTTTCAGCCAGGCAGGCCTGACCGCTCTTTTGAGAATATCACGCTTGGCTCTAAGCAGGCTTACGGAGCTGGCCTGCCCTTTGCGGGGATCAGCGGGTCAGCAGTTGGCGCACGCGTTCGAGGTCTTCCGGGGTGTCCACGCCAGGTCCGGGCGCTTCGTCTGTGACATGCACCGCGATGCGGTGACCGTGCCACAGGGCGCGCAACTGTTCGAGTGACTCCAGGGTTTCGACGCGGGCGGGCGGCAGTTGTGGAAACAAGGCCAGAAATCCGGCGCGGTAGCCGTAAATGCCGATGTGGCGCAGCGGGGCGGGGCTAGGCAGGGCCGTCAAGGACGGGCCCGATTGCCCGTCGCGCCACCAGGGGATAGGGGCGCGGCTGAAATACAGGGCCATCTGGCGCGCATCCATGACCACTTTGACCACATGGGGGTTGGTGAATTCCTCCAGCGAACTGATGGCGTGGGCCGCCGTGCTCATGCTGGCGTCGGGGCGTTCAGTCAGCAGGCGGGCCACCTCGTTGATGAGTGCCGGGGGAATCACGGGCTCATCGCCCTGCACATTGACCACCAGGGCGTCATTGGGCAGAGCGAGCAATTGGCAGGCCTCAGCCAGGCGGTCACTGCCGCTGACGTGGTCCTGGCGCGTCAGCAAGGACTCAATGCCATGCGCTCGGCAGGCCTGAACAATGCGTTCATCATCGGCCGCCACCACCACACGGCTGGCCTGCGACAGCAGCGCTCTTTGCGCCACGCGCACCACCATGGGGGTGCCTGCAATGTCGGCGATGGGTTTGTTGGGCAGGCGGCTTGAAGCCATGCGCGCCGGAATCAGGACCGTGAAGCCCGAAGAGGGGGTTGTGCTCATGGGGAGAAATCAGAGAGCAGGGCGAAGGGCTGCGAGTTTGTCGATTTCTTCGTCGCTCAGGGTGCGGGCTTCGTTTTCCAGCAGGATCGGGATACCGTTGCGCACGGGATAAGCCAGTCGGGCACTGCGCGAGAGCAGTTCCTGACGCTCGCGGTCAAAGTTGAGGGGGCCCTTGGTGACCGGGCAAACCAGCAGTTCAAGCAATTTGGTGTCCATGCTCCGATGATACCGGGCGCAGGCCGGGGGGTATCGCTTGCGCCAGCCCAAGTCAGGCGTGGGCCTGCCATTTTTGGGCAATGAGGGCGTCCAGGGCTTGCCAGAAACCCTCTTCCGCCGTCAGTTGCAGCGGCACGGCCAAGGCATGGGGGGCGTGCGGCCACAGCTTGGCGGCATCTTTTTCGGTGCACAGCAAGGGCCGGTCCGAAGTCGATGCGGGCCACTGAGCATAGTCATGGTGATCGGGCAAGGCGATGGTCCGGGCCAAAGTCAGGCCGGACTGCCTGAGCATGTCAAAAAACGCCTGGGGCCGGGCCAGACCCGCCACGGCGTCAACGGCCTGGTGTTTCAAGTCTTGCAGCGGCACAAGGCGGCCATCGGCCCTGCGGGCATGCGAGGCCAACTGCCTGCGGGCCTGAAACCCACCCGTCACGCCCGATGCGCCGGTGTGCAGCAGCACATCCACCTTGCGCGGCCAGGGCTCACGCAAGGGGCCGGCAGGCAGCAGCCAGCCATTGCCCACGCCGCGCTCATCCATCACGCAAATTTCCAGGTCTCTGGCCAGCGCCAGGTGCTGCAAGCCATCATCACAGACGATGACGCGCACCTCGGGGTGGGCTTGCAGCAGCGCTTTGGCGGCATCGGCCCGCGCGGCCCCCACCCACAGGGGCACGCCGGTGGCTTGGTGAATCAGCAGGGGTTCATCGCCCACGTCCTGGGGCAGGCTGTTCAGCGCCACGGGCCGGGTGTCACGGGTTTGCCGCCCATGGCCGCGAGAAATCACCCCGACCCGCAGGCCTTGCGACAGCAGGTGTTGGACCAAGGCGATGGTCGTGGGGGTTTTGCCAGCGCCACCGGCCACCACATTGCCCACCACGATGACCAGCGCCGGTACGCGCTCGGATCGGAACAGGCCCGCGCCATAGGCCCAGCTGCGCAGCGCCACCAAAGCACCATAGGCCCAGGCCACTGGCAGCAAGAGCCGGGCGACGAAACCGCGCTGCAACCAGACTTGGGGCAAATGCTGGTGAAGGAAGGCGCTGGGCGACATGGCCGCTCAGGAGCCCGGAACTTCGGCCGATTGGGTGGCGAAAGTGATTTGCGACAGGCCACTGCGGCGGGCCGCTTCCATGGCGTTGACGACTGCTTGGTGTGTGGCCGAGGCATCAGCGCTGATGATCAGGGTCACGTCTTTGGCCGCCAATGGTGCCAGCACCGCAGCCAAGGCGCTGACCGACGTCCCGCCCACAGGCGATTTGTTGACGGCATATTGCCCCTGAGAGGTGACCGTCAGGATGATGTGACGTGGGCGCTCGGTCTGCTTTTGCGCGTCGGCCACCGGCAAGGTGAGGTTGATCTCCGTCAAGCGTGACCAGGTGGTGGTCAGCATCAGGAAAATCAGGATCACCAGCAGCAAATCAATGAAGGGGACAAGGTTGATTTCGGGCTCGGGCGAGCCTTGGGTTTTTCTGAACTTCACAGCACACCCACTCAGTCGCGCAAATGGGCCAAGTGGCGGGCAAAGCGCTCAGAGACCTGTTCCATGGCCAGCAGGTGGCCATCGACCACCCCCCTGAAATAGCGCCAGAACATCAAGGCCGGAATGGCCACAATCAAACCCAGCGCCGTGTTGTACAGGGCCACCGAGATGCCGTGTGCCAGTTGCGCTGGCTGGTTGTTGCCAGCGGTGTGTGCGCCAAAAATCTCGATCATGCCCACCACCGTGCCCAACAGGCCCAGCAAAGGCGCAGCCGAGGCGATGGTGGCCAAGGTGGGCAAATAGCGCTCGAGCTCTTGCGCTGCAACGCGACCGGCCATTTCCATGCTCGAATGCACGTCTTCGTTGGTGGCCTGGGGGTTCATTTGCAAAGCGCGCAGGCCGCTGGCCAGCACAGTGCCTGTCAGGCCGGTGTTTTCCAGTTTGGCAATCACATCTTCATTGGGAAACCCCCGGCGCGTGGCGTCCAGGGCTTGATCCATCAATTTGGCCGGCAAAATTTTACTTGTTCGCAACTGAAAAAGGCGTTCAGCGATCAGTGCCAAGGCCAAAATGGAACACAAAATCAGTGGCCAAATCGGCCATCCGGCGGCTTGTATGATGGATAACAAAGCAATTTCTCCCAGTTTCATAAGGGTCGTAAACGCCTGTGATTATGGACGAAGGTCGAAGGCCATGGGCTGGGCCCAGATGGGCACAAAGCGGGGGGATTGAAGCTTGTTTTTCTGTGGATAACTTTGTGAAAAACTTCCCGATACGGTTTTTTGGGTACTTGTGTTTGTCGCGTTTCAGTTCTGATTTACTCGATTCATTAAATTAAAAAATTGTGTCAAATCAAGGACTTAAAGTGATTTTGATTTTCTTCTTCCCTGGTATATGGCTTTTTCGTGACAGCGCCTGCGCCTGTGGAGTACTTGGTGCACGCTGCATGCGCTTTTGCGCAGAAAAACGTTTCGAAACCCTTGAAAAATAAGGTCCCATGGCACATTTTGATGATTTGACGCCCCGTGCGTGGACGGTTTCGGCGCTGTGCCGCGCTGTGGCTGACACGCTGGATGCGCAATTCAATCCCGTCACTGTTCGGGGCGAGATTTCGGGCTTCTCGCGCGCAGCCAGCGGGCATTGCTACTTCTCGATCAAGGACGATACAGGCCAGATCCGCTGCGCCATGTTCCGGCGGGCCGCCAGCCTGGTGAACTTTTCGCCCCGAGACGGTGAACTGGTCGAGGTGCGGGGCCGATTGAGCGTGTACGAGGCCCGGGGCGATCTGCAACTGGTGGTCGAATCCATGGAGCGGGCCGGGCAGGGGGCCTTGTTCGAGCAGTTTTTGCGTCTCAAAGCCAAGCTCGAGGCCGAAGGCCTGTTCGATCCGGTGCACAAACGCCCATTGCCCGGGCAGCCCCGCGCCATTGGCGTGGTCACCTCGCTGGGTGCCGCCGCCTGGCACGACGTGGTCACCGCCTTGCAGCGGCGCGTGCCGCACATTCCGGTGCTCATGGCACCCGCTTTGGTGCAAGGCAACGGGGCCGCCGCCACACTGGTGCAAGCCCTGCAAAACATGTATGCCCTCACGGCAGAGGACAACCCCATGAGCGCGCCTGTGGACGTGATCTTGCTGGTGCGCGGCGGTGGCTCCATGGAAGACTTGTGGGCCTTCAACGATGAAACCCTGGCCCGCGTGATGGCCCAAAGCCCGGTGCCGATCATCTGCGGCGTGGGTCACGAAATCGACTTCACCATCGCCGACTTTGTGGCCGATGTGCGGGCACCCACCCCAACGGCCGCTGCAGAGATGGCCGCGCCTGACCGGGGCGTGGGGCTGCAAAGCCTGTCCGTGCTCGAACACCGACTCAGCCGTGGCCTGCTGCGCCAGCAAGACCGCCAGGCCCAGCGGCTCGATGGCCTCGCCACGCGCCTGGGGCACGGCTTGCAACGCCAGCATGACCGGCAATCGCAGCAGTTGGGCAGCCTGGGTGCCCGTTGGGGCGTCGGCCTGCAACGCCAGCAAGAGCGCCAGGCACAGCGCTTGAGCACCATCACCGCCCGCCTGAGTCGCCCCCAAGCCCTGCTGGGGCAGCACAGCCAGTGGCTGGACCGGCTGGCGCACCGACTGCAAGCAGGGGCGCAAAGCGGCTTGGGCAACAGCCGCCACCAGTTAGAACGCCTGAATGACCGCCTGGGCTTTAGCCAGGGCCAAGTGGCGCAGCGCAGCCAGCGCCTGGAACTTGCCGCCTTGCGCCTGTCTTCGGTCGATCCACACCGCGTGCTCGAGCGCGGCTATGCCTGGCTCAGCGATGAAAACGGCCAGGCCTTGACCCAGGTGGCCCAGTTTCAGCCAGGTCAAAACGTCCGGGCCACCTTGGCTGACGGCGACGTGCCGCTCACGGTTCGGTCGAATCGGTGATTCCAGAGGCTCGGACTCTTCGAGTGCCGACCTACCACCCGCCCCGTAGGTCGGCACTCGCAGAGTCCGACGATGCACGCGTGGCACAAACCGCTGGTTGCAGGCGACGGTGGTCAATCAGGCCAAACGTCGGGGTCTTCGACCACCGACCTGCGAATACATGCCCCCTGTAGGTCGGCACTCGCAGAGTCCGACGATGCACGCGTGTCACAAACCGCTGGTTGCAGGCGACGGTGGTCAATCAGGCCAAACGTCGGGGTCTTCGACCACCAACCTGCGAATACATGCCCCCTCTAGGTCGGCACTCGCAGAGTCCGACGATGCACGCGTGTCACAAACCGCTGGCTGCAGGCGACGGTGGTCAATCAGGCCAAACGTCGGGGTCTTTGACCACCGACCTACGCATACATGCCTCTGTAGGTCGGCACTCGCAGAGTCCGACGATGCACGCGTGTCACAAACCGCTGGCTGCAGGCGACGGTGGTCAATCAGGCCAAACGTCGGGGTCTTCGACCACCGACCTACGCATACATGCCCCCTGTAGGTCGGCACTCGCAGAGTCCGACGATGCACGCGTGTCACAAACCGCTGGTTGCAGGCGACGGTGGTCAATCAGGCCAAATGTCGGGGTCTTCGACCACCGACCTACGCATACATGCCTCTGTAGGTCGGCACTCGCTGCGTCCGATAACTGTGCGCTGACTCACTGTGCGGTTGCAGTCTCTTGAGGTCAAATACCCTGAATGCGAAGGGGGGCCACTCAGCCTCTAAAATCCATGCGTTCTCTTTCAACCTGTACCTACTAGAGGATCCCTCATGGAACACACCTTGCCCGCACTGCCTTACGCGATTGACGCGCTGGCCCCTCACTACAGCCAGGAAACCCTGGAGTTCCACCACGGCAAGCACCACAACGCTTACGTCGTGAACCTGAACAACCTGCAAAAAGGCACCGAATTCGAGAGCATGTCCCTCGAAGAGATCATCAAAAAATCCAGCGGCGGCGTTTACAACAACTCGGCCCAAATCTGGAACCACACTTTCTTCTGGAACTGCATGAAACCCCAAGGCGGCGGCGAGCCTACAGGCGCGCTGGCTGATGCCATCAATGCCAAGTTCGGCAGCTACGCCGCTTTCAAAGAAGCCTTCGTCAAGAGCGCCGTGGGCAATTTCGGCTCTGGCTGGACATGGCTGGTCAAAAAAGCCGACGGCTCGGTGGACATCGTCAACATGGGCGCTGCTGGCACCCCCCTGACCACCGCCGACAAAGCCCTGCTGACGGTGGACGTGTGGGAGCATGCCTACTACATCGATTACCGCAACCTGCGTCCCAAGTTCGTTGAGACATTCCTCGACAAGTTGGTGAACTGGTCTTTCGCGGAAGCCAATTTCGCCTGATTGAAGTTCAGCCTTCAGCCCAAAGCCCGGCTAGTCCGGGCTTTTTTTTCAACCCATTGCACCGCTTTGAACTCCATACAGCGGCGCTGAAAGGAAATTGTTTGATGCGTTTATTGGCCCCGTTTCACGTTTTGTCCCGCCGTTGTTTGTTGACGACCGCTTTGTCTTTGTTGGCCTTGAGCGCAGGAGCACAATCCCCGGCCCCCATCAAGCTGGCACTCATTGAAGGCCTGAGCGGCCCCTTTGGCAACACCGGCGAAGCCGTGGTGCGCAACATCGCCTGGGCCGTTGAGCGGGTCAATGCGCGGGGAGGGGTCAAAACTGCGCAAGGTCTGCGACCCCTGGCACTGGAACGCTACGACAGCAAAGGGCAAAGTGAAGAAGCCCTGTCGACCCTCAAGTCGGCCATTGACGACGGCGCGCTGGTTGTCATGCAAGGCAATTCATCCGCCAATGCTGCCGCCTTGATCGATGCCATCAACAAACACAATGAACGCGAACCGGGCAAGCGCGTGCTGTTTTTGAACTATGCCGCCGTCGATCCGGCACTGACCAACGAAAAATGCAGCTTCTGGCACTTTCGCTTCGATGCCCATGCCGACATGCGCATGACCGCCTTGATGCAAGTCCTGGGTGAAGACAAGTCCGTCAAATCGGCCTACCTGATCGGTCAGGACTACAGTTTTGGCCAAGCCGTGCTGCGCGAAGCCAAGCGCCAACTGGCCGACCAGCGCCCCGATGTGAAGATCGTGGGGGAAGAGTTGCACCCCATGGGCCGGGTCAAAGACTTCTTGCCCTACGCCGCCAAAATCAAGGCCAGCGGCGCACAGGCCGTCGTCACGGGCAATTGGGGCAACGACCTCACACTCTTGGTCAAGGCCGCGCGAGAGGCGGGCTACGAAGGCAAGTTCTACACCTTTTACGGCAATGCACTGGGTGCCCCTGCAGCCATCGGCGAGGCTGGGGTTGGCCGGGTGATTGCGGTGGCCGACTGGCTGCCCAATGTGCCGGGCAAAGCCAGCGCGCAGTTTTACCAGTCCTTCCGTCAGCGTTTTCCCAAGCCGAGTGAAGACTATGCGCACCTGCGCATGCAACTCATGATCGAGGCGCTGGCGCAGGCCATAGAGCGCGCGGGCAGCACCGAACCGGTGGCCCTGGCCTTGGCATTGGAAAAAGCCCAGGTCAGCCTGGCTGGGCAAACCGGCAGCATGCGCGCTGAAGACCACCAGTTTCAACAACCCTTGGCGGTTGGCGTGATGGCGCGCCAAGGTGAGCCGGGCGTGCCGTTTGATGTGGAAGGCTCGGGCTACGGCTTCAAGGTGGTGCGCCAGATCAAAGCCGAACAGGCTCGCATGCCCACCAGCTGCAAGATGGTGCGCCCCGGATGAAGGGGCTGCACTCAGGCCTGATTACTGAGATTCGCCCACAGCTTCTTTGACACATTTCTTGATGTTGCTGGTTTTAGCGGCGCCAGCCAGTTTGCGTTCGGCAGCAGCCGCTTCGCATTTGGCGGTGGCGTCGGCTTCACATTTTTTCAGGAACGATGTCTTGGCTGCGCCTGCCAGTTTCTTTTCGCCCACAGCGGCGGTGCATGTGGCGTCTTGGGCCCAAACCGAGGTGCTGAGCAAGGCAATGAAGATAAATGATAATTTTTTCATGATGATGATTTTCGCTGTTTAAAAGAAAAAAATCATAATCTTGCGGGTCATTTTTGGCAAATCTGTTCCGTTTGGGAAAGTTGTCTTTCATCGATCCAGCCCTGTGAAGTATTCAACGGGCAAAGCTTTTGTAGGTCGGCACTCGCAGAGTCCGACATGATGGGTTTGGGCACAGGCCCCTGTCGGGGTCTTCTACCGCCGACCTGCAACGTCAATGTGTGAGACGTGCCATTTTGTAGGTCGGCACTCGCAGAGTCCGACATGATGGGTTTGGGCACAGGCCCCTGACGGGGTCTTCGACCGTCGACCAGCAACGTCAATGTGTGAGACGTGCCATTTTGTAGGTCGGCACTCGCAGAGTCCGACATGATGGGTTTGGGCACAGGCCCCTGTCGGGGTCTTCTACCGCCGACCTGCAACATTTTTGAGCATTGAAAACTTCACAGAGCCGAATCAATGGCTTGATGGGGTTTGAGCCAGGTATGGTTTTTTTTCGGAAATACCCAATACGCAATACCCCAAAAATTGACCCCTGTGATTTTTCTGAGCTGCAAACCCAAGCTGTCGGCTGTTACTGTCGGGGCATGACCGATCATGAACTCAACGAAGAATTGCTCGATGCGGTGGCTGATGCCGACCTTTTGAAAATTCAACAATGCCTGCAAGCGGGGGCAGACATTCACCACGTCCGATCCATGGGCCAGGACCATGGCAGCCTTCAGCCGGTCACGGTGCTGAGCATGGTGCTGTTCAGAGTGTCTGACAACATGCTGGAGGAGCCCGATTTGCAGAAATTCAAGGAAATCACCGCCATGCTCCTGGCGCACGGGGCCGATACGGTCTACGCCATGGCGTTTGCCCAAGAACGCTATGGCCGCTATGACGACAGCCTGCACGATGAGGCTTACGTGATGATGCCGGTCTGGCACCTCATTGCCCAAGCGCACGCCCGGCGCGCTTGATTGTGCGCTTGATTGTGCGCTTGACCTGCATTTGCAAAGCCCCAATGGTTCACACCGGCACCCAAGTGCACCGCAGCATGGGATTTTTGCCGTCACAATGCCCGCACCCGGATTGACCCCATACCGCCATGACCCTTGACGACTACCCGCTGGACGAAGACATGCAGGCGTTTTGTAAAGCCGCCATCGACGCCATGCCCGATGCCCTTTTGATCACGGGTGCCCGCAAAATGCCGGACTTGCTCAAAGGCCTCAAGCAGGACAAACCCAATGTTGAGATGCTGCGCCAACGCGTGCAGGCCAAGCTGCAACTCAAATCGCCGCCGCCGCCCATTCTTGACATCTTGCGCACAGCCACCTTGTCGGAAGCGCTGGTAGACGTGCTCAGCAGCAAGGCCCTGCAACAAGGCCTGCCCGCGCTGGTGGCGCACTTTGGCCGTTTGCCCATCCTCACGGCCATGCTGCTCGATGCCCGCGAAACTGTTCGAAAAATGGCCCACGCTGAACTGGCCAAGCCTGCCAAAGACCTCACCAAAGCCAAGCCCCCAGAAGAAGACACCTTCAAGCAGCGGTTCAAACCGCTGCTCGATACCCTGCGCCCGGTTTTGCAAGGCGAGCCTTACCAAGCGCCCGCAGTCCGCACCCCACGCGCACCGGCACCCCAGGCCGCGCCCGCCCTGAGCAAAGAGCAGCAAGAGCGAGACATCATTTCCAGCACGCCTTACCGTCAAATCCAGAAAGAGCGCAATGCGCTGGCCAGCGAACGCGACAGGCTGCAAATCCTGAACAGCAAAATCAGCACCGACCTGGCGGGGCAGACCAGCCGCGCCAACGTTCTGAGCAGCGACCTGAGCGCCCTGCAAAGCCAATGGCGCAACAGCATCGCGCAAGGCATTGCCGACGGACTGCAGCAGCGCCTAGCCCCCTGGCTAGCCCCCAGCGAAAGCCTGGCCAAGGGCTTGCCCGCCAGCCACAATGCGCTGGAGCGCGCCCGGCAACTGCTGGATCGACAATCCCAACAAGACCAACGCTACGGCACCCGCGCTCGAGTTGCCGAAGAACTCGCCCAGGCCCGCAGCCTGCTGGCCGCGCTCCAAACCGCGCAACAAGAAGCCCTGCGCCCCTTGCCTCAGCTGGCCGACGAAATCCGGGTGCTGTCCACCCACATCGACGCCACCGAAGCCCGCTTGAACCAAACCAGCCTGCAGCCGCAATCACCCCAACTGCGCGCATGGGCCCAAACCCTGCACACCTTGCACGACATCGACGCCCTGCAAAGCCATAAAAAAGCGCTGGAACGCACCATGCTGGCAGAAGCCTGGAGCCTGCCCGTGTGCCAACAAGCCTATGCGCTCGTCGACCGTCAGGCCATGGCCATCTATGCCGCGCACCACCCCAACCCCAAAGACACGCCACCGCCCTTCACCCCCACACAGCACCTGGCCGATTGCCTGCTGCACGCACGGCCTTGCCGCCTGCTGATCGACGGCCACAACCTCCTGCCCAAGCTCAAACCCCTCATCGGGGCCCATTACTTCAAGCCGGGGCAGGGCCCCAATGCCCAAGCCCGCGACTTGCTGATTGATCGGGTCAAAACCCTCGCCACCTTGCACCCGCTACTGCAAGCGGACATCTGGTTCGACGGCCCGGACGAGCAACACTGGAGCGAAACCGACAACCTGCGGGTGTGGTTTTCTGGGGGGCAAGGCGCTGACCGCGCCGACGGCCGGATTCTGGAAAGCTTGCAATCGGAGATGTATCGCGGTACCCAAACCACCCGGCTGGTCGTCACCGAAGACCGCGAGCTGCTGGCGCAGGCGCAGGCCAGGGGGGCGATTGGCGTGTCTCCGCTGGAGATGTGGGCGATGGTGGGGTGAGACGAATCAGCATTGAGGCCTTTGCCTCGATGTGCGTCTGAAAAAAGCAGGGGGCTGAAGCTCGCGACTGGAGCCCGCCAGTCCGCAAGATCGGGTATTCGCAGGAGAAAACCCATGAAGATCGAAGTCATCGTTGGCCACATCCTCAAGCACTCCGACATGAAGGCGGTGGTCAACAGCGCCAATGCCAATTTGCGCTTTGACTCGGGCGTGGCCGGGGCCATCCACACGGCAGCTGGCCCCTCTGTTGGCGGCGCAAATCACGGCCAAGGTGTTGGCGCGTGCGGCGGTCGTTGCCCCCCAATTGCAGCGCTTGAGGTTGTGCGTGGTCAGCGAGTTTTTGCGCGACCAGTACGCGTGGGGCTTTGGCAGCAGCGGGTGAGCAGGTGTTTCAGCCCGAGGCGATTGAGCCAGGAGCAGCCGATACAGTCAGCGCGTTTGGGCTTGGGTTATGGGTCCGGCACGCTGAAGTTTGAAATGTTTGAAAAAAGTCATCTCGCAGGTCGCCACTCGCAAAGTCCGACAGGATGGGTTTGGGCGCAGGCCCATGTCAGGGTCTTCGACCGCCGATCTGCAACATCTTTGAGCAGTGAAAACTTCACCGGGCCGAATCAATCAGAAGGCACATAGGAGCGCCAGGTGGTGGTGGGTTGACTTGGCGGTGATGTTGCACTCAGCCTCGTCCACACACCGTTTGTTGCGCCTGCGCCGTGCTTTGCTGGTGGGGCAAGGGGATGTTTTGCAGCCAGCGGGCCATGTCTTGCAGCGGCTCGCGGGTGCGCAGTTGGCGTGTCAGCAGGTGCCAGCCATCCGGGTACACGACGACATCGGTCGCACCGGGCTTGGTCACCGCGGTGTTCAGGTGCGTCAGCCAATCGCACACGGGTTGCGGCGGGATGATGCGGTCGCGCAGGCCGTACAGCACCAGGGTGCGTTGGGGTGGCAGGACTCTTTGGCTTTGGGCGCGGCCCATGAGTTCGGTCACTCCGGCCAGGCTGCCCACACGGGTGGCTTTGATGAACAGCGGGTCGCGGCTCAAGTCGCGTGAGACTTCGGGGTCGTCGGTGGGACGGATGCCCAGCGAGGGCAAGCCCCGGCCGGTGAAGCTCATGTCAGGCACCAGCAGGTTCATGGTGTACAGACTCAGGCGTTGGTACCAGGGCATGCTTTGCGCACCCCAGACGGCGGGGGCTTTGAGGATGATTTGGTCGGCGGCCAATCCGGGTGCTTCGCTGGCGGCCACCCACACGACCGCACCGCCCATGCTTTCGCCCACCACCGTCAGGGGCAGGCCGGGGTGGCGCTGGCGAAGTTGGGATGCGATGTGGCGCAAGTCTGCCAGCAGTGTGGGCGATCCTGGCCAAATGCCCGGTTGGGGGTTGCCACCAAAGCCGCGTTGGTCGTAGGCGTACACCGTGGCTTGCAGTTCGGCCACCAGGTGCTGGGCGAGGGGGGCAAAGGCTTTGCTGTAATCGTTAAAGCCATGCACGCCCAGCACGATGTGTTGTGGCTGAGTACTGGCCCAGACCCTTGCTGCCAAGGGAGGCCCACTGGGCGAACTGAAGGTGGTGACGCTGGCGGGTACCGGCTTTGCAGTCGTGATTTTGTCCGGCATTGCAGGCGCTGGGTTGAGCGGAGCGGGTGTCGAGCAAGAGGCCAGCAGCACGAGGCACGCACAGGCGAGGCCACGAAGGGTGATTTGGCGAGGGCTTGAGTGGGGGTGGTGCTGTTGTTGGGTCATGGTGCGGCGAACCGGTCATCAAACGTTCGATTGTCTTTTGGAGTGATGGCTTTCATCCCTTGTGCAGCGGGGCTGTTGGGTGGGTGCTTGACCATGGGGCTGGGTTGCGTTCGCATCGCCTCGAAGCCATGCGCTCATCAGTCAGGCGCTGCCAAGCTTGCAGACGAAACGCCCCATGCCACATCCGTGTTGTCCCATTTTTGTCCATTGATCTCGCATTGTGCAAGAGTCGCCTTGGCGTGCTCGGCACCCAGCCAGCAAAATGCAGCACCACATTGCAGACAAGCCAGCCAGCGCCCGGGCCGCCGTGTCGCTGAGCACCATGTCCACGCGCTTTTGAGCACGGGGCAGCCCAACGAAGAGTTTGCGTTTGTCGTGGTCGGTCAGGTTTCCAAAATCGACGTCGCACAGCACCACGGTGGGGGCGCTTTGGTCATTTAACCGGCACAGGTTTTTGGCCTGCAGCGGGCCGTCGCTCCACAAGGGGTTGCCTGCGCTGTCTTATTGGCCGATGAGTCGTTTGGTGGCAGGGCTTGGGACGGCGGCATGCCCCGGGCGTTGATGACGGCGACTTGGCTGGGCGTGTGGCCGCTTTGCCCAGCTTGCCATACATGAAACTGCGGCAGTTCTGCGGCGTGGGCTCTTTGTGCCAGCACGGCGTTGGGGCTTCGGCCCATTGGCTTGATCATGTGCATCAAGCCGATTGCGCAGGGGCTGCAGCTTGGGGTCGAGCAAGTCACGGATTCAGGCGTGTCGTGCCCACACCCATGGCATCAGACAATTTTTTCCCGGATTGGCCAAGAGCCTTGAAGAGGCAATTCGTGAACAGGCCCCTAGGCCAATGACGCGTCAAACTGCAAAACAAGTCATGCGTGAACAGATGTGCTTGGGCTTGTAGCGGCGGCGCGCTGGCCTGAGCTATTGGCATACAGCCCATTGGACCAATCTGGGAGCAGTACTTTCAGTTGTTTCTCAACTTGTGCTTTTTGTTGCTGCAAATGGCTTTGTTGAAGCTTCAATTGCTCAATGACAATTTCTAAATGAGACAGCTTGTCTTTGAGTGGAGCAGTTCCTTGACCATCCAGCTCAGACCTGTGCCATTTCGTCATCATTTGACTTAAGGCCTCGGATGACTTGAGGAGCAAAAGAGGTTCAGCCTTGCGAAGTGCACAGGCGCTTTCACCCACTGAACGGTTCACCTCAGCCAAAAAATCTATCGCTTGCTTCAAGCTTGCCTCCGCAATTGTTCGCGTGTGCCTTCAAGCAGCCTATCGGCAATCACCTCCGGGTTGACCCGAAAAGTGCCCTTCTGAAACTCGGCTCGAACGGAATCGACCTTGGCCATGTTCATCACGCCGGCAAGAGTGTCCACATGGGCCATGGACTGCACTGCACTGGACAAAGAGACCACCCAACTTTTGCTTGTGGCGGGGGTTTTGCCGCTGCCAGCCGCCTCGACTTTGCTGGTGGGCAAACTGCTTGTCGCGTGAGATTCTGACAGTGGGGTGATTTTCATGATTTCTCCAAGTGACTTGCGCACCTATGCCCCTTTATCGGCCATGCGCAGTCCTGATTTAGGTCTTTTGTGGAACGATTTGAAAAATAATTCAAAAAGGTATCCAGACTGTTCGTTCGTCCACCACCTTGCCTGTGACGATCCGACCGTTGTCCAAGCGCACACGAATTGGCTCCCCCAATTTTCCGGGGCTCAAAGATTGGCCCTCGCTTGCCAGTTCAAATCCAGGGGCCTGCAACAGCAACTTGACTTTGGTGCCTGCTGCAAAAGCGGGGGGGGACTGGAGCAGGGAGGCTCGCAAGGCCTCGCCCATGGACACATTGCGTGACAAGCTTTTCCCAAGCCAGTCCTGACTGGCCAGCACGATCGGAGAAGCGTTGGCTGCCCAATCCACCTCAGCTTCTTGAACATGCTCAGATGTGAGTAAGGTGCCCGCAGGCAAGTACCTGACCACAGTCAATGCCGGGCCATACGCCTTGATGGTGATGGGCATGAAGACTTGCCAACGCGCATCGTGCGAAGCACAGCGCAAGCCGATGCGCGAGCGCCCCCACAGCACCGTGCCAGCCGGCAAAAAGGGTTCGACCTTTTCACAGGGGCTCAAGCTCAGTCGGGTGTCCAACTGGCCGACTTGAATGTCCATCCGCAAATTTTTCGGAAGTTTTGACTTGCTCGATTGCAGTTCAGACGCGATCCAGCTTTGCGTCAACGCACGCCAGTCATTGTCTGTTTGTGCCGTGCTCAAGCAAGCATACAAACCCAAGGCAGCCAGGGTGGTGTTTTTGTAAATCCAATTCAAGGCGAACTCCTCAAGGGTTTTCATGAAACAAGTGCGCCATCAAGGCGGTGCTGGCGTGCGAAGACCCTGGAAATGTAGGCGCACATCAGACATTGAAAAGCTTGAACTGAAGGAGAAAAACCGATGTATTCAAAGCAATGAAATTCACAAAAATTTTGATACTAGAGCGCAACGAGGATTTAGACATGCTTGCACAAATGATGACAAATCTGGACTTCCAAGGCCAAGCCTTGTTGCTTCGATCGCAAAGGCAACAGGTACTGGCCTCCAATATCGCCAATGCCGACACCCCCGGCTATGTCGGTCGTGAATTTCATTTCACGCAAAAACTGTTGGAAGCCACTGGCCAAGGCGCAGCACCAGGCGCTGGCGTGCAGTCAACGCATGCGGCCCACATGCCCTTTCGGTCCCCAGTGCTGAGCACGCAGGAGCTCTACGCCATGCCCAGCCAGCTCAGTGCAGACAAAAACACCGTCGACATGGACCGCGAGCGTGCGAGTTTTTCCGACAACGCATTGCACTACGAAGCCACTTTGCGCTTCATCAATGGTCAAGTGCGAACGCTGTTAAGTGCCATTCAAGGGCAATGACTCTGAAGGAAAACAGCCATGTCCATGCTTTCAATTTTTCAAGTCTCCAGCAGCGCCATCAGCGCACAGTCGCAGCGCCTGAACGTGGTGGCCAGCAACTTGGCCAATGCCGATGCCGTGGCGGGCCCAGATGGGCAAGCCTACAAGGCGCGTCAAGTGATGTTTCAGTCGATCCCCATGGGTTCTGACGCCACGGTGGGGGTTCAAGTCAGCGACATTGTTCAAAGCAATGAACCGAGCCGAAAGAACCATCAACCCAGTCACCCCAGCGCAGATGCCCAGGGCATGGTGACGTACTCCAACGTGAACCCCATCGAAGAGATGGTCAACATGATTTCAGCTTCACGGGCCTATCAAAACAACGTCGAAGTCATGAACACGGCCAAAACCTTGCTTCTCAAAACCCTGCAAATGGGCCAATGAACTTTTTCCAAAAGAGCACACCATGATCGCCAGCGTCTCCAGTCTCAATGCAAGCACGCCTGCAGCTGCTCCTTTGGCTCCCAGCAGGGCGCAAAGCGGCGCCGAAATGCAGGACCGTTTTTTAAAACTGTTGGTGGCACAGCTGAACAACCAAGACCCCATGAATCCGATGGACAACGCGCAGATGACCTCCCAAATGGCGCAGATCAACACCGTCACGGGGATTCAAAAAATGCAGCAAAGCATTGAACTGATGACCGGGCAAATGCAGGCCTCACATAGCCTGCAAGGTCTGCAGATGATCGGCCGTGATGTGCTGGTCAACGGCGACCGCCTGTCTGCACAAGCCTCAGGCGTGTCACGTGGCGCATTTGAGCTTGCCAGCAGCGCGGAGCAAGTTCAGCTGGAGGTCTTCAATGCAGCGGGTCATAAAGTGGGCAGCAAAGATTTGGGACCTATGAATGCAGGGCGTCAGGACTTTTCATTGAACGCCAGTGATTTTCCGCAAGGCACGCATTTCAAAATCAAAGCCAGTCAATTGGGCCAAGCTGTTCAAGCCCAAACGATGGCCTATGACAAGGTGGTCTCGACCGCAAACAGCACGGCAGCGGGTTTGTCGTTCAGGCTGCAAAACAGCGGTGATGTGAGCTATTCACACATCAAGTCGGTTTATTAATTCCAAACAGTCAAGGAGTCATTCATGGGTTTTCAATACGGTTTGTCTGGCATGAATGCGGCCAGCAAAAATCTCGATGTCATTGGCAACAACGTGGCCAACGCCAACACCACTGGATTTAAATCTTCGCGCACCGATTTTTCGCAAATGGTGGGTTCGGCCACGGGTTCGAGCAGCAACCTGTTCGCAGGGCAAGGTGTGGCAGTGGGCGCTGTTTCGCAGCAATTCTTGCAGGGCAATGTCTCGGCCACCGGCAACGCGCTGGATGTCGCCATCAATGGCAATGGTTTTTTGCAATTGGAAATGGCCGACGCCAGCACGACTTACACCCGCGCGGGCAGTTTGCAAATTGACAAAGATGGGCAACTCGTGAACCGACAGGGTGCGAAGGTCATGGGCTTCAAAACCGATCCGACCACTGGGGCTGTCGTAGGCCGGACACCCTCAGCCATCACTGTGCCTCTTGATAAAGGCATTGTGGGTCAAAAAACTTCTGCCATCACGGCCAAAGTCAATCTTGATGCGCAAGCGCCTGCGTATGACACAGCCACCAATACACCGGCCTACACCACCTACAGTTCATCCTTCGATGTGTACAACAGCCAGGGTGAAGCCAAACCTGTCAATTTGTATTTTGTCAAATCGGCCCCAGCAATCCCCAACTCATGGGAAGTTCACTATCAGGTGGACAACGCCACCCCATTTGCAATGGCTGCTGGTAATTTGCTGAGCACGGTCACTTTCAACAATGATGGATCGTTTAAATCAGCAACACCTGCCTTGCCGACCATTCCATTCAAAGAAGCTGACAAAACAACCGACATCCATGCATCGGTTGACCTGAAAGGCCTGACCCAGTTGGCCGCTCGTTTTTCCGTCAGCAAGCTGAGCCAAGATGGCTACGCTGCAGGCAATTTGAACAGCGTGTCGATTGAGCCCGATGGCAGCGTCTATGCGCGCTACTCCAACGGCAAGAGTCAATCGCAAGGCCAGTTGGTCTTGGCCAAATTCAACAATTCACAAGGGCTGGTCTCCACCGTTGGCGGCAATTGGATAGAAAGCCCCTCTTCGGGAAAACCGGTCAAAGGCACGCCCAGCAGCGAGAATTTCGGCAGCCTTCAATCGGGTTCTTTGGAAGAGTCCAACGTGGACCTGACGGCCGAGTTGGTCAACATGATGACGGCGCAGCGGGCCTATCAAGCCAACGCTCAAACGCTCAAGACGCAAGACCAGGTCATGTCCACGTTGGTCAATCTGCGTTGATGGATCAGACACGGAAAGTCTCACCATGGACCGATTGATCTACACCGCCATGTCCGGTGCCAACGCCGCGATGCAAAGGCAAAGCGTGCTGGCCAGCAATTTGGCCAATGTTTCCACGCCTGGTTTTCGTTCTGAATTTTCCACTTACCGCTCAGTTCCCTTGGAAGGTGAGGGCCCCAGCACGCGTGTTTTTGCACTCGAAACCACAGCGGGTTACGCCGACACACCTGGCCTGGCGCAATCGACGGGCAATCCCCTGGATGCGATGGCCAAAGGGGGTGCCTGGTTTGCTGTGCAAGGCCTTGATGGTGTTGAGGCCTACACGCGGGCTGGTGCCATGCATGTGAATGCAGAGGGTGCCCTGGTCAATGCCCAAGGTCTGCCCATGCTCGACGATTCGGGGGCACCGCTGAATATGGCGGCCCATGCAGAACCCAGCATCGGCACCGATGGAACTGTGACGGCAAAAGTTGCGGGCCAAACGGGCGTCGTTGTGGGGCGGCTCAAACTGGCCACCCCGGAACCCGATCAGCGCTTGCTTCGAGGAGCAGATGGTTTATTCAGAATGCCAGATGGGGCATCTTTGCCAGCCGACGCCACGGCACGCATGGAGACGGGGGTGCTCGAGGGCTCCAACGTGAACGCTGTGGAAGCCATGGTCGGAATGATTCATGCAGCCCGTCAATTTGAAATGCAAATGCGGCTTTTGCAAAACGCAGAAACCAACGACAAAAGCGCCGCCAATTTATTGGGTCTGGGTTGAACCTAGAAAACGCAGTTGACCGCTTTGAACCCGCTGGAAACCCTGATGTATTCTGAATTCTGTGAGCACGAAGACGCTCACCTTGTGGGTAATCCCGCTACGCACCCGATGGCACAGCCCTGGGGGGCACTGGCGGCGTTGCTCGTCGTTGCAGGGGTGCAGCCTGCGGCCTCCTCGCGCCTGGCCATTGCCCCCCATGGCTGCACCCTCGGGCGCGTTCAACTGCGTTTTCTAGGATCATTCCAAGCGATACCCCAAGCCACGTACCGTGTGGATCAGGGCGCGGCCCTGCCCCTCGTCAATCTTGCTGCGCAGGCGGCGGATGTAGACATCCACCACATTGGTGAGCGGGTCCTCATGGGTGCCCCAGACATTGGCCAAAATGCGTTCTCGGCTGAACAAACGCCCGGGGTGGCGCATCAGCAACTCCAGCAAAGCCAGTTCGCGGGCGGTCATGTCCAGCGGCTTTTCGCCCCGGCGAGCGCGCATGGTGGTCAGGTCCAGCAAGAGGTCGTCGACTTGCAAGGCCTCTGCTTTGAGCTGGGGTTCGCTGTGGGCACGCCGGGCCAAGGCGTCGATGCGGGCCAGCAGCTCTTCAAATGCAAAGGGCTTGGGCAGGTAATCGTCCGCCCCCAACCGCAGACCTGCCACCCGGTCTTCCACCGTGCCCAAGGCGGTGAGCATGAGGATGGGCAGGCCCACCCGGGCCGCGCGCAGGCTCTGACACACCTCCAGCCCGCTCAGCCCCGGCAGCATCACATCCAGCAGCACCACCGTGGGCGGGTCGGCGCTTTGGCGTTCGCGGTGCGCGCGCTGCGCCAGCGCCAAGCCGTCGGGGCCATTGCGGGCCACATGCACCACATGGCCTTCGGCACGCAAGCCGCGTTCCAGAAAGTCGGCCACGCGGCGGTCGTCTTCCACCACCAGAATGTTCATGCGTTTTCTCTCTGCTTCAGGGGCAGGCTCAAGCTGACTGTGGTGCCCCGTCCGGCGACCGAGGTGATGTCGAGTGTTCCACCGTGGGCCTCGGCCAGCGCAAGCGCCAAAGACAGGCCCAGGCCCACGCCATCGGCCCGATGGCGGCGTGCCTGCTCACCGCGAAAGTGCCGCTCGAACACGCGAGGCAGTTCGTCGGCCGATATGCCAATGCCCTGGTCGACCACATGGGCGTGCCAGTCCTTGCCATCGGTCGAGGTCTGCAAGCTCACCTGTGCGCCTTCATTCGAGTAGCGGATCGCGTTGTCCAGCAGCAAGACCATCAGCTGGCGCAAACGGGGGCCGTCGCACCACAGGGTCAAATCCGGCGAAGCCATGTTGTCCCACACCACCGACACCTGCCGCTGCTGGGCCAGGGCCTGCACCTGCGCAAGCGCTTCATTCACCGGTGCGGCGACAGGCAGGGCCTGGGTCTGCACCCACAAGGCATGGGCATCGCTGCGGGCCATGGTGAGCAGATCGTCAATGACCTGCCCCAGCTGAGTAGAGATCTCCACGATCCGGCGCAGGCTGTCCTGGTAGTTGTCGCTGGTCTTGGTTTTGCCACGCAGCGCGATTTCGGCCTCACCGCGGATGGCGGTGGTGGGCGTGCGAAGTTCGTGGCTGATGTCGGCAAAAAGCTGGCGGCGAGACGCATCCACCTGCTGCAGCGCATGCAAAGCCTCTTGAAGCTCGGCGGTGCGGGCATTCACTTGGCGCTCCAGTTCGTGCCGGGCTTGTGTTTCGCGCTCGCGGTGTTGCTGCAACTCCACGGCCATGGTGTTGAGTGTGTGGGCCACGGCGGCAAACTCGTCGGTCCCGCGCTCGTCCATGCGGTGGTGAAGTTCTCCTCGCTGCAGGGCTTGCGCACCACTGTTCAGGTTGTTCAGCGGCCTGCGCAGTGCTTGGGCGAAATACAGCGCAAAAGTGGCGGCCAGCAGCGCAATGGCCAAAGTGGCCAGCAGCACACCCCCTGCCAGTTGCAGCAGGGCGCGGTCGGCGGCGTTGCGTTCACGCATTTCGGCAGCTTGCTCGCGCGCAATGGTTTGCCTGACGTGCTCTCGCAAATCTTGGCCTTGTGAGGTGTCGAACGTTCGTTTGAACGCATCCCAGGTGGCGGCGGGGTCGGCGTCAGCAGGCAATGGGCGCACAGTGCGCAAGGCGACATCCAGTTCGTCCACGCTGTGCCGCAGCATCGCCAGGGTGTCTTGCCGATCACGCCAGTCGCGCTGCGCGCGCGCTTCGTCCGTGTCCAGAGCCAAGGCTTTTTGGGTCAAGGCTTGCAAACTGTCGAGGGTTTTGCGCATGTCGCTGATGTGTGCGTCACGCTCGGCCGGGTTGGGGTTGGGCAGCAACAAGGCTTGTGAGGTCCAACTGCGCAGACGCTGCTTGCTGGCGGCCAGTTGCCAATGCCCTTTGACCAGGTCACTTGCCACCCTTCCGCGGGTCACTTGCGCCGAAGCCGATTCAATCGCCCACCATGCCAGTGCCCCTTGCAGCAAAGCGGCCAAGGCCAGACAAACCAGCGCCAGACTCAGACGTCGACCAAACATGCACCGATTGTGACGGGGCGGCGAGCACCCACATGAACCTCAGATGAAAAAAGCATGAAGAAAGCAGGCTTTGCTTCATATGCGTCGCCATCGTCTGCATGAATGGCCGAACAATTCACCAAAATCAAGGCCATCCCATAAATAAGGTGAAGCATGAACCCCTCAAGCCCAGACATTGACCGCACCGACCGCCGCATCCTGGACCTGCTGCAACGTGATGGCCGCATCAGCAACCTCAAGCTCGCCGAAGGCGTGGCCCTGTCGCCCACGGCGGTGCTGGCGCGGGTGCAGCGCCTCACACGCGAAGGGTTCATCCTGGGCTACGAGGCGCGGCTGAACCCGCTCAAACTGGGTGCGGGCATGATGGTGTTTGTGGAAATCTTGCTCGACCGCACCAGCCCCAATGTGTTCGAGCAGTTCAAGGCGGCGGTGCAGGTGCGCCCCGAAATCATGGAGTGCCACATGGTGGCCGGGGGCTTTGACTACCTGCTCAAGACCCGCGCCGCCGACATGAACGCCTACCGCGAATTTGCCGGCACCGTGCTGTGGCAACTGCCCGGCGTGCGCGAAACGCGCACTTATGCGGTGATGGAAGAGGTCAAGAACACGACGGCGCTGGCCTTGTAGCGGCTTGTTCTGCCACCCGATTGATTCGGCCCATTGAAGTCTTGAGCAACAGGCAAGGGATGAATTTTTGTAGGAGCCCACCCTGTGGGCGATGGGTGCGCAGCACACCCAACAAGCCATCCCTGTCTTCGCTTAAGCTTTGACAACACCTTTGACCATTGAATCCTTCAAAGGGCCGACCCGACACCTTCAATTCAGCAAAGCTGGATGAAGGTGACTTTTTGGAGATTTGTCATGACGCCTAAACCCAAATTCAAAAGCGATGCCCTGCAGGCGGCCCATGCATCGGCCAAAGCCTTGCTCAAAGTCGGCGGGATCGACAAGGCCACCCTGCGTCAATTGGATGCTTCTTGCTGGGTCACGCCCCACCTTGCTGGCACCCGATCAAATCAAACAATTGCGTGAGCGTGAGCATGTGAGTCAACCGGTCTTCGCCCTGTACCTCAACACCAGCGAATCCACGATTCAAAAGTGGGAAACCGGCAACAAGCAGCCCAGCGGCATGGCCTTGAAGCTGCTGGACATTGTGCAAAAACACGGATTGCAAGTGCTGACCTGAACGCTTGATTTCAGGGGTACTGAAGGCCGTCTCCGGCTGCACAGGCGACAGCCCCATCCTGTACTTTCTCCCAGAATGACCGCTCATTCACCACACACCAGAGACTCACATGCAACACATCGGATTTGTCGGCGCTTCGGGTTTGATGGGCCATGGCATGGCCAAGAACATCCGGGCCAAGGGTTTTGATTTATCGATCACGGTGCACCAACGCACCGCGCCTGTGCAGGACTTGCTGGCGGCAGGGGCGCGGCAGGTCAGCGCTTATTCCGACTTGGCGGCATGCGACGCGGTGCTCATTTGTGTGACCGGCTCACCCCAGGTCGAGGCGGTGGTGGCCGGGCCGGGCGGCATTTTGTCCCAGGCACGCGCGGGCCTGATCGTCATCGACACCTCCACCAGCGAGCCCGAGTCCACACGCCGCCTCGCAGCCTTGTGTGCTGCGCAAGGCGTGATTTATGTGGACGCACCGCTGACGCGCACGCCCATCGAGGCCGAGGCGGGCAAGCTCAATTCCATGGTGGGCGCATCACCCGAAGTGTTTGCCCGCATCGAGCCCGTGATTCGCGCCTACAGCGAAAACGTGTTCCATGTCGGCGAAATGGGCTCTGGCCACGTCATCAAGCTGCTCAACAACTTTGTGGCGCAGGCCATTTGCACGGCCACGGCCGAAGCTTTTTCGGTGGGGGCCAAGGCGGGCGTGGACCTGGACAAACTGGTGCAGGTCATCTCGGCTGGGGGCGTGAATTCGGGCCTGTTCCAGCTGATGAGCAAAACCCTGCAGGGCGACTACGGCGCGATGAAGTTCGAGCTGAACAACGCGGCCAAGGATTTGCGTTACTACTCGCACCTGACCGAGAGCGTGAAAGTGCCCTCCATGATTGGCACCAGCGTGCACCAGGCCTTGAACACGGCCGTGGCTTTGGGCTACGGCAGCGAGATGGTGCCCTCGCTGGTCAAGGCGCAGGCCCAGCTGAATCAGGTCACGATCGTCAAGGCTTGAGGGTTTGGAGGGCTTGGGCCACCTCCACCGCAGTGGGTCGCTGACGCGGCTGATCTGACAGGCAGGCACGGGCCAGTGCTTGCAGGGTTTGGACGGCTGCGTCGGCTGATGAGTCATCTGCTGTTGAGGACGTGCCTGACTCGTGATGCCAAGGTGTCATGGCAGAGGCTGGCGATGGGGGCTGCACCGCAAGGGCCAATTCTTCCAGCAAACACCCCAAAGCCCGCACCTCCAGCGCCAGCAGGCTTTGTCGCAGCTCGGGTGTGTCCCCGGGCAATCGCGTGGCCGCGCCAAAGTCACCCAGCCGCGCCTGACCGTGCACCGGGTCCATCAGGATGTTGTGGGCATACAGGTCGCCGTGCATCACACCACGCTGGTGCAGGTGCGCCAGCGCATGGGCCACATCGTGGGCAATGCCCAGTGCCAAAGAGGATGAGAGTTGAAAGCCCGGCGGGTACACGTCGCGGGTGCAGCTTTGCAGACTGGGCGGCCCCGCCAGATTGATGTGTGCGGCGGGAATCAGCGGCATCAGCAAACCCTGGGCTTGCGTGGGGTGGTCTGTGAGCCGTGCCACCGGCGTGGTCAGGCTCGGGTGCTGGCCCGCCGCCAGACAGGCGGCCAGTTCGTCTTCGGGCAGGCCATCACTGGTGACAGCCCCTTTGAACAGCTTGAGCGCCAAGGCGTGTGGCCAATCCGTGGCCAGCACGCGGTGGATGTGGCCCGAAGCGCCCTCGCCCAGCAGCGGGCCGTGCGTCAGATCGGGCCAAGCGATGCCTGGCAAGTCAGACCCTGCGGGACAAACCCAGCCCAGGGCATTGCCCGCCAAGGCCAACCAGGACAGGCGCGGTAATTCGGTCAGCCAGCCGGGCACCTTGCCCAGACGGTTGGCCGAAACGCGCAGCAATTCCAGTTTTTGAGCAGCCTGCAGGCTATCGGGCAGCCCGGTGAGTTGGTTGCCCGCCAGCATCAGCTTTTGCAAAGCGGGGCGTCGGCCCAATTCGGTGGGCAAATGGCCGATGGCGTTGTCCGTCAGGGTCAGCCATCGCAAGGCAGGGGGCAGCGAGGCGGCAGGCACATGGGCAATCCGGTTGGCCTTGAAGCCGACCATTTGCAAAGCCGGGCAATCGCCCAGCACTTCGGGCAGCACTTCAAATTCGTTGTCCGAGGCAAACAGCACCTGCAACTTGTGCAGTTGGCTCAGCTGGTGCGGAAAATCGCGCAGGCGGTTGCCGCTCAGGTTGAGCACCTCCAGCGTGTCGGCCAGGGCAAAAACCTCGTCCGGCACTTCGGTCAGGCCGCAAGACAGATCTAGGCGGCGTGTGCCCGCCAGTGCGCCGCTGCGCAGTTGTTCAAGGGTGTGCATGCCGGAAAGTGTGTTCGGTGTGTGTCGTTGCAAAGGGCTTGATTGTGACTTGAGTGCACTTGACGCTTTGGGTGGATGAAACCAACTGCACATTTGTAGGTCGGTGGTCGCAGACCTCGACAAATGCTTGCTCACCGCAACTGCCAGAGAAGTGCTTGTGCTTGATGGGAAACGTCGGACTCTTCGAGTACCGACCTACGGGAGGCGGTCATGCGGGGGTGGTTTCCATAAAGGCCAGCACCGCGTCCAGCATGCGCTGCACATTTGTAGGTCGGTGGTCGCAGACCTCGACAAATGCTTGCTCACCGCGACTGCCAGGAAAAGGGCTTGAGCTTGATGGGAAACGTCGGACTCTGCGAGTGCCGACCTACGGGAGGCGGTCATGCGGGGTTGGTTTCCATAAAGGCCAGTACCGCTTCCAGCATGCGCTGCACATTTGTAGGTCGGTGGTCGCAGACCCCGACAAATGCTTGCTCACCGCGACTGCCAGCAAAAGGGCTTTTGCTTGATGGGAAACGTCGGACTCTGCGAGTGCCGACCTACGGGGGGCGGTCATGCGGGGGTGGTTTCCATAAAGGCCAGCACCGCTTTCAGTATGCGCTGCACATTTGTAGGTCGGTGGTCGCAGACCCCGAAAAATGCTTGCTGACCGCGACTGCCAGGAAAAGGGCTTTTGCTTGATGGGAAACGTCGGACTCTGCGAGTACCGACCTACGGGGGGGCGGTCATGCGGAGGTGGTTTCCATAAAGGCCAGCACCGCTTCCAGCATGCGCTGCACATTTGTAGGTCGGTGGTCGCAGACCCCGACAAATGTTTGCTCACCGGTTTTGCCAGGGAAAAGGGCTTGCGCTTGATGGGAAACGTCGGACTCTACGAGTGCCGACCTACGGGAGGCGGTCATGCGGAGGTGGTTTCCATAAAGGCCAGCACCGCTTCCAGCATGCGCTGCACATTTGTAGGTCGGTGGTCGCAGACCTCGACAAATGCTTGCTCACCGCGACTGCCAGGAAAAGGGCTTGAGCTTGATGGGAAACGTCGGACTCTTCGAGTGCCGACCTACGGGAGGCGGTCATGCGGGGGTGGTTTCCATAAAGGCCAGCACCGCTTCCAGCATGCGCTGCAAATTTGTAGGTCGGTGGTCGCAGACCCCGACAAATGCTTGCTCACCGCGACTGCCAGCAAAAGGGCTTGTGCTTGATGGGAAACGTCGGACTCTACGAGTGCCGACCTACGGGAGGCGGTCATGCGGAGGTGGTTTCCATATAGGCCAGCACCGCTTTCAGCATGCGCTGCACATTTGTAGGTCGGTGGTCGAAGACTCCGACAAATGCTTGCTGACCGCGACTGCCAGGAAAAGGGCTTGTGCTTGATGGGAAACGTCGGACTCTTCGAGTGCCGACCTACAAGTGGGCGGTCATCCCGGGGAGGTTTCCACAAGGGCCAGCACGGCCTCCAGCATGCGCCGTACATGGGGTTGTACGCCTTTCGCCACCTCAGGCAGATAGTCAAACGGCCAGCTTTCCTGCATGTAGCTGCACTGCGTCATTTCCAGCTGCACGGCGTGGATGCCTTGCGCCGGATTGCCATACTGGCGCGTGATGTGCCCGCCCTTGAAGCGGCCATTGAGCACGGCGGTGTAGCTCGGTGCTGACTGGCCAATGGCCAGCAGCTGCTCGGCCAGCAAAGGTGAGCAGCTGGTACCGTCTGCCGTGCCCAGGTTCAGGTCGGGCAAACGGCCTTCAAAAAATCGCGGAACCACCGAGCGGATCGAGTGCGCGTCCCACAAGGCCGCGACGCCATGCTGCGCCTTGATGCGGGTCAGCTCTTGCGCCAGTTGCGCGTGATAGGGTTGCCAAATGGCTTCGCGGCGCTCGGCAATTTCGGCCTCGCCTGGCACATCGGCCGGGTCGCGGTACAGCGGCTGGTCGTCAAACAAGTCCACCGGGCACAGGCCCGTCACGCTTTGCCCGGGGTACAGACTGGCTCCGTCTGGCGGGCGGTTCAGGTCGATCACAAAGCGCGAATGCGTGGCCACCAGCACCGAGGCCCCCAGCGCGTCGGCAAAGTCGTACAGGCGTTCCAGATGCCAGTCGGTGTCGGGCACGCGCTGGGCCTCGTCGGTGAACCGTGCGGCCAATGCGGGCGGCACATGCGTGCCCACATGCGGCATCGAAATCAGCAAAGGTCGCGTGCCTTGGCGAAAGCGAAAAGGGGGTTCGGTGGTTTGAAAAGTCATGCTTGATGAGGAGACAAGGGTGGATGTTCGGGCAAGGGGCTCATTCGGTGCAGGCCCATGCCATCGACCGCCAAACGGCCCTGGCGCACCACGCTGCAGGCCGGGCGTTGGCCCAGCCAATAGGCGAGTTCTGCCACATCGCCCAATGGCCACAGCACAAAATTGGCAGGGCACCCGGCTGAAATGCGGCCATGTGTGGCCTGCAGGCCCAACGCCTGCGCGGCATGGCGTGTCACGCCCGCCAAGGCCTCGGGCACTGTGAGGCGAAACAAGGTACAGGCCATGTTGACCATGAGCAGCAAACTCAAAGCAGGCGAGGTGCCCGGGTTGTGGTCGGTGGACACGGCCATGGGCACGCCAGCAGCACGCAGGTCGGCAATGGGCGGCAAGTGGGTGTCGCGCAGGGTGAAGTAAGCGCCGGGCAAGAGCACGGCCACTGTGCCCGCTTGACGCATGGCGGCGATGCCTTCGGCGCTCAGGTGTTCGATGTGGTCGCACGACAGCGCCCCGAAGCGTGCCGCCAGCGCCGAGCCACCCATGTCCGACAGCTGCTCGGCGTGCAGCTTGACCGGCAAGCCCAGCGCTTGCGCGGCCTGGAAGACTTGCTCGGTCTGGGCCAGCGTGAAGCCAATGGTTTCGCAAAACACATCCACCGCATCCACCAGGCCTTCGGCAGCGAGCGCGGGCATCATCTCTTCACACACCAGACGGATGTAGTCGTCGCTGCGTCCGGCGTATTCGGGTGGCAGCGCATGCGCCCCCAAAAACGTGGTGCGCACCGTGACGCCAAACACCTCGCCCAGCCGCCTGGCCACACGCAGCTGTTTGCGCTCGTGCGCCAGGCTCAGGCCATAACCCGATTTGATCTCGATGGCGCACACGCCTTCGGCCAGCAAAGCCTGCAAACGGGGCACGGCCGCGTCGAACAAGGCTTCTTCGCTGGCCTGGCGCGTGGCCTTGACGCTGGACACAATGCCGCCCCCCGCTCGCGCCACCTCTTCGTAACTGGCACCGGCCAAGCGCATGGCAAATTCGTTGGCGCGTTGGCCGCCGTACACCAGGTGCGTGTGGCAGTCGACCAGGCCGGGCGTGACCAAGGCACCTTGGCCGTCGTGTGAGGGCAGTGGCCGGTAAGCGTCTGGCAAATCGGTGTGTGCACCCACCCAGGCGATGGCCCCTTGCGCGACCACGATGGCCCCATCGGGCAGGGCTGGTGTACCTGCACCCAAGGCCTCAGGGGCCAGGTGCAAGTGATGCCAGACGCCGTCGGCACTGGGCATGGCCGCCAAGTTGAAACCGTCAGTCATGGTTCGCTTCACCACATCACTTGATCATGGGCAACTTCAGCCCTTGCTTTTTGGCGGTGGCCACGGCCAGCTCGTACCCGGCATCGGCGTGGCGCATCACGCCTGAGGCGCTGTCGTTGACCAGCACACGCGCCAGGCGCTCGGCCGCTGCGTCGGTGCCGTCGGCCACGATGACCATGCCCGAATGTTGTGAATAGCCCATGCCCACGCCGCCGCCGTGGTGCAGGCTGACCCAGCTGGCGCCGCCTGCGGTGTTGAGCAAGGCGTTCAGCAGCGGCCAGTCGCTCACGGCGTCGGTGCCGTCTTTCATGGCTTCGGTCTCGCGGTTGGGGCTGGCCACCGAGCCGGTGTCCAGGTGGTCACGGCCGATCACGATGGGGGCTTTGAGTTCGCCCGTGCGCACCATCTCGTTGAAGGCCAGACCGGCCAGGTGCCGCTCACCCAGGCCCAGCCAGCAAATGCGTGCAGGCAGGCCCTGAAAGCTGATGCGTTCACGCGCCATGTCGAGCCAGCGGTGGGTGTGCGTGTTGTTCGGAAACAGTTCCTTGATTTTGGCGTCGGTTTTGTAGATGTCTTCGGGGTCACCCGACAAGGCCACCCAGCGGAACGGGCCCTTGCCTTCGCAAAACATGGGGCGGATGTAGGCGGGCACAAAGCCGGGGAAGTCGAATGCGTTTTTCACGCCATGGTCAAAGGCCACCTGGCGGATGTTGTTGCCGTAATCCACCGTGGGGATGCCCATGGCCTGAAAGTCCAGCATGGCTTGCACCTGGGTGGCGCAGCCTTGTGCAGCTTCGGCCTTCAGGCGGGCGTGCTGTGCGGGGTCGTGCTGGGCGGCTTTCCACTGCGCCACGGTCCAGCCCGGGGGCAGGTAGCCGTTGATCAGGTCGTGCGCCGAAGTCTGGTCGGTCACCAGATCGGGGCGCATGCCGCCTGCCTTGGCGCGACGCACCAACTCGGGCAGGATCTCTGCCGCGTTGCCCAACAGGGCAATCGAGATCGCCTCTTTGGCGGCGGTGTGGTGTGCGATCAGGGCCAGAGCATCGTCCAGGTCTTTGGCCTGCTTGTCCACATAGCGGGTGCGCAAACGGAAGTCGATGCTGCTTTGCTGGCATTCGATGTTCAGTGAGCACGCTCCGGCCAGCGTGGCGGCCAAGGGCTGTGCGCCGCCCATGCCGCCCAGTCCGGCCGTCAAAATCCAGCGGCCTGTCCAGTCGTTGTGGTAGTGCTGGCGACCCGCCTCCACAAAGGTCTCGAACGTGCCTTGCACGATGCCTTGGGTGCCGATGTAAATCCACGAGCCCGCCGTCATCTGCCCGTACATGAACAGGCCCTTGCGGTCGAGTTCGTTGAAGTGCTCCCAATTGGCCCACTTGGGCACGAGGTTGGAGTTGGCAATCAGCACACGCGGCGCGTTGGCGTGCGTCTTGAACACGCCCACGGGTTTGCCCGATTGAATCAGCAAGGACTCGTCTTCGTTCAGGTCTTTGAGAGAAGCCAGGATTTGGTCAAAGCAGGCCCAGTCGCGGGCGGCGCGGCCAATGCCGCCGTAGACCACCAAGCTTTGCGGGTTCTCGGCCACCTCGGCGTCCAGGTTGTTCTGGATCATGCGGTAAGCGGCTTCGGTGACCCAGTTCTTGCAAGTGAGCGTGCTGCCACGCGGCGCACGCACCACGCGGGTCGGGTCGAGGCGGGGGTCGATGGAGGGGGTCATGGGGTCTCCTTGAGGGTGAGCAATGGATACATAAGAGGCGTTCAGCGCAGGCCGGGCAAATCAAGGCCCGAGCCGCATTGCAGCAAGGCACCGCTTTTGACCATGTCGATGGCCGCTTGCATGTCGGGCTGGATGTGGCGGTCGTCGCTCAGGTGCGCTACGCGTGTGCGCAGCAAAGCCATGGCGCTGGCCAGGGGCGCACTGGTGTGCAGCGGCGCATGAAAGTCACAGCCTTGGGCCGCGGCCATCCACTCGATGCCGATCACCGCCATGGCGTTGTCGGCCATGGGCAGCAGGCGGCGTGCACCGTGCGCGGCCATGGACACATGGTCCTCTTGGTTGGCCGAGGTGGGGATCGAATCGACACTGGCCGGGTAGGCGCGTTGTTTGTTTTCTGAGACCAGCGCAGCCGCGGTGACCTGCGGGATCATGAAGCCCGAATTGAGTCCCGGCTTGGGTGTCAGAAATGCGGGCAGCCCCGACAGCGCCGGGTCCACCAGCATGGCGATGCGGCGCTCGGCCAAAGAGCCGATTTCGCAAATGGCCATGGCGATCATGTCGGCGGCAAAGGCCACCGGCTCGGCGTGGAAGTTGCCGCCCGACAGCGATTCGTCGGTGTCGCTGAAGATCAGCGGGTTGTCGGACACGCCGTTGGCCTCGGTCTCCAGCAACTGGGCGGCGTTGTGCAGCACATCGAAACACGCGCCCATGACCTGCGGCTGGCAGCGCAGGCAATACGGGTCTTGCACGCGCTCGTCCCCCTGCAAATGCGAGGCGCGGATGGCGCTGCCGCTGAGCAACTGGCGCAGGGCCTCGGCGGTGGCGATCTGCCCCCGGTGCTTGCGCAGGCGGTGGATGCGGGCATCAAAAGGCGCGTCCGACCCCTTGGCCGCATCGGTGGCCAAAGCACCGGTGAGCAGGGCCGACTGGAACAGGCGCTCGGCTTCAAACAAACCGGCCAATGCGTTGGCGGTGGAAAACTGCGTGCCATTGAGCAGGGCTAAGCCTTCTTTGGGGCCGAGCGTCACCGGGGTCAGGCCCACGCTGGCCAGCGCTTGTTCGGCGGGCATGCGGCCTTGGGGCGTGTCGGCATCGCCCATGCCGATCATCACGGCCGTCATGTGCGCCAGCGGGGCCAGATCGCCCGAGGCCCCAACCGAGCCCTGACAAGGCACCACCGGGATGATGCCCTGGGTCAGCATGGCTTCCAGCAAAGCCAGCGTGGCCGGGCGAATGCCCGAAGCGCCTTGGGCCAGACTGGCGATTTTCAAAGCCATCATCAATCGGGTGATGGCCACCGGCGTGGCTTCGCCCACACCCGCAGCGTGCGAGAGCACGATGTTGCGTTGCAGGGTTTCCAGGTCTTCGGCAGGAATGCGCACGCTGGCCAATTTGCCAAAGCCGGTGTTGATGCCGTACACAGGCTCGCCCTTGGCCACGATGCGGGCCACGCTGTCGGCACTGGCTTGAATCGCCGTGGCGCAAGCCGTGTCCAGCACGGGAGTAGCGCCCCGGTAAATGGCGCACCAATCGACCAAAGGCACCTGGCCGGGAATGAGGTTCAAAAATGTGTGTGTCATGTGCTGGGTGCTGAGGGGATGGGTCATGACCAGCTTATTCAGCCGGCCTGTTGAAGTCTTGAGCGAAAGGCCTGTCGCAGGTGTGTTGGTGTAGGAGCCCACCCTGTGGGCGATGGGCGTGGCACACGCCCCTGAAACCATCGCCCACAGGGTGGGCTCCTACACGAGAGGCAGAACGCGTGAAACGGAGGAGAGAACTGGCAAACATCATGGGCCTTCAGTTTCGTGCAGGCATCAGGTCGACATCGGGTTGCCACTGGCGCTGTAGCGGCTGCCCAGGCGGTAGCGGCTGGCCGGGTGCAGGCAGCGCACCAGGGTCACCGGCACGCCCTGGGTCCAGGTGCGGCGTGTGAGCAGCAAGCAGGGCTCGGCCGCGTCCATTTGCAGGCGCTGCGCCTGCTCGGGTGTGGGCAGCACCGCATCGACCACATGCTCGATTTCGTCAAACGGCACGGTGCGCACCAAAAATTCCGAAGGCTGTTGCTGCGTGAAATCTTGCTGCGCAAAGTCGGGCACCACCTGCGGGTTGACAAAGCGGTCTTCGAGCTGAATGGGCACGCCATCTTCCAGGTGCACACACACCGAATGGAACACCGACTCGCCGGTGCGCACATTCAGGGCGGCAGCCACTTCCAGGGTGGCCGCCACGCGTTCGACCACCAACATTTCGCAGGCGTAGTCGTGCCCGCGTTGGCGGATTTCGCTGGCCAGGTTGACGATTTGCAGCAAGTTGGCCTGCGGTTTTTGTTCGGCCACAAAACTGCCCACACCGGCCACGCGCACGATGCGCCCCTGAGTCACCAACTCGCGCAAGGCCCGGTTGACGGTCATGCGCGAGATGCCAAACTGCGCCACCAGCTCGTGCTCGGACGGCAGGCGGTCACCCGCACGCAGCGTGCCGTCTTGAATCTGGCGGGCAATGTGGTCCTTGACCTGCTGGAACAAGGCCACATCGCCCGAGGCCGGCCGCGCCGCCCGCGCTTTGTGCGGGCGGTGGGCGGTGGCCGTGTCAGTGGCCATGTGTGTGGCCAACTGGGCGGGAGAAGGAGCAAGGCGGGTCATGAAGGGCGTCGGTTTCAAAGCAGCGTGAAAGCTGACTCAGTGCAGATCGGTGGCCATGGCTTCGGCACGAATTTCTTCGGTCAGCCGCGCCTTGAGGGCCATGAACTCGGGCGAGGTCTTGATCGTGTAATGCCGGGGGTGCGGAAAGTCCACCGCCAGCTCGGTCTTGATGCGGCCAGGCCGGGCGCTGAACACCGCCACGCGGTTGGCCATGAAGATGGCTTCGTCGATGTCGTGCGTGACGAACAGCACGGTTTTTTGGGCGGACTCCCAAATGCCCAAGAGCAGCTCTTGCATCAGCACGCGGGTCTGGTTGTCCAGGGCACCAAAGGGCTCGTCTAGCAACAAGATTTTGGGGTCGTTGGCCAGCGCCCGTGCAATCGCCGTGCGCTGCTGCATGCCGCCCGACAGCTGCTTGGGGAAGTGCTGCTCAAACCCGCGCAGCCCCACCTTGGCGATGAAGAAATCGGCCCGTTCTTTTTGCTCGCGCTCGGGCATGCCGCGCTCGCGCAGGCCAAAGCGGATGTTGTGCTCGATGGTCAGCCACGGAAACAGCGTGTAGCTCTGAAACACCATGCCCCGGTCGGCCCCCGGCCCTTGCACCGGTACACCGTCCAGCAGCACCTGCCCGGTGGTGGGCTGGTCCAGCCCCGCCACGATGCGCAGCAAGGTGGATTTGCCGCAGCCCGATGGCCCGAGGATGGTGACGAAATCGTTTTCGCGCACCTCAAAATCCACCGGCGTGAGCGCCTGGGTTGTTTGGCCTTTGGGCGAAGTGAAGACGCGTGAGACGCCTTGAATGGACAGTTGGCTGCTCACAGTGAACTCCAGGCAAACAGGCGGCGGTTGAGCGCCTTGAACGCAAAGTCAGACACCAGCCCGATCAGGCCGATGACGATGATGCCGAAGATGATTTGCCCAGTGTTGAGCAGCGCCTGGCTGTCGGTGATCATGTGGCCAATGCCAGACGACGAGCCGATCAACTCGGCCACGATCACATAGGTCCAGGCCCAGCCCAGCACCAGGCGCAAAATTTCGGCGATCTCGGGCGCAGCACCTGGAATCAACACCCGTTTGACGATGCCCGCCGGGTTGGCCCCCAGGGTGTATGCGGCTTCGACCAGGTCACGCCGGGCCGCGCCCACACACACCGCCACCATCAACACGATCTGAAACACCGAGCCAATGAAGATGACCAGCACCTTTTGCAATTCGCCAATGCCGGCCCACAAGATCAACAAGGGGATGAAGGCAGAGGCGGGCAAATAACGACAAAAGGACACGAAGGGTTCCAGAAAAGCCTCGACCCCCTTGTGCGCGCCCATGGCAATGCCCAGCGGCACGGCGATCAGGCTGGCCAAAATGAAGCCCGCCAACACGCGCCAAATCGTCATGCCGATGTCGAACATGAAGTTGAATTCGGTGAACAAGAGGATGGCCTCTTGCACCATGGTCACCGGGCTGGCCAAAAAGGTGGGCGAGACATAACCGCCCAACGTGAAAAACGCCCACGCGGCAAAAAACAAAATGAAAAAACCGATGCCCAGCAACCACCGCGACTGCGCGCGCACGGGCTCCAGCGGGGCCAGTGCGCGGCGGCGTGGCCGCACAGCGATCGATGGGGTCGAAGTCGGGTGTACGCTGGCCATGGCTTTACTTGATGAAGCTGGTGTCAAACATGGCGTTGAAGTCGGTCGGTGCCCTGCGGATCACACCGGCTTCCAGCAAGATGGCGGCGGCGTCTTTCATGAAGGTTTGCAACTCGCCCGCAAAGAACTTCTGGTTGGCCGCTTTGTCTTGCCAGCGCAGGAAGGATGAAGATTTGGCAAAAGCCTCGCCGGTTTGCTTGACGGCCGCGCCCATGATCTCGTTGGATTTGGCCGGATCGGTCTTGATCATCTCCAAGGCATCAAAGTAGGCATTGGCCAAGCTTTGCGCAGCCTTGGGGTTGGCCTTGAGCCAATCCGGCGCGCAACCCACGGTGTCCATCACCATGGGGTAGTCGAGCGTGGTGGCCAAAATCTTGCCGGCCTGTGGGTTGTTGCGCACGGTGGACAAATAGGGCTCGTAGGTCATGGCCGCATCGTTTTGACCCGCCACAAAGGACTGCGCAGCGGCCTGGGGCGACAAGGTGGTGATCTTGACGTCTTTCATGCTCATGCCGTTTTTGCTGAGCATCCAGGCCAAGCCGAAATAGGGTGCCGTACCGGGCGCATCCACGCCAATGCTTTTGCCCTTGAGCTCGGCAAAGCTGTTGATGTTGCCCCGCACCGCAATGCCATCGGCCCCAAACGACTTATCGAGTTGAAAGATCTGGACGATGGGCACGCCATTGGTGTTCCAGGCCACATGCGTTTCCACCGTGGTGGCCGCGCACTGAATGGCCTTGGAAGCCAGGGCCAGGTGGCGGTCTTTCTGGGGAATCATTTTGATGTCGACATCCAGGCCGTGTTTCTTGAACAAACCGGCCTTGTCGGCCAGGGTCAGCGGGGCAAAGCCGGTCCAGCCGGACATGCCCAAAGCGAGCTTGACCTCTTGGGCCTGGACGGGGACCGCCAACGTGGCGGCGAAGGCACCGGCCAGGATCAGCGATGCGAATTTGACAGGGGATTTGCGCATGAAGGAACTCCTTGTGTTGACCGCGACCCGCAGGTTTGAAGCATGCGTGGCCGAAAACCGAAGACTCAGGGTAAGGCCGTCAGCTGTACTTGTATAGACAGGATGGACTCAAGAAAAACCGTGCAGCACATTCACATGAACCCTTTCACAGCAATGGACTGCAACAGCATCTCACATCATGCGCCTGCAGTCCACCCCAAGCATCAGTGCATGCACCATCTTGTTGTCTATACAAATAAATGCTAATGAATGGCACGCTGAAGTTTGAGACATGTCATCTTGTAGGTCGGCACTCGAAGAGTCCGACATTTTTGGTTTCGGCACAGCCCCATGTCGGGGTCTTCGACCGCCGACCTACGAACCGCCCTCCCGCAGGTCGGCACTCGCAGAGTCCGACGTTAGGGGTTTGGACACAGGCCCATGTCGGGGTCTTCGACCAGCGACCTACGAACCGCCATCTTGTAGGTCGGTACTCGCAGAGTCCGACGTTAGTGGTTTCGCCAAAGGCCCATGTCGGAGTCTTCGACCACCGACCTACGAACCGCCATCACGCAGGTCGGCACTCGCAGAGTCCGACGTTAGTGGTTTCGCCAAAGTCCCATGTCGGGGTCTTCGACCGCCGACCTACGAACCGCCCTCCCGCAGGTCGGCACTCGCAGAGTCCGACGTTATGGGTTTCGGCACAGGCCCACGTCGGGGTCTTCGACCGCCGACCTACGAACCGCCATCCTGTAGGTCGGCACTCGCAGAGTCCGACGTTATGGGTTTGGGCACAGGCCCATGTCGGGGTCTTCGACCGCCGACCTACGAACCGCCATCTCGCAGGTCGGCACTCGCAGAGTCCGACGTTAGGGGTTTGGGCACAGGCCCATGTCGGGGTCTTCGACCAGCGACCTACGAACTGCCATCTTGTAGGTCGGCACTCGCAGCGTCCGACGTTATGGGTTTGGGCACAGGCCCTTGTCGGGGTCTTCGACCGCCGACCTACGAAACGCCATCTTGTAGGTCGGCACTCGCAGAGTCCGACGTTTCACAGCAAACCAAGGGCATTCCCTGAGTTCTGGAATCCGAAAGCCCCGCTTTGGCAATCGCAGATTGTTCAAAATCAGTGGGCACAGCAAGATACAGAACAACCCTCCGGTGGTGATGCCGCCCATGACGGGTGCGCGCCCCGAGCTTCCCCAGGAGAAAACATGAGCAGTACAGGATTGGTCACCGGCAAGGTGGTCGTGGTGACCGGTGCAGGCGGCGGCATTGGCCGCGACATTGCGCTGGCCATGGCCCGCGAAGGGGCCAAAGTGGTCGTCAATGACATTGGCGCTTCGGTCTCGGGCGAAGGCCAAGACGCAGGCCCCGCACAAAAAGTGGTGGACGAAATCTTAGCCATGGGCGGTCAGGCAGCGGCCAACACCGACAGCGTGTCCGACGCCGCAGGCGGGGCCCGCATCATCCAAACGGCCATCGACAGCTTTGGCCGCATCGACGTGGTGGTCAACAACGCAGGCATCTTGCGTGACCGCTTCTTCCACAAGATGAGCATGGACGAATGGGACGCGGTGCTCAAGGTGCACCTGTATGGCGCTTTCTACGTCAGCCGCGCCGCCGCCCCGCACTTCAAGGAGCAGGAAAGCGGCAATTACATCCACATGACCTCGACCTCCGGGCTGGTGGGCAACTTTGGCCAGGCCAACTACTCGGCGGCCAAGCTGGGCGTGACCGCGCTGTCCAAGTCGATCGCGCTCGACATGCAAAAGTTCAAGGTGCGCTCGAACTGCATTTCGCCTTTTGCCTGGAGCCGCATGATCGGCTCGATCCCGACCGAGACACCCGAAGAGCAGGCCCGTGTTGAACGCATCAAGCAGATGACGCCCGCCAAGATCGCGCCCATGGCCGTGGCCCTGGCCAGCGACGCCTCGGCCCATGTGAACGGCCAGGTCTTTGCCGTGCGCAACAACGAAATCTTTTTGATGAGCCAGCCGCGCCCCATCCGCTCGGTGCACCGCAGCGAGGGCTGGACGCCGCAGTCGGTGCTGGACCAAGCCATGCCCGCCCTCAAGTCGAGCTTCTTTGACCTGGAGCGTTCGGGAGATGTGTTCAGCTGGGACCCGATCTGAGGAAAACACGATGAGCGACAACGCAAAAGGTGTGCTCGCGCAGCACCAAGCCGCCCTCGATGAAGGCCACTTTATGGTCCAGCATTGCAAGGGCTGTGACCAGCACATTTATTTCCCGCGAGAGGTCTGCCCGCACTGCGGCAGCAACGACCTGAGCCTGGTGCCCCCCTCGGGTCTGGGCACGGTGTATTCGGTGACCACCGTGCGCCGCAAACCCGACGCGGGCGGTGACTACAACGTCTGCCTGATCGACCTGGACGAAGGCGTGCGCCTGATGAGCCGTGTGGACATGGACCCTGTCGACGCCGTGCAGGTGGGCCAGCGTGTGCAGGCCCGCGTGGCGGTCGACAAGGGTCAAGGCATGGTGGTGTTTGATCCAGTCAGCACAGCCGCTGCCTCGGCCAAGCCCGTGCCTCGCGGCCCCGCCGCATCGGCAGCGGTGCATTCTTCCACCGGCCTCAAGGCCCTGCGCGGCAGCGCGGCGATTGCGGGTGTGGCCACCTTTGGTTGCGGCGAAGCCACGGGCTTTTCCGAGATGGAAGTGCTGGCCCGTGCCGCGCACGCCGCCGTGGCCGATGCCGGTTTGAAGATGAGCGACATCGATGGCCTGTGCACCGCCAGTGTGCTGTCCACCATGTGGCCCATGCCCGTGACCGAATATTTGGGCATCAACCCGCGTTACATCAACGGCACCATGCTGGGCGGCTCCAGCTTTGTGGCGCACTTGCTTCCCGCCATGATGGCCCTGCAGTCGGGCCAGTGCAACGCTGTGCTGGTGTGCTACGGCAGCACGCAGCGCACCTCCACCTTTGGCCGCGCCGAGATCGCCCAGGCGCGCCGCGTGATGGACCCGCAGCCTTATGAAACCCCCTACGCCCCGATGCAGCCGCTGAGCGCCTACGCGCTGGCCACGCGGCGGCACATGCACCAGTACGGCACCACCCGCCGCCAGTTGGCCGAAGTGGCCGTGGCTGCCCGCGCTTGGGCGCAGCGCAACCCCGAAGCCTTCATGCGCGATCCGCTGTCGATCGACGATGTGCTCAAGGCCCGCATGGTGTCCGACCCCTTGTCCGTGCGCGACTGCTGCCTGGTCACCGACGGTGGGGGTGCCTTTGTGCTGGTGCGCGCCGACCGTGCGCGTGACCTGCCAAAGAAACCGGTGTACGTGCTGGGCAACGCCACCGCCAACTGGAACCGCCAGATTTCGGCCATGCACGACCTCACAGTGACTGCCGCCAGCCAGTCCGGCCGCGAAGCCTTTGCCATGGCAGGCCTCACGCCTGCCGACATGGGCGTGGTGCAGCTGTACGACGCTTTCACCATCAACACCTTGATGTTTCTGGAAGACCTGGGCTTTTGCAAAAAAGGCGAAGCCGGTGCCTTTGTGGAAGGCGGCGGCATCGCGCCCGGTGGCCACCTGCCGGTCAACACCAACGGCGGCGGCCTGTCGTGCACGCACCCGGGCATGTACGGCATCTTTACCCTGATCGAAGCCGTGCGCCAGTTGCGCGGCGAAGGCGGCGAGCGCCAAGTGTCCGGCGTGCAGACCGCTCTGGCCCATGGCAACGGCGGCACGCTGTCGAGCCAGTCAACGGCCATCCTCGGCACCTTTGAAACTTTGTAAAACCTCCCCGCATTCACCATGATCCGAGACCCCGAAACCTTTGAAGCCCTGCTCGATTCCGTGCGCCGTTTTGTGCGCGAGCGTTTGGTGCCCGCCGAGAACGAAGTCGCCGACACCGACGAGATCCCCGAAGCCATCGTGCAAGAGATGCGCGAAATGGGTCTGTTTGGTTTGACCATCCCCGAATCCTATGGCGGCTTGGAGCTGACCATGGAAGAAGAGGCGCGTCTCTTGTTTGAGCTGTGCAAGACCTCGCCCGCTTTCCGTTCGGTGATCGGCACCACGGTGGGCATTGGCTCGCAGGGCATCTTGATGGACGGCACCGAAGCACAAAAAGCCTATTACCTGCCCAAGCTGGCCACGGGCGAGTTGTCATCCTCGTTTGCATTGACCGAGCCCGACGCGGGCTCTGACGCCGCATCGTTGCGCACCACGGCCATCAAGGACGGTGACCACTACGTGGTCAACGGCACCAAGCGCTACATCACCAACGCGCCGCATTCCAAAATTTTCACGCTCATGGCGCGCACCAACCCGGCCGACAAGGGCGCGGGCGGCGTGTCGGCCTTCATCGTCGATGCCCAATCGCCCGGCATCAGCTTGGGCAAGAACGACCAGAAGATGGGCCAAAAAGGCGCGCACACCTGCGACGTGATGTTTGACAACGTGCGTGTCCCGGCCGCCAACCTGATCGGCGGCCAAGAAGGTCAGGGCTTCAAGACCGCGATGAAGGTGCTCGAAAAAGGCCGCATCCACTTGGCCGCCGTGTGCGTGGGCGTGGCCCAGCGCATCCTGGATGACGCGCTGCGTTACGCCATTGACCGCAAACAGTTCGGCCAGCCCATTGCCGAGTTCCAGCTGGTGCAGGCCATGCTGGCCGACAGCAAGGCGGAGCTGTATGCCGCCGAGTGCATGGTGATCGATGCCGCCCGCAAGCGCGACGAAGGCCGCAGCGTGTCGACCGAGGCCTCGTGCTGCAAGATGTTCGCGTCCGAGATGTGCGGCCGCGTGGCCGACCGGGCGGTGCAGATTTTGGGTGGCGCGGGCTACTTGGCTGAATACGGCATTGAGCGCTTTTACCGAGATGTGCGCCTTTTTCGCCTGTATGAGGGTACGACCCAGATACAACAAATCATCATTGGCCGCAACATGGTGCGTGAAGCACGCGGTTGAGCCAAGGGTGGGTTCGTTTTGCGGCGAAAGCCGCTCCAATGCACCCACCCCGTCAGCGTGACCCCTTTCGACAACAACACAAGGAGACAAGACATGACAAAGACATTCACCCGCCGCATGGCCGTGGCCTCACTCAGCCTTGCCCTGCTGGGCGCAGGCACTGCCCAGGCTCAGGCCCAGACGGCTTATCCGAGCCAGCCCATCA
The DNA here is from genome assembly GCF_001270065.2 of Limnohabitans planktonicus II-D5. Lineage (GTDB taxonomy): Bacteria > Pseudomonadota > Gammaproteobacteria > Burkholderiales > Burkholderiaceae_C > Limnohabitans_A > Limnohabitans_A planktonicus. The sequence goes on from NZ_LFYT02000024.1 coordinate 62,977, forward strand.
AGTTCATCGTGCCCTACCCCGCAGGCGGGGCCACCGATGTGCTGGCCCGCATGGTGGCGCAAAAAATGCAGGACAGCTGGCAGCAAACCGTGGTGGTCGAGAACAAGCCCGGCGCAGGCGGCACCATTGGCAACAACCTGGTAGCCAAGGCACCTGCCGATGGTCACACGGTGCTGTTTGGCATCGTCGCACTGGTGCAGCAAATGACCTTGATGAAGCTGCCCTATGACCCGATCAAGGACTTTGCGCCGATCAGCCGCGTGGCCATCAGTCCCAGCGTACTGGCCGCAGCGCCGAACTTGCCCATCAACAACTTGCCTGAGTTCATCAAGCTGGTGAAGGCCGAGCCGGGCAAACACAGCATTGGCTCGTATGGCCCGGGCACTTCGGCCCACTTGCAAGGCGCTTTGCTCAATCTGCAGTCGGGTCTGGATTTGACGCATGTGCCCTACCAGGGCGGTGCGCCCCTGGTCACGGCCATGATGGGCGGTCAGCTGTCCTCGGCATTCTTTGATGCAGGCTCGTCGAAACAGCATTTGCCCAAGTTCAAGCTGCTGGGCGTGACCGGCACCGAACGTTTGTCTTGGCTGCCCAATGTGCCCACGCTCAAAGAGCAAGGCCTCAATTCCTACGAGCCCATGGGCTGGTTCGGCCTGTTCTTGCCTGCGGCCACACCCAAGGCCGTGGTGGATAAATTCTCGGCCGAGACCCAGCGCATCCTCAAGCTGCCCGATGTGCGCGAGAAGATCGAAGCCATGGGCCTGATCCCTGGCGGTGAAAGCATCGAAAACTTTGCCAAGGTCGTCAAGTCCGATGCCGACATTTACGCCCGCATCATCCGCGACGCCAAGATCACCCTGAACTGAACGTGGCATGAAAACACGCGTGACCGAGGTGCTGGGTATCCGCTACCCCATCTTGCAAGGCGGCATGCAGTGGGTGGGCAAGGCCGAGCTGGTCTCGGCCGTGTCCAATGCCGGGGGCCTGGGCGTGCTCACGGCCCTCACCCAGCCCACACCGCAATCACTGGCGCACGAGATTGCCCGCACCCGCACGCTCACCGACCAGCCCTTTGGGGTGAACCTCACCATCTTGCCCGCCATCAACCCGCCGCCCTACGCCGAGTACCTCCAGGCCATCATCGACAGCGGGGTCAAGATTGTGGAAACCGCTGGCAACAGCCCCAAAGAGTTCATCGGTCGCATGAAGGACGCGGGCATCACCATCGTGCACAAATGCACCTCGGTGCGCCACGCCCTGAGCGCCGAGCGCAATGGGGTGGACATGATCAGCATCGACGGTTTTGAATGCGCAGGTCACCCCGGTGAGGACGATGTGCCCGGCCTGGTGCTGATCCCCTTGGCTTGCCAGGCCTTGTGCGTGCCGGTCATTGCCTCGGGCGGCATTGCCGACGGGCGCGGCATGGCCGCTGCGCTGGCGCTGGGGGCTGAGGGCGTGAACATGGGCACCCGCTTTTTGGTCACACAAGAAGCACCGGTGCACCACAACATCAAACAAGCCCTGGTGGGAGCCACCGAGCGCGACACGAAACTGATGTTTCGCACGATGCGCAACACCACGCGGGCCTGGAGCAACGCGGTGTCGCAAGAAGTGGTGGCCACCGAAAACCGCGCAGGCGGCTGCAGCTTTGAGGACATCCGCCACTTGGTCGCAGGCCAACGCGGCAACCAGGCCCTGCAGTCGGGCGATGTGGATGGCGGCGTGGTCGCAGCAGGCCAGGTGATTGGCCTGATCGACGACGTGCCCACCTGCGCCGACCTGATCGAACGCATGGTGGCCGACTGCCGCCAGCAACTGCAGCAGGCTTCACGCTGGGCGCAAGCTTGAGGAAGACCGAATGAGCGAAATCGACACCTCTAAGCTGTACGACAAAGTGACGTTTGCCAAGCTGCCACAGGAGTCGTTGTCGGTATTCAGGCGCATGCGAGAGAGCTTGCCCTGCAAGCGATGGCCTGCGGACCCCCCAAGACAGATCGCCAGCAGGGCTGGCTCCCACGATGCCTTGCATGGACAAGCACTTTGCCAACTTGCGCCGCTGACGACTTTGATATCCACCACAACAGGAGACACCCCATGAGCCCTTTGAAACATCTTCTTGCCCGCCGAAGTCTGGTGAGCGCATTGTGCGCAGCCATGACCGGACTGGGCGGTTCTGCTTGGGCTCAGAGCCAAAGCACCGGCCCCACCGTCAAGCTCATCGTGGGCTATGCCGCAGGCGGGCCCGTCGACTCATCGGCGCGGGTGTTTGCACCCGTGCTCAGCCGCGAACTGGGTCAGCCCGTGATTGTGGAAAACCGCCCCGGTGCTGGCGGTGCGGTGGCAGGCAACACCGTGGTCAAGTCCGCGCCCAATAGCCTGGAAATTTTCTATGCCGCCAGCCCCACCATGACCATCAGCCCCCATGTGCTCAAGGCGATGGCCTTTGACCCGCTCAAGGACATGACCCCGCTGGCCACCATCCTCAGTTATGCCAACGTGCTGGTCATCAACCAGAACCAAGCCTTCAAAACCTTGCCCGAGTTAGTGGCCTTTGGCAAAGCCAACCCCGGCAAACTGGCCTATGGCTCGGCCGGCATGGGCGCATCGAACCACCTGAGCGGCGAGCTGTTTGCACGCCGTGCAGGCATCACCATGACCCATGTGCCCTACAAGGGCAACGCTCCGGCCATGACCGACGTGATGGGTGGGCAGATCCAGATGATGTTTGACATCGTGGGCGGTGCCAAGGCCCACATCGACGGCGGCAAGGTCAAGCCTTTGGCCGTGACCTCCAAAGAGCGCAACCCAGCCCTGCCGCAGTTGCCCAGCATGAGCGAGTTGGGCATTCGCGATTACGACGTGGGCGGCTGGTATGGCCTGTATGGCCCGCTGGGCATGAGCGCCGAACTCAGCCAGAAGATCACCGCCGCCACGGCCCGCGCCCTGCAAGACCCCGAGCTGAACAAGCGCTGGGTCGACCAGGGTTACGTGATCTGGAATGCCAAGCCCGCCGACCTGGCCGATCGCATGCGCCGCGAACATGCGCTGTGGGCCGAGGTGACCAAAGGCATGACCTTCGAATAAAACATGGCGTTGCATTTGACCTCAGCCCACACCCGCACCCACACGCGTATTCACCACCTGTTTGACGAGCGCGCCGCGCAGGCACCCGCGCATCCCTTTTTGTATTTGGCGCAAGGGGTGATGACGCTGGGCGAGCTGGCGCAGCAGGTCGATGCACTGGAAGCCGAACTGCGCGAGGTGGGTGTGCGTGTGGGCGACCGCGTGCTGGTAGCCGCTGAAAACTGCCCCGAGCATGTGGCGCTGGTGCTGGCCTGCAGCCGTGTGGGGGCTTGGGCCTGTGGGGTCAATGCGCGCATGACGGCGTCCGAACTCGCGGGCTTTGCCGCCAAGGCCGATGCCCGCGTGCTGTATTTCACGGTGGGCGTGTCTGCTTCGGCGCGCGAACACGCGGCGCAGCACGGCACGCAGGCGAGTGTGCTGCCCGGTTTGCAGCGCACGCCCGTCAGGCCACAGGCCACGGCGCAAACCGGTGAGCTGGCCGAGCAGGTGGCTGCGATCATCTTCACTTCGGGCACCACCGGACAGCCCAAGGGCGTGATGCTCACGCACGCGGGCCTGTTGCAATTTGCCCGGGTGTCGGCGCAGTCGCGCGAGCTGACGTCCGCAGACCGGTCTTACGCCTATCTGCCCATGACGCACATCTTCGGTCTGGGCACGGTGCTCATGGCTTCGCTGCACGCGGGCTCGGGCCTGCTCATGCGCAGCCAGTTCGACCCGGCCGATGTGTTCGACGCGCTGGCCCACCAGGGCCTGACGCAGCTGCAAGGGCCGCCCGCCATGTTTACCCGCCTGTTGGCATGGCTGGACAGTCAAGGCATTGCGCAGCCGCTCGCACCGGATTTGCGCTACGTCTACACAGGCGCTGCGCCGCTCGACCTGAGCGTCAAGCAGGCCATCGAAGCGCGCTTTGGCAAACCCCTGCACCACGGCTATGGCCTGTCGGAATATGCAGGCGCGTTGACGCTGTGCCGCTTGAACGAACAGCGCGCCGACACCAGCGCGGGTTACCTGGTCGAAGGCGCCGAGCTGCGCATCATGGACCCCGATGGGCGGGACTTGCCCGCAGGCGAGACCGGCGAGATCTGGATGCGCGGCGTGGGCCTGATGCCCGGCTACTTCCGTGACCCGGAGATCACCGCGCAGGTCATGAAGCCCGGCGGCTGGTACGCCAGCGGCGACCTGGGCCGACAAGACGGCGACGGCGCTTTGCAGGTGGTGGGGCGTCTGAAAGAAATGATCATCCGCTCGGGCTTCAACGTGTACCCGGGCGAGGTCGAGGCGGTGTTCTTGGCCTGGCCCGGCGTGCAGCGTGCCGCCGTGGCGGGTCGCAAAGCGGCCGACGGCAACGAAGACATCCTGGCCTTCATCGAAGTCAAGCCCGGTGTGCAGCTGGACCTGCAGGCTCTGAAGGCCCACGCCCATGAACACCTGTCGCCCTACAAGCGGCCCTCCATGGTGGTGCAAGTGCCGGAAATGCCCATGACACTGAGCGGCAAAGTGCTCAAGCGCGAGCTGGTGGAAAAGTACGCGCAAGACCATTGACCCGAAACGATGATGTTTGAGATTTCCACAAGACCCGGGCAAGGCAGGAAGATGCAACTGAAGGTCGTTTGCGCCACGCGATGGTGGTGTGTAGGAGCTTGCCCTGCAAGCGAAATGCCTTTGGCCCACAAGCGCCCCATCGCCAGCAGGGCTGGCTCCCACGGTGCACGCCTTGACAAGACATCGGTATGGGTCCACCCATGCATACAGTCTTCAAGTTCGCCAAAGATGGGCTTTCACAAAGACAGACAAGAGACAAGCTTGATCTGCGAGAAGATACAACCATGAACACCCCCACCACCCTTGACGTCAACCAAGTCGCGCACCTGCGCAGCTGGGAAGGCCGCAGCGAGACGCTGACCGACGAGATCGTGGCCGCCCCCTTGCGCGGCCAAAGCGCCTTGCTCGACCGCGACGATGCACGCCAAACCGCAGGCAGTGAAGTGCCGCCGCTGTGGCACTGGCTGTACTTTTTGCCACAGGCCCCGCAAAGCCAGATCGGGCCCGACGGGCACCCGCTGCGCGGTGGCTTTTTGCCGCCCGTGCCGCTGCCGCGCCGCATGTGGGCCGGGGGCCGCCTGCAGTGGCAGACCGACAACCCGCTGCGCGTGGGCGATGCGGCGCAAAAGCATTCGCGCATCGCTTCGGTCAAGCACAAGGCGGGCCGCACGGGCGACCTGTTGTTTGTCGAGGTCGAGCACGTTTTCAGCAACGCCCAAGGCCATTGCCTGACCGAAACACACGACATCGTGTACCGCGCAGCAGCAGTGCCTGGCGCACCCGAAGTGCCGCCTACCGCGGCCGAGACCGACGCACCTTGGCAGCGCGAGTTTGTGCCCGACCCGGTGTCGCTGTTTCGCTATTCGGCCCTCACCTTCAATGGCCACCGCATCCACTACGACCGCAGTTACGTCACGCAAGAAGAAGGCTACCCCGGCCTCATCGTGCACGGTCCGCTCATTGCCACCTTGCTGGTGGACCTGGTGCGCAGGCATGTGCCCGGTGCGCGCCTGGCTTCGTTCCAGTTCCGCGCTGTGCGTCCCACGTTTGACCTGCACCCCTTCCGGCTGAACGGCCGGCCATCTGCCGACGGCAAGACGATTGATCTGTGGGCCTGCGACCACGAAGGCTGGCTCACCATGCAAGCGCAAGCCACGCTGGCCTGAAGTTGCGCTGCGCGCTCATCCATTTCATTTTTTGAGCAACCCATTTTCATCACCACCATGCACGCTCCCGATCAATACCAAGACATCCGCGACGCGGTGCGCGCCCTGTGCGCCCAGTTCCCTGACGAGTACCACCGCAAGGTCGACGAAAAACGCGGCTACCCCGAAGAGTTTGTCGACGCCCTGACCAAGGCCGGTTGGATGGCCGCGTTGATTCCGCAGCAATACGGCGGCTCGGGCCTGTCCATGGCCGAAGCTTCGGTCATCATGGAAGAGATCAACCGCTCGGGCGGCAACTCGGGCGCGTGCCACGGCCAGATGTACGTGATGAATTCCATCGTGCGCAGCGGTTCTGACGCGCAGAAAAACACCCTGTTGCCCAAGATCGCCACGGGCGAGTTGCGCATCCAGTCCATGGGTGTGACCGAGCCCACCACGGGCAGCGACACGACCAAGCTCAAAACCACCGCCGTGCGCAAAGACGGCCGCTGGGTCATCAACGGCCAAAAGGTCTGGATCTCGCGCATCCAGCACAGCGACCTGATGATCCTGCTGGCCCGCACCACGCCCGCTGACCAAGTCACCAAGCGGTCTGAGGGCCTGTCGTGCTTCCTCATCGATTTGAAGCAGGCCATCGGCAACGGCTTGACCGTGCGGCCCATCTTGAACATGGTCAACCACGAGACCAACGAGCTGTTTTTTGACAACTTGGAGATCCCCGAAGACGCGCTCTTGGGCGAAGAAGGCAAGGGATTCAAGACCCTGCTCGACGGCCTGAATGCCGAGCGCGTGTTGATCGCAGCCGAGTGCATTGGTGACGGTTACTGGTTCATCGACCGCGCCACCAAATACGCTAAAGACCGCGTGGTCTTTGGCCGCCCGATTGGTCAAAACCAGGGCGTGCAGTTCCCGATTGCCGACGCCTTCATCGAGCTGGAAGCGGCCAACCTCATGCGCTGGAAGGCCTGCGAAAAAATCGACGCCATGCAAAACGCCGGGGCCGAAGCCAACATGGCCAAGTACCTCGCGGCCAAGGCCAGCTGGGAAGCGGCCAACGTCTGCCTGCAAACGCACGGCGGTTTTGGTTTTGCGTGTGAATACGACATCGAGCGCAAGTTCCGCGAGACGCGCTTGTACCAAGTCGCCCCCGTGTCGACCAACATGATCTTCAGCTACGTGGCCGAGCACATCCTCGGGCTGCCACGTTCGTTTTGAAAATGGAAACAGACCGCCATTGCACCATCGCCAGCAGGGCTGGCTCCTACATGGGGCCCTGTTTTGTAGGAGCTTGCCCTGCAAGCGATATCTCGCAGACCTCAAGCGCCCATTCGCCAGCAAGGCTGGCTCCCACAGATTTCTTGAGGTGAACCCATGAACAAACCTCTGGACGGCATCACCGTCATCTCTCTCGAACACGCGATTGCCGCGCCGTTCTGCACGCGCCAACTGGCCGACCTGGGCGCACGCGTCATCAAGATCGAACGTCCCGGTGCGGGCGACTTTGCGCGGGCCTACGACACCCGGGTGCGCGGCCAGTCCTCGCACTTTGTGTGGACCAACCGCTCCAAGGAAAGCCTGACGCTGGACCTGAAGAACCACGACGCCATGGCTGTGCTCAGCAGCCTGCTGCAAAGCGCCGATGTGCTGGTGCAAAACCTCGCGCCCGGCGCGGCTGCGCGCATGGGTTTGTCGTTTGAGGCACTCAGCCCCAAACACCCGAAGTTGATCGTGTGCGACATCTCGGGCTACGGCGAAGACGGCCCCTACCGCGACAAAAAAGCCTACGACCTCTTGATCCAGAGCGAGTCGGGCATGCTGTCTATCACCGGCACGCCCGAAGATCCGTCCAAAACCGGCAACTCGATCGCCGACATTGCGGCCGGCATGTACGCCTACACCAACATCCTGTCGGCCCTGCTACTGCGCGGCAAGACCGGCCAGGGCAGCCACATCGACGTGTCCATGCTCGAAGCGCTGACCGAGTGGATGGGTTACCCGCTGTATTACGCCTACGACGGCGCCACCCCGCCGCCGCGCAGCGCAGCCTCGCACGCCAGCATTTACCCCTATGGTCCGTTTGCGGCTGGCGACGGCGGCACGGTGATGCTGGGTTTGCAAAACGAACGCGAGTGGAAAGTGTTTTGCGAGGTGGTGTTGGGCGACGCAGGACTGGCCAACGATCCGCGCTTTTGCACCAACGCGTTGCGGAGCGAGAACCGTGCCCAGCTCAAGCTGCTCATCATGGGCGTGTTCGCCCGCATGACCACGCCAGAGGTCGAGGCGCGGCTGGACCAGGCGCAAATCGCCAACGCCCGCATGAACGACATGGCCGGTGTTTGGGCGCACCCACAGCTGCAGGCCCGCCAGCGCTGGCAACAGGTGGGCTCGCCCGCTGGCGACATCCCCGCCCTGCTGCCGCCCGGGCGCAACAACCGATACGACTACCGCATGGACCCCGTACCCGCCGTGGGCGAGCACACCGAGTCCATCTTGCGCGAGCTGGGGCTGGACGATGCGGCGGTTCAGGCCTTGCGCGATGCAAAGGCCATTTGAGCCAAACAATCTATGAATCCCCCCCGTAGGTCGGCGGCTTCAGCCCCGACATTGACGCTGTGCCGGAGCCCACAAATGTCGGAGCTGAAGCTACCGACCTACAAGGCAAGGCCTGCGGTTTTCCGTAGGTCGGCGGCTTCAGCCCCGACATTGACTCTATGCCGGAGCCCACAAACGTCGGAGCTGAAGCTACCGACCTACAAGGCGCGGCCTGTGGTTTTCCGTAGGTCGGTGGCTTCAGCCCCGACATGCAGCCTATGCCGGAGCCCACAAACGTCGGAGCTGAAGCTACCGACCTACAAGGCGCGGCCTGTGGTTTTTCGAGGTCGGCGGCTTTAGCCCCGACATGCAGCCTGTGCCGGAGCGAACAGATGTCGGAGCTGAAGCTACCGACCTACAGGGCG